>NZ_JAVTIX010000001.1:0-1231477 GCF_031843705.1 Rhizobium sp. WCS2018Hpa-16
CTCTCAATGGGCCAGAGCTTACTTCAAAATGGATTATTTCAACGGGGCAAGGTCATCTTGTCCGAATAGAGATCGATGATCTTTTTCTTGAGACGACTGTCGATCACATCTCTGTATCCGTAGGCAGTAGCAAACGTCTCAACATCTTGCCTATCTTTGTTGACAGCGCTTTTTATAGTCAGGAGGTCCATGTTTTGTGGTGCAAATGCGAAACCGAGGAACACCAGAGTTGTTGCAGTTGATACGGAGCGGTTGATTTCTGAAACCATATTGCTGGTCACCGATTCAGACCACGTGACAATGCTCTGACTCATGGAGTTCAGTTTTGTTGGATGTGCATCATCACCGAACGGATGTTTGATCAGGTTGCCCAAAGCGCCGTAGGGATGGATAATGTTCATATTCTCCACGATTTGAAGTGCCTGATCGCGATCCACGCCCCGAAACGTCTTGCAGATAGCTTCCGTCAGAAAATACTCAATGCACCGATCATAGTTAAAAACAATCAGGGTAATATTGTTTCCGATTGAACTTACATCTTCGTTTCGGACGCCCTCAAAAAGCATCTGCGTGAAAGACATAATCCAAGTGTCTTTAACGTCATCCCATTCCACTGATTCACCGCTTTTACCGGATCGACCTAGCAGGCTTTGCCTTTCCGCGATTGAGATCGCATATGCAATTTGCAGCTTACCAACCTTAGCTATCACCGGGTCGGTAGCGTGACGATTGATGAATTCATCAATGGAACCAGCGAAATCAATTGAGCGATTGATTTCTGCCATGGCTTCTAGACTTAGACGTAATGCTGAGTGAGGTAGGTTTGGTTCATCTAAAGCTTGGTAAAGTTCCCTTACGCCTTCCCTTAGACCGCGAGAATCAAAGCGAAAAAGGCTGTTCTGCTTTATCTGTGACATTAAGCCCGATCCAATAGGTAAGCCGAATTCTCTACTGGCTCCGGCTCCAACAACGAACACGGTGTTATCTTTGAACATGAAAAGCCCTCAACCTATCCACGAATGGTTGTACATGGCAAAACCCGTCTTTCATAGACCTTGAAATTGCCAAACAACAGAATTTTATACTATTGACATGTCAATTGCTACTAACCAATAGTTGGCTTATACACAGGCGGAGACATTTTTGTTTTTATTTTACTTTAATTAGAGAGTATAGTCTGATTGTGTGAAACACAGGGATTTGAACATGACAAAAGAACTCTTCGTCCACCCATCTGCTTACTTCCACGGCGACACGTACATGGTTGATGTCCACATCCGTAGTGGCGAGGGGTCATCAGAGCACTTGCAAGTCGATATCGGCATGTTGCCAGACCGGCTTGCACGGGCTGATCCGACCATGGTCGCACGTGTTCAAGCTGCTGTAGAGAAGGCTGTCGTGTTGAAAGGGTTGCCGCTAAACGCCGTTGCGAATTATTTCGCTATGCACTTTCCCGTTAAGGAAGGCGGCGTTTCATATCACTGAGCTTTGCATCGAGCCTTCAATCAGTGAAAAGACCCTTCATAAAGAAGGTTTGCTTTCTCCCCATGTCACATCGACATTCTAAACGAAAGAACCTGTTTAGGCTCGCTCGATACGTTCAGCCACACGCTGTTGTAAAACTTGATGATGTAAGCAGATTCCTCAGCGCGACCAAGCAAGTCTTGGTTTTCAGTCCAGTATATCATCCCACCAGCCCACCAGTTAGTTCACCAAATCGGTACTAATCACGAGTTGAGAAAGGCTGGCAACGTCATTCCGAAACGGAGAGGGTGTTCGTCGAGACATTCCACATTACTGAGAGCGCGGTGCACCAACAGCGGCAAACGTAAAGTGTCACCCCATCTGGCACAAATGCGGATGCGGTACCTTCCTACGTCATGAAACCCATCACGGTTTATTTTGACTGGAACACATACGAATAGTCTCAAATAAAGGCAGTGACAACAGAACCAAATCGGTGCGAGGATGGTGAAAGAAAAAAGAGGTACAAAGATGCTTTGCCAGATTTTAACAGCATTTCATCAGTAAGGACGCAGTATGCCGATCACGAAAGGTCATGGAAACCCGGATTGGACCAGAGACGAAACGATCTTGGCGCTTGACCTACTTTATAAGCACGGAAAGCCGATCGACAGAAAACACTCAGACGTCATGGGGCTTTCGGAATTCCTGCGTAGAATATCTATTCATCCTCACAATGTTCGCACAGAGAAATTCAGAAATCCCGACGGTGTAGCGCTCAAACTCCAGAACCTTTTTTCAGCTGTCGAACCCGGGCGCGGGCTTAGTTACTCCAAAACTGACATGCAGACGGTCGATGCTTTTCCGCAAACACGAAAATCTGAGCTGACCGAGATCGCTGGACTGCTTCGGGTATCCCTAGAAACCAACGAGCCGATCGAAATGCTCATTGAAGAGGGAGAGGTTTTTGTTGAGGGGCGGTGGCTTACAAGCAGGCACCGATTCCGAGATGCAAGGCTGCGTAAACGCTTATTGCAGCGTTCTAAGGAGTTGCGGTGCGAGATTTGTGACTTTATCCCGCCGACCTGTGATCGGGATATTCAGGAATCTTTCTTTGAAGCACACCATCGCGTTCCGATCTCAGCGGCAGAGGGATCAGTCTCTACAAAGGTTAGCGACATGTCTTTGCTATGCGCGTCATGTCACCGTTTCATCCATCGATTGATATCATCGAACGGTTCTTGGATAACGCCCGTGATGGCGCGGGAGCTATTCCATGCATATCAAGCCGGTCCTGCGCGCTTACCAACAAATTAGTGCATCAAGGATACTGACGGTTTAAAACTTTTCGGCAATTTTCTTATCTTCACCGGTTGGGAAGCGATGCCGCTGACTTAGGCAGTCGATACCATTCACTTCTAGAAGTCGCATTAGTGCAGTTGTCACCCCCATGTACTGTTCACAGCACGCATCGCCTGTTTAGCTAAGTGCGCGTGCAGCTGCGAAAGTGGGCAACTAATAGTATCGCTACGCAGCGCCCACAGTTGTCAGAACTTGAATTGTGTAGGACCTCTTCAATCTCCCCATGTAACTCTTTTAGAGTTTGATATCTTGTAAATGCGCAGAGGCAGATAGAGACAAAGTGGGGATCTCTTTCAAAGCTAACTTCGCAATTTTCATACCCTCTCTACCAAGATAGCCGCAGCATTTTTGATAGCTAGTTACCAAGTTTTCTCTAAGAGCCGTCTCAAGGCATTTTTTCGCGAGTTGTGTTAGATATTTCCCTCTCACCCAGTATAGATATTCATCGTCACTTAGATGCTCTTCCCACCGCTTGGCGCTCTCAGCAAAGCCCTCAGTGGGAATATCCCATTTTTTAAGTATATCAATATAATCAACTTCACGCGCGATCAATCCATGTTCGGTTTGCGAGAAAAAGTCATTTATCGACACGCTGTCGAACTCGGGATGCAAACCTCGGCTGCGAGCTTCTATCATTAAACATGACGCTATCTTCAAATGTAGCGCAGACTGTTTTAGACCATTCAAGTAATCTGTGGTTATTTTCGATGATTTCGCCGTCGTTGGCTTAGGTGAAACTTCGCGGTTTATTGCGTACTTAATCGCTTTCTCGGTGCATATTTCAGACTCGATACTATAATATTGACTGTAATGAATTCCATCACACTTACTACCAATGATATCATCGAAATCTTTATCGCAAATATAAAATATACTTGGTTTGGTGCCCCAGCTATGATTCTCACATGCTTTTTTGAGGTTCTTTACACCTTCTTTGTTGTCGCACGGAATCGGTAAAAAACTCGGTCCGAACAAATCTTCTAAAAAGTCATGATAGAAGAGGACATCATCTACCCCTTCTACCGCAATGATATGTTCATATTTTTTGTACTCGAGCTGAAGAAGTTCTGTTAATTTCGCAAATGGCGTGTCTTGGTGGTCAAGTAAAACTGCAGCAAAGCTCATGCGTACACAACTTCCATACTTTGCGTATCTACCAAACAATTCTGAAGCCGATTAGAGAATATGAATGGACTGTGGGTTACGGCAAATACATGCGCGCAATTTCCAGTAGATATGATGTCGGGTAGCAATGTTTTTTGCCAAGGGACCGAGAGCGATAGCTCCGGCTCATCCACTATCAGGATGCACTTGCTGTCGTCAGACAAGAGGAGATAGCTAAACATCGCGAGGATTTGTTTTTCCCCAGAGGAGAGAACCTCCAAATCGAGTTCTTCATTTTCATCCCTTCGGGATCTGAATTTTGGCGATTCGACGAAATTGAAAATCTTATCTGAGCCTATGTACTGACTCGCCAGCTCCGTTAATTTTCGGAGGGGCTCTTCAAGTGCCCCAATACGTTCCTGGGCTTGCAGGAGTTTTTCAACATATAGACCTAGATAACGCTCCTCTGCTTTGGGTGCTTTATTCGGTCTATTTCTCAAGCCTAAGATTTGCGACTTGAGCCTAGCCTTGTCTTGCTTCCGAAAAATGGAGTTGTCTAATGTCTCTATGAAAGATAGCAGCGAATCCTCGTCGATATTCTTGAGCCTGTTCAACGAAAAATTTGATATAGAACCTCGGACGATGTCCAAGATATATTCTTGCGCCGCCCTTTCGGTGGTTCGCTGCTTGGCAATTGCAATAGAATGGATCTTGTTTTCTATCAAGCGCCGCACATCGCGCATTCCTGCGCCAATTACTTCAATATATGCTCGCGGTTTTACCTGGGGGGAATTTGGTTCTCCGCTATCCCTCGGAGCTTGGGCTGCCTCTGGCAGGAAATTCCGAAGGTCTTTTTCGATGCGCCGATAAGTGGGCATGAAAATGATCAATCCAAGATCCATTTTCTCAATAAGGCTTTCAACCGCTATGAAATTTTTTGCGTGGTCTACCTCATCCCTAAGTCGACTATGAAAGGTCGAAATCCCCATGGTGGGTATTTTGAACATTTCTGAGTAAACTCTTCTGTCTTGAAGAGGAATGCTTTCAGAGGATACAAAGTTTCCGAATATATTATTTTCGACGAGGTATGTATATAATTGCTTGTATCGGGGGTTTTCTCCAATGTAGGATGTCATCTCAAGTAAGTCGTCTTTATCGAAATGGATTTCTAAATTTTTTGACTTGATAATTATTTTAGCGAAGCTGTAGTCTGTCAACTTTGCCCACTGCCGGGATATCACCAGGTAGAATATACTGAGGAAATTACTTTTCCCTGCTCCGTTTGGTCCTACAATTATGCTAGCTTCAGCCCCTATTTCGAGCGTGTAGTTTTTGTCACCAAGCAACCCAAACACGGAAAATTCCGAAATTTTAAATTGCTTAGGTTCGTCTGAACGCAACATTTCTCAACCTTCATTCTAGTTGTGGTGGGCGCTAACACTCGCGGTTTGGTAGGAGTGATACACGGGAGTAGTCGTTTGTCCAGTCGAGTGCGAACTGACGGTCAACAGGCAGCGGACTATTGGTTCGCGAGTAGATGAGCCATCAACCTCACCGGTTGAAATGCAGCAAGGGAGACTCTTCAGCATTGAGTACTTCATCAGTAAAGAGTTGCCGCCATGGTTCCTGAAATATCTGCGCTTCGCCTGTGAGAGAAATTTCCCCTTTTTCAAAAGATTTCGTGAAAGTCGGAGAGGTTAGGTAGTGCAAGCTTTTGGGCAATAATCGTTGCGTCGTGCTCATTCGAGGATGCAAGTCGAACTTTGTTCGTGATGGCATCTCAGCTATCTTGCCGATCTGGCGCTTGTTGATTGCAAAACTCCATTGAAAATTTTGACACCGTGTGGTACATGTATGTTTCTATAGGATGATCTAAAATTCAATAAAATCAATAAAAGGGCCCGTGGGCTTGGACATATGGCGCCCACCTACGTTTGTAGGCACCCAGGATCGTAAAACTCCATCGGTCGCCGCGGATCGCACTTTATTTATCGCTCCGGCCCGAGCAGCCCAGAAGCGGCCCAGTCTGTCTCAAGCCTGCTCCCACCTCGCGTGACCTGCCTATGCAGAACGCTTTTTGCGTGGGGCAAGAGTTGTTGGGCCTGAATTTTCATCCTCCGGTCATTGCATTGGTGGAACAAATCCTTATTATTTGCCTTGGTATGTGCGCTCCCGCATTCAACCTTTACGATTGTGGTTGCAGTCGCGACGTGCCGTTCAACAGCCCAAAAAGAGCGAAACTTGTTTACTGAAATTATGATCGTGGTTCTGCTTACCGTTCTGAACGGTGTGCTTGCCATGTCTGAACTCGCCGTTGTCTCCTCCAGACCAGCGAGGTTAAAAGTACTTGCCGCACAGGGCAGCAAGGGCGCTGGAATGGCGCTCACCCTTTCCGAAGATCCCGGACGTTTTCTCTCCACAGTGCAGATCGGCATTACGCTTGTTGGCGTTTTGTCGGGTGCGTTTTCGGGTGCCACGCTCGGCGCACGCTTTACCGGATGGCTTTTGGAGCAGGGCGTGCCAGACCGTGCTGCCGATGCACTTGGCGTCGGTATTGTGGTTGTTGCCATCACCTATCTATCGCTGATTGTTGGTGAGCTCGTTCCCAAGCAGATTGCCCTTCGCGATCCCGAGAAAATTGCCGTTCGTGTCTCTCCGGCCATGGTTCTGCTAGCGAAAGTCGGCGCGCCCATCGTGTGGTTGCTGGACCGTTCCGGCAAGCTTATTCTGGCGCTTCTGGGTCATAGCGGTGAATCCAACAATTCCGTGACCGACGATGAAATTCGCACCGTTCTGGCCGAGGCACACAGTGCCGGTGTCATCGAAAGCGAAGAATCCGCCATGATCACCAGCGTCATGCGCCTTGCCGACCGCAATGCGCGCGGCCTGATGACACCGCGCCGCGACGTGGAAGTGGTGGATATAGAAGACACGCCGGAGGAAATCCGCGTACAGTTGCGCGAAACGCAACGTTCGCGTCTGCCGGTCAGAAACGGGGCATCCGACGAGATTCTCGGCGTTCTCTTTGCCAAGGATGCGTTTGATGCGCTCGCATCCGGCAGGGAGCTGAACATTCGCGAATTACTGCGCGAAGTGCCCGTCGTTTCGGACCTCACCAGCGCTGTTGACGTGATTCAGTCGTTGCGTCGCTCGACCGTTCATATGGTTCTGGTCTATGACGAATACGGCCACTTTGAAGGTATTGTCTCCTCCGGCGACGTGCTGGAAGCCATTACCGGCGCGTTTCAGGAAGATGACGGCGAAGAGCCTGCCATGGTTGAACGCGAAGACGGCAGTTTCCTTGTTGCCGGTTGGATGCCTGCCGACGAATTTGCCGACCGCATGGGTTTCCAGATTGCCGACGATGCCGAGTTTGAAACGGTTGCCGGTCTGGTACTGGACGAATTCCGCCGGTTGCCGGAACTGGGTGAGCACATCACCCGCGATGGCTGGCGCTTTGAAGTGATCGACCTTGATGGCCACCGGATCGACAAGGTGCTGGTGAGCCGGGCTGCCTGATGACATCTGGCGACCTCGATAAAGCCCGGATCAGATCAGAGCGTCTCGCCTTGCGGGACGCTCTTTCCGTTGATGAACGCACTGCCAAAAGCCTTGATATTGCCGAGCACGGTGCCGATGCGATCCGCTTTGAGGCGGGTACGATTGTTTCAGGCTTCATGCCGATCCGGTCCGAGGCGGACCTTCGACCGCTGATGGAGCGTCTACGCATCAAGGGAGCGCGGATCTGCTTGCCGGTCATTCTGGACCGGGAGACGATTGCGTTTCGCGAGTTTGAGGCGGGCTCAGAGCTGGTTAAAACCGGATTTGGCACCACCGGACCGGATGCGCATGCGGCGGTGCTCTATCCCGCAATATTGCTCGTGCCCCTGTCCGCTTTTGATGCGACGGGCCAGCGGATTGGCTATGGAGCGGGGCATTATGACCGCGCAATTGCCAGACTTCATGCAAAAGGGCTTGAAACAAAGCTGATCGGCATTGCATTCGACTGCCAGGAAGTGCCATCAGTGCCCGCGCAAGCGCATGATGTGGCGCTGGATGCCATTCTGACTGAGAGCGGCATGCGATTTTTCAACAGCAGGACGGCGGAATGAGATTACTGTTTCTCGGGGATATGGTTGGCAAGACGGGCCGCACGGCGGTGTGGGAGCGTCTTCCGGGACTGATCTCCGATCTGAAACTGGATTTCGTCATCGTCAATGGTGAGAACGCCGCCGGTGGTTTCGGGATTACCGAGGACATTTATCTCGAGACGATCAATGCCGGTGCCGATGTGGTGACCACTGGCAACCACGTGTGGGACCAGAAGGAAGCTGTGAGCTTTTGCCAGCGGCACGACCAGTTTCTGCGGCCTGCCAACTATCCCAAGGGAACGCCGGGCAAGGGCTCCGGCCTGTTTTATGCGCGCAATGGCGCCCGCATTCTCGTGGCCAACATTATGGGCCGCGTTTTCATGCATCCGGAACTGGACGATCCCTTCAGCTCGGCGGAAACTATTCTGGGTTCCTGCCCGCTGGGTGAGCAGGCGGATGCCATCGTGTTCGATTTTCATGCGGAAGCGACCAGCGAAAAGCAGTGCTTCGGCCATTTCGTCGATGGCCGCGCAAGCTTTGTGGTGGGTACCCACACACATGTGCCGACGGCTGACGCGCAGATCCTGAATGGTGGCACGGCCTACATGTCGGATGCCGGCATGTGTGGCGACTACGATTCCTCGCTTGGCATGGAAAAGGAAGAGCCCATCAACCGCTTCATTTCCAAAATGCCGAAGGGCCGGTTTGAGGCGGCCAGCGGCCCCGCCACCATCTGCGGCGTGGGCGTTGAGATTTCCGACCGCACCGGCTTGGCGGAAAAGATTGCGCCGCTGCGACTGGGGCCACGGCTGGCGGAAACGGTTCCGGCCTTCTGGGCCTGACGTTGAGATCCTGACAATGACGACATTGTGAGCGCCGCAAGCGCGCTTGCGTGTAGACGATCGTTGAGCCTTGCCGCATCTTGGCCCCACTCATTTCGTTCAGGGAGTGGTGGTGATGCTTCGCATGCTCATTCTGGCGATGGCCGCCACGGTTCTGTGCGGAACGATGGCACAGGCGCAGCAAAGATCTGCACGACCTCCGATCAGCCAGTGTCAGGCGATTGCCAGCACACTTCCCGGTGTTACCTTCGCCAGCGTCACGACCAGCCTGCAACGTGTGCAAGCCACCAAAGAAGACGTCAAAATACAATATATCGGGCATTCGACATTTCTCATCACCTCGCCCGAGGGGGTGACGATTGCCACTGATTACAACGGTGTCTATCTGCCGCCTGTCACGCCCACCGTCGTGACGATGAACAATGCGCATTCCACGCATTATATCATGCATCCAGACCCGGCGATCAAACATGTTCTGCATGGCTGGGGCAGTGTCCCGGGAGAGAAAGCCGAGCATAAGTTACAGTTGGGTGATGTCTATATTCGCAATGTTACATCCGATATTCGCAACCGCTGGGGTGGGGGCGGGCTGCTGCAAAAGGATGGAAATTCGATTTTCATCTTCGAGGTTGCGGGCCTCTGCATCGGGCATCTGGGCCATCTGCATTACGAGCTGACCGAAACGCAATATGCCGAAATCGGCCGCCTTGATATTCTGATGGTGCCTGTTGATGGTGGATTGACGATGGGGGCCGACAGTATGAGCCGGATCGTCAAGCGGCTGCGGTCTGCATTGATCTTGCCGATGCACCAGCCAAGCGGTCTGGAGCAATTTCTGGTGACGTTCGGGCCGCAATTTCAGATAGCCTATGCGAACGATCCGGTGATCAATGTCTCCATGAGAAGCCTGCCCCGCCAGCCGCAAATTCTGGTGCCGCAAGGCATGTGAAGATGCGGGTGGCGGGGCAAGGTTTTATGCGAATGTCAGATGCTGGCGCACGCCGACATCAGGCGTCTTGTCATCAGACATATTGGCCTTTGCGATTTCCCAGCCGAATTTCAGCGTACTATCGGTGGAAGCCCAGATTTCAGCCTCATCGACGTGAAGAGCCAGCATGGTGAGCAGGGGATCGCTCTTTCCGTGTTCGTACCAGGCGGCGGTGACCGAGTTCCAGTATTCATCGATCTTGGTCTTGTCGTCACGCACCTCAAGCTTTCCAGTCAGGCAGGCGTGATAGTCATGATCCTTGCCGATAACGCAGAAGTGGGCGCGGGAGGCTGATCTCAGCGACTGGACGAGCTGCGAATCCTTCTTGGAATAAAACCAGATGGTGTTGGTTTTCGGATCTGCGTGAGGTGCCATGGGCTGCATGTGGTTCTGGAGCCCTTCGAGGCCGAGCATGCCCGCATGAACAGAATTGATCTCATCCCAGAGCTGACGGGCAGGGGCTTCGCGTGCTTCACTCAAACTGACCATTCAATATGTCTCCTTCACATTTGCTGACTGGTAACGAAACGAAGTGTGGAGATTTCAGTTCCTTCTGGCGGCAGGAGAAGTATGACCGTGCTGCGACAAGAGTTGGTCATGTGGGCTTGAACCGCCGGGCCATCGCACTTATAAGCACCGCAATCCAAACAAACGATCCGATCAGGGGTGCCATGGCTGGCCATTCACAGTTCAAGAACATCATGCATCGCAAGGGAAAACAGGATTCGATTCGTTCGAAGATGTTCTCCAAGCTTGCGCGTGAAATCACCGTTGCTGCCAAGTCCGGTCTGCCGGATGTGAGCATGAACGCGGCTTTGCGTCTGGCAGTGCAAAACGCCAAGGCGCAATCGATGCCGAAGGACAACATCGACCGTGCCATCAAGAAGGCATCCGGTGCAGATGCCGAGAACTACGATTACGTGCGTTACGAAGGTTACGGTCCAGGCGGCACGGCGGTTATCGTTGAAGCGCTGACGGATAACCGCAACCGCACGGCATCCAACGTTCGCTCCATCTTTACCAAGGCTGGCGGCGCACTGGGCGAAACCGGCTCGGTGTCCTTCTCCTTCGACCGCGTTGGCGAAATCAGCTACAAGGCCTCTGTCGGTGATGCCGATAGCGTTATGGAAGCGGCGATTGAAGCTGGTGCCGACGACGTGGAAAGCAGCGAAGACGGCCACACGATCATCTGCGGTTTTGAAGCGATGAACGAAGTGTCCAAGGCGCTGGAAGCGGTGCTGGGCGAAGCTGACAGCGTCAAGTCCATCTGGAAGCCGCAGAACACGGTGCCGGTGGATGAAGAAAAGGCGCAGTCGCTGATGAAGCTGATCGGCAATCTTGAAGATGATGACGACGTTCAGAGCGTTTATTCGAACTTTGAAGTGTCTGAAGAAATCATGGCAAAGCTTTCGGCCTGATTTGGCCAAGACAGCGATGAACACAAAAAGAAAACCCCGGCTCTCGCCGGGGTTTTACTTTGTTATAGGCTTATGCCGCCAGTTTCAGCCCGCCGCGCACCTGCGCGAAGACCTCGACGGAGCGAAGGCGTTTCTGGATATCGTGGACTGGCATGGAGATGATGAGTTCATCCGCGCCTGTCTCAGACAGGAAGTCGCCGAGCTTGCGCTCAATCGTGGCATGGGAGCCGACGACTGCGTATCGGAGCGTATGATCAACCGTGATGCGCTCCATGTCGCTCCATAGGCCGTCCATGGTTTCGACGGGGCGCGGAAACTGCGTGCGGACATTTTTGCGCAGATTGACGAATTGCTGCTGGGCCGATGTGAACAGATGCCGGGCCTCTTCATCCGTATTGGCACCCACGCCCATCACGCCGACCATGACATAGGGTTCTTTCAATGTTTCCGATGGCTGGAAACGGTCGCGGTAAATGGCGATGGCATCCATCAGCATATCAGGCGCAAAATGCGAGGCGAAGGAATAGGGCAGGCCAAGGGCTGCGGCCACATGGGCACTGTAGGTGCTTGAGCCCAACATCCAGATCGGCACGTTGGAATTCATGCCCGGTACGGACAGGATGGCCTGATCCGGTTCCGGCGCGCCGAGATAGCGCTGCAATTCGATGATGTCGTGCGGGAAGTTTTCCGCGCCCGCATCCAGATTGCGGCGCAGGGCGCGGGCGGTGCGCATATCCGTGCCGGGTGCGCGGCCAAGCCCGAGATCGACACGACCGGGAAGCAGTGCATCCAGAGTGCCGAACTGCTCCGCGATGACGAGGGGCGAATGGTTTGGCAGCATGATGCCGCCGGAGCCGACGCGAATGCGCGATGTGGCCGCGCCGACATGGGCGATGACGATGGAGGTTGCGGCGCTGGCAATGCCCGGCATGCCGTGATGTTCGGCCAACCAGATGCGCTCATAGCCTTCTTCTTCCGCCTTGATGGCCATGCGACGGGAATTATCAAGCGCCTTGCTCGCGGTCTCGCCTTCACCAATGGGCGACAGGTCGAGAATGGAAAACGGGATCATTGGACGCTCCTGGTGCGTATTTCGTTGCCCAAGATGTAAGCGACATGGCCGGATTTGCCAGCCCAATCGCAGCGAATTGAACGATGGATCAAAAAAACTCGTGCAAGGGCCAAGGCGCTTTTTGGTTGGATGTTGTCGTTTTGTTCACTTATCGCTGGCAGGTTTCGAGCCGCAACGTTAGGATGCCATATGCAAAATGCGATTCGAATTATCGGGATAGACCCTGGGCTGCGGCGAATGGGCTGGGGCATCATCGAGACACTGGGCAACAGCCTGCGTTTCGTGGCGTCGGGCACTGTCACGTCAGATGGCGACATGGATCTGGCGTCGCGCCTTTGCCAGCTGCATGATGGCCTCTCCGAGATCGTCCATTCCCATCAGCCACATGAGGCGGCTGTGGAGCAGACTTTCGTCAACAAGGATGCGGTGGCAACCTTGAAGCTGGGGCAGGCCCGTGGCATTGCCATGCTGGTTCCGGCCCGTGCCGGTCTGCCCGTTGCCGAATATGCACCCAATGCCGTCAAGAAAGCGGTGATCGGCGTTGGCCATGGCGAAAAGCAGCAAATTCACATGATGCTCAAGATTTTGATGCCCAAGGCCGAGTTCAAGGGCAATGATGCGGCAGATGCGCTTGCCATTGCCATTTGTCACGCCCACAACCGGGCAGGCGAGCGCATGCGCCGCGTGCTGGCGGCAAGCTGATTTCCTCTTTTCACAGGCGTTACCATGATCGGAAAACTCAAAGGCACCATCGATGAAATCGCAGATGACCATGTGGTCGTCGATGTGCATGGCGTCTGTTACGTGGCCTATTGCTCGGCGCGCACCCTGTCTCGGCTGGGCTCTGCGGGGGAAGCGGTTGTTCTCTTCATCGAAACCTATGTGCGCGAAGACCAGCTGAGGCTGTTCGGTTTTATGACGGCACTGGAACGGGAGTGGTTCACCCTTTTGCAGAGCGTTCAGGGGGTGGGCGCCAAGGTGGCGCTCGCCGTGCTATCCACCCTGACGCCATCGGAACTTGCTAATGCCATAGCCTTGCAGGACAAGGTCGTTGTTTCTCGCGCTCCGGGCGTGGGGCCGAAAGTGGCCGTTCGCATCGTGACCGAGTTGCGCAACAAGGCACCGGCCTTTGCGGGAGACGCCTCCGCCTCCATCGGTTTCAAGCAGGAACTGGGCGAAGGCGCAGCGTCGGCACCGGTGGCCGACGCCGTTTCCGCGCTGACCAACCTTGGCTACTCCCGTGACCAGGCGGCCAATGCCGTGGCGGCTGCGCTGAAGAATGGCGGTGAGGGTGGAGACAGTGCAAAGCTGATCCGGCTGGGGCTGAAGGAGCTTTCACGCTAGTGCGCGCCATGGTAAAAACGCCAGGACAATACCCGGAATGGAATATCTGACATGAGCGACGCGGCACGGCTGATTTCTTCGGAAAAGCGCGGCGAAGATATTGATACGACGCTGCGGCCGCAGACGCTGGATGATTTTACCGGTCAGGCGGAGGCGCGGGCCAACCTCAAGATCTTCATCGAGGCGGCGAAGAACCGTGGCGAGGCGCTGGACCATGTGCTGTTTGTCGGGCCTCCGGGCCTTGGCAAGACGACACTGGCGCAGATCATGGCCAAGGAGCTTGGCGTCAATTTCAAGTCCACCTCCGGTCCTGTCATTGCCAAGGCGGGCGATCTGGCGGCGCTTTTGACCAATCTTGAAGAGCGCGATGTGCTGTTCATCGATGAAATCCATCGCCTGAGCCCGGCTGTGGAGGAAATTCTCTATCCGGCAATGGAGGATTTTCAGCTCGACCTGATTATTGGCGAGGGGCCAGCGGCACGTTCGGTAAAGATCGATCTTTCGAAATTCACGCTGGTGGCGGCCACTACGCGCCTTGGGCTTTTGACCAACCCGCTGCGCGACCGTTTCGGCATTCCTGTTCGACTTTCTTTCTATACCGTCGATGAGCTTGAGCTGATCGTGCGGCGTGGCGCGCGCATCATGGGCCTGCCGATGACGGAAGAAGGCGCGCGAGAGATCGCCCGCCGTTCGCGCGGAACGCCGCGCATTGCCGGGCGGCTTTTGCGCCGTGTGCGGGACTTTGCGGAAGTGGCGCGGGCAGAATCCGTCACACGCCAGATTGCTGACGAGGCACTGACACGGCTGCTGGTGGACAATATGGGTCTCGACCAGCTGGATATGCGCTATCTGATGATGATTGCCGTGAATTTCGGTGGTGGGCCTGTCGGCATCGAAACGATTGCGGCTGGATTGTCTGAACCGCGTGATGCCATCGAGGACATTATCGAGCCCTATATGATCCAGCAGGGTTTCATTCAGCGCACGCCGCGAGGACGGGTCTTGACGGGTACGGCGTGGAAGCATCTTGGTATGCAGCCGCCAAAGGATATCGAAGCGGCACAGTTCCGCATGTCTCTTGAGGACGATTGATTGTGATCACCCGCCGTGCCTTGCTCAAGACTGCTGCGACAATGGCGGCGGGACTGGTTTCTCTCGGTGCCTATGCGGGTGGCATTGAGCCGCTGGCGCGGCTTTCCACCACCCGTTACCGCATCAATCCGCCCGGCTGGCCAAAGGGCCAGACCCTGCGCATCGTGGCGCTTGCCGATTTTCATGCTTGCGAGCCCTGGATGCCGGCAGAGCGGATAGCCAAAATCTGCGATTACGCCAATACTCTGGGTGGCGATGTGATGCTGCTGCTGGGCGATTACATGTCGGGCATGAAGCTGGTGACGGGTGTTGTGCCACCGGAAGATTGGGCAAAGGCGCTTTCGGGTTTGAAGGCACCGCAAGGCGTGCACGCTGTGTGCGGCAACCATGATTGGTGGCAGGACCTTGAGGCGCAGAGGCTGCGGTTGAAGGAAACGGTGGCGCATCAGGCACTGCGGGCGGTGGGCATTCAGGTTCATTCCAACAAGGCTATGCGCTGTGGCACTGAGAGCAATCCATTCTGGATCGCCGGGGTGGAAGACCAATGGGCGTACAAGACCGGAGGCCGCTTGATAGGTCTGGACGATCTGTCCGGCACGCTTGCGCAGGTGAGCGACGATGCGCCGGTCATTCTGCTGGCGCATGAGCCAGATATTTTTGTGAAGGTGCCGGACCGTGTGTCGCTGACGCTTTCGGGGCATACCCATGGCGGGCAGGTCAATCTCTTCGGCTGGCGTCCGGCTGTGCCATCGCGCTACGGAGAACGCTTCGTCTACGGCCATGTGGTGGAGAATGACCGGCATCTTGTCGTGTCCGGCGGGCTTGGATGCTCCATCGCGCCCGTGCGGTTCCTGTCTCCGCCTGAAATCGTGGTGATAGATCTCGGCGAAGCCTGAGGAACCATCGGCAGCTCTGGCCATTGCTCTCTTTTTGGCCCCGTCTTTTGGCAAGGAGCGTGTGATGACAAAGTTTCGCAAGGGCACCAAAGTTCAGTGGAAATGGGGTTCCGGTAAGGGCGAAGGCAAGGTGGCCGAGAGCTTTACCGAAGATGTCGAGCGCAAGATCGAAGGTTCTGTCATCAAGCGCAAAGCCAGTAAAGACGAACCCGCCTATCTGATTGAGCAGGAAGACGGCGGGCGTGTTTTGAAAAGCCATTCGGAACTGGAAAAGGCCTGACGATACGGGGCTCAAGCCGAAACTGGCGATGCGGGGTTCGCAAAGCAGGCGCAAACGCGTAGGCTTGCGGCAACGAGGCCTCCTTTTCCCGGAAGATTTGCATGACTGAAGACCTCCGAATCCGCATGAAATTTAAGCCGAAGCGCCTATTCCAGATGCGTGTGGCCGGCATTGCCTTTCGGGATGGCCACGTGCTGGTGCACAGGGCGACACATGAGAAATTCTGGAGTTTCCCCGGCGGTCGCGCCGAAATGGGTGAGGAGACCAAGGAGACGTTGGCGCGCGAAATGGTGGAGGAGCTTGGCGTTGAAGCAACGGTTGGGCGCCTGCTCTGGGTGGTTGAGAACTTCTACCATTACGAAGGCAAGGACTGGCACGAACTTGGGTTTTACTACCTGATGGAATTGCCGGAGACGTTCCCTTTCCACGAAGCCGACATCATCCACCGCATGCAGGACGGCAAGTATCCGCTCGAATTTCGCTGGGCAAGAGCAACAACCGAAGCCTTGACGCAGCTGGACATTCCACCCTATTTCATCGCCGGTCAGATCGAAAATCTGCCCGTCACGACCCAGCACGTTGTCTGGGATGATCGCAATCTGGACGACAAATGACTGACCTAACCGTATCCCTCTCTGGCGAATTGATCGACCACGGCCATCGGCTGACGCAGCGGGTCTATTATGAGGACACCGACTTTTCCGGTCTGGTTTACCACGCCCGTTACTTGCATTTTCTTGAGCGCGGGCGCACGGATTATTTGCGGTGTCTGGGCTGCGAGCAGAGTGCGCTTCTGACGGCGGATGAGGAGGGGTTGGTTTTTGTGGTTCACCGCATGGAAATTGACTTCAAGTCGCCTGCGCGGATGGATGATGTTTTGACCATCACGACAACGACGGAGAAAGCGGGTGGCGCCAAGATGGTGCTTGCACAGGAAATCTGGCGCGGAGACACATTGCTGATTGTCGCGAAAGTGATCATTGCCGTGATCAATTCCAAGGGAAGACCGCGCCGTCTGCCGGAGACGATTGCCGAGAAATTTCTAAGTTAAGAATTTCCGATGATGCAGTTGCTGCTAGTCGTGTTGATTTCGTAACACTCTCTTAACCATAATGTAGTCTATCTTAACCATCCGGTATTTGTGCGCCGCACGCCTTCCTTTTACCAAATTTACAGTCAAGGAAGGCTGAATGGTCATATCGGGGCACGGCTCAAGGGGTTTTCGGCGACTGCCGCAGGACTTCAAACGTTGATGCGCGTTTAAATCGCCCGGTCATGCACCGGGCGTTTGGATTCGGGGATTGGATTTTTATGGAACAGGCAGGATTGGCCGCGGCAACGCACGACGTAAGTCTCTGGGCTTTGTTCATGCAGGCTGGCCTCATCGTCAAGCTGGTCATGATCGGCCTTCTCGCAGCTTCGGTTTGGACGTGGGCCATCGTCATCGACAAATATGTGGCCTTCGGCAAGGCGAAGCGTCAGTTCGACCAGTTCGAGCAGGTCTTCTGGTCTGGCCAGTCGCTTGAAGAGCTGTATCGCACGCTGGCCGAGCGCCAGAATACCGGCCTTGCCGCAATCTTCGTGGCGGCCATGCGCGAGTGGAAAAAATCCTTCGAGCGCGGTGCGCGGTCTCCCATCGGTTTGCAGATGCGTATCGACCGGGCCATGGACGTGACGATGGCGCGTGAAGGCGAAACCTTCGAAGCGCGGCTCGGTTCGCTGGCGACGATCGGTTCGGCGGGTCCGTTTATCGGTCTGTTCGGTACGGTCATTGGTATCATGACCTCGTTCCAGGCAATTGCCGGTTCCAAGTCCACCAACCTTGCGGTTGTGGCTCCTGGTATCGCCGAAGCGCTTCTGGCAACGGCCATTGGTCTTGTCGCCGCTATTCCGGCCGTTATCGCCTACAACAAGTTCACCGGTGATGCAGGCAAGCTTTCTGCGCGCATGGAAGGCTTTGCGGACGAGTTTTCCGCCATCCTTTCGCGACAGATCGATGAGAAGCTGCAGACACGTCAGGCCGCGCAGTAACCGCGTCACCGAGCGAGTGGAGTAAACATAATGGGTATGTCAGCAGGCGGTGGCGGCGGTGGATCCGGCGGACGCCGTGGCCGAGGCCGGGGACGCCGCAAGGGTGGCGCGATCAGTGAGATCAACGTGACGCCACTCGTGGACGTCATGCTGGTGCTGCTCATCATCTTCATGGTGGCTGCACCGATGATGACGGTGGGCGTGCCTGTCGATCTGCCGCAGACCTCTGCCAGTGCACTGAATTCTGAGACTCAACCGATCACCATTTCGGTCAATGCGGATGGCGTGATCCATTTGCAGGAAACGCCGATCCAGGCGGTGGAAGTGGCCGACAAGCTGCAGGCAATCGCTACCACCGGCTATAATGAGCGCATTTTCGTGCGTGCAGATTCCGTCGCGGCCTATGGCATCGTGGCGGATGTGATGGCGCGTATTCAGGCTGCGGGTTTCAAGAATATCGGCCTCGTAACGCAACAGAAACAGGACAATTGACGTAAAGCGATGAAGGGCAGCATTACCACATCTGCGATTGTGCACGCTTCACTGCTGGCTGTTGCCCTGGTTTCCCTGGGCTCGCCGGCACCGCTCGAGGTGACTCAATCTGAGGCCATGCCTGTGGATCTGGTATCCGTAGAAGAGATGACGCAGATACAGCAGGGTGACAAGAACGCGCCCAAGGCTGAAAAATCCGCGCCTGTTCCCACGACTCGCCCTGATGTGGTTGCGAATGCCCAGAACGTCGGCAACAACAGCGCCGATCTGGATGCGCCACCAACGCCGACGGAAAAGCCCAATAATAATGACAGCGCGGCCGCTCCTCCCAAGCAGGAGAAGCCAGCGCCTGTCGTCGATAACAAGCCGAACGAAGTCAAAGATATCGTGAAGGAAGAGACATCTGCGCCCAAGCCGCAGGAAACCGCGTCGCTTCCCATTCCCAAGCCGGAAATAGCGACACCCCCGACGCCCACGCAGCCCCCGGCTCAGCAGCAGGCGCAGGAGCCGCCGCCGCAAAACCAGGAACCGGCTGAAATTCCCGTGCCGGCCAATGTGCCGCGACCCAATTCGCGCCCCACACCGCCGCAGCCAAAGCCGGAGCCGCCGAAGGAAGCTGAACAGAAACCAGCCGAGCAGAAACCTGCCGAAAAGCCGCCGGAAAAGACATCCGATCAGGCCAAGTCAAATGAGAAGCCGTCCGACAAGAAAGTCGCTGACCGCAAGCAGGAAACGGCAAAGTCTGCCAACTCGCAGGCCAGCGAGTTTAATGCCGATGAGATTTCTAAGCTGCTGAACAAGCAGGCACCTTCAGGTGGTGGCGCAAAGCGCTCCACTGAAACGGCGTCGCTTGGCGGCAAGAAGACAATCGGTACGGGCTTGAGCTCGAGTGAAGTCGACAATGTGCGCGGCCAGATTCAAAACAACTGGACCATGGCATCCGGCCTGACAGGCGTTTCGGAAGTCCGGGTGGTTGTTCGCGTATCACTCGATCAATCTGGCAACATTATCGGCCAGCCAGAAGTAACAGCGACAGGTGGGCCTGATGGAACGCGCCGCGCCGTTGAAGGCAGCGCGCGCCGTGCGATCTTCCGGTCGCAGCCGCTGAAAAACCTGCCGCCAGACAAATACGAGGGCGAAAAGGGATGGAACACCATGGTTCTTGAATTTGATCCGTCCGAGTTTGCCATTTAACCGACAGTTTTGGGACCGATGACAACACTGACACCCAACTCGATGTCTAATTTTTGTATGAAGCTGAAAGGCTTGTCTCAATGACCAAGTTCTCTTTCCTGCGTGCGTTGACGGTAGCCTGTGGCATGCTGTTTTCGTTCGTTGCAGTTACCCCGGCCAGTGCTGAAGTTCGAATCAACATCAACAAGGGCAATGTTCAGCCGCTGCCAATCGCCATTACCGATTTCATGTCGGCTGATGGAATCGGTGCGCAGGTGTCGCAGGTTATCGCGGCTGACCTCCAGCGTTCCGGGTTGTTTGCGCCCATCAACAAGAATGCGTTCATCGAAAAGATCAGCAATCCTGACCAGCAGCCACGGTTTGAAGACTGGAAAGTCATCAATGCGCAGGCACTGGTCACGGGTCGTGTGACGAAGGAGGCCGATGGTCGCCTGCGCGCCGAGTTCCGCCTTTGGGATACGTTTGTGGGTCAGCAGATGAGCGGCCAGCAATTCTTTACGCAGCCGGAGAACTGGCGTCGCGTCGCTCACATCATCGCCGATGCGATCTATGAGCGTGTGACGGGCGAAAAGGGTTACTTCGATACCCGCGTCGTGTTCGTGTCTGAAAGCGGACCGAAGACTGACCGCAAGCGTGCCCTTTCGATCATGGATCAGGACGGTTTCAACGTTCGTAACCTGACCACGACCAAGGATCTGGTTCTGACGCCGCGCTTTTCGCCAAGCCGTCAGGAAGTGACCTACATGTCGTTTGAGGGCCAGCAGCCGCGCGTTTATCTGTTGCAGTTGGAAACCGGACAGCGTGAAGTTGTTGGCAACTTCCCCGGCATGACATTCTCGCCGCGCTTCTCGCCTGATGGACAGAAGGTCATCATGAGCCTTCAGCAGGAAGGCAACGCCAATATCTATACGATGGACCTGCGCTCGCGCACCACGACACGCCTGACCAACACCGGCGCCATCGACACTGCACCATCCTACGCGCCTGATGGTCAGCGCATCGCCTTCGAAAGCGACCGTGGCGG
The DNA here is from genome assembly GCF_031843705.1 of Rhizobium sp. WCS2018Hpa-16. NCBI lineage: Bacteria > Pseudomonadati > Pseudomonadota > Alphaproteobacteria > Hyphomicrobiales > Rhizobiaceae > Rhizobium > Rhizobium sp. WCS2018Hpa-16. The sequence goes on from NZ_JAVTIX010000001.1 coordinate 20,695, forward strand.
CCGCCAGCAGATCTACGTTATGAATGCCGATGGTTCCGGCCAGACGCGCATTTCCTTCGGCGATGGTTCCTATTCCACGCCGGTATGGTCTCCGCGCGGCGATCTCATTGCTTTTACCAAGCAGTCGGGCGGCAAGTTCTCCATCGGCGTCATGAAGCCGGATGGTTCGGGCGAGCGCATTCTAACGTCTGGCTTCCACAATGAGGGGCCAACCTGGGCACCGAATGGCCGCGTTCTGATGTTCTTCCGCCAGAATGCAGGCTCCGGCGGTCCTCAGCTCTACTCCATCGACCTGACGGGATATAACGAGCAGCAGATCAAGACGCCGACATTCGCGTCTGACCCTGCCTGGTCGCCACTTCTCGACTAACCCAGCTATTATGGAGGTCCGCTCTTGTTGCGGGCCTCCATATTTCCTCAGCATGTCGCATCGGGGCATGTCTTGTTTTTTGCTGCAATTTGGTTGTGAGGGCGCAAAAAATAAGGCATTTCCTTTCTGTTAACCATAATCGTTTGGGGGCAATTAACTGCATTCGGTTATTGTCTGGCAACGTTACTGAATTTCTAAGGAGAGACCGGCTATGAGCCGTACAAACACTTCGGCACTCGGCCCGATGCAGAAAATTGCCCGTAACCCGGCCATGATCGCTCTGACGCTCGCGCTTGCGCTGGCCGGTTGCGCCAACAAAAAGAACATGCCGAACAGCGCTGGCGAGCTTGGCCTTGGCGGCGGTGCCGGTTCTGCGACGCCTGGTTCTGCACAGGACTTCACTGTCAATGTCGGCGACCGCATCTTCTTCGATACGGACTCGACATCGATCCGCGCCGACGCACAGCAGACCCTGCAGCGTCAGGCTCAGTGGCTGGCCCGTTATCCCAACTACGCCATCACCGTTGAAGGCCATGCCGATGAACGCGGCACACGCGAATACAACCTTGCGCTGGGTGCACGCCGTGCAGCCGCCACCAAGGAATTCCTCGCTTCGCAGGGTGTTCCTGCAAACCGCATGAAGACCATTTCTTACGGTAAGGAACGTCCTGTTGCTGTTTGCGACGACATTTCCTGCTGGTCGCAGAACCGCCGTGCGGTCACCGTTCTCGGTGGCGCTCGCTAAAACCTCTCGCGATTGTGTGATGATGATTGACAGGCGGTCCTCGGGCCGCCTTTCTTTTTTCCATAGTTTGGCCGAACTTAAGTTGCTTTTTGACGCCAGATGGAAAAAATCCGGTTTTGCGTCGTTGGGGCGCAAATCAACCAGACAGGACGCAACATGAAGAAACTTGTCGTGGCGGGAATGCTGGGGCTTGCAGCCTGCACCGGCTTGAGCGGCGTGGCCGTCTCAGGTCCGTTGTTCGGTTCAGGTGGGGCCTTCGGCACGTCGAACACGCAAAATGCACCCGTGATCAATGTGCAGGCAAGCGAAACCTATCGCGTACAGCAGCTTGAGGAGCAGATCCGCCAGCTGAATGGCCGCATTGAGGAAATGAGCTTCCAGCTTTTGCAGATGCAGGAAACGATCCGCAAGGCACAGGAAGACAACGAGTTCCGTTTCCAGGAACTTGAAGGCGGCAAGGCCGCCGCACCTGCGCCAAAGAAGAAGGCTGAAGCCGACATTCCATCGGCTGGTCCTCAGGACGATGTCGCATCCATCATTGAAACGCCGTCCGAGGGCGGCGCTTCAATGGGTGGTGGTGACATTGGAGTATCACCACGCGCTAATGCAGCACCCGGCGAAACGACGCTGGGGTCTATCGAGCTTGATTCCCGTGGGGCGCCCGTGGGCGGATCGCTGAACTCCGGTGCCAACAACTCTGCCGGTGCGTTGCCTGGCGTTGAAACCGGACGCTCTTCCAGACCTGATCCCGTCAACACGGCAGCGCTGACCAGCGAAAACGACATCTATCAGGCGGCCTACAGCAATGTTCTGTCTGGCGATTACAAGGCGGCGGAAAAGGGTTTTGAGCGGTATATCCAGGGCTATCCCAAGGGAACGAAGGCTGCTGATGCCAACTTCTGGCTGGGCGAAGCTCAATATAGCCAGGGCAAATTCACCGATTCTGCCAAGACGTTTCTGAATGCGCACCAGACCTACAGCAAGTCGCCAAAGGCACCGGAAATGCTGTTGAAGCTTGGCATGTCACTGGCTGCTCTCGACAACAAGGAAACGGCCTGCGCAACCCTGCGTGAAGTGCCAAAGCGTTACCCCAGCGCCTCCAAGACCGTTCTGGGCAAGGTTACCAGCGAACAAAAACGCCTGAGCTGCTAAGACGGTGACGACCGCTTGTCATGGCAGGTCGTCTTTGGTGACGCCGATTGCGCCTCTTTTGGCTGCGCGGCAGTTCATCGACAAGATTTCAAAACCCACGACGATTCTCGCCGCCGTTTCCGGTGGCAGCGATTCCACCGGATTGCTGATCGCGCTTCACCGCGCTGTGCGCGACGCGAGCAGAAGCGACATTTCCATTCATGCCGTGACGATAGATCATGCTCTGCGCTCCGAATCCGCCATGGAGGCGCAAGGCGTGGCGCGGCTGTGTGAGCGCATCGGCATTCCGCACCATATCCGCCGGTGGGATGCGTCTAAACCGAACAGCGGTATTTCCGCAGCGGCACGACTTGCCCGTTACGGGCTGATTGGGGCGGTTGCGGAAGACATTGGCGCGGACTTGGCTGTTGTCGGCCACACGCTGGGCGATCAGCAGGAGACGATTGCCATGCGCAGCGCCCGAAGCCAGCGGGCAGACAATCTTGGCCTCGCAGGCATGGCGGACGGTGTTCTCTACGACCGTCGCCTTTGGATCTTGCGACCATTCCTGAATTGCACGCGGCAGGATATCAGGGATTTTCTCTGTGAGCAGGGGCTTACCTGGTACGATGACCCCAGCAATGATGACATGAAATACGAGCGCGTTCGGATGCGCAAGGTGGCATCCGGGATGTTGATTGATCGCTCAATCAACCGGGCTGAACTCTCGGAACTGGCAGCGCAACTGATTGAAGACTATGGCATATCGGATGGCGGCAATATTTTTGCGTTGAAACGGGAAGCGTTCGATGCTGATCCAGCAACGCTGCGCTACGCTTTGTCAGTGCTCGCCTGTGTTGCTGGTGGGCGGCGCTTTGCGATGGCGGCTGACAGCATGGACAAGATGATGGCCTGCGCCACGCCAGAGGGTGTGGGCAAGATGACGGCTGGGCGGGTGATGTTCGACCGCCGGAAAGACGTCCTTTATCTGGTGCGCGAGGAGAGGGGCATCGAAACCTTGCAGGTTCCCGCCGGTGCAACACGGGTGTGGGACGAGCGCTTCGAGATCAAGAATAATTTTGCATTTGATATGGTCGTGCGGGCCTGTGGCAAAGAGGCGCAGGGCGCTGGTGTCGTAACCGATTTTCCTGCCGGGGTTCTTCGCCGGGCCAGGCAGACAATGCCGATGTTTGAGGGGCAGCAAGGCGAAGTATTGTCTGCCGGAAATGTGGAATGGCGCCGGATGATTGCTCCCTATGACCTGTTTCTGCCGCGCTTTGATCTGACGCTTGCAAATGCAATTGCGGGGCTTGTTGGTCGCGAAGCCTATCCGCTTGCGCCGATCTAGCGCTGCTTGCGCATTTCACACGGGTTTTTCGCAGAGTTTTTACCTCAAATTGCATCTGATGCCCCCACCTGCCTTGGCAAGGGCAACTGTCGTCCTTATGTTAGGCACAACATAATGGCGGGCACGCATTTGCCCGTTGCAGTTCGGGGAGTTCAATGAACCCAAATTTTAGAAATTTCGCCCTGTGGGCCGTGATCGCACTGTTGCTGATTGCGCTTTTCAGCATGTTTCAGACGTCGCCCTCGCAGTCGAGTTCGCGTGACATCCCCTATTCGCAGTTCTTGCGCGATGTTGATGCCGGGCGGGTGCGTGAAGTCACCGTGACCGGCAACCGGGTTCTGGGAACTTACACCACTGAAAACGGCACAGCCTTCCAGACATATTCCCCCGTCATCGATGATTCGCTGATGGAGCGTCTGCAGAGCAAGAACGTGACAATCGTTGCGCGCCCCGAAAGCGACGGTTCGTCCGGCTTCCTGAGCTATCTTGGTACATTGCTGCCCATGTTCCTGATCCTCGGTGTCTGGCTGTTCTTCATGCGCCAGATGCAGGGTGGTTCTCGCGGAGCCATGGGCTTTGGCAAGTCCAAGGCAAAGCTTCTGACCGAAGCGCATGGCCGCATTACGTTTGATGATGTTGCAGGCGTTGATGAAGCCAAGCAGGATCTGGAAGAAATCGTAGAGTTTCTGCGTGACCCGCAGAAGTTCCAACGTCTGGGCGGCAAGATTCCGCGCGGCGTACTTCTCGTTGGACCTCCGGGTACTGGTAAGACATTGCTGGCGCGCTCCGTTGCGGGCGAGGCCAACGTGCCTTTCTTCACGATCTCCGGTTCGGACTTTGTTGAAATGTTTGTCGGCGTTGGTGCTAGCCGCGTGCGTGACATGTTCGAGCAGGCGAAGAAGAATGCGCCTTGCATTATCTTCATCGACGAAATCGATGCCGTTGGTCGCCACCGTGGTGCCGGTCTTGGCGGCGGTAACGACGAGCGCGAGCAGACGCTGAACCAGTTGCTGGTTGAGATGGATGGCTTCGAAGCCAATGAAGGAATTATCCTGATTGCTGCGACCAACCGTCCTGACGTTCTTGACCCTGCCTTGCTGCGTCCGGGCCGTTTTGACCGTCAGGTCGTTGTTCCGAACCCTGACATTGTTGGCCGTGAGCGCATTCTCAAGGTTCACGCCCGCAACGTGCCTTTGGCACCGAATGTCGATCTCAAGGTTCTGGCTCGCGGCACGCCCGGTTTCTCTGGTGCGGATCTGGCCAACCTCGTGAACGAAGCTGCCCTGATGGCTGCCCGCCGCAACAAGCGCGTGGTGACCATGGCTGAGTTTGAAGATGCCAAGGACAAGATCATGATGGGTGCGGAACGCCGCTCTTCCGCCATGACCGAGGCCGAAAAGAAGCTGACTGCTTACCACGAAGCTGGCCACGCCATTACCGCGCTGAAAGTGCCGGTGGCTGACCCGTTGCACAAGGCCACGATCATTCCGCGTGGTCGCGCGCTGGGCATGGTCATGCAGTTGCCGGAAGGCGACCGCTACTCCATGAGCTACAAATGGATGGTTTCGCGTCTCGTCATCATGATGGGTGGCCGCGTGGCTGAAGAACTGACCTTCGGCAAGGAAAACATCACCTCGGGCGCATCGTCTGACATTGAGCAGGCCACGAAGCTTGCCCGTGCGATGGTGACGCAATGGGGCTTCTCCGACGCGCTTGGACAGGTTTCCTACGGTGAAAACCAGCAGGAAGTGTTCCTGGGTCACTCGGTTTCGCAGTCCAAGAATGTTTCCGAAGCCACGGCGCAGACCATCGACACGGAAGTGCGTCGTCTGATCGACGAAGCCTATACCGAAGCGCGCCGTATTCTGACCGAGAACCATGATGGCTTTGTCGCCATTGCGGAAGGTCTGCTGGAATACGAGACTTTGACGGGCGAAGAAATCAAGGCGCTGATCCGGGGTGAAAAGCCAGCCCGCGATCTGGGTGACGATTCGCCGGGCCGCAGCTCGGCTGTGCCGAAGACCGGCGCGAAGAAGGATGGCCCAACTGACGCCAAGGGCGACGGTGAAGCGGAAGGCGGCATGGAGCCGCAGCCGCGCTGAACCTCAAAATTCTACTGATATCAAGGGGCCGTCCGTAACAGGGTGGCCCTTTTGCTTTGCTGTATGCCTGCGTCAATCTGAGCTGGTAACAACATATGTTTGCTCTTTGCGGTAATTGACGTGCTGTGCTGCGCCTTTTATGGCATCTAGCCGGAAAGCTTGGCGGACATTGGGGTGTCTGTCGTGCGCGGGACAAATCTGGAGTTCAAATGACACGTCGCTATTTCGGAACCGATGGTATTCGCGGGCAGTCCAACGTCTTTCCAATGACGCCTGATCTGGCCATGCGGGTGGGAATCGCGGTGGGCACCATTTTCCGCCGTGGCCATCACCGCCACCGTGTCGTGATTGGCAAGGACACACGTCTTTCAGGCTATATGCTGGAAAATGCGCTGGTGGCAGGTTTTACCGCTGCTGGTCTTGATGTGTTTCTGCTCGGCCCAATTCCCACGCCTGCGGTTGCCATGCTGACCAGGTCCCTGCGCGCAGATATCGGCGTGATGATTTCGGCCTCGCACAACCCTTTCGCAGATAATGGCATCAAGCTGTTCGGCCCTGACGGTTACAAGCTTTCCGACGAGCTGGAGCTTGAGATCGAAGAGCTGCTGGACAAGGACATCTATTCGCAGCTTGCCAAGCCAAACGAGATTGGCCGCGCCAAGCGCGTGGATGGCGATATTTATCGGTACATCGAATTCGTCAAGCGCACGCTTCCGCGTGACGTGACACTGAGCGGTTTGCGCATCGCCATCGATTGCGCCAATGGCGCCGCCTATAAGGTCGCTCCAGCTGCCCTTTGGGAGCTTGGTGCCGAGGTGGTGACAATCGGCAATGAACCGAACGGCACCAACATCAATTTTGAATGTGGCTCCACACACCCCGCCGCGCTTCAGAAAAAGGTTCATGAGGTCCGCGCCGATATCGGTATCGCGTTGGACGGAGATGCCGACCGCGTCATCATCGTTGATGAGAAGGGCGAGATTGTCGATGGCGACCAGCTTATGGCAACGATTGCGGCAAGCTGGGCGGATGACAAGATCCTGCGCGGCGGCGGCATCGTCGCAACTGTTATGTCCAATCTTGGTCTCGAGCGTTTCCTCGTGGACAAGGGCATGACCCTTGCGCGCACCAAGGTTGGTGACCGCTATGTGGTCGAGCATATGCGCAACCATGATTTCAACGTGGGTGGGGAGCAATCCGGCCATATCGTGCTGTCAGACTATGGCACCACAGGCGATGGCCTTGTCGCAGCGCTTCAGGTGCTGGCGCGGGTCAAGCGTTCTGGCCGGACGGTTAGCGAAGTCTGCCGCAAGTTCGAGCCTGTGCCGCAACTTTTGAAGAATGTCCGTACGACAGGCGGCAAGCCGCTGGAAAACCCTATTGTGAAGCAGGCCATTGCTGATGCGGAAAGCGCACTGGCCAATAAGGGCAGGTTGGTCATTCGTCCGTCCGGCACAGAGCCGCTGATCCGCGTCATGGCCGAAGGCGACGATAGCGCCCAGGTCGAGCGCATCGTGAACGAATTGGTTGGCGTGATCGCCAATGCAAAGACTGCCGCATAATGCCAGATGCCAGCGCTTCGGCGCTGGCGCCTTCGCTTTCAAGCCCTGCGATAAACCTCCTGCTGGCGCTCTTCTTCTGACGCAAGAAAGGCTTCGATCATTGCATCTGGCATGGGGCGAGAAAACAGGTAGCCCTGGACCAGATTGCCGCCAAGGCTGCTGATAACCGCCATTTCCTCTTCTGTCTCGACGCCTTCTACGATGGCATCCAGCCCCATTTCGCGGCTGAGGGTGAGAACGGATCGCACGATCTTTTCGCTCGCCGGGTTCTGCTGGATGCCGCGGACGAAGCTATGATCGACCTTGATCTTTGTCAGCGGCAGGGAGTGAAGCGAGGTCAAGCTGGAATAGCCGGTTCCAAAGTCATCCAGCGATATGCCGCAGCCTATCTGGCGCAGCATTCCGACGGATAGTCCTGCCTGCCGCGTATCATGGATAAACGCTGTTTCGGTGATTTCGAGGTCGAGGCGTGAGGGGTCGAAGCCGCTGGTCTCGATGATGGCGATGATGCTGAGAACCGCTTCCGGGCTGTTTAAATCCTGCGCCGAAAGATTGAAGGAAAGCGTCAGATGGTCGGGCCATTTGCAGGCTGCATCCAGTGCTTTTTTCAGGAGCGGTCGCGTCAGCGTGCTGACAATTCCGGCGCGCTCTGCGATGGGAACGAACTGGCCGGGTGAGACATTGCCGAGAGCGGCGCTCTGCCAGCGGGCCAGCGCTTCGAAACCGGTTGTTCGGCGGCGGGCTACATCCACGATGGGCTGGAAGACCACGGAGAGTTCGCTTGCAAGATCAGCCTGTTTCAGGACCTGTTCTATCAGGGCATCCCGATGGATTTCTGCAACATGAAGCGCTGTGAAGAGTGTGCTGTTGCCACGTTTGCTGCGCTTGCCGTGGTAGAGCGCGTAATCGGCGCGGTCAAAGAGCTCTTCCGGGGAGGATGCCAGATCGGGGAAGACGGCGATGCCGATGGAGCCCGAAATCATGATGGTGGCATCTGGCAGGTGGAACGGCGCGCGCAGCAGTTCACACATGTGGTTGCCTTCGCTGACGACACAACGTTCGCTGGGGCAATCCGAGATGACAAAGGCAAATTCATCTCCGCCGAGACGGGCGAGAAAGACGTCGCTGGATGAAAAATTGGCGGTGAGGCGGTTGCTGACCTCTACCAGCAGGCGGTCTCCGGACGAATGTCCATAGAGATCATTGACGGGTTTGAAGCCATCCAGATCGATGACGCCAACGGCCAGCCGCGTGCTGTTTTCCGTCGCGACCGTGAACGCCTCTGCCAGGTGTTTGAAAAATGCACGGCGGTTGGGCAGCTCTGTCAGGCTGTCAATGTTCGCCAAGCGCAGGTTCTCGTTGCTGAGTGCCTCTGTTTTGTGCTGTGCGCTGATCATGTTTTCGAAATTTCGATAATTGACCACTAGCACGGCCAACATGCCGAAACTGACAAGAAGAATGTTCACGGCAATGGCAATGAATGTTGCCTGACCCGTGGCGGTGAAAAAGACGATGAAGGTGCCGTTGACCAGAATGGCGACGAAGAACGCCGCAGAGCGCACGTGCATGAGGCAGAAAATGCAGGATATGACCGTGATCGCCATATAGAAGGCTATATGCGATTGCTGGTAGGCGTCGCCATAGGGGTAGAGCAGGAATGACCAACCTGTGAAGGCCGTGGATATGACCACGGCCAGTTTTTGCGTCCGCTTCAATGCGACACGAGCTTCATGAGCTGTGGGGATGAGATCGCGCGACTTCCACCAGAAAGCGACCCTGATGGCGCTGATGGCGGTAAGAACCGCAGGCACGATGATGGTGAGCCAAAGTGGTGCAACGGGAAGGTGTGTGACAGCCAGCGCCCAAGTGCTCGACATGAGAATGAAGTACATGATCGGCATTTGTCTGCAAAATGCGCGGTACTTCGCGATAAGCAGAACTGGATCACGATCCGATATCTCAAAAAACTCGATCAGGAGCTTCACTTGCGCGTTCAACGAATGGTAACCTTGAGCAGCTGTTGAAACGACCTGCGACACGGCGTGGCGAGCTCGCTAAGGGATGGAATTCCCTGTCTTATCAGAGCATCATGCCTGACCTAATCTTGATATACACTGGCGAAACTTAGCTTGTTCTCATGATAGAGAACTATTGTTGTTATAAGCTCAATAATATTAGGTAACAAAACATTACCGCTTGCTTACGCCGGTGATGTGGTGTGTGAGGGATAGCCTCAGCATTTCCGGCCCGTCGTCGCGATTTTGGTGCGTGTCCTATAAATTAGTTAGATAGTATTAACCGAGTTTCTTAGCGAAGTTAGACAGAATAGGTCATGTTTTAACGGTGATTTAACCAATTTCCTTCAGGCTTCATAAATGAACAAGTTCTCGAGTATGGGCGCATCTGGTGCCATACCGCTTATGGAGCCGCCGTTATGAAAAAGAGCCTGATTGGTGTCGTCGCTGCTTTGATGGCATGCCAAACTGCTTCCGCAGCAGACGTTTATCAGCAGGAACCAGCGCCAGCATTTGTTGACAACGCGCCTGAAGTTCAGGTTCAGCAGGCCAGTGGCTGGTATCTGCGTGGAGATGTTGGCTATTCCTTCAACAAGTCCCGTGGTGCAGACTATCTCCGCACCGATTCCGGTAGCCCGGTAAATTACAGCTTCACGAACAAGTCCGTGGAAGACAACTTCCTTTATGGTGCGGGTGTTGGTTATCAGGTCAACAACTACCTGCGGACGGATTTGACGTTTGACTACATGGCTAAATCGAAGTTTAGCGGCAATGGCCCGCTTATCAATGGTGTGAACTCGTCAGTTCGTGCCTATTCGTTGATGGCCAATGCTTATGTCGATCTGGGAACCTATGGCCGCATAACCCCCTATCTCGGCGCTGGTATCGGTGGCGCCCACGTCAAATGGGACAAGTTGTCGAGCTGCGGTAACTGCGAAATCGATGGCGAGGGTAACTGGCGCTTCGCTTACGGCTTGATGGCCGGTGCCTCGATCGATGTCACCTGTAACCTCAAGGCCGACGTCGGCTATCGTTTCCGCCAGATCGGCAGCGGCAGCATGTTCGGCACGAGCGGCTCCGGTCTGACATCTGCAGGACGTGACAAGGGTCTCACCTCGCACGAAATTCGCGTTGGTGGCCGTTACGTCTTCAACGGTTGCGATACTGCCCAGTACATTCCGCCAGCCGATATTCCGCTTCAGCCAGCCGTCTACAAGTAAGCTGTCTTTAAACGAAAAAACACCGCTCGCATCCTTCACGATGCGGGCGGTTTTTTTATTCCAGATCACGATTAGAATTGCTTCCTGAACAGTTTGTCCAACGACCAATATCCGCCGCCGAAGGCCGCGAAAAGGGCTGCGCCGCCAGTCCAGAACAGCGAGGCAAGCTCTGCCTTTGTCTGGACCTGTTCGAGAAAGACCGTGCCGCCATCTGCCAGTCTGCGCAGGCCCTGGGGTGTGAAGAAGGTTTGATCCGCGGCCTTCAGTGCCTCCATGCCCGCTTCAGTCAGCAATGCATGGCCATAGGGATTTGCGAAGTGGAACCAGAGGGTGATGGCGAGCATGACCATGTTTGCCAAGGCGATAGGGCGGGTGAGTAGCCCAAGAGCTATGAACATTCCACCGAAAAACTGCAGTCCTGCCAGTGTCGGCGACCAGAGCCAGCCGGGATAGAAGCCGAGGTTTTCGACAAACCCAACCTGCGCAAAGGGTGCGAGGATCTTGGGATATCCCTCGATAACCAGCATTCCACCAATGGCGACTCGCATGGCCGTCCATGCCAGGGGCTGGGCAAATTTATCGTAAAAACCCGACAGGAATGGCAGAAGCAGTGTTTTGCGGGCGTTTGAAAAGGGAGCATTATGAGGCATATCAATATCTCTTTCGTCGGTGACGATGGAGAAACTGCCCCTTTTGCTGCGGGTTTGATTTGACTTATGTCAACATGACAGTGAAACGGCGCCAAGCTATAGCTTATGCCGCAGATAGGCCGAGAATTTCACCTTGAGCGACATAATCCGCTTGACTGTGACGACCGAGACGAATAGCAACGCTGTCAGGACACTCCACCCTAACGTGGGGCGCCTATCTGGAAGGATAGTCAAATGACAGATATAGTGAAGCCGGACACCCGTCCGAACAATACGCATTTCTCTTCTGGTCCTTGCTCCAAGCGCCCCGGTTGGTCGCTGGAAGCCTTGAGCGACGCACCTCTTGGTCGCTCGCACCGCGCCAAAGTTGGCAAAGCCAAGCTGAAGCAGGCCATTGATCTCACCCGCGAAGTTTTGAATGTTCCAGCCGATTACCGCATCGGTATCGTTCCTGCATCTGACACCGGCGCTGTTGAAATGGCGCTTTGGTCGTTGCTTGGTGAACGTGGCGTGGACATGGTTGCCTGGGAAAGCTTCGGTGCCGGTTGGGTGACCGATGTCGTCAAGCAGCTGAAGCTCAAGGACGTTCGCAAGATTGAAGCCGATTACGGCCTTCTCCCTGACCTTTCCACTATCGATTTCGACCGTGACGTGGTCTTCACTTGGAACGGCACCACATCGGGTGTTCGCGTTCCAAACGCCGATTTCATTCCCGCAGACCGCAAGGGTCTTACCATTTGCGATGCGACCTCTTCCGCATTTGCGCAGGACATGGACTTCTCCAAGCTCGATGTTGTGACCTTCTCCTGGCAGAAGGTTCTGGGCGGCGAGGGTGGCCATGGCGTCATCATCCTGTCGCCACGCGCTGTGGAGCGTCTGCTGTCTTACGCACCGGCATGGCCTTTGCCGAAGATTTTCCGCATGACTTCGGGCGGCAAGCTGATTGAAGGTATCTTCACCGGCGAGACGATCAACACACCATCCATGCTCTGCGTCGAAGACTATATCGATGCGTTGCTCTGGGCCAAAGATCTCGGTGGCCTCAAGGCGCTGATGGCGCGTGCCGATGCCAATGCCCAGATCATTTTCGACTTCGTGGCCGAGCATAATTGGATTGCCAATCTGGCCGTTGTGGACGAAACGCGCTCCAACACGTCCGTTTGCCTCAAGATCGTCTGCAAGGATGTTGCAGCGCTCGACGCCGCCGCGCAGGCCGATTTCGCCAAGGGCATGGTGTCCCTTCTCGAAAAGGAAAACGTGGCTCTGGACATCGGTGCTTACCGCGATGCCCCATCCGGTCTTCGCATCTGGGCCGGTGCAACCATCGAAACGGCTGATATGAAAGCCGTCATGCCTTGGCTCAAATGGGCATTCGAAACGCAGAAGGCTGCGACCTTCAAGGCTGCTGTCTGATTTTATCCGGCCCTGCCACGGCAGGGCCGCGCATTTTCGCTTTCAAGACTGAACCCTTTTCAAGGAGCCCACACAATGGCACCTCGCGTACTCGTATCTGACGAACTGTCGGAAACCGCCGTCCAGATTTTCCGCGATCGCGGCGTCGAAGTCGATTTCCAGCCAAAGCTTGGCAAGGACAAGGACAAGCTGGCCGAAATCATTGGCAATTATGATGGTCTTGCCATTCGCTCTGCCACCAAGGCAACGGAAAAGCTGATCGAAGCAGCGACCAATCTGAAGGTCATCGGTCGCGCCGGTATTGGCGTCGACAATGTCGATATTCCAGCGGCCTCGCGTCGCGGTATCATCGTCATGAACACGCCATTCGGCAACTCCATCACGACTGCCGAACACGCCATTGCGCTGATGTTTGCCGTTGCCCGGCAGCTGCCAGCTGCTGACGCCTCCACGCAGGCCGGCAAGTGGGAAAAATCGAAGTTCATGGGTGTTGAAATCACCGGCAAGACGCTCGGCGTTATCGGTGCTGGCAACATTGGCGGCATCGTCTGCTCGCGTGCGCTTGGCCTCAAGATGAATGTTCTGGCCTATGACCCCTTCCTTTCGCCAGAGCGTGCGCAGGAAATGGGCGTGACCAAGGTTGAACTGGACGAACTGTTGGCTCAGGCCGATTTCATCACGCTGCATGTTCCTATGACCGACAAGACACGCGGCATTCTCGGCGCTGAAAACCTTGCCAAGACCAAGCCTGGCGTTCGCATCATCAACTGCGCCCGTGGTGGTCTGGTGGATGAGGCAGCTCTTGCTGCCGCCATCAAATCCGGCCATGTTGCCGGTGCCGGTTTTGACGTGTTTGAGGTTGAGCCCGCGACCGAAAGCCCGCTGTTCGGCTTGCCGAACGTCGTGTGCACGCCGCATCTGGGTGCATCCACCACGGAAGCACAGGAAAATGTTGCGCTTCAGGTCGCCGAGCAGATGTCGGATTACCTCGTCAAGGGTGCCGTTTCCAACGCCATCAACATGCCGTCCATTACCGCTGACGAAGCGCCACGCCTGAAGCCTTTCATCAAGCTGGCTGACGTTCTTGGTTCTTTCGTGGGCCAGGTGCAGGAAAGCGCTACGAAGGAAATCGAAATCCTTTATGATGGCGCAACCGCCAACATGAACACCAAGGCGTTGACATCGGCTCTTCTCGCCGGTCTCATTCGCCCGCAAGTGTCTGACGTGAACATGGTTTCTGCGCCTATCATGATCAAGGAAAAGGGCATTATCCTTTCCGAAGTCAAGCGCGACAAGACCGGCGTTTACGACGGCTTCATCAAGCTGACCGTCAAGACCGAGAACCAGATCCGCTCGGTTGCCGGAACGGTGTTTTCGGATGGCAAGGCACGTTTCATCCAGATCAAGAACATCAACATGGATGCCGATGTCGGTCAGCACATGATCTACATCACCAACACCGACGTTCCCGGCATGATCGGCTTCATGGGCATGACGCTGGGCGAAGCGGGCGTTAACATCGCCAACTTCCAGCTGGGTCGTGAAAAGGAAAGCGGCGACGCCATCGCGCTTCTCTATGTCGATGGTCCTGTTTCTGAAACGGTGCTGGACAAGCTGCGCGCCAATCCTGCCATCCGTCAGGTCAAGTCGCTGTCCTTCAACATCGACTAAGTCCTCGCGCTTTTCGATTGCCATCATCACCCGGCGCAGGAGAAATCCTGTGCCGGTTTTTTTGTATTTTCGATCAAATACTTACCTATGGTTGCATATCACGAAAAATTTTATGCCATGTGTCTAAAAATGATGATCCATAGTTGCTATATCGCATTTCAAGATCCGCTCATTGGGAGGGCGGTGCAACAGGAGAAGATGATGTTTGCTGCCATTAGGCGCTTTAGGGGTTTGTTTGCGGTTGCGGCATTGGGAATTGCCGTATCGTTCATTGCTGTCGATATGGCTGAGGCAAGACGCGCCAGTGGCGGGTTCGGCAGCCGCGGCACACGCACCTTTTCCGCGCCACCGACAACAAACACTGCGCCGGGCCAGTCGGCACCGATTAACCGCAGCATGACGCCCAACACCAACCAGGCGACGCAGCCGGGCGCAGCCCAGCCAGCACGACCGAACGCACAGGCGGCTCCGCAGAGCCGCGGTATGCTTGGTGGCATGATGGGCGGTCTCATGGGTGGTTTGCTGATGGGTGGCCTGTTCGGCATGCTTATGGGCGGCGGCTTCGGCGGCATGGCCGGTTTCTTCGGTCTTCTGATCCAGGGTCTTCTGATTGGTGGCCTTGTCATGCTCGCCATGCGCTTCTTCAAGTCCCGTCGTCAGGGCCAGCCAGCTTTTGGTGGTGCCGGCAACAATTCCGCACGCAACGATTATTCTGCCCCGCAGAATAACCAGAGTGGGCTGGGCGGCTTCAAGATCCCGCAGATGGGTTCCAAGGCGGGCGTTGCTGCGGGTGTGGCTACAGCGGCATCTGCCGCGCCAAAGGCTACACCGCATGAAAATGCCATGTCGCAGGGTGACGAGATTGGCGTGACGCAGGCAGATCTCGAAACATTCCAGCAGACGCTTCAGAATGTGCAGTCCGCTTATGCTGCCGAAGACTACGGCACGCTTCGCAAGCTGACCACACCGGAAGCCATGTCCTATCTGGCCGAGGAACTGAGCGACAACGCAACCAGCGGCGTGAAGAACGATGTGCGCGATGTGACGCTGTTGCAGGGTGATGTTGCAGAGGCCTGGCACGAAGAGGGCAAGGATTTTGCGACGGTCGCTATGCGCTATTCCGCTATCGACGTGATGCGCGACCGAAACACCGGCAAGATCGTTCAGGGCGACGAGAACAAGCCAGAAGAATCGGTCGAGCTGTGGACATTTGTTCGCTCCGGCAAGACCGAGTGGCAGGTTGCCGCGATCCAGGAAGCTGCCTGAGCATCTTAAAATATACTGACAATGATTATGGCCGGTGCGGGTGTCTCCCGCACCGGCCATATCTTTTGCAAACGCCTTACAGGGCAGGGAATGTAGCGCCTTGAGCGCCAAGCCATTGATTCTGCTTGCCGCAGTTCTTCCACGCAATGGCCTTTTTCCATTCATCCAGCGTTCAGTCAGGGGCCGTTAACCAGACCGGGACACGGCAATGTGACACGGACGCGGACAGCAAACCGCCATTTTGGGCGGAACCCTAGCTTGGAAGCCGCGTTCTCGATCCAGGTTTGGATGGTGCCCCAAGAACCATCCTGTCATTCGGATCAGGCGACCTTGGCTCAAAAGGTTCCTGCGAGTATGGAGAGCAATCACGATGAAACGCTTCGACCTGATCGACGGAATGCGCGGTTATTTCCTCGTTTTCATGCTTATCAACCACCTCGTCTTTGCTGGCGGTCTATGGCTGATGGAGATCAATCACCGCCAGCTGGCTTTCGTTGAGGATGCTCAGGGCTTCGTGTTCCTGTCTGGCCTGCTGATCGGCATGGTCTATGCACGCAAGATGATGAAGTACGGCTATGAAGCCGGTCGTGACATGATCTGGAGCCGGGCGCTGGAGCTTTACAAATACGCCATGGGTCTTGTGATCGCCGTGTTGTTTGCCCGCATGGTCATTCCGCACGCGCCCTATATCTGGTACAACTGGCTGGGCATGACATCGTTTGACGATCCGCTTCGTCTGGCTGCCATCGCTACCTTCCTGTTCCAGCCCACCTTCATGGATATTCTGCCGCAATACATCGTCTACATGGTGTTTGCGCCGCTGCTGGTGAAGCTGTGCCTGGATGGGAAATGGGCCTATGTCGTTGCGGGTTCGCTGCTTGTCTGGATGGCCGGCCAGCTTGGCTTGCAGCAACTGTTTACGGCACCCGTGAATGAACTTGTAAAGGGTGCTGACGAGCAGGGTATCCGCGTCAGCTTCAACCTGTTTGGCTGGCAGCTGGTGTTCTACTCAGCGCTGGTGATGGGTGCCATGACGGCGCAGAACAAGATTGCATGGACGAAGATTTTCTCGCCGCAACGCAGCTGGATTGCCAAAGCAGCGCTGCTGGTCTGCCTGTTCTTCGTTCCGCTGCGCATCGCGACCGCGTGGAACCTGATGCCGGAATTCATGCTCGGCAAGTTCTCCACGATGGAAATCCGTGCCGACTTCGGCCCCGTGTACCTCATCAACTTCCTGGCTGTGGCCGTGGGTCTGACATGGTTGCTGATTGCTGGCCCTAAGCACCACAATCAACTGGTGCAGAAAGCCGCTGCTGCCGTTATCTGGGTTCTGTCGCTGCGGTTCCTGCAGCTTCTGGGTCGCCACTCCCTGCAGGTCTATGTCTGGCACGTGGCGATTGTCTACGGCATCTACTATCTGGATGGCCGCACCGCTGAACTGACGCAGATCGAAAAGACGGTTATCGCGCTGGTGGGCGTTGCGATGCTCTCTCTTCCAGCCCTGTGGCGAGAGCGCGACAAGTGGATTGGCAGTGGCCAGAAAACCGCTGGCGCCTGAGCCAATCAATCGAGGTCTTGGTGCGGAGAGGGCGGCCATGTCGCCCTCTACTTGCGTGTTTGCTCATTTCTTTCTATATGCAGGCGTGAAAAATCTGGATGTTGAGCGGGGTTGGGTCATGGAGCCTGCCTTTGCCAAGCCGGATACGACAGGCGGCGGGGCCTTGAACCCCGGTATGACTGACGATTGGAAAAACACGTGAACACGCTCGACTTTGATAAGAAGCCGGAAGACACCCGCATTGTTGTTGCCATGTCCGGTGGTGTCGACTCCTCGGTGGTGGCAGGCATTCTCAAGCGCGAGGGCTATGATGTCCTTGGCATTACGCTTCAGCTTTACGATCATGGAGCCGCCGTTCACAGGGCAGGTTCCTGTTGCGCAGGGCAGGATATCGACGATGCGCGCCGCGTGTGCGAAACGCTTGGCATTCCGCACTATGTGCTCGATTACGAAGCGCGTTTCCGCGAAACCGTCATCAACCCCTTTGCCGAAGCCTATGCCATGGGTGAAACGCCTGTGCCCTGCGTTGCCTGCAACCAGACGGTCAAGTTCGCCGATCTCCTGGCAACGGCGCAGGAGTTGGGCGCGGATGCGCTGGCAACCGGACATTACATCCGCTCACGCTTGAACCCGGTCCCGGGCCATCCCAACCGGCGGGCGCTTTATCGCCCCATTGACAGCGACCGGGACCAGAGCTGGTTCCTGTTTGCCACCACGCAGGCACAGATCGATTATCTGCGCTTTCCGCTGGGAGGCCTTTCCAAGGCTGAGACACGTGAGCTGGCCGAAGAGATGGGCCTTGTCGTCGCCAAGAAGGCAGACAGCCAGGACATCTGTTTCGTGCCGCAGGGCAAATATACCGAGATCATCAACAAGCTGAAGCCGAACGCGGCGCTGGTGGGCGATATCGTGCATCTGGATGGCCGTGTGCTAGGCAGCCATGACGGCATCGTACATTATACGATTGGCCAGCGGCGCGGCATTGGCGTGGCCACTGGCGAACCGCTTTATGTCGTTTATCTCGATGCGCGCAGCCGCCGTGTTATCGTTGGCCCGCGTGAGGCGTTGGAAACGCACCGCGTGTATCTGCGTGACATGAACTGGCTTGGCGACAACCCATTGCTGGATGATGCGAGAGAAGGTTTCTCCTGCTTCGCCAAGGTTCGCTCCACGCGGCCACCAAGCGAGGCCGTGCTGCATGCGGATGAGCGTGGCATCTATGTCGATCTCGCCATTGGTGAGGCCGGTGTGGCGCCAGGTCAGGCCTGCGTGCTCTACTCAGCCCCCGGTGCCGACGCGCGCGTCTATGGCGGCGGCTTCATCGAGCGTTCGGAACGTTCGCCCGAGGCGGAAGCATCGCTAAAGGCGCTGCTTCAGAACCAGGTTGCGGCCTGACACCAACAAGGCTTCAAGCGACAGCGTGGAAAGCAGAATTTTTGCGCATCTTACGCTTGACACTAACGGGAGCGGCACCTTATAAGCCGCTCATCCTGATGGACAAGCCAGTTACAAAACTGTCATGTCCCTCTGTGGCGGGGTAGCTCAGGTGGTTAGAGCAGCGGAATCATAATCCGCGTGTCGGGGGTTCAAGTCCCTCTCCCGCTACCATTTATTTCCTCAACGACTTCGATACGTTTGGTCTAGGTGTTAAATTGAAATTTAACGCCTTATGTCACGTCGTGGTGCAAGCCAGTAGCCAATATTTGCGCCAGTTTCAAATAGACCTCTGATAGCCTTCGCAACATGGAGTTCGAATTGGATAATGACATTTTCGAACTCTTGGTCCGAATGTACCCTGTAGCGCGGTTTTGCAAATTTGACAGCACGTTTTGCAAATTGTGAGTTTTGCAACAGCCCTGTCAAAGAGCCTTTAAGTCCCCCGTAAAGCCCTTTGAGACGGCATCTGTGCCGTCGTCACTCTTGGCCGCCGCGTACGCGGGCTTGTGAGCCGATAGACTTGGGGGGCCTCATCAACCCACAACGTTGAAGACTGTCACACGCCCATCGAAAACCGCTCCGTTGAAGTTCTCTGTAACGCTGACGACGAAGGCTTCTCCGGGAAGGATTGCAGGGCCTCGGATGAAATCTCCATCCGCGATCCAGTCGGTTTGGATCACCCCGCCTTTTGTCACGGTCACAGAGATGTTCGAGTTTGTCGTTCGGTTGCCCAGCGCCCCGGCGTAAGCTGGTCCAGCAACGCCGGTCAAAGGCGTCATGGTGAGAGCCTTCAGGCCGACCTTGGAAGCAATCTTGCCAGCCGATACGCGGTTGTTCCACCTGTCGGCGCGGTTGCCGGAACCAGATGACACGTTGCTGACCAAGCCCGATCGTCGAGCGGCCGGAAGGATGCCGTTGACATTCACAGATCCGATCTCAACGCCGTTTTGCAGCACCTGGACGACGTCGTTTGCGCCGTCTTTGTATAGGTTGGCGATGATCTCGTCGTTGTTCGCGATAGCCTTATACGGCACTGTCGCTAGCAGAGTGCTTGGCGTTCCAGCGTTTAAGCGTTGGACTTGCGGAACCCCGGACCCCTGCACCACATACAGCGAGTTGGCTTCGTCCTGCACAAGAATAGCATGACGCAAACCAACTGACGCGGCCCCGACAGGGACATAGCGTATTTGCTGATACCGTGTGTCGCCCTGTTGAGGAGCAAGGTACGCGGTGATCGGAAGAGCACCGCCGACCGAGTTGTTGATTGCCGCGTTGGTGTTGATCGTGATCGCGCCGGAGGCTCCGCCAACCCGCGTCCAGTTGGCCGAGTAGTCGGCCAAGTCCGTGCCATTGGTGCCGGTAAACAAGTCCGTATAGCCATCGTCAATGTTGGTGACGGTGAGCGTGACGTTCTGGCTAACAGACGGCAAAGACAAGTTGTAGGGCTTGGCCGTGATGGTGAAATTGTAGACGTTCGAGCCTCCCCCGTCCGCATCGAAAGCCCCTGCTGTCAAGTTGCCATATTGATCGATGGCGAACAGGGCCGCACTCGGTCCAGACAGGCTGAATGAAGCCGGTCTCGACACGGTGACGACGGTTGCGAAGGGCTGCTCCTCGGGTGTCGTCATCGTGGCAGAGGATGTGAATGTCAGCGGCGTGTTGCTCGTCTCGTCGTACAGGGATAGCGACGGGTCGGGCACTTCCTGCAAGGCGATTTCCGTGAACCGGATCTTGGCTATGCCGCTACCCGGAGCAAAGTACATGGCCGCATAGATGCTGGCGCTCGTTGTTGTTGCCTGTGACGGCATGCCTTCGACGACACCAGAATATGCTACGGCAGGACCGGGAAGAACAGCGGTTGAGACAGCCGTTTCAGTCGTCCCCCCGCTATTCGCTGCCCCCATTCCGATGGAGGAGTTAGCACCAGTCGTTGACCGGATCTGAGGAGCGCCCAGCCAGCCGTTGAACGCATCGACCTCGAAGCGGACCTTTGGCACATACCACTTGCCGGGAACGACTGTGACTGCCGCTGGAGTGAGCGTGAAGCCTTCAGCCGTCGCTGCCGTCATGGTTGACGTATCAATGGTTACTTCTGTCCCCCGCTTGCCATCCTTGACAACAACCGCTGACGATACCGTTGCTGTTGTTGCGCCGGTTCGAGCAACCGTATGGTTGTCGGGCGCTTGGCCTGTCACCCCTGCGCCAACTGTGCCGCTTGCTCCGTTCATGGCGGCATTGCCGACAAGGTTGCCCGTCAATAGATCACGGGCCGGTACCGCTTTGAGGTAAGGCCCAAGAGCGGCCAGGTAAATGTCGCCCATGGCCTTGCCGCCAAGGGTGGAAAGGTGGGTCATGTCAGGGCGGACAAGCGCAGCGACCGGCTCTTTACTAGCGGATGCCAGATCAACGAATGTCGAGCGGACTTCGATAAATGGAATACCGTTGTCCCGGCACCATGTCTTCATTGCTGCGTTGATGGCCGGGATCAACAGACGAGGCGCGTTCCCGGCAAGCCAAGGCCCACCAGCATTCGTGCCGCGCTCCCAAAGCTCTTTCACCGCGACCGCCTTACCGCCTGCGATCAGGGCGAGGATCATCGGTTTGACAAGGTTCAAGTAGCCATCAACGGAGAATGTCGATCCGTCAGGGTTGTTGAATTGTACCGAGTTGGAAGACAAAGCCACGATAACGAGATGCACGTCTGACGCCAAAATCTTTGGAACTCGCTGCTTCATCTGAATGAAGCCCTCGCCATCCTGCGCGAAGACAAGACCGTTCAACCTAGATTGTCCGGCAGCATCGTAATAGAACGAGGCGCGAAAATTCTGCCCCTGCATACGAGCCCACATCAGCTGTCCCATGGACATGGTGCGAACCTGTCCCGCTGCCCCCTCTCCATTCTGGCGCTCGCGGGAACCGCCGATTTCTGCAATCAGCGGATCTGCGGGAAGAGCAGCCAGCAGCGCAGCGTTTGGGAGGACAGGAATGCCTGGGATAGAAGGTCCCGCATTCGCTCTAACTTGCCCGAACACAGCCGCGAGACTACCGTTTCCGCTCGAAAAGGCCCGATTTCCAAAGCCAAGCCGAATCATTCGCGTACTACCTCGACCACCAGATTTTCACTGACCGGCCACACATATACATTTGTCGTTGTGTCGCTGAAATGCAGGCTCACCGGACGGTTTTCGTTGAGAGTCAGGAAGTCGGTTGAGGGGGTAACGCTCTGCGGCGGTGCGGCTGCGAGAACAACCTTTCCATCGCCAAATTCGCGAACAACAGCCAGGACATTGGCCTTGCCTACGGATAGGGCGGTCCATTGATTTTTAGCGCATACGATGCCTTTGACTTCCGCAGTCATTTGAAGCTCCTTTTACTGTTTCTTCGCCGCGATTTCGATTGTCATTAGCCAGCCGCCGTTTTCGTCGAAGGTGAAGCTGTGGGACAAGGTGCCAGCCGTCAGATCGCTGCCCGCCCATTCCCCGAAACCCGGAAGTGAAAGCGGAGCGCCTGCCATGGCGTTCACATCTCCCTCAACGGTCAGACTTCCAGTGATCGAGGCGCGGGTAAGATCGGTTACCTCGGCGCTGCCACGGATTTTCGCCTCACCGGCCGAGGCAGACGGATGCATAACTGCCGTGCGTGATGACTTGCCCTTGCCTACCGTTTGTTCGGTCACCCATCGTCCGGCTTCGTCATCGAAGTAGCCGCTCTCGACGGTGGCGTAATCGGGCCTGCCTTCAGTGGACAGGCCGCAGTCGATGACCGCGTCCAGGGCGACGACAAGAGGAGGAATTGCCTTGCCAGAGGCCGTGCGTGAGGCACCTTTGGCCGCGACGATCCATTTGCCACCGGCAAGCTTCAGACTGCCACCGATCTCGTCAGCGAGGCTTTGCGCAAAGCCGAGGGATGATTGACCGAACCGAAGCCGATACGGGATTTCGATCTTCGAAATGTCGCCATCGATGACAGCTGATTTCCCCGCTTCCTTGGCAAGCTTCTCAAATACTGCCCCGGCTGTGGTGCTCTCGAAATGCTCGGTGTCAGAAGATTTGTCCGCGTCCACGAAGTCGGCGCTGCGAGCCGTAATCGACATCGTCCAGCCATCACCGGCCGACTTATTCAAACTTGCGGACTGAAACGTGAAGACACCGGCGTTGCGCATAGCGCCTTCGGACCATCCGTATTCGAGACTGTATCGCGTCCCCTTTTCAGGCGGTTTTTGGAACGGCGGTGCGACCATGAAAACCATTTCCAGCTCGTCAGCTTCTCCGCCTTCATTGTCTGTGAACGTGACGCTCTCAAGCGTGGATTTCCATCCCGGAATGAGATCGTTACCAGTCTGTCCAATCACGCGAACGATAGCTTTTCTCATCGCGGACCTACTCCCATGCCAGAGTGAAGGAGGTCGCTGGTTTGGCAACGAAGTTTTCCGGGATTGTGATGATTGTTCCGGCCGGGAGCATGCCCTGGTAGCCCAACGCGGCCAACTCGGGATTGGCATTCAAGATGGCTTCAACAGTCCCCTCACGCTCGGTCTGGAGTGTTTTCTGTGCGATCCGATCGAGACGCTCGCCGCCATAGGCTACGGTATAACGCATTAGAGAAAGCCTCCCAAAAGTCCGGTCAGACTGGAGAGGTTGATCGCCGATGATAGGCCAGCGCTCTGCGGCAACATGATGAGGCCGATGGTGACATCCATCTGTCGGCCGATGCCATCGATCGGGTGCAGCCGCTCTTCATCACCATCAAGTGTTTCGATGACGCATAGCCCGGACGATTCCCCGAGGTAGTTGCCTCGTAGACGGATGAACGGAACTACGGCCTGCGAACGATGATGGGCTTTCAATATGGCAAAGGCGTCCAGGCCACCGAACACATGCGGGAAGGTTGTCGCCTCGATCGTGAGCGTCTCGGCGTCTGCGCCGGTTTTCTGATAGGCAAGCCCGCCCTGTGTCGGGTGTGCGGCGAACCTCGCGCTGGACGCATAGCCGACACGCTGGGGATTTAGACCGATCGTGTAGAGGATTGCGCCTCCGATCGAGAGCAACGCACCGGTTTCGCGAAACACACTCATGCGGGCTTCACTCCTAAATCGTAGAGGGTACGCGCCTGTGCCTGCTGAATAGCCCGGCTTTGCTCTCGGCGCGAGCGGATCGCCGCCAGCTTAGGGTTGGGCGACGAGATGTTCTGCGTCAGCCGCACGTTGCTCGACTGCTGGAGCGCGGAATGTTGTTCGCCAGTTGGCGCAGCTGCGGGCGCTGATGGAGCGACCTTTGGAGAAATCGTCGGCGACACGGTGAAATCAAGCGCTGCCCGAATGCGATCGGCAATTGACTGGGCCTCACCAGCGGCCTTGTTGCCTTCAGTCGCAAGCGCTGCGTTGTAGCCTTGCATCGACTTTTCGGCCGCACTGGAAAGATCACCGGACAGTGGCTTATCGAGCGGCACTGGAATTTTGCCGGTCGATTTGCCGAGGTCACCATTGCCCTGCGCGTTTCTGGCCGCATCCAATTGGCTTTTGAGGTCCAAAATTTCATTCGCTAGAAAAAGCTTTGCCCCGGCTAAAGTGTCAACGTCGCCTCTGGCTGCGGGCATATTGGCGAGCTTCTTTTGGCGGTCGGCGAGATACGATTCAAGTCCATCAATATCTGTGTCTTTTAAGGCCTTTTGATCGGCATAGGCATTTTCCTCGCGTGCGTAGGACGGGTTCACGAGGCGGGCAAACCAGTCTTTAATTGGACTTGAAACCTTATCCCACCAGGCACCCGCATTCGTGCCTGCGTCGGACATTGCGGCATCACGCCGATCGGCGCGCTCTTTCGGAAGGCTGCGCAGAAATTCGTAGTCCTCGTTAACCGTTCCGGCCGAGTTCGAACGGATTTCCTTCAAGAACTCGGTATATTTATCGCGGAAATTAATGAGAGGAAGGAGGGCTTGTTTGGCTTGCATATCGCCAAATAGTTCGCCAATTCGAAATTCGTTGCCATCGGTGATTTTCATGACGGTATCGACAAGATCGAGCATGTAGGGCGTTCCGTTTTTCTCTGAACGCTTCTTTATCGCTTCGATATCCACTCCCTTTTCATCGAAGTTTTTCACCGTGTCAGGGGAAGAGAGCTTAGCCAAAATGTTCTCAAGATTGGTCGACGCCTGGTCCTGCGTACCGGCCCCCATGCGGACGATTTGGGCAAGAGCAACCAGCTCGGCCGTGGCATCGAGACCTGATCGGCCGGTGCTAGCGTAGAGGGTGGCAAGTTTGGGAAAGTTCTTCGCCATGGCATCGACTTCGAAAGAGCCAAGCTTTGTACCTTTCGCCATCATGTCCAGCGCGGCACCAACATCAGCGTCTTTCACGCCCAGGTTCTGTTGGAGAGCAATCACCGCACTGCCAATAGTTTCGCCTGTACTGTCGCCCGCTTTCGCAGCTTTTAGCGTCGGATCTAGAACTGATTCCTGCTGATCGAGGCCGATGCCTGCGGCCGCATAGGTCTTTCGAGCGTCGTTCACTTGGCTTGCGCCTATGCCGTAACGCAGAGAGAGCTTTGTGTTTGACTGACCGATCTTTTCAATAGCTTCGGGCGTGCGGGTCTCCGCCGTCACGGCGACCGATGCTATTTCGCGATTGAGATCGCGGAATTTGCCCGCCATTTGCTCTAAGCCGCGAAGGATGTTTTCCACTGATGCAAAAGCCGCAAGGCCTGCAAATGCTCCGGCAGCGCTGGGGCCCATCGCAGACAAAGCCCCGTTCAACCGGCCCGCTGGAGCTGCCATTCTTTCGAAACCGGCTCCATTTAAGCGACTGATGTCGCGCATTTTATCATGGGCCTGTCTAACGCCGCCCGCAGCTTTCCGGCCTGCCTGGTCAAGGTTCTGAAGATTGCGAACCGCAGTCGTAGTGTTGACGTTTCCGAGTTTACGCGCCTCTCTGTTGAGGTTGCTGACGGCCTTTTCGCCCCTGTCTGCCTCGCGGCGGATATCGCGCAATCCGGCATCCAGCTTGCCACCTTTGACCTGGCCGAGTTTCTTCGCTTCGTCGCCCAACTCATGCAGATCGCGCTTGGCAAGTTTTGCCTCACGAGACTGATACTGAAGTCGCAGGCGAAGAGAAACGTCCATCGTCATTTCCGGATCAAGAGGCTGGCCAGTAGGCCGAAACTTTCTGTGTGGATGCGTCTCGCCTCGTGGTTCCAGAGAAGCAGTTCATCCCACCACATGGCCTGGACGGACGGAAGCGGCGTGTTGAGGTACGCCGCGACATGAGACACGTAAGTACGCCAGCGCGTCACGTCGCCGGGGATGCGCTCTCCGCTTTCAGTGCGCGGGGCAAAAAATCGTAGGCCGCATCAACGACCGCGTCGCCGTCCTCATCAACAAGGCCTCGCAATACCGACGCTGGCATGCCGGTCATGACCGCGTAAATGTCGAAGGTGGAAAACGAAGCGGACGCAGCTCTGCGAACGAAGGCGTCCACCTGACCGAGGGTCAGACGCTTTACAACGATCTTGTCGACCACTTTCCCATCCATCCGGAAAGCGTGCTTCAGCGGGACTGATAATTCGTGCGTGCTCGTGACGAAATCAAGAACATCCGCTGCAGGTGCTGGTTCCTCAGTTGGTGCAACTGGTGTTGGCTCGATTGCCGCCGCCGTGTCACCGTCTTCCCAAAGCTCGCGAGGCGGCAATGGGATTTCCTCAAATTGAACGGCCGAGGAATCTGTTTTCGACGAAGGGACCGCCACGCGGGCGGTCAGAGTTTCGCTGTCAGTCTTCATCGGTCCCGCCCTATGCTGAAATCAGGCTGTTATATTCAGCCGTGTAGTTGACGCCGTCGATGATCAGGACGTTGTTTTGAATGTCGAACTTATGAACAACCTTGCCGTCCATCATGTCCTGATAGAGGACAATGCTTGACCAGCGCAGCTTCGTTGCGGCCGACGACTTCTGACCCTTCACGCCGCCCTGCTCATAGCCGTTCAAAAGGCCTTTCAAGATGACCGCGCGGCCCTTCAGCTGCGGTGCAGAGCCGGTTGAGGTTTCACCAGTAGAATTGGCCGGAAAGACGTTCAACAGCGCCTCATAGTAGGCAATCGTTGTCCAGTCGCCGGGCTCACGACCAAAGCGCCCTTTGAGATCTTCATGAACGCCATTTACGGACATCTCACAGGTGAGCGGCTGGATTTCAGCGGGGATTTCAAATCCGAACCAGCCGCCACCCATTACGATCGGCACCATCTCGCGGGAGAGAGCCGGTAGCGTGGTTTCATCGATACGCAGGCGCTGATTGATTTCGCCGCAATACCAGTTCGATCCGCGAATGATGCGATCCATATGAGATTTCCTTAGGCGGTGACGCGGATGTTGGAATTACCGAGCGATGAAAGCGCGGAGGCGATGGCCGCTTCCAGTATGTTGAAAGCCTCCGGCATGGGCTCGTCATACAGCT
The DNA here is from genome assembly GCF_031843705.1 of Rhizobium sp. WCS2018Hpa-16. Lineage (NCBI taxonomy): Bacteria > Pseudomonadati > Pseudomonadota > Alphaproteobacteria > Hyphomicrobiales > Rhizobiaceae > Rhizobium > Rhizobium sp. WCS2018Hpa-16. Next base: position 47,625 of record NZ_JAVTIX010000001.1, read on the forward strand.
GGAGATCGATGAGATCAGGCGTTTCGGCCCAGCGCATCTTGACGCGCAGCGCACCGGCCTCAAGCGTTGCGGCAGAGTTCAGAGCCTTCGCCCAGATCAGTTCATAGTCGATGATGGCGCCGAGGGTGACGAGATCTGCGAGGAACTGATCGGCCGCACGATAGATCAGCGTCACCATGTGTGGCGTGATGTCTTCAGAAAGATACTGACGGACCGGGCGCAGCATAGCCTTTTCGACAGCGCGACGGGTGCGGATTTTCTTGATCGAGCGCCAGCTATTGACGGTGGGGTCGCTGGCTGTTGTGAAGGGAGCCCAAAGCAGATTGCCCTCGATAATGGTGCCAATACCCGCCTGGGCAAGCCGATTTGCTTCAGACGAGATATCACCGTCCGTGTAGCCGACAGGAAGAGATGGTCCCAGAACGCCCCTTAAGGGCCGGTTCCATGCTGCCTTATATGGTCCGCCGGTTTCCTTATCTCGCCTGACCGTTGCACCGGCGAAGTGAGGTGACAGTGCCCGCACGACGTTGCCGCTGCCGAGATTGACCACGGCCTGCGGATATACCGCCACAACGTTGAGCGCGGTTTTGAAGTCCTCTGCCCAGGTGATCGCAGCTTCAGGCGAGCTGGACGGTGCGTCGGCAATCACCAAGCAGTCAATGATGCGGTCGGCAACAGTGCGAGCGGCGGCGGCGACCGCGTTGGCGACGCCGCCGATACGGGCGGACATGTAGCCAGGCGCAATGATAAGGCCCGGCTCGATCTTCAGTTCGCTCTTAGCATCGAGGAGCGCGTACATGCCGGTCTTTGCACCCGCAGAGCCGACGATGGAGTTAGTTTCCGCTTCAAGTTTGGCTGCGGGATCGGTCAGCGTGGAATGCTGGGCACGAACGAAAGCAATATCGGTCACAATGCCTTCGGACAGGATTTGATCTACGGCGTCACGCGCCACGCCAGTTCCAAGCTTGGCGATCTGCTCGATGTCATCGAGCTTCAGCTTAACGGGTTCGCCGATTGGAAAAGCTGCGTTGTCAGCGGTGGGTGCTGGAAGCACCATACCGACAACCGTGCTGTCGCGTGTGTCGATCTTTGCGACAGTCGAAGTGAGATTGGAAAACCGGCGAACGCCGACGAAATCCGTAGTGCCAGACATTAGCGGTCCCCGGGGCTGATGATTGTCAGCTTCGGACGCTAGTTCCAACACGCCAAAATCCCGGGCTGACAGGTGTCAGCCCGGTACATTTAGAACCTCCAAATTTGGCTTAATCTACATTTGATGACGTATTTTTCTGCGCCTGTCCATGCCGGGTTTCATGCCGCCATGGCCTCAAGCCACATTTCATCCACCCGGGCAGGCGTCAATTCGAGCGCTTGGGCGATGATAAGCAAGGTCGGATGGTTTCGCTCGAACGTTTGAGCATCTTCCCATTCGATCTTTGCTTCATCCTTCTGCATCCCTTCCGGCATGCTGGCGATTAAAGCCTCGACATTGGCGAGAGAGATGCCGTTGCGCACAAGCGTCAAACGCAACTGGCGGCGGGTGACAGGCGTCATCACCACTGGCACAGGTTCTGGCTCAACGTACTGCCAGCCCCCGTCCATCGGACGGTAGTCGTCTCCCGGCTTCATTGGGTACTCAACTGTACCTTCGGGGTAAGCGTCCAAGATTTCTTGCGATGGCTCGCCTGTCGTTTCCCAGTACCCGTGGGTCGGGTGGTAAAACCCATGTGAGGACATTATGACTTTTCCCATACCGTATAGCCGGTGAACCCGAGACCAGCCGTATTGTTGTACTGGTAATATTCGCCCGGCGAAATGATGCCGCTGCAAGTAGCAGAATAGCCACTACCTGTGCTTGAGCCGTTATTCTTGGCTATCGTATTGTAACCACCACCGGGCGACCCTGCTTGAAGAATGATGTCAGGTGCCCAGCCCGATGACCCTACGTGCACGATAGAGACAAACAGAGGCTTACCTGTCGTATTCTGCCGTGGCGTCGCTCGTGCCAGAGCCACTTGTGTATATGCGCCAGAGAATAGCTGCGGGGCATTCGCGGCGATGGCGTCGCGCACCGCCACTGCGTCTGGGAACTTGTTCGCTGCACCTGACGTGATCTCAGCGGCGGTAGCTTTGTTGCCCGCGTGCGGCACGGCGTTGCCGTTGACCTTGAACCCGCCCTTTACATCCCACCAGCCCCCACGGAAATCGTAATATCCCATCACGGAGCCATCGGAATGGCTAACCATTCCCATGCCATACCAACCTCGGAGTGCGAAGTTGAAGGTTGTATAGTTGGCGTTATCGCCCGTGCCATTTTGGATCGCATTGGTCCCCCAGGTGCTATGCAGCCCCAGCGGTCCGGTCATAGTTCCGCCAGCCGTCGCCAATTTCGCGGCGAGAGCGTTTGTCATTGTGGTGGCAAAGTTTGGATTATTGCCAATGGCTGCTGCCAGCTCGCTCAAGGTGTCAAGCGTTGCTGGCGAAGAGTTGACCAGAGCCGCAATGTTCTGCTGAATGAGAGCGGTAAGGCCAACGATATCAGCCGTAGTGTGTTGATGATTTCCAATAACTGCCGCTGCTGACGCGAAACCAAAGCCGGTTGTTGTCTTTTGCAGAAGATAGCCAGCGGCGGCATCCGAAACCCCGAGAACATCGACAAGGTCAATCAGCTTGAACGTCTTGTTGGCATCCATCTTATTGGCCAGCGCCGTCACAAGTCCTGTCACCTGTGCTTGCGTATGGGTATGAGAAACAGCCGCCTTCCCGGCGACCGCTGTTTGCAAGGCAAATATCAATGCGTCCAGCAATTCCATCGTTTGCTGAAGTCGATAGAATTCGTCGTCAACATTGGCACTCGGGTCTGGCAGAGGCAGATTGAGATTAGCTGTGGTGCTCATGTTTTACCCTCAAAATATGCCAGCGCCGAAGTCACCAGCCATGACGCGGGCAGCAGGACCGCCCGTCGCTGTTATTCTCAGACGCACGGTGTCGCCCGTCAGGGGGGTGGCCTCGTAGGTCTTTTCAGTCCAGAGCGGGAATGCCAGCGCGTCCGTTGTCTTCAGGGGCAAGTTCTGCCAAGCGCCGCCTGCAATGGAATAGGCAAGCGCAAAGCTAGAACCCGATGGCATGTAGGTTTTCAGGTACGCGGTCAGACGTACGGCAGTACCGAGCGACATGGACCGTGTGATGTAGGTGGCTTCCTGCGCTATTTTGCCCGCAATGATTTCCACCGGCGCAAACAGGATCGGAGACAGCTTTTCCGTTCCCTTCAGCACCGCCCGCAGTGTGACGGTTTCCGTAAGGTATTCCGTCAACTGCAAGACTTGGAAAGGCGACAGGCGGTAGATCGTGCCGTTATTGCGCACCACTTCGAACACGACAGAGCATTCCGCACTCGGCAGCTCGACCGCCGCCCGGATTTGCAAATCCGAGCACTGGACGAGGTTGACCGTGCCAAGGGCAACAACCTTTGTCGTGGCCGTATACTTGGCCGCAACCAGACGGAAGGTCAGCGCCTCGTCTTGGTGCGCAGTCCAGGTGATGGCGTTGACCGAGGAAAAGCGTGGACCCACGACATAAGGGTGCGAGGATACAAACTTTTGCAGATCAGCGTCGAAGCCACCAAGCTTTGCCAGACTGACGGAATGCACGTTGTCGTCAGTCTTGATGACAAAGGCCGAGCGACGATCCGGTAGGGTCGTAACCGGCATGCGATAGCGCGCTCCCTTCCAGCCCTCGACAGCGCCGGTCATTGGCAGGAAGGTTTGCGCCTGCACGTCCGTGGTCGGATAGCCATTATCGGTCGTAACCTGCTCGATCAGCAGCCCGTTGGCCGTGTTGCCAATCTTGCAAAGGAAGAAGTCAACGCCGATGATCTGGCGCGGCTCCGACACGCTAAACATTTGTGCCTGCGGATCGACATCATGACCGCCTTGGTCGCTTCCGCCGAACCCACCCCCACGACCGCCATTCTGGGTGCCAACGATCTGCATTTGCGTCCATGTCTGGATGGTCGTGACGCGCCGCATGATGTCGGTTTCAATGATGCCTTGTCCTGTGAACATGGCGCTGGCTTCGGTATTGGCGCGGCCCTTGGCATACATTGCCTTTGTTCCCGCCGTCACATTGGCCGGAATGGTGAATGTGCCACTGATCTTGCCGCTGGCATTGCCCTGCTGTTGACCGGCTGGCTTGACGTTGATGCCGTCAAAGGTCAGCACGTCGAGAATTTCGCCAACACCGAAACCATCGATTTCAAAAGCCACCTGAATGGACCGTAGAAATTCGGCCTGTTCGGAGCGCTGATCGACAAGCTGCTCTGCAACCGAGGTTGTTTGCAGCGGCCCTCCGAAGGTCACACCCATATTCATGTTGATCGTTTGCGCTGACAGCCATTGTGTCTGCTGGACCGTCCAGAAATCCACCGCAGGCGTCAGTTTCATACTGCCCGGAAGCGGTGAGAAGTTGGCGTATGGGTTGATCAGCTCACAGGCGGTTTTCAGCTCCTGCGACGAAATCACCTCTTCCACATAGTCGAGCATGACAGGAGCCGTCAGGGTCGCATAGAAGAAGGTCGGCGTTATCGCCAACTGGAAGACACCGAGGCCGATGGCAGCGGTCTGCGCCGCCCCTGCATCGCGGTAGCTGTCGTCTGTGAAGGGATCGACAAAGACGCCCTTTTTCGCAACCGGCTCGCGGGAGTCGATCCCGCTTTTCAGGCGCTCCAACTGGATAAGTCTGTCGTGGTCGACGATACGGTTAAAGTAACGCCAGATTTCCGAATACGGGATGGAGCGCACCGCATCGTTTTCAACGACCGGCTTTTCCATCCAGTCATTCGACACCTTCGCCAGCGGCAAAACATCGCCCGGCACGATGGGTGGCACGGGATTGGAACGCGCCGAGATACCCCTGATATAGACCGGCGAGCCGTCCCTTTGCAGGCCGATGCGATCTATGCGCGGCATCTTGGCAGTATAGGCCGTGATGATGTCGCCGCCCGTCGCGCCGCCCGCAACCGTGATCGTTTTATCCGTATAGGCGGTGGGTTGCACGGATGCGCGGTAACGATAGGTGACGACATAGGTTGAGCCACCGGCAGGTTCTGAACCTGCCGGTGCCCAGTCTACCGTGTTGCCTGTGCGAAGGTAGGTGTTGCTTGCGAAAGTGGTTCCGCCCTGCACCACGGACTTGATTTCGATGATCGAGGTATCTGGCAAACCATCCTGCCCGTTGGCAACGGCACCACGCACCAAGTTGACGGTTTTTTCCTTGGTCAGCAGGATCGAGTTGATCACGCCAATCGGGAACTGATCGACCTCGTAGGTGTAGGACGCACCGCCCGGATAGATATCCGTCTCGCCGGGTATGGCAAATTCATCCCATTCCTGCGGTTCGGCTAGCCGCAAAGCAGCATTGCGAACGCGTTTGAAGCCGGAGATATTCGCCTCACCCTGTTCGATGGAAAACGCCTGCGCACCAGCATTTGCGCCAAGTGCTGTCACCCGGCAACCTGAAACGACATAGTGGCCGTGAGCGCGGTCATAATCAGCAAGCGCCTGCATGGCCGGTTCCAGAAGTGACGGGCCGCGCTGGTCGATGATCGTGCCATCCTGTAGCGTGTAGACCGCATAAAAGTCACCTTCACCGCCATCATTGGCCTGTGCCCATACGATGGAAGCAATCTCACGGGCCGCACCCGGCTCGCCTTCGGCTTCCGATCCCGGTACGATACCTAGCAAGGTCGGATCGGTTTCATGGGTTACGAATGACTTGCGAAGGCGCACACCGATATCCACGCGGCCAGCCATGGTGACGTTAGCCAATACCGCTTCGCCAACCGGGAAAACATCACCGGCCACATAGATGCTGCCAGCCGTCAGGGTGACTGTCTTTGCCTCGACATCGACAAAGGCGTCTGCCCGTTCGATGCGGTCACCATCTTTGGCGACCAGACGGCCAAGGCGGTTATGACGGGCGCGAGCAATCGTCTGCTGTTCGTTCAATTCGGGCGCTTGGAGAAAATGGCGCTCACCATAATAGACCAAACCCTGCTGTTCAGATTTTCCAACGGACCGATCATAAGCGAACGGCAGACCGCTTTCGTGTTCAAAAGCCATTTAGAACCTCACAAGAAACTTGAATTGCTCGCGCACCGTGGCGCGCAGCGGGACAGATATGTCGGTGGCGATGATGGGCACGCCGCCCGACAATTCGCCGGGATTAAGCCAGAGCCTGCCCGGCGCTATGCCAGCGGAAAGGACAGGTTCAACCAGCAAGGAAATGGATTTCGCAACGACATTTTCCGCGTCTCCGAAATCGGTCATAGCCTCGATGTAGACCAGCCGGGGTGCCGCGACGGGCGCATAGGAAAGGTCTGAAAAACGGTAGGGACCATCGAATGTGGCATCCACGGGATGCACCGCCCGGCAACGCCGGTAGCCGATGATAGCCCCCGCCTCGTCTTTCAGAACGGCATAGATGATCCGCCCTCTGAAAAACGTCGCCATCAGGTTTTGGCGCTGCACCGTGGCATTGGACGCCCACGGAAATGTTGCCGTTACCCATGGAAACTGCATATCCGCCCATTTGAGCGCTTGCGTTGCGGGTGGATCAATCCAGATACCGAGCGCCTGTCCTTCGGCTTGCGTCAGAAGGTGCGAGACTTCGGTCGTTCGACCGAATGACCAGAGCGTGTTGGCAGGCGTAGCAGTAACGCCGCTTTCTCGGTCAAGGTGAGTGGCATCAAGACGTTTCCAGTCGCAGACAGCCGCGGGGATATCGTACTGGAAAACGCCGCGGCGAAGTTGCGACCGCTTCGGCACTGACAGTGTGGTGATACCTTCAATCCGCTCAAGATCGGGATCGTCATGATCAGGCAGGCGGTCGAAGCGGAGCTGGTAGCTATTCCACCATGTGCGGCCATGCCACGCCTGTTCTACCGCCGCTGTGTAGCCGAGCCACGCCAAACCGCGTTGGACGGCCAGAAACGTTCCGCGCACGCGTTGCCACTGGATACCCTCTTGCAGAAGGTCATAGAGGTTCGGCACGTAGGGCGTCAGTTCCCCGAGGCCGAATTCCCAAATGACGAACGGTAGGAACGCGGAGGGCGGTGATACCTTGTCGTAGGCAATTGCGTCGGTACCTTCGCCAAGCACTGTCCAGCGAGGAGCAAAGGAAGTCTCAAGCGCTTTCTCAAACAGGCCGGAGTTACCAGGCAGCAGGCTTTGTGCCATCAGAAAGACCGCCCTTTGAAATCGAGCGTGATCGTGCCGATCGACACAGCCTCGTCTGCCGATACGATCACATCCTCGATCGGAGTAACTGGCACGATCTTTTGGACACCTTCCAGCATCAGCTTCGACGTCCACCATGTCACGGCAAGATCGCGGCCAAGTGCTCGTACTGCGGCCCACTCTGTTTGAAGGTTTGTTTTCATTGTTTCGAGGAGCGTCAGGCTGGCGTCGGGAAGAAGCCAGATGGAAGCAGAAATATTGACAATGGTCCTGACGGCTGTTCGCACAATAATCGTGTCGTTGACCATCCGTTTTGACGGGTCTTGCAAAGCCGCATCGACCGTCGCAATCAATGCAGCATCGGCAACACCATTTACGTCGCTGGAGAAGATCGCCACGTTAATGACAGGGCTTTTCCCAACCGTGTAGACGATGGCGTCCTCGACACGAATGTCGGCCGACATGGTGATGAACTTGTAACGCGCTTCCGTCCCGCCTGGTGACCGCCCTTGGATGGCGAGAATGACACGCTTTTTTAGCCGCTCATCGTTCTCGCCTGCCATCCGAGTGACATCGTAAAACGCCGCAAGGTGATCGAGGTCAGACTTTTCCGCAAAAGCCAGCAGTCTTGATCTGGCGACCTGATTGATCCGGGCGCGTAAAAGGATCTCGCGGAAGCTCTCCGCCTGGTTGGAAATCATGGCAGGATCGGTGTCGAGCATTTCGACATCGTATTCCGGTAGATCGACGTTAGGGTGTGCCGCTCGAACATTCGACCAAACGTTTTTCAGGGTCGTGGTCTGCCGGGCGGTAATGTCGTCGTGCGAGAATTCTTCGAGCACGGCTGGCTTTGGCAAGGTCTCCAGGGCGGTCATGCGAACCTCACCACATTGGCAGAGCCAAGGCCCAACACAACAGCCTTTTCGAAGTTGCCATAACGGCCCTCTGGGAAATACAAACCGCCGTGGCGCACACCAAGCGCACCACCTTCCGTCATTTTCACCAGCTGCAACTGGTTGATCCGGTATTCCGGCTCCCATTGAGCAGCGGTTGCGACCATCTCGTTATAAAGCAGCAGTGCGATCGCCGGTGTGAGGTCTTCGGAAAGCAGAGAGCGCAAGTCGGCACCAAAGGTCAGCCGCATAACGCGGCTTCCGACACGGGTGTGCCAAATCTTGCCGAGCGACTGGGCAAGATGCGCGGGACCGGTAATAACCTTACCTGTCCGCTCATCGATACCCGATCGGATGCGCAATGCTCCTGCCATTCTCAAAGACCTTTCAAGCGTTGTTTTAAGCGCCTTCAGAGGCGATTTTTGTTGGTTCGATATGGAGCGCGATCAGTTCTGCAAGTGCTTCATCTTCGGTCAGGCGCAGCTTATCGCCCGCCTTGACGCGCCGACCGGCAACACGCAGCGGCGCGTCTTTCGTTATCTGGTATTCGGCGCGGCCGTCATCGGCCTGAGCTGTCTTGTCGTCTCTGGTGTTTGTCTGAGTTGGCTTTGCCATGGACCTATCCTTCACTTTCTGGTGGGCCGGAAACCTCGCCGCCCCGTCTGACTTCGGTGTGTTTGTGGTCTTTGCCGATGTAGACACCCTCATGCTCCAGGGTGCCGCCTTCGGTGAAGATGTCGCCGATCAGCTTGATGCCGTTCGGGCCGAGCTCGATGCGTCCAGCGCCGCCGACAATTACGGCCGTGTCGGACGATTGCGATGGCGATGCATGGTCGCGATCATAGGAGCCGCGCATGGCGATCGAGCCTGTGCCGATCGTCCCGGATGGCGACAACATGATCATTTGCTCGCCGACTGAAGGCTCACTGTGGATCGACAAAGCGCCGACGCCTGCTTCCTGCCAGCGAAGCCATGGCGAAAGGACGTCCTTGCCGCTGGCCGAGGTCCCAAGTTTCAGCCGCAGGCGACGCTTGCCAGCATCCTTTTCGACAACCTTGCCGTAAAGCACCGTCTGCGCCAGGCGGCGCTCGGCACTCTGGGTGCGGGATAACTGCCGGCGCAATTCCAGGGAGACAGGATCACGCATCGTCTGGCTCAAGCTTGGCTGGCACGTAGGGGCGCATCGCGTCGAGCGTTGCTTCACTTGCAAACTTTATCCACTCCTCTTCCTGGTCATAGACGCCGGTACCGGTTGGGAGGGCGGTGCTGCCGATATCGACCGCGATCTGTGTCCAGGTCACGGTATAATAGGCGATGCCCTGCGACGCATCGCGAACTGTAAACAACGGTTTCAACTCTGGCGGTGGCGTCACTTCGGGCGGAAGAACGCCGTCTAGACCCCACAGCGCCGTTTCGTCGTCACCAAGGATTTCGAGCAGGCGAGTGCCGATTGCGAGCGCGATGGCTTCCTTTTCAACACGGCGGCCTGCGATCGGCCGCGCCTCGGCGACGATATAAGCCGTCCACTCGACGGCAAGGCTGAAGGAACCATCCGCAAGCATGGCTTGACGAATGCGGCTCCAGCCAATGCCAACGCCTGGTGCGGTGACGATGGTTTTTGCAAGCAGCTCCGAAACATCGACCTTGCCAGGATGACGCACGATCGTCAGGCCGGGGTTGAGTGTCTTCAGCCGATCGGCGATCGCGCCCTGGAACACATGCAGGCGATCTTCGGCAAGCAAAGTCTCAATATTCTTGGCAGGGATCATTGCAGCAAGCTCCCGAAATGATCGGTGACCAGGTCAACGATCTCACGTTCGTTTTCGCTAGACAGTCCAACAAATGGACGTGCGGGAATGGTGACCTCCTTGGCGAACACTGTGCGATCGCCAAGCTGGAAGACGAGATGTTCTCCGTTCTTGGGAACGATCGTCATGCCGTCCTGGTGAACATGGGCGTATTCCCATGTCGCGCCCCACTCGGCCTCATTGGCCGATGCCGTCCAGGCGAGCGACGATAGAAGGTGCTGACCGGTCGCCACGAGGATTGGCGTTCCGGCATGGTTGGGTTTCCATGCGGTGCCGTCGGGCGCTGTTTTCTCTTCGGTAATGCGTCGACGCGTCTGGCTGTCGCCGATCGCACCAATCGCGGTCATCAGTTCCGTGCCATCGAAATCGAATAGCGGTTCTAACCGCTTGATGACCCGCTGAAGGTCGGCGGTGTCTAGCGAGATGGAAAGACCGTTCATATCCGACCAAGCCTTTCACGAGTAAACATCCGCTCCGGCGCTTCCAGTATGACTTCATTCTGGCCGATATCGGAGTTGGAGGCCTCACTGGCGCCAGTCGCGGTCAGGGTCGTCGTCAGCGCACCCTTGCCAGACGCAATGGCTTCCAGCCGCTTTATTGCTGCGGCATACCGTTCTTTGATGTTGTCGGTGGATCGAGAGAAGGCGAGTGCAATGCGATAGAACGCGATATCCATGGTGTAGAGCTGAAGGACTTCCAGCGAGTTCTGATCGAGCGCTGCGAGCTCGACCGCAGAATAGCGGGCGGCGAGGATTGCGCGGATCTCGATCGCGGAATCTGCCAAGCCCTTTTCGATGCGGTTGTCATCGCGCAAGCCAGTCTGTTCGTCTGCCGCGATCAAGGTCAGTTCGTTTGGAAAGCGTGCCTCAAGATCGGCAAGTGTGGCGTAGACGGTCATGGTGGCACTCCAGAAAATGGTTGCGGAGGGCGGATTTGAACCACCAACCTTCAGGTTATGAGCCTGACGACCTACCGTTGGTCCACTCCGCTGAACGGCTTACTCGTTGTCGTCTAAGACGATCTCACGCATGCGGCCGTCGATCTTGAGCTTTGGGTCGGCGCGCAAGGCGTTGAGCGTTTCCTCGCGCGTTTCTTTTGTGTCGCCGAGCTGCTCGAATGTCAGCTCAATCGGTTCAGGACCAAAGGCAAAGCCTGCACGACGGCGCGGTCCACCAGGTGCAGAGACAATGAGGACCTGCTCAGCCGTAACCCAGCCGATCTCTTGGCCTTCCCGCTCTGTGATCTCGGCCGTTGCCTTTTCCTTCAGATCATCAAGCGATGCACCGCCAGCCACCGCAGCTTTTACATTTTCGATCACGGTTTTGAGCTGCTCGTCGCGTTTGTCATCTGCAAGTTCGTTCCAGGCTCCGACAGAAAGACCGGAGACCTGGTGCGCCATCATGACGATATCGCCAAGCTGAAGCGTCTGATTTTCAGCGATCTCGATAATGGCCGGAAGGGTGTTGGAGCCGTTCAAGGTTTCCGGCTCGACCGGCTTCTTTGAGGTTTTCGGGGCTTTGCGCGGTGACATGAATTTCTCCATCTTGAGGGTTTTCGGGGAAACGGCTCGAAAGCCGCTTGCCGGAAAACCCCGGCAGCTCGGGAGGAGGAGGAAGCTGCCGGAGTTTGCACCGCTGCCGGATTATTCGAGCAGCGCGGCTTCCATGATCTGAACAAGGTTCTGGTTGGTGTTGGTGCTGCCGTCGATTTTCTCAGACATGAGAATGTCACGCGCCTTGAAGAAATTGCCGTTTCCGGTGATCAGGTGCGTCGGGCGGATGTTCAGCTTGCGACCTTCGTCATCGGTGAAGTCGCGCATGGCGGTGAAAGCAGCGCGCAGGTTGGCAGGCGTCAAATCGGCCTTCGAGCCGTATGCCATCTGCCAGAAACCGAAACCGGCCGAGACGCGGGCATCTACGCCGTAGAGGTATTCGTCGCGAAGCCAGACGCTATCGGAGGTCTTACCGTCTTCCTTGGCGGTGAAGGCGTAGTCACGACGCTTCTGGAAAATAAACGGTTTGAGCGGTCGGCTCATATCGGCCAAAATCCATGTTTCGCCGGTACCAGCCTGCATGTTTGACACGCTGACCTGCTCATTCGGCTTGCCAACTGGATGATCGGTGTCAAAGAAGAACTGACCGTCAAAGCATTCTGTCGTGAAGGCCGCGTTGATCAGTTCGAACAAAACTTCGTCTGGGTGGGTCGAGGCGGACTGGCCGAGCATTTCAAAACGTGGCGCATACAGACCAAGCTTGTCGTCTTCGATGTCATCACGGCTGACACCAAACGAACCTTCAAACTTGCGGTTCTTGATCGTGTAACCCTTGGATGACAGCGACTTCACCTGCCGATCGCCAATCCATTCGCGTAGCTTCGGAATGTCGCCGAGCCAGCCGTAGATTTCCTCACCGGCGGTCGAGTTCACGATGGTGGCGAGCGTGGTGTACATTGCGGTGTAACCCGCAAACCCCTTCTGGAAAGAGGTTTTGAAGCCGCGCTGCGCTGCGGCAAGTAGTTCGGGCGTGATTACGCGCGACATAGGCAATTCTCCTGGGAGGGGTTTGTTAGTAGCCGACGCGGACGAAAATCTGCCCGCCTTCGATGTGCATGATCTTGCCAGCGGCCGAGCGCGTCCCGCTGGCATCCGTCTTTGCGACCGTCTGGTCATCGACGATGTAAGCGGTCTTGTTGACATCACCGGCCGAAATGGCATCAGCGCCATGGTTGTTGAAACCAAAGGTTCCACGGCGGAAGGGAACCTTCTGCGCGCCGTCAGCGCCGGTGTTCTTGACCGTCTGTTCGGACACGCCGAGAACGACGAGGCCGGTGGCCAGCTTGCCTGGAATGGCAAGACCGTTTTCTGAAACGACAAGCGCGCCTTGAAGAATGGTGGTTGCCGATTTGACGGGAGCCTGGGAGCGAAGGCCTTCGGCTTCGGTCGGCTGGCGGGCCTGTGACATTGCAGTCATGTCTTGCTTTCCTTGTCTTGGAGATGGATCAGGCGGCGGTCAGGCCGTTCGCCTTGCGATAGTCTTCTTCCGACAGGCCAAGCTGTTTCATCACGTCGCGATCTTCGGCGCTCAGCGTGGCGGTCTGGTCGGCAGGCTTGCGATTGTCGAGGCCGGATGCGGCAAGACCAGCGCCGAGCGTCTCGATCAGTTTCTTGACCTGGTCGAAACCTTCCTGAGACGTGGCAAGCGCTTCATAGCTGTCACGCTGTGCCGGGCTGATCTTCTTAGCCTTCAGGGCGTCTTCGAGAAGTGTATCGACCTTGCCCTTGTGAGCAGCCTTGTTGCCGTCCTCGATTTTAGCGGTCAGTGTTTTGACCTGGTCGAGCGCCTCCTGGTGGACGGCAGGGTCAACGCGGGATTTCAGGGTGGAGAGCGCAGATAGGCAGGAAGCCTCGGAGGCATCTTCAGAAAGGCCAAGGGCGACGGCGAGAGCTTTAAGCATGTTCGTTTCCGTTTTGGTGGTTGCGGTAAGGTTGGCAGATGCGACGGCGGGCATGGATGCAGCTGGCGCGGCAACCAGTGCTGCGGAGTGAAGCCATGTGGCCTTGCCGCTGTCGTCGGTTTTAAGTGTTGGGGAAATGTATCGGTGAGTGCGAGCCGTTAGGACGCGAACACCTTCATCGAGCCATTCGGCTTTGCCGTAGAGGCCATCGGCACGGGCATCGAGCTGGTTGATCCAACCAACAGCAGGCGCAGAGTCGCCGAACATGGCTTTCTTGACCGTCGCATGATCGATGTCGATCGGCAGATCAACGCCATCCGTCTTGAAACGGGAAACAAGCAGCTCCGGGTCGATCTCGAACGAACGGCCATCGCGAGCCGTGAAGCGGCCACGTGGCGCAACCTTGATCCAGTCCGGCCCGCGCTTTGTCTCAGCAGTGGCAGCGTCAGGGTCAGCGGTGAAGGCATCGAGAACGGCAATGCCGGTAAGCGCGTCGGCAAGGCCCGTTTCGGGTGCGAGGCAAGATAGGGGATTTGTGAGGTGCGTGTTGTTCATGACGGCAATCTAGCCGCCCACGACGAAAATTAGGGCTGACAGGTGTCAGCCCGTGAAAAACAATCAGTCGTACTGGGATGAGACTATGTAATCCGCTTGTGGGGTCGGGATCAAGCCCCGCATCGATTTTGAGGGATTTTAAAAGCCCGTGAGCGCGTTTCTCGGGTGAAGACGAAGCTTCGCGCGTTGAAGGTCTTCCCGTGCGCCTGTGGCCGCTCTATGGTCGATGAGATTTGAACATGGGGAATGGGAATGAAATACATCGTGGCAGTGGTCTTGTTGATGTCGGTGAACGCAGCTCACGCATCCGATTGGCCACCTGCATCCGATTACATCAATGACTCTCAAGATTGTGCCGCGAGCGGTGATCCGGGCAATTGCACTTATACAAAAACGACTTGGCCAAAGGAATACGAAAACGCCACATCCGGAAAATACCAAGGGCAGCGAAATGTTTCCTTTTGCCTTTCCACGGGGTGTAATGGAGCCATTCGCCAAAACAAAGTATTGGGGTGCGCTTGGCGGTTTGTGATCGTGGAGAGCGGCCACCTGTCCGCTGACTTCACTGACGCCACGAACTTAAAACATTATTGCGGCCGAGAGAACGTCGATAAAACTGAACGAGCCGCTGCGGAAGCACAAGCACGCCGCATTCTAAAAATGCTCGGGCAATAATTGCGAAATTGATATTTCCAGCTTATATTCAGAATGCGTGGCGGCGAAACCCGTTGTCCTCGATGACCAATGGAGGGGAGCCGGTTTACCGGGTGCGGTCCCTCCCTGCCACGCTTCAATCCTTAAACGGCCAATCCAGTTCCGCCCGCTTCAGTTGGCGACGAAGCTCGCCCTCATCCTTCTGGTGAAGCGAATTCACTCGAAGATATCCGTTCTGCGAAACCGAAACAAAGCTTCTCCAGAACTCTTTCCCAAAACGCCACAGAATCGTGCGCGTGTTCGCCTTACCGGCAATGTCTGCCAGGACGGCTCCGTTCTCAATCATCTCCGGCAAGACACTGAAATCCTCGACCGGCATCTTGTGCCGCTCGATGCGCTCGGCAATCGCCTCACTGGTGACTGATACAACGGGCGATGCGGCACCCAATTCGCTGGCAAGGGCCGGACTGTGACCGGCCGGGAGCCAGACCTTGCTCGGAAGACGCGGAGCGATTTTCAGATACGGATCGTCCCAAAGCTCCTTCAGGACACGAGTGGCGTCCACCTGGTCGGCCGCAGCAAGCTTCGCCTCGAAATTCTGAATGAGCGTCGATGTCCTCGACAGGCCGGGATTGGTTGCCCAGCCCGCATCGATGCCGGGTGGCACCTTCGATACTTCGCCAGTGCGACGGTTAGTGAAGGAGATGTCCGGTCCAAGCTCTGGCGGCTGGTCGGTGTACCAAACCGAGATATCGTTACCGTCCTCGTCAGTCCCAACGATGCGCTTGGTGCCGATCAGCGTTTTGGCTTCTCGGGCAGAGATCATCCTGATCTGGCATTTGCAGCCCCAACCATTCGGCGGCCAGTGCGTGGTCCAGAACGGATGATCAATCGGCAGGATGACGCCTACCCATACGAGATGCTCGCGGCGGGGATCAGAAGACGTGGTGCGCAGATACAGCGCATAAGGCAAGACCGCCTTCGAACGCTGCGCTCGTTCCCATTGCCCCGCCGATCGGGCGCTGTTCATATTTGACCAGAAGATATTCCGCAGCCGCCGATCGCTGGCGAAGTTCACCATCCGATCGGGATCGACGCCCGAGGGATCGGAAACCATGCGTGGCCCCCACCAGCCGAGTTTCGTCAGTTCCTTCTCGATCTCGGGTTTCCAGTTCTCGAAGCCACGGCCGCTCGCGAGCGAGGACGATATCGTCGAGCGAAACGCGTTCAGCACATCGAGCTCGACCGCCTTGGCAACAGTGAACTTGTAGGCATGCTCTTCGGCCCAGACCTCCAGCCACGAAAAAGCGGGGGCGTTGCTCTTGCCGTCGAAATAGTCAGTGACCGATGATGGCGGCGCAAAGCCGCGTTTGATGTCAGCCATCGATCAGTCCGCTATGTCGCCGACGCCACGGGCGATCGCAGTCAACCGGCCGAGGCGTTCAGCAAGCTTCGAAGTGTCTGGAAGCTGCGTTTGAAGCATCTTTAAAGCCTCCTCGAAGCTGCCTGCCGTCTCGATGATGGCGGCGATCGGCTGGACGATCGGATTGACCATCTCCTGCCAATCGTCCATCGCGCTGGCAAACAGGGTGTCGAGTTGGTCAAGCGCGTCCGGCTCTCCGGCCTCGGCAGCTGACAGCGCTTCGCAGGCACCACAATGGCAAGCGCGGCGATGATCGGAGACGATGGCAGACAGCGCTGCGACCTTGGATTTCGTGTCCTGGTCGTCGGCGATCTTCTTGGCATCGTTGGCTGCTTGTGTCTTGGGAGCCGGTTTTGGATCCGGCTTTGTTTCCGGCTCTGCAATGGTTGGCTTCGGTGCTGTCAGCAACTCATCGCCATTCTGTGGGTCCGACAAGCCCAGTTTCTCGCGAATTTCGTCCTGCTTCACTCTGAGGCCGAGCGGGATGAGAACGCCTAGCGCTGACGAGAGCGCTTCAACGTCTTCAGGGTCCGGTACCGGCAGTTGGAGAGATGGGTAGCGTTCCTGCGGGCCAAAGTTCAGATCAATGAATGGCTTGATAAGGTCGCGGTTGAAAGTGATCGCGAGCTGGCGGCAATCGGCGCGCAAAAGCTCCAGGCGCACCTCGTTGTGGATTTTCGCCTGGCCGAGTGAGGAGCCATCGTCTGATGTCATCGTCTGGCCGACGACCAGCTTGGAAATCTGCTTGTCGATGTATTCGAGAAGCCCGCCGAACACGGCAGCACCGTTTGCGCCGTTGACCTCATGAAACTCGATATCCATCCCGGCCGGGATGATCGCGGCAGCATCGTTTGCAATGGACGCAACCGCCTTCAGCAATGTCCGCTTGTCCGCGCTACTGGCGTTTGCATTGTATTTGCCGACGCGCAGAGGCATACCGTAGACTTCGGAGAATGCCGCCCAGTCCTGCAAACCGAATTGCTGGATGATGTAAGCCCACGCGGCAGGTCGCGCCATGCCGCGCCGCAGTGGCAAGCCGAGACGTGTTCGTGGGACGTGGCGAATGAACTTCGCCTCAGCAAGCGGCTCGCCTTCGATCGAGCCGTCAACGGCCAAGCGGAGCTCGCGCAGCGACAAGCGATCCATCTGGAAGAAGCGGGCGTCACGATCGACATATTGGACGGGGCGGAGCATCTTGCGCTCATACTCCCACATCATTTCACAAACGCCGTAGCCCTTGTTGATAGCGTCGGGCAGATGGCCGCGAGCTTCCATGAAACCATCGTCGTTGATCAGATCCTCGATCGCATCCACGATCTTCGTATCTGCCCCATTGTCCTCGATCGTAAGCGAGACGCTTTCGATAGCCAGGCGTCGCGTCTGAAGCTGGGAGGCGTAATGAAGATATCTCTCTTCCATTTCCTCGGCCAGGGTAAGGTAAGACCGGGCGTTGCCTTCAGCTGCATCGCGCAGAATGGTGCCAAGCCGCTCCGGGGTGAGGCCGGTCGCAACACGCTCCTCGTGCGTTCGGCGAACACCGGCGACGGTCGGTGTTGCCACTTCCTCTGAGAGCGTCTTGAGAATGATGGGTCCGCCATCCGGTCCGAGGATGGATGATGTGCGCTCTACCAATGCTGTCTCCCGTAAAAGCCTTCATCGTCGAAATCGTCATCAATGCCGGGTCCACCATTGTGACCCATCTGGCTGTAGAGATCGCGGATCGACATATATTCGTATTGGAACCATTGCTGGCGGCTGGCCCAGTGGGCGAGCGCAAGAGCGATGGCAAAGTCACCGTGGCGCTTCTTCGAACCTTCGCCGGTGCGAACGTCTGGCACCTTGGGAACGCCGTTGACCACGCGCACGATACGAACATCGGTCAGATGATCATCGTCGCGTATCAGCGCAATCATTCCCTCGTCTTCAAAAGCGGTCTTCAGCGGCGGCATGTTAAAGCGGTACCAGTCCTGCGAGAACTTGACCGGTGCAATGAGGCCGCCATCGTTGTCTTCGGTGCGGAAGCCGTAGATGCGGCCCATGTCTTCAGCAACCGTCCAACCCATCCCGGTGGCATCGAAAGCCGCACCGACAAGGCGTGGTGCCGCCTTCAGGATCATGCCGATAATCATCTTCTGTTCGTCACCGGGAACGTTGCGCATCTCGATCGTGAGCACTTCTTCGCGCTTCAGGAGATTGTCGATCGAGAGCAACGTACCAACGGATAAGTCGGCCACGCGCGCAAAGTCGAAACCGAATGCGTGACGGCGATCGCGCTTCAGAAAGGTCAGCACTTCCGTGACCTGTCGGATCGGCTCCGCCATCAGCATGTTGCGTTCAAGCCGTGACAGATGCAGGTAATTGGCGGGCAACTCGAAACGGATAATCGGATTGGACGCGGTCATGCGCGCCTCGATCAAAGGTGCGGGCAACCAGGCTCCGGTACCGGCTGTTGGAATGCAGAACAATTCCTCGTCCGCACCGTCACCATAGAAGGCGATGATTTCCTGTCGCCATGTGGCTTCGTCTTCCGGCGTCCACGTCTTGCCGTTGACAAGGCAGATGCGCTCATAAAGGCCTTCCTTTAGCGCCTGGTCGAAATCGATACGCATGTGGACGTATGGCTTGCGACCGGCCAGGATGTCCTGAATTTGCTTGTTGAACTCGTTTTCGGTTCCATTGTGCGTCGAGCAAACAACGACCTGTCCGCCCCACATAAGGAACGCCAGCGCCGCCTTCAGCAGTTCCGGCAAGCTGTCAACGAATGCGGCTTCGTCGATCATGACGACGCCCTGCTTACCACGAAGGGTACGAGGAGCCGAAGACAGGGCAAGGATTTCGAAGCCCGATGCAAACCGGATTCGGAATGCCTGGATCGACCGGTCGCCTGACTCGTCTTTGTCGTCGAACAGGAATTCATCAACTGCAAGGGCAGCGTTAGAAAACGCCCGCGCCCACATGGCACAAGCGTCAATGAATTCTCGTGTCATCTCCTGCGAATAGGAGATGTACATAACATCCATGCCGCCAGCTTCTTTTGAGCGACCAGCGCGCAGCGCGGCATATGATGCAAAGCCGAAGGTCAAGCCGATGCGTCGGCTCTTTTCGATAAACAGCACCTTGCAGCCAGAGCTTTCGAGCAGCTCCAGCGTTCGGGCCTGATAGGAGATCAGCGCTTTTGGCAGGCCGATCTGATTGACGAGGCCCGGCAAGACCTCTGTGGCGGTCCGCCGAGCCTCTGCCCACTGAACCTCAGTGATTGGCGCACTCATGTGGATTTTACCCCGAGGATTTCAGAGAGGATTTCCTGCGTTGTCTCGGCCGAAAGGCCCTTGACCTTGGCAACCTTGGCGACGGCTTCTTCAGCCTGCGTCTTAAACTCAGCCTCGACCTTCTGGCGGCGGTTGGTGGACACGCCCTGGGCACGGGTGGCTGAGAAAAGGGCATCGGCAAGAGCCTTGGCACCCTTCGGATCGAAACCGGCCTCGCCACCATTGGTCACCAGTTCGAAGACAAGCGTCTTGATGGCCTCGGATGCGATCAGGGTCAGATCGTCGGATGCTGCCGCGTCGAATTTGCTGGCAAGTGTAGTAGCAATCTCGCGGGTCTGGTTAAGCCGCTGCGTCAAGGTCGCAAGGCGGATCGAATAACGGTTGAATGCCGAAAACGAAGGAACGGTGAATTCCAACTCGCCACGATGCTCCTGATGAAGTAGCTCCAGCTTGCCGACGAATTCTTCGTAAATATCGGTCTGGGTGCGCTCTCTGTTCTGGAGCTCAGACGCTGCCCAGGCGACCGCATCCGCACAAGCTTCGGGCAGCAATTCAATACCGGAAAGTCGGCCGCGCCCCTTCATGCTCATTCGCCCGGCTCGGATGGGCGCAGGACACCTTCAATCGCGACTTCACGCCTCAAATGGCGGCGGCCCCGCTTATTCAGCGTGGCGATCATGACGGTACCGGCTTTGGTGATCGTCACCGCGTCGCGCTCTGCCAAATACTCCATTTGTTCGTGAACCCACAGCCGCGTTTCGCTGATCGCGAAAGTAGGCATGATTTCTTCAATCATGCTGCTGTCGAGAGTGCCATTCAGCTGTTCGGCAAGTGCTTTCAATATGATCAGCCGGGCGCGTTCGCGGCGCATACGTAACCAGTCAACACCGATGTTAGACATTGGTCTGCTTAGCCCTTTCCAGTAATAGCTCGTTCATCGCTTCGCCGTTTGCCTTGATCGGCTTCAGCGTTTCATTGAGGGTGTCGAGACGCCCGTTGACCTTCTCAAGGGCAAGCTCCAAACGGTGCTGGCTCTCCCGATCGGGGAGGTGCTTCATGTCGCTCTCGATCGCCTGGATGCGACGGTCATGCTCTATGAGCTTGCGTTCGTGCGAATCGCCTTCCGCCTTCACCGCTGCGACTTCTTTGGTGAGTTCTTTTTCACCAGAGTTCATCCAGACTTTGACATGGCCGAAGATGGCGATGACACCCAGTGCAAGGCTAACGTAGACGGTAATTTCCGCAGTTGTCATTTGTGCCATTTCTCCAGTTCATAGGACTCTTGGCACTCAATGCAGCGCCGGGCGAAAGGTGCCGCAGCACGTCGTTCATCGGAAATTTTGGATGGACAGTCCTGGCATATGGTTGCGCCCTGGGCTGACACTGCAGCAGACGCAGCAGCTATTTTTGTTTCGCGTTCCTGCTCGGCGCGTTCCGCTGCAAGGTCCAAAGCAGCATTGCCGCCGAAATTCATGGTGTCGTCTCCTGTGCCGGTATGGTGTCCATCGCGGCAACCGCAGCGGCACGCCGGGCATCGCAGGTAAGAATGGCGGCACGATCCGCGCCCCAGCTGGTTGTCACTTCCTGGGCAGAAAGGGTGCGGTCGGGCAGAGGTGTGACGGGACAGGGAATGCGCGAGGATGGCGGCACATCTGACTTCACATATTTGACGACGACTGGCGGAGCCGGTTTGTCGTCAGTGTGGGAGCAGGCGGACGCGATCACGGCCAAGGCCGCAAGCGTCACCATTCGGCAGGGCCGCATTCTCTTTCTCCAGTTTAGCTTGCTGTTGGGTGACGGCGGCCAGTCGGTCCGTCGCCTCTTTTTCAATCCGAAGGACTTCGCGGACTTGGTTCGCGTCGGCCGCAGCGGCCAGCCCGTTTGCCTTCTCAATCCGGCCGGTCCAGTAGGCGTCGCGTTCAGCTGCTGTTTCTTTCCTGCCGATTTCAACCATGGAGTTCACAGTTGAAAGCGTAAGCCAGCCGAGGAAGGCAGCGGCGGCCAGCATGGCAGCAACAATGATCAGGGGCGTGATCGCCTTCGAAGCCCAAGCCGCGATCATCGTTGCGCCTCCGGGAATGGAGGATCATCCTGAGCGTTGTAGGGTGAGGTCGAAGACGGAACGGTTTCGGCGATGGCTGTGGCTTCAAAGTCCTTGCTGCCATAGTGGCGGTGCAGGCCAAGCATGGCGGCAATCATTGCTGCCATGGCAGGAACGGCAATCGCGCCGAATGAGACCGCCTGTTCAGAGCCGTAGATTGCACCTGCGGTGAGGGACAAAATGACGATCCACGCCATCAATGAAGATGCGAACAAGTGTGCTTTGGTGGTGCTGTAAGAAGGCTTCAAGGATCAGGCCTCACTTTTCGAGGCAGATGCACCGGTAGCCGCGAGCTGCACCGCGCCGCCGATCGGAGCTTCGCCAGTTTTGGGCCAGCGGATGCCGCCAGAAACAAGGCGCTTTTTCTCGACGCGCTTGATGTTGACGGCATTGTCCTGGTTGCCACCCAGAACATGATAGTGTGTGCGATCCTCACCGACGTAAAAGCCCACATGCCCGCCACCTGTCCGCTCGAAAACAAGGATTGCGCCGCGTGCTATGCGGCCCTCGACGCCGAACTTCTTCCAGTTCAGTGCGCCAAGCGGATTTGCGAGCAAGGGCTCTTCGGGGAGTGTGGTTGCGATGACGTTACCAACGAACAAGCCGCACCAGGGCGTGTCGTCGCTGGTGTACCAAGACGCGATCCAGCCACCAAGCTTCTTCGCCCAGGACATAATGGTCGCGTTGGATTTTGCACCGGGAATTTCGGTAATGCCGATGTAGCGGCGCGCGTCGCGCATCCAGATCGGTTCGATGTTCTTTGGTGGTACTGTCGCAATGACATGGTCGGGCCGCGTCCCATCAGCGCGGGGTTTCGGTACCAGTCTGAGCCGTGTGACGGTATCATCGTCGGCGCGGCCGGTGACCTTGAGACCTTCTGCGGATTGGAAACGCTTCAGCGCCTCGATGTAGTAGCGGCCTTCGGTACCGTCATAGGCACCGCCATAGGCTCCGGCGTCGCGTAGCTTTGCGATCGCCCATTCCCCAAATGTCGGATTGCTCATTCATTGCCCCAGCGTGAACCGGAAAACGTTCCGGTGGTCTGAGGCAACTATGGATGTTCGTTCGGGAAGAGATGGGCTGACAGTTGTCAGCACTTAAAACAAGCGGCCCTGCTCGTCGTCACTTTCGGACTTCATGCGCCAAACGGTGCGCTCATGCAAGCCCGCTAGCCTAGCAGCTTCGCGGACGCTCTTTCCATCGTCAAGAGCCTGAAGTGCTTTTCGGCGGGCGTTTTTTAGAAGAGATGCAGGACCAAGAGGCATTATTTCGCTGTGTATACCTTTCAAACGGCCATCCGGGTCAAGAGTTGCAAGGCCTTTGCAAATTAGGTTTGCAGTCTCGAAACCGACCAATTCTGTGAGCCAATGATTATCCTCGGCCCGAGGTGGGATTGAAACGCGAGTGCCACCGTGGCTTTGCGCGATTTGCAAAGCCACGGTGGCACCGGCGATTTCTGCAATATCACCCAACAGACCGGGCAGGCTCGTCATAAGTCTAGTCTTTCGTGTTCTGCGCCTTCTCGCGGCGAATACGGGTGCCAAAGTAGTTCATCACGTTGATCCACTCTGCGTCGCTGAAGTCCCTGTGCGTCACGTCTTCATTGACGATGTCAGTGACGACTGCCCAGAAGTCCCTTGCCGCTTTTGGTGAAAGTATAGCCCACTGTGCGCGAGCGATCCGGTAACCGTGACTTTTCTCATAATCTGGGCGTTGGCTGGCATCTTTCCAAATGACACCAAAGCGAGCCAGCATGCCCTTCAGCGCTTCGATGACGCTGGCAGCATCTTCAGGCTTGTGGACGAACCGCATGTCCGAGATGGCGGGCAACTGGCGGCCCATGGCAAACGCTTCAAGCGCACTGTCGCGGCGATCGTCGATAATGCCGAGATTGTAGCAGGCGATCCACAGCGCCCTCATCTTAGGAAGGTATTTGCCGGAAAGCTTGTGCTTGCCGTCGCGGCCGTCCTGGCGGAGCGGAGTAACCTTCGGCTGGTTGCCGCGAAAGCTCACAAGGACCTTCTGCCGCTCGGCCTCTGTCATTTCCGTCGTGGATGCTTTGCCGGTCAGGATCATTAGCTTGGCGCGATAGGTGTCGTCGTCCAGGCCAGCCTTCTTCTGTTCGATCTTGATGGCTGCAATCGTCTTGCTCATAGCGAAAGCCTCTCTGCGATGTTTAGGGCCATGTCGGTCAGGCAGAAATCGATCTTGCTGGCTGAAGGCTGCGCGCCGTCATGATCGCCGGTGATCAGGCGGGCAAAAACCTTGCCGCCTTCGTTAAAGATGAAATGCTCTTCACGCTGATATTCTTCGATCAGGGCCGCCAGAATGTGGTTGGCGTCATACGTCCTCGACATCGTGAACCTCGCTCATTTCTGTGGTTGGATTGGTGGATTTGAAAACCGGTACGAAAAACCGGACGTAGATAAACCGAACCGTCCAGCCTTTGGCCTGAGCATCAGCCCAGACCCTCTCTCGTGTCTTTCTAACGCGATACTTGGCAGCGATCGCGTCGGCGCTGGACTGACGCAGAGTGCCCGGCTGAAGTATTCCTGCGGGACTGCAAAGCACCCACCCGCGCGTGTACGCGGATGGGATGGGGCGTTGCTTGCTCATAACAGCTTCCGTCCCTTCGTCCGGCGATGCGGACCTTGCGCAAGACGCTTCCGAAGCATGACCTCGAAACCCTTCACCGCCTCGATCGCCTGCAAGTCGCTGTCGGCTTCAGGCAGGCCGGGAACCAGAAGTGTCTTGCCGTCATATGCGTGGCGCGCACAGACAGACAGGATGCGAAGAAGACGGCGACCGTGGCCGGTCACGATCTTCATCGAGCCTTTGGGAATGCGACGGGAAACGAAGGCCTCGCCCGATCGGTAACAAACAATATGGGCCATCAGCTTTTCCCATCATCGAGAATGGCCGCCACCATGTCTTCATCCACCGCAATTTCGATTATCGTCTGAATGAGGGTGTCGACCGACATGTCCCGCCGCGCCGCATACGGCCTCAGACGGCGATAGGCTTCGTTGCTCACCTGAACGGCGCGATGACCTTCGATCCCGAAACTTTCAGCTCTGCGGGTTTCTTTACGGGTGTTGGAAACCTCCAACGCCGACACTGCTGACGAGGTTATCGAGAGCCTTTCGGCAATGTTGGAGATCGAAAGGCCTTTGCCCCGCATGTCGATAACGGCTGCGGTGCGCGACGGATAGCCAAGGATAGGTTTTCTCGCTCCCATCAGGCACCAACCCTTCGGCCGCTTCCAGACTCGCTAGAAAAGTGAGAGAGGTTGTAATGGCGATGAGATCGGGGAACACGATGACCAAAATCCACAAAAAAAGAGTGCTGACTTTGCTCGCCATCGTCTTGGCTGCAGCTGCTCTTCTTCCCGTTCTGTTTGGTGCCACTCCAGAAATCTCCGTCCGCAAGGGCGAGGATAATTGGAGGAATTTCGTTTACGACTTCCAGACGTTGATCACGGGTGTATTGGCGATCGGGGCGGCATTTTTCACAATTAGGTCCGGTCAGGAAATTGATGAGCGCCAGCAAATAAGACACGACCAAACTCTGGAGCTGCAGAGCCGTCCGGATAAGCTCAAGATTGCTCGCGCGAAAACTCTTTTCCAATCTGTTGCAGGACACCGAGTTGTCATTAAAGACGGGACTCTTCCCGACACACAAAGTCCAGGCGACCTCGACCAAAACAGTGTGATGCGGGTTGGAGTTTTGAGATGGTCCAGCATTAGCTTGATGTCCGCCCTTACTAGTGATCATTTCAAAGCTATCGAAAACCTTTTCGACGGGCACCTTCAGACACAGTATGGCTCTCTCAAAGAGCGGCTTAGCAAATATTCTGAAAACGTGCTGATTTTGGCCGCCAAAAACGGGGATGTTTTCACTTTTGATGTCCTTCCTGGCGTTAAGGAAAACTACGTCATGAGCGATAGAAATCGTGAAATGGTTCGGGAGGACCTTGTCCGTAGACATCCGGCGGTGCGCGCTCATCTTGAAGCCTTTGAACAGGGGTTCGATAAGTTGGCGAAATTGTATAAGGTTGATTGACAGGAACATTTCCTAGGCCCTCGCCAAATCAATCGTGATGGCCCGCCATCCGTCTGTCACAGCGTCCCTTTTATAAAAACGCACATATTCCTTGCTGCCGGTAATGCGCATCGCCTCGCGGATCGCCCGCATCGCTTCCTGCCAACGTGGGTCCTGAATATCGAGGCGCAAGAGCATGAAAATTTCCGAGCGGTTTACGGTGCCTTCTTTCTCGGTGTTGAAGGCCTTCGTTATGACAGCGCGGATTTCCGGGCGGCTGTCGGCTGACCATTCGTTCAGGCAATCGTCGAGCAGCTTCTTGGCGATCTGGAGCTGCGGCCCGAAGTCGATGAAATCAGACACAGCGACCTGCACCTTTAGCAGGCCATCGAACGTCTGATAGGTGCGATTGCCCTTCTGACCACCCTTTTTGGCGTGGTATTCCTGTTCTAGGAGCGCATCAAATTCGCCCAGGTCAGTCATGGTGTGACCGCGAAACCGGCTGATCTGAGCGTTAAGCTCGTCGGCAAATGCCATGATCTTGCGCACGGTTTCGTCTTCCAGCTTGTCGGCTGGCTTCACCAGTTCGAGTGGTACGAGGGAACCCTTGGCATCGAGCATGTAATCCTTGCCGTTAACAGGGACGATACCGGGCTTGTTCGTTTCTTCGATAATTACGGACTGCATTTTCATAACCTCAGAATTTTATGTGAAGGGGAGAGTTAAGCAGCGTCGCCGCCAGGCGGCACGGATGGACCGTGCGCCTGTCTCGGCTTGGGACGGAACTGGACGATCTTGCCGTCGTCGTGCCGATCGTCCCGCAACAGCTCAAGGACTTTGGCTGTGGTAGCGGTCATGTTTGCGATGAGCTGCTCGCGATCTGCAAAGCTGCGACGGTTCCACTCGGTGAGCGACACGTGGCTTTCGAGATTACGTGCGTGGTCGGCCAGCTTGCCCATGTTGGCGACCAGTGCCTTCGATCGCGCGCGGTCGAGGCGAATGCAGCCTTCATCGACCAGGACGGAGTTCAACTTGCGCTGCAAATCCGAAATCAGATCGGACAGATACAATGGCTTATTGGTCATCTTTCTTTCCTCCAAAATCATAACGGATCACATTGCTGTCGGCAGCATCGAGCATGCCTGCCAGTTCGCCGGTGGCCAGTTGTTCGGCGGTGTCGGCAACCAGCTTTCCTGCTTCACTGTCGCGAAGGATGGACACCTCAAGTTCAAGGTGTCCGGCCTGCTGTGTGAGAACCTTGAGCGTCTTCAAAACTGTCCTGGCTGAAACGGCGTCGAGGATGAGCGTTTCGTCAGGCTTTAGGGTTTCGGCCCGCTTGAACACATTGGTGAGTTTCTCAAGATGGACCTTAAGGGGGGAATTTTCCGAGTTCATCGGACATCCTCCATGTTGCGGGACTTCCACGCAGCCTGAAGGTGGGCGACCGTCACGTTCTCTTCGCCGTCGATCAAAGCCGTCATGCTGGCCGCTTTCATGGTGCGGTCGATCAGACGCAAATGACCGGGCTTGCTGGCAAGTCCTAGAAGGAACCGCTCGCAATCGGGATCACTGACGCCCCAGGCCGAAATGAGAAGCTTAGCATCACCGACGGGATCGCGTTCACGGCGCAGCAGCTTGTCGAAGCGAGAGAGCACCTGTGCACGGCTGGCGACAGATCGGCCCTGATCCTTGACGAAAGCCGTCGCAGTCTCTTCGTTGCCGATCAGGGCAACGCCGCAACCGTACATGTCGACGAAGTGGCGCAACTGGTTGATGGCGTCCGGTACCGCGTTCTGGGCTTCGTCGATGATGAGGATCGTACCTTCACCAACGCGCTGGAGCTTGGAGCCAATGGCACGGACGAACCGGGCGGGATTGTGCTCCTGGACGTCAAGCGCCGTGCACAACTCGACCAGCATGCCGTGGACAGTCTTTGTGTTTGGGCTCAGCGTCGCCATGAAAGAATGAGGTCGGGTTGCGCAGAAGTATTTTGCCGCAGCCGACTTACCCGAGCCAGAGGCAAGCGTAATCGCCGTGAAGCCTGCTGTGACCTGCGTAAACAGCAAGGTGTTGTACACATCCATGCCTACTGCTGTGCGCTGAAAGGGTGGAGACACAGGCACAGATGACGCGATGTTCTGGCTTTCCTCAATCGCATTCAGCCAGTTGGCAACCTGCTGATTGACGTTCGCCAGAACGCCGGAATACTTGCCGCCGAACCATGGCGACATGGTGCCTTCAGGCACACCGGAACGGCGAGACACTTCGGCCTTGCTCCACGCGCTGGCCATGGCGATTTCGACCACGCGGGCCGTCAGTTTGCGCCACACATCAACTTCGGCGGGCGGGTGCTTGGCAAGAAACTCTGGCGTGGGATTTGACTGGTCCCAGACCGTGTTTGTGCTGGTTGGCTTTTTCATCTAAGGTTCCTTTTGTTCAAGTATTGGGCGGGCTCTTTGGCTCGCTCTTTTTTTTCGCCCTGTTTTTGGACTGGAACCGTACGCACTACTTTTCGGCTCTGTTTTTACGGGCTGGTCTTTTGCCAGCCTCGGTGTTCCCTGTGGGGAATTGGAGGATCGCGCTCTCGCCACCCGGAAGCCGGGAAAGGGCACGCGCAAAACTGTTTTCGAACTGATCTTCGCTGATGGCCTCGACTGAAACCGCACGGGCAAGATTGCCGGTGACCAGACGTGTGACTACCGGGCGAACCGGTTGGCTTGTTGGCTGGCGCGAAGCGGCCTTGCGGCCCTTGTCCATGATCTCGCCAAGCTGCATCGGTGACAGCGCTGCATTGCTCTTGGCGACCGCTGCCAGATTCTTCTGGTGTGTCTTGCGGGCCTTCTCATGGGTGCGGGCAGCGTCTGTGTCGTTAAAGCCGGTCATGCCCAGGCATTCGGCTTCACACAGGAACCGGCCCTGTGGATCGTAGACCATGATCGGCTTGTGCAGATCGGCGGGATCAAAGCGCACTGTGAGCTTCTTGCCGATCCACTGATTGAGGGCCGCATTCCAGTAGCGGTTGCCGTGCATGTGGATTGCGCCGTCCGGCTTGCGGGCCGTGATGGCGACGGCAGAGAGCATCCAAAGCGACCGCTGCGACGAACTGGCGTAGCGAACAATCGTCGAAGGATCGGCAAGGCTCGCGTCGAACGTCTGGGCGAAGCTGCGACCTTTTGCCGTTTCTGTCTTGCGGCCGAGCCGGGCGTTATGTTCGTCGATGCAAGAAGCGACGTGCCGCTGCAGGACATCGAGCGGCACGGCGCTGTTGCCGTAGTTTTCCGGCTTCGCGTCTGGCTTGTTGCCGGTGTAGCAACCGGACATCGAAGGATGCTTGGCGATCTCTTCCGCCAGATCGCGCCATGCGCGTTCGATCGGCTTTGACTGACCGGAGTAGGGCTTCACGAAATGTGGCTCGATGTCGAGCGTCTTCAGAAGGCCAGCAACTTCGTCTTCAGTGATCTTGAAGCGGTTACGGCTCTTTGCGCCACCGGAAATCATCTTCCCGGCAAAGGCGCGGCCGTTGTCCATGTAAATGTGATAGGGGATTGCGTTGTCGTGGTTCTCGATCATCGCGCCGATGCAGCTGCGCACGGCTTCCCACGTTTCCGACTCGGAAATCGTCCAGGACAGCACCTTGCGTGAATACACATCCTGAATGCCGATGAGGGTCACGCGAACCGGCGTTGCCGACCACGGAACGCGCACAAAAAGATCGAGCTTGTGACCATCGGTGTTGACGATCTGCATGGCATGTAAGCCAGCGACCGAGCGCTGCTGTGCCGGGAAAAGCTGCTTTGCCTTGTCCTTGCCGTCGCGGGCCATGACCTGGGCGGCCCTTGGCACTTCGACCTCAAGGCGACGACGGAGGGAGCGTTCGGAAGGGATTGGCTCTAGTTTTTGCTCATGGGCGACCATCATCATGCGGCGGAAGCACGAGCTGAAGGACGGACGCTCCGGGCGCAGGTAATCGGATTTCAGAATGTCCCAGGCGTGCGGGTGGCAAGGCGTAGTTTCTGCGACTTCACCGGTGCCGCTGAAAGCGAATGATGGTGCCAAAGCCGCAAGCCAATCCTGACGCGACTGGCCCTCGACGCATTCCATCCAATTATAGATGGTTCTCGCGGAGATATCTGCTTTGCGGGCGCAGTGATCGATGGCCTTTACAGCTGGTAGGCCTGCCGCTTTCAGATCCTCGACTTCGACGAGAACGTCCAGGCGGGCTTTGCAGGTCGCTTTATGAACGTCCGAGAGCGCCTCAAACCGCTGCCAAAGTAGCTTTGAGGATTTTGAACGGCGGGTATCGACAGGCACTTCCGTATTGAGAAACACGAGCTTTGCCTGGGCGACCTTCGGTAAAAACGAATAATGGTACTCATACCCGCCACCAAGGCCGACACGCTGGCGAGTTTTCGTCGTCGAGCGGACGCCCGACTGTGCGATGAAATACTCAATACCTTTGCGCGACTTTGCGAGGCCGGGGAGGTTGGCGTCTGCCAGCTCAGCGGATGTGAACCATTCTTTTTTCATTTGCGGCCCCGACGAATGTGAACCGGTGTCGCCTGAAGCAGCTTCAGTTCTTCGGCGAGCTTGCGTTGCTCTTGGCGAACACGGGCGATCTCTGCGAGGCGGGCTTCGTCGCCTTCGAGCAGCAACAGGCCATCGTCCGCCACAACGATGTCCCAAAGCCAGTTGGCATCGGTAGCGCGCACGAAGGCCTTAAACCTCGGCATGCTGATATCGTGGGTTGTCTTGCTCTCGGCGGTATAGGCATCCAGTGCCGCCTTCGACACCTTCTCCAAGCCGAGGAAATAGGCCATCTTTGCTGCAATGGTTTCGCGGTCGTGCTTGCACTCGCGGATAGCGCGGGCCATTTCGCGCTTCAGGGTGGACCGGAAGCGCTCGATGTCGAGCTTCTCCGATGCGATGCGGGTTGGAAATACCGCCTCCCTGAAGAAGTCCATTTGTTTGGGGTCGCGTTTCATGCTGCCTCCTCGCGGATCGCAGCCATAAGCGCATCGGGCGTGCCTGACATGCCGATATGCTCAAGGAAGCTGTCGCGTGTTTCCTCGCTGGCCTCGTCCCAGGCTGCGATAAGTTTGGTGAGAATGGATGATTGCGACGGTGCCGTTACCAAAGCCGGGGGCTTAGTGAATGACAGCGCCATTTTGACATCTGGGTGGGCTCTGAGCGCTCCGGCTACCTTGATCTGCTCATCACGGCTCAGCTTCGCCAGCTTCAAGAGCTGTGACTGATCGTTCTCGGCGGTGGTGCCACGCACAGCCAGACGCAATACCGGATCAATGTTCCGGCCGATGCTGAGAGCCCGCTTATAGGTATCGTGCCCTATACCAAGCCGCTCTTGAACTTGCTCTGAAAGCGCTCTGCCTTTGGAAAACAGCAAAGGTGCATCGTGCGCCTTTGCACTGTGGTCACCGCCGCGAGTGATTTTACCGTGTTTCTCTTCCCACAATTCGCGGTACTTCATGACAAAGATGGCGCGATCGAGCGGGTTGAGCTCGTTGCGATAAAGGTTTTCGGAGATTTCGAGCAACTGCGCCTCAACACCATCAGCCTTGACGATGATGGCGTCGATCTCGGTCCAACCGAGCAGATTGGCGGCGGTGGTGCGGTAGCCACCGGCGACCAGTGTGTAAGGTGTGCCCTTCTTGGCTGGAGTGCGTCGGATCATGATCGGGCTGATCTGCCCGTGCTCCGACATCGAGGCGGCAATTGCCTCAGCATAATCCAAGTCTATCGGGCGCAAGCGCTCGCCAACGTGAATTTCAGAAATAGTGGCGCGAACGAACTCAGCCATAGGACGCGTCCTGTCCTACAGCTTGGTGCAACGCGGTCGTGAAGTTGTCTTTTGCACGGGCAGAAATGCGCTCATACGCCCGGTCGAACAACGCTTCAAACCGACGCTGTTCAACGGTGCGAACCGCCTGCATAACGGTCCAGCGAGCGACACCAAGCACAGACACAAGACGACGGCGCGGCACGTCGAAATCGATATGCAGGACGTAGATTGCCATCTGTCTGGCAAGCTTCGCATCGAACATATCGACAGGCGGATTGATGATGTGGCGCAGGGGCAGGTGATTGAAGTGAGAGCGGCTAGCGGTATAGCAAGCCGAAATCATGGCCTGTAGGCGTTCTTCTTCGGAATACGGATTGATCATGAAAATCTCTGCAAGCTGCTAAGGGCAAAGTTCGATGCCGGGGTGGTGGGACAGGGGGAGTTGGCCGCCCCGGCATCTGGCATCGCTCCCTGGGGGAACGGTGCGATGATCTGAAATCAGCGAGGCTGCGGGGGAGGACGCTTGACCAGTTCTCGGCAAAGTTCCTGCTGCATATCCATGGTCAGGAGATCGAGCAGCTTATCCTGCTGTTCATCTGTGCCGCGCTGAAGGAAGGATAGAGCGCTGTCGAGAGCGTTGGACGTAGCGTCGGCAAAAAGACCTTCGCCGTCTGCCTGCAGCAGCTCGCGCAATGCCTCAGCAACGATCGTGTCTTCGATCGAAACCGATAATGGGCTGTGACCGGCAGCAATTTTTGCCTCAAACAGATGGTGAGCAGCTTCTACGATGCCTCGGGCCTGTTTCAGGCTATCATAATCGGCAGCC
Source organism: Rhizobium sp. WCS2018Hpa-16 (assembly GCF_031843705.1). Classification (NCBI taxonomy): domain Bacteria; kingdom Pseudomonadati; phylum Pseudomonadota; class Alphaproteobacteria; order Hyphomicrobiales; family Rhizobiaceae; genus Rhizobium; species Rhizobium sp. WCS2018Hpa-16. The sequence continues at coordinate 79,680 of NZ_JAVTIX010000001.1, forward strand.
TGGCGGGCAGCATGGCAAGCGATCAAAAGCGGCTGCTTTACAATCTCGCGCTCGATGACGGTTTTGATCGTTGGATGGTATGGCGTGATTGCGACTATCGCCTCAGACGGATGAGGTCGCTCGATTAGGCCGTTCTTGACCCGCGCATACCAGTCCTCGAATTCGGGCCAGGTAGGACCCACGATCCCTCTGCCGCGCAAAGTACTGTTGAAGAACGTATAGGCTTCTTTGAGTGTCCAGGACCGCTCAACGATGTGGTCAAAAACGGAGATTACAGCTTCTTTGCCGCGAGAAGGAACGCGATCAAAGAACGGAATAGCTGTGTGGTTGAGAACTGCATTCATTGTTAGGCTCCAATGTGCTTGACGATGAGGAAGAGGGCGGCCGAAACGCCTGCGAACGCAGGTACAAAAATCAGCAGGGTTTCGGCCCACCGGCACAGCTGGCACTGCGCCGGAATGAAAATCTTGGTGTCGAAATTGGCATGTGGTTTCGTCATTGTGGGATGCCCGCTGATCAGGGATTGTCTGGGTGTGGCGCGGATCGGAGATTGGGTCTGACAGCCGGGGCGATCGAACAGCCTTGCACTCAGGTGCGGCAGGCTAGAGCAGCGATCACGAACCGCGCCACGCATCAGGCAGCCACACGAGAGGCTTCGGGCTCACTACGGCGACCGTTGCGATAATTTACTGATGGCTGCGGAGAAAGGCGCTCACCATTTGAGTGGTAGCGAGAAAACCAAAGGAGATGAGGACGGGTGTTAAGGGCTGCTGCAATTGCACGCTCGCCAGCCACATGCGGCTCATAAACTGCGTTCCCAGCCGTGCCAGCTGGCAGGCTGTATTTCTTGTCGATCTCGGCAAGCTTGAGCCGGGCAACAATTAGCTTGCCCTTAATACGGGCAATTTCTTCCAGCCGCTTGCGATCGGCACGGCTTTGCTTGCCGCCGTCAGAGACACGGTGCATAAAGGTTTCCTTCGAGAATGGAGGCCCTGACCGGCCTCTTTTTTTAGGGTGATGAATTCTGCGAACACAGAAAGGAATAACTATAAAACTGGTTATTGGCAACCAGAAAAATGGTTATTTGTGAAAAATCGATATGAGCGATCTAAATACGCTTGGGGGTCGAGCCCTCGCTGTGCGCAAAGAGGTCAAGAAGACCCAGATAGAGATGGCGAAATTTCTCGGCGTAGCGACTGCTACTTGGCAGAAGATTGAGCGCGACGAGGGTATTCCGAGCGGTGAAACGCTATTGAATTTTGGAAAGCTCGGTATCAACCCCGGTTGGGTACTCACCGGGATCGGTCCCAAATATTCGGAACAAAGCGATGATGAAAGAGAAGGCTCAGAGCAACTTCTCAAGCGCGCCGTTCAAGAGATGAAATCTGTGGCATCGAGCGCTGCAGAGTTGGTCCGTGAAACCTTCGAACCACCCGTAGCGCCGACGATTAAATTCGTCCCGCTAAAAGTCTCCGCTGGCGGCGGGGCGGCGGTCTTGTACGAATCGCAGGGCATTGATCTTGATATGGATGGGCTGGCCGATACCATTTTGAGAAGCAGGCGAAAAAACATCAGCCTCTTCGAGATTAAAGGCGACAGCATGCTTCCCACGTTGGCGCATGGCGATTTCGTTGTGGTTGATAAGAGCCAGCCACGACCAGGTGACGAGCCTGAAGATGACAAAATCTACCTGATCTCGATCGACAACGATCTTTACGCCAAAAGATCGCGCTGGATGGACAATGGAGAGCAACAATGGCGATCAGACAACGACTTGCCTGAATACGCTCCGATCCCTGTGCGTGGTGAAGACTTCAACCGCGTGAAAGTGATCGGCCGGGTGATCTGGGCGTGGAAGCCTGTGTAAAACGATCTGAGTTTCAATGACTGGTTGACTCGTGACAGACAAAGAGAACAAAAGAGGAACACATGCCGCCAAGAAAAGGAGAATGTTCTCATGCCTGTCATTAAGAAATTCATTGTCACGCCCTATCGCCGGGGCAACCGCAACAAGTTGGTCGCCGCTGAAGTTCGAGAGGCACGATCGTCTGAGGCTGCTATGCGTCTTGCTGAAAATATGTCAGCTCGGTTCGTTGGAACGATTGCGCATGAAATGGAAATCGACGACGAAACCGGTGAGATTTGCCAAGCCGCGATGATAGCCCGGCACGGAGAGGTCATCAATTTCCTTGATGACGTTCATTAATGATTGCATGCAAGTGCTGATCGAAGATCGCGCGTTGAATATGCTACGATGTGTTCACAACCAAGCCAGTTGCTGGCGCTTCCGAAGGGGTACAAAATGGATCTTAAAGAATTTGTAAGCTCCGCCCTGGTCGATATTATCGAAGGGGTGAAAGACGCCCGGGAGAAGGGCGGAAAGGATGCGGAGGGGATTGCCAGTAATCTGCGCGTAAAAATAGACAAACTACCGCAAGGCTTAATGCAAGACGGCAACGGAGCTGTGTACTCTGTGATAGACTTCGATGTCGCGGTTACAGCCTCCAGCAAAACTGACGGAAGCGTCGGCATCAAGGTCGCGGTTTTTAGCCTTGGCGGTTCCGCTGGAGGTGAAGACGTAACATCATCCCGGATAAAATTCACCGTTCCTATGCGGTTCAACGTCTACTGACGTCATCCTGCGGGGTGGCGATCGGCAGAGTCGAAATAAAAAAGCAAAAAAGCCGTCTGCCAAGTTGAAGCAGATGGCTTTTTTGCCGATATCATTGATTTATATGTATTTTTAGCGATTTCTCTTCGAGATGGCAGCTTGTTCCATCTTCAAATTAGCTTTTGGTCCGCCGTGCTTTCCCAACAGGGCTTCGTCTGTCCGTCCTAGCAGTTTCAGGAGTCCATGTATTACGGGCTTTGAGCGGTCCTTAAGGGCCAAGTAGGTGTTTCTTGAACGCTCTTTGAAGGCTGGCCGGTTTTTGCTAGGAATTTGACACGATGGCTCGAAATCTCGAATTTTGCTCTGTCAAAAACGGTTTGGCTGGTTCTCGCTGCTTCCCACCGATGCCCTTGATTTATAAGGCCTTCGCATCAAATCCCGGCTTTTCCCAGATATTCCCATAATTTGCAGTAACTGGTGTCAGACTACACCGAACGTTTACGCCAGAGCGAATGGGGCTGGCTGTAACCGCATTACTCGGTACCCTAGCGGGCGGGTTCACAACATTTTTCGTTCAAACACGCTTGAAAAAACGTGAGCAAGCCGCTGCCTTGAAGGATAGGCTTCGCATATTCGCTATGATTTCCGTTAGGATTGTCGCTGATATGGATAATGTTCTCAAATTGATAGAGTATTACCGCAGCACGAATTCGCCTGAGTACGAGCTATGGAAGGTTGTGCACACCATTGACGTTCTCCCAGGTTTCAAGCCTGATTTAAGCCAGCTTGAACCTCTGATATCACTAGGTTCTAGCAACCTCGTGACAGTTGCTATGCACCTTTACTCTGAATATTCGTCGTTGTTTGCCACGATAGACCGATATAACGGCTTGAGGAAAGCTCTTATCGCTTCGCATAGAAAGCCCGATGCAGACGAGGTCGAGGAAGATGCGCTGGAAAAGAACATGATCATTCATCTCAAATTTATAGTCGAGACAGCGTCATTGGTCAGAGATGAGTCACGTCAGGTACAACATTTGCTCTATGTGGGTTCACAACGTCACTTCGGGAGTGGTGAGTTTCTCAAGCTTAATGATGATTAGGTATTATGAGGCAATTTGGAACTGGAATTTTCCACTCATGGCCCCCTGCCACCAGCACGCACCACCCTCAATCTCGTCCCCTCAGGCCTCGCGCTCCAAGGTCTGTGCCAGTGCACGGGAGGGCTGCATGCCGAAGCGGCGGAGGTAGAGCTGGGAGAAGTGGCTGGGGTTGCTGTAGCCAACGGCGCTGGCTGCCTGGGTGATGTTCATCTTGCCTTGCTGAAGCAGGTCGCGCGCTTTCAAGAGCCGCTGTTCTTTTAGGAAGGCATAGACTGGAAAGCCGTGCATGGTCTTGAAGCCGGATTTGAGCCGCTTCTGGGAAAGGCCGATTTCGCGGGCGAGGTCGTCGAGCGTCCAGGGGTGGGAAAGGTCTTCGAGGAGCAGATCGCGGGCGCGCTGGAGGGGGCGGCGGTCGCGTGGCGGGGTGTTTGAGGTGGGCTGTGTGCGGCGCATGGCAGTGATAGAGGCGTTGATGATATCCAGCGCGCGTGCCTCGATGGCAAGGTCGTCGCTCTCCACCATCGCGCTATCGAAAAGCGCGCGGGCGACAGCGACCATATCCGGTGGCACCGGCAGCACACCGACCCATATGTCACTGCTCGACGCCATGTGCAGGGCGTGATGTTCATCAAGGTTCGCCACGACATCTCCAGCGCCGAGCTTTTGCCACAGAGCGGTATCGACGCGGATATCCATGCCCTTGAACCGGCTGCCAACCGGCACGTCATATATGCCGATGGCACCTGCTGGCGCGACCATGATGTAGATGCGTCCTGGCCGGTAGGGGATAGACGAGAGCTTCCGCTCCGCATCCTTGTCCAGTAGCCAACCCTGGCCGGATGCCTCGAACAGAAAATCGATGGCCACGCAGGGCTCGGTTGCAAACCGGCCAACGAAATCAGGCCCAACGATCATATCGAAGACCGAAATTGTCAGACCCGGTCTGACGCCAAGGATCTTGTAGGCACCCTCTGTCGACGTATCGGAAAAGGTCGGATCTGCCGGGGTTGGGCCCAGCACAACGATATTTTCCTGATCCGACTGCGCAAGCGCGCGCTGTTCCACGCGAAGATTCATATCTGCACCAAAATAATGGACCCGATCGCAATATCCATGAACCTGACTACAGTAGTCAAGTTATATGCGAAAGCCTACTGAGGTCACAAATCTCGGTGCGAGGGGCAATGTCGACTGTTTTTACACATATGGCCAGACGGTCCACGTCATGGACCGTGCTGGGCCTGCTGGCTGGCCTTTACGCCGCCCAGTCGGTTACGGGCAGCATGGTGCAGACGGCACTTCCCGTTGTGCTGCGCGGTGCAGGCATGCCGCTTGACCAGATCGGCTATCTGGCCGTCTTGTTCTTCCCCTGGGCGCTGAAATTCCTCTGGGCACCGCTCATCGACCGGTTTCTGACCGAGCGAAGCTGGATTCTTCTTTGCCAGCTTGGCATTATCCTGTGCTTTCTGGCCGCAATGGCGCTGCCGCCGCAGACCCATATGGGTTGGCTTGCCGGTGTTCTTCTCGTGATGGGCATCTTTGCCGCGACACAGGATGTGGCAACCGATTCACTGGCCGTCCGGGCCTCCGATGCAGGCAGCCGCGGGCTTGCAAGCGGCGCATCGACAGCTGGTGCCTATCTCGGTTTTCTGATCGGCGGCGGGCTTTGGCTCGTGGTCTACCAGCATGCGGGCTGGGCGGTTTCCATGGCGTCCATGGCAGGCTTCGTCGCCATGCTCACCATTCCCGTCTTGCTGTCCGGCGGGCTTGCGGCACCGCGTGCGAAAAAGCCTGTTGGCTTGCATGGCATCGGCCTCAAGGCCACCTTCTCCAACCGGGCGCTGACACACGGTTTGATCTTTCTCGTGGTCTATCAGGTCGGGCTTCGCATGGGTTCCTCGCTGACCGGACCTTACCTGGTGGACAAGGGCGTTCCACTGGACATGATTGGTCTTCTGCGCGGTGCAGGCGGGGCCGTCATCGGCTTCATTACAGCCTCGCTCAGCGCATTCGTCGTGCAAACGGCGGGCATCATGCGCTCTGTCATCATTGCTGCTTTCCTCAATGCCGCGCTGCTTTTCGCTCTCTTCGTCGTTGAATTGTTCGGCTCATTCTCGGTGGTGTTTGCCATCGGCATTCTTCTGTTGCAGGTGGGGGCGATCGCCTTTTCCTTCGTTGCGCTCTATGCGGCGCTCATGAACTGGTGCAACCCGGATCAGACGGCAACCGATTTTGCCACTCTCCAGAGCATCGACGCGATCATCGCCATCGCCGCCTCCTCGGTTGCGGGCCTGCTTGCAAAGTCCTTCGGCTATGGCTGGCTGTTTGCCGCCTCGGCGGTTTTCATCCTCATCGCCACTCTTCTCGCGCCTCGTGCCTTTGCCGCTACCCTGCCGCTGGGCGGGCGCCTTTCAGTCCCAGAAAAGGTATCGGAACCATGATGCGTCACCGTTTGTCCGGCGTTTCCCTTCTTGCCCTCGCTGTCAGCCTCTCGCCGCAAGGTGTGTTTGCGCAGGACAGCGATGAAGCAACGGTGCTCAAACCGATCATCATTACCGCGACCAAGCGCAGCCAGGACTATTTCCTGCTGCCATCAGCCACGGATATTGCCAGGGCCGAGGAGTTGAAGACGCGCGACATCGATACGGTGGCCGATCTCGACCGCATTTTTCCTGACGTCAACATCCGCTCGCGCTCCAGCCGCGCCTATGCCAACTTCACGATCCGTGGCCAGGCCTCGCTCGACTTCTATAATCCAAGCACGCAGGTCTATGTCGACGGCATGCCGCAGGACAGCTTCAACCTGACGCGCTCGCTGCCCGGCGGTGTCGAGAGTGTTGAGCTTCTCTACGGTCCGCAGGGCACGCTTTACGGTCGCGGTGCGATTGGCGGCGTCATCAACATCGTGACCCGCAAGCCGGACAACGAGGCGCGCGCCGGCTTTGACGCCAATGTCAGCAATCAGGGCGCAGGCGGCACCTTCCATGCCAGCGCGCCGATCATCAACGACGTTCTCTACGGCGACGCCAACTTTTCCTTCCTTGATGGCAATGACACACTGACGACCATGACCGGCGAAGACGTGGGCGGGACGAGAGACATTAACGGCCAGATGCGGCTGCGCTACGCCCCATCGGACAGCCCTCTGGATGTGATGGTGAGCGCGGGCCACGGCAGGGTGACCTCCAAAGAAGAATATTTTACGCTGGAATCGATGCTGGAGGACCGCATCGCTTTTCCTGCACCGTCGAAATACGAACTCGACACCTGGAATTTTGGCGTGACGACGGCCTACGACCTTGGTGCCGCCACCATCACCGCGCTGACTGGCTACCAGAAGAGCGATCTCGACCGCACGATCTTCGGCAGCTATACGCCTGAAAAACAATGGACGCTGAGTCAGGAACTGCGCATCGCTTCTAACCCGGACCAGGGCAACGCGATCGATTACGTAGCCGGGATGTACTATCAGCATCTCGATTTCACCAGAAACGTGCCGGCTTCCGCGCAGATTTCGAACCAGAAGATCGATTCCTACGCGCTCTTCGGTGATGTGACGTGGCATGTGACGGACCGGCTGGACATTTCGCCCGGCCTGCGGCTGGACTACGAGCGCGCAGCGGCTGAAGCGACGGGCGGCATCACGCTGAACGATAGTGATTCATCCACGGCGCTATCGCCGAAGCTTGGCGCGAGTTATAGGCTGAGCGACGAATGGCGGGTCTATGGCCTGTTCAGCACGGGCTTCAAGGCTGGCGGTGTTACCCGTAACGTGGCGCCCGCCAACATTGCCTTCACCTACGATCCGCAGAACACCTATAATGGTGAAACCGGGCTCAAGTACCGCAACGAGACGGGTACGCTGGAAGCGCAGCTTTCGGCCTATTACAACATCACCAAGGACTACCAGATGTTTGTCGGCACGCAGCCGTTCCAGTATCTGCAGAATGTCGGTGAGGTGACTGCGAAGGGTATCGACCTCAAGGTCCGTGCAAAACCGACAGATGAAATCGGCGTCACGGCGGGGCTTGCTTACAACCATACGCGATTCACCGATTACAAAAATCCTGTCACACCCGGCGCGGACCTGACGGGCAACACGGTGCCCTATGCGCCGGAATTTACCGCCAACCTCATGGTGGATTATCGCTTTGAGCTGGAAAGCGGGCGCGGCGCGGTCATTCCCTATGCAGGCGTCACCTATGTCAGCGAGCATTATTTCGACGAGACCAACACAATCGGCCAGGAGGGTTACGCACTTGTCGATCTCGGGGTGAAATGGGAGCTTGAGAAGACGATAACGGCTGAAGCCTTCGTGACGAATGTGTTCGACAAGACTTACACGACCTATGGCTTCCAGTATCCCGGCCTTGGCAACCTCTACCAGCTTGGTCAGGACCGCACCATTGGCGGCCGTATCAGCATGACGTTCTGAGGAGGTTTTGATGCGTATCCTCATCGTTGGTGGCGGGCCTGCGGGCCTGACGTTTGCCGCCTGCCTGCTACAGCGGGGCATGCAGCCGGTTGTGGTGGAACGGGCTGCTCGTGGCCGCACCGGCGGCTATTCCATCGGCCTGCATATCAATGGCTGGCAGGTCGCGGAGAAGTTGGGGCTGGTGGAAGCGTTCCGGGCGAAGGCCATGCCGCTCGGCCTTTCTCACCATCTCGACCGGCGCGGACGAAAGCTTTTTTCCTATGACTACCGCGTTCTGGCAGAGGCTGCCGAGGGACGGCTTCTGGCCCTGATGCGCAGCGATTTCCAGGACATCCTGACCGATGCCGTGGAGGGAAAGTGCCCAATTCGCTATGAGACGACCGTCGTGGCGCTCGAGGACGACGGATCCGGCGTGGACGTCACCTTCTCCGATGGCAGCCGCGACCGTTTCGACCTCGTCGTGGGTGCCGATGGTTACCGTAGCAGTGTGCGGGCGCTGGCTTTTGGCCCGCACGAAGACTTTCTCCGGCCGCTTGGCTACCGCGCCAGCGCCTGGCGCGTGCCGCTGAAGCAACCGCTTGATGCGAGTTTCGTCGGGATGATGGATGTGGATCATCAGGGCGGCCTCTACGCCGTTGGGGACGGCACCGCGGCGACCCTTTTCTGCTGGCGAGACGAGCGTACGGACCGGCTCAATCCCGATGAGCGCCGCGCCGTGCTGCAACAGACGTTCGGCCACTGGCCAGAGCCTGTCGCATCCGCCCTCAAGAGTGCAATCGACTGGGACCGGTCTTTCTTCGATACAGTCTCCCAGATCGAGATGCCGAAATGGTCCAAGGGCCGCATCGCACTTCTTGGCGATTCCGCCTGGTGTCTCACCTTTCTGGCGGGGCAGGGTACGTCCACCGCCATGGCTGGAGCCTACATTCTTGCTGCGGAACTTGCCGAGAAGGGGCATGTTGATGCACTCAATAGCTATGAAGCCCGAATGAGGCCGCTGGTAACGCGGATGCAGGCGGTGTCGCGCAAGATCGGCGGCCACTATGTGCCTCGCAGCCGCTTCGGCATTTTCATGCAGTCATTGCTTCTGCCGATCATGCTATCGCGGCCGTTCATCAGGTTTACCTCCAAGCGGCTCGCAGCGCCCGCATTGGCGATAGACTGACACGTCCAACTGCATGCGAACCCCCAAACCGGAGAGGGCTGCGTCAATACGACAAGTTGTTGAAGCAGCCACTTTGATGTAACGCTGCGCATGACAGATCATGTCGTGTAATGTTTTGAAAGTATTCAGATGTCGGATTCGAGTTGGGTTGATTGGTTCCCCATAGTCCTTTTGCCTCTTAAGCTTCTCGTCCTTGGTATAGGCATGTTCTATGCCATCAAGTGGCACCATGATCAGGCAAAAAAAGACAAGGAAAACAGCGGTCAGTAAGCTGCTGGTATTCAGCACCATCCTCCTCGCAAAACGATAGAACCGTCCTCATCCGCTCTGGATACACCGGCCACCCCTATGAGGCAGCTTTTTCGCAGCGTCCTTCGCCAGAGACACCCACTTCATCGATCTCTCTGGCCTCACTGGGAAACCACCCTCGCGTAAATCCGTGGCCCATGGCGGCGGCGGCGAGGGCGAGTTGGTGGCGCAGATGCTTAATATCATCCAGCAGCGTCTTGATGGCTTCGCGCTCATCCCCGTCATGCCATGCGATGACGTGTTCGACCGGGTCAGCTTCCGGTGTTTCAAATTGTGGGCGCATGTTCTCGATCTCCATGTTTCAGAGCCTTCTTGCCGCAATGTTTTTTCGGAAAGCACGCGCCCCCGTGCCAGTTTTGTTCTTATTATGTTCTCATCGCTAATAGAGTCAAGGCGCAGTTGAGATGATTTTTGTGGAGCGAGATCAAGCGGTCGTGTCACTCAGGATGTGACACGACCATTGGCGGGGGCTGGAGCCTTGAACGCCTATTCCGCAGCACTGCGTGAGGGTGGCGCAAGATATTGGAGTGCCTGTGCCAAGGGTGCGTGGGCAGTGCGCTTCCCATTCTCGAAGCTGGTTTCCAGCAAGCCGTTTTCGCAAGCGCGGTCGTCATCCCAGCCGGGGTGGTTGAGGATGGGATAGAGACATATTCCCTCGACGGGGACGCCTTTTTCCATGGCGGCGGTCACTTCCTGGTGGATGTAGGTGATCCAGCTTGCGCGCCTGTTACCCTCAATACCGGTTTCGGCGATGAAGATGGGTTTGCCGTATCGGGCAAAGGTATCCACGAGGATGGTTCTGAAGGGCTTGTAGAGCGGATGGTCCATATCGATGGGCGGACCGCCGTGGATCCACTGGTTGTTGTGGTAATAGTTGACGCCGACGATATCGAGATATTTGTCCGCGCCGCCAATCTGCGGCCACATGCGCCCGGAGAGAAGATCCCAGCCCTGAAATTGCGATTGACGATGGCCTTCGGCCACGCCCCGCTCCCACGGTCGGGAGGGATCGGTGATGACATTGATAACGGGGTCACAATGCACGAAGCGCGCTCTTGGCTCCACCGCCAGAATCGCATCCATGGCGGCAATGGAAGCTCTGGCCAGTTGCACTTTCAGCTCGAAGCCACGGCCACGGGCAAAGGGGTTGAGATAGGCCGCATCGCCTCCGCCCCATGAGAAGAACGAGATTTCATTGACGGGTGAGTAAAAGGGGATCGCGTCTGTCTGTTCCTTCACCACCCTTGCTGCGGCTGCGGCAAATTGCGCGAAGCGGCTGACAAAATCCGGCGACCAGATGTCGATGTCATCAGGCCAGCCATAATGCAGCAAATCCCAGATGACCTGAGTGCGGGTTTCTGAGGCTGCCTTCAGCATCGGGGTGAAGCTCGACCAGTCGTAATGTCCAGGCCGAGTTTCGATCAGGTGCCAGCGCAAGCCATCCCGAACGGTTGAGATCGCGTAGGAGGCCAGTTGCTGGTAATCGGCTGCTGCGTGGTGGTCATGTCCAGTGGCGGCGATGACATCAAGACGCTTTCCGGTCGTTTGCCCGTCGTGCGGGCGAAGGCGGTGGGTGGAGCATTCAAAGCCGCCTTGCAGGAAAGACTTGAACAGGCCCGTAGGCCCTGCGCTGTGACGCTCCCTCATAACGTCGCTGATCAGCCGCTCCCACTGCGGCACGACGGTCTCGGCGCTGTAGGTGATTTCTACCTTGTGACGCAGTGCCTGGCCCAGTGCTGCTCGCAAACTGCCGGATGCGGCAAGATTCAGGATTTCATGCGCGACAGACGAAGGGGCGTTATAAGGCACGAAGATGCCGGAAACGCCGTCTTCGATCTGCTGCATGGCGCCATTATCGGGCGTTGCGATGACCGGCAAACCCGCTGCACCGGCTTCTGCGATGACATGCGGCATGCCTTCGCCCTTTGAGAGCCAGACGAAGATATCGAGCGCGGAAAGAAGCGCCGGAATATCCTTCCGGTCCCCTAGAAAGCTGAGGATGCCGGTGAGATGTCTTTCCTGAGCGAGCGTCTTCAAATGCTCGGCATAGTCGGGCATGAAGGCATCGGGGCCGCCGATGACGACAAACCGCAAAGCCGGGTTACTGGCATAGGCGAGAGCCGCCGCCTCTATGAAGTCCTCGACATTCTTCTTCGGATCAAGCCTTCCGACCCAGCCCACCAGAACCGTTTGGTCATTCACGCCGAGTGAGGTGCGCAGGTTGGCGCGCTGGCTGTTGTCGAATTCTGACATGTCCACCATGGACGGTATCTCGACCACATCGCTCTCGCGCCCCGGCATCACGGATTTCGCCGCATCACAAATGGAGCTGCAGACGCCGACATAGCGGCTGGTGAAATGCTTTGGGCCCGCCAGTGCTTCGGAGATGAGGCCGCCATGCTCGATGAGCGGCGGCCGCCAGTGCATCCGCTCCAGTGCCGGATAGATATCGGCCACGTTCTGGCAGGAGACAACCACGTCATAGCCGACGATCTTGGCTGCCAGATATCCAGCCGTGTCCTCGAACGACATGTCATAGGGCGTGGTGTCAACATCAACGCCGAGCGCACGCAGTTGCTCATGCGTCTGGCCCGGCATATTGGGCTTGTGGAAACAGGCGATGACATCAAGCCGGTAACGGCTGCGGTCGAGCGTGCGGGCAAGCAGCCGCACCTCGGTTTCCTCGCCGCCCACAACCAGCCACGCAAAGACGAAGAGAATGCGGATAGGGGGTTGCTGCTGCGCTATCATTCGTTGACCTTGAACACGATCTGCAGGAATTCGGGACGGGTGTTGACCAGGTCTGCCAGGAAGGCCGGCCCATCCTGAATGGGTACGACGTGGGTAATCATCTGCTCGCGGATGATTGTGCCGTGGCTTTCCAGCAGATTGACTGTTTCATGCGCTAAGCGCCGTCTGTCCCATTGGCCGGACAGCCCGCGTGGCACGCGGTTGATCTGTGCGCAGCGGATATTGAGGCCATTGTGGTGGAACTCTTCGCCGAGACGCAGGCGGTCTGCTCCGCCCTGATAGAAAGCAAGATCGATCACTGTGCCTTGCGGGCGCAAGGCTTTCAGCGCAACGTGAAGGCTTTGGGCATGGGCGCGGGTCTGGAACACCAGATCGGCACCGCGATCGCTGCCGCCATTGTGCCAGCGCGCTTTGGCATGTTGCCAGGCATCATCCTCCGTCATGGCCACAAGACCCATGGCTTGCGCTTTCTCGCGGCGGAACGGCGATGGATCAGCAATGATGACGCCGAGCGCGCCTGCCTTTTGCGCAAATAGCGCCGTCATCAGGCCGACCGTGCCAGCGCCGATGATGATGACATGACGCCCGGCAATGCCAGCGCCGAAGGATGGCACGTTGTTTCCGAGCATGTCTGCATCGGCATGAAGAATGCCATTGGCGGCAATGGGGCCCATTTGCGCGGCGAAGACGCCGAGGATGGGATCGATATGGGCGGGTAGTGGTATCATCACATCATGGAATGGATCAGCGGTGTGGCCGCTTTTATGGCCATAGGTTCCGGCGATGACATCGCCCGGCTGAAAGCCGCCGGTGCGGGCTTCGGAAACGCGCGCCACTTCCATGTAACCCAGAAATGGCACGGGGTAATGGAGATCAGCTTCATTTTCGATGAAGACGCCGCGGCCTGCATCAAACCGCGAGTGGAAATAGGGATTGGTGTTCTTCATGAAGGTCAGTTCGGTGCCCGCCGAAAAGCCGGTATAAAGCGTGTCGAGGCGCACCTGATCATCGCCGGGCGGGCCTTCTTCATAGTCGAACAGGTAGGCTCTGCCCGGGGCTTCGATGCCGAGCGACGTGATCATGCGGTGGCCGGGACGAAGACCCTCAGGCTCTTCAATCCGAGGCGGATGGTAGAGCGGTGAAAGCGGATTGCGGCTGATTGGCGAAGGCTCGAAGGTAACCGCTTCGCCGCTGCGGGCTGACGTTGCAACCGCAAGTGCGACACGGTGGGTAACCAGCGCATCCTGATAGGTGCACCGGATGTGGTTTTCCTTGCCGCTGATGGCATCGATGAAATCGCGATCTTCGCGCCAGACGGGATCGCCGTCGGCATGACGGACCGGACGCCCGGCACCGACATCGACCATGATGTCGTGATCCGTCAGCTCTATGGCGAGGCGGTCTGCAAAAATATTGAGGCCGACCTTGTGGTTCCATCCCAAAAGGCAAGTGGAGGCTATGTTGCCGATAACGCCGGACTGGAATGTCAGGCTGGCGGTCGTCACCGCGGGCACATCAAGGCCGGGGAAATCCGGTCGGTCCTTAAAGCCAGCGCGGCCATAGACATCGGTCACTTCGCCCACAAGATAGCGGGCAAGATCGATAATGTGCGTTGCCTGCTCCACCATCTGGCCGCCGGAGCCTTCAGTCTTCCACCACCATTGCGGGGGTGGGGTCTGGTCCAGCCAGTAACCGGACAGAAGCTGAGCCGGGTTTTCGGCGAGGCGATTGCGCGCTTCCTCGACAGTATCGAGATAACGCCAGTGGTAGCCGACGCCGGTGATGAGGTTGGCGGCTTCGACGGCAGCACTCAACTCTTCTGCAAGTGCCAGATCCAGCGTAATCGGCTTCTCAACGAAGAAGGGAATGCCCCGGCTGATCAGATCCCGTTCCGCTTCGCCATGGGCAAAGGGTGGAATGCAGATGTAAACGGCGTCCAGCTTTTCCGCATCCAGCATGGCGCGGTGATTATCGAAAGCGCGGGCGCCGAAGCGGGAGGCGGCCTGGCTTGCGCGGTCAAAATCCGGATCTGCAAAGGCGACCAGCGCCACGTCTTCAAAACCGGCCAGAATATCCAGATGGCGGTTTGCGATGCCGCCAACGCCAATAAAGCCGATGCGTGCCTTGTTCATGGAAATATGTCCTTGTGTCTGATGTGTGCGGCGGGAGAGAATGTGGCGGTAGACGTCCGCCGTTTCGCTCGCCATGCGTTGTGCTGAAAATTCGGCTGTGAACCTCTCGCGGCCCGCTTGCCCCACGGCCTTTGCCCTGTGGACGTCGCCAAGTGCGTCTATCAGGACAGCCGCCAGCGATGCGGGATTTGCAGGCTCTGCCAGATAGGGATGTTCTGGCCCAAGCGCTTCGATATTGCCGCCAATATTGGTCGCGACGACTGGCAGTCCTGTCGACATTGCCTCCAGCACAGCCAGCGGCAGGCCTTCAAATTTGGAGGGCAAAACGAAGAGGTCTGCCTCTGACATCAGGTCCGCGATATCGGTGCGGTGGCCCGCAAAAAGAACATGCTGGTTGAGGTGGAGTTCAGTTACCAGAGTTTCGATTGCTGCCATCTCTTCGCCACGGCCCACCAGAATGAGCAAAGTGGATGGGTAGGCGGCAATGACTGAAGGTAAGGCCTTGATCAGGGTTGCGTGGTCTTTCTGCGCGGAAAAACGGGCAACCGTGATCAGGACTTTTCTGCCGTCGAGCTGCTCTGCCATATCGGGCACGCTGTCGGCTGTGGGCTCCAGCGCGAAAACGCCGTTGCGCACGACCGTCAAGTGATCGGGGGATACACCATTGGCTTCGAAGCTGAGCCTCGATGCCTGCGAGACCACGATGCGATGCGCAAGCGCTTCACACGCCTGAGCATATTCGGTTTTCTGCTGCTCATCGGTGAGGAGATAGGGCAGGTGTTCGGTGCGGATCACGGGAATATCCTGCGACATTCCTGCCTTTGCGATGCCATGGCCTTCCCAGCCGATGCCCGCATGGACGTGAAGAAGGCTGACCCCTGACGTTGCGAGCCATTGGGAAAACTCGACGTCATCGTCAAATGTCTTGACGCCGAGGCCATGACGAGCGGCCTTGGCAGTCAAGCTATCTGCTGCATTGCATGGCGCAGCGATCGTCACATCCCAGCGATCGTCCAGCGCACGGCCAAGGGTCAGCATATGCGCGCCCATGCCGGATGGGTCGAGACTGTCTGTTGCCAGAACGACCCGACAGCGATCTTTGCTCATCATCTATTGAGTGCCATGGCGCTGGTGCGCGAGACAGTGGAGGGATGATTGGTGATGCGTGGGGCAGCCGGTGTGGCTGTATAAGTGTGGCTGAGCACGGCCTTACCCACCAGTGCCCTCATATCGTGAAATGTTCGGTCCCATGATGAGCCTTCCAGCATGGCATCAACCGGGCCGAGCCATTCATCGCCCGTCTTCTTCAGCGCAATGGCGAAATCGCAGGCTCTGGCGAAGGCAGCCGCGTCAGCCGCGATAAAAACGCCATCGACGCTGCCATAGTGCCTGATGACATCGGTAATCGCCGTGCTGACAACAGGGCGGCCTGCTGCCAGATATTCCGGCGTCTTGGTGGGGCTGATGAATTGTGTTGAGCTGTTCAGCGCAAAGGGCATAAGCGCTGCGTCCCAGCCCGCGAGATAGGCGGGAAGTTCGCGGTAGTCCTTCTGGCCGAGATAGTGGATATTGGCAGCGCGTGGCAGGTCATCAGGCGCAATCTTGGCGACGGGACCGATGATGACGAATGAGAGTTGCGGTCTAGCCTTGGCCACGGCCTCGATCAGTTCCAGATCGAGGCGCTCGTCAATCACGCCGTAATAGCCGACCTTTGGGCCGGGAATCGAGAGCTGGTCTGCTGGCTCCTGACGATCCTTGCGGGCAGAATGGAAATGCGCAACTTCAACGCCTGAGGGGAAGGGGTGAATATTGACGTGCTGGTGGCGCTTTGCTTCGTAAAGGCTGTATCCGCCGGTAAAGACCACATCGGCACGGGCAATCAGCGCGGCTTCCATTTCCTTCATGCGGTGGGGTGCGAATTTAAAATTCGCCAGCTCGTCCATGCAATCATAGATCACCGCGGAAGCATCGACGTGGCGAGCGAAACCAAACATGGCGGGGGTATAAAACCACAGGATTGGGCGCGCGGCACCATACATTGCTAGGAGATCATCCAGAAGCTTTGAGAGAGCGCGCTCACGATCTGCCTCGTTCCACCAATGGGGAATGCGCGGGCGCACGGATTTGACCGTCGTTCCTTCGAAGGGGTGGATTTCCAGATAGGCGAGATGGTGGTCTGTTGGTATAAATTCTTCGAAGAAGAACACAGCTCTTTCATGGGCAAAGCGCCCCATCAGATGTTGTGGCCGCTGCAGTACGAAATCCCACCGTAAATGCGAAAAACAGATGAGCGGCGTATTGCGCTCCGTCACTGCATGGATGGGTGAGGAAATCGGACTGGAGAGGTTCATTGGCGCATCCGCGTTTGAGTGACGTACTCAAACCGGGATGAATGACCTTTGTTCCTGATTATTTAAAACTTTCGAATGTTCTGAAATGCCTATGAGTTTCCGGAGTTTTTCGACCGAATGCTGCCATGTCCAATTGTCTATGACGACTTGCCGAGGATCCAAATTGGGCGCCATTTCCAGCATGGTGCGGATGCCCTCATGGAACTGCTCGGCAGAGGCGACCCTGCCGGTTTGCGGCGTGATATATTGCAGGCCACAGCGTAGTTCGCTGTTAGCAAGCACGGGTAAACCGGCCAACATATATTCTGTCAAAATCGCTGGCGCGCCGTCATCGACGCCGCAGACCACGCCGATTTTCGCGAGATTCATCAATCTGTTGACCTCGGAAAAGGCGACGCCGGGCGGGCCAATGAAATCGACATTGATCTGCAAATCGTTGGCATAGCGACGGAGATCTTCACTGAGTTCACCATAGCCGAAAACACACAGGGCTTTAATGGAATTGGGTAGTTTTGCCAAAGCCTCGAAGAGAATGTCGTGGCGTTTGTAGCTCTGAGCGGCTGCGACATAAATGACATCGTAGGGCTTGGGTCCGGCTATCGGGTGAAAGAGGTTTGGCGAGGCAAATTCCGGCCCGATAGGCAGGATGGAAGTTTTTACATCCGGGTGGAGAGCGTTGATCTCACGCGACTGCCAGTCTGCGCCGGTCAGAATGAGATCGAAATGCCTGCTGATGGCCGGGGGCACCCGCAGTGCAGGGGCATCGATGGAATTATATATTTTATAGCTTGATCGGCAGGCATCAAGAATCTCCTCGGAAACTCCCAGTCCCCAGACGCAGAGAATGTCGGGTGGGCCGAAGGTATTTATATGTGCGAGCATGTCGTTGGAGCTGAAGGGCGCTTGCGGACCATTCATCTGGAATGCCCGCCGGATAAGGAGAGGCGCTTGAGTTTCGTCCGGCTCCGGCGGGCAATCGTCGCGCCAATGCGTCCAGACCTCCACGACATCGACCAGCCCGGCTTTGACGCAGGCGAGTGGCAGGCGTTCAATATAACCGCCTTCAACCCTGAAATCGGGGATAACTTCGGATCGGGATACGGGTTCTCCGCGCTCTCCGCTGCGCCATTGCTTCTCGAAATATTCTATGGGTGGGATGGTGTCGGGGAAGGGGCCGCCGGCCTGATAGTCGCTGATCACGACGAGGCGTCTGGGCGTCGGTTTCTGTATCATTGCAATCATCCGGCTCAGGCACTGATGGTTTAAAAGCGCGGCACCGGAATGCCGCGCTTCTCAGAGATTATTTCTTAGGTGGTGGGGAAGCTTTGCCAAGCTTCACGGATGGCTCGCGGCCCCAGACACGCAGATCGCCGAGCTTTGAAATGAAGTCCGCAGGATCTTCATCATCCGGGAAGGCGATCACGCCTTCATCGACTGCATCCGCAATGCCAGCCTTTTGCATCAAAGGTGTTGCGGAGCTGACATAGCCGATGAACTTGCAATGCTGGAAAGCATCGGCCACGAAGTCACGAGCTGTTGCCTCATCCACAAGGTCTTCGATGCCTTCGGGTGATGTCAGAAGTGCCACGGCGTCAAACAGCACCGATGGGCCACCATCGATCATATGATGGGCCTTGATCCAGCTGCCATCGGACGCCTTCACGCCGCCGACCTTCGGGGCAATCAGCTCGAAGACGGCCTTTGCGTCCGTGACAGCCTTGGTCAGCGCTGTCAGCATGCCAGCATCTACGCCATCGGTCACCAGAATGCCAAGCTTGCGGCCTTCGAAACGCTTCGGGCCGTTCTCGACGATACTGAGCGCGGGCGATGGCTCCAGGTCCTGTCGGGTTGGCATTGCGGCATCGGCAGGTTTTGGCATCGACTGGAAGCCGAGCTTCTGCGCAACCGTTGTTGCCAGCGTCTCATCGATGTTGAGCAAATGCGACACCATGCGTTCGCGAATGGCCGGTATTTCCACCTTGCTCAGTTCGAATGTCAGCGCGGACGCGATATGGCGCTGCTCGGCACCCGTCTGGCTGATATAGAACTGGCGGGCCTGGCTGTAGTGGTCCGCAAAGCTTTCAGGGCGAAGCCGCGCCTTGGTGCCCTGTTCTTCTGCCTGGAAGTGGCGGTATCCCGAGGTGGGCGATTCCCGTGGGCCTTCGCCATGGGAGTTAGGCTGATAATTCGCACGGCCAACGGGATTGCGCATGGCCATGTGGCCATCCTGCTGGAAGTGCGCGAAAGGGCATTTCGGCGCATTGATCGGCAAATGCGTGAAGTTGGGACCGCCGAGACGCTTCAGCTGCGTATCGAGGTAGGAGAAGTTACGGCCCTGCAGAAGCGGGTCATTGCTGAAATCGATGCCTGGCGGCACGTTCTGCGTCATGAATGCGACCTGCTCGGTTTCCGCAAAGAAATTGTCCGGCATGCGGTCCAGCATCATACGGCCGATGGCCTGTGGTGGAAGAATTTCCTCAGGGATAATCTTGGTCGGATCCAACACGTCGAAATCAAAGCTATCGGCAAATTCCTGGTCGAACAGCTGAACCTGCAACTCCCACTCGGGGAAGTCACCGGACTTTATGGAATTCCAGAGATCGCGACGGTGGAAATCCGGGTCGGCACCGTTGATCTTGACGGCTTCGTTCCAAGCAACGGATTGAAGACCGAGTTTCGGCTTCCAGTGGAACTTGACGAAGGTAGAGACACCCTCGGCATTGACGAGGCGGAAGGTGTGAACGCCGAAACCTTCCATGAAGCGTAGCGAGCGGGGAATAGTGCGGTCTGACATGGTCCACATGATCATATTCATGCTTTCAGGCGTCAGGCTAATGAAATCCCAGAAGTTGTCATGGGCCGTCTGCGCCTGCGGAAAGGCACGGTCTGGCTCCTGCTTGGCGGCGTGGATGAGGTCTGGAAACTTGATGGCATCCTGAATGAAGAAGACAGGAATGTTGTTTCCGACCAGATCCCAGTTGCCTTCTTTTGTGTAAAGCTTGACGGCGAAGCCGCGCACGTCACGCGCCAGATCGGCTGAGCCCTTGTTGCCAGCGACGGTGGAAAAGCGAACGAAGACCGGTGTCTTTTCGCCCTTGCGCTGGAAAATGTCCGCCTTGGTATATTTTGCGAGGGATTCGTAGGTTTCGAAGTAGCCATGGGCACCATAACCGCGCGCATGCACGACGCGTTCGGGAATGCGCTCATGGTCGAAATGGAACATTTTTTCGCGGAAATGAAAGTCATCCACCACCAACGGGCCGCGCGCGCCGATGCGCAGCGAGTTCTGATCGTCTGAGACAGGCCCGCCCTGGGCGGTTGTCAGCACCGGTGTATCGCCCTCGGCAAACTGATGGAGTTCTCCACCTTGTCCACGGTGCATTTTCTGGTCGTGAATGGTGACGACGTCTGTTTCGGGATGCGCGTTCGGAGCAGCGGGCTTTTTCGCCATGATGGAATTCCTGATGATTGTAGGTTGAATTGCGGCACCGCAACCCAGACGTAGAAAAGGCCGCCCAAGCGGGGCGGCCTCTCGCATTTCCAGAGACGCTTACATGCCGGGACGGTTGTAGCGCATGCGTTCTTTTTCGATCTGGTCGGCATCATATGGGTCAAGCGTATCGTCGAATTTCTGCCAGCCCTGTTCGTTGTAGGCTGTGCGACGGTCTGCTGGATCAACCCAGTTGGAGCGCTTCAGAACGGCTTCAGCTTCTGGCGCCATGGCGTCATCTACCTTGGCGGTGACGATGGTGCCGCCACGACGTACGCCTTCAGCGTAGACATGCGCATCATCTTCAGAAACGCCGGAGTCCGTCAGCGCGCCGACGATGCCGCCAGTTGCGCCACCTGCAACAGCGCCTGCAACCGCACCCGCTGCTGTGGCAGCAAGCCAACCAGCCGCGACGACAGGGCCAACGCCTGGGATAGCCATGATGCCAAGGCCAGTCAGAAGACCGCCAGCGCCGCCCACGACGGCACCAATGCCAGCACCTGTGCCAGCGCCTTCGGCAGCATTCGACTCGTCGGTGTCGTGGCGGTTATTCGCATTGTTGGAAACGATGCTGATATCATCAGAAGGAACGCCAGCGGCTTCCAGCTCTGTCACTGCTGCGCGGGCATCGGCGTGATCATCGAATAGTCCGGTAATTGTTTTCATGATTTGGTCCTCATAATTTGATTGGCGGCGCTAAAGTCTCGGAGGTTTCTGGAACCTCGAACGTTACTTGGCGACGACGTTGCCCTGGTAATCCATGGAGATCATGACGGCCCTGCCATCCTTCATTCCGCCTGCCATCCAGATGCCCTTGTCGTCCTTCTTCAGGTCCTTGACGTCGGTGTAGCCAGCTTCTTCGATGCGGGTCTTGGCCTGCTCTTCAGTGAAGCTGTTCGCGCCTTCAACAGGTGCGGTTGGGTTGGCAGTTTCCGGTGTTGCAACAGCTGGCGTGTTGCCATCTGTGCTAGGCGCTGGAGCCGTTGTGGTTGGCGCAGGCGTTGCAGGTGCCGTTGTGGCAGGTGCAGATGTCTGGGCAGCAGCCGACAACGCAGTGGCGCTCAGCAGCGCCGCTGCAAGAATGAACTTTTTCATGGTGTTTTCCTCTCATGCGGGCGGTTTGTCACAGCTCCGTGGTGAGGTAACCGACGGTGGGATCATTCGTTCCATATTAGTAAAATAAAATGGAGTAGATGGGCTCCTTAAGCCGACATCATCATCGGTGTCTGGAAGAAACGGACGGCTATTCCATGAGGGTTCGCGGCAACGATGTTGGGCTTTCTTAGTTATGGCTATGGCGCTTGATAACCGGGAGTTTGAAATCCATGCCGCAACACGCTTTCTGGAAAGGACACCTGAGGCTTTCGCTGGTCACGGCAGCCGTTTCGCTCACGCCTGCGACGACCGAGAGCGGAAAGGTGCGGTTTCACATTCTCAACCGCAAAACCGGCAACCGGGTGGAAAGCCATTATGCAGATAGCACCACCCATAAGAAGGTGACGGACAAGAACCAAGTCAAGGGTTTCCCGAAGGAAGATGGCAGCTTCGTTCTGCTGGAAGATGACGAGATCGATGCCGTGGGGCTGGAAAGCACCAAGACCATCGATATCCAGACATTCGTGCCAGCGGGTTCCATTGACTGGATTTGGTGCGATCGCCCGCATTTTCTGAAACCCGAAGACAAGATTGGCGCAGAGGCTTTCGGCGTTATTCGCGATGCGATGAAGGCCAACAACGTCGCGGGCATAGCGCGGCTGGTCATCTATCGTCGCGAGCATGCGGTTTTGCTGGAGCCATCGGGAAAGGGCATCATTTTATGGACGCTGCATTACGCCGATGAGGTGCGCGAAACCATGGACACTCTTGATCCGAAGATGAAACTTGATCCAGAGCTTGTGTCGATCCTAGAAAAAAAGATCGAGAAAAACACGGTGGCGTGGAAGCCATCCATTGCGCAAGATACCGTGCAGAAGAAGATCAAAACGCTGCTGAAGTCCAAGGAAAAGACATCCGGTGCGCGCAAGGCAAAGTCCGCGCCAGCCAAGAAGACCGGCGGCAATGTCATCAACATTATGGATGCGCTGAAAAAGAGCCTCGCTTCGGAAAAGCGAGACTGAAGTATCTTGAGATAGAAGCGGGCGGCAGTTTGGTCAGCCCGCCTTTTTGGCTCTTGTCTTTGCAGCGGGCTTGTCGTCCTTGCCTCCAGCTGCGCTGCGCCTCAGCGCTTCCTTCAGGTCCACAACATTGTCGCGCTTTTCCTCGACAGGCTTCTTGATCGCACGCCCTTCGATCTTGGCTTTCACCAGTTCGGCAAGCGCATCATTATACCGGTCGGAATATGCCGAGGGGTCAAATTTTCCCGCGCGTTTCTTGATGATGTGGCCCGCCAGTTCCAGCATCTCCTCGTCAAAATCCTGATCCGGCACGGACTTGAACGTCGCGGTTTGGGAGCGGACCTCATAATCGAAATTAAGAGTGGTCGCGATCAAGGCCTTTCCATGGGGCCTGATGATGAGGTTGCGATTGCGGCGAAAAAGAACCGCCTCGCCAACCGCCACCACCTTTTGGCGCTGCATCGCTTGCGCAAGCAAGCTCAGCGCGTCTTCCCCGTCCTCATCCGATGCGGTCAGAAAATAGGGGCGGTCGAAGTAGAGCTTGTCTATCTCGTCGATTGCGATGAATTTCTGGATGGCGATCACCTTGTTGCTATCCGGCATGATCTGCGCGATCTCATCGCCTTCGACAATGATGTAATCGCCATTGTCGAGTTCGAAGCCACGCACCTGATCTTCTTTTTCGACTGGCTCCCCGCTCTCGTTATCGACATATTGGCGCTCGACGCGGTTGCCTGTCTTGCGGTTGACGAGGTTGAACGAGATTTTTTCCGTTGAGGTGATGGCCGAGTACAATCCGACTTCGCAGGTGAAGTCGTCGAACTTGATCTGGCCGCGCCAGCTTGCCCGCCTTGTCATGATGCCGAACCTTCCGCGCTGAGCCTCAGATGTGTCACGGCCCGGTTGGCGGCACGCATGTCATCGGCTGTAACGACCGGAATGGGGTCGGACGCCATGGCTTCCAGCACCTCTGGCGAAAGACCTCCGTTGCGCATGACCCATTCCATCGCCTCGCGGGTCTCCCTTTCGGCGCGCAATTGTGCGTGCAGCGCCAGTATCAGGCGGTCTTTCGGATCAAAGCGTTGCTGGTGTGGCTTTTGCTGAACTCTGGACATGAGCCGTTCCTCGCAAATTATTTACTGCGTTCCCAGCTTCTCTAACGTCAGCATCTGTTGGTCGTTCCACGCTACGGCTCGACCTATGGTTTTTCTGGCGGTTCGTGATAGGTTGTCGGAGCTGATCGGATCTGCCCGTTTGCCCGGTCTGCAATTCATCATGGAACCAAATCGAACGAAATTTGTTGTCGCCTACGGCGATATCGATACATGCGGGGTTAGCTTGAATTTTGTAGGGGGTGGCGAATGCGGAGACCTGTTCCGTAGCTTCGATTGGGAAAAATGCGCTCTGGGCGTTCCTGATGCGTGGCCGGTCGAGTTGCAGACGCTTGTCAACGTCATGCTGGGTTCGCTCCAGCCCATGCTGATCGTTTGGGGACTGCAGCAGATTACCATTTACAACGATGGTTACGCTGCCATGTGTGGCAACCGCCATCCTGCGGGATTTGGGCATCCGTTTCGTGATCTCTGGTTCGATATATGGGATGCCGTTGACCCCATCATCTCCGCTGCCTATGCCGGGCAGGGCACATCGATGGATGACATCGAATTCGTGATGCATCGAAAAGGCTACCCGGAAGAAACGCATTTTTCCTTCTCCTACACGCCGGTGCGAGACCAGGCGGGTGTGGTGCTTGGAATGTTCTGCGCCTGTGCGGAAATCACCAACGAAATCATCGTTCGCCGTGAACAGAAAAGCATGCAGGAGAAGCTTCTTCAGATTTTCGAGATGTCTCCTGCCGGTATCGCGACATTGAGCGGGCCAAACCATATCTTTGAATTCGCCAATGAAGAATATTATTCGATGATCGGCGTCGGGCGCGACATCATCGGACGTTCGGTTGCGGATGCCGTTTCGGAAGTGGTCGACCAGGGCTTCATCGATCTGCTGGATACCGTCTATAAAACCGGTGAACCCTTTGCGGCGCGTGCCAGACCCATAGAGCTTAATCGCGGGCCGGATGGTGAGAAACAGAGCCGGATGATCGATTTTGTCTATCAGGCGATGCGATCTTCATCCGGAGAGATAACGGGCATTCTGGTGCAGGCACAGGATGTGACGGAAAAATTGGCGGAGCAGAAGCACAGGGAGCTGATTTCCCATGAGCTTGGCCACCGCCTTAAAAACCAGCTGGCCATGGTTCAAGCCATCGCATCGCAGACCTTGCGCTCAGCGGGCGATCTGAATGTTGCGCGTAAAACGCTGTCAGCACGGATCGGTGTTTTGAGCGCCGCCCACGACACGGTCATACAAGGTGGCCTAGGCACTTCCCAGGTTCACAAGCTCGTCAACCAGTTGCTTGAGGTCCATGATGATCCGGCAATGACGCGCTTTACGGTCTCCGGGCCAGTCTTACGTGTCGGCTCACGTCCATCGCTTTCACTGTCGCTCATCATGCATGAGCTTGCGACCAATGCCATCAAGTACGGCGCTCTTTCGGTGCCGGAAGGCAGGGTGGATATTCAATGGGGGATTGCTGGAGAGGCCAAGGACCGGTTTGAACTGTCCTGGACGGAAAGCGGCGGTCCGCCGGTTGACGTGCCGCAGCGTGTCGGTTCCGGGTCGCGCCTCATCAAGGCGGGCATTGCTGGCGCTGCCGATACTCTTGTGGATATTGTTTATGATCCGGCAGGCGTACGCTGCGTTATCTCTGCGGAGCTTGCCAGTTTTCAACAGGAGCATTGAGCAGTGACATCATGCCTCCTCATAGTTGAAGATGACGGGCTGATCCGCCTTGATCTCGTGGATATGGTAACCGATCTCGGATTCGCTACCCTCGAAGCACCGACGGCGGATCGGGCGCTTCAGATGCTAGAAGCCAGTACCTCAATCCATGCCATCTTGACCGACATCGACATGCCCGGCTCTATCAACGGGCTTGGGCTGGCAAATGTCGCGCACCGTCGCTGGCCCGAAATCAAGGTGATCGTCATCTCGGGACGGTACAATCCTGCTGAAGGTGTGTTGCCGCCCGGTGCCGTGTTCCTGACAAAGCCGGTATCGCCCGAGCACCTCGAAAAGGCCTTGTCGGATATTGGCCTTTTGCCTCTCTAGTCTGTTGCGAGAGCAATATCCTTACAAACAAGCAACGCGCATAATGCAGCGTCAGGTCCAAGGAAATAATCGTTGATATTTCGTTAATATCTGATTCGACAGGCGATGCGATCAGGTGTAAAAGATAGGCGTTCCTGCAGTATAAAGCCGATAAAACGCATCTTTGGGAGGATGGGCCTTGTCGTACCTTGCATTTCAACGGGTAGGCACGCAACTATCGCCTCAGCAGGTTAGTGATCTGCAAACTATATTTGATGGCGTATGTTTCGAATGCCTGGAAGACAGAAGCAGTCATGTTGCCAATGAATGTGCAGCAGTTCTGATCAGAAGCGCCCAACGCGGCATTCTGGACCATGAGATGTTGCGCGATATTGGCAAAGCGGTTTTGCGCCGCCACTGAAGGATTATCTAGCTTATAGTGGAAGCGCCCGGTGGGTTCCGGGCGCTTTTCTGTCGCGTCAACTGTAACGGATCAGGCTTTTTCCTGAACGTGCGCTTCCAGGAACCAGAGTGCCTTGTCGAGATCACGCGATGCGGCAGTGAAGATATCCGCAGTGTTGGCGTCTCCGGCGTCATCCGCCTCATCGATCGACTTGCGAATGAGGTTCGCAACGTCACCATAACGCTCGATGAGTTCATCGAGATGGTCCTGAATCTTGTAGATATCGGTCGGATAGGACTTCAGCTTGGACGTGGACGTTACGGCCTGAACGCTGCCAAGCGCTGTGCCGCCAAGCTGGACGGCGCGTTCGGCGATCGTGTCACTGTGCTTGTCCAACTGCGCGCGGAATGTGTCCAGCAACTCGTGGACGCCGATGAATTGCGGACCTTTGAGGTTCCAATGCGCCTGCTTGGTGACAAGAGACAGATCAATAACGGATGCAAGCGACTCGTTCAGCAGACCAATGACAGTGGCCTTGGCATTGGACGGTAAATCGTTTCTTGTCTTATGGGTTCTCATTTTTCTCTCCTGAAACATCAATCAAGGGTGTTTTTGAAACATGCAGGAAAGCAACGAGTTAGCCCGATAGTCGTTCCATCGGTCTTTATGATGTTTGACCGGAACCAATGGTGATGACGGTCTATCTGTCCGAGGGCAGATCGCTCATGATCTCGCGGTTCAGCAGAATGAGAGATCGATCTGGTGCGATCCGGTAGGTCTCGTAGGCGCGGCGCCCATCCGACATCATGAAGTCATGGTTCACGGTGCTGCCAATGGGTGATTTTGTAAGCTTCGTGGCTGGCTGTCCACCATAGGTGATGCTGCCGGGAATAGGTTCAACGCCTGATGTAGCGGTGGTGCATGAGGTGAGTGCGGCGACGCACAGGAGCGCAAGTCTGTTCATGGGAGTTCCTCGTCTCGGGATCATTGCTTCTGTCCTAACACAGATGCGGCTTTTGCGTTCCGGGCATAAAAAAGCCCCGCATCCTTTCGAATGCGGGGCAGGGACCTTGGGAGGGTCGCTTTATCAGTCTTCGTTGGCCGCCAGCTGCGACAGCACCTCACCCCGACCGCGCATGCGCATGATGAGCGGGATCAGGAACGCAGCCGCCGCCACGATAAACAGGCCAACGGCAATCCACGATGTGAAGAGGACCGAAGGATCGCCCTGGCCGATGGCCAGCGCGCGGCGCAACTGCTGCTCGGCCAATGGTCCGAGGATGAGGCCGACGACCGCAGGTGCAATCGGATAGCCGAAAATGCGCATCACATATCCGAGGATACCAAAGGCCAGCAGCATACCAAGTTCGAACACGGAAGGGTTTGCACCAATCGTGCCGAGCGTCGCAAACAGCAGGATGCCAGCATAGAGCCATGGCTTGGGAATCGTCAGCAGCCTCACCCACAGGCCAATCAGCGGAAGGTTGAGAACCAGCAGCATGACGTTGGCGATGAACAGGCTGGCGATGAGACCCCAGACGAGCTGCGGATTGGTTGCAAAGAGCAGCGGACCAGGCTGAAGGCCGAATTGCTGGAAACCGGCCAGCATGATGGCAGCCGTGGCCGTCGTCGGCAGGCCGAGCGTCAGCAATGGCACGAGCGTACCGGCAGCCGATGCGTTGTTGGCAGCTTCCGGACCGGCAACGCCCTCAATAGCGCCATGGCCGAATTCTTCCGGGTGCTTGGAAAGCTTCTTTTCTGTCGCGTAAGACAGGAAGGTTCCAATTTCAGCACCGCCTGCTGGCATGGCACCAATCGGGAAGCCGATCAGCGTGCCGCGCAGCCATGCTTTCCAGGAGCGCGACCAGTCCTGCGCCGTCATCCAGACGGAACCCTTCACCGCTTCAACCTTGTCAGGTCCGCCCTGACCCTGAGCGACGATATAGAGCGTTTCGCCAATGGCAAACATGGCCACGGCAAGCGTCGTGACTTCGATGCCATCCAGCAAATCAGGAACGCCGAAGCTCATGCGCGTCTGGCCGGTGAGCTGGTCGATGCCGACAATGGCCAGCGCAAAGCCGATGAAAAGGGATGTGAGGCCGCGCAATGCCGAATCACCGAAGGCCGAGGATACGGTAACGAAAGCCAGCACCATCAGCGCAAAATACTCGCGTGGCCCGAACACCAGCGCCAGTTTGACGATGTAAGGTGCAACGAATGCCAGTGCGACGGTTGCGATGAGACCCGCGACGAAGGAGCCAATGGCCGCTGTCGCAAGAGCCGGTCCGCCGCGACCCGCCCGCGCCATCTTGTTACCTTCCAGCGCGGTGACGATGGAGGCACTTTCACCGGGTGTGTTGAGCAGGATCGAGGTTGTAGAGCCGCCATACATGCCGCCGTAGTAAATACCGGCAAACATGATCAGCGATCCGGCGGGATCCAGCTGGTATGTGACAGGCAGAAGCAGCGCCACAGTCAAGGCAGGGCCAATGCCGGGCAGAACGCCGACGGCCGTACCCAGCGTAACGCCAATCAGCGCATAGACGAGGTTCATCGGTTGCGCTGCAATTGCAAGGCCTTGCAGCAAGAAATCAAAAGTACTCATGGACAGTTGTCCCCCTGTCGGGTGAAGCCGCGGCTCACGTATAAGACGCGCTCGCGGGGCTTCATGTCTTGTTGTGATCGGTTGGGCTGGCTGTTAGAAAAACAGCCGTTCCAGAGGTCCAGCAGGCAGCGACAGTTGCAGCAACTGGGCAAAAATGACCCAAATCACGAAGCTGAACACGATGCCGATTGGGATTGAGAACCACAGCTTGCGTTTGCCGAAGGCGCGCGCCGTGAAGGCAAACAGCAGGCCCGTTGCAATGGAGAAACCGGCAACATTCAGCAGCAGCATCTGCGCGGCAAGACCGGCAATAACCCAGAAAACGGGTCCCATTTCCTGTTTGTCACGGGCTGGAAAGTCGTTGCGCCAGGCTTCGATTGCCGTCCAGATTGCCAGGCCGATAAGACAGAAGGCAATGGCGTAGGGAACGGTAGCCGGGCCGACGGGCGAATAACCGGTGACGCTGGCAAGGCGCGCTGAATCCCAGAAGATGACAGCGGCGACGATGACCAGAAACACTGCTATCGCGAACGCCGCCCAATCAGGGCGGCGCTTTGAAGGATGTGAAGGGGTTGAACCCTGGCTCATTTTACCAGTCCAATGTCTTTGAGAATGGTTTCAGTCGCGGCAGTGTCTTTTGCAAGCTGTGCCTTGAACTCGTCACCAGCAAGATAGGTATCCATCCAGCCCTTGGTCTTGAGTGTTTCCTGCCACTTGGCAGACTTCACCAGCTTTTCGACATCTGCGCTGACAGCCTTCTGCTGCTCAGCTGTCAGGCCGGGAGGGGCTGCAACCATGCGCCAGTTCTGAACCACGACGTCGAGGCCGCTTTCCTTCAGCGTAGGCGCATCGATGCCGGGGATCTTGGCTTCGCTGGAGATGGCCAGAATGCGAACGGTGCCGGACTTAACCTGGCTTTCGAATTCGCCATAGCTGGAAATGCCGGCTGTGACCTGTGCGCCGAGGATGGAAGCAAGCGCTTCACCGCCGCCGGAGTAAGCAATGTAGTTGATCTTGGTTGGATCAACGCCTGCAGCCTTGGCAATCAGGCCCGCTGTGATGTGGTCCGTGCCGCCAGCAGAACCGCCACCCCAGGATACGCTGCCTGGGTCTTTCTTCAGCTGCTCGATAAGCTGGCCGATGTTCTGGATCGGTGACGATGCAGGAACGACGATGGCTTCGTATTCACCGGTCAGACGCGCGATAGGCGTAACGTCCTTGAGTGTAACAGGTGCCTTGTTGGTGAGGATCGCGCCCACCATGACGTAGCCGCCAACGATGAGGGAATTCGCGTTGCCCTTCTGCTGGCTTGCAAACTGGGCAAGACCAATGGTGCCGCCAGCGCCGGGAACGTTCTGAACCTGAACGCGCTTGGAAATGCCTTCTTCCTGCAACACGCTCTGCATGGAGCGCGCAGTCTGGTCCCAGCCGCCGCCAGGATTTGCCGGTGCGATGATGGTGTAATCGGCAGCTGCCGCGGGAAGTGCCATAGCGCCTGCGAGAAGCGAAGCGATGAGGAAATGCTTCAAAGTGAACCCTCCTTGATATGCCGTTTCGGCATTGTTTTGATCATAGCGGAAGGGCCGGCACGGACGACCTCAAGGGCGGCAAATTGCGCCCCGAATTGTCTGTCGCGTGAAACATTCCTCCCGCTTCTTCAGTCCGCCTCCACGGATGAACGAAGAATTGCACAGCACCATAGAAAGCTGTCATTTAACTGACGCCGTGCAACCCTCAAGCGTCTTTACTGTCTATTAATTTTTGAAATTCGTCTACTGGGCGCGTAACGCTTCATTCCAACGTTCGATGATGCGCGCGCGCTTGACCTGATCGAGATAGACCATCAAGCCCGGGCTGACGGGAACCGGGCGCAATTGTGCGCCGTGAATGGCCTGCATCATGTTGGCGGTGTTTTCTCCCGCGACATCGGGACTGACGGCGGGAATCTGCAACTGCCGCGCCATGATGGTCTGGCCTTCCTTGGACATGAAATATTCCAGATAGCGGCGGCCAAGCTCTGCATTTCTGGCAGCGTGCGGCACAAGGCCGATCCGCGACATGACCACGGTGTAATCCTTCGGCAGTACAATGCCGACATCGGGATGGCGTGATGCCCAATCTGCCGCATAGGAGCCGAGAATATTATAGCCCATGACGAAGCGGCCGTCTGATATGCGCTCCAGAATGGCGCCGCTGGTGGAGTAAACCTTCACCCCCGCCGTGCCCATGCTCTTGATGACGTTCCAGATATCGCCGAACTGCTCCTGATCGCGAGACATGAACAGAAATCCGACGCCGGAGCGTTCAATGTCATAAGTGGCGATGCGCCCGTGGATTTCCTTGGCGTTGCGTTCCAGATACTCCACGAATTCGGCGCGGCTGGCGGGCGGACTGGCGTTGGCGAAACTCGGCTTGTGGTAAACGAAGACGGCGGGCTCGAATGTCAGCGCGTAAGCGGTGTTGCGCCAGTTGGCCCAGGCGGGCCAGCGGTCACTCATGGGCAGATCGGATCGCTGCGCATAGCCGTCATTGCTGAGCTTGACCTGCAGGTCCATGGCAGATGAGAAGGCGAAATCGGCGGTTTTCTCGCCTGCGTCGGTTTCCCTAACGATGCGATCATAGATCTCGCTTGTCAGCATATCCTCATATGACACCGCCACATCCGGGTTGGCTTTTTGAAAACCCGCGATCATCGGCATCGCCAAGGGCTCATCAAGGGAAGAGTAAACGACGAGCGTCGGCGCATCGGTTTTGCCTGAGGGAGCCGGAAACACCATTGGCTGCGCCTGTGTGCCGCCTGCAACGGTGATGAAAAGACAGAGAAACAGAAGAATACGCATGGAAAAGATCATGCCGCACCCACTTGCCATTCACAAGACAGGAACGCTCCGATAAATTTCGGCCAAATGGAGGGCGTGGCTTGCGAATTCTGCTGGTGGAGGACAATCCGGTTCTGTCCGAGGGGCTTTCGGCGCTGTTGCGCGGAAGCGGCTATGCCGTGGATGTGGTGTCGGATGGCGCATCTGCCGATGCTGCAATTGCAGCGGAGAGCTTCGATCTCGTCATTCTCGATCTCAACCTGCCTGAAATGGATGGCATCGACGTGTTGCGTTCTATGCGCGCGCGACAGGACAAGGCGGCGGTGCTGATCCTGACCGCACGCGGTACGCCGGAAGAGCGGGTGAAAGGGCTCGATCTCGGCGCTGACGATTACATGATCAAGCCTTTCGACATTACGGAATTCGAGGCGCGGGTACGGGTGCTTCTGCGCCGCAATGCCGGGCTGCGCTCGTCTTCTGTCCAGTTCGGCAAAGTGTCGTTCGATCTGACATCGCGGACCTTCTCAGCCGATGGCCATCCGATTGATATTCCGGCACGGGAGGTGGCGCTGTTAGAAGTTCTGTTCATGCGGGCTGGAAAGGTGGTGGCCAAGGAGGCCATCGTTCAATCGCTGACCGGCTTTGACGATGAGCTTTCCGGCAATGCCATCGAGCAATATGTCAGCCGGTTGCGCAAGCGGCTCGGGCCGCATGGTCTCACGGTGAAGACGGCGCGGGGCATAGGATATTACCTCGAAAAGCTGCCGGAGATGGCTTGATGAGGCAGGTGGCCTATTCGCTGCGTCGGCGTCTTCTTGGCTGGCTGCTGATATCGACGGCGATCATTGGCTGCATCGCGCTGGCAGATACCTACCGGGAAGCCATCAATACTGCCAATATCGTCTCTGATCGTGTTCTGTCAGGCTCTGCATTGGCCATTGCCGAGCGGGTGGTGGTTTCCGAAGACGGGTCGCTGGAAGTCGATATTCCCTATGTCGCGCTCGAAATGCTCACCTCTGCGGCGCAAGACCGCGTGTTCTACCGCGTCAACGGGCCGAATGGACAGTTTCTCACCGGCTATCAGAACCTGCCGTCCGTGAGCGGCTTGCGCAGCGATGCTCCGGTGTTTGTGGATGCCGAGTTTCGCGGCGAGCCGATCCGGGTGGCGGCGATCCAGCGTTTCGCATCGACCGGGGTGAATTCGGTCCCGTTTTCGGTGACGGTGGCCGAAACGACGATTGCGCGCAGCCGTCTGGCGCAGGCCATCATCCTGCGTTCGGCGCTGCGGCTGCTGTTCATGATTGTCGGTGCGGCCATCATTGTGTGGATTGCGGTAACGATTTCGCTGCGTCCGCTCTACCGACTTAGCGAAGCCATTGCTGAACGCAGCCCCAATGATCTGCATCCAATCCGCCAGTCGGTGCCGGTCGAGGTCGAGAACCTCGTGGAAACCGTCAATTCTTTCATGGTGCGGCTGCAATCGGCGCTGGATGCGCTGCGACACTTCACCGGCAATGCCAGTCACCAGCTGAGAACGCCGCTGGCCATCATTCGCACCCAGCTTGCGCTTTCGGCGCGGGCTTCCACGCTGGAAGATGCACAGGCCGCAGCCCACAAGGGTGATGCTTCTGTGGCGCATGCCGAGCATATTCTCGCGCAGCTTTTGCGCATGGCCAATATTGATGCGGCAGGGTCCGGGGAAAAACAGAGCCTCGTTGAGGTTGATCTCGCGTTGCTGGCCCAGTCGATCACCGCCGACTACATTCCAATTGCGGCTGAGGCGGGTATTGATCTCGGTTTCGAGCAGGTCGATAAAGCCAGCATCATGGCAGAACCTCTGCTGTTGGGTGAATTGCTGGGCAATCTCATCAGCAACGCCATTGCTTATACCGGACGAGGGACGGAAGTGACGGTGCGGGTGCTGCGCGATGGCGCGGCGGCATGTCTTGAGGTTGAGGATAATGGCCCTGGAATATCCGCAGAAAAACGGGCCGTGGTGCGGCAGCGTTTTGCAAGGGGAGAGGGCAATGCAGCGCCGGGTGCGGGGCTTGGGCTTGCGATTGTCGAGGAGATCGCCGCTTTCTTCAATGGCAGACTGTCGCTTGAAGACGGCGCTGGCGGACGTGGATTGAAGGCGACTGTGCGGTTTGCGTGAAGCGGCGCAAAAGCGCCGCTTCCAAATGATACCGATCTCAGTCGTTGATCTTGTCGATGAGCTGCATCAGCAGATCGCCGCAGGCCTTCATGGGCTCGTCATCGGCGCATTTGATGTCGATTTTTGTTTCGCCCTGTTCGATGCGGAAATGCGCACCCTTTGAAGGCGGTGGAGGCGGAGGCATCATCATGCGGTCGCGCATGCCGTCCCGCGGGCCACCATGTCTTGGGCCGTCATCTTTAGGGCCGCCTGGCATGGGCTTTGGTGGTGGAGGCGGCGGTGGTGCGTCTGCCATGGGCTCGGTTTGCGCAGGGGCTGGCGGCGGCGGTGGCGGGGCTGGCTGTTGGGCAAGCGTTGACCCCGCCGCGAGAAGAAACGCGGTACCGGCAATGATAAGCTTTTTCATGAGGGAGACCTCTGTGTTTGACAACACAGGAGCAACGGCTGCACGCGGCAGTCAGTTGCTCCCGTTCGCAAATAAAGTCTCAGGTCCCCCAAATCTTCGTCGCTATTTTAGCCCATGCGCTCCGAAGCGTAGGAGCCGGGGCTTGGCGGGAAGACCACCGTGCGGTTGCCATTGATGAAGGTGCGGTGGTGGATGTGGGCGTGGATGGCGCGGGCCAGAACCTGGCTTTCAACATCGCGGCCAAGCGACACATAGTCTTCTGCCGACTGGGCATGGGTGACGCGCACCGTATCCTGCTCGATGATCGGACCTTCATCCAGATCGGCGGTCACGTAATGGGCTGTCGCGCCAATCAGCTTCACGCCGCGCTCATAGGCTTGCTTGTAGGGGTTCGCACCCTTGAAGCTTGGCAGGAAGGAGTGGTGAATGTTGATGATCTTACCAGACATTTTCTGGCACATCTCGTTGGAGAGAACCTGCATGTAACGGGCGAGGACGATCAGTTCGGTGCCGGTCTGGTCGACGATGTCCATGATCCGGGCTTCAGCCTCGGGCTTATTGTCCTTCGTCACCTTGATGTGGTGGAAGGGAATATCGTGATTGACGACGACCTTCTGGTACTCGAAATGGTTGGAAACCACGCCGACGATATCGATTGGCAGAGCGCCGATCTTCCAGCGATAGAGCAGGTCATTCAGACAGTGGCCGAAGCGCGAGACCATCAGAAGCGTCTTGGTACGCTCGCCTTCGCTGAAGATATTGGCCTCCATGCCGAATTCCGTGGCGATAGGCGCGAAGCCTGTCTGCAGCGCCTCCATGCTCTGGCCTTCCTCGGAAATGAAGGAAACGCGCATGAAGAATTTGCCGGTTTCGAGGTCGTCGAACTGGGAACTGTCAACAATGTTGCAACCCTTGCCCGCCAGATAGCCCGATATGGCGGCAACGATTCCGCGCTTGGATGTGCAGGCTACGGTCAAAACATAGGTTGTCATAGGTTTCCCCTCATCGATGTGTTGCAACGCCTATAGCGCAGGTCGAGCATGGCGCAAAGCCTTACCCTTTCAACGTCTTATCAAGGCCTTGAATTCATAGGGCATCAAGGGCAGGGCAAGCCATGCCGGAAGCGACATAGGATGTTCAAAGCAAAGCCGCCATGGCGATGGCCGTGGCGGCATTCGCTATCATGATGTGCGGTAACTGTCGCGCAAGGCTTCGAATTTCACCACGTGGTCGCCAAGCAATTCCTTGCTTTCATCCCGCCTTACGAAAAGCTTGAACATGGCGCTTCCGCTCGCATTCATGAACCACACGGAGAGTGACCGGCGTCCATGGAACTGGCGATCGACAAAGGTAATCGATGCACAATTGTCCTTCTTGATGTGGCCGCCGATGGGGCTATCGCCGTGAATGTTGAACCAGCCATGGCCTTCGGTGCCTTCAGGCAGGTGGCCCGGCACCTCGAAAACAATATCCGGTGTCTGCACAATCATCAGGACTTCGCCCCAGGATCGCAATTCATTCCAGAGATTCAAGAAGTCTTGCGCAGGCGCGGAAACAGCAGCGCCATCAGGCAGAATAGAGAGAACCTCTGCCGCCGTTACATTGGCCGTGGCTGCAATGGCTTCGACGACGCCATCAGGCTTTTCCGCTAAGGCGGCCTTGGCGCGCTCCAGCCGGGCAGTGTCGGTTTCAGAACTTGCGTTCGCCGTCATGTTTCAAGCCGCAACGGGGTGGTCTTGCCCGTCCCTGTCCTCGTGAATGATGACGTCGAAGCCTTCGAAATGCGGGCCTGACAGATATTCGACCTTGCCACGATTGTTTCCGGCATTGGCATGGGCGGCGCGGAACTGCTCGGATTTCGTCCAGGCGGTGAAATCGTCCTTGGTGGCCCAGACTGTGTGGGAGGCGTAGAGCGTGTGATCCTCAGCCTTCGGACCCTTCAGCATATGGAATTCCAGATAGCCCGGCATTTCGGCGAGATGACGCTTGCGCTCGCGCCAGATGGTCTCGAACGCCTCTTCAAAACCCGGCACGACGCGAAAGCGGTTCATGGCAATAAACATCGATAGTCTCCTTCGAATTTGCGGTGCCGGATTTGCCCCCGGGACCCTTATGCTACGAAATATAAAAGATAACGAAAATAGTCAACTTATCGGATTGTCTGGCATTTAAAGATGTGTAATTAACTCAACTTATATGGCGTGCAGGCTGTAGCGCGCCGCATTTTTCAGGATGACGACATGCCGCTTTTTCGACGCTCATTTGCTTTCGGTGCCCTCCTGGCGCTGGTCCCGATCATGGTTCATGCATCCGATACAGGCAACCCGCAGGCGAAACGCATTGTGGCGCTGGGTGGCACTGTAACGGAAATTCTCTATGCACTCGGTGCCGGAGATCGCATCGTGGCGCGGGATTCGACCAGCAGCTATCCTGCGGATGCGCTGTTAAAGCCCGATGTCGGTTACATGCGGGCGCTGTCTTCTGAAGGCATTCTGTCACAAAAGCCTGATCTCATTCTGTCCGAGGATGGTGCCGGTCCTGCGGATGTGATCGGCATTCTCAAAGCGAGTGAAGTGCCGATGGTGACCATCGACACGCCACCGGAGGGACGAGCCATCGCGCCGAAAATCGAGGCCGTCGGTGCAGCCGTTGGCCTGGAGGAGAAGGCGAAGGCACTGGCAGCGCAGGTTGATGCGGACCTTGCTATTCTGGCGAAGGACGTCTCTGATGTTGGAGACAAGAAGAAGCGGGTGCTGTTTGTTCTGTCCACCGCTGGCGGTCGCATCATGGCGGCGGGCAAGGACACGGAAGCAGCAGCCATTATCGAGATGGCGGGCGGCGTCAATGCCGCCCAGGATATCACCGGCTACAAGCCCCTGACCGATGAGGCCGTGATTGCGGCTGCCCCTGATGTGGTTCTGACCATGCAGCGGGGAAGCCATGCGGCCAACCCCGACGAAGTTTTCGGCTTTCCGGCCTTCCAGTCCACACCCGCTGCCGCGTCCAAATCGCTGATCAGCATGGATGGACTTTATCTGATCGGCTTTGGTCCGCGCACCCCCGCCGCTGGCCGTGAGCTGGCCGCAAAGCTTTACCCCGGCGTTGTTAAGCCGTGAGCATTCTGGCTATGAGCGAAGTCGCAGGTCCTGTTGCAGGCGACCGGTCGCGCAAGGGTGCCATCACCCTTGTCGCGCTGTGTGTGTTTCTGGTTTTTGCCTGTTTCGTGTCGCTGGCCAGCGGGCCGACGGGCGTCGGTCTGCATGAACTTGTTCTGTATTTCACCGGCCACGCGCAAACGATGGAGCCGCGTGATCGCGTGATCCTGGAAGCCGTTCGCTTGCCACGCACGGGCCTCGGCCTGATGATCGGGGCGTCCCTTGCCGTTTCCGGTGCCATGATGCAGGGGCTTTTCCGCAATCCGCTGGCGGATCCGGGTCTCGTCGGTATCACCTCTGGTGCCGCACTTTTTGCAGTCGCCGCTCTGGCGTTGGGTGGCAGTCTGCTCGCTCCACTTTCTGTTGTGTTCGGCGTGCACTTCCTGCCGCTCATGGCCTTTATGGGCGGATTGCTGAACACGATGCTGCTCTACATGATCGCGACCCGTAACGGGACGACATCGACCAGCGTCTTGATCCTTGCTGGCATCGCGCTGGCCGCGCTGAGTGCGGCCTTGATGGGCCTGATGATTTTCATGGCCGATGACCGCGCTTTGCGTGACATTACCTTCTGGAGCCTGGGTTCGCTGGGTGGCGCGACGCCGCTCAAGATATGGACGACGCTGCCGTTCTTTCTGGTCATCGTGGTCAGCATGCCCTTCGTCTCCAAAGGGCTCGACGCACTGATCCTGGGTGATGCCGCCGCCTTCCATATGGGCATTCCCGTGCAGCGCCTGAAACGCCTTGTCATCGTGGCAGTTGCCGCCGCCTGTGGTGCAAGTGTTGCTGCAGCTGGTTCCATCGGTTTTGTCGGCATCGTCGTGCCGCATCTCTTGCGGCTGGTCATCGGGTCTTCGCATCGCTTTCTGCTCCCGGCTTCCGCAATTGGTGGGGCTGGGCTGTTGCTGTTGGCGGATAGTTTTGCGCGCACGGTGGCGGCACCCGCCGAATTACCAATCGGCGTTGTGACGGCGCTGATCGGTGCGCCGGTGTTTCTGTTTCTGCTGTTGGGCCGTGGCAACGGTCTCGGTTTGAGGAATACGTCATGATTTCAACGCGCAATGTGAGCGTGACCCGGTCCGGGCGTCGATTGCTGGACGAGGTCTCGATAGAGCTTCAGCCCGGCACGTTCAGCGTCATTATCGGTCCCAATGGTGCTGGCAAATCCACCTTGATGAAGGTGCTGTCGGGCGAAATGCGCGCAGATGCGGGCGTCGTTTCCTATAATGCCGTGGATATAAAGCTGTTTTCGCCTTTGCAGCTGGCGCGGGTTCGGGCGGTGTTGCCGCAAAGCACCGTTCTGTCATTCCCTTTTACGGTGCTGGAAGTCGTGCGCATGGGGGCGGTGGCCCAAGGCGCGCTGAAGCCCGAAGAACAAGCACGACGCGCGCTGGCAAAGGCGGGGTTATCAGGCTTTGAAGGTCGGTCCTACACGCTTCTATCCGGTGGGGAGCAGCAGCGGGTGCAGTTTGCCCGAACGCTCGCGCAGGTGCCAAGCCCGGTCGAAAATGGACAGCCGAGGGCGCTTCTGCTGGATGAGCCGACCTCGAGCCTTGATCTCGGCCACCAGATTTCCGTGCTGGAAACCGCCCGCGATTTCGCCAAGGGTGGCGGCGCGGTGCTGGCGGTGCTGCATGATCTCAATCTCGCGGCCGAATTTGCCGATCAACTTATCGTCATGCACGAGGGCAAGGTGACGGCCTGTGGGCCAGCGCTCCAAACCATCAATGATGAGACGATTGCCCGCGTCTATGGCATTGGCGGAACCGTCGGGCGCGTGCCCGCTTCCCATATTCCCTACGTGTTGCCGCAATCTCGGCATCGCTGAGGATGTTGGCTACGGCTCAGGCCGGGTTGTGACGAAAAGGGCAGCACCTAGCATGACGGCGGCAACGATGGATGCCCGCAGAGCCGTTGGCTCTGTTCCGAACCAGAAAATCGCGTAA
Source organism: Rhizobium sp. WCS2018Hpa-16 (assembly GCF_031843705.1). Lineage (NCBI taxonomy): Bacteria > Pseudomonadati > Pseudomonadota > Alphaproteobacteria > Hyphomicrobiales > Rhizobiaceae > Rhizobium > Rhizobium sp. WCS2018Hpa-16. Next base: position 118,780 of record NZ_JAVTIX010000001.1, read on the forward strand.
CTCATTGTCATCAGAGACACAGCGGCGATTTTTGCCTTGCGTGGAATGGCGCCTTTTTCGCGCCAGTTGCGGAGGGAGGGCCCGAATCTGGGGTGGGACAGGAGCCAGGATTCCAGCTTTGGAGACGACTTGGAAAAGCACCAGAGCGCGACGAGGAGAAACGGCGTCGTTGGCAAAACAGGCAGAAACGCACCGACGATGCCGGTGGCAACCATGAGCCAGCCAAAACAGAGATAAAGGATGCGCATGAATGCCGATATCATGAGCTTAGCGCTCATGATAGTGCGAAAACACCATCCATTGGCATATGTGCTATGATCTGCCATGCGCCTCGAAGGGGGCTCAAGGGTTGAAACCGGCGCGTTCTGCCTTTATCAGCCTTGCCTAATGCCTGCGAGGATTAGCAGGCCACCAATAAACAAGAAGAAGGTATCACCATGGCCAAACTTATTCACTCTATGGTCCGGGTGCTGGACGAAAAGCGTTCGGTGAGTTTTTACAGCCAAGCTTTTGGCCTCGAAGTGGCTGTGCGTTACGAGTTCGAAACCTTTACGCTGGTGTATCTGAGCAATGCCGAAGGTGACTTCGAGCTTGAGCTGACGGTCAACAAGGGCCGTGAAGTGCCCTACGCATTGGGTGATGGCTACGGCCATATCGCCGTCAGTGTCGAAGATGTGGATGCCGAGCATGCGCGCCTGACAGAGTCCGGCCTCACCGTCGGAAAGATCGTCAACGCGGAATATAAGGGCGCGCCATTCGCCAAGTATTTCTTCATTTGCGATCCCGATGGATACAAGATCGAAGTGCTTCAGCGCGGCGCACGGTTCAAGTAAGCAAGCGACAATCAAGTGCAGGGCGAGGGCAGGGCCATGGTAGACGCAGGCGTGAAACTCGATGACAGTTGGAAAGAGGCTCTCTCAGCCGAATTTGCCAGCCCTTACATGCAAAAACTCAAGGATTTTCTGCTTGCCGAGAAAAATGCAGGCAAGCAGATCTTTCCCAAGGGAGCTGAGTATTTTCGCGCGCTCGACCTCACCCCGCTGCCAGAAGTCAAGGTCGTCATTCTGGGGCAGGATCCCTATCATGGCGCGGGACAGGCGCATGGCCTGTGTTTTTCCGTTCAGCCCGGCGTGCGCACACCGCCATCGCTCGTCAATATCTACAAGGAACTGCAGAGCGATCTTGGCATTGCACCTGTCCAGCATGGCTTTCTGGAAAGCTGGGCGCGTCAGGGCGTGTTGCTGCTCAACAGCGTTCTGACGGTCGAGGAAGCGCGTGCCGCTTCCCATCAGGGCAAGGGCTGGGAGAAGTTTACCGACGCCATCATCCGCTCGGTCAATGATGAGTGCGATGGCGTTGTGTTTCTGCTTTGGGGCGCCTATGCCCAGAAGAAAGCGGCCTTTGTTGACGAGGCAAGGCATCTGGTGCTCAAATCCCCGCATCCATCGCCTCTGTCCGCCCATAATGGCTTTTTCGGCAATCACCATTTTTCCAAGGCTAACGAATTTCTGAGTTCCCGTGGCAAGCAGCAGATTGATTGGCAACTGCCGCAAAAAGTGTGACCCGCATCACAAAATCTGCTTTGCGCTTTCAAGCATGCTGATCTAAAGATAACCGGACTGTAATATGAAGGATTTACGCGGTGTCTTTTTTGTCTGCGCAAACATCTGTCGCTCTTCCCGATCCGGCAGCCATTGTCGATGCTTTTCACGAACATTTTGCCGAACACCTGACCATGACCCGGACCGGTTCCGCTCTGCATTTCGAGGCGGATTACGGCAATGGTACGTTTGAAGCGGCAGACGGACGCTTTGCGGCGCGCATCAATTGTGTGTCGGAAAATGTTCTTCTGTCTGTCAAGGCGATGGTGGCTGAGCATATCGTCGAGTTCAGCGGCGATACGTCTCTCGATTTCCGCTGGGAAGGGCACGGCGCCGATCTGCGGGAGATGCCTAATCTGTTCAGTGGTCGTGTGGTTCGCGGCTATAATCTGACACCGAAAATGCGGCGTGTCGTGATTGCCATCGACGACGGCATAGAGCGGTTGCTGACGGGCGGCCTGCATGTCCGCATTCTCATTGTGCCGGATCAGAAGCGCGAGCCGGTTTGGCCACATCTCTCAAAAACGGGAGCCATTGTCTGGCCGCAGGGGGAAGATGAGCTGACGCGACGGGTCTATACGATCAGGTCAGGCGATATGTCCCGCGGCGAGATCCATCTTGATTTCGTCATGCATGAGGGAGACGCCATGCCGGGCGCGCATTTTGGCGCAACGGCAGCACCCGGTGATATTGTTGGCATCGTTGGCCCCGGTGGCGAATTGCCGGATGCCACGACTTATGTATTCGCAGGCGATGAAACCGCGCTGCCCGTGATGTTGCGCATGGTTGTTGAAATGCCGGCGGGCAAGACAGTGACGGTTTATTCCGAGATTGATGATGAGAACGAGCAGCAGCCTGTCACCTCGCAGGCGCAGGTGACCTGGAACTGGCTGCACCGCAAGGGCCAAGCGGCTGGCGGTGCAGGCCTGCTGGAAAAGGCGCTGCGTGACCATCCGTGGGGCGATCATCAGGGTCTGCATGTGTTCGTCGGCTGCGAAAAAGCTGAAGCGCGCACCATCAAGAAAATGCTGATGGATGAGGCTGGACTGCCGAAAACTGCGCTGCACACGGCGGGTTACTGGGTCAAAGGTGCCAATGACGACCACTGATCGGTCGCGCTAAATCCGTTTGTTTTACGCATTGCGGACGCAAAACCGGTTCCCACTTTTGCTGCAATTGCTCCAGTTGCTGAACGACGCTGTAGCGTCGTTCACAGATTCAGCACAATCCGTTCTGAACGTTCGATCTATACGAACGGCATGATCTGCACCATCTTGAGCCCATGAACGAAGGGTGACGCTGTTCCGCGCACCCATCCAGATTTGAGGGATCAAAAATGTTGAACCAGATCAAGGGCCTGCACCACGTCACGTCCATGGCTGCGAGTGCACGCGGCAACAACCACTTCTTCACCGATACGCTGGGTTTGCGCCGCGTAAAGAAGACAGTCAATTTCGATGCGCCAGACGTTTACCACCTCTACTATGGTGACGAGGTCGGTACGCCCGGCTCTGTCATGACCTATTTCCCGTTTCCGCATATTGCACGGGGCCGTCCCGGTACCGGCGAAGTGGGCACGACGCTGTTTTCCGTTCCGGAAGGTTCGCTTGGCTACTGGCAGGACCGTTTGGCCAAGGCCAATGTCGATGGACTGAAAGCCGATGAGGCTTTCGGCAACAAGCGTCTGCATTTTGCCGGGCCTGATGGTGATGGTTTCGCCATGGTCGAGGTGAAGGACGATGCGCGAGCGCAATGGACCGCCAATGGCGTCGGTGAAGATCAGGCGATCCGTGGCTTTCAGGGTGCGTCGCTGCGGCTTCAGGATGAAGGTGCAACGGCAGAACTGTTGAAGTTCATGGGCTATCAGGAAGTTGACCGGAAGGATGGTGTTTTGCGGTTGGGCATGCCCGGCGGCAATGGTGCCGATGTCATCGATATCGAAACCATGCCGAATATTTCAGGTGCGCGCCTTGGTGCAGGCTCTGTCCACCACCTCGCATTTGCGGTCGATAACCGCCAGACGCAGCTGGAAGTTCGCAAGGCGCTGATGGATACGGGCTATCAGGTCACGCCTGTGATCGACCGTGATTACTTCTGGGCGATCTATTTCCGCACGCCCGGTGGCGTTCTCTTTGAAATCGCCACCAACGAGCCCGGCTTTGACCGTGACGAGGATACGGCGCATCTGGGCGAAGCCCTGAAGCTGCCAAGTCAGCACGCGCATCTGCGCGCCACGCTGGAGCAGCATCTGGAGCCGCTGGAAAATTGATAGTTCGAAACAGCAGAAACGCTTGCGGCCTCAGCGCCGCAGGCTGTTTTGAGGAGTTTTTATGAGCAAGGATAGCTATTTCCACAAGGTGCGGCCCGGTGCACCGGGGCAGCCCGCTTTTTTCGTGTTTCACGGCACGGGTGGCGATGAGAACCAGTTCTTCGACTTCGGTTCGCGACTGTTGCCCAATGCGACGGTTGTTTCGCCACAGGGTGATGTCTCCGAATACGGCGCGGCCCGCTTCTTCCGCCGCACGGCAGAGGGCGTTTATGACATGGCGGATCTCGATCGTGCCACGAAGAAAATGGCGGAGTTCGTCGCAGCCAACCGCGATGCCCACGAGGCGGGGCTGGTGGTTGGTCTCGGCTTCTCGAACGGCGCGAATATTCTGGCCAATGTGCTGATCGAGTTTCCCGATCTGTTTGATGCGGCCGTGCTGATGCATCCGCTCATTCCATTTACGCCGAAGCCTGCACCCGCATCGTCATCACGCCGTCTGCTGATAACGGCGGGGGAGCGCGACCCGATCTGCCCAACTCCTTTGACCAACAAGCTGCGGGACTATTTCAAGGCGCAGGGCGGCGATGTGGACATGGAGTGGCATTCGGGCGGCCACGAAATACGATCCACCGAGATCGAGGCTGTCAGGGCGTTTATGACGCCCTATGTGTGACCGGCCCCGGCACTTCGCTTGGTAGAGGCTGCGGGTTCTACCGGTACCCGCAGTCCTGCAACTGCTTTTCATAGCGGATTGCCATGTTGGCAGAGCGGCGGGCGGCTTTCTGAATGGCGATATTGTCGCGCCACACGCCCTTGGAATATCCGGCATGGCCGGAATAATAGGCGAGGTAGAGATTGTAGGGATCGTTGAGAGCAATGCCGTTCTGACGGTTGCTCTTGGCGTGATACCAGCCAACGAAGTGGATTGCGTCGGTGAAATCGGTGCGGCTGGCATTCCAGCGTCCTGTTTCGCGCTGATAGACTTTCCACGTGCCATCCAGCGCCTGCGCATAGCCATAGGCGGTGGATTTGCGGCCCCACGGAATGAAGCCGAACAGCTTGTTGCGGGGCGGGCGGGCATAGGGCTGGAAGCTGGATTCGGTGTAGATGGTGGCCATCATGACCGGAACCGGCACGCCGAACTCCCGCTCAGCAGCCCGCGCATCTTTTTTCCAGTTGTTGAATACGCCGTCCCGCTGGTCAAAAATCGCACAGGCATTGGTAATCTGCGACGGTGCAGTCGCGCAACCAGCCAAGGCTACCAAAAGAAAAACGACGACAAATACGCCACGCATCGCGAAACCTCTCGTTCCGCCTATTACTAAATTGTAAATCTTAACGGTCGGTTTTGAGACAAGGTTAATGCAAATGCGCGCGATTAACGTATCGTTAGCATTTGGTCCGTGCCTCAGATGCGACCCATGGCAGCGGCCATCTGGTATAGAGCAAGGCCCGCAGCCGTTGCAGCATTGAGGCTATCAAGCTGCGGGGACTGGGAAATACGCGCCGTGTGAAACCGCGAGAGAACATCTGGCGGCAAGCCATCACCCTCTGTGCCAATCACCAATGCCATCCTGTTCGATGCCTTGATCTGGCGAATTTCCGTTGTGCCTGCCGGAGACAGGCTCCAGATGTCGAAGCCTTCTGCGGCCAGGGTTTCCAACATTTGAAGGGCAGCGCCCCCGCGGTGGTAAGGCACCGACAGTACGGACCCTACAGAGACACGCAGGGATTTTCGATAGAGCGGATCGCAGCAGGTGGAATCCAGGAAAACGGCATCTGCGTAAAAGGCTGCAGCATTGCGAAACATTGCGCCGAGATTATCGTGATTGGAAATGCCACAACCCGCCAGCACGAGCGAGGATTGCGGCAATTGGCCAAGGGTCACGCCCATGTCCCGGTCGCTCTTTCGCTTCCCCAGCGCCAGAATGCCCCGGTGCAGATGAAAACCGACAATCGCATCCAGCACCGATGCCTTCGCGACATAGATCGGGACATCGGATGGAAACTCGCAAAGAATATCGGCGACGCCTGCCAGACGGTTTTCGAGGATGAGAATGCTTTCCGCCTCGAAATCACGGCCAGCCTTGTGGGCTGCTGCCAGCATGCGCAGCACGACAGTGCCCTCCACGATGAAGCGTCCCTGTCTGCCCGTCAGATCACGCTCACGGATATCTTTGAAATCCGCGATGCGAGGGTCGTCTGCGTCGGTTATTGGCGTTAGCGCGAGATCACCTTGCATCGATGGTGATATCAGCCACGAAACGACCTGCCTGAATGTTGAAGACCAGCGCCTTGCGCGTGCCATTGGCCAGGCGTCCGTAAAACAGCATGTCGCCGTTGGCGAACGAGACGTTCTCGATGGCGAAGCCCTGCGGCAGGCTGGCGGTGGCGGCAACCGGCGCATCGGAGGGAACGGTGGTCGTCGCAGTTGTTGTCGTGGTCTTAGACGGGCCGACGGCCTTATAGACAACTGCGCCGAAGACAGCCATAAGGCTGATAAACATCACGGAGCCCGACACGATCTGCAACCGGATCATCTTGCGCCGAACTTTTTCCATGGCCGGGTCTAGCGGCTGGTCGTCCTGTTCGGCTTGCTCGATCTGCGTCATCGGGATCCTTGGATATTGTTGAGTGATCGGAAAATAAGAATGAACGACCCCTTTAAACAAGGCGGAGACGCAAGGAAAGTCCTGATTGCCGGCGAAGATGCCGAAGGCCGTATCGACGCGTGGTTGGCAGCCGAGGTCGGTGGCGATCTTTCACGCAGCCGCATCAAGGCGCTGATCGAGCAGGGGGCGGTTTTTCTCAATGAAAAAGCCGTGACCGAGCCGAAGAAGAAGGTGCAGCCGGGCGACCGCATTGAGATTACCATGCCGGAGCCAGAAGATCCCGAACCAAAGGGTGAAGATATTCCGCTTGAGGTGGAATATGAGGACGAGGATCTGATCGTTCTGCTGAAGCCTGCGGGCCTTGTTGTGCATCCCGGTGCTGGTAACTGGACGGGCACGCTGGTCAACGCGCTCATTCACCATTGCGGCGACAGCCTTTCCGGCATTGGCGGCGTAAAGCGCCCCGGAATCGTCCACCGTCTGGACAAGGAAACCAGCGGCGTCATGGTCGTTGCCAAGAACGACAATGCGCATCGCAAGCTTGCGGCACAATTTGCCGATCACGGTCGCACCGGACCGTTGGAGCGCGCCTATAAGGCCATTGTCTGGGGTCGCCCCAAAACCTTGCGAGGTACGATTGATGCAGCACTTGGGCGCGGGGCAGATCGCACCAAGCGCGCCGTCAAGCGTGAGGATACAGATGATGCGCGCGAAGCGATCACCCATTATGAGGTGATAGAGCGTTATCATGAAAAGCCGGATGCGACATGCCTTGCTTCCCTCGTGGAATGCCGCCTTGAGACCGGGCGCACGCACCAGATCCGTGTTCACATGGCGCATATCGGGCATCCGCTGATCGGTGATCCCGAATATGGAGCCGCCTTCCGCACGAAATCCAACCTTTTGCCTGATGAGGCGAAGGAAGTGGTCAACCGGTTTTCAAGGCAAGCTCTGCATGCCTATCTTCTGGCTTTCGAGCATCCACGGACCGGCGAGGTCATGGAGTTCGAAACCGATATGCCTGACGATATGGCAGAACTGGCACAGGCACTTCGCGGCTGAAAAAAACGATATTTGAGCGTTGTACAGTTGCGCAACTCCCCAAGGCGGGAGCGGCGCACCTGCTTTTGCGTGGGCGCAGAGTTGCCGCTTGGCGAAAAATGCGGAACGAATTCATCTCTGCGCCGTTTGCATGGCAACGGGTCAGGTAATTTTATAACGCTGCTGTGATCCGCGACGGCTTGAAACGCGTATTTTCAATACATATTTGGTACATGGGTTCGTGCGGGGTTGGAGTTCGACACGCAAATTTGGTTTGCCTGAAAAGGGAGCCAGCCCGGAACAACGATAAGGGGGTGCTTTATGGCCCGCAACAGTTTGCCATCGATTACAGCCGGCGAAGCCGGTCTGAACCGCTATCTCGATGAGATCCGCAAGTTTCCAATGCTGGAGCCGCAAGAGGAATATATGCTCGGCAAGCGTTACGCCGAACATGGGGACCGCGATGCAGCGCATCGGCTGGTAACCAGCCACCTCCGTCTCGTCGCGAAAATCGCAATGGGCTACCGTGGCTATGGCCTGCCTATCGGCGAAGTTGTTTCCGAGGGCAATGTGGGTCTGATGCAGGCGGTCAAGAAATTTGATCCCGAGCGCGGCTTCCGCCTTGCGACCTATGCGATGTGGTGGATCAAGGCGTCCATTCAGGAATATATCCTTCGTTCGTGGTCGCTGGTGAAAATGGGCACCACGGCGAACCAGAAGCGCCTGTTCTTCAATCTGCGTCGCCTGAAGGGTAAAATTCAGGCTATCGATGAAGGCGATCTGAAACCAGAGCACGTTACCGAGATTGCGACCAAGCTTCAGGTTTCTGAGGAAGAAGTCATCTCCATGAACCGTCGCCTCCACGGCGATGCGTCACTCAACGCGCCTATTCGCGCTGCGGAGGGTGAAGCAGGCCAGTGGCAGGATTGGTTGGTGGACGACCACGAAAGCCAGGAAACCGTGCTCATCCAGCAGGATGAGCTGGAAACCCGTCGTCGCATGCTGGCGAAGGCCATGGGCGTTCTAAACGAGCGTGAGCGCCGCATCTTTGAAGCACGCCGTCTTTCCGAAGAGCCGGTGACGCTGGAAGACCTGTCCACAGAGTTCGACATCAGCCGCGAGCGCGTTCGCCAGATCGAAGTTCGTGCCTTTGAAAAGGTGCAGGAAGCCGTTCAGAAAGAAGCGCTTGAAGCTGCAAAGGCGCTGCGTGTGGTCGACGCGTAACCCACTCTTCATATTCATTTCCATCAATCAAAAGGCCCCGAATGTTTCCATTCGGGGCCTTTTTGTATTGTGTGATGATGATCGCGCGTTACTGGTTGGTCGCGGGAACTGCCGCGCTCCATTCACGCAACGCCGTGTCGAATGCGGCCTTGCCATCAGCACCCTTTTGAAGGGTCAGCAAGGCGCGGCGACCATTGCGGTAAGATACCGGAATGTCGATCCAGTCGCGGGTGCGCATCAGCTCCAGATTGGTCTTCAACGCATCCGGGAAATCGTTCAGCGCGATCATGTGGAAATCGTCGGTGATCTTTGCCGGTACGGCGATCAGCGCGTTTCCACGATCCTGCTCCGTGCTCTTCATGGCGATGCGCTGGACGCTGTCGATTGCGCCGCCTTCAAAGCCTGCACCCACCGAGAATACGATCTCGACCAGATGGCTGGCGGGCAGCGACGGGTCTGTGTTGCGCTTGAAGGTGATCAATGCGCTCAGGCCACGTCCTGGAATGGTGATCTGACCCTGCACGGTGGCGGAAGGCTTGCCATTCGCATCCGCTTCATTTTGCAGGCCCCAGGAGACGGTGCCTTCAATGGCTGTTGGCACGGTCTGGCCCAGCACTTCCTCATAGAGGAACATGCGATGGCCAGATGCGGCAGCTGCTGCCTGTGGGACGGTCGCCTGTCCGGCTGGAGCTGTCGTCGCGCCCGTTGTCGCTTGTGGCGTCTGAGCGGAGGCGTCAGGCGCCGCTTCGGTCTGCTGGTAGACAGACTGGCCTTCGGCGGTTACTGGCTGGCCGTTGGCTCCAGGGCCTGCGCCATCATCCTTTTCGGTGCCATCAGCAAGAAGACGCTGTGTGTATTTCGTGCCCGTAACAGAGCCATCATCAGCTGCCTGCGGTGCGGTGGATGACGCTGGCTGCTGGCCGGTCGTACCGGTCTGCGCCGCCGGTGTGCTTGTTGCAGGCGTGCTGGCTGGCGCGGAGGCCGTTTCTGTCGGCGTTTGCGTTGCCGTGCCTGTGCCGTTCTGAGCCGATTGCACCAGGCCGCCGACCATGTCGTTCAGCGCATCGCGATTGGTCCAAAGAGCATAGGCGCCGCCTGCCAAAAGCACGACGCCGCACAGGCCAAGAACCATGCCCGAATAGTTACGCTTGCGTTTTTTCTGCGTTCTGTAAGCAGACGCTGGGATGCCGTCGGCCGCTATGCCTGAGCCGAAATCATCGTTTCTGGCATTGTTCGATACGTTACCAGACGTGCCGTCATAGCCGATCAGCTCTTCCAGATCGTCCCATGGGGTACGCTCCGCATCGTCCTTCTTAGGCGTCTGTGGTGCGAAAGGATCTTCATCGGCGCGCGGCAGGCCTGGGGTGGATTTTGCCGTCAGGTCAAGCGATGTGTCCTGGAAATAGGTGGAGTAATCTTCGACGACAGCAGGGGGCTGCTTTGGTGCACTCGTCTGCTGGTCTTGATGCCGCTGATCTTCATCGGCAAAGGTCGGAGCCTCGCCAAAGTGGATCTCGTCGTGGCGCGTCTCAACCCGCTGATCCTCTGCGACGGCATCCTGATAATAGGGTGACGGGGAGGAGTAGCTAGCATCATAGGGCTGCGCAATATTGGCGTGGAAGACATCGCTGTCATCCGAAGGGCGGGCCGGTTCCCGGTGAAGGTCTTCGTCCGCCTGATGAAGTGTGTCTTCATGCGGATAGGTTTCACGATCGTCGGCAGGCGTATCCTGTCCAACCCAGTTCTCGTGGGCGTGATCCTCCGGTTCGCCAGCAACAGGCTCGACTTCGACCTGAGGCGGGGTGAAGCGTGTTACTTCCGTGGCCGTCGTGAAATAGGTTGGCGCTTCCGGTTCACGGCTCACATAGTCAACGACTGGCTCGGCATAGTGTTCTTCGGCTTCCGGTTCGTCGTGATATGTCTCGGGCTCAACGGGAGCGGGCTCTACCGGTGCGTAGACCGGCTGCTCTTCTGGAGCTGCGGGCTTCTCATAGGCACGCTGCTCCTCGGCGACGGTTTCCTCATAATAGGGCGAGGAGACATCAGGCGTTGGCGGGGCAGCAACGGGTGCTGCCACCGCTTCGGCGTAATCTTCATCGTCCTCAACGGCGGGAAGCGCCTCGGCGTAGTCACCCTCAACCTCGGCAATGGCTGTGTCCAGCTTCAGAATCTGCCGCTTTAGCAGTTCTTCGGGTGGACGCGGCTTCATGTTCTCAAGCTGGCGCACGACAGCGCTCCGCGCTTTGTCGTACACCTTTGCCCGGTTTTCAGGAGTATTGTTCGCCAAGCCATCCACGGCCTTGCGAATGACTGCTACAAAATCCGCCATAAGCACTTTCTCGTCGAGGCCAATGACGTTCTGGCCTGATATGGTTTACCAAACATGATCGTTGAGGACATTAGTCCTCAAACGGATCAGTCACAAGTATGGTGTCATCCCGCTCGGGGCTGGTGGATAGAAGCGCAACAGGCGCTCCGATCAACTCCTCGACCTGGCGGACATATTTGATAGCTTGAGCAGGCAAATCCGCCCATTTGCGGGCGCCGACTGTGGATTCTTTCCAACCTTCAAGCGTGATGTAGATGGGCTCGACGCGTGCCTGTGCGCCCTGGCTTGCCGGAAGATGCTCGATCTCCTGACCGTCCAGCTTGTAGCCGACGCAGATCTTCAATTCTTCCAGACCATCGAGAACATCGAGCTTCGTCAGCGCAATGCCGGTGATGCCATTGGTAGCAACGGACTGGCGAACCAGTGCAGCGTCAAACCAGCCGCAACGGCGCTTGCGGCCTGTTACCGTGCCAAACTCATGGCCTTTTTCGCCAAGGAACTGGCCGACTTCATCGTGCAGTTCCGTCGGGAAGGGGCCTTCGCCAACGCGTGTCGTATAGGCTTTGGTGATGCCGAGTATATAGCCGAGCGAGCCCGGACCCATGCCCGAACCGGCAGAGGCTTGACCAGCCACCGTGTTGGACGAGGTGACATAGGGATATGTGCCATGGTCGATATCGAGCAGCGAGCCCTGCGCACCTTCAAACAGGATGCGTTCGCCAGCGCGGCGCTTCTTGTCGAGCAGAAGCCATACGGTTTCGCTGAACGGCAGGATCTTGTCTGCGACCGATGTCAGTTCTTCCATGATGGTTTCATGAGAGACTTCCGCAGCGCCGAAGCCGCGACGTAGCGCGTTGTGGTGGGTCAGAATACGATCGACCTTGGCGGAAAGAGCATCCTTGTCTTCCAGATCCATGACGCGAATGGCGCGGCGGCCAACCTTGTCTTCGTATGCCGGGCCGATACCTCGACGGGTCGTGCCAATCTTGGTGCCGCTGTTGGAGGCGGCGTCTTCGCGCATGCCATCCAGCTCGCGGTGCAGCGAGAGGATAAGGGTTGCGTTGTCGGCAATCCGCAGGTTCTGCGGCGTGACCTTCACACCCTGAGCGTCCAGACGTCCGATTTCTGCGATCAGCGCGTGCGGGTCGACGACGACGCCGTTGCCGATAACGGCGAGCTTGCCGGGGCGCACCACGCCAGAGGGCAAAAGCGACAACTTATAGCTGACGCCATCAATGACGAGCGTATGACCTGCGTTATGACCACCCTGGTAGCGCACGACGACGTCTGCGCGCTCCGAAAGCCAATCAACGATCTTACCCTTGCCTTCATCGCCCCACTGCGAGCCGACCACCACGACATTCGTCATTTCTTGCTTTCCTGCTCCTGGCGCTGAAACGCCCCTTACTAAAACCCGCGAATGTATACTGCGTTGTTTTGCGGAAAGCGACCCTGTTTATGGGGAGAATCCTTGTTTTTCCGGCACAATTCGGTTTCGGGGCGCTATCCTTGTCCCGATCCCTCCTTGCGGAACGCGAATCGGCGGTGCAGAACAGCGGCGGTTGTTGATCTGAAAGTCGAAATTCCGTGTCATCCAGAGCCTATCTCGTTTTGATCATTGCCACACTGTGCTGGGGCGGTAACGCCGTGGCGGGAAAGCTGGCGGTTGGACATGTCAGCCCTATGGTTCTGACATTTCTGCGGTGGGCCATAGCTGTCGCCGTGATAACCGCCATTTCCCTGCCGCACCTGCGCCGCGACTGGCCGGTTGTAAAAACGCGGTTGCCCTATTTTTTCGCTTTGGGTGCCGTGGGCTACACATGTTTCAACGCCACGCTCTACACCGCGCTGAAACATACATCGGCCATCAATGTTGCCGTCATTCAGGCTGGCATTCCCATGGTCATATTTGCGCTGAACTTCGCGCTATTCCGCACGCGGATTTTCGCGGGCCAGATCATCGGTTTCATTTTGACCATTACGGGTGTGTCGCTTCTTGCCTCCCACGGTGACCTCTTGTCACTGTTGCACCTCGACATGAACATTGGCGACGCCATCATGCTTCTCGCGGTTCTGTCCTATGCCATCTATACCGTGATGTTGCGCTGGAAGCCTGTTGTTAACTGGCGCACGCTGATGGCTATTCCGGCCATGGCCGCCTTGGTGTCGTCGGTTCCGCTGCTGTTGTGGGAAGTTTCGCAGGAGGCGGCCCAGTGGCCGGACGCAAAAGGCTGGGTGATAACGGTTTACACCGCGCTGTTTGCGTCTCTCGTCGCGCAGATCTTCTTCATCATGGGTGTTGAGCGTATCGGGCCCAACCGTGCGGGGCTTTTCATCAATCTCATCCCGGTGTTTGGCACGTTTTTGTCTGTGCTCATCCTTGGAGAGATACTGCACCCCTACCAGCTGATTGCCTTGCTGCTGACGCTGACAGGCATAGCCGTTGCAGAAAGAAAAAAACCGCCGGTTCCATGAGGAAACGGCGGCAAGTTGGTCATGTTTTCAAAAATGCGTGGTCAGTTGGCCGCTAGCGACTGATCGAACCCAGCGAAATAATCATCCAGTGCTGATCTCATCTGAGAGGCCGCCAGATCGAGCGTGCAGGCGCTGCCAACAGGCGCGACAGCTGCAACGACGTTTCGTTCGATAGACATAAATCCGCGGGCAAATCCGCCGGGGCCTGCCGCTTCAGCGTGGCTTGCAACAGACGCGATAACGATGCCACAGATGGCGGCAGCAAAGAGTTTCTTCAGCATTGTCATACCCCGTTTTTGCGTCGGCCAGCTTGGTGCCGGTCTTGTCCACTTTGTTCTGTCGGCGCCAGAGGCTTTGCGTCTGGGCCAGTGATGACGACATTACAGGGCGGGCTTTTCAGGGGCTTTAAACAGATAGCTACAATTTTATCCGTTGTTATTTTTAATGCGAACAATCTCGATTTTTCTTCGAGAGGTCAAAGCGGTCAGCTGTTTTGTTGAGCCACAAGGTCGCTGGCGCGGCTTGCCAGGTTCTTACGACCCGTTTGGCTGGATGCCGCAGCGATCATGGATGGGATGGGAGAGGCGCTGCCTTCCTGAGCCATGGTCAGCGCGATCATGCGTGCGGCGATCTGCGAGATTTCCCGGCGAATCGCTTCGTCATTGCCGCTGCCTCGGCTGTTGAGCAATCGCTCGGTCAAAGCCGTGCCCTGGTTGCGAATATCCTCGATTTCGCGGGCGATCTTCTCCGGTGAGGCTGCTTTGGTGCTTGGTGCCACAACGGCTGCGGCTGCGGCAACCACAGTTGGTTCCGGGGCTGCAGGCTTTGCGGTGTTTTCCATGAGCGCCTTCAGCCTTGCAGCTTCCTGTGTGCGGCGCTCTAGCAGCAGCTCCTTGTCGGCGTGGCGCGCGGCTTCCTGGGCGAGCTGCTCTTCCAGCCGCGCGACCTTGCGGCTTTCGCGGTTAACATTGCTGGACAGTTCGCGGTTTCTGGAAGTCACTTCATCAAGTTCTTTTGTCAGCGCTTCCCGCTCATTGCGCCACGAGGCGGCTTTATGCCTCGCTTGTTCAACTTCCAGATCCCGGGCAGACAGGGCGATCTTCAGATCGTCAAATTCGCGGGAAATGGCGCTGATGCGCTTGGTGAGGCCGGAAATTTCCTGCGTGCGGGAAATGGCGGTTTCCTCGGCGTCGCTCAAAGCTGATTTCAGCCGGGCTGCCGTATCTTCATGCCGACGCGCTTTGGCGCGCAGATCGCTGGCTTCCAGCCGCATCTGTTCCAGTTCGGATGTCAGTTCACGGGTTTCGTTCAGCAATTTGCCTGCTTCGTCCAACGCACCAGCATTACGAAATTTCAGGGAAAGAGCTTTTTCACGCTCGGCATCCAGTTCCTGGCGGGTGCGGGCGTTCTCTGCCGCGTATAAAGCGCGGGCCATGTCCTTTTGCGCACGCACTTCCTGCGGGCTGATCGGCATCGTGGCGCGCAGGCGCTTTTCCGTATAGACGACGATGCGGCGATGGATCGCGGGTGCCATCAGCGAAACAAGGAGAATGGCGGTGAGAAAACCCAGGCCGAAAAGAAGTGAGTACTCGATCACGCAGCGCGTCTCCATACGAAATACAGTGCCGGAAACCGTCTAGGTCGTTCATATCCCGGTCTATTCCATCGGCGCTATGTCTTGCACGCCAATCTTGCGTCAGGCCTTATACCAGGTGCGATGGCGTTTCTGCCAGCCGCAGAGTCATGCCACTCAGAACGGGTTCCACGTCGGCTGTGGGGTCAGTTTCAGGTAGCCGACATTGATGCCAAGACGGGCGCCGATACCGGTTCTGATTGGCGCAATGGTCACATCGCTGTTTTTCAACACGGTCATGCCCACGCCAGCAACGATGAAAGCGGAACCGCTGACGCCACCATAACGGCGGTACAGAGAGTTCACCGCAGGCAGGTTATAGACAAGCATCATGGCGCGTGTGCCTTGGCCACCATAGTCCAGACCGAGCGAGGGGCCCTGCCAGAACACGGGGTGCTGACCGGCATTCTTGGTGTAGAGCTGGCCTTCGCCATAGGTCAGGCCTGCGACGAACGCGCCTGAGCCTTCCTGACCCAGAATATAACCATTGGGCAGGCCATATTGCTGGAATGCACGTTCAACGACCTTGGCCAGTCCGCCCGTCGTTTCGCCAAAGAACCCATGTCCGGCGTCAACAATTTCCTGTAGGGAATATTGGTCGCTGCTTTGGGCAGAGGCTTGCGCGGCACACACGAAAAGGCTCGTGAACGCCAAGAAAATTCTGAAGAGTCCGAGGCGTGCGATGGTGCGGAGTTCAGTCAGTCGCATCTTCAATTCCGTCCGTCTGTTTCGTTCGTTTTGCCCTGTTAAGACATTTGGCATTTTGAAACCATGATATTAACAATCGGTTTACCAAATATGGTGTCATTATGGCTTAATAATTTCCACACCGTCCGCGCAGCCTTGCGCAGGAGAAAATTTTATGACGAGCAAACCGAATCTGACGCTGTCCGGCCCCGATCTTGCGGCGCTGCTGTGCAGTCGCGTCTGCCATGATGTGATTTCGCCTGTTGGTGCAATCAACAACGGGCTGGAGCTGCTGGATGAGGGCGGTTCGGACGAAGACGCGCTGGACCTGATCCGTACCTCGGCGCTCAATGCCTCGGTCCGCCTCAAATTCGCCCGTCTGGCATTCGGTGCATCCGGTTCAGCCGGAGCGTCCATCGATACGGGCGAGGCCGAAAAGGCTGCCAAGGACTTCGCCGCCGCTGAAAAGAAGGCCGAGGTAAGCTGGACAGGCCCACGCGCCATCATTCCGAAGAACCGCGTGAAGATGCTGCTCAATCTCTTCCTCGTGGCCTATAGCGCCATTCCACGTGGGGGCAATGTCGATATCGTTCTGGAAAACCCTGAAACCGATGCGCGATTCGAAATCACCGTCAAAGGCCGCATGATGCGCGTTCCGGCCAAGTTTGCCGCGATTTCGCAGGGTACAGAAGAAGAGGCGATCGATGCACATTCCGTGCAGCCTTACTACACGCTGCTGATGGCTGAAGAAGCCGGCATGAAAATTGGCTATGAAGCGCATGAAGACCGTATCGTCTTCACTGCATCCATGCTGGAAGCCGCTTAAATACCTTGCGCATGTGATAATTCGAACCGGGCGGCCCTGCGCTGCCCGGTTGTTCTGTTTCACATTATCTAGTCCGGCACTCCATCACCGCGTTCAGGTAGGCCTGATTGTCGATGCGAAAGTGCGTTTGGCCAGTCATCACAAATCCGTTGGCCCTGTAAAATTCCAGGGCGGCGCTATTCTCGGAATTGACCGCCAACCACACGGTTTCAATGTCCTTGGCAGCGCATATTGCCAGCGCTGCCTGCAAAAGGCGCTTGCCTATGCCCTTGCCATGGTGCCTCGGCTGGACATAAAGCGTCTTGATCTCAGTCTGTGTCTTGCTTGGGGACGGCGCGGGACTCTTAAAGGAAAGCCTTATAAAGCCGTCGATGCCATCCTCATTTTCGGAAACGATGAGATGGTCGTTGACGCTGCCAAGGATTGCTTCGAATTTTTCCGAGGTGAATTCGCGCAGCGCGTAATCGGCAAAGAATGCGTTCACGCCACGGCGCAGATAGGTGCCAATCCAGACTTCCAGTGAAATCGCGGCAAGGCTTGAAGCGTCTGACGGCAGGGCATCTCTGATTCTTAACGGCATCGTTCCACTCACCGAAGGCAATTGTGCTGAATGCTTACTCCAAAAACGAGAAAAACCGCCTTTGAGGGCGGTTTTCAGGGATCATGCCTGCGGGCGTAATCAAGCGGTTTCGAGATATTCCGTCGCGCCATCCGGCTCGCGCAGAACGTATCCACGGCCCCAGACGGTTTCGATGTAGTTCGCGCCGCCTGCAGCGTTTGCCAGCTTCTTGCGCAGCTTGCAGATGAAAACGTCGATGATTTTCAGTTCAGGCTCATCCATGCCGCCATAGAGATGGTTGAGGAACATTTCCTTGGTAAGCGTCGTACCCTTGCGAAGCGAAAGAAGCTCCAGCATCTGGTATTCCTTGCCCGTCAGGTGAACGCGCTGGCCGCCGACTTCCACAGTCTTGGCATCCAGATTGACGATCAGCTCGCCCGTGGAGATGACCGACTGGGCATGTCCCTTGGAGCGACGAACGATAGCGTGAATGCGAGCGACGAGCTCATCCTTGTGGAAAGGCTTCGTCATATAGTCGTCGGCGCCAAAGCCAAGGCCGCGAACCTTGTCTTCAATACCCGCCATGCCTGAGAGAATCAGGATCGGGGTCTTTACCTTGGACAGGCGAAGCGTTCTCAGAACCTCGTAGCCAGACATGTCGGGCAGGTTGAGGTCGAGCAGAATGATGTCGTAATCGTAGAGTTTTCCAAGATCTACACCTTCCTCTCCAAGATCGGTCGTATAGACATTGAAACTTTCCGACTTCAGCATCAGCTCAATGCTCTGAGCTGTTGCGCTGTCGTCTTCGATTAGTAGAACCCGCATAATTATCCCCTTTGCCGCCGCGGAAGGTAAATGATTGCCTTTTGCGCGATACGGATCCAGTCGTTGCCTGATTTGCAGGCTGCCACCAAATGGTTAACAAATTCTAATTACCTTTGGCAAGGTGCGAAGAATTTATTAAAATCTGGTTCCAGACTACTGTTTTTCAACGCGAATCCGCATCACCAAAATTGAATCATAACGTGAACAGATCCCGTTAAGTGACTCAATCGACTCCTACATTGTCGTTCCCGTGTTTTTTCGGGCTTGGCGTTTACCGACCTTTAAATGATCTGCCTTATCATTAACGATGCCCGTAAACGAAAGGTTAACAGCGTCGATTTTTTATTAACGTTGGGTAACTTTTAAGAATCATTCCGGCACATGCCTGGGTGAAGGGTCGGTTCCAGTTTTTACCGGGGTCTCGCTATCCACGGAGTATTGCGTATGAAGTCGCGTGACAGCCTAGTTCGCCTGAAGGAATTTCAGGTCAACGAAAAACGTCGTCAGTTGCAGCAGTTGCAGATGATGATGTCCGAATTCGAACGAATGGCCAAGGAATTGGTCCATCAGATTTCTCTGGAGGAGAGCAAATCAGGAATCACCGATCCGACACATTTCGCCTATCCGACCTTTGCCAAGGCTGCACGCCAGCGCGCAGATAATCTTCAGGTTTCCATCCGCGAACTGAAGATGCAGGAAGAAGCCGCCGAAGCCGTTCTGGAAGAAGTCCAGGCTGAATTCGAGCGGGCGACCGCGCTTGAAACACGAGACGTTGCTATTCGCGCTCGCGCGTGAGGAGGCTTCGAAATTAACGTCTTCATTGACGGTGGCCAGTGGATCAGGAGGCTGCTTTCAATGGCTGACGTTTGCCTATGTCGTCGGAACGTCATTGGATGTCCGGCGCTAATTGTCTTGAACGACACGAAAAATCACCGCTCCCTCGGGGGCGGTTTTTTTATGCGCCGTGATTTGGCGGCAGGGATCGGTTACAAACTGTAACAAAGGGAGGTCCGGCCAATGAAAGACTTAGCAGGAGTGGTGAAGGCGCAAAAAATAACGCGCGGATCATGTCTGTGCGGGCGGGTGAATTGGGAATTTCGCGGCGAGATTCCAGATGCAACGATCTGCAACTGTACCGCCTGTCGCCGTTACGGCGTTCTGTGGGCTTATGACTATGACGGCCACGGAATTTCACTAGAAGATCCGCATGAACAGCTCGTCGGCTATCAGCGCGAATCGAATGTTCTGTCGTTCAGATTCTGCAAAACCTGCGGCAATCTGGTCTCATGGCGCAGAACGAAAGCGGAGGAGGATGGGCGCGTCAGGGTTGCCGTGAATTTGCGGCTGGCTGAGCCTGCGGACGTCGCTGATATTCCGCTCGTCCGATATGAGGGTTTGCAAAGCCACAAGGATTTGCCGTCTGATGGGCGAACCGTGACAGACGTCTGGTTCTGAGCCAGGTCTAAGTCCGACATCGCCAAGAGCGGGAAATTGCTCTTGGCTAACCTGTGCTTCGAAAACAAATCAGCGCCACACATTCCCTTTCATTTCAGGGAATGGTGACGCTTGATCCTGTCGATGACGCCCTCTAAAAGAAGACGGCGCAAACTAGTGGCGGTATTGCTGGATACGAGTGGTGCGCAGACCTGCAAGGCCGTGGTCACTGATGGATGACTGCCAGGAGAGGAATTCCTCTACTGTCAGTGTATATCGTTCGCAGGCTTCCTCGAGGCTTAACAGTCCTCCTCGTACCGCGGCGACAACCTCTGCTTTTCGCCTGATGACCCAGCGGCGCGTGTCCGCGGGGGGCAAGTCGGCAATCGTCAAAGGGCTGCCATCGGGGCCGATGACATATTTAACTCGTGGGCGTATCATTTCGGTCATTGGACACTCTACACAAACTCAAGACCATATTTGATGCACTTTAGGACCGTACCTTTAAAAATTACCTAAGCTGCTTGAGAGAATTTGTTAAGAATTTGAATGGTTTCGCCTGATTTGTTCGAGCTTTGCTGGATTCTTGCGCCCAAAAGAAAAATTCATTTTGTCGCTTTTTCTGCCATTTTTTATGAATCTCATTTCGTGAGGAATTCATAATATAAGTATTTTGGCGTGAATCCGGTGATATCGCGTCTTGGAAGGCCGGGTCCAGATGTTGATGGGCAGGTTCACCTGCCGCCGACCTTGATCCGGCGACAGGTGTTGGGAAATGCGTCAGAGCATAGCCAAGCTCATTTCAGTCTTTCCCACCCCATAGGCCAGTTGGCATGTGCCGCTGTGAGCGAGCGACAAGCGGTCATTTGCGGTGAGTGAAGCGAGGAAGGTGGCCGATTGCAGGCTTTCTGCGGCGGAGGTTGTCCCATTCAGCGCAAAAGAGCTTGCCGTACCGTTGATCCTGACGGTGACTGTGTGGCCAGAGGAGGAGACGACGGCGAGTGACAGTGTCAGCGCGTAGATGCCGGTGACGGGAACGCGAACCTCTTTCAGCGTATCCACCACGGTATTGCCGAGTGCAAAGCCTCCCTGTTGGATGCCAAGGGTGGTGAAGCCCGAGACTGAGCCTGCCGCATGGGAAATGTTGCCGCTTGCTCGCCCAGCGCGCACCAGCGGTCTGGCGGGCATGGAGACGTGGCCAGCGCCAGATACGGAAAGCGCGGTTGTCCATGTTACGCCATCTGCGGAGGTTTTGATTGCGAAACTGTCATTGCCAGCCAATCCCATTTCGGCCCTGCCGCTCCAGCTGGACTGAAACAGCAATGAAGCCGTGTCAGCCGCCGTTGCCTTGTTGACCTTTATCTGGTGCCCACCGCCCGACGACGCATTGGTGAAGAGTGTGGCCGCTGCGGCCACGGCCAGCCGGTTTGTGTCGTCAGCACTCGCATTCACACCCAATTGCTCAAAGCTGGCGATAGTTGGCAGCGCAATTGCCTGCCATGCGCCATTTTGCAAAGCCTTGAAGCGCATGGTCTCCAGAAACCATGCGCGCCAACCGTCTTGCGGGGTGACATAGATCCACGCACCATCCTGCCGGAAAGCCAGCTTTCCTGCCTTTCCTGCCCATTCGCCGGTAGGAGAGGGGGAGATGAGAAAGCAATCGCCTTCCGCAGGCGTTGACGGCGGTTCTGCCGCTTCGGTGCGGATGACCAGTTGCGTGATGGCATCAAGCCTTTGCAGGGCCTCGTTGTGGGTGACGTGCTTCTGCGCCTGGGAAGGCAGGATATAAGGCAGTTCAAGTCTTGTCGTCTGTTCTGTCATGGCTCAATCTCCGTTGCGCGAGAGATTGTGCGGCGGTGGAAGGTGCCATTGAGAAAAAAACGAAAATATTTTTGATGAAGGCGAACCGTGCCGAAGCCCTCAGGGCATTGCGCCCCAGGCGATGAAATCCGGGTTGGCAAGCGCGTCTTCGGTTCCGTCGGTGATCTCATAGCGCAAGGGATGACCGGCCATATCCAGCGTGATGCCACCGGCAGCCCGTAATACGGCATCGCCAGCGGCTGTATCCCACATCATGGTGCGGCTGAAGCGCGGATACACATCGGCCGCACCCTCGGCCAGCATGCAGAATTTCAGCGAGGAGCCAATGGATATGCTGTCGATCAAGCCATGCTCTGCCACAAAGGCTTCGGTTTTCGGCGTGCAGTGCGAACGGCTGATGACGGCAATGGGGATTGTCGGCTTGGCGCGGCAGCGAACCCTGCGCACATCCATCTCTTCAAACGCATCCGAGACATGGACCTTGCAGGCCGTCTCACCGTCTCCTGTCCAAAGGACCTTGAGGGCCGGTGCATAGACGACGCCCAGAACCGGTGTGCCGTCACGCACCAGCGCGATGTTGACGGTAAAATCCTGCTTGCCGGAAATGAACTCCTTGGTGCCATCCAGCGGATCGACAAGGAAAAACTCGTTTCGTGTCTGCGGGACAATGCCGTGGGCCGCCGCCTCTTCTGCAATCACGGGAATATCGGGAAAGTGCTGTGCCAGTGCATCAAGGATAATGTCTTCTGCCCGTTGATCGGCTTCGGTCACGGGGGAACAGTCGTTCTTGTAGGTGACGTGCGGACCGGCGGCATGGACCGCCATGATCTCTCTGCCAGCCATCAAGGTGGCTGCGGTTAAAATATCGAGCATTGAAGTCCCCTAGACATCGTAGACGCTGTCCCTAGCAGAGACGACATAAGCTTTTCGAGCCCGGTTTACAACGCAAGGAACGTGCCGTTCATTTCTGGAAATGATGATGCTTTGCGTGGAATTGACGGGCGTCAGCTGTTTTTTGCGGCATCTCATGCTGAAATTCTGACCGTTGTGGAGCTTCGTCAGGCATTCACTGGGGAAATTCCAAATAATAAGCTGTTTTACAGATTTTTGACTTCACATTTTTTTCGAACGCGATATGGGTTTTAGACAAGGGGGACAAAAAATGCAGCCCCCGGAAGCAACATAACGAGACCTGTTTCGCAGAGAATAGGTCCGGGGGAAAGATATGGAGTACTTCGTCCAGCAGCTCATAAACGGGCTGACTCTTGGCTCGATCTATGGCCTCATCGCTATCGGCTATACGATGGTTTACGGCATTATCGGCATGATCAACTTCGCCCATGGCGATATCTTCATGCTTGGCGGCTTCGCTGCATTGATCGTCTTCCTTATTCTCACATCGTTTTTTGCCGGTATTCCGGTCGCGATCCTTCTTCTGGTCATGATGGTCGTCGCGATGCTGATGACCGGCCTGTGGAACTGGGCGATTGAACGTGTGGCCTATCGCCCGCTGCGCGGCTCATTCCGCCTTGCGCCGCTGATTACCGCCATCGGCATGTCGATTGCACTGTCCAACTTCATTCAGGTCACGCAGGGCCCGCGCAACAAGCCGATCCCGACGCTGGTGACGGATGTCTACCATTTCGGCGCCATCACGATTTCGCTGAAGCAGTTGCTGATCGTTGTGATCACGTCCGTCCTGCTGCTTGCCTTCTGGTATATCGTCAACAAGACGCCTCTTGGCCGTGCGCAGCGCGCAACCGAGCAGGACCGCAAGATGGCTGCACTTCTGGGTGTTGACGTCGACCGTACGATTTCCATCACCTTCGTCATGGGTGCCGCACTCGCCGCGGTCGCAGGCTCCATGTACTTGATGTATTACGGTGTTGCGTCCTTCAACGATGGCTTCATTCCGGGCGTGAAGGCGTTTACCGCCGCTGTTCTCGGTGGCATTGGTTCGCTGCCCGGCGCGGTGCTCGGCGGATTGCTGATCGGCCTTATTGAGAGCCTATGGTCTGCGTATTTCTCCATCGCCTACAAGGATGTTGCGGCGTTCGCCATCCTCGCATTCGTGCTGATTTTCAAGCCGACCGGTATTCTCGGCCGTCCGGAAGTCGAGAAGGTTTAAGATCATGGCAAATATCGCTTCTGAAAAAGAAACGCCTGGTCCAAGCGTGATGGCTCAGGCTGTGAAAGAAGGCTTCTTCGCAGGTCTCGTCTCGCTGGGAATGTTCATTCTCTATGTCGGTATCGTGACCTATCAGGATATCAACAACCAGTTGATCTGGGGCACGCGCTGGGGCCTTCTGGCCATCTTCGTCGGCGTCGCAGCGGTCGGTCGCTTCCTCGTCGTCGGTTTCCTGCGTCCGCATTTCGATCGTCGGAAGATGGCGAAGGCGAAGACCGGAATTCTGGAAATTTCCGAGGATAAAGGCTTCTTCCACAAGCACTTCCTGAAGATCGCCCTGGTCTTCCTGCTGATTTACCCGGCCATCGCCGTGGGTCTGTTCGGCTTTCAGGGATCGTTGAAGCTTGTCGATAACTTCGGCATCCAGATCCTCATCTATGTGATGCTGGCCTGGGGCTTGAACATCGTCGTTGGTCTCGCCGGCCTGCTCGATCTGGGTTATGTGGCCTTCTATGCGGTCGGTGCTTATTCCTACGCGCTTCTTTCCAGCTATTTCGGTCTGTCCTTCTGGGTTCTGCTTCCGATGGCCGGTATTCTGGCTGCGTTCTGGGGCATCATCCTTGGCTTCCCGGTTTTGAGACTGCGCGGCGACTATCTCGCCATCGTGACGCTCGCCTTCGGTGAAATCATCCGGCTTGTGCTTTTGAACTGGACTGAGGTCACCAAGGGAACCTTCGGTATTTCCGGCATCGCGAAAGCATCGATTTTCGGTATCTGGTCTTTCGATGTTGGCGCACCAAACAACTTCGCCAAGGTCTTCGGCCTGCCGATGTCCTCATCCTACTACAAGATCTTCCTGTTCTACGTGATCCTGCTTTTGTGCATGCTCACCGCCTACGTCACGATCAAGTTGCGCCGCATGCCGATCGGTCGTGCGTGGGAAGCGCTGCGCGAAGACGAAATTGCTTGCCGCTCGCTCGGTATCGATACGGTCAAGACGAAGCTCACAGCCTTTGCAACAGGCGCGATGTTCGGTGGTTTCGCGGGTTCATTCTTCGCGGCTCGTCAGGGTTTCGTATCGCCTGAAAGCTTCGTGTTCCTGGAATCCGCTGTCATTCTCGCCATCGTCGTTCTTGGCGGCATGGGGTCGCTGACAGGTATCGCCATCGCGGCGGTCGTCATGGTCGGTGGCACAGAGTTGCTGCGTGAAATGGAATTCCTCAAGCACGTCTTCGGTCCTGATTTCACGCCGGAACTTTACCGTATGCTGCTGTTCGGTCTGGCGATGGTTATCGTCATGCTGTTCAAACCACGCGGCTTTGTTGGTTCTCGCGAACCCACGGCCTTCCTGAAGGAGCGCAAGTCCATCTCCGGCAGCTTCACCAAGGAAGGTCACGGCTGATGGCTTCCGGGAACATTGACATGACACAAGACACGATTCTCAAAGTCGAACATCTATCCATGCGCTTCGGCGGTCTGATGGCCATCAACGACTTCTCCTTCGAGGCGAAGCGTGGCGAGATCACTGCTCTGATCGGTCCAAACGGTGCAGGCAAGACAACCGTCTTCAACTGCATCACCGGCTTCTACAAGCCGACGATGGGCATGATAACGATGTGCCGGAAAACCGGTGAGGAGCATCTTCTCGAGCGGTTGCCGGATTTCGAAATCACCAAGAAGGCCAAGGTTGCGCGTACCTTCCAGAACATCAGGCTGTTTTCCGGCCTGACGGTTCTCGAAAACCTGCTGGTCGCGCAGCACAACGCCTTGATGAAGGCGTCGGGCTACACCTTCCTCGGTCTGCTCGGCATGCCGGTTTACAAGAAGGCAGCCGCAGGGGCGATCGAGAAGGCCAAATATTGGCTCGATAAGGCAGAGCTGACCGACCGGGCCGATGATCCTGCTGGCGATCTTCCCTATGGCGCACAGCGCCGTCTGGAAATTGCCCGCGCCATGTGCACCGAACCTGAGCTTCTTTGCCTCGACGAGCCGGCTGCTGGCCTCAACCCGAAGGAATCGCTTGCGCTCAACAACCTGTTGCGTGGCATCCGGGCTGAAGGCACGTCCCTGCTTCTGATCGAGCATGACATGTCTGTGGTCATGGAGATTTCCGACCATGTCGTGGTTCTCGAATATGGCCGCAAGATTTCCGATGGCACGCCTGATCATGTGAAGAACGACCCGAAGGTCATCGCCGCCTATCTGGGTGTCGAGGATGATGAAGTGGAAGAAGTGATTGCAGAAGAACTTGATGGGGGAACGGTTTGATGTCCGGTGAAGCCCTTCTCAAAGTCCAGAACGTCGAAACCTATTACGGCAATATCCGCGCCCTTGCCGGTGTGGATGTACACGTCAACAAGGGCGAGATCGTCAGCCTTATTGGTGCTAACGGCGCTGGCAAGTCGACGTTGATGATGACGATCTGCGGCAGCCCGCAAGCGCGTTCAGGCTCTGTCATTTTCGATGGTGAAGACATTACCAACGTGCCGACCCATATGATTGCGCGTCGTCGTATCGCGCAATCGCCCGAGGGCCGTCGCATATTTCCACGCATGACCGTTCTGGAAAATCTCCAGATGGGTGCCAATCTGGACAATCTGAAATACTTCAAGGAAGACGTGGAAAAGATTTTCACGATGTTCCCGCGCTTGAAGGAACGTCAGGCCCAGCGTGGTGGCACCTTGTCGGGTGGCGAGCAGCAGATGCTCTCCATCGGTCGTGCATTGATGTCTCGTCCGAAGCTTCTTCTTCTGGATGAGCCATCGCTTGGCCTCGCTCCGTTGATCGTCAAGAGCATCTTCGAAGCGATCAAGACGCTGAACAAGGAAGAGGGCCTGACCGTCTTTCTCGTGGAACAGAACGCTTTTGCCGCATTGAAGCTGTCAGACCGGGCCTATGTCATGGTCAATGGCAAGGTGACGATGAGCGGTTCTGGCCGGGAGTTGCTGGCCAATCCGGAAGTCCGGGCTGCCTATCTCGAAGGCGGTCGTCACTGATCGCTGGTTGCCTGGTCTGGTCCCGCAGGGGTCGACGGGCAGATCACAGATAACGATAAAGTCTGCCGGCAAACGGCGGGCGCCACAAAAAGACAGGCCCTGTCATGGTGATGCAGGGTTACTGATGGGGAAAAAGATGCAGGGACTTTTTTTCGAGAGCGACAGCGGTGTTCGTTATATCTTGCGAGGGCTGGTGGTGCTGCTGGGGTTCTGGACGGCATGGCGCACGGGCAAGTCCGTTGCAGAGAGCTGGGAGAGCTACCCGCGGGTCGTTCTTTACACGCTGCTGCTGGGCGTCGTGATGCGTTTCATGCACTATGCGCTGTTTGCAGGTCCGATGCTGAATGGCTTCTATTACCTGATAGATGTTACAGTATTGCTGGCTTTTGCAACGGTTGGATTTCGCATGCGCCGCACCAGCCAGATGGTCAATAACTACTACTGGCTGTATGATCGAACTTCATCCTTTTCTTATAAGAAGAAAGATTGACAGCGGCGTTGTTCTGAATTCAGAATACTCGCGAGAGTGGAACAGCTTGCGCAGTTAAGGTGGGTGCTGAGCAGGCAGGGATAATCAACCCAACCATGGAACTGGGAGTAATATAATGAAGAAGTCTCTTCTTTCCGCAGTTGCGCTGACCGCAATGGTCGCCTTCAGTGGTTCTGCCTATGCTGACATTCTCGTCGGCGTTGGCGGCCCTCTGACAGGCCCGAATGCGGCTTTTGGTGCACAGCTCCAGAAGGGTGCTGAGCAGGCTGCGGCAGACATCAATGCTGCTGGCGGAATTAACGGCGAAAAGATCAAGATTGTACTTGGCGACGACGTTTCCGACCCAAAGCAGGGCATCTCGGTTGCCAACAAGTTTGTTGCTGATGGCGTAAAGTTCGTTGTCGGTCACTTCAACTCCGGCGTTTCCATTCCGGCGTCTGAAGTTTACGCAGAGAACGGCATCCTCGAAATCACGCCTGCCGCGACCAACCCTGTGTTCACCGAGCGCGGCCTCTGGAACACATTCCGCACCTGCGGACGTGACGACCAGCAGGGCAGCGTTGCCGGCAAATACCTTGCTGAAAAGTTCAAGGGTGCCAAGGTAGCCATCGTTCACGACAAGACCCCTTACGGTCAGGGCCTTGCCGATGAAACACGCAAGACGCTCAACGCTTCTGGCGCGAAAGAAGCCATCTACGAAGGCGTGAACGTTGGCGACAAGGACTTCTCTGCGCTGATCGCGAAGATGAAGGAAGCTGGCGTTTCGATCATCTACTGGGGTGGTCTCCATACAGAAGCTGGTCTCATCATCCGTCAGGCAGCTGACCAGGGTCTGAAGGCTAAGCTCGTTTCGGGCGACGGCATTGTTTCCAACGAACTGGCCTCCATCGCTGGTGACGCTGTTGAAGGCACGCTGAACACGTTCGGCCCTGATCCAACCATCAACCCTGCTAACAAGGACTTGGTTGCCAAGTTCAAGGCCGCAGGCTTCAACCCTGAAGCTTACACGCTCTACTCCTACGCTGCGCTGCAGACGATTGCTGCTGCTGCAAAGGATGCAGGCTCGCTCGACGCAGAAGCTGTTGCTGCTGCTATGAAGAAGGGCAAGTTCTCCACCGTTCTCGGCGAACTCTCCTTCGACGAAAAGGGCGACCCGAAGGCGCCTGGCTACGTCATGTACGAGTGGAAGAAGGGCCCAGACGGCAAGTACAGCTACTTCCAGCAGATGTAAGCCTTATAAAACCAATCCAGAAGCCCGGCAGCGATGCCGGGCTTTTTCGTTTTCCGGCGCGCTTTTGCGGCAAACGCCACAATACCGTCACCAAAGATAGCAACACCATGTCCGTCACGGTTGTGCAATCAAGGGTGGTGTAGAAATTCATGCGATATGCTGCTGGACTGATTGTTCTTGTTGTCATCTCTGCCAGTTCACTCGGCGTTCATGTCTACAGCAAATCGCGCAGCTCGCAGCTGTTCGGCGACATCATTGCGCGGGTTGAAACCGACAAGCCGGTTGTTGCCCTGACGCTGGATGATGGGCCATCGGCCCGCTTCACGCATGACGTTCTCGCTATTCTCAAGGAGCGAAATGCCAAGGCGACCTTTTTCCTGACGGGCAAGGAGATTGGCGAAAACCCGGCTCAGACGAAAATGATCATCGACGCGGGCCATCAGATCGGCAACCATTCCTATACGCATGCCAACATGGCATTCATGGGTGTAGCCCGCGTTAAGGACGAGGTGGAGCGCACCGATGCTGCCATCCGTGCCGCAGGCTATGAGGGTGAAATTCTGTTTCGTCCGCCGTTCGGCAAGAAGCTTGTGAGCCTGCCCTGGTATCTTTCCCGGCAAGACCGGAAAACAATCATGTGGGATGTGGAGCCAGAATCCTATCCCGATGTGTCTGAGAGCCCGGAGGCTCTGGCGCAATATGTCATTGATCACGCGAAGAATGGGTCCATCATCCTTTTGCACGTGATGTATCGCAGCCGTGCAGTATCCCGTCAGGCTCTACCGCTGATCATAGACGGATTGCGCCAGAAGGGGTTTGAGCTTGTGACCCTGTCACGCTTGCTGAAAGAGCGTTGACACCGCCTCAGCCCAGCATGTCCAGAACGAGATCGGCGCGCTCGATGACGGTGACTTTCGGGAGCACAGTGGTTTCGTAGTTCAGGGCACGATAGTCGCGGAGGAGTCGGTCGTATTCGGAGACAGCTGCCGCAAATTCATGTTGCCGCTCGCCATCGGACACGTAGATTTCAGGCCATGGTGGCGTGAGGAAGACGCGGCGATTGTAGCGGTGGTCGCTTTTCAGGTCATGAAGCAGCCCGTCTGCGCACACTGCGTGAAGGGCGGAGGCCGCGTCTATCAATCCCCTGTCAAAAAACACCCAGCCCTTGGCCGGGGCATGGTCGCGATCCTCAAGGGACGTGGCCACGGCGCGACGCGCAAAGGCTGCCATGTCGACCCATGGAAGGGCTGATCCCCGGGCGCTCGTTTCCTGTCTGACGATGCGGCGACCGGGTTCTTCAATCGTGGTGTAACCGCGCCGCGCCAGTTCCGCCAACAGGGTAGATTTGCCGCCGCCGGAGCAGCCGGAAATGACGATATACCTATCGGAATTACTTCTCATATCTCCATGGTCCTGCTTCTGTTGCCCCATGATGGTGCGGGCGCGGACGCCATTCGCCGTAATAAAAGAGAAAAGGGGAACCGAACGGGTCATCCAGCGTTCATAGGCACCAACAACAAGGTCATATCATGAAAACCCTTATCATCTCGTCTTTGATCGCTGTTTCTTCCATCTTCACGTTCGTCGCGCCGTCCTACGCGGAAACCGTCACGGTAACGACGACCGAGCGCGTTATTCGCAAGCCAGTGCGTGAAGAATATCGTCCGCGCCATCACCAGCGCGCCTCGCGTGATTGCTTCGTCAAAAAGGTTCGCACGAATTACCACGGTCGTGTCGTAGTGAAGAAGACTCGCATCTGCCGCTAACCGAGCCTTCACCTTCTTCAAAAAACGGGCGCATGATCTGCGCCCGTTTTGCTATGTATCGTGCAGGATGTGAGCCGCCTTGACGGCGGCAGATGCGCGGTTTTCGACGCCGAGCTTGACGTAAATCTGTTCCAGATGCTTGTTGACGGTGCGGGCCGAGAGGCCGAGAATATCGCCGATATCGCGGTTGGATTTGCCCTTGGCAATCCAGAGCAGTACTTCCGATTCCCTGACGGTCAGGGAAAAATGCTGACGCAGCATTTCATCGGCTGATTTATCGCTGGCAGCGGTCAGTCGGAACAGATGCTCATCCGGCCCCATCGCCCCTAGAAACGTCAGTTGCAACGTGGCGCGATCGGCTTGCTGGATGGTGAGGGGCGCGTCCCGCAAGGTTTCGTTGGCGCGGTTGGCCAGCCACTCGGCGATGTGTTGGGAAACGATTTCCAGCCCGTCATCGCGGCCCGTCGCAGCATTGATCAGCCTTGTTGCTTGGGGAGTGGACCAGTGAATGGCGCCATTGGCACGCACGGCCAGCAGATGGCGGCCTGCGGCATCCAGAGCAACGCGCGCGCTTTGTGCGGAGCGAGCGTTCGAGAGGTGGACGCGAATGCGGGCGCGCAGCTCATCGATATTGATCGGCTTGGTCAGATAATCGACTCCACCTGCTTCAAGCGCGCGCACGACATGCTCCGTATCGGTCAGTCCGGTCATGAAAATAACCGGCACTTGCGTAACAGCCGCGTTGGCCTTCAGGCGCGTACAGGTCTCGAAACCATCCATGGATGGCATGACGGCGTCCAGCAGGATGATATCGGGCGTGATGCGTTCGGCAATGTTGAGCGCGGCCTGTCCCGACGTGGCGATCAGCACGGAAAAGCCGGATTGTTCCAGCGCGTCGGTGAGAAAGCCCAGCGCATCCGGGCTGTCATCCACCAAAAGCACGATGTCCTTTGCAAGCGCGGCAGACGATACGCTCATGGCTGACGCTCCTGTGGTGAGGGATTTTCGAAACGGCTGAGAAATGCGGCGTAGCCTGCCATATCAAAACCCTGGACATAGGTCGCCAACTCTTGCGTAAAAGCGACATTGATCTCGGTCCGGGCCAGATCGGCAAGCTTTGCCTCGATGCCTCTGATATAGCCGATCTCACCCAGCTGGCGCAAATCCCTGACATGCTCCGCTCCGGGGGAGATGATTTCGGCTTTGGCAGGTTTTGGCAACGCTGGGCTATCCGTCTCATAAAGCCAGGTGAGGCCCAGATGCACGGCGAGCTTGTCACAGAGCCGCCTGATATCGACGGGTTTGACAATCGTGTCGTTGTGGTTGTCTTTACCGGCGCCTGCAATGGAGCCATCGCCGATATTGGCCGAGAGCATAATGAGTGGCGCTGTCTGGCCTGCTTCGCGCAGTTTGGAGACGAGCTGCCAGCCGCTCATGCCGGGCATAGAAATATCGATCAGGAAAAGATCGGGCTGCACGCCTTCTATGAGCGTCAGGCAATCCGGGCCGCTTTGCGCCGTCAGCACCACGAAATCGAGCGGGCCAAGCACTTGCCGCATCAATTCGCGATGATCCTCATTGTCATCGACAACGACGATGGTCCGGCGGGGGCCGGAATAGGAGGAGATCGTCTTTTCCAGCGCCGGGGCGGTGTTGGGGCGGTGGACGGCGGAAAGCATGAGCCGAACCTTGAACGTCGACCCCTTGTCCTTCTCGCTGACGACGGAAATCTCACCGCCCAGCGTGTTGGTCAAAAGCTGGGTAATCGTCAGCCCAAGCCCAAGGCCCGGCATGGGGCGAATGCTTTCAGCCTCGCCGCGCTGGAACGGTTCGTAGATGCGGCTCAGGTCCTTTTCGGCAATGCCGCGTCCGGTGTCGCGGATCGTAAACGTCGCGACCTGACTGCGATAGGCGACGTCGAATTCCACCGTGCCCGCATCCGTGAACTTGATGGCGTTGGACAGCAGGTTGACGAG
This sequence comes from Rhizobium sp. WCS2018Hpa-16, assembly GCF_031843705.1. Classification (NCBI taxonomy): domain Bacteria; kingdom Pseudomonadati; phylum Pseudomonadota; class Alphaproteobacteria; order Hyphomicrobiales; family Rhizobiaceae; genus Rhizobium; species Rhizobium sp. WCS2018Hpa-16. The sequence continues at coordinate 150,703 of NZ_JAVTIX010000001.1, forward strand.
GATCTGGCGGAGTCGTTTTTCGTCGGTGCGGACATATTGCGGCAAAGCTCGTGTGCGTTCATGTTTCAGCTCCAGCCCTTTTGCCTGTGCCTGCGGCCGGAAGAGATCAATGATTTGGTCGAGAAAATCCTGAATGTTGATTTCGTTGGAGTAGACCTGCAACCGTCCTGCTTCGATCTTGGAAATATCGAGGAGACCGTCGATCAGGCCTGACAGGTGGTCTGCGGAGCGCCTGATGACCTTGATGGCGGATTGGCGCGGCTGGGGGATGGTCTCGTCTCGCTCGAGAATCTGCGCGTAGCCGAGAACGGCGTTCAGTGGCGTGCGCAACTCGTGGCTGAGGCCAACGACATATCGGCTTTTCGCGCGGTTTGCAGCTTCGGCGGTGTCTTTCGCGTTCTGCAATGCCGCATCCGTCTTTTTATGCGCGGCAATTTCTTTCAGCAGAAGCGTGTTCTGGCGTGTGGATTCTTCCTCTGCCACCACACGGCTGTCATGGGCCAGCACCAGAAACCAGCAGACGATCCCGGCAATGACTGCGAACACGAAAAAGACTGCCAGAATGGTGCGATTGACGACATCAACCGTCGCGGGCGATGCTGTGCCCACCTGATGAGCGATCAGCGCCAGCGTTGCACCCAATAGGGCAATGGCAAGTGCCGCCGACATGGCATAGCGGCCCAACCGGCTGGAGAGCCGGGCAACCAGATCATGGGGCAGGAAGGTGCGTGCGACGCTGGCAACCTGATAATTCAGCTTGGCCTTTGGTTTGCACATATCGTGGCAACGGCTGTCGAGAGAACAGCACAGCGAACAGATGGGTGCGGCATAGGCCGGGCACCAGGCCATGTCTTCGGGCTCGAATGGGTGTTCGCAGATCGAGCAGGTAATGCTGCTGGCTTCTGTCCAGCTTTGTCGCGGTTTGCGGGCCAGATAGAATTTTCCCTTTGTGCCCCAGGCAATCAAGGGGGACACGGTGAAGGCGACGACGAGGGTAAGATAAGGTGCGAGGGAGGCTGCGATGCCGCCGAACAGGCCGAAATGCGCGGTGAGCGCAATTGTGGCTGCCAGCGCCATGGTGCCGACGCCAACCGGGTTGATATCGTAAAGATGGGCGCGCTTGAATTCGATGCCGGGTGGTGCAAGGCCCAGCGGCTTGTTGATGAAGAGATCAGCGGAGATGGTGCAAAGCCACGCCATTGCGATGATGGAGAAGATACCCAGCGTTTCTTCCAGCAGCCTGTAGATGCCAAGCTCCATGAGCAGAAGTGCGATCAGAACGTTGAAGACCAGCCAGACCACACGGCCCGGGTGGCTGTGGGTGAGGCGGGAGAAGAAATTGGACCATGCCAGCGAGCCGGCATAGGCATTCATGACGTTGATCTTGAGCTGCGATACCACCACAAAGGCCACCATCAGCAACATGGCCGCGTTCTCGTTGGGGATCATGTAGCCAAAGGCGGTGAGATACATTTGCGAGGGATCCGCGGCGCGATCCACCGGCACGCCGGAGCTGAAGGTGAGCACGACGAGGAAAGACCCCGCCAGCAGTTTTGGCACGCCCACCAGCACCCAGCCCGCGCCCGCCAGAAATACGGCGAAGCGGTGGCGCAGCTTGAGTTTTCCTTCTGCGGGCAGGAAGCGCAAGAAATCCACCTGTTCGCCGATCTGCGACATCAGCGCCAGAATGACGGCAGAGGCTGCGCCAAATTCGATCAGGTTGAAATCGGCTGTCGTGCCGGGTGGACCAGATGCGTGATGGATGCCTGCGAAAGCCCGCCATAGATCAAATTTCTCCCAGTCCAGAAACGCAATGAAGATGAAGGGCAGGATGTTGAGAACGATCCAGAAGGGCTGCGTGATGATCTGGAAACGGCTGATGAGCCGCACACCGTGCGTGACCAGCGGAATGACCATGACGGCGGAGATGATGTATCCGATCCATAGGGGTATGCCGAGCGCCAGATCCAGTGCACCGGACATGATAGATGCCTCGATGGCAAACAGCATGAAGGTGAAGGCAGCATAGATGAGCGAGGTGATGGTGGAGCCGATATAGCCGAAGCTTGCGCCGCGTGTCAGCAGGTCGATATCGACACCGTGGCGGATCGCGTACCGGCTGATCGGCACGCCCACGACAAGCATCACGGTTGCGGCGACGAGAATGGCAAAGAAGGCATTGGTCGTGCCATAGGAGAGCGTGATTGCGCCGCCGATGGCTTCGAGCGCGAGAAAAGAGATGGCGCCGATGGCGGTGTGCGAGATTCGGCTGGATGAAAACTGCCGGGCGCTTTTTGCGGTGAAGCGCAGCGCATAGTCTTCCAGCGTCTGGTTGGCGACCCAGCGATTATATTCGCGCCTGATGGGGATGATGCGTTGCCGTGCGGCCATGCCGGGTTTCCATCGCCTGTTTGGGAGACATTTCACTCATCCAGACCCATGGTCCTGGAAATGGTGCGGGGTCTTGTGGCGGAATGGAAAAATGGCGCCGCCCCGTGGGGGCGACGCCATATTCAAATTATCAGGCAGCAGCGGACTGTGCGAGAGGCACTTCAGCAATCGTCTTCAGAACGACGGAAGCGATCTGGTAAGGGCAGCCCTGGCTGTTGGGGCGGCGGTCTTCGAGGTAACCCTTGTAGCCGTTGTTGACGAAGGAGTGTGGAACGCGGATGGACGCGCCACGGTCAGCAATGCCGTAGGAGAACTTGTTCCAAGGCGCTGTTTCATGCTTGCCGGTCAGACGCAGATGGTTGTCTGGGCCGTAAACGTCGATGTGCTCTTTCCAGTTCTTTTCGAATGCAGCCATGAGCGCTTCGAAATACTCCTTGCCGCCAACTTCACGCATAAACTTGGTGGAGAAGTTGCAGTGCATGCCAGAGCCGTTCCAGTCGGTATCGCCGAGTGGCTTGCAATGGAATTCGACGTCGATGCCATACTTTTCGCAGAGGCGAAGAAGCAGGTAGCGAGCGATCCAGATCTGGTCAGCAGCGCTCTTGGAGCCCTTGCCGAAAACCTGGAATTCCCACTGACCCTTGGCCACTTCGGCGTTGATGCCTTCGTGGTTGATGCCTGCTTCGAGGCAGAGGTCGAGGTGCTCTTCAACGATTTCACGTGCGATGGAGCCGACATTCTTGTAGCCGACGCCTGTGTAGTAAGGGCCCTGCGGAGCTGGGTAGCCCTGCTCAGGGAAGCCAAGCGGACGACCGTCTTCGTAGAAGAAGTATTCCTGCTCGAAGCCGAACCAGGCGTTTTCGTCTTCCAGAATGGTTGCGCGGCTGTTGGATGCGTGTGGCGTAACGCCATCCGGCATCATGACTTCACACATGACGAGCGCGCCGTTTGTGCGGGCTGGATCAGGATAGATAGCGACGGGCTTCAAAACGCAATCCGAGCTATGGCCTTCGGCCTGCTGGGTGGAAGAGCCATCGAAGCCCCAGAGCGGAAGCTGCTCGAGTGTCGGGAATTCGTCGAATTCCTTGATCTGCGTCTTGCCACGCAGGTTTGCTACCGGCTTGTAACCATCGAGCCAGATGTACTCGAGTTTAAACTTAGTCATTGCGAACCTCTCATAGGTTAAGATGCGAAGCCTTGATATTCTCGTCGCGAGCAAACCGCCTTTCAGACGACCCTCGCTTTCAAGTGCTGTCCCTATAGAAGCATTCCCCGTGCCAGTTTGACGGGTGCACGAACGGACGTCGTCTTTTTTTCGTGCGAATGGGTGATTTCGAGTCAGAAACCTTAGAAACGGCGCAGTGCGCTTTTTTGAAAAACACAGTGATTCCCGATGCTTTTGGCAGGGCAAAGCCCATTTTTGGTCAAAAATGATGCCGTTTCTTTAGCGAAGTGGATTTTTCGTTAGAAAATTTCGAAATTTCGCTCGATATCTGCATAAAGACTGTTCTTTGCGCCATGGAGATCATGGGCCGCCTAAAAAATAGGCTTTGTGATATTTTTTTAATCAGGAGGGGTGTTTTTTGGCGTTTTTGAGAGTATATTCGAGATGAGGCAAAAACGCTGGCTGTTCAACGAAAGAGTGGATGTCATGAGAAGTGAACCGCATCTGGAAAGTGCCACGATCTATCAGTTCCCCGTCGGGGGCCGTGCAGGCTTCAAGGGCATGCGCAACGCAGTCGTCACGACAGGACCAACCATGACCTCACCTAAGACGCATATCGATTTCGACAGCTGGTATCACCAGCAAGCCATTGCCGATGGTGACAAGGACAAGCCGCATAACTGATTGCGGCACCCCCCGCTCGGCCGGTTGGCTCACATTCATAACGAATGGTCTGGCGTTCCTGTTTCGCCACCCCACCTACGTCAATTGACGTATACGGTTTTGCGAATGCGAGACCGATAGTCCCCTCCAGCAGCGGTAACATAACCGCTGAGCCCATAGAGGCTGAACAGGAGAGGGGTCCTTCCGATGACTTTCAAGAAAATGCTTTCTGGCGCTTTGCTCGGCGCCATCATGTCCACCACCGCCTTCCACGGTGCGTTTGCCGCTGACGACACGATCAAGGTCGGTGTTCTGCATTCCTTGTCCGGTACCATGGCTATTTCCGAGACCACTCTGAAAGACGCCATGTTGATGCTGATTGAGGAGCAGAACAAGAAGGGCGGCGTCCTTGGCAAGAAGCTAGAAGCCGTTGTTGTCGATCCGGCCTCCGACTGGCCGCTGTTCGCAGAAAAGGCTCGTCAGCTGATCTCTCAGGATAAGGTCGCGGCGGTTTTCGGTTGCTGGACATCGTCTTCCCGCAAGTCCGTCCTGCCAGTCTTCGAAGAGTTGAATTCCATTCTCTTCTATCCCGTTCAGTATGAAGGCGAAGAATCCTCACGCAACATCTTCTACACCGGTGCAGCCCCCAACCAGCAGGCCATTCCCGCTGTTGATTACCTGGCCAGCACGGAAGGCGTCGAGCGCTGGGTACTGGCCGGTACCGACTATGTCTACCCGCAGACAACCAACAAGATCCTGAAAGCCTACCTGATGTCAAAGGGCGTCAAGGAAGAGGACATCATGATCAACTACACGCCATTCGGCCATTCCGACTGGCAGACCATCGTCTCCGACATCAAGAAATTCGGTTCTGCCGGCAAGAAGACAGCCGTTGTTTCCACCATCAATGGCGATGCCAACGTGCCATTCTACAAGGAACTGGCAAACCAAGGCGTGAAGGCCGAAGATATCCCCGTCGTTGCCTTCTCCGTGGGTGAAGAAGAGCTGGCTGGTCTCGATACAGGCCCTCTGGTTGGCCACCTTGCCGCATGGAACTACTTCCAGTCCGTCGATGCGCCCGTCAATGCGGAGTTCATCAAGGAATGGCATGCGTTCACCAAGAACGACAAGCGCGTGACCAATGACCCGATGGAAGCCGCCTATATTGGCTTCAACGCATGGGTCAAGGCGGTAGAGGCTGCTGGAACGACCGAAACCGACAAGGTTCTCGACAGCATTATCGGCGTCTCCGTGCCAAACCTGTCTGGCGGATACGCAACCGTCATGCCGAACCACCACATCACCAAGCCTGTTTTGATTGGCGAGATTCAGTCCGATGGCCAGTTCGAAATCGTGCAGCAGACCGCGCAGGTTGTGGGCGATGAGTGGTCCGATTACCTGCCGGATAGCAAGGACCTGATCTCCGATTGGCGCAAGCCGATGGAGTGCGGCAACTTCAACGTGACCGCGGGCAAATGCGGCGGCAAGGGCATGTAAGCTTGGCCCGTTAACCCCTCTCCTAAGCGGGGAGGGGTTTCCAGTCTCGCCACTCTCCCAATATCTCCGTCATCCTCGGGCTTGACCCGAGGATCTGCTGCCGGTGCTTAGCGCTCGTCGCTAGCGATGAGGGTGTAATCGACGGGGTTAGATCCTCGGGTCAAGCCCGAGGATGACGCTGAGAGAGGGTGGATCGCATGAAGGCCAAAAGGCCTCAAGCACGTACATATCTGACATAGAGGAGCTGACATGACGATCCGATTACTTCTTCAAGCCATGTTTCTGTGGCTGGCGCTCGGCATCGCGGCTCCATCCTTCGCACAACAAAGCGATTCCAAAGCACTGATCGATGCGCTTGGCACGGCGGACTTCAAGCAGGCCGAGACGTTGACCGGGCAGATTGCAGCATCCGGCGATCCGCGTGTGGTGCCGGCGCTCGAAGCCTTTGCGGAAGGCGATCTCTATGTCCGCAAATCCGACAACCGCGTTTTCATGACGAAGGCAGCCGGTGCCAATTTCACGCTCGTCGATCCCCTGACGGGTGAGAGTGCGGGTGAGGCACCGAAAGCCGCCGTGACCAAGATCCGCGTCAACAACAACCTTCGCCGCGTCATCCGCGCCGCTCTGGGTGGCCTGACCTTGCTCAGCCCCGATAAATCCGTTCGCCTTTCTGCCGCCGACGCCGTGTTGAAAGCGCCGAGCGCCGAGAACCTGCAATTGCTGGAAGCGGCAATTGCCAAGGAAACCGACGCACAGGTGCGCACACGGATGGAAGAAGCACGGGCTGTTTCCGTGCTGGCCTCAGATCGGTCCGTTGATGAAAAGCGCGCTGCTATCGATACCATCAAGAGCCTTGGCGGGCGTGGCGCGGTCAGCATTCTGATGGCCGCTGCCCCTGTCACTGATGCCAGCCTGAAACCGGATGTCGACGCGGCAATTAGTTATATCGAGAGTACGCTTGCGCTCTGGGATGCGGGCCAGAACATCTGGTACGGCCTGTCTCTCGGTTCCGTGCTGCTGCTGGCAGCAATTGGCCTTGCCATCACCTTTGGCGTGATGGGCATCATCAACATGGCGCATGGCGAGATGGTAATGATAGGCGCCTATTCCACCTTCATGGTGCAGGAGGTGATCCGCAGCCATTATCCCGGTCTGTTCGATTGGTCGCTGGCCATTGCGCTGCCCGTGGCGTTTCTGGTCACAGGGGCTGTCGGTCTGGTGATGGAGCGCGGCGTCATTCGTTTTCTCTATGGTCGGCCGCTGGAAACCCTTCTGGCCACATGGGGCATTTCGCTGATGTTGCAGCAAGGTGTTCGCTCCATTTTCGGCCCAACGAACCGGGAAGTGGGCAACCCCAGCTGGATGTCCGGCTCGTTCAGCGTCGGATATCTCAACTTCACCTGGAACCGCGTCTGGATCGTCTGTTTCTCGCTCTCTGTCTTCTTCGCACTTCTGCTTTTGCTGAAGCGTTCCGCCTTCGGTCTGCAAATGCGTGCGGTGACGCAGAACCGCCGCATGGCATCATCAATGGGTATTCGCACGCCATGGGTTGATGCTTTCACCTTCGCGCTGGGTTCCGGCGTTGCCGGACTGGCGGGTGTGGCGCTGTCGCAGATCGATAACGTATCGCCCAACCTTGGCCAGTCCTACATCATCGATAGCTTCATGGTGGTGGTGTTCGGCGGCGTCGGCAATCTCTGGGGAACCTTCGTTGGCGCGCTGACGCTCGGCGTCCTCAACAAGTTTCTCGAGCCAACCGTCGGTGCGGTGCTCGGAAAAATTCTCGTCCTCGTCCTCATCATCCTGTTCATTCAGAAGCGGCCGCGTGGTCTCTTCGCACTCAAGGGAAGGGCGATTGAAGCATGATTACCGGCTTTCTCCTTCGCGCACTCGACCGCCGTATCTCGATTGCCATCGGCATCATTCTGGCCATTGCGCTCCTCGTTCCCGCATCCAACCTGCTTTTGCCAGCAGACAGTGCCTTCCGCATTCCGACCTACATCATGTCGATGCTGGGCAAGTATCTGTCCTATGCCATTCTGGCGCTGGCGCTTGATCTTGTCTGGGGTTATTGCGGCATTCTCTCGCTTGGCCACGCCGCATTCTTTGCGCTCGGCGGTTATGCCATGGGCATGTATCTGATGCGGCAGATCGGCACGCGTGGCACCTATGGTCATCCTGTACTGCCGGATTTCATGGTGTTTCTGAACTGGAAAGAGCTGCCATGGTTCTGGCATGGCTTCGACATGTTCTGGTTTGCCATGCTGATGGTGCTGGTTGCGCCCGGTGTTCTGGCCTTCGTGTTCGGATGGCTTGCCTTCCGCTCCCGCGTCAATGGTGTCTATCTGTCCATCATCACCCAGGCCATGACATATGCGTTGCTGCTGGCTTTTTTCCGCAACGATATGGGCTTTGGCGGCAATAACGGCCTGACGGACTTCAAGGACATCCTCGGATTTTCTGTCCAGTCCGATGGCACGCGCGCCGTCCTGTTTGCCATGACGGCCATCATGCTGGCGCTGTGCCTGCTGATTGCCTCGGGCATCGTCAATTCCAAATTCGGCAAGGTGCTGGTGGGTGTGCGCGATTCCGAAAGTCGCGTCCGGTTCCTCGGTTTTCGCGTTGAAAACATCAAGCTGTTCACCTTTGTCGTATCCGCCATGATGGCAGGCATTGCCGGTGCATTGTTTGTGCCGCAGGTGGGCATCATCAATCCGGGCGAATTTTCGCCTGCCAACTCCATCGAAGTCGTGGTCTGGACGGCGGTGGGTGGTCGCGGAACCCTGATCGGCCCGATTATTGGTGCGATCATGGTCAATGGCGGCAAAAGCTACTTCACCGGCGCGTTTCCTGAATTCTGGCTGTTTGCGCTGGGCGGGCTCTTCATTGCCGTAACCCTGTTTTTCCCCAGAGGCATCGTCGGCAGCGTGCAGCATTATCTGGCGGGACGTCGTGAAAAGCAGCAGGTGGCGTCAAAGAATGCCGATGACGCGGCACAAGCGATGCAACAGGCTGCGGAGTAGGCACCATGAACACGATTTCTGAAAAGAGAACAAAAAGCCTGCTCTATCTGGATGGCGTTTCAGTCTCATTCGATGGTTTCAAGGCGCTGAACTCGCTGTCGTTTGTGGTGGAGCCGGGCGAGTTGCGCGCCATCATTGGCCCTAACGGCGCTGGCAAGACCACGATGATGGACATCATCACGGGTAAAACACGACCCAATAGCGGTACGGTGCTGTTTGAAGACAGCATCGACCTCACCAAAAAGGACGAGGCCGATATCGCCCAGCTGGGCATCGGCCGCAAATTCCAGAAGCCGACGGTGTTTGAGAGCCACACGGTCTGGGACAATCTGGAACTGGCACTGAACCGCAAGCGGGGTGTGTTTGCCACGCTGTTCTACACGCTCACGAAAGACGACAAGGTCCGCATTGAGGAGATCCTCGCCACGGTTCGTCTTGGCCATCGTCGCAACGATCTGGCCGCCAATCTTTCGCATGGGCAAAAGCAGTGGCTTGAGATCGGCATGCTGCTCGCTCAGGAGCCCAAGCTATTGCTTGTCGATGAGCCCGTCGCAGGCATGACCGACGCCGAGACGGCTGAAACAGCGGTACTGCTCAAGGAGATCGCCAAGACCCGCTCGGTGGTTGTTGTGGAACACGACATGGGTTTCATCCGCGAACTTGGCGTCAAGGTAACGTGTCTGGCCGAAGGCTCGGTGCTCGCTGAAGGGTCGATTGATTTCGTCTCGAACGATCCGAAGGTCATCGAGAATTATCTCGGGCGATGATGCAGGCCAGCCGGTGGCACCGAAAACTGAAATGGGAGCGAATTGATGCTAAGCGTCGATAAGATCAATCTTCACTATGGCGCGGCGCAAGCTCTGCGGGGCATTTCGCTGAATGCAGAAATGGGCAAGATTACCTGCGTGCTGGGTCGCAATGGTGTGGGCAAAAGCTCGCTGTTGCGCGCGGTCACGGGTCAGCACGCGTTAAGCGGCGGCAACATCACATTCGCAGGTGAAAGCCTCGATGGGCTCGCACCCTATCAGCGCGCCAAGCGTGGTGTGGGTTATGTACCGCAGGGCCGGGAAATCTTTCCGCTTTTGACCGTGCAGGAAAACCTGCAATCCGGTTACGCGCCGCTGCCGCGCAAGGATCGGTTCATTCCAGACGATATTTTCAGCCTGTTTCCGGTGCTGCAATCCATGCTGTCACGGCGTGGCGGCGATCTCTCCGGCGGGCAGCAGCAGCAACTGGCGATTGGCCGTGCGCTGGTGACGCGTCCTAAAATTCTGGTGCTGGATGAACCGACTGAGGGCATTCAGCCATCCATCATCAAGGAAATTGGCCGGGCCATCAAATATCTGCGGGATTCCACAGGCATGGCCATATTGCTGGTCGAGCAGTATCTGGATTTCTGCCGTGAGCTCGCTGACTATGTCTATATCATGGATCGCGGAGAGATCGTTCACGAGGGCAAAGCCGAGACGCTTGATACGGCGGAAGCCCGGCGCCACCTGACAGTCTGACGCTGATTTTCCACTCACGCAACAGATGCGCGTCGTTAAATAAAGTGAATGCTATGCGCCTGCGCATAGCATTCATGCATAATTTTAGCTTTTCATTAAATAAGCGCGTGTGTTATTGGCATCGAAACTGCTGCATGCAAGACACAATGGCGAGGCCATTTGCGTGCCGCCCCCGTCGATCCCTTACATTCCACGTATTTTCCGGCATACTGCCGGGGAACTGTGCCAATAAAGGCGTGCCGATGAATTTTACGACTGCTGCTGGCCGGATGCTCCGGTTCGCCCGACCTGCGCTCACAGGCTTCGCCGTCCTCGTTGCTACGGGCTCGGCTGCATTTGCTTCCACGTGCGGGCAAACCGCACAAGCTGGGCGCCATGCGTTTTCACTGATGTCAGATGGCTCCAAACGCGTCGGTGTCTATTTCGTTCCATCGTCTTATGATGGTCGCAAGAAAATGCCTGTGGTGTTTGATTTTCACGGCAGCAATAGCAATCCAAACGGACAGCTTGACCGCAGCGGTTGGGACAAAGTCGGCGAGCGCGAAGGCATCATTGTCGTTGCGCTGCAGGGTAGCCTTGGCGGGGAACTGCCCGGTACCAACGCCTGGAATGTTCCCGGTGTGACCAAGCGTGAAGGCGGCTTGAATGAGCCAGGGTTCATTCGTGATGCCGTCACCATGATCAAATCCAAGTTGTGTGTGGATGAGGCCCGTTTTTACGGTTCCGGCTATTCCGGTGGCGGTCGCATGCTGTCGCAGTATCTTTGCAGCGGCAGCAGCGATTTTACCGCCGCTGGCTTTGTCGCTTCGCTTCGCGCCGGGTATCCGATGGAAGACAGGGGCAGATGGTCGCCGGATGCATCAAGCTGCACGCCTGCGAAGCCATTGTCGATCATCGCGTTTGCTGGCCTCAAAGACCCTGCCAACCCATATCAGGGCGGTGGCAAGCCCTATTGGCAGTATAGCGGTGAGATCGCATTGAAGCGCTGGGCTGAAATGGATGGCTGCAAGGGTGCAGTGAAAAGCAAGTCCACCGACAGCTTTACCTTGAATTCCTATGATGTCTGCAAGAGCGGCACCCGCATCCATTCCTATGTCATTGATGCCTGGGACCATGCCTGGCCGCGTGCAACCATGAAGGCAGAGATGGTCGCATCCGCTGCCGCCATTATCCGCAAGCCTTCCAGCGAGCCAGCAGGTAAAGTTCAGCAGGCCGTGGACCGGAAAATGCCAACGGAAATCGTGCGGCAGGTTGATGCGGCCGAAAGAATGTGGGACTTCTTCCAGAACACGGAAGGGCAGATGGTTGTCGACGCAACTGCGAAGACGGATTGCTCGGTAAAAGCGGTTCCCGCTTCTGCATCCGCAAAAGCTTCGGAGACGACGTGCAGCCAGACGAGCAAATCACCCCTCAACCCCGCCCGCAGCGCGCCCGAGGTAGAGGGCGCATTGTAACAAAGGCGCTCAATGGGCGCAGCCGTCTGGACGAATTGTTTCAGGAAGGCTGCGCCAAGATCAGGCTGCCTGATACGTTCTCCAATGAAATGGAAGCCATTCTGATCAACTCTTCCGGCGGATTGACCGGGGGAGATGAAATAGAGTGGCAAGCGGTGGCAGGCGCAGGCACATCACTCGTCGTAACAACGCAGGCATGCGAAAAGGTCTACAAGGCCGCATCGGGCACGACCACCGTCACGGCCCGCGTTTCTGCCGGGCCTGACGCCAAGCTCCATTGGCTGCCCCAGGAAACCATCCTTTTTGATCATTCGTCGCTGACCCGCAGACTGGAAGCAGACCTTGATGCTTCCGCCGAATTCATCGCCGTCGAAGCCGTTCTTCTGGGCCGCCAGGCCATGGGCGAGGCGATGACGGAGGGGCTGTTCCGAGACAGATGGCGCATTCGCCACGGAGGCAAGCTGGTTCATGCGGAAGAGCTTCTTCTGGACGGACGCGTGGGTGAATTGACCCAAGCAGCCCCGGTTCTTGGCGGGCAGGTCGCCTTTGCAACCCTCCTTTACGTCGGGCCTCTCGCGGAGGCACTTTTGCCTAAAATCCGGGCTATTGCCGGGTTTTCCGGCGGTGCCAGTGAATGGCAGGGAAAGCTCGTCGTGCGGCTTTCCGCATCTGATGGTTTCTCCCTTAGAAAAATGCTGTTTCCGATCATTTCGCTCTTGCGAAACGGCGCGCCAGTGCCGAAAGTCTGGAATCTCTGACGCATGAATTGAACACATGTTCGAGCGTCGTCCATGCGTTCTTGAAAGCGCATGGCGCTCTAGAAACGGAACGATAATGAACCTCACTCCCAGAGAAAAAGACAAGCTTCTGATTTCCATGGCAGCCATGGTTGCACGTCGGCGTCTGGAGCGCGGCGTCAAGCTCAATTATCCTGAAGCCATTGCGTTGATTACCGATTTCGTCGTGGAAGGCGCGCGCGATGGCCGCGCTGTCTCCGAGCTGATGGAAGCCGGTGCGCATGTCATTACCCGCGATCAGGTGATGGATGGCATTGCCGAGATGATCCATGACGTACAGGTCGAAGCGACATTTCCAGATGGTACCAAGCTGGTCACCGTCCATGAACCGATACGCTGAGGGAGCGACGCCATGAGCCTTGAGCTTCGCCCCAATTGTGAATGCTGCGACAAGGATTTGCCGCCCGATAGTCTTGATGCGATGATGTGCTCGTTCGAATGCACGTTTTGCAGCGACTGTGCGACATCGGTCCTGGGTGGAAAATGCCCCAATTGCGGGGGAGAGCTGGTGCGGCGTCCGATCCGCCCTGCGGAAAAGCTGGTGAACAACCCGGCCTCGACCAAGCGGATATTGAAGGCTGAGGGATGCGCCGCCGCGAAAGCGGCGTGACGACGAAGGACAAGATCATGATTCCAGGTGAAGTCATTGCAGCAGACGGCGAGATCGAACTCAATGCCGGACAGCCGACGATAACAATCGAGGTTTCCAACACTGGCGACAGGCCTGTTCAGGTCGGCAGCCATTATCATTTCGCTGAAACCAATGCCGCGCTGGATTTCATCCGCGAGAAGGCGCATGGCATGCGTCTGGATATTCCAGCCGGTACTGCGGTTCGCTTCGAGCCGGGCCAGAAGCGCGAAGTGACACTGGTGCCGCTTTCGGGCAAGCGCGAAGTATACGGTTTTCGCAAGCTGGTGATGGGTAAGCTGTGATGGCGGCGCATGGTCTGACGATCAAGAACCTCCTGTGCGGTTGCATTATAATGTTGTCTGCGACGTTCTTGGCCGGCGCGCAGGATGCGCGGGCGCAGGAAGACCCCAACTGTGCCGAGCCGGTGACGCAAAGAGATATGACTGCCTGTGCGGATATTGAATACGACAAGGCCGACAAGGATCTGAATGCGGCCTACAAGCAGCTTCGCACCAAAATGAGCGATTGGGACAAGTCCGCAGACGAAGAGAGCAAGGGTGCTGTCGATGCTCTCGTTGCCGCGCAACGCGCCTGGGTGGCCTTTCGTGATGCCAATTGCGAAGTGGCTGGCTTTCAGGCGCGCGGCGGAACGATGGAATCGATGCTCATTTCTTCCTGCCTTGCCGATATGAGCACGAAACGCGCCGCAGAGCTTCGCGAGCTTTCCGACGGTTACTGATACAGACGCTGCCTTTCTTTTCTCCGCTTCCCAAGGAGCCTGATTTCCATGCCTTACAAGATTTCCCGCGCCGCTTACGCCAGCATGTTCGGACCCACCGTGGGCGACAAGGTGCGGCTTGCCGATACGGAGCTGTTCATCGAGATCGAAAAGGACTTCACCGTCTACGGTGAAGAGGTGAAATTCGGTGGCGGCAAGGTCATTCGTGATGGCATGGGCCAAAGCCAGGCCACGCGGGCTGAGGGCGCTGTCGATACCGTCATTACCAATGTCGTCATTGTTGATCACAGCGGCGTCTACAAGGCCGATGTCGGTCTGAAAGATGGGCGCATTCATGCGATCGGCAAGGCCGGGAACCCGGACACGCAGCCGGGTGTGACCATTATCGTCGGCCCCTCGACGGAAGCGATTGCCGGTGAGGGCAAGATACTCACGGCAGGCGGCATGGACGCCCATATCCACTTCATCTGCCCGCAGCAGATCGAAGAAGCCCTTATGAGCGGCGTGACCACCATGCTCGGCGGTGGCTCTGGTCCTGCCCATGGCACACTTGCCACCACCTGCACGGGCGCTTGGCACATTGAAAGAATGGTTGAGAGCTTCGATGCTTTCCCGATGAACCTTGCCCTGGCCGGCAAGGGCAATGCCTCGCTGCCAGCACCGCTGGAAGAAATGATCCTTGCTGGGGCATCCTCGCTGAAGCTGCATGAGGACTGGGGCACGACACCCGCAGCCATCGACAATTGCCTGTCTGTTGCCGATGCCTTTGACGTGCAGGTAATGATCCATACCGATACGCTGAACGAAAGCGGCTTTGTGGAAGACACGATCAACGCCATTAACGGCCGCACCATCCATGCCTTCCACACGGAAGGGGCAGGCGGTGGCCACGCGCCTGATATCATCAAGATTTGCGGCAATCCTAACGTCATTCCGTCTTCCACCAACCCCACGCGGCCCTATACGATCAACACGCTGGCGGAGCATCTGGATATGCTGATGGTCTGCCACCATCTCTCGCCATCCATCCCGGAAGACATCGCCTTTGCGGAAAGCCGTATTCGCAAGGAAACTATTGCTGCGGAAGACATTCTGCACGATATCGGTGCCTTCTCGATTATCTCATCCGACAGCCAAGCCATGGGGCGCGTGGGCGAGGTTGCTATCCGCACATGGCAGACGGCCGACAAGATGAAGCGCCAGCGCGGTCGTTTGAAGGAAGAGGTGGGCGAGAACGACAATTTCCGCGTTCGGCGCTACATCGCCAAATACACTATCAACCCCGCTATTGCGCACGGCATTTCTCATGAAATTGGCTCTGTGGAGGTTGGCAAGCGAGCCGATCTGGTACTGTGGAGCCCGGCCTTTTTTGGTGTGAAGCCGGAAATGGTTCTGCTGGGCGGCTCCATCGCTGCCGCACCGATGGGCGATCCGAACGCCTCGATCCCCACACCGCAGCCGATGCACTACCGGCCCATGTTTGCCGCTTACGGCAAGCTGCGCACCAATTCTTCGGTAACATTCGTGTCTCAAGCGTCGCTGGATGGCGGAATTGTTCAGCGTCTTGGCGTGGCGAAGAAGCTGCTTGCAGTACGCAATGTGCGCGGTGGCATCTCCAAGGCGTCCATGATCCACAATTCACTGACGCCGCATATCGAGGTGAACCCTGAAACCTATGAGGTGCGCGCCGATGGCGAGTTGCTGACCTGCGAGCCAGCGACAGTGTTGCCGATGGCGCAACGCTATTTCCTATTTTGATAAAAAGACGACTTTTTTTGTGTCTTTCTATTTCTGATTGACACTGCCTCATCACAAGAGCTGCGAATCGTATGACGATCGCAGCTCTTTTGTTTTTAGTCTCTTGCCGATTCGCACCTTGATCCGGGACGAAAGCGGCCCGCCTCCCTTCAAACAGGAAAAGCTAAATCGTTAATGATTGCTGCGGGTTGCAAGCTCGCATCACGTTATTTTTATCCTTAGAAATGGCGCCGGCTATCATTTGTTTCTGCGGCGCCGCAACATTGCCTTGCCAGCCTTTTAAAGGGGATGCGGGTTTTTGAGGCGATGCGATGTGTCAGAGATTCACTCTTTGCAATAATCCACAAATATACCTTAAGTAGCTAAAAATTTAGACATTCGATTTACTGACAGCCAATCTATGAGGGTTATCGGTAAAGTCATGCAGGGTGAGGTGTGATGACTAAGCGTTTAAAGAAATTTATTTCGCTGGAAATGAGTTTGAATGATGCTGGTGAAAAGCAAAATACGCGTAGCTTTGCAGCCAAGATGGTCTTTGCCTCCATCATTCTTTCAGTCCTGGTGAGTTGTGCGGCCATTGCAGTCGGCGACTTTTTCAATCTTCTGCCGCTACCGCTGTATGAGGCACTTGCCTATAGCGTCGTAATGGCCTGGATCGTGGGCGGTCTCGTGACCGGCATGTTGTGCAGTATTCTGTCCAAAGCTCTTCGCAAGCTTCATGATTCCCATGCCGAGTTCGAGCGGTTGAGCAAGACCGATACGCTATCAGGTCTAGCCAACAGGCGGGCGTTCAACCAGTGCTTTGAAGAAGTGCTGGATGATGCCTCGCTGGCGATCTTCGATCTGGATCGCTTCAAGGGGATCAATGACAGCTATGGCCACGCTGCGGGCGATGTCGTCATCAAAAAAGCGGCCGCGGCAATTGCTGATGTGTTCGGCGAGTTTCATTGTGTGGCCAGACTGGGTGGCGAAGAGTTTGCCGTGATCGTTCGCGGTGGGCTGCTGAAAGACCGGCTGATCATGATAGAACTCGCGCGGATTCGTGTTTCGTGCCTGACGATCACGTTCGACGCGCATCGCGTTCAGACGACAGTGTCCGTGGGCGTTGCCGATATTGATCCGTCACGCTCCAAACATGATACATTTGCGGCGGCTGACAAGGCGCTCTATCTGGCCAAGGCATCTGGACGAAATTGCGTGCGCCATGAGACTGATCTCGCACTCGCGCAAGCAGTCGGCGATCTCAAAGCAACATTGCTCGCCGCTTCATAGAGCCTTTCCGGTGAACGCTGGTTCACCTTCAAAGCTTTATCTGTTTGTTATACGCAATTCCGGACGCAAAACCGATTTCCACTTTTGCTGGAATTGCTCTAGTTTGTTGATTGCAGACGATTATTTGTCTTTATCCTGGCGTCTTTCCATCACAAGCGGCTTGCATTCACGGGCGGCATCCTTCAGGTTTCAACGCTGATCGAAACCAAATTCTGGATAGCCCGATGCTGCGCGTACAATCCTACCTCCCTGCTGGCACACCCGGTGACGAACCCTCGGGTTACGTCACTCTCGCCCACGACCAGAGGCACCTGCGCCGCAAGCTTCTGCACCTGCAGAATGATGAGATGGTGATGCTGGACCTCAAGGAAGCTGTGCTTTTTGCCCATGGGGATTTGCTGGTTGTGGAAAATGGTGACCTTGTGGAGGTCCGGGCAGCCGATGAAAAACTGTTTGAAATAAAGGCCAGAAACACGCTCCACCTTATCGAACTCGCATGGCATCTGGGTAACCGCCACCTTGCGGCGCAGATCGAGGAAGGCCGTATTCTTATCCTTCGCGACCACGTGATTCGCGCCATGCTTGAAGGCCTGGGTGCGACGGTGCGCGATGTGGAGGAGCCGTTCCAGCCAGCGCGTGGTGCCTACCATGCCCATGGTGGCCATAGCCATGGACTCGACCACCATTCCCACAGCCACGATTGATGTTGGTGAGCCGTAACGTCGATGCATTGCTGAAGCTGCTGGCGTGGATGTCGCCAGCCTTTCCCGTCGGGGCTTTTTCCTATTCCGGTGGGCTGGAAAGTGCGGTTAATGACCGACGCCTTTCCCGCGCCAATGAGCTGCACGACTGGATTTCCCTGCTGTTGCGGCGGGGAGTACTGTCGAACGATGCCGTGTTGCTAGCGCAAGCGTGGCGATGCCATGCGGATGGTGAAGAGCTGGCGGAACTCTGCGAACTGGGGCGAGCACTGGCTGGCTCTGCAGAACGCTATCGTGAAACGGTCTTGCTCGGTGACGCCTTCTTAGCCGCTGCGACCGCCTGGCCACAGGAGGTGTTGAACCGCCTGTCAAAGGAAACGCCCTATCCGGTTGCGGTGGGTGCGGTTGCCTCAGCGCATGGGATCGGGCTTGAGGACACGCTTGCTGCCTATCTGCATTCCGGTGTTTCGCAATATGTGTCAGCGGGCATACGTCTCGGCGTCAGCGGGCAGAGGGATGGTGTGGCGATCCTTGCCCATCTGGAAGCTGAAATTGCTGTTGTTGCCGCGCGTGCAGCGGCGTCGACGTTGGATGATCTGGGGTCGGCAACGATTCTCGCCGATACGGCCTCCATGCGGCATGAAATTCAGGAAACCCGGCTTTTCCGCTCTTAGCCGTTGAATGCGTCCGGTGGAAATCGCTAATGTCAGAACGATCTTGTTTGGAAGGAAAACGCGTATGAAATCGGGAAATGGCCCGCTTCGGGTCGGCATCGGTGGGCCGGTTGGCTCCGGCAAGACGGCGCTTACGGAAAAACTGTGCAAGGCCATGAGCGCAGACTACTCGGTTGCCGTGGTCACCAACGATATCTACACCAAGGAAGATGCCGAAGCGCTGGTGCGCATGCAGGCGTTGCCGTCTGAGCGTATTGTGGGTGTGGAAACCGGTGGATGTCCGCACACGGCAATCCGCGAAGATGCGACGATCAATCTCCAGGCGATTGCCGGTCTTAACGAGCGCTTCCCTGATCTCGACATCGTTTTTATCGAGTCGGGTGGCGACAATCTGGCCGCGACCTTTTCGCCTGATCTGGCGGATATCACCATCTATGTGATCTCCGTGTGCCAGGGTGAGGAAATTCCGCGCAAGGGGGGACCGGGCATTACCCGCTCTGATTTGCTGGTCATCAACAAAAAGGATCTTGCACCCTATGTCGGGGCAGATCTCGGCGTCATGGACACCGACGCAACCCGTATGCGCAAGGAGATGCCCTTCGTGTTTACGGATATGAAGCGCGGCGACGGCGTGGACACGATTGTCGGCTTCCTGAAGCAGCACGGCGGACTGTAAGAAGCGGCCAACGCTGAAGCAGTTTTAAAACTGTTTCAGCGTGCCGACATCATTCACCTGAATGGTGCGTCCCCTGACGATCACGCCAGCATCCCTAAGGCTGGAGAAGGCGCGGGAAAGTGCTTCCGGTGCGAGGCCAAGCTTGCCTGCCAGAACGCTTTTCTGGAAAGGCAATCGCAGGGAATAGGATGTCGAATCGCCTGGCCCCTGCATGATGAGGTAATTTGCAACGCGCTGAGGTGCAGTTTGCAGCCGGTCATTGGCCACGCAATCCATTGTGGTCAGCAGGCTCTTGGACAGGCACTGCACGACAGCTTTTGCGACCGTCGGATCTTCCTCAATCAATGATCTGATGCGGCTGAGCTCTATCCGTGCCAGCGTACAGTTTTCGGCGACCTGTGCGCTGGACTGATAATGCTCCGAACCGAAGATGAGACACTCGTTGAATGTATCGCCCGGGCCGCAAATTCTGATATCGGCCTCGCGGCCATCCTTGCTCGTGCGATAAAGGCGGATATAGCCGCTCAGAACGCAAAACAGGTGCTCTGCAACTTCGCCTTCGCAAAAAAGCATTTGGCGGGCCGCCATGGTGAGGACGGTGGAAACCTCCATGAGTTTCCCCGGTGTTCCGTTATCGCCGCCCCCCACCAAGGGGATCTGTAGGAGAATGCTCTTCTCTCTGCTGCTCAGCTTGACCATATCGTTCACGTCCGTCGCGCCCCCACGAAGTGCCATCAGAGCAGGGTTGCGCTGTGCGGCCATGATTTCGCATGGCGCGAACGCTTCCAGTCTGAGGACAATGTTCCCAAGACGCAGAGGGTAACAGGTCCTGTCACATTGAACTTGATTTCAATCAATTCACTTGATTTTTTTGCTCTGGAAAACGAAGCGTGCCCACTATGTGAAAACGCCGGGGAGTGCCCGGCGTTTTTCAATGTGGATTGTCAGTTTTCACTCGGCTGCTAGCGGCGGCAGACGGAGCACGTTGTTGGAATTTCCGCCAGTTTTCTGGCCTGTTCCGGTCTTCTGTTCGATGGTCGCTACGCGCTCTTCCAGGTCAGCCAGCGCATCCTGATTGCTCCGTGCCGTTTCCGACAGTTCCTCATTTGACAGAACCGGATGCTCCTCTTCCTTCTTGCCGATGAAACGGCCGAAGAGGTGGGAGAGAAGCATCGATAGGTCATCCATGATGAGGAAGAAGGCCGGCACCACGATAAGAGACAGGACCGTGGAAACAATGATACCGCCAATGACCGCGATGGCCATGGGCGAGCGGAAGGAGCCACCTTCGCCAACACCCAGCGCAGACGGTAACATGCCAGCAGACATGGCGATGGATGTCATGATGATGGGACGAGCGCGCTTGCGGCCAGCTTCCACCATGGCGTGAACCCGCTCCATGCCGTGGCGGCGCATTTCGATGGCGAAATCTACCAGCAGGATGGCGTTTTTCGTGACGATACCCATCAGCATCAGAATGCCGATGAGGACGGGCATGGAGAGTGCATTGTTGGTAAGGATGAGCGCCACCGCGACGCCACCAATGGCCAGCGGCAGAGAAAACAGAATGGTGAAAGGCTGGATCACATCCTTGAAGAGAAGGATGAGGACGACCAGAACCAGCAACAGGCCAAGCAGCATGGCGTTGGTGAAGCCTGACTGCATTTCTCCTTGCACCTTGGCATCACCGCTTTCGGCGAGACGCACTGTCGGCGGCAAATTCGTTTCCGCCACGATGCGTCTGAACTCTGCCGATGAGGTGTCGAGCGCGGTTCCGAAGGGAACATCCGAGCCAATGGAAACCACCCGGTTGCGGTCATTGCGCTTGATGGAGCTTGGGCCTTCCGAATAGTCGATGTCGGCCACGCTCGAAAGCGGAACGGTGGCACCGGTCGCAGTCTTGATTTTCAGCGCACGGATGGCAGCCAGATCGCGCCGGACATCCAGCGAGGCCTGAACGCGGATCGGGATCTGTCGATCATCCAGCGATATCTTCGTTAGCAGCGCATCGATATCGCCGATGGTGGCAACGCGCACGGTCTGCGAGATTTGCTGTGGCGTGATGCCAAGGCGAGCGATCTCATCCTTGCGCGGGCGAATTTGCAGCTCCGGACGCGGTAAGGCGCCTTCGGAGCTAACATTGGCGAGGATGGGCGATGCACGAAGCCGCGATTCCAGCATGCCGACGGCATTCTGCAAATCTTCTTCGCTGGACGAAAGGAAGTTGAAGCTCAGTTCCCGCTCAGCGCGGTCATTCAACTTGATTATTCGCACATCGGGGATGGTGTTCACCTTGGCGAAAATATCCCGCTCCACATCCCATTGCGGGCGTGTTCTGCCGGTGTCTTTGATCTTGGGAAGATGCGGGCCGATGAGGGGAATGGATCCAAGCCCCTTATTGACCAGCGTTTTCAAAAGCGAGTGGTCAATGTGCTGGAGGATGACGCGCACCGTTGCACGGCGAAGCTCCAGATCTCCCTTCGGCGATGCGCCGCCGAGAATGAACACGCTTTCCACGCCGTTGATGTCACGGATCGCCTCATGGATTTTCGATGTCGTCGCGTCGGTTTCTTCGAGCGTTGCGTTGGGTGGAAGCTCGATGGACAGGACGACGCGTGAGGCGTCATCCGGGGGCAGGAAGCTGCCGGGAACGCCGCTGAGCAGGATGATTGATGCCGCGAGGAAACCGATGGCACCGAGAAGCGTCAGGTAACGGGCCCACCATTTGCGGGTGGTTGCAGTGACCATGCGCGTATAGGACTTCATCAGCCAGCCATCATTATCGTGATGGTCATCGACCGCATCGTCAGAACGCATCAGATAGGCGGCCATCAACGGTGTGATGAGACGCGCAACCATGAGCGAGAAAAACACGGAGAAGGCGACTGTCAGGCCGAACTGGATGAAGTACTGGCCCGGTACGCCGGGCATGAAGGAAACGGGTACGAAGACTGCGATGATGGTGAAGCTTGTCGCAATGACAGCAAGGCCGATCTCGTCGGCTGCTTCGAGCGATGCGCGATAGGGCGATTTGCCCATCTTTATGTGGCGGGAGATGTTCTCCACCTCCACGATGGCGTCATCCACCAGAATACCCGTCGCCAGCGTAAGAGCAAGGAAGCTGACGAGGTTGAGCGAGAAGCCCAGCACATCCATGACCCAGAAGGTCGGAATGGCCGATAAGGGCAGGGCAACAGCGGCAATCAGCGTCGCACGCCAGTTTCGCAGGAACAGAAGCACCACGATGACGGCAAGGATCGAACCTTCAACCAGCGTGTGGAGCGCGGCCGTATAGTTGCCATAGGTGAAGTAAACCGCGTCATCGACCATCTCGATCGAGACATTGGGGTGCGCTGCGCGAACCTTGTCCAGATTTTCCGCCACCGTTTCCGCCACGGAGACTTCGCTCGCGCCCTTGGAGCGGAAAACCGCGAAGGTGACACCCGGATTGCCGTTGAAGCGCGAGAATGATTTTGGCTCTTCATAGGTATCGGTGATGGTGCCAAGCTCCGACAGCTTAACGAAGCGACCACTGGAGAGCGCAATAGTGGTGTTGGAAAGCTCGGCCACATTGCGGGAATCGCCCAGCGTGCGGATTGTCTGTTCGTTGCCCGCCACCTGGCCGCGACCGGACCCGAGATCGACGTTGGTGCCGCGCAATTGCTGGTTCACGTCGGCTGCCGTGATGCCGTAGGCATCGAGCTTGGCGGGGTTCAGAGATACGCGCACTTCGCGATCCGCACCGCCGTAACGGTCTATCTTGCCAACGCCTGACTGGCCCTGAAGCGACCGCTTGATCGTGTCATCCACAAACCAGGACAGCTCTTCCAGCGTCATGTTGGGCGAGGAAACCGCAAATGTCTGGATCGCCTGTCCTTCGACGTCGATCTTGCTGACGACGGGTTCTTCAATATCCGAGGGCAACTCGCTGCGGATCTTGTCGATGGCGTCCTTGGTGTCCTGAACAGCTTCTTCGGTCGGCTTTTCGATACGGAAGAGGACTGTCGTCAGAGACTGTCCATCGGTAACCGTCGATTGGACCTCATCGATGCCGCTGATCGAGGCAACCGCGTCTTCAATTTCCTTGGTGACCTGCGCTTCCAGTTCCGACGGGGATGCACCGCTCTGGGTTACGGTGATCGCCACCACGGGCACGTCGATGTTCGGAAAGCGGGTGATGGGCAGATCGTAAAATGCCTTGACGCCGAGAAACAGCAAAAGGGCAAAACAAAGCAGGGGCGCAATCGGGTTGCGGATGGACCATGCGGAAAAATTCATGGTTTGCTCTCAATCAGTTCGAGGCTGCGGCATCAGCCGGAACCGGGTTGATCTTGTCACCATCGCGCACGAATGCGCCTGCTTTTTCAACAACGACGTCGCCTGCGGAAATTCCGCTTTTGATTTCGACAAAGCCACTGTCCTGAATACCGATTTCCACGGCAACCTGCTTGACCACGCCATTTTCCACCCGCCTGGTGCTTGATCCCTTGCGGCCCGAAGTGACTGCGGACAGCGGCAAGGCGAGCGCATTGGCGGATGAAATGACGACTTCGGCGCTGCCATACATGCCGGCGCGGGCAGGGCTGTCTGCGGGCAGAAGAATGTGGACGGAGCCAAGGCGGGTGGTCGCGTCAACGGTCGGCGAGACAAGCCGTACTTCGCCTTCGATCCTGTCGGTGCCGCCTGCAACCATGATGACGGCTTTTTGCCCAGCCTTCACCTTCTGAATATCGGTTTCCGAAAGATCGGCCACGAGTTCGATGGCGTTGTCCTTGATGACGGTAAAGAGCGGATTGCCGCTGCCGCTGGCGATGGCGCCAACGCGGGCATTCTTGGCGGAGACGATACCGGCAACCGGTGTCTTCACGCTTGTGCGGGAGAGTTTGAGATCGATATCGGCAATCTGAGCGTCCACGACCTTGATGTCTGCTTCGCCAACCGTCACGGATTGTCTCGCGGCTTGAAGGCGTGCCTGCGCCACATCTGCGGCGGATGCCGTTTGTTCCACCTGCGAGACCGAGCCGGAACCGGATTCGCCAAGACGGCCCGCACGGTCGCGCTGGCGCACCGCATCATCGTAATTGGCCTGCGCCTCGATAACCTGCGCCTTGCTTTGCGCCACGCCCGCTTCCGCCTTCGCCCTGTTGGCCTCAAGCTGGCTCTTTTGCAGAATTAGGCTGTCCTTCGAAAGTTCGGCAAGGGAGGCGCCGGCCTCTACCCTGTCGCCAATATCCACATTCAGCTGGTCAACCGACAGGCCTTCCACAAGCGGCTGCACGTAAATCTCATCCACCGGCTTAAGCGTTCCCGTCGCCACGACGCGGTCCACGAGATCACGGGTTTTGGCTTCGCTGACCACGATGGAGGGCAGGCCCTGGCGGTCTGCACCGCCCTGCGCGCTTGCCATTGCGGGCACAAACAAAGCCGAGGCCGTGAGAAGCAGGAGCCGTGTTGCGAGTGTGTTGCGGTGCATGTCTGTCCGTTCCAAGGTGCGGATCGCACGTCCACCACGCACATGCTGTGCCCTTGGAAAGTCATGCGACAATGAATGCAAGAAAATGTGCTGACAATCCGTTGCATTCACCTCGCAGAACACTGCTTCATCGGCGAGAATCTGACCCTTGGACTGGCCTTGTCTGGCGCGAGGTAAATATTCGAGTCTGTCGTTGCGGAATGTAAGTCGTAGCCCGGTTGAATTCAATCCAAGGAACGAATGGGTGACATATAGATTTGAATATAAGTAAAGAAAAATTTTAGGTAGCCGAGGTGCGCTGAACTGCGCACCTCGTTCCAATACCTCTATTTCAGAGCAGCATCCGTGATCTCTGAAGTGAATGCGCCTGTTGGCTCCTTGGTGATGACAGGGTCCGAGCCGCCGCCCATCAGGGTTTTGACCGTGCGGTCATAATCGGCCTTATCCAGCGCGCCGGTCGAGCCTGCGGTCAGCTTGGCGACCTCCGTCATCATGCCTTTCTGGTGGGCTTCAGTCTGTGCGCCGGAGGCATCGTTTTCCAGAATGATGTCAGCGGCATCGTTGGGGTTCTCTGCCGCCGACTTCCAGCCCTTCATGGAGGCGCGCACGAATTTGACCATGTTCTCCTTAAACTTGGCGTCCTTCAGCTTGTCTTCCAGCACATAGAGACCGTCTTCCAGCGTGGCTACGCCTTCATCTTCATATTTGAAGGTAACGAGGTCACTGGCCTTCACGCCGGCTTCCAGCACCTGCAAATATTCATTGTAGGTCATGGTGGAAATGCAGGCTGCCTGCTTTTGCAACAGCGGATCCACGTTGAAGCCCTGCTTCAACACCGTCACGCCATCGGCGCCGCCAGTTGTCGGGATTTTCAGATGCGCCATCCACGACAGGAATGGATATTCATTGCCGAAGAACCAGACGCCAAGGGTCTTGCCCTTGAAATCCTCAGGCTTCGTGATGCCGCTTTCCTTGAGGCAAGTCAGCATCATGCCGGATTTCTTGAACGGCTGGGCGATGTTGACCAGCGGCACGCCTTTCTCGCGGGTTGCCAGCGCAGAAGGCAGCCAGTCGACGACCACATCTGCGCCGCCACCAGCCAAGACCTGCGCCGGTGCGATATCCGGGCCGCCTGGCTTGATCTCCACGTCGAGGCCTTCGGCTTCATAGAAACCCTTGTCCTTGGCAACATAATAACCGGCGAACTGGGCCTGCGTGACCCATTTCAGCTGGAGTGTGACCTTCTCTGCGGCGTGTGCGTTAAACGCTGTCATCAGCGTTGCTCCGGCAAGAAGCATGGATGCAAGTTTGTTTCTCATCGCTGTTCCCTTTTTTTCTTTGTTTACGTTCGCCCACTGCGGACGGACGGATGCCAGAAGGTGACGGCGCGCTCTGCCAGCGCCACCAGACCATAAAAGCCGGAGCCCGCGATTGCCGCGACGGCAATCTCGGCCCAGACCATATCAACATTGCTCCGGCCCATTTCAGCCGAGATGCGAAAGCCCATGCCCACGATGGGCGTGCCGAAGAACTCCGCGACGATTGCTCCAATCAGAGCCAGCGTCGAATTGATCTTCAAGGCATTGAAAATAAAAGGCCATGCTGCGGGCAGGCGAAGCTTGACCAGCGTTTGCCACCATCCGGCAGCATAGGTGTGCATCAGATCCCGCTCGATGTGGCTGGAAGCGGAAAGCCCCTGCACCGTGTTCACGAGCATCGGGAAGAAGGTCATGATGACGACCACGGCCACCTTGGACTGCCAGTCAAAGCCGAACCACATGACCATGATGGGCGCTATGCCGACCACAGGCAGCGCGGACACGAAATTGCCGATGGGCAGCAGGCCACGTTGCAGAAACGGTGAACGATCAATGAGAATGGCAACGCCGAAGCCGAGGCCGCAGCCCAACACGTAGCCCGTCAGCACCGATTTCAGGAATGTCTGCCGGAAGTCTGCCCAGAGGATCGGCAGTGAGCTGATGAGGCGCAGGAAGATTGCGCTGGGGGCGGGCAACAGAATGGATGGCACTGAAAAGCCGCGCACCATGCCTTCCCACAGCATGATGAGTGCCGCGCCGAAAATCAAGGGGACCGCGATGTCGCTAGCGCGTCTTGCCGCTAATGCTTTGAAGCGGTGGCGGACCAGCCGCTCGTTCAACGTCCACGCCGCAAGCCAGAACAGGATTGCGCCGATAACCCAGCCGGGGTTTGTCATGGCCTTTCTCCCATTCGTTTCAACACGGCACCATGGGCAAGGCCGATGATGGAGACGAGGATCGCAGCCAGTGCCGCCGCCATGAAGAGGGCGGCCCATATCTGCACGGTCTGGCCGTAATAGGAGCCGGACAGCAGTCTGGCGCCAAGGCCAGCTACGGCCCCCGTTGGCAACTCACCGACGATAGCGCCGACCAGCGAAATGGCGATGGCGATTTTCAGCGAGGTGAAGAGGTAGGGCAGGGCCGATGGCCAGCGCAGCTTCCAGAAAATTTGGGAGGGTGATGCGTAATAGGTGCGCATCAAATCCAGCTGGATGCCTTCCGGGCTTCGAAGGCCCTTCACCATGCCCACCACGATGGGGAAGAAGCTGAGATAGGTTGATATCAGCGCCTTGGGCAAAAGGCCCGAGATGCCGATGGAGTTCAGCACGACGATAATCATCGGGGCGACTGCGATGATGGGGATCGTCTGGCTGGCGATGATCCACGGCATGACCGAACGATCCAGAGCACGGTTATGAACAATGGCGACCGCGATGAGAATGCCGAGTGCGGTTCCGATACCAAAACCCAGGAGCGTCGCCGAAAGCGTAATACCCGTATGGTAGATCAGGCTGCGTTTTGAGGTGACGGCCTTGTTGACGGTCGTATCCCAAAGCTCTGCGATGATCTGGTGCGGCGCCGGTAACACCGGACGCTCCTGCGCAAATGTCTGCGGCAGCAGTTCTGTGGAGCCCGGTTGCTCGCCTGCTCTTGCGGCCTGATCCCGTGCGAAGGGCATGTTGAGGTAGACGACCGCAACATGCCAGATGACGAGAATGGCGAAGATAATGGTGAGGACGGGAAGAATGCGTTGGCGCAACATGTCACCCCTCATAGCTGTGCCCCGCCTTCAGGCCTTCGCGGACTCGCTGGGCGATTTCCAGAAATTCCGGCGTTTCACGAATTTCGAGCGGACGCTCACGCGGGAGTGTGGATTCGATGATGTCGGTTACCCGGCCGGGGCGGGGGGACATGACGACGATCTTGGTGGAGAGATAGACGGCTTCGGGAATGGAGTGGGTCACGAAGCATATGGTTTTGCCGGTGGCGTCCCACAATTTTAGGAGCTGCTCATTGAGGTGGTCGCGAACGATTTCGTCCAGTGCGCCGAAGGGTTCGTCCATCAAAAGCAGATCGGCATCGAAAGCCAGCGCACGGGCAATGGAGGCGCGCTGCTGCATGCCGCCGGAGAGTTGCCACGGAAATTTCTTGGCAAAGCCACCGAGATTGACGAGATCAAGCGTGCGTTGGATGCGCGCCTGCTGTTCAGCCTTGGTGTAGCCCATAATCTCAAGTGGCAGCGCAATGTTCTTTTCAATGGTGCGCCATGGGTAAAGGGCAGCCGCTTGAAACACATA
The DNA here is from genome assembly GCF_031843705.1 of Rhizobium sp. WCS2018Hpa-16. Classification (NCBI taxonomy): domain Bacteria; kingdom Pseudomonadati; phylum Pseudomonadota; class Alphaproteobacteria; order Hyphomicrobiales; family Rhizobiaceae; genus Rhizobium; species Rhizobium sp. WCS2018Hpa-16. Next base: position 178,741 of record NZ_JAVTIX010000001.1, read on the forward strand.
GCCGTAGGATCTGTCCTTGCGGGCATTTTCAGGCGTCGTGCCGTTGACGCTGATGTCTCCCGATGTGTGCTTTTCCAGATCGGCGATGACGCGCAGAAACGTGGTTTTGCCGCAGCCGGAAGGGCCGATGAAGGAGACGAAATCGCCCTTCTTCACCTCAAGATCGACATTGGCGAGAGCGTGAACCGGGCCGTCCCCGGTCTCGAATGTCAGGCCGAGGTTTTTGGCTGATACGACGGAGTAGGAGCTTTTCTCTGTCATCTTAAACCCCACTCGCCGGTATGCCTGTGCGCTCCACCTTGCGCGGTGCGACGAGTTCTTTCCATGTGGACAGCGCCTTGGAGACAGCGGGATAGGGCTGCCGCGCCACAAACTGTCCATGGCCTTCCACTGTTTTTACCGCGCTTTCCTCAATTGCGACGACCCCGCGTGGCAGGGTGAAGCGTGGCAGGCCCGTAACGGTCTGGCCTTCGAAAACGTTGTAATCGATAGCGGACTGCTGGTTCTTTGCGCTGATCGTCTTTTCAAGCGCCGGGTCCCAGACGACGATATCGGCATCGCTACCCACCAGAATTGCACCCTTTCTGGGGTAGATGTTCAGGATCTTGGCGATATTGGTTGAGGTCACCGCAACAAACTCGTTCATCGTCAGGCGACCTGTGGCAACGCCGTGCGTCCACAGAAGCGGCAGGCGATCTTCAAGGCCGCCGGTGCCATTGGGGATTTTGGTGAAATCACTGATGCCGTTGCGTTTCTGCTGCGTTGTGAAGGCGCAATGGTCTGTTGCCACGCATTGTAGGGAACCAGAGCTAAGTCCTGCCCAGAGGCTGGCCTGATGCTGCTTGTTGCGGAACGGAGGCGACATGACGCGCCGTGCGGCGTGGTCCCAATCGGCATTGGCATATTCGCTCTCGTCCAGAATGAGGTGCTGGATCAGCGGTTCTCCATAAACCCGCATGCCGTTCTGGCGCGCCCGGCGGATGGCCTCATGCGCTTGTTCACAGGAGGTGTGGACAACATAGAGCGGGGCGCCCGCCATATCGGCAATGATGATGGCGCGGTTGGTGGCTTCGCCCTCCACGGATGCGGGGCGGGAATAGGCATGCGCTTCCGGCCCGTTATTGCCCTGCGCCAGAAGCTTCGCCTGCATCTGGGCAACGATATCGCCGTTCTCGGCATGAACCATGGGCAGTGCGCCGAGCTCCGCGCAGCGCGAAAACGACGCGAACATCTCGTCGTCATTCACCATCAGCGCGCCCTTATAGGCCATGAAGTGCTTGAAACTGTTGATGCCTTTCTCTTGCACCACAGTCTTCATGTCGTCGAAGACCTGCTCGCCCCACCACGTCACGGCCATATGAAATGAATAGTCGCAGGTCGCGCTTGTGGCCTTGTTGTCCCAGCGGCTCAGCGCATCCAGCAGCGATTGACCCGGCTCCGGCAGACAGAAATCCACGACCATCGTCGTGCCGCCGCTCAAGGCTGCGCGGGTTCCGCTTTCGAAATTATCTGCCGAATAGGTACCCATGAAGGGCATTTCCAGATGCACATGCGGATCGATGCCGCCGGGCATGACGTAGCAGCCTGTCGCATCCAGAACCGTGCCGCCGGAGAGGTCAGGCCCGATCTCGACGATGACGCCGCCTTCGATTTTGATGTCGGCCTTGTAGGTCAGATCGGCGGTCACGATGGTGCCGTTCTTGATGATGGTGGTCATTCCACGATCTCCGCAGTTTCGAGCACGGCGTGCAGCAACACGTTGCAGCCGGCGGCCGCCCATTCGGGGGAAATGTCTTCGGCTTCATTGTGGGAAAGGCCGTCCACGCAGGGGCAGAAAATCATCGTTGAGGGTGCAACCCGGGCTGTCCAGCAGGCGTCATGGCCCGCACCGGAGATGATATCCATGTGGCTGTAGCCCAGCTTTTCTGCTGCATCGCGCACGCGGCCCGTGAGGATGGGATCGAAGGTGACGGGGTCGAAATGGCCGATGGCTTCAATGGTGCAGCCGACGCCGAGTTCGTCTGCAATCGCCGGCACTTCACGCTCGAAGATGGCCCGCATGGAATCGAGCTTTTCCTTCGAGGGCGTGCGCAGGTCTATGGTGAATACCACCTTGCCGGGCAACACATTGCGGGAGTTGGGCGAAAAGATCATCTGGCCCACGCCAGCCACCGCATCGGGCTGATGGGCCATTGCCACCTCCTGCACCCTTTCGAGAATGCGTGCCGCGGCCAGCCCGGCATTGACGCGCATGGCCATTGGCGTGGAGCCGGTGTGGGCCTCTTTGCCGGTCAGGGTCACTTCCAGCCACCACAGGCCCTGGCAATGGGTGACGACACCAATCTGCTTGTCATGCGCTTCAAGGATCGGACCTTGTTCGATGTGATACTCGAAATAGGCGTGCATCTTGCGCGCACCGACCTCTTCATCTCCGAGCCAGCCGATGCGCTTTAACTCTTCGCCATAGGTCTTGCCCGCCGTATCGGTGCGGCTATAGGCGTAATCGAGATCGTGTACGCCAGCGAAAACACCTGACGCCAGCATGGCCGGGGCGAAGCGCGCGCCTTCTTCATTCGCCCAGTTGGTGACGACAATTGGATGCCGGGTCTGGATATCGAGATCGTTGAGGCTGCGCACAACTTCCAGTCCCGCCAGCACGCCCAGCACGCCATCGAACTTGCCGCCTGTCGGCTGGGTGTCGAGATGGCTGCCGATATAGACGGGCAAAGCATCCGGGTCGCTGCCGGGGCGGGTGGCGAACATGGTGCCCATGGCATCGACACCGACGCTCATGCCTGCCGCCTCGCACCAGTCCCTGAACAGGTCACGCCCTTTGGCGTCGTCATCGGTCAGGGTCTGACGGTTGTTGCCACCGGCAATGCCGGGGCCAATCTTCGCCATGTCCATCAGGCTATCCCATAGGCGATTGCCATCGATGGTCAGGTTTTTTCCAGGTATTTCCAACATGCTAGTCTTTTCCTCACCTGTTTTGATGTTCATCATGCAAGGGGCGTGCCGTTCCCCTGAGGGTTGAGCAAAATGTGCGGGAGAAGGGTCGCCAGTTAATTTGACCGGCTGGTAAACATTGTGATTTCGGGCTTTGATGCCTAAAAGGAATAGGGGGAATTTCGCTGTGTGAAACCGATGTGTTCTGCTCGATTTTTCGCCACAGATTATTTTTTGCCCAGTCAGATCTGTCAATTGCATCCAAAACAAACAGAGACCATCCATGGCCATACCCAGAGCGGCAAAAACACAGAAACGAACGCGGATTCAGGAAGAAAAAGAAGAGATCATTCTGGAAGCGGCTCTCGATGTCTTTTCCGTCAATGGTTTTCGCGGCACGACGATTGACCAGATCGCCGAGGTGGCGAACATGTCGAAGCCGAATGTGCTCTATTATTTCCGCACAAAGGAGGCCATGCACCGCGCCCTGATCGAGCGCGTGCTGGACACGTGGCTTGATCCGCTGCGGGCGTTTGATGCTGACGGTAACCCCGAGACGGAAATCAAATCCTATCTGCGCCGGAAACTGGAGATGGCGCGGGATTACCCGCGTGAAAGCCGCTTATTTGCCAATGAGGTGTTGCAGGGTGCGCCCCATGTGGAAGACGAGTTGAAAGGTCCTTTGAAGCAGTTGGTGGATGAGAAGGCGGAGGTGATTCGCGCCTGGGCCAGGGCGGGGCGCATTTTGCCATGCGACCCCTATCACCTGATTTTCTCCATCTGGGCCACCACCCAGCATTACGCAGATTTCGATGTGCAGGTACGCTCGGTGCTCGGCTCCGCCCATGCTGGCGAGGGGCGTTTTGAAGATGCGGCACGCTTTCTGGAACAGCTGTTCATGGGTGGTCTCGGCATCATCCCTGCCTTATCCAAAAAAACATGAGGGAAAGGATCAACTTTAATCTTTACTCTGATACTCGTCTTTACTATCTTGCAGCCAGCCTGATCGAACAGGCCGCAATTTCTGTAAGGGTGAGGCATGGCGCGCAAAGAGAAGAAGAAGGCGGATAAGCACGGCAAGCGGGACGACCGTTCGCAGCAGGCAGACCAATCCGCCACCCGGCCAGCAGCGCCTTCTGTGCCAAAAAGCTTTCTCTATGTTGGCGGCCGTGACTGTCAGGTTGCGCATCTTCGCCAGATTGCAGGCAACTTCGATGCGGAATTGATCCATCACGATGGCGGTTTGAGAGAGGCCGTTTCGCGCATCGATACGCTTTTGCCATCGGTAGATTGCGTATTTTGCCCCATCGACTGTATCAGCCACGATGCTTGCTTGCGGGTCAAATCCGGCTGCAAGAAGTTCGGCAAAACCTTCATTCCGCTGCGCAATGGCAGCAAATCCAGCCTTGAGCGGGCGCTTCAGACAATGAGCGACCGTAGAGCGGCAGACTGATGCCTATCGACGCGCGGCGCTGAAAAATGCCGCGCTGGCCAGCACCAGCCAACCCAAGATCATGCCAAGCCCACCCGCTGGTGCGGCCATGGGAAACAGGCTGGTTTCGGTAAAGTGCCGTGAGACGAGGTCTCCGGCAAACAATGCCGTTCCCAGCCCAAGCAGGACTGCGGCGGGAGCAGCGGTTTTGATGCGGTCACAACCGACATGAATGCCAAGAAGAACGGGCGCATGGGCAAGGCACATGGCTGAGGCGTTGCCAAGCATTTGGGTTGCCCCGGTATGCGTTGCCGCCGCCGCGAGAGCTACACCGGATGCACCCAATGCGCCGGACAGGAAAAGAGTTGAAGGCCTCAGCCAGGTGTTGCTCATGCCGTTGCCTCTTCCTGATTTTGCATATGGAAGGCCAATCGCTCGACGGGCGCCCAGATGATCTCGCGCAGCTTTGTATTTTTGATAGTTTCATCCATCGCGCGGCGGAAACACAGCAACCATTCGTCGCGCTCGACAGAGCCTATTGGCGCAACGAAATGCCGCCTGCGCAGCATCGGGTGGCCGTATTTCTCCACATAGACAGGCGGGCCGCCGAGATAGCCGATGAGGTAATCGGTGAATTTCTCTTCGCTGCCTGAGATATCTGGTGGATGAATGGCCCGGCAATGTGCTGCTTCCGGCAAAGTGTCCATCAGGACATAGAAACGCTTTGTCAGCGCGCGGACGGTCCGTTCACCGCCAATTGCCTCGTAGAGCGTGATGGTCTCGTCTGCCAATTCATGCTGTCTCCATTTCCCTCGTTTTGCCGCTTTTGATTCGAAATCGCAACTGCAAAGGGCAGGTGCGGCAATTCGCTTCGCCGCACCTGAAGACGATATCAGCCAAAATTGCGGATGAGGTTCAGACCCTTTTCCAGCAGTTCTGCCGCCTTTTCCTCATTTTCGGCTTCCACATAGCAGCGCATCTCCGGCGCATTGCCAGAGGGGCGGAAGTGAATTGTGCTGCCATCGGCAAGCGTAACGCGAAGACCGTCGATATCGCTTGTGTCCTGAACTGTACCCACAGGAGCCAGAAAGCTTTCCAGATCGGCGCGTGACGAGCGCAGATGTTCCATCAGGGCGGCGCTTTTTTCCTGCGCGAAATCCTGCAGGCGGTCAGCAGCAGCTACTGGCAGCTTGTAGGCGGCAGCGATGTCAGACAGAGGCTTTTTCTGGTCGGCCGTCAGCTTCAAGGCAGCCAGCAGCGGCAGGAAGCAATCGCGTGTCGGGAGCGGGGAGATGGTTTGGCCATTGAGTTCAAAGGGTGATGCCGTGAGGAACCCGCCATTGGCTTCAAAGCCGATGATGCCTTGCTTGCCTGCGGCCAGCGCCTCATCCATGCCTGCAATGACGAAGGGTGATCCGACTTTGGTGCGCACGACGTCAAAATCCCCGCTGGCTTCAATGCCGGAATTGGATGTTACGGGCGTGACGACGACGCCAGCCTTGAGGAAGTTTGCGGTGATGAGGCCCAGAAGATCGCCGCGGAGAGGCACACCCTTCTCATCGGCCAACAAGGGGCGGTCGCCATCGCCATCAGCGGAAATGATCGCATCGAAATGATGCTCGCGGGCCCATGCTTCGAGCTTTTTCAGCGTGTCAGGCGATACAGCCTCAGTATCGACGGGAATGAAGGTCTTGGAACGGCCGAGAGCCACGACCTCTGCGCCATAATGTTTCAGCACATCCACGAACATATCGCGCGCGACAGTGCTGTGCTGGTAGACGCCGACTTTCAAGCCTGCGAGCGCCTTTTCAGGCAGTATCGCGGCGTCGCGCTGGAAAAACAGGGCAGCGGTTTGCGCCGAATGGTCCTGCGCCTGCGATACATCGAGATTCACGCCATCTGCTTCAACCTGTTTTGCAAGCTCGGCAATGGCCAATTCGTCTTTCTTGTCGATCTCGCCGTCTGGGCGATAGAATTTGATGCCGTTGCGATCTGCCGGGATATGGGAACCCGTGATCATCAGAGCTGCGGCCTTCAGCGAAAGTCCGTAAAGCGCCAGTGCCGGTGTTGGCAGGGCGCCGCAATCCAAGGGAGTAAGTCCAGCGGCCTTCAGAGCGCCAATGCAGGTTTGCGCGATGGAAGGGCTGGAGTCGCGAAAATCCTGACCTATCAGCACCGGATCTCCCTTTTTTGCCAAGCCTGAAGTGAGCAGGTGTCGCGCAAAGGCAGTCGCGTAAATGGTCGATGCCTCGCCTTTCAAATCTTCAGAAAGTCCGCGAAGACCGCTTGTTCCAAACTTCAGGCTCATGGGAGATGCCTCCTTTATTCTGGCTTTTTTCACGCTGCGTCGATCAAAACGACTGCAACCCTAACGCAAATAGGCCGTGCATTGATCCAGATGCGATATGACTGTGGTTGTTAGCCGATCGGGAAACATCTCTCAAGTTTTGACAGAATGCTCGGCGAAAGACTATATCGTGCCCACGCCGCAGCCTGCGGTACGGTTGGAGAAGCAAGCGTGGACACTGTATCGATCGACAATCGCGGCGACTTCGGCCTCTGGGCCATTGAGCGCGCCAAGGCCATTATTTCGGCTGAGGGTTCAGACCTTGCCATTGCCGCACGGGATGGCGACGAAAGCGCCATCCGCGAGGCAGCCAACAATCTTGGGACTGCGATTTCCGCAGCACTGCTGGAGGTTTACGACGGCCTTGTGCCGGAGGAGTGACCCTCACGCTGAAGGCCGGCATATCTCAACGCGATAAAGGCCGTGAGGCATGCGACAGCAAAAGCGTTGAGGTTGAGCAGCTTTGCAAGGTCAGGCGCGCTCCACATTTGCCACGCATCTCCGAGCAGATAGCGCGTGTAGAGAAATCCCGCAAAAACCACGCCGGTCATTCCCACTTGCCACAGCCTTTCGCTTTGCCGGAATGAGACTGCGACCAGCATCACGCAAGCCGCGAAAAACAGTTCCGTGCCTGACGCGACCCCGAAAAGCTTTGTCTCGAACACCGTATCGACGGTGCCGATGAGTGGTAGGGCGATGCGCGCTGCCAGTGGTGAGCGGCGCGCAAGGAAGGGGATGGCCAGGAAGAACAGCATCGAGATGACGCTGATCATGGCTGCCTGAAAACCGTCCCCCAGAAGCCACCAGATTGTCGCGGGATAGAAGGGTTTGTTGAGAATGATAACCCAGGCAATGGTCACCGTCGCGGCTGTCAGGGGATCGAGTTTTCCATCCTGTGCCATGGTTCAGGGCCTTGTCGGCGATAGAAGGTAGTGTCCGACACTCCACACGGCACCGTTATCGTGTCCGAACAGACCAGCGGTGGCCAGAAAGAACAACCGCCAGCGACGTCGCCAGAGATTGGCATCCTTGCCATAGACCGCCTTCAATATGGGCTCGATACGTTCGGATTCCCGGTCAAAATTGGCAAGCCAATCCATAGCGGTGCGCTTGTAATGGTCTCCAGACCAGTGCCATTCTGCCTCTACGGTGTAGATATCGTCAAAGCGATGCGGCAGATCGCGTGACGGCATGATGCCACCGGTGAAGAAGTGATGGGCAATCCAGTCGGCGGGGTCGCTCGGATCGAAACGGTAGGAGCGGTCCTTGTGGGTGAAGACATGGATGAAAAGCTTGCCATCCTCCTTCAGCCAGCTGCGCGTGCGTTCAAACAAGGCGCGCCAGTTCGACATGTGCTCGAACATCTCGATGGACACGATGCGGTCATATTGGCCTGATGGCGCAAAGTCGTTCATGTCAGCGGTGATAACCGTCAGATTATTCACGCCTTGAAGCGCCGCCTCCGCCATGATGTAGGCGCGTTGCGAGGCAGAGTTCGACACCGACGTGATGCGGGCGTTTGGAAACTGTCGAGCCAGATAGAGCGACAGGGAACCCCAGCCGCAGCCGAGTTCCAGAATGTTCATGCCATCGACAATACCGGCATGTTTCACTGTTTCGGCAAGAGCTGCTGTTTCTGCCGCGTACAGGGTCGTTGCAGCACTTGGGTAATAGCAGCAGGAATATTTCCGCTGTGCGCCCAGAACCAGCGCGAAAAATTCCGCAGGCACCTCGTAATGCTGCCGGTTGGCTTCATCCGTGTGCGTGGCGACGGGGAAGTTCCCCATGTCCCGGACGAAAGCCAGCTCATCCTCGTGAGGCACTTTCTCCAGCTTTCGTTTCGTTCTGCGGCAGAGAAAATCGATCCCTGCCAGCGTGACGCTGTCGGACAGGGGTGCTTTTTCTACCTGGTTGATCGCAAAAGCGAGCATGTTCATCTTAGACATCCTCTTTTCGTGGTCCGGGGAAAAATGCGTTGACGCGACGCTGCAAGGATCGGAATTTTTCGCCGCGAGAGCGCAGCATATGCTCCTCAAGCGGTGGAATTCCCGATGCGTAGACCAGCAGCCAGTACATCATTGCAGGTGCTAAAAGGGTGGCCAGAAGCCAGAATGGCGAGCCCGTCAGCGCCAGCAGAGGCCATGTGCACCAGAATAGCCACTCGAAGAAATAATTGGGGTGGCGCGAATATCGCCAGAGGCCGACTTCGCAGACCTCTGTCTTGGCTTCCGGTGTCTCGCGAAACTGCGCGAGCTGACGGTCCGAGATGGCCTCTCCTGCCAAGGCAATTGCCGCTATCGCAAGGCCCAGAATATCGGCAAAGGTCGGGAAGGGCGTGCTGTTCGATGCGGCAATATAAATAGCGACAACCAGAATAAAGGCCGCAAGCGCCTGTATCTGCAGGAACTGGAAGAGGCGACGACCGGCATTCTCGCCCCACTCCTCAACAAGCTTGGCATAACGCGGGTCTTCGCCGCCGCCCTTGGTGCGTGAACCAATATGGCTGCCCAGCCGGATGGACCATATCAAAATGATGATGAAGGCGGCGCAGCGCCGTTCAAAGGAACCGTCGGCAAAGACAATCGCTGCGATGCCGCCCAGACCGACTGAAAAGGACCAGATCGTATCGATCCAGCCGCTCGCTCCGGTCCGGCGTTGTATGGCCCAGGCCAAAACCATGATGAGGCTAAGGCCAATGGCAATGCCGATCAACAATCCATAATTCATCACAGTTACCTTCACCCGCACTGTTGCTGCTTGCGGTAGTCTACGGCGTGGTGAGGTGATTGGTTTCATCTGGAGCAGAAAAAAGCCGGACTGACGTTTTTTGTGATCCAACGCAACCTTAAAGCCGTTTAACCGTCTGCAACCGGGCTGGGTGAACGTCTCGGTGAGGAGATCGACATGAATTCGGGTTTGAAATACGCAATCTGCATGGTCGCCCTTTCGGCAGGTGCCGCGTCTGCTAATGATATCAACGGGGAATGGGCGCGTGGCGATGGCAATGCGAGAGTTTCAGTCAGCGCCTGTGGTTCTGATATCTGCGCAACAAATACGTGGATCAAGCCGGGCACGCCCAAGGAAAAAGCGGGCGACAAGCTGGTAATGAGCATCAAGCGGACAGCCGATGGTGAATATTCCGGCACGGCTTTCGACCCGCAACGTGATCTGACCTACAAGCTCACTGTCTCCGTGAAAGGCGACAGCATGACAACGAAGGGCTGTGTGCTGGCGGGTATTCTCTGCAAGGGCGTGAACTGGTCCCGCATCAAATCATAATCTCAAAACACAAAGGTCCGACCATGAAAAAGAGCGCGATTGCCTTCATCTCAACACTGATCGTCTTTCTGGCGATAGACTTTGTCTGGCTGAGCCTGATGGCAAATGCGCTCTACCGCCCCGTGCTCGGAGACATGCTCGTCACCGAATTTCGCGTCGCGCCAGCGGTCATTTTCTATCTGCTCTATGCTGCAGGGCTGACCTTTTTTGCGGTTCGCGCAGGGCTGGCGACGTCGAGTTTCCGCACATCATTCGTCTATGGCGGCCTGTTGGGTTTGATGGCCTATGGCACCTACGACCTGACCAACCAGGCAACTCTCGCGAACTGGTCCACGACACTGACCGTCGCTGACCTGATCTGGGGCTCGACGCTCTCTGCCGTTGCCTCCTGCGCCGGGCATTGGATTACAGAAAAACTGTGTGGACGGGCTTCCCGTTGATCGTCCCAACGCAAAATGTCAAAGGTCTTCGAATGACTTATCTTGTGCCGGTGTTTGGTATTCTCGCTGCTTTGATGTTCGGAGAAAGTGCGTTGGCCTTGCAGAAAGCAGACAATGCTCAGTCATCAAGCCACGCCAATATTGATGAAAAACGCATCGATGTCGGCGGCTTTCAGCTCAACAGCGTTTTGCTGCCTGCGAAGAAGGGCGCAACTCTGCCGCCCATCGTGTTCATCCATGGTGCCAGCACCAGCCTCTATGACCCGATGTATGCATTCAGGGAAAAGCTTGAGGGCAAGGCAACCCTGCTGTTTGTGGACAGGCCGGGCCATGGCCGTTCTGATATCGGGCCCAAGGCCAATATCCTGCCGGATGCCCAAGCCGATGCCATAGCCACGCTCATGAAAAAGCGCGGCATCAAGAAAGCGATTATTGTCGGGCATTCCTTCGGCGGCGCAATCACTGCAGCCTTTGCGGTTCGGCACAAGGAGATGGTTGAGGGCCTGGTGTTTCTCTCGCCAGCCCTCTATCCATGGCCAGGGGGAATTGCATGGTACTATAACGCGGCGCGTTTCCCGGTTACCGGCGTCCTGTTCAGCACGCTCATTGCACCGGCTGCCGGTGCCATTGCCATTGATGGGGCGGTCAAATCCGTCTTTGCGCCCAATCCTATGCCGTCAGATTATATTTCCCGCACCCGTGCCTATCAGGCGCTGCGCCCGGTCGCATTCCGCCATAATGCGCAGGAAGTGGGTGGGCTGAATGGCTGGGCCAAGGCCGCATCACCTGCATTTCGCACCATCAAGGCGCCAACGGTTATCATCGCCGGTGATGTCGATGAGGTGGTTTCAACCGAGATCCATTCCCGGCATCTCGCACGCGATATCAGCGGTGCGGAATTGATCGTAGTCCACAATCTTGGCCATAAATCGGATTATGTGGCCAGTGATCTCGCCATTGCTGCAATGGAAAAAAATGCCGGTAAGCCCCGCAATCTGAAGGCCATTGCCAAGACGCTTGAAACGAAGATTGCAAATGACGGCCAGTAGGTGAGTGACGGCTGGCCGGTTTTACCTGGCCAGCCGCTCATCGCAATTACATGGCAGGCAGCACGGCGATGTCGCGAAGCGGCAGCTCGACACCGGTGATGTCGCCAGCCTTCGTGGCTTTGCCGGTTTCCAGATTGACCGTATAAAGAGCCGTACCAGCCACAAGCATGGCCGTATTCTTGCCATCCGCCGTCGTCTGGATGTCGAAGGCATAGGTCGCAGGCTTGGTTTCGATGCCCAGCTTGCCGATCGACTTCAGGGTTCCATCATTGGGCTTGGTCTGCTGGATAAGAGCGCCGATTGTGGCGTCGATGTTGTACATCGCGGTCTTTTCCGGCTTTCCGTAGGAATTGGTATAGGCGGCAGCAACGATATTGGGCGTTTCACCCTTGTGCATGTCGGCATCTTCAAATGCCAATGTGCCGTCCACGGTCACTGCACCGGTATCAGGATGCACCCGGTGGTTCGTGGTTCCGGTCATGTAACGGAGACGGTCTGCCATAGGGTTGAAGTCTACGACAACAGGGGCCTGCGTCATGGTCAGCGGCTTGTCCATTTTTGCCACTTCGGTCGCGGCACCCGTTTCGAGGTTGATCGAGACGATTGTATTGTCAGCTGTTACGCCGACGACTGTCTTGGTGCCGGGGCGAAAATCAATGCCGACGAGCTTTTCGACGCCAGTTACGTCCATGGTCTTGGTCACGGCTGGCTTATCGGTATCGAACATGACGAGCGTCTTGTCTCCCGCCAATCCTAGTACCGGCGCGGCAAAGGCGAAGGTGGCGCTTGTGGCAAGCAGGGCGGAGGCAATCGTTGCTGTGCGAAGAATGGTCATATCTTTCTCCCGTTTCTATCCGTTTCGAGAGGTGCCAGGCAATTTGCCGGTCAGTGCTCTCAAAGGTTAGACACATGTGGGTGGCCGTTTGGATGCAGCGGCCAAAATATTTTTTTGATTTGCATCTCGGCATCAATTCCGGGTGTATGTGTTGAAACGAATATGTGTGCCGGGAGAGGCTCTTTGGACGTCGGACAGACAATGGCAGATGATTTCGGTACAGCACTCAACGCCTGCGCCAAGGGCGACCGGAATGGCCTGCGGGTTATTTTCGATAAAGAAGCCGGTCGACTGATCGCTGTGGCGGAACGCATCGTAAGACGACGCGATCTGGCCGAGGAAGTCGTACAGGAAGCATTCATACGCATTTGGAAAAGCGCGCACCAATATGAGCCCGGACGAGGGTCGGCGCGGGGCTGGATCTATGCCATCGTGCGCAACCGCGCGCTCAACATGCTGCGGGATGGTAAGCGTGAAGACCTGGTTTCGGACGATCATCTGGACACATTGCAAGAAGCCAGCCACGTCGAGCACATCATGACATCCTGGCACAGGCTGGATCAGAACAGCAGGCTGCGCGACTGCCTCTCCACGCTGGATGAAACAAGACGCCGCGGCATCATCATGGCTTATGTCGGTGGCTACACCCATGGCGAAATTGCCGGGCGTTTGCAAATACCGCTTGGAACCGCGAAATCCTGGATCAGGCGCGGCCTTTCCTCGCTTCGGGAGTGCATGGCATGACGCAGCCCAAGCTCATTCAAGACATTGCGCTAACAGCAGATGAATATGTGCTGGGTCTTCTCGATGAAGAAAGCTATCAGCGGGTAACCGACCAGATCGATCAGAACGCGGAACTGCGCGCAGCCATCGCATCAAGCCGCGAACGGTTTCTGCCACTGGATATGTCTGTGGATGCGGTGGTGCCAAGCGCCGATCTCTGGATGCGGATCGACAGCCGCTTGGCCGATGCCCCATCTGCCGAAAACCCTCGACAGCGGCAACCTGCTTCCAATGATAACAGCCAGTCTCTCTGGAAGCGGACAGCCATCGCTTCGCTTGCAGCATCTGTGCTGTTGACGGCAGGTCTGGGCTGGTCGCTTATGCGTACCGCAGATCCCGTCGTCATCGCAATATTGCTGAATGAAGCGGGCGAGCCCCAGGCGATTGTGGAAGACTTCAGCAATGAGCACGCCAGAATTCGCCTGCTTGCAGATTTCACGGTTCCGGAAGGAAAGACCATGCAGGTTTGGACATTGCCGAACCGCGACATGGGCCCCATCTCGCTCGGTCTTCTTGACGAGCACCGCTCCGCGAGCCTCGAAACGCCACGGCTGCCAACGCCAACAGACAAGCAGCTTTACGAGATCACCCTCGAACAGACCGGCGGTTCCCCGACTGGAAGACCGACAGGGCCGATACTCGTCAAAGGCTTGGCAAACGCGGTTAGGTGATGTGAGCTTAGAAAGTGAAGTGGCGCACCCGACAGGATTCGAACCTGTGACCTTTGGAATCGGAATCCAACACTCTATCCAGCTGAGCTACGGGTGCATCCGTATGTGCGACGAGTCGCATCTGGCCGTGGTTCGTTCTTTAACCTAGCTTGCCCTGCGCTTCAATGTGTAAAATTACTTCATCAAGTTGAGCTCGGACGATTTTTCCGAGTTTGCGCCGTGACTTTATCAGTATTCTCTTAGAAATTGCATATCGCAGTGCGTCGACGCGAAAATCTGACTGCTTATTAAGCGTTTGATTATTCCCGTTGCATTTGTATCTCGGAATTTGCGCGGCTGGTGGATTCTTTGCGTCCGACCGGCGTGATGCCGCGTTTTCATCTATTTGATATCCGTGAGTGAATAAAAAATGGAAGTTTAAAGTCAGGCATTATTCATTAATAAATCTTGTTCTAATTAAGCTGGTTAGCTAGTTTACAAAGTCCGCGGGGGCGAATCAGAGGGGGCTAAAGATGATGTCGAGTCTCGGACTTGAGCAGGGCATGGATAAGGTGTTCCCCAAGGAGCCTGAAGTCCCATCTCTGCTCTCAAGGGTAGAAGTAAATTATTCAATATTGTCAGATGCCGTTATTTATAGTCTTCGGCGCGCTCAGCTATCGGTTGTGAATGATTTCAACGAAAGCCTTCTGGCGTTTTCCCTTAGGCCGACCGATTTTCCGGTTCTCGTTCTCGTGGCGAACAATTGTAGCCTGAAGCAGAGCGATGTTGCCGAGGCGCTTGGCATTCAGCGTGCCAACTTCGTGGCCATCATCGATGCGCTGGAAGACAAGGGACTGTTGCAACGCCGTCGCTCGGAAGCGGATCGCCGGGTTCATTATCTGGAAATAACGGAAAGAGGCAGGACTGTTCTGGAGGAGATTTCCCAGGTGTGGCGTGCGCATGAAGGCAGACTGATTGATCGCCTTGGTGGCGAGACGGCCCGTGACCAGTTGGTGAGCCTGTTACGCTGCATTCAGGACTGATGCCGTAGCGCCATAATGCCTTAGAGTAAAACAGGTGCGGTTTGGCCGCACCTGTTTTTGTTTGTGCATATTCAGGAGCGCATAGCACCGGGGCCTGGGGTGGCGCCCGGAGGGACTTTTCCCAGAATAATCATGCCCAGCACTTCATCCTTGGTCACATCCTGCGTTCTGGCATGGCCGACCACCTTGCCATTTTTCATCACGAAGACGCGGTCTGCGAGATCGAAGACGTCATGAATGTCATGGCTGATGAGGAAAATGCCGATCCCTTCCTTCTTCAATTCCTTGACCAGATCACCCACCTGCGCGGTTTCCTGCGGGCCGAGTGCAGCCGTCGGCTCATCCATGATGAGAATGCGGGCATCGAACAGAATGGCGCGAGCGATGGCAACCGATTGGCGCTGTCCACCGGAGAGTGCCTTAACCGGCTCTTTGAAGCGCTTGAAGTTGGGGTTAAGGCGGCCCATCACCTCGCGCGCGGAGGCTTCCATGGCGACATCATCTAGCGTGCCCCAGGGAGTGCGCAGTTCACGGCCAAGATAGAGATTGGCCGCAGCATCAACATTATCGGCGACGGCAAGCGTCTGATAGATGGTTTCGATGCCGAATTTCTTGGCATCGCGCGGATTGCGAATATCGACATCCTCACCATTGATCAGGATGTCTCCGCCATCACGACGATAGGCGCCTGAGAGGATCTTGATCAGGGTCGATTTGCCTGCGCCATTGTGGCCCAGCAGCGCCACGACTTCGCCGCGATGGAGATCGACCGAGGCGTTTTCCACCGCGTGGATGCCGCCGAAGGAGATGGAAATATTGCGCATTTCCACAAGCGGAGTGGTTTGGTCCGTCATATCGGAAACTCCTCTTATTCTTACTTGGCTCTGGCGCGGTAAACCGTATCCAGCCAGACGGCCAGAACGAGCACCATTCCGATGACAATGCTTTGCAACGGAGTATCCATGCCAAGCAGCACCATGCCGGAGTTCAGAGATTGCATGACCACGGCACCCAGAATGGCACCGGCGATGGTTCCGGCACCGCCCGCAAGCGAAGTGCCGCCGATGACGGCTGCGGCGATGGTATAAAGCTCATCCAGCGTGCCCTGCGCATTGGTTGCAGCGTTCAAGCGAGCGGTTGAGATGGCCGCGGCGATTGCGCAGAGTATGCCCATCAGTGCGAAAATGCGCACCGTAACCCACCGTGTCTTGATACCGGCGAGAACGGCGGCTTCCGGGTTGCCACCAATGGCGAAAACATAGCGGCCGAAGCGGGTACGGTTGGTGATGAAATTCATGACAATGGCGATACCAAGTGCAATCAGCACCGGTATGGCCACGCCGAGTGAAATTTCGAGACCCGTGTCAGGCCAAGCCATGTTGTTGGCTTCGGCGTATTTGCGCGCCAGATTGACCGGCATGTAATAGCTGTTGAGAACCTTGACGGAGCCCAGCACGATGCCGCAGCCGACGAGACCCACAAAATATTCAGCCCAGATGGGCTTGAGTGGAAAGCCGAAGCGTTTTCTCTGTCTGCGCGAATTGACGATGGACATGATGATCAGGACGCAGGCTATGATCCCGACGACCCAGCTTGCCGTTGCGCCGATCGAGCCATCGGCACCACCGCCCATGAGGCGAAAGCGGGTGTCCATGGGCGCAACCGTTGCGCCGCTCGTCACCATCCATGCCGCGCCGCGCCAGACCAGAAGGCCGCCCAGCGTTACGATGAAGGATGGCACATTCATGAAGGCGATGATGACACCCTGAAACGCGCCGATGGCTGCGCCCAGCGTGATGCCGACGCCGAGCGCCACAATCCAGGACATCTGGTGGTCATAGCCCAGCCAACCGGGCAGGAAGCGGGTTTGCGTTACCGCCATGATCATGCCCACGAAGCCGAGAATGGAGCCAACCGAAAGATCGATGTTGCGCGTCACGATCACCAGAACCATGCCGGTTGCCATGACGGAAACGGACGCGGCCTGAACCGAGAGGTTCCACAGGTTTCGCGATGTGAGGAAGAGGCCGCCGGAAAGGATGTCAAACCCAATCCAGATAACCAAAAGTGCCACGACCATGCCCAGAAGGCGGGTATCGATTTCCGTCGCGTTCAAGAAACGTCGCAACGGGTTTCCCCGTTCTGCCCGGGCCGCGGGTTGCGATGCGACAACGGTTTGGTCCGCCATATCTGCTGTTCTCCCTGAAATATTTCATGCCGCCCATCACGCCGGTGCGCCGCAAGGTTGCCCCTGCGGCGGTGCCGGGTAGACTGGCGAAACTCGAGGCCTGAACCTCGAGAATCTCGCTGAGCCTGATGTTGGCTTATTTGCAAGCGGCGACTGTGCCGCCCTTCACGCCCTGGCAAAGCTCACTTTTGGTGATCCACTTTGCATCCAGAACAACGTTCAGATTGTCCTTGGTGATGGCCTGCGGCTCGAGGAAGTACGAGCTCATTTCCACACCCTTGGTGCCGCCCTTGAACTTGATGGTGCCTTCCAGCTTGTCCATCTTGGTGCCCTTGGCCAGAGCAACCGCCACTTCGCCGGCCTTCTTGCCCAGCTTGCGGCTGTCCTTCCAGACAGAAACCGTCTGTGTGCCGAGCGCTACGCGGTTCAGCGCGGCCTTGTCGCCATCCTGTCCGGAAACTGGAACGGAACCAGCAAGACCCTGAGCTTCGAGTGCTGCGACCACGCCGCCTGCCATGCCGTCATTGGACGAAACCACGGCATCGACCTTGTTGTTGTTGGCGGTCAGGAACTGCTCCATGTTCTTCTGGGCAATTTCAGGCTTCCAGCCGTCGGTATAGGCTTCGCCGACATTCTTGACCTTGCCGGATGCCATTGCGTCTTTCAGCACTTCCATCTGGCCAGAGAATACGAAGTCTGCATTCGGATCGGTCGAGCCGCCCTTGATGAAGACGTAGTTGCCCGTTGGCTTGATCTTGAAGACTTCCTTGGCCTGCAGGCGGCCGACTTCCTTGTTGTCGAAGGTGATGTAGTAGGTGCTTGGATTTTCGATCAGTCGGTCATAACCCACGACCGGAATACCTTCAGCGGCAGCCTTTTCGATGGCTGGGCCAATGGCGCTGCTATCCTGCGCCAGAACGATGAGGGCGTTTGCGCCCTGGGCAATCAGGCTTTCAATGTCTGTCAGCTGCTTTGCAGCCGAGGTCTGCGCATCGGCAGAGATGTATTTTGCGCCCGACGCTTTCAGTGCGTCCTTGATTGCCGCCTCGTCGGTCTTCCAGCGTTCTTCCTGGAAGTTGGACCAGGACACGCCGACGACAAGTTCGGCAGCCACGGCAACCGTGTGCAGAGAAACGAGTACGGCTGTACCCGCCAATAGCTTGGCAAATGAATTCATGATGTCCTCCCGGGTAACGACGAAACGCGAGGCACCTCCATGCCTCTACGAACGCCTGAAAATCTGCCGAAAAACTAAAAAAGCATTTTTTCTCGACAGTCGAGAAATTAAATGTCAGAGAATCCTGACACTGTCAACAGAACTTGATGCTGCTTTTCGCGGGCTTGGTTGCGGTGGAACTTTGCAGGGTCTATGGCGGTGAAAACAGGCGAAGGAATTGACGTGCAATGCCCGGAATAGCGAGCACAGAGCTGGTCCGGCAGCAAAACAGTTTGCGTGTTTTGAGCGCCTTGCGCCGCCACGGCAATGTTTCCCACACAGACCTTGCGGCTTTGACCGGCCTTGCCTCGGCCACTGTTTCCGTCATCACCGCGGACCTTGAGCGTTTTTCCCTCATCGAACGGACCGAGCAGCAGGCGGCGTCGGGCAGGGGCCGTCCGCGTGTTCTGTTCCAGCCCAACAGGCAGTATGGCTATGTGGCGGTGGTGGTCATCTCGTCTGATGCCGTTCAATATTCTCTTGTGGATTTCACCGGCAAGCTGATGGACCGTTTTGGTGAAAGCCGCACCACCGGCAAAGCCTCCGACTTTGCGCAATCGGTCCTGGCAGGGCTGCTCCGCCTCGTTGCCCGCTCCAAGATTGCCGCGAGTGCTGTCTTGCACATATCGATCAGCAGCAAGGGGTTGGTCGATCCGCCCAGCGCTACGCTCGTCTGGTCACCGGTTCTGGGTGAAGGGCAGGTGGATTTTCGCGAGACGCTATCGGGACATTTTCGTGCGCAGATCTATCTTTATAACGAGACCCTGCTTGTTGCCGAGGCGTTGTGGATGCGGGAAAGAGCAGCGACGCCACCGCTTGGCGCTTTGTCGGCGCTTTCGTTGGGCCACAGTATTGGGCTGGGGGTTGCTCGCGATATGGGCGAAGGCCGCGCCGCTGTCGAGGCCCCGAATTTCGGCCATATGCTGCATATGCCTGACGGTGCGCTCTGCCGATGCGGTGCGAAAGGCTGCGTCGAAGCCTATTGCGGCTTTTACGGCATTCTGCGCACGGCGTTCGAGGTTCCGACCAATACGATCCCGGCCAAATTTGTACCTCTTGGTGAGGTGGAGAAGATCGCCGCATCGGCGCGCTCGGGAAACCGCATGGCCGCATTTGCATTCCGCCAAGCCGGGCTTGCGCTTGGCAACGGGCTTTCGCGCCTGTTCAGCCTGCACGGCCCCATGCGGGTCTTCGTGACCGGACCCGGAACGCGGTTTTTTGATCTGCTGGAAGCCAGCATGCGTGAGGGCATGATGCAGACGAATGCCGTTCGCATCGGCGGAATGCCGCTCATCACAATTGAGCCAGATGAGCAGCGTTTGGTTTTTGATGGCCATATGGGGCTTGCATTGTCGCGTCTGGATGGAGATATCCTGATATCTGGCACGGCTTCGCAGGTGACTTGAACCGCGCGCCCCTGCACCGCCCAAGGAGACGTTATGCTGAACATCGACACAAGCCACCCCATCTACCGGCCTCTCTGGGCGCGGCTTTTGATTGTCGGGTTCACCACCGCCTGGGCTGTCATCGAGTTCATCAATCACGAAATTTTCTGGGCAACGGTGGTCGGCGGCATCGCCGCTTACTCGGCCTATGTGCTGCTATACGCCTTCAAGCCCGCACCCGACAAAGTCGAGGAAAAGGCACCAGAACCTTCCGACGAAGCTTAAGGTTAAGCCGTTTATTATCGTCCCAGAAAGCGAATCGCCTGATCGATCAGCAGATTGGCGGCGGTCATTCGCAATGCGGCATTTTCGCGAAACTCCGCATCATTTGTATCGGGGTGGTTCAGCTTTGCGAAACTGCGGCGCTTTTCGCCCAGCGTCTCAACCGTGTCGCTGTCGGAAATTGCCAGCTCATCTGACACATCGGATAATGATGTGCGCGCAAGATGGGGCGGCATTGTTTTCGGCTCTGGCAGTGGCTCCGCAACGGCTGGCTCATCCTCCAGAAATCCCAGATAGGAATCGAGTGGCACATTGGCGGATGATGGTCCGTGCGTGGCTGTCTCGAACACTAAACTGGAATTGAATGCGCGAACGCCGGGCGGCATTTCCTTGACGGGTGGTTCGTCCTCCGCCTCGCGATCAAGGCGCTCCACCACTGACTGAAAAACGGACTGTCCGAACAGCATAGGAATTTCCCGGTTGGTTGGCGAAGATAACCATATGAATGTGGCGTCTGGCTTGCGTTGTCTTTGATATAGGTGGAATTCTTCTTTCCACCAAAGTTAGCCCATCAGATGCTGACTTTCTTCCAGCACAAGATCATAAAGCAGTTGGGCGCTGGGGGGTAGCACCCGGTCCTTGGTAATGATGAGGCTATAGGGTTTCACGCTCAGTTCGAAATCTGTGGGTAGAATACGGATGTCGCCCATCGGCGAATGCTGTCCTGAGACGAATTCCGCCATTTCATATGCAAGCGGCGCGATGGCGTTTGTTTGCGTCACGATGGCCAGAGTGAGGACAACCGAGGGCGTGTTGATAATGTTGCGGGGCAGCGCCACGCCGTGGGAGAGAAACACATCTTCCATGCTTCGCCGCAGCAGGGCACCAGGTGGCTGAAACACCCAGTCATATTGCGAGAGATCTTCGAGCCTCACCTGAGGGCTCTCCAAAAGCGGATGATCCTTACGCACGAGAAGGCATGCCCGTTCGATGCCGATTTCATGCGCACTGAACAAAGCCGGGTCTATATCGTCAGGAATACGTCCAATGACGAAATCATGGCGAGCCGCCAGCAATTCTCGCGCCAGCACATTGCTCGTCTCAACCTGCACATTCACCTCTATGCCGGGATAGGTATCCATTGCCTTGCGAAGTGCGGGAACAACGAGGCTGATGGCGGGAGCGGTGACGGAGCCGATGAACACCGAGCCGCCGCTACCCGATTTCATCTGGGCCAATTCCCGGCCAGCTTCGCGAAGTTCAAGAAGAATCTTCTTCGAGCGCCTCGCCAGTGCCTCGCCGAAACGGGTCAGCACCACCCCGCGGGATGCGCGTTGGCACAGCGGGTTCTTGACGATTGCCTCCATCTCCGCAAGCATTCGTGACGCTGCAGGCTGCGTCATGTTCAAGGCTGCCGCCGCCGCGCTGACCTGCCCGTGTTCCTCTATCGTCACCAGCATGCGCAAATGCGACATTTTCAACCCTGCCCGCAACAAGGGGTTGTCTTCTGTCAGGGACTGAAATTCGAACGAATTCATTCCATTTCGTTCCATTGCGACCACTCCATTTCGTCCTGAAAATCAGCCTCAGGCAATTATATCGATTTAATATATCGAAAATGATATAGCTCTGGCAATTTATTCTATTTGACAGTTATATGGATTCAGAACAGTTTGCGCCTGTGCCGGGGAGGAGCGCCAAAAGTTCGGATTGCGTCTTTGCAGTCTGATCGAGTAAGCTAAACTCCTAATGCTCGGGCGTGAATTTACGGGCGATTGTAAGGAACAACGCCTGAAAGAGGGTTCCAAGGGAGAGAGTTAATGAAATCCATTATTTCGATGTTTGCTGCCTGTGCCATCGGCGCTGCATCATTTGCTGCACCTGTATGGGCGCAGGACAAGGGAACCGTTGGCATTGCCATGCCGACAAAGTCGTCTGCCCGCTGGATCGATGATGGCAACAACATCGTCAAGCAGCTCGAGGCAGCTGGCTACGCGACTGATCTGCAGTACGCAGATGACGATATTCCGAATCAGCTCTCCCAGATCGAGAACATGGTCACCAAGGGCGTTAAGGTCCTGGTTATCGCATCGATCGATGGCACGACGCTGTCGGACGTTCTCAAGCAGGCTGGCCAGCAGGGCATCAAGGTCATCGCTTATGACCGCCTGATCCGTAACAGCGGCGACGTCAGCTACTACGCAACCTTCGACAACTTCCAGGTTGGCGTTCTGCAGGCAACGTCTATTGCCGACAAGCTTGGCCTGAAGGACGGCAAGGGTCCATTCAACATCGAGCTGTTCGGCGGTTCGCCAGACGATAACAACGCGTTCTTCTTCTACGACGGCGCAATGTCTGTTCTGAAGCCTTACATCGACAGCGGCAAGCTCGTTGTTAAGTCTGGCCAGATGGGCATGGACAAGGTCGGTACGCTGCGTTGGGACCCTGCAACTGCGCAGGCTCGCATGGATAACCTCCTGTCTGCCTTCTACACAGACGCAAAGGTTGACGCTGTTCTGTCTCCTTATGATGGCATCTCCATCGGTATCATTTCCTCGCTCAAGGGCGTTGGTTATGGCTCCAAGGACCAGCCACTCCCAATCGTTTCCGGTCAGGACGCTGAAGTTCCTTCCGTGAAGTCGATCATTGCTGGCGAACAGTATTCCACAGTCTTCAAGGACACTCGCGAACTCGCGAAGGTTACTGTTGGCATGGTCAACGCTGCAATGCAGGGCAAAGAGCCAGAAGTTAACGACACGAAGACCTATGAAAATGGCGTCAAGGTTGTTCCTTCCTACCTCTTGAAGCCAGTTGCGGTCACCAAGGAGAACTACAAGCAGGTTCTCGTTGATGGCGGTTACTACAAGGCAGACCAGCTGAAATAAGACTATGATCGCGGCGGGGATGGACATTGGTCCATCCCCGCTTCTTCAAATAAGAACGCCGGATTGTACGGCGCTGGATTGCGATATGGATAATACCCTCCTCGAAATGCGGAATATCACCAAGACATTCCCGGGCGTGAAAGCTCTGGAGAATGTGAACCTGAAGGTTCGGCAAGGTGAAATACACGCACTTGTCGGCGAAAACGGCGCGGGAAAGTCGACCCTGATGAAGGTCCTTTCGGGTGTTTACCCTGCCGGCACCTATGATGGCGAAATTCACTATGAAGGTCAGCTGCGAAACTTCCGCGCGATCAATGACAGTGAAGAAATTGGCATCATCATCATCCACCAGGAATTGGCACTCGTTCCGCTTCTCTCGATTGCCGAAAACATTTTCCTCGGAAACGAAATCGCCACCAATGGCGTCATCGGCTGGCAAGAGACGTTCAACCGCACGCGCGAGCTGCTGAAGAAGGTTGGTCTCAAGGAATCGCCGGAAACGCTGATCACCGACATCGGTGTGGGCAAGCAGCAGCTCGTGGAAATTGCCAAGGCATTGTCCAAGAGCGTGAAGCTGCTCATTCTCGACGAGCCCACTGCATCGCTGAACGAAAGCGATTCGGAAGCTCTGCTCAACCTGTTGATCGAGTTCCGCAAGCAGGGCCTGACCTCCATCATCATTACGCACAAGCTGAATGAAGTGCGCAAAGTCGCTGACCAGATCACGGTTCTGCGTGACGGTATGACGGTCAAGACGCTTGATTGCCACAATGAAGAGATCAGCGAAGATGTGATCATTCGCAACATGGTTGGCCGCGATCTCGAAGACCGTTATCCGCCACGCGATGTCGCGATTGGCGAAACCATTCTGGAAGTTAAGAACTGGAACGCGTTTCACCAGCAGCACAGAGATCGTCAGGTTCTCCACGATATCAACGTCAACGTCCGCAAGGGCGAGGTTGTCGGTATTGCGGGACTGATGGGCGCCGGGCGTACCGAATTTGCAATGAGCGTGTTCGGCAAGTCCTACGGACACAAGATCAGCGGCGACGTTCTGGTCAATGGCAAGCCCGTCGATGTTAGCACTGTTCGCAAGGCGATCGATGCAGGCCTTGCTTATGTGACCGAAGACCGCAAGCATTTGGGTCTCGTGCTCAACGACAATATTTTGCACAACACAACGCTTGCCAATCTGGCCGGTGTTTCGTCCGCTAGCGTTATTGACGACATCAAGGAAATGTCTGTCGCAAATGACTTCCGCAAGCGTCTGCGCATCCGGTCGTCGGGCATTTTCCAGGAAACGGTCAATCTTTCCGGCGGCAACCAGCAAAAGGTTGTCCTGTCGAAATGGTTGTTCTCCAATCCTGACGTCCTCATTCTGGACGAGCCGACGCGTGGTATCGACGTTGGCGCAAAATATGAAATCTACACCATTATCAACCAGCTCGCCGCCGAAGGAAAAGGCGTTCTGATGATCTCATCGGAAATGCCCGAACTGCTTGGCAATTGCGACCGCATCTACGTTATGAACGAAGGACGGATTGTCGCCGAATTGCCGAAGGGAGAGGCGAGCCAGGAAAGCATCATGCGCGCTATCATGCGCTCAGGGGAGAAGAACTGATGAGTTCGGCCAATAGATCCACCGAAGAGAGCAACGTCGTTTCAGTCGGCTCGTATATCCGGTCCAATATCCGTGAATACGGCATGCTGATTGCGCTCGTCGCCATCATGGTTTTCTTCCAGTTTTATACCGGCGGCATTCTGTTTCGCCCGGTTAACCTGACGAACCTGATTCTACAGAACTCCTTCATCGTCATCATGTCGCTCGGCATGCTTCTGGTTATCGTCGCTGGGCATATCGACCTTTCGGTTGGTTCCATCGTCGCTTTCGTCGGAGCAATCGCGGCTATTCTGACGGTCCAATGGGGCATGAACCCGTTGCTGGCAGCCCTGATCTGCCTTGGCGTCGGCGGCTTGATTGGTGCCGCGCAGGGTTACTGGATTGCCTATCACCGAATTCCATCGTTCATCGTCACGCTGGCAGGCATGCTTGTTTTCCGTGGTCTGACGCTGTTTGTACTTGGTGGTAAGAACATCGGTCCATTCCCGGTTGACTTCCAGGTTGTCAGCACCGGCTTCCTGCCTGACTTGGGTGGCATTGAAGGCTTCAACACCACGTCCATGGTGCTGACGCTGGCCATTACAGCTGTACTGTTCGTGCTTGCGCTCCGTCGTCGTCAGGTGAATGTGCGTCACGGTATCAGCGTCGAGCCGTTCGGCTTCTTCATGGTGCAGCACCTTCTGATCTCGGGCGCTATCCTGTTCCTCGGATATCAGTTGTCGACCTATCGTGGTCTGCCAAACGTGCTGATCGTGATGCTTCTCCTGATCGCTCTTTACAGCTTTGTCACGCGCCGCACGACTATCGGTCGCCGAATCTATGCGATGGGTGGTAACGAGAAGGCCACGAAGCTCTCCGGTATCAACACCGAGCGTTTGAGCTTCCTCACATTCGTGAACATGGGCGTGCTCGCTGGATTGGCCGGCATGATCATCGCAACGCGTTTGAATTCTGCAACGCCAAAGGCAGGTGCAGGCTTCGAGCTGGACGTCATCGCGGCATGCTTTATTGGCGGCGCATCGGCATCCGGCGGCGTTGGCAAGATCACCGGTGCGGTTATTGGCGCCTTCATCATGGGCGTTATGAACAACGGCATGTCGATTGTCGGTCTCGGCATCGACTTCCAGCAAATGGTCAAGGGCCTTGTGCTTCTGGCTGCTGTGTTCTTCGACGTCTACAACAAGAATAAGGGCTGACCTTTCGTTCGGCTCATCTATCTGAATTGACTAAAGTGGCCGGTTTCCGGCCACTTTCATGAGATGTAGGCGTCAAACGTCTTTGAAAGGAAATATCGTGCTGATTTCTCAGATCAAGAATGCAAGCGGGATCATCGTCGCCGTTCGCGAAGAAGGCGGCCAAGCGCGCGCCGTCAACAATGCTGGTTCCGTCTATGCGCTGGCGCTTGAAGCGGCCAATAGCGGCAAGACGCTGGCGCAAGTTATCGAAGCGCGCGGCTATGGTGAGGTCGTCGACCTTGAAGAAGCCTATGCGGAAGGCAAGTTCCTGCCGCCGATTACGCATCCCGATCCAGCGCACCTGCACCTAACAGGGACTGGGCTCACCCATCTCGGATCGGCCGCCACCCGTGACAGCATGCACAAGAAGACCAGCGAATCGTCTGAAGAGAGCCTCACGGACTCCATGAAGATGTTCAAGATGGGCCTTGAGAACGGCAAGCCGAAGGCTGGTGAAAAGGGCGTTCAGCCTGAGTGGTTCTATAAGGGCAATGGTCATGTGGCCACCGCACCGGGCGCGGCTTTGGTGTCGCCATCCTTCGCTCTCGATGGTGGTGAAGAGCCTGAAATGGCTGGCATCTACGTGATCGCTGATAACGGCCAGGCATTCCGCGTTGGCTTTGCGGTTTCCAACGAGTTCTCGGACCACGTGACAGAGCGGATGAACTATCTGTATCTCGCACACTCCAAGCTGCGCCCTGCAAGCTTCGGTCCAGAGATCCGCGTCGGCGCACCGCCATCGGATATCCGTGGAACATCGCGCATCTTGCGGGATGGCAAGGTCATCTTCGAAAAGCCATTCTTGTCTGGCGAGGACAACATGTCCCACACCTTCGCCAACCTCGAATATCACCATTTTAAATACGGTCTCTTCCGCGCTCCCGGCGAGGTTCATGTCCATATGTTCGGAACAGCGACGTTGTCTTTTGCCGATGGGATCAAGCCGGAGGCGGGTGACGTGTTCGAGATCGAAGCCGGTGGTTTTGGTCTTCCGTTGCGCAATGCGCTCAGAGTGGAAATGGAAGAACCGATCGTCATCAACCAGTTGTAAGGTTGGACATCAGTGATGAGAAAAGCCCTGGACTTCGGTCCGGGGCTTTTTTGTTGGTAGGTAAGATTCGACGATCCCGTTTGCCCGGTTTTTTGTGTCCTGGGCTCGCGATCCATGATTCGGACCCGTATGAGCAGGGGCTGCGATGAGCATTGCCGATAGGATGGCGTGACCGCATGGTTGCGTTGCGTCTCCGATCTTTGATCCTGCCGTATGTTCCCGATACAGTACTGTTGCCTATCAAGGACTTTGTCGTCACCGGCCGGGGTTCGTTATGCCGTGCGTGCTGAATGCCGTCGTATTTCGATTCGATGGAGATGCGATTCAAATTGCTGGTCTTTGGGTCGGCGCCCGAGCAGGTGCTTGGCACACTGATAGCCGTTGGTCTGAGGCTGAGTGAGGAGAAAGTGCCAAGTGTTGTGCCAAGGCGTCGCTGACGGCGTCCAGCTCTAGCGCAGACCAGGGAGACGTTGGATGTGTTGGCAGGGCGTCCTGATGCTGCTTCACCTTGCGCCTGAAGGCGTTGAGGGCTCTAGGCTTCTTCCCCAGCTGGATAGAGCGTGTGCAGCGCACTCACTGACCGGTCGCGGGGGAGTGGTAGCTGCTGACTAGCTCACTGACGATGCATGGAGATGCGTCCCGCCATGCTGTCTTGAATCAACAATAAGAAGTTTAGGCTTGCGGAAGGCCCGCAATCACAAAAAAAACGGCGCGACTAATGTCGCGCCGTTTTCGTTCTTGGCAGTGCCTACAGCTATCAGACGTTGTTGTAGGCAGTCATAACTGCTGCGACCTGCTGGTCGTTAAGAGCTTGCACCTGCTTGGAAGAAAGTGAGTTCAGTGTCGCGTCAGTCAAACCGACGATTGCGGTGGTGGTTAGTCCTGCAAGAGCAGGGATCCCCAGAGCGGCAATCTCGGCTGTTGCAAAGCTGTTAAGCTCTGCGGAGCTTAGTGTCGCTACCTGCGCAGATGTCAGAGCAGCGGCCTGGGTTGTCGTCAGCGCAGCGATGTTGGTTGAGCTGAGTGATTCGAACTGAGCGGTTGTCATCGCAGCAATCAGAGCTGGAGTGAAGGCTGCAACCTGCGTGGTGTCCAGTGCCGACAATGCCGTCGTTGTGATCGTCTTGACCTGTGCTGCTGTCAGTCCGGCGATCTGGCCAGTGGTCAGAACGTCAACCTGTGCAGATGTAACGGCACCGATCTGGGTTGTCGAAAGCTTGGCGATCTGTGCGGCGCTGAGGGCTGCAAAGTTGGCTGTCGAGAGGCTTGCGAGCGTTGTGGAGCTGATGCCTGAGAGGGCTGCCACATTGATCGCAGCAATCTCGGCAGTCGAGAAGCTGTTAAGCTCTGCGGAGTCGAGTGTTGCCACCTGTGCAGAGGTCAGTGCGCCAGCCTGTGTTGTGGTGAGTGCCGCAATGTTGGCTGATGCGAAGGCCTGAAGTTGCGTGGTGGACAATGCGACCAGCTGCGCGTTGGACAGTGCCACAACCTGTTCGGACTTCAGGTTTGCGATAGATGCTGTGGTAATGGCCGCAACCTGAGCAGCGGTCAGTGCCTTGACCTGGTCTGTTGTCAGTTCCCTGATCTGTGCCGACTTGAGGGAAGCGATCTGTGTTGTGCTCAGCTTTGCAACCTGTGTTGCGCTGAGGGCTGTCAAAGCAGCCGTGGAGAGACCTGAGACCGCGTCGGTGGTCATGCCAGCCAGTGCAGCAGGGGTCAATGCCTTGATCTCGGATGAGTCAAAGGTGTTAAGCTCTGCGGAGCTGAGTGTTGCGACCTGCGCGGAGGTCAGTGCAGCTGCCTGTTTCGTCGTCAGGGCGGCAATGTTGGCCGAGTTCAACGACTGAAGCTGATCTGTTGTCATTGCAGCAATCAGGGTTGGAGCGAAAGCTGCAACCTGAGTGGTGTCCAGTCCCGACAATGCTGTTGTTGTGATCGTCTTGACCTGTGCTGCTGTCAGTCCGGCAATCTGGCCTGTGGTCAGAACGTCAACCTGTGCAGATGTAACGGCACTGATCTGGGTTGTCGACAGCTTGGCGATCTGTGCGGCGCTGAGGGCTGCAAAGTTGGCTGTCGAGAGACCTGCCAGTGTTGTGGAGCTGATGCCTGCAAGGGCCGTCACATTGATCGCAGCAATCTCGGCAGTCGAGAAGCTGTTAAGCTCTGCGGAGCTCAGCGTTGCGACCTGTGCAGAGCTCAGTGCGCCAGCCTGTGTTGTGGTAAGTGCGGCAATGTTGGCCGAGTTCAACGACTGAAGCTGATCGGTTGTCATTGCAGCAATCTGGGTGGCAGCGAAAGCCGCAACCTGGGTGGTGTCCAGTCCCGACAATGCTGCTGTCGTGATCGTCTTGACCTGTGCTGCTGTCAGTCCGGCGATCTGGCTTGTCGTCATAACGTCAACCTGTGCAGATGTAACGGCACCGATCTGGGTTGTCGACAGCTTGGCGATCTGTGCGGCGCTGAGGGCTGCAAAGTTGGCTGTTGAGAGGCTTGCGAGTGTTGTGGAGCTGATGCCAGCAAGGGCTGCCACATTGATCGCAGCAATCTCGGCAGTCGAGAAGCTGTTAAGCTCTGCGGAGTCGAGTGTTGCCACCTGTGCAGAGGTTAGTGCGCCAGCCTGTGTTGTGGTGAGTGCCGCAATGTTGGCTGATGCGAAGGCCTGCAGTTGCGTGGTGGACAGTGCGACCAACTGCGCGTTGGACAGTGCTACAACCTGTTCGGACTTCAGGTTTGCGATGGATGCTGTGGTGATGGCCGCAACCTGCTTGGCGGTGAGGGCCTTGACCTGATCTGTTGTCAGTTCCCTGATCTGTGCCGACTTGAGGGAGGCGATCTGCGTTGTGCTCAGCGTTGCAACCTGTGTCGCTGTGAGGGCTGTCAAAGCAGCCGTCGAGAGACCAGAGACCGCATCGGTGGTCATGCCAGCCAGTGCAGCAGCGGTCAATGCCTTGATCTCGGACGAGTCAAAGGTGTTGAGTTCTGCGGAGCTGAGTGTTGCGACCTGCGCAGAAGTCAGTGCAGCTGCCTGTTTCGTCGTCAGGGCAGCGATGTTGGCCGAGTTCAGCGACTGAAGCTGATCGGTTGTCATTGCAGTGATCTGGGTTGGAGCGAAAGCTGCAACCTGCGTTGTGTCCAGTGCGGACAATGCTGTTGTTGTGATCGTCTTGACCTGTGCTGCTGTCAGTCCAGCAATCTGGCCAGTGGTCAGAACGTCAACCTGTGCAGATGTAACGGCGCTGATCTGGGTTGTCGAAAGCTTGGCGATCTGTGCGGCGCTGAGGGCTGCAAAGTTGGCTGTCGAGAGGCCTGCCAGTGTTGTGGAGCTGATGCCTCCGAGCGATGCCACATTGATTGCAGCAATCTCGGTTGTCGAGAAGCTGTTAAGCTCTGCGGAGCTCAGTGTTGCGACTTGAGCAGAGCTCAGTGCAGCAACCTGGCTAGACGTCAAGGCAGCGATGTTGCCAGAGTTCAGCGACTGAAGCTGGTCGGTTGTCAGTGCAGCAATCAAGGTCGGAGCGAAAGCCGCAACCTGGGTTGTGTCCAGCGCCGACAATGCCGTCGTTGTGATCGTCTTTACCTGTGCGGCTGTCAGTCCGGCGATCTGGCCTGTGGTCAGAACGTCAACCTGTGCAGATGTAACGGCACCGATCTGGGTTGTCGACAGCTTGGCGATCTGTGCGGCGCTGAGGGCTGCAAAGTTGGCTGTCGATAGGCTTGCGAGCGTTGTGGAGCTGATGCCTGCAAGGGCCGCCACATTGATCGCAGCAATCTCGGCTGTCGAGAAGCTGTTAAGCTCTGCGGAGTCGAGTGTTGCCACCTGTGCAGAGGTCAGTGCGCCAGCCTGTGATGTGGTGAGTGCCGCAATGTTGGCTGATGCGAAGGCCTGCAGTTGCGTGGTGGACAGTGCGACCAGCTGTGCGTTGGACAGTGCCACAACCTGTTCGGACTTCAGGTTTGCGATAGATGCTGTGGTAATGGCCGCTACCTGCTTGGCAGTCAGTGCCTTGACCTGATCTGTTGTCAGTTCCCGGACCTGTGCCGACTGGAGGGAAGCGATCTGAGTTGTGCTCAGCGTTGCAACCTGTGTCGCGGTGAAGGCTGTCAAAGCAGCTGTGGAGAGACCTGCGACTGCATCGGTGGTCATGCCAGCCAGTGCAGCAGCGCTCAATGCCTTGATCTCGGATGAGTCAAAGGAGTTGAGTTCTGCGGAGCTGAGTGTTGCGACCTGCGCGGAGGTCAGTGCAGATGCCTGCTTCGTCGTCAGGGCTGCGATGTTGGCTGAGTTGAACGACTGAAGCTGGGTGGTGGTCAGCGCCGTGATCTGGGTTGGAGCGAAGGCTGCAACCTGAGTGCTGTCCAGCGCAGACAATGCTGTTGTTGTGATCGTCTTGATCTGTGCGTCTGTCAGTCCAGCAATCTGGCCAGTGGTCAGAACGTCAATCTGTGCGGATGTAACGGCGCTGATCTGGGTTGTTGAAAGCTTGCCGATCTGTGCGGCGCTGAGGGCTGCAAAGTTGGCTGTCGAGAGGCTAGCAAGTGTTGTGGAGCTGATGCCTGCAAGCGACGCCACATTGATCGCGGCAATCTCGGCAGTCGAGAAGCTGTTAAGCTCTGCGGAGCTGAGTGTTGCGACCTGCGCTGAGGTCAGTGCAGCAACCTGCTTGGTATCCAGCAGCGCTATGGTGCCGGATGACAGGGCGTCAAATTGGGTGGTGCTCAAAGCACTGACCTGGCCTGCGGTGAGGCCAGCAAACTGTGCTGATTCAATGGCCTGCAGCTGCGGTACGGTCAGTCCGATCACTGCCTTGGCAGTGATAGCGCTGATTTGCGCGCTGTTCAGGGAGTTGACGGCGCTCGTGGTCAATGCGTTCAGTTGCGTTGACGAAAGCGCGGCGATTTGGCTGCTCGACAGTGCATCCACGTCGGTGGACTTCAGGAGCGCTATACTGCTGGTCGATAGTGAAGAAATCTGTTTGATGGAAAGCGAAGAAATAATAGAAGTCATGGACGCGTGCCCCCGTTGATTACTGACCAAAGCGCCACTCGCCGCACCAATCCGACGCAGCATGCCCATGAGGCCTCATCCGATACCGGATAAGCTGCGCGCAAATTGATAGAGCGTCTCAATCTCGTCGATAGCATCGATCGGTTGAGCGTCCATTTGGACAATAGCATGTTAAGCAGAACATGGCTCGTGTGAGCCGGCGCATTGGGGGGCATCATGCGTTCAGAACATTGAGTTCTGGTCCCTCCGCCATCATCCACTAGAGCTTCTTTTTTAAAAGCTTTCGGCGCTCAACTCGCACTAAAGGCCGTGCAAGCAAGAGCACCTCATATGAACGCTGTGACTATCTACCAGCAGATGTAAAATTTCAGTTAATGCGCTAGTCTGACTCATGTTTGATCGAAGTTATATTCGATTTTCAACAGGCCAAATCATCTGAAGCGCGGAAGGTTCTGCGCCAGATTGGATTAAATCGAAATCCGAACTCGAATTTCGAAATAATGTTGGCTGACATTAGTTGTTTCTGAAATAGAAAATTGACATGATTCTCTATATCACGACTATTTTTGGCCTTGTCAATTTCGCGGATGTTTTTAGCAGTAAAAAATTTATCTAAAATCGTCATTTCTTATAAATAAAGAAGTTCATTCTAATATTCCTTCGCGCGAATTGAATACATTTCTTGGACTAACGCGAATTTGAGATGTCTAGCCCGAGGATCCTTTTGTACCGCTATAGATAAGGCATCACCAAACAGGGCAAAGACCAGTTGGAAAGGCGGGGTAGGGGCTGTTGTCGAGGACGGTGGCTTCTAAGCGCGATCTCAGCTTTGGGACTGGCTCTGCGCGTGCTCTACCTTTACCGATACCGTCAGACTTTCGTCAGAAAACCCCACGCGCATGCCGGAGACCGGTGCGCAATCGCGGTAGGAGAGGCCGCTGGCGATACGCACGTAGCGTTCATCCGGGCAGACTTTGTTCGCCGCATCGAAACCGACCCAGCCGAGGCCGGGAACATGGGCTTCCGCCCAGGCGTGGGTCGCGATCTGCTCTGCCACGTCTTCCATCATTAGATAACCGGAGACGTAGCGTGCTGGCAGGCCCATGTGCCGCGCGGCGGAGATGAAGATGTGGCTGTGGTCCTGGCAAACACCTTTGCCAGCTTCCAGAGCCTGTTCCGCAGTTGTCTCGGTGCCAGTCGATCCCGTCTCGTAGGCCACTTCGAGATGAACGAGCGCCATCAACTCGTGAAGTCTTTCCAGGGGCGTGTCGCCCGTTGATTGCCGCACGATCTCGCGAATGAGTTTGCCGGGCTTTGTTAGAGGCGTATCGCGCATGAAAAGCCAAAGCGGCGCGTTGCCAATATGGTCACCGAAGACGCCCGCCTTATCCAGCGTGTCAACCTCGCCGCAGGCGATGACCTTGACGGCCTTGCGTGGACCTTCGGTCTCAACCAGTTCAACACGGTTGCCGAAATGGTCGTCGTAACGGACTTCCAGTGTGGCTCCATCGACGGTGACTTTCCAGTCGATGACTGTCTGCGTTGGCCCGGTTGCGGGCGTCAGTCGCAGTCGCTGCAAAGAATAAGGGACCGGCTCATCATAGAGATACTCGGTCGTATGGTTGATCTTCAAGCGCATGTCTTATCCCCGCGTCACGTCCGCTTACTGGTAGAAGCGGTAGCCGTCCGTGATTTCCTGGCCCAACTGGGCGTTCTTGTTGACGAAAAGCTCGAGAAACTCGTGCAATCCCTGGTCCATCACCCGGCTTATTGTTGTTTTTTGTAGCGTTGCCAGAATGGTTGCAGCCGTGTCATGGGCTGCGTGCTTTTCGCCGTATTCTTCGCCAAGATGGCCAAGGTTGCTGACGATCTTCTCGTAACAATAGGCGAGAGAACGTGGCATTCGTCCGTTCAGGATCAAAAAGTCGGCAATGTTGGATGGTTTGTACTCGGCATCATAAACCCACCCATAGGAACGATGCGCAGAAACCGAACGCAGGATCGATTCCCACTGCGCGTTATCCAGTGACGAACCAACCTGGGCTGCCGCAGGCAACAGCACGTAGTATTTCACGTCAAGAATACGGGCTGTGTTGTCTGCTCGTTCGATGAACGTGCCAATTCTTGAGAAGTTATACTGATCATTGCGCAGCATGGATCCGTGAAACGCACCCCGTACAAGACCAGCGCGATGCTTGATGACATCAATGACCTGCGGCAGTTCCGCCGCCTTGACCTTGCGGGCGAGGAGGCTCTTGAGTTCGATCCAGAACTCGTTCGTTGCTTCCCAGGTTTCTCGCGTCAGCGCTGTGCGCACCATGCGGGCATTGTTTCTGCCAAATTCGATGCAGGACATGACGCTGGACAGGTTAGATTTGTCGCGCAGCATGTAATCGATGGCATCTGCCGATGTAACTTTATCATGCTGCTGGAGAAACTCTTCCCGTGCACCGGCGCTTTGCAGCACGCCGTCCCAGTCCTCGTCAGCATTGCCGCTGCGGGTGAGGGAGACGCGCATACCGGCATCAACCAGCCGCGCAATGTTTTCGGCGCGCTCAATGTAGCGGAACATCCAGTAGAGTCCGTTGGCCGTTCTTCCCAGCATGGCTTAGTCCTCCAGTACCCACGTATCTTTGGTGCCGCCGCCCTGGCTGGAATTCACCACGAGTGATCCCTGCTTGAGTGCGACGCGCGTCAGTCCGCCCGGAATGATCTTCACCTTATCGGACACCAGAACATAGGGCCGAAGGTCGACGTGACGTGGAGCGATGCCGTTTTTCACCATGATTGGCACTGTGGAAAGCGAAAGCGTGGGTTGTGCGATGTAGTTCGATGGCCGAGCACGGAGCTTGTCCGCAAAAAGTGCGCGCTCTTTCTTCGATGCCGTCGGGCCAACGAGCATGCCGTAGCCGCCGGAGCCATGAACTTCCTTCACGACGAGGTCAGCTAGATTGTCCAGGACATATTTCAGGCTGTCCGGCTCCGAACAGCGCCATGTCGGCACGTTTTCCAGAAGCGGTTTGCGGCCGGTGTAGAACTCAACGATTTCAGGCATATAGGAATAGATCGCCTTGTCGTCGGATATGCCAGTGCCGGGTGCATTGGCAATAGTGATGTTACCAGCGCGGTAGACATCCATGATGCCCGGAATGCCCAGAGCAGAATCTGGGCGGAAGGTGAGGGGATCAAGGAAATCATCATCGACGCGCCGGTACAGCACATCGATGGCCTCATATCCACGCGTCGTGCGCATCTTGACCTTGCCGTCCATGACGCGCAGGTCGGAGCCTTCAACAAGCTCCACGCCCATCATGTCCGCCAGGAACGAATGTTCGTAATAGGCCGAGTTATGGATGCCTGGGGTAAGAACGGCAACGCGCGGTTTTCCTTTACAGCCGGGAGGTGCTAGCGAAGCCAGCGAATGGCGCAGCTGATAGGGATAATCCTCGACGCGCTGAACCTTGTTCTCGTGGAACAGCTCGGGGAACATCTGCATCATCGTTTCTCGGTTTTCCAGCATGTAGCTGACACCGGACGGGGTGCGGGCATTGTCTTCCAGCACGTAGAACTGGTCTTCGCCGGTTCGCACGATATCTGTGCCGACAATGTGCGTGTAGACACCGCCGGGTGGCTTGAACCCAATCATTTCTGGCAGGAAAGCCTCGTTACGTTCAATCAGCTCCCGTGGGATGCGTCCGGCGCGGATGATTTCCTGCTTATGATAGATGTCATCCAGAAACGCATTCAGCGCCAGAACGCGCTGTTCGATGCCTTGAGCCAGCTTGCGCCATTCGCGACCGGAAATGATGCGGGGAATAATGTCGAAGGGAATGAGCTTTTCAGCGCTGTCTGCATGCCCGTAGACGGCGAACGTAATGCCGGTCTTTCGGAATATGTTTTCAGCATCGCGGGATTTCTGGATCAGGTGTGATCTGTCCTGCCTGCTGTACCATTCATTGTATTTTTCATACGGGCTGCGCGGCGTTGAGTCCGCATTTATCATTTCGTCAAATGCCAACTTTAGGTTCCCCATTTTTGTCCATTTGATTACAAGCACGCTCGCAATGCAAGAACCCAGCGTGATCTCGGTTCAGAATTTTTTCAACATAAACCGGTGCTAAGCACACAAAAAATAAGCAGTTTTGATAGTTGCTGCACGAAAATGCGGCAGAGGGTGAATTGGTTTCATCGTAAAATACGATTTGCTCACATGTCTTTATGGTTGCAGGCGTGCTCCTGCTTAATTTCCCGCCATTTTTTCTGTTCGCTCCGTCAACAGTAACGGGTCGAGGTGGTAGCTCGTTAAGTGTTAGAGCCTGCGATTAGGGGTTTGTTAACCATAAAACCATACTCCTTGTTAATCGAAAGATCTATGAGCCGGGGGTAATATGTCTATTTCGCGTCGGGGCGTCCTGTTCGGGCTTCCACTTCTTCTTGCGGGTTGCGCGAGCACCAACTTCGTTCAACAGAAGACCAATTATGCCGCCTTGCCGAACGAAAAGTTCCCAATGGGTGCCATGCCGCTGGACAAGATCAGCCCAGAACTTCGCCGCCAGGAAGTCGCCTATGTGACCACGCATCCGGCAGGAACTGTCGTCGTTGATACGCCCGCAAGACGCCTCTACTATATTATGGGCAACGGCCGGGCGATGCGCTACGGCGTTGGTGTTGGACGCCAGGGCCTTGCCTTGAAGGGTGATGCCTATGTGGGCCGCAAGGCCGAATGGCCGAGCTGGACCCCAACAGCCAACATGATCCGCCGCGAACCGGAACGGAACCGGAAATATGCGGGCGGCATGCCGGGCGGTCCGAACAATCCATTGGGCGCACGCGCCATTTATCTCTACCGCGGTGGCAACGACACGATGTTCCGTCTGCATGGAACCAACCAGCCGCAGTCTATCGGTCATGCCATGTCCAGCGGCTGCATTCGCATGCTGAACCATGACATTGTGGATCTCTACGAGCGCGTACCAGTGGGTGCTCGCATCGTCGTCCTACAGGCCTGATCACCCAACAATTGCCTTGATCCAGCAGTTTGAAAGCTGGATCGCCCCTCCATTGTAACGGTACCATCATGTGTCGTTTTCTCGCCTACACCGGCTCTCCCGTCTGGCTCGACAGTCTCCTGATCGAGCCGGAAAGCTCGCTCATCACCCAGTCGCTGGCGGCGAGGGAGGCGAAAACGGTGGTCAATGGCGATGGGTGCGGCATTGGCTGGTATGGTGAAAGGGGAGAGCCGGGTATCTATCGCGGCATCTTGCCCGCATGGTCGGATCGCAATCTCACCTCGCTGTGCCATCAGTTGCGCTCCAGCATGTTTCTGGCCCATGTGCGCTCAGCCACCACGGGTGGTGTATCCATGGCCAACTGCCATCCATTTGGCTTTGGTCGCCACCTTTTCATGCATAACGGCCAGATTGGCGGCTACGAGAGGGTCAAGCGCGCCATCGAGGCGCATATCCAGGATGAGGTCTATTGTTCGCGCGCCGGGAATGGTGATAGCGAGGCAATTTTCCTGATTGCAGCGGGTCTAGGACTGGATAGCGATCCTATCGATGCTTTGAAAAAGACCTTGCAGATATGTCTGGATGTGGTGGTTCGGGCCGATATTGACCAGCCGGTCAGGTTCAGTGCCATCCACGCCGATGGCGATAGGCTGCACGCATTTCGATGGTCGAGTGATGATCGTCCGCCGACGCTCTACTGGCGCAATATCGGCGCGGGGATAGCCGTCGCATCCGAACCCTTCGGAACCGGCGTGGAGAGATGGGACATCATCCCGGCCAACACCGTCGCAACGATTATTGGTACGGATATTAGTTTTGAACCGTTCAACCCCGTTGAACAGCCCAGAATGGTGATGTCTGCCTGAACGGCAGAGCACATTGCATAAAATTGGATGCCTCGGTTGCTGACATTCCTGCGCGAAAACCTTCGGTGGCTGAGCGCCGGTTTTGCAATGCTCTTTGCGTCGTCCTTCGGTCAAACCTTCTTCATCTCGCTGTCAGGCGGTGAGATACGCGGTGACCTCGGCTTGAGCGATGGAGAGTTCGGCCTTCTCTATATGGGTGTCACCCTAGCATCCGCCGCTTGTCTTGTCTGGCTCGGCAAACTTCTGGATGTGAAAACGCCGCGCTTCGTTGTTTCCATGGCGGCAATTGCCCTGGCATTGGGAGCAATCAGCCTTGCCTATTCCACCTCACTTGCTTTGTTAATCTTCGGCCTATTTCTCCTGCGCCTGTTCGGCCAGGGAATGATGGTGCACATAGCCTACACCACAATCGGGCGCTGGTTCGCAGCCGAGCGCGGGCGGGCCGTGTCTATTTCAGCGCTGGGTCTCAATGTTGGGCAGGCGGTTTTGCCGCTGCTTGCGGTGGCCGCTATTGCCGGGTTAGGCTGGCGAAATCTATGGGTTATGGTCGCGGTATTTATCGTATTTGTGCTGCTGCCATCGCTCCTCGCACTCACGAAAATCGAACGTGTCCCGGTCGTTGCGGCGTCATCGCAAAACGCGGTCGTTTCCCGCAGCTGGACGCGGGGCGAGGTGTTGCGCGATCCGTATTTCTACCTGCTGCTTCTGGGAATGCTGCCGCCTGCCTTTATCAGCAACACCATTTTCTTTCATCAGGTGCACCTGTCGCAATCCAAGGGATGGCCGGTCGAAACCTTTGCCTCAGCCTTTCTGCTCTATGCTGTCACGGCTGTTTTGAACTCGTTGCTTTCAGGATATCTGGTCGACCGGTTTTCAGCGCTTCGCTTGCTGCCATTCTACTTGTTGCCATTCGGTGGTGGCTGTGTGCTGCTTGGCACCGTCGATGGCCCCTGGGTCGTTTTCGCCTTCATGGTGCTGTACGGAATATCCGATGGCTTCTCGCTGACGCTTTTTGGAAGCCTTTGGCCGGAAGTGTACGGCGTTAAATTCCTAGGGGCCATCCGCGCCGTCATCGTCGCCATCATGGTTTTTGCCTCAGCGATTGGCCCCGGTCTTGGCGGCATTCTGATCGATTCCGGCGTTTCCTTTACCTCTCAGATCGTTGCCATGGGCGCCTATTGCATCCTGATTTGCGCGGTTTTGCTGCCGGTAACACGCCAAGCGCGCAAGCGGTGAAGTCGGGCATCGCGCCCTGCTTGCGGTCCTCTCCGATATGTGATTGCACAGGCGGTGAAGAGGTCGCAAGCCGTGTTGTTATTGAGCTTGAAACGTGTATTTCAAATGCTGCCTGTATTAGTCATGTTTAACTTTCAACAGTTCGCATTTACGCCTCGAGGACACACCTATGGTATTTTTTGAAAGACTGTCGCGCTATCAGCCCTACGCTCTGGCTGCGCTGCGCATCATCACAGCGCTTCTGTTCATTGAGCATGGCACGCAGAAGCTGTTCGGCTTTCCCGTATCTCAGATGGAAGGCGCGCTGCCGCCCATGTTGCTGATTGCCGCCATTCTGGAGCTGGTTGGCGGATTGCTCATTCTCGTGGGGCTTTTCACCCGCCCGACGGCATTTGTGCTGTCCGGTTTGATGGCCTTTGCCTATTTCATCGCGCATGCACCGAAAAGCATTTTCCCGGTCCTGAACGGCGGCGATGGCGCCATTCTGTTCTGCTTTGTCTTCCTTTATCTGGTGTTTGCAGGCGCCGGTGCACTGTCGGTTGATGCAAACCGCCGCTAATTCATTGCCGATCTGACATCAACGCCGCTTGAGCCCACCTCAAGCGGCGTTTTGTTTTCAGTTCGCCAGCGTTGCCAGCGACTTCATCAGCCATGTCTGAATTTTGGCATTGAGCAGTTCCGGGCTGATCGG
The DNA here is from genome assembly GCF_031843705.1 of Rhizobium sp. WCS2018Hpa-16. Classification (NCBI taxonomy): domain Bacteria; kingdom Pseudomonadati; phylum Pseudomonadota; class Alphaproteobacteria; order Hyphomicrobiales; family Rhizobiaceae; genus Rhizobium; species Rhizobium sp. WCS2018Hpa-16. The sequence goes on from NZ_JAVTIX010000001.1 coordinate 218,215, forward strand.
TTTTGACAGATAGTCATCCATACCGGCTGCGAGACAGAGATCGCGGTCGCTTTCCTGCGCGTGTGCCATGACACCTATGATCGGCACCCGGCTGGCATTCAACATACGATCTTCTTCCGCGCGGATGGCCTGCGTCGCGCGATATCCGTTCATGACGGGCATGGAGATATCCATCAGGATGATCGATGGACGAAAGGCTCGCCATATCTGGACGGCCTGTTCGCCATTGTCGACAATCCGGTATCTGAGGCCGGTCTGCTGAAGGATCTGGTTGAAAACGATCTGATTGACATCATTGTCTTCTGCAATCAGCACATCCAGCGAACTGGTAGTCCTGTTTGGTGCCAGCGTCGGAACATGGCTGACGTTGGGTGTTGCTCGCGTCAGGTTGAGCGGAGGTTGGGTCTCCGCGACAGTGCTTTTGGACGTGTCTTGAGCTGCTGAACGTCTTGCACGGTTCTTATGAACAAGTTCCGTCAGTGTTTTTTTCAGCAGTTCTGCCCCTACCGATTTTATGAATTGAACATCGAGTGCGTCGTGGTCTGCACTGGTGATGTCCATTGCGGTCAGGGAGATGATCGCCGTGTCGCTTAGGCGCGGGTCTTGTCTCATCGTGCGGGCTAACTCCATGCCATCCTGAACCGGCACGGTATGGTTCAGGATGATGGCATCGATGGCAAAGCCGATGATGGCTGCTTCCTTTAAAATTGCAATCGCAGTCGCGGTGCTTTCTGCGGCATAGGCGTCAGCGCCCCAGCCTGTCAATTGCTCGCTGAGGGCACCTTGAGCAGCAGCGTCTTCAATGACCAGCACGCTCAACGTAACGTCATGGGCTAGCGCCGGTTCCTCCAACATGACCTGCGTTTCGGTCTGCGTGTTTTCGCCAACGGGCTCCTGCTCCTTCGGTGCCGCGTTGCTCTCGCGTTCACGCTCGATAATATCGGTGCAGTCGAAGGCGGTGATGAGGATCTTGTCACCGCCAATGCGTTGCTCGAACAGGAGGATCGACCGTCCAGACTTGCTCTCGATCTGTCTCGATGCGGTGCCGTCTATCAGCGTCAGATGCTCGACGCCCTCCTCAATGCGCAGATTGCCGAAATCGGAACTCTCAATGGCCATCTCCAGACAGGCTCGGTAGTGCTGGCCTGCCAAGTCGATCTTTTCACTGATATCCCACAGCGTGTGAAAACACCCGTTGGCATATTCGATTGTCAGGTCCGGTCCCACGATCATGATGCCGACTGGCAGAGAGTCCAGAATGGATTGAGCATCCGGTTGCGGGTGTTCAGCGGCGCTGGCTTGGGCGAGGGGATGGGTCAGACCATTCTGCTTCGGAAATGTGGACGTTTTTTCATTGCTTGGCCGGGCCGCAGGCATCGCCTCGAAAACCTCAAACAGAAACAGGCTGCCATCTTCGGTTTCAAACCGTTCGCATTTTATGGCCGGGGCCTCGCCCGGACTAAAGCCTGCGCATTTCAGCGTTTCATCGGTTGCAAAAACGAGGCAGCGCCGTTCCTTATCGTCCCGGTCACCATCATCCGCCATGCCGTGTAATTGACGGGATGTCTTGCCGGTAAAATCTTGGCGGGATCGCCCGGCAAATCGCGCATAGGCGTCGTTCACGCAGACATATCGAAGCTGGCTATCCTTGATGCAGGCGGGCAGATCCAGCGTCATGACGCCGTCCCGCGCTTTCTCAAGCAATCCACCAGCAGCTATCAAGTCAGTCTCCGTCTATTCTGCGGCGTGCAATGGAATCAGCTTTAACGTGCAATGTCGTTCATTGTGTAAACTATTGTAGAATGGTGACATTGGCCATGCAGCCTCAGTCGCATTAAGGTCTTTTTAACCATCATTTTTAACCAATTATTCACTCTCTACTCTGGCTACAGCACCTGTGGCTTGCGCAACAATCAAAACATTCACTTGACTTTCCGAGCTAAAAAGACCAAATCCACCTCAAGCTTTCCCCTTTAGGCGGCCGCGTGAGCCGCAGCGTCGACCAAACTAGATGATGCATGAAGGAAAAGCGCATTAATGCAGGAGCCGGCGAAACCGCCGCACTGAAGCGCAGAAAGTCATTCCAACCCACAAGTTCCCAATTCACGCGGGGTTCTTGACGCCAAGACAACCGGACCAGCAGGGCTGATCCGGGTTCAAGCGTTTTGGCGCCCCGAAAGGTATACTATTGACCAGTTTTAGCGAACTCGGCCTCTCCGAAAAAATCGTGGCCGGCGTCACCCAGCTCGGTTACACCACACCTACGCCGATCCAGGAAAAAGCGATCCCGCTTCTTCTTCAGGGTCGTGACGTTATCGGTCTTGCACAGACCGGCACAGGCAAGACGGCTGCTTTCGGCCTGCCGCTCATTGAAATGCTGTTGAAGCAGCCTGATCGTCCTGCAAACAGAACGACCCGCACGCTTATTCTCGCTCCGACACGCGAGCTGGTGAACCAGATCGGCGAAAGCCTTCGCGGTTTCGTGCGCAAGACGCATCTGAAGATCAATCAGGTCGTTGGTGGCGCGTCCATCAACAAGCAGCAGATGCAGCTGGAAAAGGGCACAGATATTCTGGTTGCCACGCCTGGCCGCCTGCTCGATCTGATTTCGCGCAACGCGATTTCTCTGTCCAAGGTGACTTTCCTTGTACTTGACGAAGCCGACCAGATGCTGGACCTGGGCTTTATCCATGATCTGCGCAAGATCTCCCGCATGGTCCCTGCCGAGCGTCAGACTTTGCTGTTTTCGGCCACCATGCCTGCTTCGATTGCAGATCTGGCCGGCAGCTATCTGAAGAACCCGGTTACCGTACAGGTTACGCCTCCGGGCAAGGCCGCCGACAAAGTTGAACAATATGTTCACTTCGTTGCTGGCAAGAACGACAAGACCGAGCTTCTCAAGAAGTCTTTGACCGAGAACCCCGATGGCCGCGCCATCGTGTTCCTTCGCACCAAGCATGGCGCTGAAAAGCTGTCCAAGTATCTGGAGCACATCGGCTTCAAGGTTGCCTCGATCCACGGCAACAAGAGCCAGGGTCAGCGCGAACGCGCTCTCAAGGGCTTCAAGGACGGCGAATTCAAGGTTCTGGTTGCCACAGACGTCGCAGCACGCGGTATCGATATTCCAGCCGTGACGCACGTCTTCAATTACGATCTGCCTGAAGTGGCTGACGCTTACGTGCACCGTATCGGTCGTACGGCACGCGCCGGTCTCGATGGCATCGCAATCGCATTTTGTGCACCGGACGAAACCCGTCTTCTGCATGATATCGAAAAGCTGATGAAGATCGAAATTCCTGTGCTGTCGGGTGAGCGTCCAGCTGGTCTGGTCAGCCCGTCGCGTGGCGGCAACAACAACCGTGGTGCTGGCAACCGTGGCAACGCCAATGCCAACGGTCCTCGCCGTCAGGGCGGAGAACGTGGCGAACGCGCCCATGGTGACCGCCCGCAGCGCGGCCCCCGTGATGGTGCTCCGCGTGATGCCGGTCGTCGCAATGGCGATTTCCGTGGCCAGCGCGCTGGTGAATTTGCACCGGTCGAGCGTGACAACGATCTTGAAAGCACATCGGATTTCAAGCGTCCAGCCGTTGAAGGTGGCGCTGGCAAGCCAGCTGCAAGCCGCAACCACCGTGGTGGCCAGGGTCGTCCAGCCCGCAAGGCTGGCTCGTTCGCGCCAGCCGGTCAGGGTCGTCCTGCCGGTAACGCGGGTCGCGGTCGCAAGCGCGGCTGATCAGATTTGATCTGAATATGGAAACGCCCGGATCTTTGTCCGGGCGTTTTTTATTGCGCGGGCTTTACGCCACAGAGCATTTCCCGTTTGCCAGCAAAGCCGGGACGACGCTCGACGGTAAAGCCAGCTGCACCCAGATTGCGCCGCACGAAACCAGCAGCGGCAAAGGTGGCAAATGTGCCGCCGGGTGCTGTCTTTTCAAACAGCGCCGACATGATCTCCAGCGACCACATGTCCGGGTTTTTCGAAGGCGCGAAGCCATCGAGATACCAGGCATCGAACATATCAGTGCTCTCGATGATGCCCTGCATGGCATCTCCGCAGAAAACGGTGAGACGTGTCTGCTCGTCCAGCGTGATATCGATCCACCCTTCCGGGTTTTGGGGCCACTGCGCGACGAAAGCCTTGCGCTCTGCATCCAGTTGCGGCCAGTGTGACAGGGCGCGGTTCAGCTCGCTTGGGCTCATCGGGTAGAGCTCGAACGATACGAAATGCAGCACTGCATTGGCGGGGCGGTGGAGTTTCCACTGCCGCCACGTTTCACACAGATTAAGCGCTGTGCCGAAGCCGAGTTCGCCGATGCGGAATGTGCCTTGCGCCGTTTCCCAGCGTTCCGGCAAGCCATTTCCAGCCAGCGATACGTGGCTGCATTCCTGCCGACCATCGGTCTGGCAATAAAAATGGTCGCCAAAGGCCAGCGAATAGGGCATATCGCCCTCTCGCCAATCCAGCATATTAGAGCCGGCTCGTGCCGGCATGTTTTCGTCGGGATGTGTCATGGTTCAAGCCGATAGTCTTCCCCGGCAAACAGGTCAATCACCTTTGCCCTCAAGCATCCCGTTGCTCATCATCGGCGGTGGTATTATGGGGCTGTGGGCGGCGGTGAAGGCGGAGAGGCTGGGTATCGACACTTTGCTGGTCGATGCAGGCAGGATCGGCAGTGGGGCAAGCGGTGGTCTCCTGGGTGCGTTGATGCCGCATATGCCGGACCGGTGGTCGGACAAGAAGCAGTTTCAGTTCGATGCCTTGCTGAGCCTTGAAGCGGAGGTTGCGCAGGTTGAAGCCGAAACGGGCCTTTCGGCAGGTTATCGCCGGTGCGGGCGCATCATTCCGCTTCCCAAGCCGCATCTGGTAGACATCGCAGAGCGACACCAGAAGGATGCGCTGATCAACTGGAACAAGGACGGACGGCAGTTTCACTGGCATCGTCTGGATGCGCCACTTGTCGATGGCTGGGTGGCTGCCGAAGCCGGGGATGCCGGTTTTGTCCACGACACGTTTGCTGCCAAGGTTTCTCCGCGCGCGTTGATGGCTGTGCTGGAACATTCTCTGCGCCAGGCCAGACATGTGCGCGTGGTTGAGCAATGCGGTGTTTCAAAACTCGACCCCGGCGGTACAGCGACCCTTTCGAACGGTCATCAGATCCGTTTTGGTCATGCCATGGTATCGGCGGGGCATCATTCATTCCCGATGCTCACTAACGCACTGGGCCTGCCCGCAACGCCAAGGCTTGGTCAGCCCGTTAAGGGGCAGGCGGCCGTGCTGGATGTCGGTGTCGATCCGGCAATGCCCGTGGTGTTTCTCAATGGCCTCTATGTCGTGCCGCATGAAGATGGCACGGTTGCTATTGGCAGCACCAGCGAGGAAGAGTTCGACGATGCCAATGCCACGGATGGAAAACTGGATGCGTTGATTTTGCAGGCGCAGCAGATTGTGCCACAACTTTCGGGCGCTAGAATCATCGAGCGTTGGGCCGGTTTGCGCCCCAAGGCTATCGGGCGGGAGCCCATGGTGGGTTGCCTCCCGGATCATCCGAAAATTATCGCGCTGACAGGCGGTTTCAAGGTGAGTTTCGGTTTGGCGCATCGTCTTGCAGACGCCGCGCTGAACGCTTTGATGGAAAAGCCTCTGGATGTGCCGGTCAGTTTTACGCTTGATGAGCATATCAGCGTTTTCAACGCAAAGATGTGAATTTAGGGCGTTCCACGTCGTCAATCTGTCACGCAAATCACCTAACAGCTTGGTTCATGCAATATAGCTGATGAAAACCGTTTCGGACGGCGAGGTGACCACGCATGCGATACGCAATTCATTTTACGCCATCCCCAAATGACCCGCTGACCCATGTTGCAGCTGCCTGGCTGGGGCGTGATGTCTATTCCGGCCAGACCGTGGAGCCACCTGCGGTTTCGAGCCTTGGCATGCAGGAAATCTCCTATCACACGGCCCTGCCGCGTCGTTATGGTTTCCACGGCACGATCAAGGCGCCGTTTCGGTTGTTGAATGATGTCAGCGAAGCCGCACTTCTGCGCGGGCTGATGCATTTTGCCGGAACCCATCAACCTTTTTCACTGCCACCGCTGGAAATTGCGAAACTGGGCAATGTCTATGGTCTGGTACCATCATGGCCATGTGAGATGCTGAATTTCCTTGCCGCCAGTGTCGTTCAGGAATTTGATCACTACCGCGCACCCTTGTCCGATGCTGATATTGATCGTGCCGACCCGGATCGCCTTTCGGCCACTCAACTCACGAACCTGCATCGCTGGGGCCATCCCTATGTCATGGATGAGTTTCGCTTCCAGATGACGTTGACCGGTGGGGTGGCGCCCGCAGATTGCGCGCGCGTGGAGCGGGCAGTGCGCAGCGTCTTTGCGCCAGCGCTTGAACGGCAGATCGAGTTTTCCAATCTGGCACTGTTTGTCGAGGATGAGCCGGGTGCGCCTTTCAGGGTCCATTCGCTGCATCCCATGGGGCGTGTGTCTGCCCGCAAGAGTGCATGACGCTGCTTTTGAAAATGCTCTCGACTTTCCGGCCCGCGATGTTACCGTTCACGAAATTTGCGTGAAGGTGATTTGATGATTTCCGCTGACTATCCCCGTAATCTCATTGGTTACGGCCGCCACACCCCTGATCCGAAATGGCCTGGTGATGCAAGAATTGCGGTGCAATTCGTGATCAATTACGAAGAAGGTGGCGAAAGCTGCATTCTGGATAGCGATAAGGCTTCAGAATCGCTTCTGTCGGAAATTGTCGGTGCACAACCCTGGCCGGGGCAGCGCAACCTCAACATGGAATCGATCTATGAATATGGGTCGCGCGCCGGTTTCTGGCGGCTGTGGCGCATGTTTACCGATCTCGGTGTCACGGCAACCGTTTATGGCGTTACCTCTGCCATGGCGCGCAACCCGCAAGCGGTCGCCGCGATGAAGGAAGCCGGATGGGAAATTGCCAGCCACGGTTATCGCTGGCTGGAATACAAGGACTTTTCCGAGGAAGACGAGCGCAAGCATATTCTCGAAGCGGTGCGCCTGCACACGGAACTGACGGGCGAACGCCCCTACGGCATGTATCAAGGCAAGCCATCCGACAACACGCTGCGGCTTGTCATGGAAGAAGGGGGCTTCCTCTATTCGTCCGATAGCTATGCGGATGATCTGCCGTTTTGGGTCAAGGGCCTGAAAGACGATCCGTTCCTCATCATTCCCTACACGCTCGACGCCAATGACATGCGCTTTGCAACGCCGCAGGGCTTCAACTCCGGCGATCAGTTCTTCACCTATCTGAAGGACACGTTCGATGTGCTTTATCAGGAAGGCGCAGATGGTGCCGCCAAGATGATGAGCATCGGTCTTCACTGCCGTCTGGTTGGCCGCCCCGGTCGCGCAGCAGCACTGCGCCGCTTCATGGAATATGTGCTTGGCCATGAGAAGGTCTGGATACCGCAGAGGGTCGAGATCGCCCGTCACTGGCATGAGCATCATAGACCGGAGGCTGTGTAATGGTGGACCGTCTTGAGTTTATCAGCCGTTTCGGCGGCGTATTCGAGCATTCGCCCTTTATCGCAGAGCGGGCCTTTGATGCCGGGGACATCCACGAGCCTCTGACGGCGGGGAGTGTCCATACGGCACTTGCCAAGCAATTTCGTGCCGCGAGTAACGAAGAGCGGCTCGGCGTGTTGCGCGCCCACCCTGATCTTGCCGGAAAGCTGGCGATTGCGGGCGGTTTGACCGAAGACAGCCGCAACGAGCAGGCCGGGGCGGGTCTGGACCGTCTTTCGCCAAGTGAACATGCACGCTTCACGCAGCTCAACTCTGCCTATGTCGAGAAGAATGGCTTCCCGTTCATCATCGCCGTCAAAGGTCTGACAAAGGACGACATTCTGCGTGCTTTTGAGACGCGCATCGATAACAATGCGAAGGACGAGTTCGCCACCGCGACGGAACAGGTCGAGAAAATCGCCCTGCTGCGATTGTCTGCTCTGCTGCCGGAAAACGCTGAGGGTTCCGATCAGGCGCGCGCGGACCAGAGGTGAATGTATTGTGACTGACTTTTTGGAAATCCGGCCTCTGACCAAGGCGGCATTCGCGCCCTTTGGCGATGTGATCGAGACAGACGCCGCCACCATAAGGCTCATCAATGGTGGCAACACCGAACGGCACCATGCGCTGGCAGCAACAGATGTGACGGGTGAGGGCGCGCGGGTCGTCCTGAACATTTTTCGTGGCAAGCCTCGGCAGTTTCCCTATGCTGTTGATATGATGGAGCGGCATCCGCTGGGGAGCCAGAGCTTTACGCCCTTGAGCGGCAATCCGTTTCTGGTGGTTGTGGCGCAGGATGATGAGGGCAGACCCGGTAAACCTCACGTGTTTCTGGCGCGGGCAAGTCAGGGCGTGAACTATCATCGCAACGTCTGGCACCACCCATTGATGACGCTGGCTTCGACCAGCGATTTTCTGGTTGTCGATCGCGATGGCCCGGGCAACAATCTAGAAGAGTTCTTTTTCGATCAGCCCTATTTCATTGCGGAGCCCCAGCCATGACCGGCCTTACCACCCATGTTCTCGATGCCGCCCAGGGCACGCCTGCGCAAGGATTGAAGATCGACCTTTACCGGCTGGATGGCGAAAGCCGCGAAAAGCTGAAAACCGTTGAAACCAATAGCGACGGGCGCGTGGATGGCGGCCCCTTGTTGATCGGGGAGGCATTCCGCGCCGGGCAATATGAACTTGTGTTTCATGCAGGCGATTACCTGCGAACAAAAGGTCTTGTTCTGCCGGAGCCAGCCTTTCTCGACATCATTCCCATTCGTTTCGGCATCGCGGATGAAAGCGGGCACTATCACGTGCCACTGCTGCTTTCGCCCTATAGCTACTCGACCTACCGGGGAAGTTGAGCACCATGATCTTTGCCGCCATCGCTGATATCCATGGAAATTGCGCCGCTCTGGAGGCCGTTCTCCGCGATATCGAGAGGCTTGGCATCACCGATATCGTCAATCTGGGTGATTGCTTCAGCGGCCCGCTCGATGCTGGCCGCACGGCTGATATTCTGGTGGGGCAAGCCATGCCGACGGTGCGCGGCAACCATGATCGCGCCTTGATTGACCGCCCGTTTGAAGAGATGGGCGACTGGGAAAAGCCTGCATATCAGCAGCTTTCGCCAGCCCATATTGCATGGCTAAAGGCTTTGCCTTTCGACCTCGTTTTCAAGGATGTGGCCTATTGCTGCCACGGCTCACCGGTGGATGATCTGGGTTATTGGCTGGAGCAACTGGCGCCGGAAGGGTTTCTCCATCAGCGCGCGCTGGCTGAGATTGAGGCTCTGGCCGATGGTATCAAGCAGCCGCTCATGCTGTGTGGCCACACTCACATCGCCCGCACGGTTCAGCTTTCGGATGGTCGGCTGATCGTGAACCCCGGCAGTGTCGGGTGCCCGGGCTGGAAGGATACCGAACCGTTTTACCATCAGGTTGAGGCGGGCCATCCGCTTGCCAGTTACGCCGTGCTGGAACAAACGGCGCAGGGCTGGCAGGTTTATTTCCGGCAGGTGCGTTATGACAGTGCGACAGCGGCAGAGCTTGCACGAGCCAATGGCATGCCCGCTTTGGGCAAAGCCATTGCCACCGGCTGGCTCGGCTGATTATCCCTCATTCGCCATCACGACACAGGAATAGGACTGCGCCTTCAAATCCTTGCAGGCGGAAAGGGCTGCCGCCTGGCTATCGAAGCCGGTAAACCGGGCGCGATAGAGCGTCGTTGCGCCGCTTCGCACCGCTTCGGTGTAGGGCGCAATTCCTGTGTATGCAGAGACTATGGTTGGGCGGGCACGGCGCAGCAGCGACATGGCGGCGGCTTGGGTATCCGCTGCCGCGATCTGCACTTCCCAGTCGCTGCGCTGAGGGTCGGCCAAGGGATGAGCCGATGAAGCGTCGACCATCGCCATGGCGTTGCTGGCTGTGGCGATCTGCATGGCCACAGGATCTGTCCGGCGTTCCCGGAACATCGGCAATGGCACGGTGGCTAACGCAACATCGAAGGTGCGGCTTGTGCTGGCACTGGCAACCAGCTGCTGATTGACACCTGACCTGGATGCCTTCGGCACCGTCTGGTCCAGAAGAGACGCCATCCGGGCATCGCGGCTACGGGCGGTCTTGCCGCCAAGAACCACGCCTACGACACTGCGGCCATTGTGGTTGACCGCGCTGACCAGATTGAAACCGGAGGCATTGGTATAGCCGGTCTTGATGCCATCGACGCCGGTATAGCGCGCCATCAGGCGGTTGTGGCCGCGTATGGTCTTGCCACGAAATTTGAAGGACTGCGTGGCGAAGAGTTTGTATTCTCTCGGGAAATCACGCTGAAGCGCCAGGCCGAGCTTGGCCATGTCACGCGCCGTTGTGACCTGCGACTTGTTGGGCAGGCCGGATGCGTTGCGGAAAGTCGTTTTCGTCATGCCAAGCTGGCGCGCCTTGCGCGTCATCATCTGTGCGAATTTCGCTTCGGAGCCACCGATGTGATCTCCCATGCCTTCCGCCATATCATTGGCAGACTTGACGATCATGCCATAGACCGCCTCACGCACTGTAAAGGTCGTCCCAGCCTTGACCCAGAGTTTCGAGGGGATCACGGAGGCTGCGTGTCTGGACATGGTGATTTTCTGATCCCAGCGCAGCCGTCCCTCGTTCAAGGCTTCGAAAACCATGTAGAGCGTTATCATCTTAGTGAGGGAGGCTGGATAATTGACCGTATCGGCATTTTGCGACGCCAGCACTTTTCCCGTCTTGGCATCCATGACGAAATGCGCGTAGCCCGCATGGGCCTCAGATGCTTGTAACGCGAAGACCATACTGAGGAACGCCAATGCAAAGATCCATGCTCCAGCCATTCCTTGTTTGATCGGTCCCAGCATCAATTCACCCCTTGTTCGTCCATGTCTTCTGGTCCCGAGCCTACCGATAGATTGAGGCAACGAAACCGCTCAAACTTTAAAGATCGCTTTCATCCCTAATTAAGTATGAAAATCGACCCCTATTGGTGGCGGGTTATTTTCTTGGAGGATGACCGCCGCAAGAGACGTTTCCGCCCAAAATCTTGCTCAGAGCGAGATGAGGAAATGCCGTTGGGTTCGCGCAGTGATCTGGCCAACAGTGCGACCAAACGCGCTGGATATTAGGGATTTTGCGGGGCTTTACGCATGCGGGCGGTCGTGCCTCTGACGAGACGGAGCGTGGGCTGTTCTAGTCTGGAAGGCAGCCGTGGATGTTAAACGTCCCGGCCATTTTTCTGGGTAAATTGAAGAAAGTGCCTCACGGGATCGTGACGACCGCGGTCGCCTCGAAACTGCCTGCGCTCTCTTTTGAGAGCGCAGGCTTGGCCTCAACGAACGAGAATGCTGCGATCCACATCGGTCAGCAGGCGCTTGCCGCACAGCGCCATGGTCACATCCATTTCCTTGCGGATGATTTCCAGAGCGGTGGTTACGCCCTGCTTGCCTGCTGCGCCCAGGCCATAGAGGAAAGGGCGGCCGATATAGGTGCCCTTGGCGCCGATGGCGATGGCCTTCAGCACGTCCTGACCGGAGCGAATGCCGCCATCCATATGGACTTCGATCCTGTCACCAACGGCATCGACAATCCTCGGCAGGATCTCGATGGAAGACAGCGCGCCATCCAGCTGCCGACCGCCATGGTTGGAAACGATGATGGCATCGGCTCCCGTATCGGCTGCGGCGCGGGCGTCTTCCTCATCCAGAATACCCTTGAGGATCAGCTTGCCGCCCCAGCGCTCCTTGATCCATTCGACATCTTTCCAGGACAGGCGCGGGTCGAACTGTTCCGCTGTCCAGGAAGATAGCGATGACAGATCGGCAACATTCTTGGCATGGCCGACAATGTTGCCGAAGGTGCGGCGTTGTGTGCGGGCCATGTCGAGGCACCATTGCGGGCGCGTTGCCATTTGCCAGATGTGTTTTGGCGTGAATTTCGGCGGAGCAGACAGTCCGTTGCGCAGATCCTTGTGGCGCTGGCCGAGGATTTGCAGGTCTAGTGTCAGGACCAGCGCCGAGCATTTGGCGGCGTTGGCGCGGTCGATGAGGTTGTTGACGAAATCACGGTCCCGCATCACGTAAAGCTGGAACCAGAAGGGGCGGGAGGTGACAGAGGCCACGTCTTCGATGGAGCAGATGCTCATGGTCGACAATGTGAAGGGAACACCGAACTCCTCGGCTGCCTTGGCGGCCAGCATTTCTCCGTCAGCGTGCTGCATGCCGGTCAGGCCGGTGGGGGAGAGCGCCACCGGCATGGAAACCTTTTCGCCGATCATTTCGGTTGCCAGCGACCGGTTGGTCATATCCACGAGCACACGCTGGCGAAGCTTGATCTTGGCGAAATCATCTTCATTGGCGCGGTAGGTGCTTTCGGTCCATGCGCCACTGTCCGCATAATCAAAGAACATCTTCGGCACGCGGCGTTGAGCCTGTTTCTTCAAGTCAGAAATCGTCAGTGCTTTGCTCATGGATGAAGCCTTCAAATTTGAATGTCTTCTTCACCTACCATGAGCGCGGGATTTGTAACATTGAAAATGTTGGCCTGTGGTCTGCGACGCGCAGCAAAAAATGCGGAGGACAAAACCGCATCACAGGTAAAAGCTCATAAAAAAAGGGCGGCACAAGCCGCCCGATTTTCGGTCTATCGTTGCTTTCAGAATTCTTCCCAGCTGCTTTGAACTGCGGCAGCCGATGCGCCGCCGCCGAAAGCGCCTGCGATCTTGCGGCCAAGGGCGCGGGCAGGGGATGGCGCGGGTTTGGACGCGGTTGACGCTGCTCTGACCGGTGCGGCCTGTATCGGTGCCGCACGGGCTGCGCCATCTGAGGCGCCGAGGTTGAAGCGCTGCAGCAACTGGTTGAGGGATGCTGCTTCCTTGGCAAGGCTATGGCTGGCCGCAGTCGATTGCTCGACCATGGCAGCATTCTGCTGCGTGCCCTGATCCATGGTATTGACGGCGGTGTTGATCTCCTGAAGTCCAACAGACTGTTCACGCGAGGATTCAACAATCGCCGTGATGTGACGGTTGATTTCCTGCACTTCGCCAACGATGACTTCCAGAGCGCGACCGGTTTCACCGACCAGATGCACGCCAGAGCGAACGTGTTCGCCAGAGGTGGTGATCAGTGCCTTGATTTCTTTCGCGGCCTTTGCAGAGCGCTGGGCCAGTTCACGCACTTCCTGTGCAACAACAGCAAAGCCCTTGCCCGCTTCGCCCGCACGTGCGGCTTCGACACCGGCATTGAGCGCGAGAAGGTTGGTCTGGAACGCGATTTCATCAATGACGCTGATGATGTTGGTGATTTCACCCGAAGAGTGCTCAATCTCGTTCATTGCAGTCACAGCCTGACGAACGACATCGCCGGATTTTTCCGCACCTGCACGCGCCTTGGCCACGAGACGGCCGACTTCTTCGGCGCGGTTGCTGCTATCTTTCACCGTTGTGGTGATCTCTTCCAGCGCCGCTGCCGTTTCTTCGACAGAGGCCGCCTGCTGTTCTGTGCGTTTGGACAGATCGTTGGCAGCAGAGCGGATTTCATTGGCACCTGCATCGATCCCGCGGGCGTTCTGTCCCACAGCACGCAAAGCGTCATTCAGGTTGCCGACGGAATCGTTGAAGTTGGCGCGCAGCGTATCGAGATGGGCCACGAATGGCGTGTTGATGCGATAGCCAACATCACCGGCGGCCAGACGTCCGAGACCCCGGGCCAATTCATCAACGGCAAACTGGGTATCAGCTGCGTCCTGCTCTTTCTGGGCTTCGCGCTCCAGGCGTTCTTTCTCGGAAAGGCTGCGGCTTGCTTTGGCTTCATCTTCCAGACGCGTGCGCTCCAGCGCATTTTCGCGGAAGATGGACACTGCCTTTGCCATCAGTCCAACTTCGTCGTTGCGGTCCTGTCCATCCACAGGGGCAGCGGTTTCACCCTGTGCAAGGGTCGTCATGCGTTCACGCAGCGCGGCAATGGGTGTTGTAATTCCCTTGGCGGCAACAATAAGCGCGGCAAGAATTCCAAATGCGAATACGCTGCCGACGACAGTGAGGCCCATCAGAATGGCGGAGTTCGTCGCGTCGGTCAGACCGTCACTTTCTTCTGCTACCGATTCTACGATCTTATCCAGAGCGCTTGCATTGTCTTTGGTCAGGGGAATAATCAGGGCGTCAGCCTTGGCCAAAACCGCGGCAGCTTCGGTGTTGCGGTCTTGCTGACCCAACAGAACGGCCTGATCGGTGAGGATGGTAACTTCCTTCGCTCTGGATATCAGCGCATCGATGGCTGCCGTTTCTTCGGGAAGGTTGTCTTTCGCCCCCTGAAGGCGCTTGAACATCGCCGTCTTGCTTTCATTATAAAGGGTAACCGCCGCCTGCAGACGCGGATCCTCTTTGTTATATGAAAGTGTTTGGTAGGCAGAGTAAGCGGCGGCAACCAGATTTCTGTTGGCGCGAGCCAGTTCAACAGTGGACGTATTATCCTTGGAGATGAACTCGCTGTAAGCGTCGTCTGCTGCTTTGAACTGGACTGAAATATATGCAGTGCCGCCCATTCCTACGATGCAGAGCGGGACAATTAAAGATAGGATTTTGGTGCGAATACTCGCATTTTTTAAAAAAGACATCTTCCCTCGCGATTGGGTAATGGGTGCGAAAACGGTGCATCTGAGCGGCAGCGTGGGAGTCGCTTCGTTTCAAAGCAGAATGTTTTCGTGAAATGACGCTGCATGACAGGAGGGGATGCCGTCATGGCGACCGTGGGCATTACTGTCACTTCCACGATTAGAAAGTTACAGTTTACACAAACTTAATTTTGAATTGCGTGTTTTAGTAGTGCTAGTTCTCGCAGGATTATTTAAGCTCAATAAAGCTTTTGGTTGCGACGCCGGCTAAATATGTTTCGCTGACGGTTCTGTCGTCCCCCATGGTCAGCATCAGGAACAATTCTTCCGTCAGGCTTTTGACCACTTCCATTTTAAGCGCCATGGCGGGCGTGGATGACGCGTTGAGAACGGTTATATCCGCATCGGTGCCAAACTCCAGAGTGCCGATGCGATCAACCATCGACAGGGCCTCGGCATTGCCGCGGGTCATCATATACCAGCTTTCGAGCGGATTGAGGCGCTCACCCAGAAGCTGTTGAATCTTGTAAGCCTCGTCCATGGTGCGCAACATGGAATAGCTGGAGCCGCCGCCAATATCGGTGGCAATCGCGATGCGCACGGGCTTTTCGCGCCGCTGCAACTTTCTCATCGGGAACAGGCCGGAGCCGATGAACAGGTTTGAGGTTGGGCAGTGCACGGCGACCGCGCCTGTCTCTGACAAGACATCCGCTTCCCGATCCGACAGGTGAATGGCGTGGCCGAGCAGGGTCTTGTTGCCCATCAAACCGTAACGCACGTAAATATCCGTGTAGTCGATGGCCTCAGGGTAAAGTTCGCAGGTATATTTGATCTCGTCCAGATTTTCCGACAAATGCGTCTGGATGAAGAGATCAGGAAACTCCTGCGCCAGTGCCTGCGCTGCTTCCATCTGCTTTGGTGTGGATGTGATGGCAAAGCGTGGTGTGATGGCGACGTGGTTGCGGCCTTTGCCGTGCCAGTCCGCAATCACCTGGCGTGTCTCATCATAGCCCTGTTCAGGCGTATCGAGCAGACCCTGCGGGGCATTGCGGTCCATCATGACCTTGCCGCCCACCATCAGCATGTTGCGCTTCATGGCCTCGGCAAAGAATGCATCGGCGGAGGTTTTGTGGACAGAGCAATAGGCAACCGCCGTGGTGGTGCCGTGGCGGATCAGCTCATCGTAAAAATGCGTGGCGATGCGTTGCGCATGCGCGCTTTCCACAAAACGGCATTCTTCCGGGAAGGTGTAGGTGTTCAGCCATTCCAGCAGATTTGCCGCATAGGAGCCAATGACCTGCATTTGCGGAAAGTGCACATGCATGTCGATGAGGCCCGGCACGATGAGGTGAGGGCGATGATCCTTCTCGAGGACACCTTCAGGGGCCTGTGCGCGGATGTCTGCATAGTCTCCGATAGCGCTGATCTTGCCGTCTTTAATCAACAGGCCGCCATCTTCGATATAGAGATAGCTGGCCGTATCATCGATGGAAAGCGGTGCGCGATTGAAGCTGAAAAGACGTCCGCGCAGCAGGAGCATGCTCATTGTGTTTTTCCTTGAGACACGGCGCTTTCATACCAGGCGGTCAGCACCTTGCGTTCTTGCGGCGTTATCGCCGTGATGTTGCCGGGGGGCATGGCATGGCTGCGGCCTGCCTGTAAATAGATTTCCCGCGCATGGGCTGCAATCTGTGCATCCGTTTCCAGTTTCACCCCCTTCGGTGGGAAGGGAACGCCCTCCCAGACGGGCTCTGCCGCATGGCACATGGAACAGCGGCCCTGCACCACATCGCGTGCGGATGCAAAATGCATATCGCTGGCGAAAAGTTGCTGGGTGGGGGAAAGCATTGCGGCTTTTTCTTCCTGCTCGCCGGTCAGTATCTTCGGCACGGTGGACAGCCACATGATGACGATGAAGATCAGCAGCGTGACCAGCCACGTCCATGTTGGCCGACCCTTGCGTGCATGGGTGGTGTTGAACCAATGACGGATCGTCACGCCCATCAGGAACACGAGCGCGGCGATGATCCAGTTGAACTGCGTGGCAAATGCCAGAGGATAATGGTTCGACAACATGAAGAAAATGACGGGCAGCGTCAGGTAGTTGTTGTGCAGCGAGCGCTGCTTGGCAATGCGGCCATATTTCGGGTCTGGCGTGCGTCCTGCGATGAGGTCTGCGACGACGATCTTCTGGTTAGGAATGATAATCATGAAGACGTTGGCCGACATGATGGTGGCGGTAAACGCGCCCAGATGCAGGAAGGCGGCACGGCCGGTAAAGACCTGCGTATAGCCCCATGCCATGCCCACCAGCGCAATATAGAGCACGACCATCAGGCCCCAGGTGTTGTTGCCAAGCGGAGATTTGCAGAGGAAATCATAAAACAGCCAGCCGACGGCCAGCGATGCGAGCGAAAGACAGATGGCCTGAAACTGCGTGAGTTCCAGCACCGAATGGTCGATGAGAAACAGATCTGCGCCGCCGTAGTAGACGATGCACAGCATCGCAAAGCCGGAAAGCCATGTGGCATAGCTCTCCCATTTGAACCAGGTGAGATGTTCCGGCATCTGCGCAGGCGCCACCAGATATTTCTGGATATGATAGAAGCCACCGCCATGGACCTGCCACTCTTCGCCATAGGCGCCGACAGGCAGATGCGCGCGCTTGACCAGTCCCAGATCGAGCGCGATGAAATAAAAGGATGAGCCAATCCAGGCAATGGCGGTAATCACGTGCAGCCAGCGGACGGCAAAAGCCATCCATTCCCACGCAATGGCGTATTCGTACATTCTGTTCCCCTGACGTTGCACCGCACTGTGCGAGAAAATCCCACGTTAGAAAAGAGGGAACCGTTGTCTCGCCGCCCGTTGTCCGTCTGTTTTTTGATGAGTGATGGCTTGATGCTTACTTGGCCTGTGGGACAAGACTGAAAATCCAATCACAGAACAAGGCGATCTTGCGCGATCGGCTGCGGTTTTCCGGATAAACCAGCCAATAGTTCGCGGCGTCATAGCTTAAAATATCGAAAGGCTGGATCAATCGCCCCAAGGCGATCTCGTCTGTATAGAATTCAGGCGTGAGAATGGCGACGCCCTGTCCGGCAATGGCCGCTGCCGCTTCGAAAGTCTGTGCGCCCATGCGGCTGCCCGTTCGCTGTAAAAACGAGGGGTCGTCTATGCCTGCGGCCTTGAACCAGAGCGTCCACCACGGGTCGGTTGGATCGATGATGCGAAGCTTCAGCAGGTCTTCAGGGGTCTTTACGCCTCCGATACTATCTGCCAGCGAGGGGCTGAGCATGGGGCTAAAGCCCCCACGCATCAGCAAATGCGACTTCAATCCTGGCCAATTGCCTGAGCCAGCGCGGATTGCGAGATCGACATTCAGCCCGCTAAAGTCCACGAAGTCCTGAGAGGTTTCGAGCCTGACGGCAAGATCGGGATTTTCGATCTGGAACGAGACAAGGTGGCGAGAAAGCCAGCGCGCCGCAAATGTCGGCGTCGTATGAATGAACAGCGTGCCTCCAGTGCTTTGCTTGAGGTCGGAGACCGCCTCCACAAGAGTCGTCAAACCATCTGTCACGCGCGGTGCTAGCCGCTTTCCGTTTTCCGTCAATCGAAGCTGACGGGGCTTGCGCTCAAAAAGTGCGGAGCCGACGAAATCCTCCAGCAGCTTGATCTGATAGCTGACCGCCGTCTGCGTCATGCCCAACTCCTCGCCAGCTTTGGTGAAGCTGAGATGTCGGGCGGCGCTGTCGAAAACGCGCAACGCGTTCAACGGAAAATTGCGGGACAGCTTCATAGATAAGTTCTCTTTATCCATAAGGTCTGAAGTTTCATTGGTTATTCCATAAAAACAGGAGCATTAGTCTCTCATAGCATCAAAAGAGCTCAGGAGAAATACAATGCGTACAGCCGCTTTCAGCGTCTGGCCACGGCTATTGGCGCGCCTATGGATTGGGATGAGATTTCCGCGTTACGTGACAATCCCCCAGGATTGCCCGGAAGAAGAATTACCGGATCATCTCAAGCGAGATCTTGGGCTTTTGGATGGAAGGGAAGGGGTTGGTCCGGGGCGACGGCGGCAGAGCGATGCAATGCGTGAAGCACTTGCGCTACCACCAAGGCCGCTATGACGGCGGGGCGTTTGTCTTTGACTGCCTCTCCACCAATTGGCAGAACCAGCCGCTCCAGTGTGGACCTCGGCGCACCCTCACGCTCCAGCCAGTGCGCAAATGTTGCCCGCTTGGTTTTCGAGCCAATCATGCCGACATAGGCAAGGTCGTTACGAGCGAGTGCTTCCTTCGCAATCAGGAAATCGAGCGCATGGTCATGGGTCACGATGATGGCCGCGCCGCCTGCCGGAATATTCTTCACGAAGCCTTCTGGCATGGCTGTCAGCTTCGATGAAACGGTGACGGGCAAGCCTTCCAACTCGTCAGCGCGTGTTTCGATCACAGTCACGGATAGTGGAAGCAGCGATAGCGCTTGTGCCAATGCCTTGCCCACATGGCCCGCGCCGAAAATCACGACAGCGGGGCGCGACTGATCATCCTGCGCCAGCCGGGCTTTTACGGCGTCCGCGATCTGCTCTGAAACCGGCGTAAACCGAAGCAGGGTGCGCCCGCCGCAGCACTGGCCGATTTCGGGGCCCAGCGGAATGTCCATGCTATCGAGCACTGTCTTGCCAGCCAGCATCGCCCGGGCGTGGTCAATCGCCATATATTCGAACTGCCCACCACCAATCGTCTGCCAGATCAGATCTTTTGAAACCAGCATGAAGGTGCCGGCCTCGCGCGGGGCCGAGCCTTTGATAGACTCGATCTCGATGAGAATGCTGGGGTTTTCGCCGTCCAGAAAGAAGGAGATGGGGGTATCAGCCATGGGCGCGGGCTCCGGTCAAACCTTCCTCAGCCGTTCCACCGCCATCAGCACCCTCTCTGGCGTTGCGGGTGCATCCAGCCGCGGGCAGACCTTGTAATCGGCAACGCTTGCGACCGCCATGGACAGGGCTTCCAGAACCGAGATCGCCAGCATGAAGGGTGGCTCGCCCACGGCCTTGGAGCGGCCAATGGTCGGCTCCACATTCTGCGACCATTCCGCCAGCTTGATGTCGAAAATCTTCGGACGGTCGGAGGCAAGGGGGATCTTGTAGGTCGAGGGCGCGTGGGTACGCAGCCGTCCCTTGTCATCCCACCACAATTCTTCCGTTGTTAGCCAGCCCATGCCCTGCACGAATGCGCCTTCCACCTGACCGATATCTATGGCCGGGTTGAGGGATTTTCCGACATCGTGAAGAATATCGGTTCGCTCCATCATATATTCGCCGGTCAGTGTATCGATGGAGACTTCGCAGCAGGAGGCGCCATAGGAGAAATAATAGAACGGCTTGCCTCTGCCCGCCGCCCGGTCCCAGTGAATTTTCGGGGTCTTGTAAAAACCCGCAGCGGACAGTTGAACGCGGGCGAAATAAGCCTGTTTGATAAAGTCGTTAAAGGCGATTTCTTCCGTTCCGACTCTGACACGATTGGGCAGAAACGCGACCTCGTCTTGACCAACCTTCCATTTCTCCATCGCAAACTGAACAAGGCGCTCCTTGATCTGGCGTGCCGCATCATAGGCTGCCATGCCGTTGAGGTCGGTGCCTGACGAGGCGGCGGTCGCGGAGGTGTTGGGCACCTTGCCAGTGGTTGTTGCGGTGATCTTGACGCGTTCGATATCCACCTGAAACGCATCGGCAACCACCTGAGCCACCTTGGTGTAAAGCCCCTGGCCCATTTCCGTGCCGCCATGGTTCAGGTGAATGGAGCCGTCATTATAGACGTGGATTAGCGCGCCAGCCTGATTGAAGGCGGTCATGGTGAAGGAAATGCCGAACTTGACCGGCGTCAGGGCGATGCCCTTGCGGATGACAGGGCTGGTCTTGTTGAATTCGATGATCGCATTTCGCCGTGCCTGATAATCGCTCGACGTTTCCAGCTCTTCCACGATGCGGGCAATGATGTTGTCTTCGACCTCCTGATGGTAGGGCGTGGTGGTACGGCCCGAGCCGGTCTGGCCGTAGAAATTCAGCTTGCGGACCTCCAGCGGGTCCTTGCCGACAGCATAGGCGATTTCCTCGATGAAGCGTTCTGCGCCCAGCATGCCCTGTGGCCCGCCAAAACCTCGAAACGCGGTGTTGGAAACGGTGTGCGTTTTCAGTGGCTTGGATTGAAGTTTTACATGAGGATAGAAATAGCTTGAATCCGCGTGGAAAAGCGGGCGGTCGGTGACCGCGCCTGACAGGTCCGAGGAGAAACCGCAGCGTGCCGCATAGGTCGCATCAACCGCATGGATACGGCCTTCGTCATCGAAGCCTAGCTCATAATCGACTCTGAAATCATGGCGCTTGCCCGTTGCCACCATGTCCTCGTCTCGATCAGGGCGGATTTTTACGGCGCGGTTCAGTTTCTTGGCTGCAATGGCACAAAGGGCCGCGAACTGGTTGCCCTGCGTTTCCTTGCCGCCAAAGCCACCGCCCATGCGCCGCACCTGCACGGTCACAGCATGGGAGGGCACTTGCATTATATGGCTGACGATGTGCTGTATTTCGCTGGGGTGCTGGGTGGAACTCCACACCGTGACCTCATCATCCTCACCGGGAACCGCCATGGCAATATGGCCTTCCAGATAAAAATGTTCCTGCCCGCCGATGCGCATGGTGCCAGTCAGGCGGCGGGGTGCGACGTCCATTTCGACCTCGGCATCGCCGCGTTGAAGCACCATGCCGGGCGTCACCAGTGGCTCGCCGTTTTCCATCGCGCTGTCGATATCGCTCCAGTGAGGAAGGTCATTGTAGGTGATTTTCGCCTTGCGGGCGGCCTTGCGCGCAATGTCGCGCGTCTCCGCGAAGACGGCAAAGATTGGCTGGCCGTGAAATTGCACGAGCTTTTCCGCCAGCAAGGGCTCATCGTGACGCCCGCCGGAGGAAACGTCGTTTTCGCCCGGAACATCTTTTCCGGTCATCACCCAGAGAACGCCGGGGGTTGCTTCAACCTGCGACAAATCCATGGAGACGATTTCCGCATGGGCTCGATCTGCCATGCCCAGCGCGCCGTGGATCAGACCAGCGGGTTCGGGAATATCGTCGATATATTCAGCACTTCCGGTGACATGCTTGTGTGCTGAATCATGGCGAATAGATCCGTGAAGTTCGCCGTTTACTGCTGTTTTCTTGCGCTCGAATGTGTTGGTATCCATGGCCTTCACGCCTCCGCCAGCGCAAAGCGCTGCAACTCTTGGGCCTCACCTGTGGTTTCCAGGAAAAAGCGGGTCAGCAGGTTTTTCGCGGTCAGCAGCCGGTATTCTGCCGTGGCGCGCCAGTCGGTCAGCGGCTGAAAATCTGCTTCGATCACATCCCGAACCGCTTGAATGGTTTCAATGTTCCAGGCTTTGCCCTTGAGTGCGCCCTCAAGTGCCACGGCGCGCTTGGGCGTTGCCGCCATTCCGCCAAAGGCAATGCGTATGTCTTCCACGACGCCTTCGGCATCCAGCTTCAGATGATAGGCGGCACAGAGTGCTGAAATATCCTCATCGCGGCGTTTGGAAATCTTGTAGATCGCGCAATGGGTAGCGGCTGAAGGTATCGGCACGAAAAGCTTTTCCACGAACTCGCCGGGCAGGCGGTCCTGCTTGCCGTAGTCGATGAAATAGTTTTCGAGCGGCATTGTCCGGCTGCCGGTTGATGAGCGCAGCGTCAGCGCGGTCCCAAGTGCGATCAGCGCTGGCGGTGTGTCGCCGATGGGTGAGCCATTGGCAATGTTGCCGCCAATCGTTCCCATGTTGCGAACCTGCTGGCCACCGATGCGGTCAATCAGACGGCCAAGCGAGGGAATATGCTTTGCCAAGTGTGCGAAGGCATGGGCGTAAGTCACGCCAGCGCCTATCGAAATGCCACCATCTCTTACCGAAATGGACTGAAGTTCGCTCAAGTGATTGATGAAGATGACGGAGGTCAGCGTCCGCATCTGCTTGGTCACCCACAGGCCGACATCGGTGGAGCCAGCCACGATGGTGGCCTTGGGCTCAGCCGCATAGGCGGAAGCGAATTCGGAAATGTTCGACGGTATGATCGTGCGACAGTCGTCTTTGGTGATGATGATCGTTTCAGTCTGCTGGATCGCCCAGAGGCGCGACATGATGCTGGAGCGGTCCCGCTCGATCGGGTCGAAAAGGGTGCTGGGTCTGGCAGCTGTCACGCTTTCAGCGGCGCGAATGATCGGCTCGTAGCCGGTGCAGCGACAGAGGTTGCCCTGCAACGCCTTTTCGATATCGGCGCGAGATGGCTTGTTGCTGGTGAGCCAGAGGCCGTAAAGCGACATGACGAATCCGGGTGTGCAAAAGCCGCATTGGGAGCCATGATAGTCCACCATGGCCTGTTGCACCGGGTGCAGCACGCCATTCTTGCCCGCCAGATGCTCTATGGTGACGATATGCGCGCCATGCAGCGACCCGATGAAGCGGATACAGGCATTGACGGTCTCGTAGCGCAGCGAGCCATCCAGAAGACGACCGACAAGAACGGTGCAAGCGCCGCAATCGCCTTCGGCGCAGCCCTCTTTTGTCCCGGTCAGTCTTTTTTGCAGCCTCAGATAATCGAGCAGCGTTTCGGTCGGGCCGAAGTCCCTGATCGAAACGGTCTCGTTGTTGAGGATGAAGCTGATTGCGTCTTTCATGCCGTGCCTTCGTCTGCGTATGATTATTGTGCGGTCCAGCCGCCATCGATAGAAATATGCGTGCCTGTGATCTGTTTTGCGGCATCGCTGGCCAGGAAGATGGCAGTTGCGGCCACATCCTCAACCTTCACAAATTCTTTCGTCGCCTGCAGTCTCAGCAGAACGTCGTTCTTGACCTCATCCTCGCTGATGCCGCGTGCTTTGGCCGTATCGGGTATCTGCTTTTCCACCAGCGATGTCAGCACATAGCCCGGACATATGGCGTTGACGGTAATGCCGGTTTCGGCAAGTTCCAGCGCTGCGGATTTCGTCAGTCCGATGATACCATGTTTTGCCGCCACATAGGCAGATTTATAGGGCGAGGCAACGAGGCCATGGGCTGAGGCGATGTTGATGATGCGGCCTTTCCCGGCGGCTTTCATGAGCGGGATAGCGGCGCGCATGGTGTGAAACGCGCTGGTCAGGTTGATGGCGATGATCTGGTCCCATTTTTCCGGAGGAAAATCTTCCACCGGTGCCACGTGCTGCACACCCGCATTGTTGACCAGAATATCGACTGAGCCGAGCTTGTCATGGGCGGTTTTCACCAGATCGGCAATTTCATCGGGCTTTGTCATATCCGCCGGGTGGTAGAGAACGCGGGTGCCGCTTTCTGCTTCCATCAGCAGGCGGGTATCTTCGATCTCGCTCTCAACGCCGAAGCCATTCAGCATCACGTTGCAGCCATCATTGGCAAAAGCTTGTGCTATGGCTAGACCAATGCCGCTGGTTGAGCCTGTCACGATTACGGTTCGGTGCATGGCGTTTCCCTTTGCCCAACGTTGCAACGCTCGCTGGCAGGTTATGCTTAAAGCAGGGGAACTGGCAATCATATTTGACATGTGATGCGCATGCCGTGGCTTGACATTGTGAGCCGCGCATATTGTCTTGCGCCAAACTTTATTCCGGGAGGCATGCATGGGCGGTTATATTCTCGCCATCGACCAAGGCACGACATCGACACGCGCCATCGTTTTTGATGGTTCGATGCGGGTGGCAGGGACGGGGCAAAAAGAGTTCCGGCAGATTTTCCCTGATTCCGGATGGGTGGAGCATGATCCGGAAGAGATCTGGGAAAGTGTCGTCTGGTCGATCAAGCAGGCTTTGGAAAAGGCCGGAGTGAAGGCGTCTGACATCGCCGCCATCGGCATTACCAACCAGCGCGAAACCACGCTTTTGTGGGAGCGTGACACCGGCAAGCCGCTGCACAATGCCATTGTCTGGCAGGACCGGCGCACCGCCAAGCTGTGCGAAAAGCTGAAGAAGGACGGGCACGAGAAGGTGTTCGCCAAGAAGACCGGCCTGCTGCTCGATCCGTATTTTTCTGGCACAAAACTGTCCTGGCTGCTTTCGAAGGTCAAGGGTGCGCGCAAGCGCGCCGAGAAGGGCGAGCTGTGCTTCGGCACGGTCGATACATTCCTTATCTGGCGGCTGACCGGCGGCAAGTCCTTCGTGACGGATGCCACCAATGCGTCTCGCACGCTGATGTTCAACATCGAAAAGAACGCCTGGGACAAGCAGCTTCTCGAAATTCTTGATGTGCCAGCGTCTGTTCTGCCTGAGGTTCTGGATTGCGCCGCCGAATTTGGCGTGGCGGATGCCGAACTTTTTGGTGCGCCTATCCCTATTCTCGGTGTGGCGGGTGACCAGCATGCAGCCGTGATCGGGCAGGCCTGCTTTGAGCCGGGCATGCTCAAATCCACCTATGGCACCGGCTGCTTTGCACTTTTAAACACCGGCAAAGACATGGTTCGCTCCAAGAACCGGCTGCTGACAACCATTGCCTACCGTCTGGATGGCAAGACCACCTATGCGCTGGAAGGGTCCATCTTCGTCGCCGGTGCTGCCGTTCAATGGCTGCGCGATGGGATGAAGGTCATCGGTTCCGCATCCGAAACCGGTGCTCTTGCCGAGAAGGCAGACCCATCGCAGGACGTTTATCTGGTGCCTGCCTTCGTTGGTCTTGGCGCGCCCTGGTGGGATGCGGATGCGCGTGGCGCCATGTTTGGGCTGACGCGCGGCACCGGTCCGGCAGAGTTTGCGCGCGCTGCATTGGAAGCCGTCTGCTACCAGACCGGAGATCTGCTGGATGCCATGCACAAGGACTGGAAGAACGCCAATGGCGACACCGTGCTGCGTGTCGATGGCGGCATGGTAGCCTCTGACTGGACGATGCAGCGCCTGTCCGACCTCATCGATGCACCGGTTGACCGCCCTGTGATCCTTGAAACGACAGCCCTTGGTGCCGCCTGGCTTGCGGGCAGCAAGGCGGGTGTCTGGCCGGATATGAAGGCGTTTTCTGAAGCCTGGTCTCGCGACAACAGGTTCGAGCCGCAAATGGATGACGAGACCCGCGAGCGCAAGATCAAGGGGTGGCGAAATGCCGTGCGGCGCACCCTGAGTTCAGTCTAGAACCGAAGCGCCGCCGTCTGGCCTATCGAATCTCTCGATAGGTCCTTTCGGCTTTTTGGGTTTGCCTCGCTCTCATTCTATCCCTATCTCTCAAGAAACATCATTGAGGGTTAGACATGGAATTGGGTCTCTATACATTTGCGGATGTCGATCCGAACGCGCCTGGCGGCAAGGGTGCCGAGGGTGCGCGCAGGCTGAAAGACCTTCTGGAAGAAATCGAGCTTGCCGATCAGGTGGGGCTGGATGTGTTTGGTCTGGGCGAACATCACCGCCCGGATTATGCGGTTTCATCGCCATCAACAGTGTTGGCTGCAGCAGCCGTGAAAACCAAGAACATCCGGCTGACGAGCGCTGTTTCCGTGCTGAGCTCGGATGATCCGATCCGGGTGTTCCAGCAATTTGCAACGGTGGATCTCCTGTCCAATGGCCGTGCCGAAATCATGGCGGGCCGCGGCTCCTTCATCGAGTCCTATCCGCTGTTTGGATATAATCTTGAAGACTACGACGAATTGTTCAGCGAAAAATTGGATTTGCTTCTGACGCTTCGCGAGAAGGAAATCGTGACGTGGTCCGGCTCCAAGCATCCGCCCATCAACGGACGCGGAGTTTATCCGCGCCCCTTCCAGGACCATCTGCCGATATGGATTGCCGTCGGTGGCACTCCGCAGTCCGTGGCACGGGCAGGGGCCATGGGCTTGCCTGTGGCGCTGGCGATTATTGGCGGCGAATACCGCCGCTACGCGCCGCTATTTGATCTTTACCGCGAGGCAGCACGCCGCGCCGGGCAGGAGCCAGCGAAGCAGAAAACCAGCATCAATGTGCATGGTTTTATTGCCGATACGACCGAAAAGGCCGCCGACCAGTTCTACGGGCCGCAGGCCGAGGTCATGAACCGCATTGGGCGTGAACGCGGCTGGGGACCGACCAACCGTGCGCATTATGACGTGGCGCGCGGTCCTGAGGGCAATCTGTTCCTCGGTGACCCCGAGCTGGTCGCGGAAAAGATCATCAAGGCACATAGTGTCTTCAAGAACGATCGTTTTCTGCTGCAAATGGCCATTGGCCTCATGCCGCATGACCAGATCATGCGCGGTATCGAGCTTTACGGCACCAAAGTCGCCCCGATTGTGAGAAAAGAATTGACTGGCAGGAGCGATAGCGCGAAAGCCACGGCCTGAAAAACAACGGGACGACAATGGTTATTTCCTCCGAAGAAGAACTGGCGAAGCTGAAAGAGATCGGCCGCATCTGCGGGTTTGCGATGCAGACCATGGCCGATGCGATGGAGCCGGGCATGACGACGCTGGAAATGGATGCCATCGGTCGCAAGGTGCTGGAAGACAATGGCGCGCAATCTGCCCCGGAATTCTGCTATCAGTTTCCGGGTGCGACCTGCATCAGCGTCAATGAAGAAGTGGCGCACGGCATTCCCGGCCCCCGCATCATCAAGGCGGGCGATCTCGTCAATATCGATGTGTCGGCGGTGAAAGATGGCTTCTTCGGAGATACCGGCGCGTCCTTTGCCGTTCCGCCTCTCAAGAAAGAGATCGAGCGGCTGTGCCGGGATGGCAAGCGCGCCATGTGGACCGGTTTGCAGCAGATCAAGTCAGGCCGTCCGCTGGCCGATATCGGCAATGCCATCGGCGCCTTCGCCAAGAAAAACCGCTACACGCTGATCACCAATCTCGCCAGCCACGGCATTGGCCGCTCCCTGCACGAAGAGCCGACCGAGCTTGCCACATGGCCGGACAAGGATGAAACCCGCATCATGACCGAAGGCATGGTGTTTACGGTCGAGCCCTTCCTGTCCATGGGTGCCTATTGGGCCGAAGATGGCGATGACGATCCATGGACGCTGTTCAGCGACCCTAGCGCACCAACGGTCCAATTTGAGCATACCGTCGTCGCAACCAAGAATGGTCCATTGATCCTAACGCTTGCAGAGTAATGCCAGGTGGCTGCACGCATGCCTTGTTTAAGGGTTTCCTCATCTCCGGCTGCGGCAGCGCGCATCTACCTTACATCTTCGTAAGTTAGCGTTTGTTGCATTGCTGCACACGGATTTCTGCCCTAGTTTCCCGCAAAACTGCTTCGCCAATAATGGCTGACCTCAAAGCTCGCGAGAGTTCAAAACGTGTTTCATTCCTTCTTCCCAAAACCCAAACTGTTTTTCACGTCTGCCGTCGTCTGGTCGCTTCTTATGATCGGGCTTTGGTACGCTGGTGCAAGAGGGTGGGGCAATGCAATTGGGCTGCCCGACCTGCCTGCGGGCCAGCCGCCTGCTACCGGCGTTTCCGTTTTCTGGTCGACCCCATTTCTGTGGTTCTATCTCTATTATACAGCGGCCGTCGCACTGTTTGCGGCGTTCTGGTTCATCTACAGCCCGCACAGATGGCAGAACTGGTCAATTCTGGGCTCGGCGCTGATTATTTTCGCGACCTATTTCTCGGTACAGGTCAGCGTGGCAATGAACGCGTGGTACGGTCCCTATTACGACCTCGTCCAGCAGGCTCTGGCCAAGACGGCGCCTGTTACGGCAGAGCAGCTCTATATGGGGCTTGTCGGCGTTACTGGTATTCTGTTCTTCGCCATCACAGTTGGCGTGCTCAATCTGTTTTTCGTCAGCCATTATATCTTCCGTTGGCGCACCGCGATGAACGAATTTTATATGGCCAACTGGGATCGCCTGCGCCACATTGAAGGCGCTTCGCAGCGTGTTCAGGAAGACACGATGCGTTTCTCCAGCACCGTCGAGGGTTTGGGCGTCGGTCTGGTGCGAGCGATCATGACGCTGATCGCATTTCTGCCCGTTCTCTTCACCTTCTCCGAGACAATCACGGAACTGCCGATCATCGGTGAGATTCCGCATGCGTTGGTGTGGGCCGCAATTGTTTGGTCACTGTTCGGCACTGGCTTCCTCGCTCTCGTCGGCATCAAGCTTCCCGGTCTTGAGTTCCGCAATCAGCGCGTTGAAGCGGCGTACAGAAAAGAACTTGTTTATGGCGAGGACCATGAAGACCGCGCCCGCCCTGCTACCGTGGCGGAGCTCTTTTCGAATGTGCGGAAAAACTATTTCCGTCTTTATTTCCACTATCTGTACTTCAACGTCGCTCGTATCTTCTATCTTCAGGCCGATAATCTCTACAGCCTTATCGTGCTCATTCCATCGATTGCGGCTGGGAAGATCACGCTGGGTGTGTTCACGCAGATCGGTAACGTCTTCGATCAGGTGCGTGGGTCGTTCCAGTATCTCATCAATTCCTGGACAACGATCGTTGAGCTTCTTTCCATCTATAAGCGCTTGAAGGCCTTCGAAGCTGCAATCGACGATAAGCCGCTGCCGGAGATCGATCAGCGTTACCTCAAGCGTGAAGCTGAGGATGGCGAGTTGGCTGCGAACAAGCCGACCTGACACAGAAAAGGGTGGCCATGTGCCACCCTTTTTCATTTCAAACCCATGCGGTTTTCAGCCCTGCGATTTCTGCGCCCGCCGTGCCTCGATCATCGGCATGGCCTGCGCGTAAGTCACGCAGGCGACATCCTGCCTGTTGCAGACCTCACGCAGCAGGCGCTCCAACGCATTCCAGTAGGCGCCGCCATTCATCTTTACAAAGTGAAAGCCGAGTTGGAGCGGCACGCGCTCGCCATCATATTGTCTGTCGAAGGCGGCGCGGAAGGCCTGATAGGCGCGTTCCTCGAATTCAGCTGACTTTTCTCTGTTTTCGATGGCCATGGAATGGCGCACGAACAGATTGTAGTCCATGGCGATGATGGGCCGGTTGCTGGGGCCTTCGGGAATGAGCGGCAGACCGAAATGCTGGATGCCGTTTTTCATGGTCGGCCATGCCGGGCCTTTGGTAATGCTGGTGGCATCATAGACGAAGCCGTGTTTCTTCTGGGCGGCGGTGAGTGCATCGCTTTGCGATAGATAGGGCGCGCGGAAGCCATTGATGCCGTGAACGAAATCCCGCCAGCCCTGCGGCTCCACATCCTTCTTGCCAATCATCTGCCACGCATTTTCCATGGTGCTGGTAAAGTTGGTGAATTCGGCATCCCACTGTTCTTCACTCCAGTTGCCACCATCAAAATGGCCACAGGTGTGGTTGGCAATTTCGTGGCCTTCCTGCCTGGCTGACCAGATATTCTGAAGGCGTGCCTCGACCTCTTCAACCGACTGGCCGAAGCCGACATTGGAGCGGCCAGCTTTCATGCCCGGTCCCTGATAGCTCTTGGCGCTCGTCTTGCGGTCCATAACCAAGGTGCAGGCGAGGAAATAAGTGAAATGCGCGCCCACCTCTTTTGCGGTTGCGCGGCTTCGCTCCCACAGCGAGTTATCGCCTGCGCCATCGAAGGAAACCAGGAGCAATTGTTTTGGCTTTTCCACCGTCTGTGCGCTGACGGGCGCGGCAAAGGCGACTGATAAGGAAAGAAGAGCAATAGAACGTAACATTATGACCACATCTGCAAAAGGTGGTGCTTCATGACCATGCAATAAGGCGAAGCTTTGATTTGTCTGCAAATTTCGTTAAATCGCGGCCGTTCGCGGGGCAAGGCAAAATCAGCAGCAGATTAAGGCTGGCGCTTTCGCAGCATTGTTTTAAGCATAGGCTCATACGCTTTGCGCGACATATTCAAAGGGCTCTCCATGCTATTGCTTGTTATCTCTCTCATCGTTCTTCTGGGCACGCATTCGGTTCGGATATTCGCGCCGGGCTTTCGCAATAAAATGATCGCGCAGATGGGTGAGGGACCATGGAAAGGCGCCTATTCCGTCGTTTCCATTCTGGCCGTCGCCTTCGTCGCCTATGCCTTCGGGCAGGCACGTCAGGTTACCGGCATTCTCTATTCCCCACCCATCTGGACCAGCCATATCGCGCTGACCCTGATGCTGTTTTCGATGATCTGTCTTGCCGCCAGCCTCCTTCCGGCTGGCCATATCGCAACGAAGATGAAGCATCCGCTGGTTCTGGCGGTCAAGATCTGGGCGCTGGCGCATCTTCTTGCCAATGGAGAGACGTCTTCCGTCTTGCTCTTTGTGGCAATTCTCGCCTGGGGCGTGGTGGTGCGAATTTCGCTGAAACGTCGCGCAAGGGCAGGCGAGGTGGTTACCCGCCCGTTCGTCTCTGCACACTATGACATCCTCGCCGTTGTGCTGGGCATTGTGCTGTGGGCTGCTTTCATCTGGAAGCTGCACGAATGGTTGATCGGCGTTCAACCGCTCGCGATGTAAGAAAAACGAGTTTTCCCCTTACATATAAGGGAAAATAGGCTAGAAGGCCGAGCAATGACCGTGGTTGGCTTTTTGCGCTGGCCTCGGCCAAGGGCTTTGGCATGTCCGCAGACCAGATGAACGGTGACGGATCCGGTGCGGGTAATGGAGAATTCGATGGCAAACGAGAATGATACATTCGTCCGCGAAGTAAACGAGCAGATCCGCGCTGAGCAGATGAGCAATTTCTGGGGACGCTATGGCATTGTTGTCGTGGTTGCCGCCGTGCTCGTGGTTGCCGGGGCCGCCGGAACTGGCATTTATGAATACTGGAACAGCAACCGCGCATCGGCTTCTGGCGATCAGTTTGCCAGCGCGTTGAAGCTTGCCGCCGATGGCAAGAATGACGAGGCGCTGAAGGCTCTGGCCGATCTGGAAACGGCCGGTCACGGTTCTTATCCGGTTCTGGCAAAGTTCCGCTCTGCCACGCTTCTGGCCCAGAAGGGCGATGTACCCGGCGCAATCACGGCCTTTACAGCTATTGGCAACGATACATCCGCGCCACAGGTGTTCCGTGATACGGCCAAGGTTCGCGCCGCGTGGCTGCTGGTGGATACCGGCAGTTACGAACAGGTTTCCGCGCAGGCGGAAGTGCTGGCCAGCGAAGGCCAGGCCATGCGCAATTCCGCACGCGAGGCGCTTGGCCTTGCGGCTTACAAGGCTGGCGATTTCGTGAAGGCCAAGCAGTGGTTTGAGCAGATCATGTCTGATGCCCAGGCCCCGCGCAACGTAACGAGCCGCGCACGTATCATGCTCGATAATATTGCCGCATCCGGCAAGGCAGCGTAAGTTCGCGCCATAGTTTCAAGTTAGGGTTTCCCCATGAGTTTCACCGTCGCCATCGTAGGGCGTCCCAATGTCGGCAAGTCCACACTGTTCAACCGTCTGGTTGGCAAAAAACTCGCGCTTGTGGATGATACGCCGGGCGTGACCCGCGACCGCCGCCCCGGCGATGCGAAGCTCATCGACCTGCGCTTCACCATCATCGATACCGCCGGTCTGGAGCAATCCGGTCCTGAAACACTTCAGGGCCGTATGTGGGCGCAGACGGAGGAGGCCATGGAAGAGGCTGACCTGACGCTGTTTGTCGTGGACGCCAAGTTCGGCCTCACACCTGCTGACCAGACGCTGGCGGAAATGCTGCGTCGCCGAGGCAAGCCTGTGGTTCTGGTTGCCAACAAGTCTGAAGCACGCGGCTCCGATGGCGGCTTTTACGATGCCTACACGCTGGGTCTCGGTGAGCCATGCCCCATTTCTGCCGAGCACGGGCAGGGCATGATCGACCTGCGCGATGCCATCGTCGCGGCCATTGGTGAAGACGTAGCGTTTCCGAAGGACGATTTCGACGAGGCTGAGACGGATGTCGTGCTGCACCGCGGCGAATTTGGCGAGGACGAGGACGACGAGGAAGAAGAGCCCGTTTACGATGAGACCAAGCCGCTGCGCGTGGCAATCATCGGTCGTCCCAATGCTGGCAAATCCACCCTCATCAATCGTTATCTCGGCGAAGACCGCCTTCTGACAGGACCTGAAGCGGGCATTACCCGTGACAGTATTTCGGTTGAGTGGGATTGGCGCGGCCGCACCATCAAGATGTTCGATACCGCAGGCATGCGCCGCAAGGCACGTGTTACCGAGAAGCTGGAAAAGCTTTCAGTAGCGGATTCGCTGCGCTCGATCCGCTTTGCGGAAACCGTGGTCATCGTGTTTGATTCCACCATTCCTTTCGAGAAGCAGGATTTGCAGCTCGTCGATCTGGTCATCCGCGAAGGCCGTGCCGCTGTGCTGGCTTTTAACAAGTGGGATCTAGTCGAAGACCCCCAGGCGTTTCTGGCAGACCTGCGCGAAAAAACCGAACGCCTGCTGCCGCAGGCACGCGGCATTCGCGCTGTTCCCATGTCCGGCCAGTCTGGCTATGGCCTTGACCGGTTGATGCAGAACATCATTGATACCGACAAGATCTGGAACCGCCGCATCTCCACCGCCAAGCTGAACAAATGGCTTGATGCGCAGGTGACCCAGCATCCGCCACCGGCAGTTTCAGGCCGTCGTCTGCGTCTCAAATACATGACGCAGGTTAAGGCCCGCCCACCGGCCTTCATGATTTCCTGCACACGCCCGGAAGCCATTCCGGAGTCCTATACCCGCTACCTCGTCAACAACCTGCGCAAGGATTTTGACATGCCCGGCGTGCCGATCCGGGTGCACTACCGTGGTTCGGACAACCCGTTCGAAAGCAAGGCGAAGAAGAAGCGCTGATTGGCGCACGCCACCCTCGACGTCATCCTCGGCCTCGTGCCGAGGATCTAATCGCGTTGATCAGTGCCCTATCGAATCGTGGAATTTCAGGTAAAAACCCATGCTGATCAAGCAGACCGACTATCACCGCATCTATCGCGTCATCAACAGCCTGCTGGTCAACGAGAACGCTGATCCGGCAACTGCTTCGATGTATTTCAGCACCTTCGGTGCCTTCATTCTGGAGCATCATTACAAGGTCAAAGCCAAGCCCAAGGGTGGGCTTGCGGCCTATAATCTCGATGGCAAGATGATCCTGTTTGCCGACCACCGCGAAGACGGCCACGTGACCGGCGCGGGGGAGAATTTTCACTGCTGGGTCGAGGCAGATGGCTGGGCGATCGATTTCATGGCGCCAGCTTTTGCCGAGGCCGCGCAGGGGCTTTCTGTGCCATCGAAAATGTTTCAGCGTCCATTGTCCGACATGGCAGCGTCGATCAACGACCTCTCGCAGTCAGGCGATTTCTATTACAAATCCGAGCCGGAAGCGACCGCCCGTCGCTTTGCAGATTGGCGCAAGCACGCCATGATCGGGGACCTTGCATCGGTTGCCGCAGGCTGGTTTCGCAAGTCGCCCAGGCAGATGCAGTCATCCATTTCCGTTGTCGATCAAACCGAAAAATCCACGACCATTCCTCTGGTCGGTCATGCCCTTCAGGGCGCGTGGTAAGGCTTTATCGGGGAATTAAAAAGGACGGCCAGCGTGATCTCGCGGCAGCCGCCTGACGTCAATCAGCAGCCCGACCCCGCTCTAAAGATAGCGGCGGTCGCGTCCCGATGCGTCTTGTGACAGCCTTGCCCGGCTTCGTCCACATGTCTATCGGGAAAAAGCGTCGAATTTCAGCATATTTCTGCTGCGGGCCGCAGTTCTTGGTCCAAATTCAGGTAGTCCGCTGCTCGCCGCCGAGGTGACGTTGTCGAGAAACTGGCTCGATGCCTTTTCCCAGGAATAGGTTCGCGATAGAGCAAGTGCAGCTTCACTGGAACAATCCAGCGCATCCATGCAGGCGGTGCGCAAATCCGTGCTCAACGCACCAGCGCGGGGATGGTCGCCGAGAATATCGAGGGGGCCAGTGACTGGAAATGCTGCGACCGGCACCCCGCTAGCAAGTGCTTCTAAAATCGTATTGCCAAATGTGTCTGTCTTGGACGGAAAGACGAAAACATCTGCCTGAGCATAGGCGTCGGCAAGGTCCTTGCCGGTTTTAACGCCGGTAAACAGAACGTCCGGGTATTTTTGCTGGAGCTCAGCGCGTGCCGGGCCATCGCCCACCACGACCTTTGAGCCTGGCAGATCGAGAGAGAGAAATTCAGGTAGGTTCTTTTCCACGGATACGCGACCAACGGTCATGAAGATGGGGCGTGGCAGATCAAACGGTTGGGCCTGTTTTTCGCGGGGAAAGAACTGGGCGGCATCGATTCCACGGCTCCAGCGTTTCAGGTTCTTCACGCCCTTGGCAGTCAATTCGGTTTCAAGGCTTGGTGTGGCCACCATGCAGGCGCTGCCGCCATTGTGGAACCAGCGCACGAAGGCATAGAGCCAGCTTTCCGGTACTGGAAAGCGTGCGGCCACATATTCCGGGAAGCGTGTGTGGTAGCTGGTGGAGAAGCGCATGTTGTGTTTCAGGCACCAGCGGCGTGCCATGAAGCCCAGCGGGCCTTCGGTTGCTATGTGGACGTAGGACGGCTGGCTTTTTGCGATTTCTTTCGAAACACGACCATAGCTGGCGACGGAAAGGCGGATTTCCGGGTAGGTCGGGCAGGGAACGGAATGGAAGTTCTGCGGTGTGACCATGCAGACTTCGACGCCCATGCGCTCAAGTTCAACATTTGTGTTTTCAATGGAGCGCACGACGCCATTGACTTGCGGATGCCACGCATCAGTGACGATGGTTATTCTGGTCATGATATGCCGACCTCCGCGCTGAGGAATCCCGAAAAGATGTCGGGCTCCCACGAGTGTATGGGACAGGCATGTTACAGCTTCATGTCAGGGAGCCGATCAGTCCTTCGGCAGCAGGCCCGGGTCGATCAGCGCACCGTGGTGACCGATGACGGTGGCGGCGGCTTTGGCCGCGAAAGCGGCGGCAGCTTCCGGTGTGCTGCCCGCGACCAGCCTGGACAAGAACGCGCCGTTGAAACTATCGCCTGCGCTGGTCGTATCCACCACCTTTGCTGACTGGACCGCTGGTGCATGGCAGCGTGTCCCTGCGAAATCCAGCGTTGCGCCATTGGCGCCATCCTTGACGACAATGTTCGTCACGCCCAGCGCGCTATAGCGGTGAATTGTAGCTTCAACATCCGCATCGCCGAAATGTGCAGCTTCGTCATCGAAGCTCGGCATGACCAGTGTCGCAGCGCGTGCGCCATCGGTAATGGTGCTCAGCATGGTCTTTCGGTCGGCCCAAAGGCGGGGGCGTATGTTGGGGTCGAAGACCACCTGTTTTCCCGACGCTTTGGCGCGCCGCATTTCTGCGAGAAATGTGTCAACGGCAACCGGCGTGCTGAGAATGGCAAGCGTTATACCGGAGAAATAGACCATATCGGCAGCCTCAATCGTGCCGCGCAGGTGGTCGGCATCCGCTGCCAGCTGGCGGGCGGCTGATGTGCTGCGCCAATAGCTGAATGTGCGCTCGCCATCCTTCAGGTTGATGAGATAAAGGCCGGGCGTACCGCCTTTGAGACGAGAAATATTGGCGGTTTCTATGCCTGCCGCCTTGATGAAGCCGAGCATTTCTTCCGAAAGAGGATCGTCACCGAGGGCCGTGAAATAATCGACAGTCCAGTCTGCTGGCATGCAGGCGCGGGCGTACCAGGCGGTGTTCAGCGTATCGCCGGCAAAGCCTTTGCGCAGCAATCCGTCGCCTGCCTGAGAAAGCTCGACCATGCATTCGCCGATAGAAAGAAACCGTCCGCCCATGCAATTGCCTCCCTTGAATGGATGTCCCGCATTACGATGCTTGCCGCAGGCTGGCAAGGGCAAGTCATCATATGAGTGACTTGTTCGCTGAAACTGATAGGATTGCCGTTTACGAACAGACCTTACCTTTATATGCTTTGACGAGCTTAACCGGAGATTGCCCATGGCCGACCTGATTGCCTCTGCCAACACTTCCACACACTACGGAGACTGGTGGAGGGGAGCGGCGATCTATCAGGTCTATCCACGCTCGTTTCAGGACACGACAGGCGATGGTTTCGGTGATCTCGCCGGTGTGACGGAGCGGCTGCCCTACATCGCGTCGCTTGGCGTGGATGCTATCTGGCTTTCGCCCTTCTTCACCTCACCCATGGCGGATATGGGCTATGATGTCTCCGATTATTGCAATGTAGACCCCATGTTCGGCACTCTGGCGGATTTCGACACACTGATTTCGGAAGCGCATCGCCTTGGTTTGAAGATCATCATCGATCAGGTGATTTCTCACACATCCGACCAGCATCCCTGGTTCAAGGATAGCCGCGCCAGCCGCACCAACCCGAAAGCCGACTGGTATGTCTGGGCAGACCCCAAGCCGGATGGAACGGCCCCCACCAACTGGCTGTCGGTGTTTGGCGGGCCAGCATGGGAATGGGATGGCGTGCGCAAGCAATATTACATGCACAATTTTCTCGCCTCGCAGCCGGACCTGAATTTCCATAATGTCGAGGTGCAGGATGCACTGCTGGAAACCGTTCGTTTCTGGCTGGAGCGCGGGGTGGATGGTTTCCGGCTGGACACGGTGAACTACTATTTCCACGACAGGCTTTTGCGCAACAACCCGCCGCATGCGCCCGATAGCGATGATGCCGGTCTCGATGCGCCCGATGTGAACCCCTACGGCATGCAGAGCCATGTTTACGACAAGACGCAGATCGAGAACATCGCCTTTCTCAAGCGGTTCCGCGCGCTGCTGGATCAATATGAGGCGCGCATGACGGTGGGCGAGGTGGGTGATGGTGCACGGTCGCTGAAAACCGTGGCGTCCTACACCGCCGATGGCGACAAGCTGAACATGTGCTACACATTCGACCTTCTTGGTGGGGAGTTTTCCGCAGACCATATCCGAGGTGCGGTCGGTGGTTTTCAAAAGGCCGTCACGGATGGCTGGGTCTGCTGGGCCTTTTCCAACCATGATGTCGTACGCCATCTCAGCCGCTTTTCCGAAGGGCCGGAGGAGCAGACGCGCGTGGCAAAGCTTGCCTTCAGCGTGCTTGCCACATTGCGCGGCTCCATATGCCTTTACCAGGGCGAAGAGCTTGCCCTGACCGAGGCCGAGCTTGCATTCGAAGACCTGCGAGACCCCTATGGCATACGGTTCTGGCCAGCCTTCAAGGGGCGCGATGGATGCCGGACGCCGATGGTGTGGGAAACGGGACAGCCCAGCGCTGGCTTCACGACGGCGGAAAAGCCGTGGCTGCCGGTGCCCTACGCGCACGCCATGCTGGCCGCCGACGGGCAGGAGCGCAAGCCGGATTCGGTCTTGAACCACTACAAGGCCGTGCTGGCATTTCGCAAAAATCATGCGGCCTTGCGCGATGGCGACATGGTGTTTCTGGACACGCAGCAGGACCTGCTGGCCTTTACCCGAACCAAGGGACATGAGCGCCTGCTTTTCGTGTTCAACCTCACACGGGAGCCGGTGGAGTTCCTCATTCCAACTGATCTCAAAGTTGATGAAGTGCTGACAATGCCGGGCTTCCAGCCGCTGTTCGACGAGACGATGGTAAAGCTCGATGGGCTGGATGTGTTCTGCGCGATTTTGGCGTGAGTGGTGGGCCTCTTAAAAGAGGCCCTTTGTCATCTCCGGGTCAAGACTGAGCACGAATTGCCAGATCAGCTCTTTATCGAACTGGTCGTCTCGTCCCATCATCCAGCTGAGTGCCTGTTGCGATGACCAGCCCTTCTTGTAGGGGCGTGTGGAGGTCAGCGCGTCGAAGACATCACAGATGGTGCTCATGCGCACTTCGGTGCTTATGGCGTCAGCTTTAAGCTGCTCGGGATATCCATTGCCATCCAGCCTCTCATGATGAGAGCGACAGATGTCGAGAACAAGCTGGGGCATATCCGTGTTTGCGGACAGCAGCTCGTAACCCAGGCTGGTGTGTTTTTCCACCACCTTGCGTTCATCAAGGTTCAGGACAGTCTGCTTTTGAAGAATGTGCTTTGGAATATAGAGCTTGCCGATATCGTGCAGCATGCCGGCCATGCACAGGTGCTGGACCGTTTCTTCATCCATGCCCTTGGATCGGCCAAAATGGAGCAGCAGGGCACCAACGGCAACAGAGTGCATGTAGGTTGCGCTATCGCGAGACCGTAGCCGTGACATGCCGATGTAAAGCGATGGATTTTCTTCCATCGTTCTCGCAACATCGTCCACCAGCGGCTTGAAGGATTGCACGGTGACAGCTCGACCCTGGCAAATATCGCTGACCAGTGATTTTGCTGATGCTGCCTGTCCCTGAATTTTCGCGGCAGCTTCCAGCTTTTCCTGTCGGGTGGCGTTCGTCAGGTTTCGCTCGGTGGCGGGTGTGGTCCAGCCGGTGGGGGCGCACCCCAAAGACGTGTTGATGAAGACGCCGCCGCTCTCGGTGCTGCAAATCAGATCGATCTCTTCGCCAGACCGGATAACGAAGCGCCGCCCGAGGGTTGGGCTATCCTGCCACGCACCCTCGATTGCTTCAACGAACATCCCGACTTTGAGTTGCGACTTATCGATCTTCGTTACAGTCACGTGTTGCCCCGATACTCAAGCTCCATCCATCAAAGCTTGTTATCTAGCGCGACTCCGTTAATTCAATATGAGTATTTTCGATTATATTGTTATGGTTGTACTTTATGGAATGAGTGCGAACCGATCCACATCCACCATGCCCATATCCGAAATTTTGAGATGCGGAATGACCGGCAGCGGAAGGAAGGCAACCTGCAAAAACGGTTCTTCCAGCGTTGTTCCAAGTGCGTAGGCGGCCTTGCGTAGCTCGTGCAGCGTATCACGCACGGTCTCATAGGGCTCTAGGCTCATCAGGCCTGCGACGGGCAGGGCGATTTCTCCCGTAACCTTGCCGTCTTCAACCACCACGAAGCCACCCTTGATATCGCTGAGGCGATTTGCGGCGCAGGCCATGTCATCTTCGCTGACGCCAACCACGCAGATATTGTGGCTGTCATGCCCGACGGTTGAGGCGATTGCGCCTTTCTTCAGGCCAAAGCCCTGGACGAAGCCGTTTGCATGGTTGCCGTTCTTGCCGTGGCGCTCGATGACGGCGACCTTGATGATGTCATTGTCCAGATCAAGGCTTGTCTGGTTTCCATCTGTGGGCAGCTTGTAACGACGATGCTCGGTGATGATCTTGCCCGGCATAACGCCGATGACGGATGTTTCACTGTCCGTCACGGGCACGCCGAAATGTGATGCCAGAACGGGGCGAGCCTTGACGCTATCGAGCCCTACAGGCGCAATTGATTTACGCGTGGCGAAAAGCTCATTGGTCACTTTTCGTCCAGCTGAGAACACCATGTTGGCCTTGCAATTCTGCAGACTGTCAATCACCACCAGATCGGCGCGCCAGCCGGGCGCAATGAGACCACGATCGTTGAGGCCGAACGCCTTTGCGGCTGAAATGGATGCGGCACGATAGATGGCTAGCGGCTCCACGCCGCTTCCGATAGCGGTGCGGATCATATAATCGAGATGGCCCTGCTCGGCGATATCAAGCGGGTTGCGGTCATCCGTGCACAGCGCGAGATAGGGCGACAATCGCTCTGTGATGATGGACATCAGGGAGTGGAGATCCTTGGATACCGAACCCTCGCGCACCAGAATATGCATGCCCTTGCGGATTTTCTCCATCGCCTCTGCGGCGGTGGTGCATTCATGTTCGGTGCGAATGCCAGCTGAGAGATAACCATTCAGCGCCGTGCCGGAAAGCAGTGGTGCGTGGCCATCAATGTGCTGGCCCTGAAAGGCCTCCAGCTTCGCCATGCAGATCGGGTCTTTGTGGATCACGCCCGGAAAATTCATGAACTCGGCAAGGCCGATGACCTTCGGGTGGTTGCGGAAAGGCAGCAGGCTTTCGATTGGCAGATCGGCGCCAGATGTTTCCAGATGGGTGGCCGGTACGCAGGAAGATAGCTGGACCCTGATGTCCATGATCGTTTCCATGGACGAATCGAGAAAGAACTGGATACCCTCTTTGCCGAGCACATTGGCAATCTCGTGCGGATCGCAGATGACGGTGGTGACGCCATAGGGAAGGACGCAGCGGTCGAATTCATGCGGTGTTACCAGCGACGATTCGATGTGCAGATGCGTATCGATGAAGCCTGGCACAACGATCTGGCCGGTAATGTCTATCGTTTCGACGCCTTCGTAGCTTTCGCATGTGCCGATGATCGTGTCGCCGCAGATCGCGATATCGGACGCTACAAGCTCGCCTGTGACCAGATCAAAAAAGCGGCCGCCCTTGAGAACGATGTCTGCCTTCTCGCGACCTGTTCCCTGATCGATCCTGCGTTCTAGTGTCGATACCACGCTTCACCTCATTTCGATTTTTATCTGGTCACGATTAAGCCAGACGAGCCGATGGCTTGTCCACCATGATGTGCCATTAAAGAAAACCGGGCGCGTCGCCGCACCCGGTCATATCTGTCATATTAGCGAAATTACTCGGCAGAAACGATCTTGCCGTTTTCCCACTTGTAGAGCGAGAAAGCCTGCGATGTCAGGTCGCCTGTTTCGCCATAGGTCAGCTTGCCGATGGCTGTTGCAACAGGCTCACCAGCCTTCAGAACCTTAGCAACGGCTTCCGCATCTTCAGCGCTACCAGCCTTTTCAATGCCTGCCTTCAGCACTTCAACAGCGGCATAGGCATTCAGCGTGAAGGCTTCTGCGGGAATGTTTGCGGCGGTCAGGGCATCAGCCGCAGCCTTGGAATCGGTGCTCTTGGTTGCATCTGCTGCATTGGTGAAGATGGTGCCCGCAGCAGCGTTTCCGCCAATGCTCCAGAACTCGGAGTTCGACAGGCCATCGCCGCCGATAACGGTTGCCTTGGCGCCAACATCGTTCATCTGGCGAACCAGAAGGCCCGCTTCAGGGTGGTAACCGCCGAAATAGACAACATCGACATTTTCAGACTTGAGGCGAGTCGTCAGCGCGCTGAGGTCTTTGTCGCCTGCCGTCAGTGCATCATACATGACTTCGGTCACGCCGCCTTCATTCAGCGTCTTCTTGAAAGAGTCAGCCAAACCCTTGCCGTATGCACCCTTGTCGTGAATGATCGCAACGCGGCGGTCCTTCAACTGTGCCAGTACGAGTTTGCCAGCGACCTGCGCCTGCTGGTCGTCACGGCCGCAGGTGCGCAACACGTTCCACAGTTCGCGGTTTGTCAGGTCAGGTGCGGTTGCTGTTGGCGTTACCATCAACACGCCGTTTTCCGCAAAGACGTCAGAGGCTGGAATGGCAACGCCCGATGTGACGGGACCGACCACGAAACGGATGCCTTCGGCAACGAGCTGGTTGGCGGCAGATACGCCCTGCTTTGGCTCGCCACCATCATCAGCGAGCTTCAGGACAACCTGCTCGCCCAGAATACCGCCATTCTTGTTGATAACGTCAACGGCGGTCTGCGCGCCTTTTTTGACCTGATCGCCATAGGCTGCAACAGGGCCTGTGAGCGGCGCGATAAGACCGATTACGATCTCAGCATGCGCCATTGGAGCGAAAGCGACCGACGCTGCCAGCGTCAGGCCAGATAAAATTTTGAAGGTCATTCCAGTTTCTCCTTGGGTTGGGTCCCGATGTGCCGCCGGAAGCACTGCGCTAAAAGCGCGCAAACCTCTTTCGGCGGGCGGGACTGGTGTCGTCTCATGTTTGATTTCCGACATCCTGCCGTCGTCATACGCATCAGAGGCGATTTCGCAAGCCATGTTTGATCCAAAGCGTTCTCGGGCGCGTAAATCCTGTGTGAGCGCAAAGTACTGGCCGCGTCAGAATTATAAATGGCTGCTGGTTTTTCATCGCTTATGGAAGGATAATACCGGCATGACGCCGACTGACGAAGAGTTTTTACAGAACCTGCCAGTCTTCCTGCATTTTGAGGATGTGGCAGACCCTATGCTGTACCGTGCCCTGCCGGATGGCTGGGCGCTTGCGCTTGCAGACATTACCGATTCCACCGGGGCGATTGATGCGGGCCGCTACAAATCTGTCAATATGGCGGGTGCTGGCGTCATCTCCGGAATTCTGAACGCCCTGCAAAGGCATGACCTTCCCTTCATCTTCGGCGGAGACGGAGCTGTGGTGGCCATTGCGCCGTCGCAGATCGATGCTGCGCGGGAGGCGCTGTCACGGGTGCAGACGTGGGTCGCCGATGATATCGGCTTGACACTGAGGGCTGCCATCGTGCCGCTTTCAGCCATTCGTGAGCAGGGACTTGATGTTCGCGTGGCCCGGCTGCAAGCCAGCGATGATGTGTCCTATGCCATGTTTTCTGGCGGTGGAAACCACTGGGCCGATGAACAGATGAAAAACGGCCGCTATCTAATCCATCCGGCCGAAGCCGGTGCGCGCCCTGACCTGACGGGTCTTTCGTGCCGTTGGGATCCGATCAAAGCGGCGCGGGGCAAAGTCGTTTCGATCATTGCGCTTCCGGGCCCCAACCAGGATGCGCAGGCTTTTCGGGATCTGGTGGCAGAGATCGTGGCGCTGGCCAATGATGATGGACGTGGTGGCCATCCGGTTCCCGCCGAAGGACCCCCGCTGGGGTTCATCAAAGAGGGAATGTTTCTGGAGGCAAAAGCGCTTTCCAATTACCGCGACCGCATTTCGCAGGTCCGCAAGCTTTCCTGGGTACTCTTCCAGACGGCGATCATCACCGTTCTGTATCGGTTTCGAAAAACGGTGGGACGGTTCGATCCCGTGCAATACAAGCGATCGGTCGCCAGCAATACGGATTTCCGCAAATTCGATGACGGCCTGAAAATGACCGTGGATGTGGACGTCGACAGCTTGAAAAAGATCAGGGCCAGGCTGGAGGGCGCGGCGCGTGAGGGTATCTGCTT
The DNA here is from genome assembly GCF_031843705.1 of Rhizobium sp. WCS2018Hpa-16. Taxonomy (NCBI): domain Bacteria; kingdom Pseudomonadati; phylum Pseudomonadota; class Alphaproteobacteria; order Hyphomicrobiales; family Rhizobiaceae; genus Rhizobium; species Rhizobium sp. WCS2018Hpa-16. Next base: position 261,652 of record NZ_JAVTIX010000001.1, read on the forward strand.
TTACGGTCTGCACGAGCAGGATACGGCACTGATGACCTGTATCGTGCCATCCCCGTTATCCAAGGATCATATGCATTTTGTCGATGGCGGTGAGGGAGGCTATGCTTATGCGGCGGCCAACTTGAAGGCGCAGATCCAAGCATTGCAATAGTATTGGAAGAAGCGCCATGCGGCTGGAGGACACATGGCGCTTTGCTCGCTGTCACCCACGCTGTCGGCTTTAATGAAACCATTCAGCGTAGGGTGTTTGCGCTATCATTCAGGCAGCGGTCTTTTCCGCGCTCGGTGCGCAGTAGATTCCCTCGAGTGTCGCCAGGATCTTCTTCACGGAATCCGAAGTGCTGGAATAGTAGATCGTCTGCGCGTCGCGGCGTGTCTTCACCAGGCGCTGTGCGCGCAGCTTGGAAAGGTGCTGGGAAAGCGCTGACTGGCTCAGGCCAACCTGCGTTGCAAGAACGCCGACTGGAACTTCACCTTCAACCAGACTGCAAAGAATCATCAGCCGCTTGGGATTGGCCATGGCGGAAAGGAGACCCGCTGCTGCAGTCGATTGTTCTGAAAGAGTTTCTGTATTCATATTCTCACTTCTCCTGAGTGAACCCGCCCCCGCGGCTGCCTCATTGGCAAAACGAAACGTTATATGCCCTGATTGTACCAATTCGGCCAGATCGTTGTATATACCTAAATCTAGGGTAAAGCCCCTGCTTCATTAGAGAATTTTCACATTCTGTCATTTTTGCTTGTTATTGACGGAAAATAGTCGAATGTTCTACTTTACCTCGTCTCAACCCATTCTTACGGGTTATTTTTTACAGTTTTGCGGCTGTGTGGGTATTTCATTTTTGCGTTTTCATGACTTTGGCGGGTGCGGATTGGTTTACAAATGCTAAGCGCCCCCAAATTCTCTCACCTTAATTTAAAGTGATTGAAAATCGGTCTTACAAATCCGTTTTGGACACTCGTCCGCGTTGACATGACGCCTGTGCATTGCCGTGGCCGGGCTGGCCACGGAGTGATTTGACCGGCATCGGGAGATTTATTTTCGCCGGTGAAGCGTCAATCCACGAACGACATCATCCGAAGTGACCGTGCCGACCACCACGCCATTGTCGACGATACCAATCGCGCCGGGCTGTTTTGCCATGGCATCGAGAATGTCGACTAGCGGTGCGGTGGGGCGGGCCGTGCCGCTGACGGAGAGCCCGGCATTTTCCGCCGTCACGCCTCTTCGCATCACGTCTTCCGCCGTCAGCATGGAGATCGGGTTCATGTTCTGCACGAACTCCGCCACGTAGCTGTTGGATGGGTTCCTGACGATATCTTGCGGCGTGCCGCATTGGATGATGTGCCCACCTTCCATCATGGCGATGCGGTTGCCGATGCGGAAAGCCTCATCCAGATCATGGCTGACGAACAGGATCGTCTTTTTGAGGCGGCTCTGGAATTCCAGAAGCTCATCCTGCAACCGGTGGCGGATGAGGGGATCGAGTGCCGAAAACGGCTCGTCCATCAGCAGGATCGGCGCGCCTGTTGCGAAAGCGCGCGCCAGCCCCACGCGCTGTTGCATGCCGCCGGATAGTTCCCCCACCTTGCGGTCTGCCCAATCGGACAGATTGACGAGTTCCAACTGCTCGGCCACGCGTTTTTTGCGCTGGGCTTCCGGCAGGCCTGCCAGCTCCAGTCCAAAGCCGACATTGTCGGCCACGTTGCGCCATGGCAGCAGCCCAAATTGCTGAAAAACCATGGATACCGTGTGCATGCGCAGATCACGGAGTGATTTTTTCGATGTCTGATAGGGGTCGATATAGCCTTCAGGCGTCTTGACGCTGACGCTGCCGCGCACAACGGGTGCCAGTTGGTTGACGGCGCGAAGCAGTGTCGATTTTCCGGAGCCCGAGAGCCCCATCAGAACGAGAATTTCGCCTTCCTTTACGGCCAGCGAGGCATTGGCCACGCCCAGCACGAGGCCTGTCTCTTCGTTGATTTCGGCTCTGGTTTTCCCTGCATCCAGCATGGCCAGTGCCTTTGCCGGATTGTCTCCGAAGACGATATCAACCCGATCAAATATGATGGCGTCACTCATGCCTCATCCTCCGAGCCAGGTAAGCGGAACAGGCGGTCGAGTATGATCGCGACGATCACGATACAGAGGCCTGCCTCGAACCCCATGGCGATATTGACGGTGTTGAGCGCACGCACCACCGGAACGCCTAGCCCATTGGCGCCGACCAGCGCGGAAATGACAACCATGGACAGTGACAGCATGATGGTCTGCGTCAGTCCGGCCATGATTTGCGGCGTAGCGAAGGGCAGTTCCACCTTGCGAAGCACTTGCGATGGTGTCGCGCCGAACGCGACGGCTGCTTCGACAAGTGCGGGCGGGGTGGAGATAATGCCAAGCCTGGTCAGGCGAATGGGGGCCGGCAGAGCGAAAATGACCGTTGCGATCAGGCCCGGCACCATTCCCAGCCCGAAAAGAACCAGAGCTGGAATGAGATACACGAAGGTTGGAATAGTCTGCATCAAATCGAGAGCGGGGCGCATGATGGAATAGGCCCATTTGCGCCGTGCGGCGAATATGCCGAGCGGAATGCCAAGAACCATGCAGGTCACACTGGAGGCAATGACGAGAGCCAGGGTTTCGGTGGTGGCTTTCCAGTATCCCAGGTTGATGATGAGCAGTAATCCGAGGGCCGTGAACAGCGGCATGCCGATGGAGCGGCGCATCCAGGCTGAGAGCGCAGTGAGCAGCGCCACGATGATGAGCGGATGGGGTGCCTGGAGCAGATAAAGCAGAGCGTCAATGACGCTTTCGAAAATGAACGATAACCAATCGAAGAAAAAAGAGAGATTTGTGGTCAACCAGTCCACAGCCTCTTTGGCGTATCGACCGATCGGTAAACGGTTTTGAGAAGCGCTGAGCCATTCCACGGTAAGAGGAGACCTTTCGTGAACGGAGTCATGATCGTCTTCCGGCAGTGACGCCGGAAGACGGGTTCAAGGCACTGACGTCAACGGCTAAAGGCCGAGGGTCTTTTTCGCGGCGGGCAGGGCATCGGCGCTGCCGTCCTTGGTCTTCACACCTGCAAGCCATGGCTCAATGGCGGATGGATTGGCTTTGAGCCACGCGGTCGCAGCCGCTTCACCCTCTGCGCCATCATTCAGGATCTTGCCCATGATCTCGTTTTCCATGGGCAGTGTGAATGACAGGTTTTTCAGGAAGGTGCCAACATTCGGGCACTCTTGCAGGTAACCTGCGCGCACATTTGTGTAGATGGTGGCGCCGCCGAGATTGGGGCCGAAGACATCGTCACCACCGGTAAGATAGGTCAGCTTGAAATTCGCGTTCATCGGGTGCGGTTCCCAGCCAAGAAAGACGATGGGATCGCCAGACTTCTCAGCGCGTGCGACCTGCGCCAGCATGCCCTGCTCGGACGATTCAATAACGTCGAAGCTCTTGAGGCCGAACGTGTCCTTTTCCACCATGCCGAGGATCAGGCGGTTGCCATCATTGCCGGGCTCGATGCCGTAGATCTTGCCGCTCAGGGCGTCGCTATGGGTGGCGATATCCTTGAAATCCTTGATGCCAAGCTCTGCGCCCTTGGCATTGGTCGCAAGCGTATACTTCGCACCGGTCAGGTTTTCGCGCACCGTCTCGACGGATTTGTCGTCGCGATAGGCCTTGATGTCGCCTTCCATCGTCGGCATCCAGTTGCCGAGGAAAACGTCGATATCCTTGTTTTTCAGGGAGGTGTATGTCACCGGCACCGAAAGAAGCTTCACGTCGGTCTCGTAGCCAAGGCTTTTCAGAATGACGGAGGCTGTTGCAGTGGTGGCGGTGATATCTGTCCAGCCCACATCCGAGAGGCGGACAGTTCCACAACTGGCCGGTTCTGCAGCGGAGGCGCTTGTGGTGAAGAGTGCCATTGCAGAAACTGCTGCGGCGAGGACCAGACAGCGGTGATTTTTTGCAAGCATTGCTTACTCCCTGTTTTTTAAGTTCCCTTGCCATTATCAATATCTTCGAAGCACAATCAACTCACGCGCAATTGCGACACGGCGAAAAAAAATACGTCGCACTTTAGGGTTGCGGCAAAAGCTGTGTTTATTGCCGCCATGGTCTTGCCCTTTGTCTGCTCCAGCCTGCAAAAGACGCCAACACAGGCCTGGAGGGCAAGATGGCAAAGCTCTATTTCAACTATGCGGCAATGAATGCCGGCAAATCCACCATGCTTTTGCAGGCGTCCTATAATTATCATGAGCGCGGCATGCGCACTGTGATTTTCACCGCTGCATTTGATAATCGCGCCGGCTTCGGCAAGGTTGCGTCTCGCATTGGCCTGTCTTCCGATGCGCTGGTGTTCGATGACACCACAGATATTTTCAAGAAGGTGGAGGCGCTGCATGCGCAAGAGCCTGTGGCCTGCGTCTTTATCGATGAGGCGAATTTTCTGTCAGAACATCACGTCTGGCAGCTGGCCGCCATTGCGGACACTCTTGGCGTGCCGGTCATGGCTTATGGGCTGCGCACCGATTTTCAGGGCAAGCTTTTCCCGGCATCTAAAGAGCTTCTGGCGATTGCCGATGAGTTGCGCGAAATCCGCACGATCTGCCATTGCGGGCGCAAGGCCTCGATGGTGGCGCGCTTCGATTCCGACGGCAAGGTCGTGAAGGAAGGCGCGCAGATCGATGTTGGTGGCAATGAGAAATACGTCTCCTTCTGCCGCCGCCACTGGGTGGAGGCCGTCAAAGGCGAATGAAATCCCGCTCTGCGACAGATTGGCCCATTTGATTTTGGTCAAGGACCGCAGCGCCGCGCAGGGATAGGACCGGTGACGAAGAGACCGCATTGTTGCGGTTTCGCACTGGAGTTAGCCTCATGACAAACACTGTTCTGCGCCTTTTGACCGGTATCGCGCTTGCCGGATTTCTGACCGTTCCTGCCATCTCTGCCGAGATCGAAATCAAGATGCTCAACAAGGGCGCTGATGGCAAGGCGATGGTGTTTGAACCCGCAGCCGTCAAGGCAAACATCGGGGATGTCATCACCTTCGTGCCTGTCGACAAGGGCCATGATGCAGCAGCGATTAAGGGCATGATCCCTGACGGTGCCGAGGAGTTCAAGGGCAAGATGAATGAGGCCCTGAAGGTCACGCTTGAAAAAGAAGGGGCTTATGTCTTCAAGTGCACGCCTCACATGGGCATGGGCATGGTAGCACTCGTAGTGGTTGGCGATGCGCCTGCCAACCTGGATGCCGTCAAAGCCGGAAAGTTGCCTAAGAAGGCGCGCGACGTGCTGGATGCAGAGATCGCAACGCTCAATCTTTGATTGGCTGTTTTCATCTCCCGCATTGAGCAAAGGTCGCGCATATTGATATGAGCGGCGCTCTTGCGCGCCAACCGATTCGGGAGACGACCACTCATGGGAAAATTGCCGCCTTTTGATAGCCTGATAGAAAAGGCTAGAGGCGATGCGGAGCGAGTGCACGCACTTTCCGTGCAGCTCGCAGCCGCGCTGGGTGTCGTCCCCGAAGGCTCTTCGAATGGCGTCTACGAAAATGAGACTGCGCACATCGCACAACTGCGTGCCATGAAGGCGGACTTCGAAGCCGCTCTTTTGGCTCTCATTCACGATATCTCAGTGCGCACCGACCGTGCTTATGCTGCTTTCGACGCTGTTGATGAAGTAAGCGGCTTTCAGGCCTTTATGGCATTCTTCAGACGCAGGGAAGCGCCATCCTTCAAGGTCATTCGCACGAGAAAATTGGCCATTGCCGAGAGTCTGAGGATGCTGCTTCTGGAGGCTGCGACCGGGCACGGCCTGATCGATGATGCAAAAAAGCAGTTCTCACCGCTGGTCCTGTCGTGCGAGCCGCAAATCCTGTCCAGCATGGAAAAGCGTCGCGGCATTGTGTCCGCCGTGGATGAGGCGCGGCAGCGCGACAGGGAGTTGGCAGCCTTGATCGGCACGGTGAGACGCAAGATCACCAATGCCAGCGATGAGGATCGCCAGCAAGCATTGCGGGCGGAGGAAGAGGAGGCTGGCACCCGCCATGCGGAAGTTCTGCTTGAGCGCGAGAAGCTGGCTGATGCCCATCAGATTCTTGATCGCCAGGCCGTACTGCTGGCTGATTTGATAGATGTGCTGAACGACCTCATGGTTGTCTTCACGCTCACCATCAACAAGATTTCTGTTGAGGCTGAGCGATGCATTCAACTGTATGATGCCGTTTATGGATCGATGGAGCCGCTATTGGCGAATGCGCGCCCGCATTCCTCGAAAGCCGAAGATGAGCCTGACGCAATACCGCTTGGCGCTTTTCTGCCTTTGCTGATGCTACACACGCAGGGCACCGTGACCATGCAGGATATCGAGAAGCGCAAGGCGCGGGCCGATCAGGCGCTGTCTTTACGCAATTCCGATGCAGCAAAAGCGGGTGCCCAATAAATCTGGTTGGGAAAAACGCTTGTTGTTCCGTTGTATCATGGCTTTCGGCACCATATGTGAAGGACGGTCGATCCGGTCTGGATCGTCATAGTTGTCGTACTGGAGTTCAGGCCGCCTCAATGGGTGGAATTCTCCAGCTTGGTCAAACTGGGCATAAGGTCTTTCGGGTCACCACTTGGTTCCGGGCCATGCGCTAAGGAGAGTTCAACAATGCTCGATCCGGTCATCGCGTTTTTCAAGCGTATTTTCGCAGCGCTTGGGAGAGGTGCATCTGTTGTGATCGCATGGCTTTTCTGGCCGTTCCGCGCTGTGAGTGGCTGGTATGGAAACCGCCAGGGTTTCATCAAGGTGCCGATTGCCGCCGCTCTTGTCTTCCTCGTTGGCCTCTATGGGTATTTTATATGGCAGACGCAGGTCTGGACCAACTTCAATCCTGATTACGTCAACAATTACAAATTTTCCGAACGGACGCTGGCCGCTGGCCAGGAGCTGCCGGTAGCAGCGGTCGCGCCAGCTCCGGCGTCGACCTCCAACTCTGAGACACCAGCCACTGCCACTGCCACCGCACCGGCGCCCGTTGTCGCGCAGGCGAGAAGCTGCCAGAGTTCCGCGATTGTCGATATGTCAGCGGATCTGATCGACTATAATGTGGACCAGAACTCATGGATTTCTTCCATGTTGCTGTACCGTCTCGGTCTGTTCGGCATGGATTGGGACAGCACGCCGTTTCTGGATAACAAGGCGTCATTCCAGCGCGGCGTCAATCAGGCTGTGCGCCGGACATCCGTTGAGTTGGTCGATTCGATCGGCCGCGTCCGTGGCACATCCGGCATTGACGCCAACTTGCAGAGCGCGCGCGGCAATCTTCAGTTCGACGAATATTCCTGGTATTTCGGCCTGAACCCATTCGGCCCGAAGACGCCAAGCCCGAGCTACTACCGGTCTGCGGCTGAAAGCCTGCGCAAGTTCAATGTCAGCCTTTCGCAGTGCAATTCCGTATTCGATGGCCGCGCCGATAACCTCATCCAGTTCATTGATCGCATTGCCAACGATATTGGCGGGACATCAGCCATTCTTCGCGAGCGTTCGGAAAACTACAATGGCGGCTGGTTCGATACGCGGGCGGATGATCGGTTCTGGTTCGCTTACGGTCAGCTTTACGGCTATTACGGCATTCTCTCGGCTGCCGGCGCCGATTTTTCTCAGGTCATCCGTGAACGTAACCTGACGAGCCTGTGGAATGATACGCTGCTACAGACGCGCGCTGCGCTGCGTATTCAACCATTCATGATCTCGAATGGCGATGAGAGCGGCTGGATCATGCCATCACATCTGGCGACGATGGGCTTTTATGTGCTGAGAGTGCGCTCGAACCTTGTTGAACTCAGATCTGTTCTGGACAGATAAGATCCAGGCTGGCGCTTCCTTCGAGGGGGGCGTCAGCTGATCAGCTTGAGGCGGATCGATTTAGCGACGAGCTGTGTGCGGTTGACGCAATCGAGTTTGCGGATCGCATTGTTCAGATAGGCATTGATCGTGTGATCGGACAGCGACAGAATCTGCCCGATTTCGGCTGATGTCTTGCCCTGAGATGTCCAGTGGATGACCTCGAGCTCACGCTTTGTCAGCTTGCGGGTCGCTGCCATTTCCGTCCGGCGCAATTGTTCATAGGCGTCGAACGCATGGATGGCGATCATGCCGATTTCATTCTTGGCAGTTTGCGACGGTTCTTCGCAACTCCCATCGAAACGCACCAGATGCCTGTCTCCGTTTACGGAGTTCGTTGGCACAAGCAGTCCGTTCGCAACGCCCGCCTGCGTGAGCAGCGCGAGGATCCGTTTGACTTCCGGCTTGCTCTCATCGAGGTCTTTCATGTTCCATGATTGCGGGACCATGGATGTTGCTACCCTCGGCAGGACCGGGCAGTAACGCAGCAGTAGCAGCTCATCATATTCGCGGATGAACCGCATCGGAAGGGATGTTTCGACGAGCGTTGTGGCAAGCAAATCTTCGCCGATGCGCGGCACGCGCATCAAGCTTGCATAGGTATAGCCGAATTCCTTTGCCGCGCCCTGAAGAACTTGCAACCAACGCGGGCGGCTCTCTGCCGCCGATAACTCTCTACCAATCAGTGATTGCCGTTCGAGCGCGATCATAATGTTTTCGTTCATAAAATTACTATGTTAACGGTGACAAATATACAAATCCTCCGAAAATTCCACTCTTTATTTCAAGTTTGGTTCCTTGTTCAGACATTATTCCAAATACTTTTAATTCAAATGACTTCTTAAAAAACCTTGACGTCACTTTGCATTTGCAATGGCGCGCATCACTACAGGATAGTCGCCAATGTTTTCTTTAAGATTTAAATAAAAGTCTAATAATATCTTCTCGATTTTATAAATCCGACTTTTCTTTTACATTCTTTGTATTGGACATCAACTGTTCGAGATAGCCAAGCATCACCGCAGAGACCACAAATGCTAGATGGATGATCGTAAACCACATCAACTTGCTGTCTGAATACTGGTTCGCATTCAAGAAAATCTGCAGGAGGTGGATAGAGGAGATGGCAACGATGGATGACGCAACCTTGATCTTGAGGCTACCCGCATCCAGCTTGCCGAGGAAGGAAACCTTGTCTTCGCCTTCGTCGAACCGGCTGACGAAGTTCTCGTAGCCGGAGATCATCACCATAACGATCAGGCTTGCCACCAGTGCGGCGTCAATTAGCGCCAGCATTGCCAGAATCATCTCTGCATCCGTGTAGACGAAAACATTCCCCGCGATTTTCAGGAATTTGAATCCGAAGGAAATGGCATAGACGGCCAGAGCAGCCACCAGGCCCAGGTAAAACACGACTAGAAGCCATCGGCTGGACAATATGATGCGTTCAACGAGTAGCTCCAGAGATTTCATCGGATCTTTCCAGATTGGTTGAATGGGTGAACAATGGTTTTTCGTGCACTGATCTAGGCAGTCTCCCAAAAAGGTTCAAGGTTGCTATCAAACCGCGCCGCACGGGAATGTAGGCGTAATATTTCTGCAACAGTGAAGCGCCCTGAGATATATGAGACAAAAAATCATATTTTAATAATTGACTCTAATAATCATGTTTTATAGGTCTCGAACCACGGCGGGGCCGTGAAGATTTAAGGGTATTTATCAAGCCACATTGCGACGGCACCTCGCGTTGCCGCGCGCTTTCGTGTGCTCGCATTCAGGGGGTTCCAATGACGATCCGCGGTTCTCAATCAGCCTTGCTGGTTTGCACAGCTATGGCGCTCATTTCCAGCAATTCCGCAGGTCATGCTAAGGAAACAACTACTCAAAACAACGGCACGACCGTTCTCGAGCGCATTACGGTTAAGGGCAAGCGCGTCAAGGCGGGCGATGTTGCAGCCAACACGCCGCTGGCAAGCAGGACGACTGCGGAAGAGATCAGAAAAAAAGACATTACGAGCCTTGGTGATCTCGGCAACACCACAGAACCCGGTGTTGATTACGTGGATCCCAAGCCTGGTCGGATTGGTGGATTGTTCGTCCGTGGTCTCGGCGGAGCTCGCGTTGTCACGCTTGTGGACGGCATTCCTATCCCGTTTTTCGAAAATTTTGCCCGCGCAGGTCAGGCAACGTCGACCATGAGCAGCGGTGCCTCCAGCTTTGATTTCTCGGCTCTTTCTGCTGTCGACGTCATTCGTGGCTCCGATTCTAGCCGCATCGGCTCAGGTGCGCTGGCCGGTGCATTGGTCTTGAAAACACTGGAACCAGAAGATCTGATCAAGGATGGGCGTGACTGGGGCGGTGTTGCCAAGCTGACCTATGATAGCGAAGACAAGAGTGTTGGTGGAGCCGTTGGCGTTGCGCGCAAGATCGAGAACACCTCTGTTCTCTTCCAGGGCGCGTACAAGCGCGGGCAGGAAACAGATAACAATGGATCCAACGATATCCTTGGAATTCGTCGCACCACTCCAAACCCCGGTGATTACGATCAGAATAACCTGCTGTTCAAACTCCGGCAGGATCTAGAAGGTGGCCATCGTATCGGTTTTACGGCTGAACGTTTCCAGTTGAAAAGCGACACGGATCTGAAGACGCTGCACGGCACATATCTGCCCGGCGCCTATTCCGGTTATGATGATACGTTGCGCGAAAGATTGTCGATCGATTACGAGTTCGAGGCGCCATCGGCGGATATGTTGATCGATTCAGCCCGTCTGACTGGCTACTGGCAGGCCTTGTCTAAAGAGTCCGGTTCGGGTGGTTTGCAGCTTAGCAATGCTCCTATCGCTCGTGATGATTCCATGCGCGAAAGCACGTTTGGTCTCACCGGCGGTTTGGTTTCCACCTTTGACACGGAAAATCTCAATCACACGGTCCGTATTGGCGGAGATGTCTCGGTCTTCGACTTCAAAGAGTGGTTCACCTCGGTCACGGGGGCGTCCTCAGCCGCCTCCTCGGCAGATATTCCGCATGTCGATGGCCGTCGTGTTGGACTTTACGCAGAAGACGAAATTGCTTTCGCCAATACTGGCTTTCGTCTGACGCCCGGCATCCGCTTCGACTATTTCGACTACGACCCATCAGGCGATATCGCTACGCATTCGGCCTATGCGACGCTGGGCCTTCCCAAAGATCGGGATGGTTCGCGCTTCTCGCCAAAGCTCATGGCAAGCTATGATCTGACGCCCGAGGTAGAACTGTTTGCGCAGTGGTCGATGGCTTACCGCGCGCCAACCGTGAATGAGCTTTATCTCAGCTTCCCCAGCATCTCGCGCGGTTATTCAGTTGAGGGAAATCCTGAGCTCGAGCCCGAAACCAGCAATGGCTTCGAGATTGGTGCGAATTACGATACTGCCGATCTGAAAGGTCGGGTTGCGGTATTCCACAACAAATACAAGAACTTTATCGAGCAATATCAGACGACGACAAGCCTGTTTCCAACCCCTGCAACGCCGGGTGTTCCTGGCTCGGGCAGCCCCTTTGGTTCGCTGTTTACCTATCGCAACCGGGCCCATGTTGAAATATCCGGTGTCGAAGCGAAGGTCCGCAAAGAATTTGCCAATGGCTTCTTCGCGCATGGATCGCTTGCATACGCCTACGGCAAGGACACCGACAACAACGAGTTGATCCGCACGGTGGCTCCATTCAAGTCTGTTTTGGGTGTAGGATATTCTGCTGAAGTCTGGGGCACAGAGTTGACCGGCATCTTCACTTCCGGAATGCGTGACGACCACAAGGCCAACACCTTCGATGCGCCCGGCTATGGCATTGCAAACCTGACTGCTTGGTGGGAGCCAGAGCAAACAAAGGGACTGCGTATCCAGGCAGGCGTCTACAATCTGTTTGATAGGAAGTATTGGAATGCAGTCGGGGTGCGCGATGTCAATCCGACAACTGTGTCGAGTGCCAACCAGCCGGTCGATTTCTATTCCGAAGCCGGTCGCTCCTTCAAGGTCTCTCTCACGCAAACGTTCTAGTGAGCGAGTTTTTCAGCAAAGGAAAGGCGGGGCTACGTGTCCCGCCTTTTCCGTTTTAACGGCAATATAGATACCCACCCTTGCGCTCCAGCACATCCATATGGAGGTGATCCTGGTGGGTGGCGTCGCTGCCGGGGGAGAGAACGGTGCGGAAGAAGAGGCATGCGGCGGTGGTTATGGTGCGCTGGAACGCGCCTTCCATGGTGCCGTCTTCGTCACGCGGCTTCATGACAAGCGGTTCGCCCTTGTCGAAGGTCAGTGTCGCAATATCGACAGCACTGCCTTTTGCGTGTTCGGAAATCTTGCCGGTGCTTGCACTGTTGCGGTTGCGGCAAATATAGGTCGAGGCATTGCCGAAGGCGGTGACGCTTCTGTCTGGCAAAGCGATTTTTGCCGTCGGGACCACAACGTTCTTGGCCCAGCGCGAGAGCGCAAGGGCTGCTTCACAGCGCATCGTGCCTTCCGGCTCCAGTTTGATGCCGGGGATCACCACGGAGAGTTCCAGCGGCGAAGCGATGCCGCAGCCGTCCTCTTCACCCGGGATCGGCGGAAGTTCCTTGAATTGCGCACCTAGCTCTTTGAGTTCTGTAAGGCAGGCTTTGAGCTCTTCGGGATTTTCTGCCTTTACCGGATCGCGCGGCGGCTCTTCAGGCTTTTTCTCGTCTTCTTTCTTTGGCTCACCCGGCTTTGCGGTGGGTTCCGGTTTTTCCTCCGGCTTCGGCACGGTGCTTTCCGCAGGTGGTGGAACCGGCGCGTCTTCTGCTTTCTTCTCCGTAGGAGAAGGAGTAGGGGCGGCTGCGGGCGCTGCGTCCTGCTGCTCCGGTTTGGGCTGGGGAACCGGCACATCCTGTGGCGGTTGCGAGGCGGAGATCAGCAGCCCACTGGCTGCGATTATCATAAGGCGGAAAAGCATGTGACCGATCAGTCCCCCATTGCGGCACAGGCTCAACGCTTCAACATGCTTTCGGTTCAAATCCGCTTGCCATCGCGTGCGGTTGCCGCTAACAATTTGCTCCATGAACACACAGTCGAAGAACATTGCTATCTGGTGGTGGGGCAGCTTTACGCGGCCTTGAGCACCCATGTCCTTAGACTAAGTCCAAGCCGCCCGAAGTTTCAGGCGGCTTTTTTGTTTTATGCCGCCCTCTCATCGGGCTTTAGAAACGGGAAGCGGAAGAGATGGTAACGATTATTCAGGATGACGGCTCGGAAACATACGAGACCAAGGGCGGCGTGAAAGTGACACGTCAGCGCCGTCCCGCAGAGTACGCAACGGCAATCGACAGCTATGTATCGGGGCTGGATGAGCGCCGTGGTGCGGTCTTTTCGTCAAACTATGAATATCCCGGTCGCTATACCCGTTGGGATACCGCCATCATCGATCCGCCGCTTGGCATTTCCTGCTTTGGCCGCACCATGTGGATCGAAGCCTATAATGGCCGTGGCGAAGCGCTTCTGTCGTTCATCACCGAGAAGCTGAAGGCAACGCCTGATCTGACGCTCGGCGCCTCCACCGCCCGCCGTCTGGACCTCGTCGTCAACGAGCCGGACCGGGTGTTTACGGAAGAAGAACGCTCGAAAATCCCAACCGTGTTTACGGCCCTACGCGCCATTGTGGACCTGTTCCATTCCAGCGCCGATTCGGCCATCGGTCTATTCGGGGCCTTCGGTTACGATCTTGCTTTCCAGTTCGATGCCATCAAGCTCTCGCTGGAGCGCCCGGAAGACCAGCGTGACATGGTTCTGTTTTTGCCCGATGAGATTCTCGTGGTGGATCACCATTCCGCAAAGGCCTGGATCGACCGTTATGATTTCGAAAAGGACGGCGTCACCACCTTCGGCAAGCCTCAGGACATCGCGCCTGAGCCATTCGTGAAGACGGACACCATTCCGCCGCGCGGAGATCACCACCCCGGCGAATATGCACAACTGGTGACGCACGCCAAGGAGAGCTTCCGTCGTGGCGATCTGTTCGAGGTTGTGCCCGGCCAGAAATTCATGGAGCGTTGCGACAGCAATCCTTCGGCCATTTCGCGACGTCTGAAAGCCATCAATCCATCGCCTTACTCCTTCTTCATCAACCTTGGCCAGCAGGAATATCTGGTTGGTGCTTCGCCGGAAATGTTCGTGCGCGTCTCCGGTCGCCGCATCGAGACATGCCCGATTTCAGGCACCATCAAGCGCGGCGAAGACCCGATTGCCGATAGTGAGCAGATCCTCAAGCTGCTCAATTCCAAGAAGGACGAGTCCGAACTGACCATGTGCTCCGACGTTGACCGCAACGACAAGAGCCGCGTGTGCGAACCGGGCTCGGTGAAGGTCATCGGCCGCCGCCAGATCGAGATGTATTCGCGTCTTATCCACACGGTGGACCACATTGAAGGCCGCCTGCGCGACGATATGGATGCGTTTGATGGCTTCCTGTCCCACGCATGGGCCGTCACCGTTACCGGTGCGCCAAAGCTCTGGGCCATGCGCTTCATCGAAGCCCATGAGAAGAGCTCGCGCGTCTGGTATGGCGGCGCCATCGGCATGGTCGGCTTCAACGGCGATATGAATACGGGCATGACGTTGCGGACCATCCGCATCAAGGATGGCATTGCGGAAGTGCGGGCAGGGGCCACCTTGCTCAACGATTCCAACCCGCAGGAAGAAGAAGCCGAAACCGAATTGAAGGCATCCGCCATGATCTCAGCCATTCGCGATGCAAAGGGCCAGAACTCCGCAGCCACCCAGCGGGATTCCGCCAAGGTCGGCACCGGCGTTAAAATCCTGCTGGTGGACCACGAAGACAGCTTCGTGCATACGCTAGCCAACTACTTCCGCCAGACGGGCGCCACGGTCTCCACCGTGCGTTCCCCGGTTGCGGCAGAAGTGTTTGATCGCTTCCAGCCTGACCTCGTCGTCCTGTCTCCCGGACCGGGCAACCCAAGCGATTTCGATTGCAAGGCGACCATCAAGGCGGCGCGTTCGCGCGACCTGCCGATATTTGGTGTGTGCCTCGGTCTTCAGGCGCTGGCGGAAGCCTATGGCGGCGAGCTTCGTCAACTTGCTGTTCCGATGCACGGTAAGCCATCGCGCATTCGCGTACTGGAACCCGGTCTGGTGTTTTCAGGCCTCGGCAAGGAAGTCACCGTTGGTCGTTACCATTCGATCTTTGCTGACCCGGCGACGCTTCACCGCGATTTCATCATCACCGCAGAGAGCGAAGATGGTACGATCATGGGCATCGAGCACAGCAAGGAACCGGTCGCAGCGGTTCAGTTCCACCCGGAATCCATCATGACGCTGGGCGGCGATGCCGGCATGCGGATGATCGAAAACGTGGTGACGCATCTGGTGCGTAAGGCAAAAACCAAAGCGGCCTGAGGGCATCGATAACATCGGCGGTGTCATGAGACGCCGCCGGTTTCCTTGAGCCGCGTGGGTGATTCTGAGTGAAGGCCTTCAAATATCTGAGCATCGCGTTCACGCTTATTCTCTGCATCATCGCGCTGGGCACGCTGGTTCCCGCACCCGTAGCCAAAGACCACGCATCTGTGGCCGCGCAGCCATCGCGCCGCATCCTCATTCTCGATAATCCCATCCACACGGATATCGCCCTGCCGGTTGATGCCGAGCTGCTGGAGCGTTTTGCGTTCTTGCGTGAGGCAAGCCTTGCTATTGATGAGCCCGGCGTGCGGTATCTCATTTTCGGCTGGGGCGGGCGGGCATTTTACACGCAAACGCCGACATGGGCCGATTTGAAGCCGTTGCCGGTGTTGAAAAGCCTGACGCTCGACCGCTCGGTCATGCACATCGCCCTTGCAGGCGACATTTCCCCCACCGACGCCCATGTCGCGGCGCTCGATCTTTCTGAGAAGGGCTATCGCGATATTGTCGATTTCATTCTTGGCAGCTTTGCTGAGGTCGAAGGCAAAAGAATGCCGCTCATCGGGCAGTCCTACGGACAATATGACGTGTTTTTCGAGGCGAATGGCACTTTCAACGTCCTGCTCGGCTGCAACACCTGGACGGCGGCAGCACTTCGGCAAGCTGGTCTGCGTACCGGGTGGTGGACGCCTTTGCCGCCACTGCTTTCTGCCTCACTGTGGTTGCACAACGATGCTGCTCCATCGTTGACAAGAACACAGCGATGACCACAATCTGGATTTCTTTGGACAGGGGCGCGCGACGATGATCGACTTTCACCAGCTATTGCTGGTCTACATTGCTTATATCATCGCCGTGGCCAGTCCCGGCCCCAGCAACATGACCGTCATGGGCATCGCCATGAGCCGGGGGCGAGCACCGGCGCTCGTTCTGGCCATGGGCGTCATGACCGGCTCGCTGTTCTGGGCAGCGCTCACCGCCACCGGACTTTCCGCCGTTCTGGCGACCTATGCCAACGCTCTGTTTTTCATTAAGATCGCAGGCGGCATCTATCTTCTTTATCTCGCCTATAAGTCTGCGCGTTCAGCTTTCTCTCCAGCGGCTGCGCAAGCCATTGTCGATGAAACACCAGTCGGTCGTGCCGAATATTGGCAGCTCTACCGTCGCGGCTTGCTGCTGCACCTGACGAACCCCAAGGCCATCCTCGGCTGGATAGCCATCATGTCGCTGGGTCTGAAACCGGGCGCCGATGCGACGACGCTTGTCGCCATCATCGGTGGCTGCGGCTTGCTGGGCATGGTCATATTCTGCGGTTACGCGCTGGTGTTTTCCACAGCCCCTGCCATCCGCATCTACCAGCGCTCCAAGCGCTACATTGAAACGGTTCTCGCATTGTTTTTTACCTTTGCCGGTATCAAGTTGCTAATAAGCCGCGTGTAATCTCTTGACCTGGCGACGGCTTTAATCATAGAAGCCGCTTAAATGAACCGCGCGCACGGAGCCATCCGTGCGCGCGGTTCGTGCGTTTTGGGGTCCAATTCTGCAATTCATTCGCAACCGCATGGGGACAGGACATGAACGAACAGGGTCACGCGCTCGTCAGGAAACTCGCTTTCTGGGGCATCCCGTTTTCCATTATGGTGTTGTGCCTGAAGCTATCTGCCTGGTGGGTCACCGGCTCGGTCGCGCTGTTGTCGGATGGCCTGGAATCCACCGTCAATGTGGTCGCGGCCTTCATAGCCTATTTCGTGATCCGCTATGCGCAAAAGCCCGCCGATGACGATCACCAGTTCGGTCATCACAAGGCGGAATATTTGTCAGCTGTGGTCGAGGGCGTGCTGATCGTCGTTGCAGCTCTCCTCATCGTGAAGGAAGCGTGGAGTGGCCTGATGGCGCCGCGCCTGCCGGATGCGCCGGCGCTTGGTCTCGCCATCAACGCCTTCGCCGGTATTTTGAATGGCATATGGGCAACGATTCTCATCCGCGTTGGAAAGAAACATTCCTCTCCGGCACTTCTGGCAGATGGACACCACATCATGTCGGATGTGGTCACCTCGGGTGGTGTTCTGATCGGTCTGGTTCTGGCAATCATGACGGGCTACGCCATTCTTGATCCGGTTCTGGCTATTGTCGTTGCCATCAACATCCTGTTTCAGGGTTCCAAGGTCATTCTGCATTCCCTCGGCGGCCTCATGGACCGTGCCGTGGAGCCGGACGAAGATGTGGCGATCAAGAAAGCCATTGCGGAGAACTCGACTGGCATTCTCGGCGTCCATGATCTCAAGACGCGCAGGGCAGGGGCGGTCGCATTCATCGACTTTCACGTCGTCGTTCCCTCGGCTTTGTCCGTGGGTGCTGCGCATGAAATTTGCGACCGGCTTGAAGATGCCATAAAGGGCGTGATACCCGGTGCCGTCCTCGCCATTCATGTGGAGCCTGAAAGTGAACAGGCGCATGGCGTTCGGGTAGAGTTTCAAGAAGCAGGAGTTTGAACCATGTCAGTCACGGATGTTTCCGGCCTGTCGCAGCTGGGCGCGCAAGTCGCTTCCCCCGAAAGCCCTGAAAAGGCCGTTCTGGAAAAAGTGCCGAATGGCAATGCCGGTACGGATTATGTCGTGCGCTTCACTGCGCCGGAATTCACGTCGCTTTGCCCCATGACCGGGCAGCCGGATTTTGCCCATATCGTCATTGACTACATTCCCGGTGATTTTCTCGTGGAATCCAAGTCGTTGAAGCTTTTCCTGCATTCCTTCCGCAATCATGGTGCGTTCCATGAGGATTGCTCGATCTATATCGCCAAGCGCCTTGTGGACCTGCTTCAACCCAAGTGGCTGCGAATCGGCGCCTACTGGTATCCACGCGGTGGTATCCCAATCGACGTATTCTGGCAGACCGGCGCGCCACCAGAGGGCGTCTGGCTTCCCGAGCAGGGCGTCGCGACCTATCGCGGTCGCGGCTAACCCTTTGCCCGATCGTTCAGACGAAGGAACCGCTGTCGCCTGAGTCGAAATCAGCGTCGTCTGCGCTGTCGTCGTAGTCAGCCTGTTGCACATCAGAGTTGTCGTCATTGCTGGCGACATCCTGCTGCTTGTCGTCATCACCGTAATAGTTGTTGATGACGGTTTCCTCGACTGGCGCTGCCGCAGTTCCTGCACCGCCCAAAGCCGATCCCCAACCGGATGAGGCGACATGGTTGGAAAATATGCCGCTCAGCGAATTCGCAAGCAGCATGCCACCGGCAACGCCCGCTGCCGCGCCCAGCGCCCCTTGCAGAAAACCTCCGCTGCCACCGCTCGCACGCCCAAAGGCCGAGGGCTGCTGGTTGCTCCAAGGGCCACTGGGCTGCGGAGCATCGTTGCTTCGTCCCCATGGTCCCTGCGCCTGAGAAGGCTGAGATTGACCTGACATGTCATTGCGATAGCTCGGTGCTGGCGCAGGTGCAGCGGATGCTTGCTGGGTGCCACCGAAAATCGAGCTGAGGAAGCCGCCTTGCTGTACTGTCTGTGGTGCCGGGTTATTGTTTTCAAGCTGGTGGACGCGGTCTTCCAGCTGGCGAATATGTGCCGCTGCCGCTTCCAGACCTTTTTCCTGCACGATGACGGCTTGCGCCAGATAATAGGGGGCGGAGGGATCGTCCTTCACGGCCTGCGAGATCAGCGTTTCCGCCTGAGGATCGCGCGGCGTTGAGGATGCAGACTTGACCCTGTCGAACAGGGATCTGATGAGTTGGGTTTCTTCTGGTGACATTGGTAGCCTCCTTGGCGTGCCGAGAAACGCACACCAAGGAAGTAGGGTTCAATTTCGACTTTTAAAAGCCGTCTGCGCCTTACATTTTTGTAAGGTTGAAGACCTCGATCTTCAGCCGCCGAAGACCAGCGAAAGACCTGTGAGTGCGGTCAATCCACCGAGGATGCGCACTGCGACGGTGCCAAGCTTTGCAATGGCCATTCCAAGCGCGATGCCTGCAACATGAAGGCCCATAGTGGCGACCACGAAGCCGACGCCGAATTGAAGCGCACCTGCGCTGCCCAATTCGCCGCCATGCGCGTGACCGTGGAAAAGCGCAAACACGCCGACGATGGCAGCCGCAACGCTCACCGGAACGCGGGTTGCCATGGCAACCAGCAGGCCAAGCGCGATAATGGAGGCCAGAATTGCCGGTTCAACGAATGGCAGTTCGATACCGCCAAGAGCCAACAGAAAGCCCAAGGCCATGGTGCCGACGAAGGCAGCCGGAATTATCAACAGTGCCTTGCGATTATCTGCAGATGTAGCGATCTGGGCTGCCCAGATGCCGACGGCGACCATGACGAGAATATGATCGGCACCGAACAGCGGATGTGAAAACCCTGCCATGAAGGAGCCGTGTTCTTCCGGGTTCAAATGGGCGAAGGCCGGGAGTGTGGTTGCGGCCAGCGTTGCAGCGGCGAGTGATAGTCTTTTGAACATCGTTCCCTCTTCAATCTTTTTAACGCGAGGCAAAAGGCGCTTGGGTCGCCGGATCAAACCTCGCTATTAACGATATCGTAGTGACGAATAGGCTGTCCATGCGTCATTTGACGGTGCCTTGTTTATTAAGCAGTTCCGCGCCTTGTCTTTTTCGCTCATTGTTTTACGACACAAATCACACTATGTCCGGTAGGTAATGAATTACGTTGGAGACCGCCACATGAACGAAGACGAAGACGACAAGAGCAAGGAACTGCCGATCGGCAAGGAAACGGAAGCGAATCTTTTCAAGTCGCGTTCGATCTTCATCTATGGCGGCATTACCCAGGAATTGGCGCAGAAGGTTTGCACGCAGCTCGTGGCACTTGCCGCAGCCAGCGATGACGACATCCGCGTCTACGTGAACTCGCCCGGCGGCCACGTCGAATCCGGCGACAGCATTCACGACATGATCAAGTTCATCAAGCCGAAGGTTTACATCATCGGCACGGGCTGGGTCGCTTCCGCTGGCGCGCTGATCTATGTGTCGGTTCCGAAAGAGCGTCGTCTCTGCCTGCCAAACACCCGCTTCCTGCTGCATCAACCATCCGGCGGCACGCGCGGCATGGCATCCGATATCGAGATCCAGGCACGCGAAATCATCAAGATGAACAAGCGCCTGATCACGATCTTCTCCAAGGCCACAGGCCAGACGGAAGAAAAGATCGCCAAGGATATCGATCGCGATTACTGGCTGGGCGGCGAAGAAGCCAAGGCATACGGTCTCGTTGGCCGCATCGTTGAAAGCCAGTCCGAACTTTAAGAGTTCGACATTTGAAATTTCAAAAGCCCGCGCTGGTCTCAAACCGGCGCGGGCTTTTTCGTTTATGTTACGCCTGTGTGCGTCATGTCATCGCCCGCCACTTCATGCCCCGGGACCGTTTTGTGAGTGCTGTTTGCACCCGCGGCCTGCTTGGTGAGGCGAGGGGTCTTGCCAAACCACTCGGCCAGCGTCATGGGGCCCTTTTGGGGTGGAGGCTGGCGGATGAATTCGGCAATTTCTGCCCGCCATACCCGGAAACTGAACCGGAAGCTCCAGCGCATATGTTTGCGCAACTCCTTGTCCGGATGGAATAGGATGCGCCACAATGCGCGTGGTCGACAGTGGACGGCCACCTCTAGCATTTTCACCATCGCAAAAATCATGCCCGGTGACAGGTGGCGGGATGACAGCAACTGATGTCGGTAATCCCACTTGCTGCGGTCGGTTTCGATGACGCGGCGTTCGCCATTTTCCGCCGTCCAGTCAGACCAGCTGTGGGGTGTCAGATACATGGCGTTCAACAAGTCCGGGTCATACAGGCTGATCTGACGCAGGGCACGGAGATAGTCGGCGAAGCGCTCTTCTTCAAAGCCGACGATATGGCCAAGCATGGACAGGATGCCATGCTGGCGGAGAAGCGTGACCGCCTGCTGGTCTTCACGGGTCGTCGAACCCTTTCGAATGGCTGCAAGCGTGGTCGGGTCGGTTGTTTCGATGCCCATCAGCACGCAGATCATGCCGGCTTTCTTCATCAAAGGCAGAAGGTCTGCATCGCGCACGATGTCGGTTGCACGGATCGTTGCAAACAGTCGCACTGGGACGTTTTCCTCGACCAGCGCCTCCAGAAATTCGCGCCACAGGCGTTTCGATGAGGTCGGGTTTTCATCCGCGAGGTCAACAAAGCAAACGCCGTGCGTGCGATGCAGCCAAGCAATTTCAGCCGCAACCGCTTTGGGAGCGCGGTAGCGCCAGCGGCTCCAGAACTGATACTGGCCGCAATAATTGCATCGGTGCGGACAACCACGCGAAAACTGGATGATGGCTGCGCGGCCAAGGCCGAAACACTGGTACAAGTCCCAATCTTCGATCAGCTCCCAGCCAATACGCCATTCGTTCAGGTCCTTGATCGTGGCGGCTGGTCTGGTTTCGACGTGACTGCTATTTTCGCGGTGGACGATGCCCGCGACGGTGGCGGGTGACACGCCGTCTGCCAGAGCCTGCACAAGCGCAAGTGCTATCGCTTCGCCTTCGCCTTTGATGATGATGTCGACCGACGGTTCACGCACCATGATGGCGGCGGCGTGATAGGTCGGGTAAACACCCCCATAGACCGTCAATGCCTGCGGACATGCACGCTTGGAAGCGTCAAGAACCAACATGCAGGCCGGGTGGGCAGGGGTGGAGCCAGCGTGCCCGGTCATAACCATATCCGGTGCGAACGCCTTGATCGCTACCTCGATTTCGTCCGCCGTCATGTGGTGGCGTTCTGCGTCGATCAGCTGGCACTCATGTCCTGCATCGATCAGCGGACCTGCGACGCAAAGGAGACCAAAGGGGATCTGGTGGCCAACGCCACGGGATGTGAGGGAGATGTAGGGTGGATTGACGAAGAGTATACGCACGAAGTCTTCCTTTCCAGCGCGCCAAGGTGGAGGTGGGATGGGGCGCGCGCTGTGATGGCTTCTGCAACCAGAATTTCTTTTTTCTACCGTGCGTTTATGTCTTGATGGTAATCAAGCGTCAAATAAAAAACCGCATTGGTCGGGCCAATGCGGTTTCGTTGAGCGAGGATCAGATAGTTCGCGTCAGGGAATGAGGCGATCCTTGCGTAGGGTCTCAAACAAGGAAAAGAACGCGTCATCCGTCGGCTGGTAGTCCTTGAAGCCTAGGCGTCGGCTTTTGCCCATGTCGGTGACGACCTCAAGAGGGCGACCGAGATCGGCGTCCGTGTGCCATGGCGATGCCAGGCGGTTGAGGTCGGGTTCGGCAAGGTTTTCGCGGAGCGCGATTTTCTGCCAGATTTCGGCATCATCCTTCATCTGCGCTTCCAGCGGAATGACAGTGCCATCGAATGGAGCGGCCTCAATGCCAAACCAGTCGGCGATGCGTTCCCACATCCAGCTCCAGCGGAAAATGTCGCCGTTGACGATGTTGAACGCCTCGTTCTTCGCTTCTGGCGTTTCCGTGGCCCATAGCAGTTGCTTTGCCAGAATTTTGGCATCCGTCATGTCCGTCAGGCCGTTCCACTGGGCAGATGAGCCGGGGAACCGGAAGGGGCGGCCTGTTTCGCGGCACAGGGTCGCATAGACGGCGAGTGTCGTGCCCATGTTCATGGCATTGCCGACTGCCTGACCGATGACGGTGTGCGGGCGGTGGACGCTCCATGAAAAACCATCACGTTTGGCCGCTGAGAAGACCTCGTCCTCCTGCGCGTAATAGAAGTTTTCCACGTCGAGGCGGCCTTGCTCCTCACGGAACGGCGTCTGCGGCAGCTTGCCTTTGCCATAGGCTTCGAAAGGGCCGAGATAGTGCTTGAGGCCGGTGACCAGTGCCACATGGCGTGTGGATCGACCAAAGCTCAGGCCATCTAGCAGATTGCGCACCATGGCGGAATTGACGCGGATGTTTTCGGCCTCGCTTTCCTGACGCGCCCATGTGGTGATGAAGACGGCGTCGGGTTTCACATCCACAAGGGCTTTTGCTGTTTCAGTCGCGTTTTGCAAATCAGCCGCAACGGGAATGATGTGCGCGTGCTGCGCCGGTTTGCGTGAGAGGCCATAGACCCGCCAACCCTGTTCCAACAGAAGATTTGCCGTAGCGCTTCCCACGATCCCGCTTGCGCCTACCACCAATGCCGTTTTAACCATGCTCGAACTCCATTTTTTGTAAGAGCTATAATTAGGCATTCCGCATAGTGTCGTGTAGACGGCACGGATTGGGGACATGGATACCAAAGGGTGACCACGATGAAACCGGGAAGCCACGAAGCGGAATGGCGCGAGGATTGTGCGCCGAGGCGCGTGCTGGAGCTGTTTTCGACCAAATGGACCAGCATGATCTTGCACACGCTGCATACTCTGCATGAGGGAACGGCCCGCACCGGCGTGCTGGAGCGTAGCTTGCCGGGCATTTCCAAGAAAATGCTGACGCAGACGCTGAAGGAAATGGAGCGAACAGGCCTTGTCACGCGCCATGTTCACGCAACCCGGCCACCCGCCGTGGAATATACCCTGACCGCGCTCGGCAACAGATTTCTGGAGCCTGTGGAGATGCTCTATGCGTGGGGAAGGGACAATGCCGATGCGCTGGACGCGTTGGGAGAGCGGTCAACCTCGCGGCGCAACGCTTAAGCTTAAGCTTTGGAAGCAATCCACAGCGTGTGGCGCGCACCGCCGCGCTTGCCATTGGCGCGAACGCTGACTTCATCTGTGGCGAAACCGGCCTGCCGCAGGCGGCGGGTGAAGGCGGCGTCCGGGCCTGACGACCACACCGCCAGCACGCCTTTCGGGCGCAAGGCGGATCTCGCGGCTTGCAGGCCATCGCCATCATAGAGGCTGTCATTCGATGGGCGAGACAGGCCATCCGGGCCATTATCGACATCCAGCAGAATGGCGTCATAAACAGCTTTTTTCGAGCGGATGAGCGCACCGACATCTCCGACATGAATGTCCACGCGGGCATCATCCAGCGTGCCCTCGTGCAAATCTGCCATCGGGCCACGCGCCCAGGCAACGACCGCCGGCACCAGTTCAGCGACGGTCACGCTTGCGTCCGCCGGTAATGCGCCCAAAGCTGCCCGCAGGGTAAAGCCCATGCCCAGCCCGCCGATCAGAATGCTCTGGTTCGGTCGCCCTGCAATGCGTTCGCATGAAAGCGTTGCCAGCGCTTCCTCGGAGCCGCTCAGCCGGCTGTTCATCAGCTCGTTTGAACCGAGCATGATCGAAAATTCCTGGCCGCGCTGCTTGAGGCGCAGCTCGGTGCCATCGCCGGGAATGGCGGCTCGGTCCAGTTCTATCCAAGGAAGCATCTGATGTCTCGCTGTGCATTTTATCAGATCGAACATCTACACGGGCAGACAGATGAGAACAACCGCGCCCTGCAGGCGGCCTGGCGGCCATATGCGGCTTGTCAGCGCTCGCGTTTTTTGATCTGTGACGGAGATTATCGTTTCCCATTGCAAGAGCCCCCATATGCTGAAAGATTTTTCGCTCCAAAGCCTTTTCATGGGGTGCCTCACGGCATTTGTGGGTTTTGCCAGTTCATTCGCCGTGGTTCTGCAAGGCCTGAAGGCTGTCGGCGCAACGGATTACCAAGCTGCGTCGGGCCTGATGGCCCTGTCGGTTTCCATGGGCATCTGTGCCATTGTCCTGTCGGCCACAACGCGGCTTCCCGTCTCTATCGCATGGTCCACGCCGGGCGCTGCGCTTTTGGCCACGACAGGCATTATCGAGGATGGGTTTGCGGGTGCCATTGGTGCCTTCATCATCTGCGCGGGGTTGATCATCATTGCGGGTCTGTTCAAGCCACTGGGACGGGCGGTTGCCTCCATTCCTGCACCGCTTGCCAATGCAATGCTATCCGGCGTCATCATCGGCCTTTGTTTCGCGCCCATCAAGGCCATCGGCTTCAACCCGGCGCTTGGCCTGCCCATCATTCTGGCATGGATCGTCGTCGGGGCCATCAATCGATTGTTTGCAGTGCCTGCAGCACTTGCCGCCTTCACGCTTGTGATGATTTTCGGGGTGGATATTCCTCCGGGTGCCATGGATAGCGTGCTGCAGTCGCTCGCGCCGCCGATGGAATTCGTGATGCCTGTGTTTCATCTGCAAGCCATTGTTTCCATGGCGCTGCCGCTGTTCATCGTCACCATGGCCTCGCAGAACATTCCCGGCATCGCCGTGCTCAAGGTCAATAATTACCATCCCGAACCGGGGCCACTCTTCGTAACAACAGGCTTTTTCTCGTTGCTGGCAACGCCATTCGGTGGCCACGCGGTCAATCTCGCTGCCATTACCGCCGCCATGTGTGCAAGCGAAGATTCTCATCCCGACCCCAGCCGTCGCTATTGGGCTGCCATCATCAGCGGTGTCGGCTACATTATTTTCGGCCTTCTGGCAGGCGTGGTCACCGCTTTCGTGGCGCTTGCACCGCCTGTGCTCATTCAGGCGGTTGCCGGCCTTGCACTGGTAGCTGCATTTTCCGGTTCTGCCGTTGCGGCTTTCAAGGAGCCAGACACCCGTGAAGCCGCTGCCATCACCTTCCTCATCACCGCATCCGGCCTGTCCTTTGGCGGCATTTCGGGCGCATTCTGGGGCCTGCTGGGTGGTGGATTGATGATGCTGCTGACGGGATTTGTGAAACGCCTGAAAAAGTGAAGATGCCCTTGCAACTGAAAATTTCGCCGCTTATAAGATTCGCATGACCCATTGCACAGCAACCATATCAGGGATGAGCACGCAGATTTCTGCGAAGGCTTGCCCATGCGGTGCACTCTCGCTTCTTAGCCTCGACCTTACACGCGGTTGCCGGGTCCAGTGAGGAGCGCCCGGCGGCCGAAAGCCCGCTGGTGCGAACGCTCCTCAAGTCAAAATTTCATTTTACTGGATTGAATACCCGTTAGGGTGCGCATTCGACGACGGCTTTTCAGCCCGCGATGCGTGGAAGGAGCAAGATAATGGACGCCAAGACACAGATTTCCAAGGGCATGCCGGACGCCAACGTAAAGTATCGGCCATACCCCGTCATCGACATCAAGGACCGCACCTGGCCATCGAAAACCATCGACAAGGCGCCGATCTGGTGTTCAGTGGATTTGCGCGATGGTAACCAGTCGCTGGTCAACCCCATGGGGCATGACCGGAAGGCGCGGATGTTCAAGCTGTTGCTGGAGATGGGCTTCAAGGAAATCGAGATCGGTTTTCCCTCGGCATCGCAGACAGACTTCGATTTCGCCCGCTGGTGTGTGGAGCAGGGCGGTGTGCCCGAAGATGTTTCCCTGCAGGTGCTGGTGCAGTGCCGGCCGGAACTGATCACGCGCACCTTCGAATCGCTGGAAGGCGCCAAGAATCCGATCATCCATTTCTACAACTCCACCTCGGAATTGCAGCGCCGTGTGGTGTTCGGAAAGGATGTTCACGGCATCAAGCAGATCGCGGTTGATGCGGCCAAGATGATTACCGACATGGCGGCAAAGGCCGGTGGCGGATATCGTTTCGAATATTCCCCCGAGAGCTTTACCGGCACTGAACTGGAAGTGGCGCTGGAGATTTGCAACGCAGTGGTCGAGGTGGTCAAGCCAACGCCAGACAACAAGCTGATCCTCAACCTGCCGTCGACAGTGGAAATGGCAACGCCGAACATCTATGCCGACCAGATCGAATGGATGTGCCGCAACATCGACAACCGCGAAAACGTCATCATCTCGCTGCATCCGCACAATGACCGTGGCACTGGCATTGCCGCCACGGAGTTGGGCCTGATGGCCGGTGCCGACCGCGTGGAAGGCACGCTGTTTGGCAATGGCGAGCGCACCGGCAATGTCGATGTCGTGACGCTGGCGCTCAACATGTACACGCAGGGTGTCGATCCCGAGCTGAATTGCCGCGATATCGAGCGCATCAAGTCGGTCTACGAATATTCCAACGAAATGACGATCCCTGAGCGCCATCCTTATGTGGGTGAGCTGGTCTACACCGCGTTCTCAGGTTCGCATCAGGATGCGATCAACAAGGGTATGAAGGCGATCAAGGTTGCCAACCACCCTGTGTGGGAAGTGCCTTATCTGCCCATCGACCCCAAGGATGTTGGCCGTTCCTATGAGGCGATCATCCGCATCAACTCGCAGTCCGGCAAGGGCGGTATCGCCTATATTCTGAACGAGGATTACGGCATCAACCTGCCGCGCAATCTTCAGGTGGAATTCCGCGAGGAGATTCAGCGCATCACCGATGAAGAGGGCGTCGAACTGCCGGCCAAGCGCATCTACGAACACTTCATCGAGCGATATGTGACGCAGTCTGACGCGCGGCTGAAATTTGTGGATCACCACACCTATCCGGCGGGTGATTTCAAGGGCATGCGCGTTGTTGCGGCTGAGATTACCGATAATGGCGAGATCAAGCGCATCGAAGGAAAAGGCACTGGCCCCATCGATGGCTTCATCAATGCGCTGTCGACCTATCTGGGCATCGACCTCTCGGTGAATGACTACTCGGAACACTCGCTGCAGCACGGCTCGAATGCCTCGGCCATCGCTTATGTCGAGATGGAGCATCCCGGCGGCAAGCTGTTCGGCGCTGGCATCAACACCAACATCGTCGGTGCATCGCTGGAAGCGATCGTGTCTGCCGCCAACCGCGTGTTGGAAGCGCGCGCGAAATAAGCATCATCCCCATTCCTGTGGTATCAACAGGAATGGGGACTATCTCCCGGATTATTCTTTATTGCCGCTGTTCAGCGGGGTTTGCGAAGCCCAGCGGCTTGCCATTGCTGTAAAACACCCGCACGTCTTCCAGCTCAACGCCTGTGGCTTTTTCGTTGAGGCCATAGCGTTCGCAGGTCACGTCCCATGTGCCGGGGCCACCATCGATGTGGAAGAGATTGTATCCCGCGCGTGGCTTTTTGCCGCCTGGACCCTGGCTGGTGGAGGCTATGCATACGACGGGCGTGTGGTCACGCCCGCGATGGGTGTTCAGCCAATAGACCGTGTTGAGGTGGGTGTGGCCGTGCAGAACGAGTTCTGCGCCACCGGTGGCAATGGCGGCAGCGAAGCGGCGAATGCCGATCATGCGCTTGTGGGTGGCCGCGGCGCCCCTGATGGGTGGGTGGTGGATCATCACCACGCGAAACAGACCTTTTTCGCCTGCTTCTTTCAGCAATTGCGCGGTGGCCCGCGCTTGCCTGCGTCCGAAATATCCGGTGGCGGAGAAGGGTGGCGTTGCGATGGATGTTGAGCATCCAATCATCGCAACAGGGCCGCGAACCCGCATGTAAGGGAAAATCTTGCGGTCTTCGTCCCAGGTTTCCTTGTCGCCATCGCCCCGCACATAAGGGTACCAGGCCGCCATGGCCTTGTCATGCGCGCCGGGCACGTAGGCGTCGTGGTTTCCCGGTACAACCGAAACCTTCAGTGGATCGCCGATTTCCTCAAGCCAGTCTGCGGCGGCGCGGATCTCGATGCCGGTTGCCAGATTGACCAGATCACCCGTAATGGCGATATGGTCCGGCGACCTGCTTTCCATATCATCGACGATCTTTTCCAGCGTATCGCTGAAAAGATGCTTGCGGCGGTTGAGACGCCAGTTCACAAACCCAAGAATGCGCTTGGATGCGAGTTCGCGAAAGGTGAGCTTCGGCAGCGGGCCGAGATGAATGTCGGAAATATGGGCAAGTTTGAACATGCGTTCAGACATAATCTATCCATGTTGGAGCGTACAATGCGAAATCTCGATTTTTCAAAGGGATAAGCGCTGAACGTGTGAGAGGGAAGCCCTATCTGGGGTATCGTACTTGAGTTGACGGAGAGTTGAGACGTGAGTGAAAACCATGGGCGGGGCGAAGGGTTCCGGCAATTGCTGCGGAATCTTGCCAAACGCCTGCTGCACACGTTCTTCTTCTTTCGTCGCGGCATGACACTTGGGGTGCGCGCCGCCTGTTTCGATGAGCAGGGCCGTGTGTTTCTGGTGCGCCACACCTATGTGCCGGGCTGGCATATGCCGGGTGGCGGTGTCGAGCGTGGCGAGACCTGCGTGGCGGCACTTCACAAGGAAATTCGTGAGGAGGGCAACCTTGTTGCGAGCTTTGCGCCGCAACTGTTCCATATCTATTTCAACAACCGCACCAGCGACCGCGATCATGTGATGTTTTATCGGCTGGAGGTCACGCAAAGTGCTGCGAAAGTACCAGACCGCGAAATCAGCGAGAGCGGATTTTTTGCTCTGGACGCTTTGCCTGATGGCACGACGCCCGCCACCCGCAGGCGTCTTGCGGAACTGGCGGGCAGCGCGATGCCTGCGGATTACTGGTAGGCTCAGCCTAGCTGCTCTCGCCCATGGGCCCTGTCCAGTTCCAACTCGGGGCCAACAGGCACGATGCCAGTCGGGTTGATGGTCTTGTGGCTACGGTAATAATGCTCCTTGATATGCCGCATGTTGACCGTCTCAGGCACGCCTGACGTCTGATAGAGATCGCGCAGATAGCCGGTCAGGTTGGGGTAATCATGAATGCGGCGAATGTTGCATTTGAAGTGGCCGACATAGACAGGATCAAACCGCACCAGCGTGGTAAACAGCCGCCAGTCTGCTTCCGTCTGGTCTGAGCCCAGAAGGTACCGCTTGGTTGCAAGACGCTCTTCCAGCATGTCCAGCGTCTCGAAAATCTTTGTGACGCTCTCTTCATAAGCTTCCTGCGTTGTGGCAAAGCCTGCCTTGTACACACCGTTATTGACCGTGTCGTAGATGCGATCATTGAGGGTGTCGATTTCGCCGCGCAGAGCCTGCGGATAGAAATCGCCTGTCGATCCGGTCAGGCCATCAAAGGCTGAGTTGAACATGCGGATGATGTCTGCCGACTCGTTTGAAACAATGGTTTCCTGCTGCTTGTCCCACAGCACAGGCACGGTCACGCGGCCGGAATAGACAGGGTCGGCCTTGGAATAGACCTGCCACATGGCGGAAAATCCGAAAAGGTGATCTTGCGTTGCGCCCGGCGTGCGGGTGCTCTCTGGTTTGAACTCCCAGCCGTTCTCAAGCATCAGCGGATCGACAACTGACACGGAAATGAGGTCTTCCAGCTTTTTCAGCTTGCGAAAAATCAGCGTCCGGTGCGCCCAGGGGCAGGCCAGAGAGACATAGAGATGGTAGCGATCTTTCTCCGCTTTGAAGCCACCCTTGCCGGAAGGACCTTCTTCGCCATCTGCGGTGACCCAATTGCGAAACTGCGAGGCGCTGCGTTTGAAGTGGCCCTTGGTTTCCTTGGTGTCGTACCAGACGTCCTTCCAGACACCTTCGACCAGCATACCCATCTGCGATCTCCTTATGGTTGTTGGCGCACTGTAAGCCATGCGCGAGCGCAGGCGAACCCTAGAGGTAGTGAACAGTGCGTTTCGTTTATGATTTGCCACACAAGGTGAATGGTTCTGGCGACGGATTTGTTCTGGACGCGTCGGAATTTTCCTGATATCCGCGTTTATCACAATTCTGAGGAAGTTCTGCTTTATGACCGTACTACGGATGCTCCGACGACGCTGACCCGCCGAACGCCTTAACCGGCGCAGCCGTCATATCGTCATGTCCGTATCCAACGTTCCGGTCCCTTCATGTCCAAGCACGAACTTGTCTACCTTACTGAAGACGCGTCCCATGACGCCATCATCGAACTGATCAACGCAGAAGCCTTCGGGCCCGGCCGCCACACCCGCGCTGCCGCCCGCATTCGCGAGCAGGGGCCGCATGATCGTGCGATTTCCTATATCTGCGCCGATGACGGCGAAACGATTGCGTCGGTGCGCATGACGCCGGTTCTGGCCGGTAATGTCAAAGGCCATATGCTCGGGCCTCTTGCCGTGCGGCCCTCCCACAAAAATCTTGGCATCGGCCGCGAACTGGTGCGGATTGCCATCGCTGCGGCCAAGCGCAAGGGTTCGGAAGCCGTGATCCTGATCGGTGATCCGCCATACTACATGCCGCTGGGCTTTGAAAAAGTGGCCTATGGTGCACTCGATTTTCCAGGTCCCGTTGATATGAACCGGGTTCTTGTCGTGCCCCTGGCTGCCGACACGCATGAGCGGCTTGTTGGCAAAATAGGCTGGCGGAGTTGCGCTGCGACCGTTGCCTTGGAGCTTGAAGAAGAAGGCTACGGCGCGCCACTGCGTGCGATCGGCTGAAACTCTAATACAGCCGTTTCTTGAGATAGGTCAGAGCCGTCGTATCGGTGAAGCCTTCAATCTGGCCAAATATCTCATAGCCGCATGCCTGATAGATCGCCAGCGCATCCGGGTTCATCGTGTCGATATAGGCACCCTTGCATCCGCGCTTGCGGGCTTCGTCTTCGGCCATTGCCAGCAATTTCGGGCCAAGGCCTTGGCCTCTCATCTCTTCCGGGATGAAGAGGAGCGATGTGTAGAGCCAGCCGCGTGCGGTGTGGCCGCTGAGGCCTCCGATGACAGAGTCTTCGTCATTGCGCAGCGCGATGACAAGCTCCCGCCAATCACTCGGGCCAAAGCGATCCACATTATAGGACTTGAGAGCCGCTAGAATTGCCGCTTCGCTATCCTTATCCGGCCCGTCGCTGATGGTGATCTGAGGCTCCATCAGCGGCCTTCACGCCACCACAGTGCGGAAAATGCCATGAGCAGCGCCGCAAGGCCTGCAAAACCGGCAAAGAGCGGCAGCGTGTTGACGCCCTTCAGCACCGTTTCATCGGTGAGGCGAATGAGCATGCGGTCATTGTCGGCAACACGAATGTCACCGCGAACAGGCAGAATATCCGGCAACACCACACGACCATTATCATTGACAACGCGGTGGATGCTGCCCTTCGTGGCATCGACCAATGGCTTCAACGGCTCGGTGGTCGAGATCATCGCCTTGAATTCCGGCGCATCGACAGCCCCCACATGGACAAGCGTGGTGAATTCGCCGTTGGAGATTTCGTAGAGGCCGGTTTCATCCATGCGCCGCTCGATCTTGTAAAGACCGGGCTCAGCCTCTGTAAATGCCATGGTTTCTGTCTTGCCGGTCGGGAACCGGACGGTGGCATTGCCGGGATTATCGCCAATGGTCTGGCGCGTGATTTCCAATGCGCGGCCATTGGCACGCGCCGTCAGCGCCTCTTCCTCAAGTTCCGGTTCCTTCATCAGCCAGTGGGCGATGCGGCGGTAGAGCCCCACATGCGGCCCGCCGCCTTCATAACCACGCGCCCACAGCCAACCCTGATCAGACAGCAGTATGGCGACACGGCCTTCGCCCTGCCTGTTCAGCACGAGAAGCGGGTCCTGCCCATCTCCCAGCATCACGGTCTGGCCCTGCGGTTGCTCGACGCCGACAGTGCGGAACCAGCGGCCCCATTGTGGCGGCTCCTGGTCTGAACCTTCCAGTCCGCGTGTCACGGGGTGTTTCTTGCCCGCTTCAGACAGACGCGGGTAAAAGGCGGATTGATGCACTTCGCCGGTGGGCTGCGCTGGCAGCACGGAGGCAAGCGGCGTCATGGCAATGGAATCCTGTCCCGCATGTTCAGGGCCAGCAGCAATCAAAAGCGCACCGCCCTTTTCCACATATTGGGCGATGTAATCATAATAGAGGATCGGCAGCACACCGCGGTGCTGGTAGCGATCAAAGATGATCAGATCGAAATCCTCGATCTTTTCCACAAACAGTTCGCGTGTGGGGAAGGCAATCAGCGAAAGCTCGTTGATGGGCGTTCCATCCTGCTTTTCCGGCGGGCGCAGAATGGTGAAGTGAACCAGATCAACTGATGTGTCTGATTTCAGCAGGTTGCGCCAAGCGCGCTCGCCCGCATGGGGTTCGCCGGATACCAGCAGCACGCGCAGGTTCTGGCGGATACCTTCGATAACGTGGACGGCGCGGTTGTTGGTGGTCGTCACCTCACCGGGAAGCTCGGCCACGGAAAATTCCATGACATTGTTGCCGCCGCGTGGAACCTTGAACTGGAACGGCACCGGCTGGCCGGGCGTCGCCTGTAGTCTGGCGATTTCCTGACCGTTCATCTTGATGGTCACATCGGCCTGGCCACCTTGCGCTCGACCATCATCGAACACCCGCAGCGTCAGTTCCTGCTGTTCGTTGACGATGCCGAAGCGCGGTGCGCGCACCACTTCAATGCGCCGGTCGAATTCATTGGCGCGGCCGGTGATAAGGCCGTGGACAGGGGCCTTCACACCCAGCGTCTGCTCGATATCAGATGTGACGTTTGGAATGTCATGGATCTGGCCGTCGCTGAGGAAAATGGCACCGCCGACGCGCGTGGGTGACACATCCGATATGGCAGCCGCAAATGACGAGAACAGGTTCGTGGCCGGTGAATCGCTGTTGGCATCGTTGGTGACTTCCACAATGCGTGGTTCGATGCGCGGAAAGCGGGCGAGACGCTCGCGCAGGGCGGCAAGCGCCTGATCCGTCTGCTCAGGGCGTTGCTGCACGTCCTGACTTTGTGAACGATCGACGATCACGGGAACGATGGTGGAAAGCGGTTCGTGTTCCTCATTGCTCAAAAGAGGGTTGGAGATGGCCAGCAGCAGTGCGGCGAGCGCCAGTCCACGCAACCACGCACCGCGCACGCCACGCCATAGGCCGATAATGGCAAGCAGGAATGCTGCGACGGCCAGAACCGCGATGACGGGCCACGGCAAGAAGGGGGAAAAGGCCAGTGTCATGCTATTGCCCCAACCGCTGGAGGATGTCAGGCACGTGGACCTGATCGGCCTTGTAGTTGCCGGTCAGCATATACATCATGATGTTCACGCCGGTTCGGAAGGCATGTTCGCGCTGCACTTCATCCGGTGGGACAGTAGGGAGAACCGCCGCGCCATTGGCATCGACAGCCCAGGCTCCGGCAAAATCATTGCCGGTGATGATGATGGGTGACACGCCATCGCCAGAGGAGGATATGCCCGACGTCGTTTTGGCCGCATCCTGCCGGGATTCCACCCACAATGGGCCTTGCGCATAGCGCCCCGGAAAGTGGTTCAAGAGATAGAACGAGCGCGTCAGCACGTGGTCGGTCGGCACAGGTTCCAGCGGCGGAATATCCACATTGGCGAGAATTTCCTGCAGGCGCTGCCCATTTGCGCTGGTGCCGCCCATGCTCTCAAGCGATGAGAACTGGTCTCGCGTATCAAACAGAACGGTGCCGCCCGCGCGCATATAGGCATCGATGCGGGAGATGGCAGCGGTGGATGGCATGGGTGCTGTGGCTGAAATCGGCCAGTAGATGATGGGGTAGAAGGACAGCTCGTCCTTGGAAATATCCAGCCCCACCGGCGCGCCGGGTTCAAGCGTGGTGCGCCACGTCATGAATTCCGTCAGACCCTGCAAGCCCTGTTCGGAAATGCGATCCACATCATCTTCGCCTGTTCGCACAAAAGCGAGGTGAGTGGTATCAAGCCTCTCGAAGATCGCTTCATCGCCTGGTTTGGGATCATCAGCACGGGCGCTGTCGGGCGAAAAGACCGCAAGGCTTGACCCGAGCATCAGCAGGATGGCCGCAGCCGAGCCGCGTGCGCGGGGCATGCGGGAAAACACGCCGTTCATGAAGAGAACGATCAGCGTATCAGCAAAGAGCATGAGAAGAGCCGCAATGAAGAGAGCAGGCCGCAGCGATCTTGCCTCTTCCCCCACCAAACCTTCGCGCACCGTTGCCATGCCGGCAAGCGAGGCATCTATGGGGCGAAGCACCGTGCCCTGCGGCAACAGGTTCAGCGCAACGAAACCGGCTTCCGTGCCGTAGAGGCCCGGCGGGTTGTCGAAACTGGCGCGAGGTGACTGGCCAGCCTTGATTTCCAGCGGCCGGGCAGACCCGATTTCCGTCGTCAAAGCGCCCTGTGCGTTCAGAACGCGGTAAGGCGCGAGCGCAGCAGCAGGTGCATTGGCGGAAGCCGAGGAGCCGCCGACCTGAGACAATTGCACGAGACGGCGCAGCATTTCCACGAAATGACCTGAAATCGGCAAATCCGACCAACTGGCTTCGGCGCTGACATGAAACAGCACGATACGGCCCGCATCCACATTACGCGTCGTTACCAGCGGCGTGCCATCGGCAAGGCTTGCCCATGTGCGCTCGGAAAGATCAGGTGTCGGCTCTGCCAGAACTTGGCGCTTGATGAGAACACCATCGGCTTTCGGCATGCCTGCAAAGGGACCGAAATTGGGGAAATCAGCCAATGGCTGCGGTTCTGCCCAGGAAAGCGCGCCGCCCAAGGCACGCTCGCCTTGGCGCAGCGTCACAGGCACCAGCGGGTCATCGGCAGGAGCGGCCGCAAGGCGCGGACCGGCGAAACGGATCAGCGTGCCGCCACGCGAGAGCCAGCGCCCGATGGGTTCATAGGTTTCCTGCGGCAAGCGACCAATATCGGCCATGACGATGACCGAAGGGTTTGATTGCAGCAGTTCCGGGATCGCCACGGCCAGATCCGCCTGTCGCTGCGGCACCAGATCGACATAGGGCTGGAGGGCGCGGCTGATGTAAAACAGCGGCTGAAGCAGCGGCTGGAAGTCGTTGCCTGTTTCCCCCGCCAGAAGGGCAACGCGGCGGCGGCGGAAACCATCATCCAGAAGACGCACAGAGCCTGCGCTCGCCAAGCGCTCCACCGAGAGACGGGCGAAATCATTGCGCAGTTCAAAGGGTGCGCTTAGAACAGCCGTCGTTTCGGCCGCGCCGGGCGCGAAAGCCGCGTCGTCGCTGGCGAGAATGCGGCCTTGGCTGTCATGGGCGTTGACAGTGAGGTTGGCAGGGCCGTCCGTCTCCAGCCGGGAGAGCGATACGGTCATGGTTTCGGCACCGTTTTCTGCGCCGGTAATCGCTGTAATTGCCTGCCCATCACCTTCCACCACGCGAAATTCCGCTGGATTGATGCTGGAAAGATCGGCAAGTGCGGTCTGGTCATCGGGTGTTGCGACACCATCGGTAATGTAGGCGAGGGTGCCGGGTGTCGTGCCATTCATGGCTTCGTTCACGGCTTGCGCGGCGCGCACCCGGTCCGGCACTAATGGCTGCGGTCTGGCTGCTGCCAGTTTTTCAAGCGCTGCTGCTGATGTGCCGGGTTCGGAATCGTGATCGCGGTCTGCCGTGAAGGTGATGGAAACGGGACGCTCCGCCCGCTCCGCATCCCCGATCAAGGCTTCTGCGGTGCGAACGCGCCGATCCCAATCCGGTGCCGAGGCCCAGCCATTGTCCATGACCAGAACCAACGGACCATCACCCGCCAGCGTGTTGTTGCGCGGGTTGATGACCGGATCTGCCAGCGCGAAAATAACGGCGGCGGCCAGTAACATGCGCAGCAAGGTCAGCCACCACGGGCTTTTCGACGGTGTTTCCTCGCGCTTCAGCACGCTTGCCAAAATGCGCAGCGGCGGAAACACCTCTGCTTTCGGGCGCGGAGGTGTCAGTCGCAGCAGCCACCAGATGGCAGGCAGCGCCAGAAGGCCGATGAGAATATAGGGGCTGGTGAAGACGAAGGGCAGGGCGCTCATGTCCGGCCTCCGGTCTTGGCCGTGGAGGGCGCGCCCGAGAGATACATGTGCATGGCAACAAGCGCTTCTGATGCCAGATGATCCGTGCGGTGAAACACAAAATTCCACCCCAGACGACGCAGCGAAGACGACAAGGCGTCACGCCGTGCGAGATAGGCGCGGGTGTAATCCTCACGAATGGTTTCGGCACGACCAGAGGTCAGCTTCTCGCCGGTTTCGGGATCGGAAAATTCGGTGCGCCCGCTATAGGGAAAGATCTCCTCTGCGGGGTCGGCAATTTCCACCACATGGCCGCGCATGCCGCGCCTTGCAAGCGGCGAAAGGCGCTCCATGACAGCAGTCGCATCATCCAGAAAATCCCCGATCACCACCAGATCGCTGGAGCCACGGATCATGGCTGTATCGGGTAATCCTGTCGTGGCTGGCGCGTGCATGATGGCGGTTGCGAGGCGCTCAGCGGCGTTGCGAGCCGAGATCGGTTCCATAATGCCGGGACAACCGATGCGTTCTCCAGAGCGGGCGAGAATTTCTGCAAGCGCCAGCATCAGAACCAGCGCGCGGCTTTCCTTGGAAACGCTGCCGAGCGTGGACTTGAACATCATGGATGGCGACAGGTCCGCCCAGAGCCAGATGGTGTGGGCCGCTTCCCATTCCCGGTCGCGCACATAGGTATGGTCATCGCGGGCCGAACGGCGCCAATCGATGCGTGAGAGACTTTCGCCTTCAGCATAGGGCCGGAACTGCCAGAAGTTTTCGCCGATACCGCGTTTGCGGCGACCATGCCAACCCGCGGTTACCGTGTTTGCAATGCGTTTGGCTTCCACCATGCAGTCGGGTACCAGTGCGGCGCGTTGGCGCGCACGGGCAAGAACGTCGCTGCCATGCGTCTGCTCTACGATCTGGCCGATGGATGCCACATGCACTCCTAATCCGACCGGGCGGTCAGTGTTTTGCCTGTTCCACAAGGCTTGCAATCACATCACGAACCGACATGCCTTCGGCACGGGCCGCAAAGGTCAGCGCCATGCGGTGTTCCAGAACCGGTTCAGCCAGCGCGTAGATATCATCGAGCGATGGCGCAAGGCGGCCTTCATAAAGCGCGCGGGCTCTGGCCGTCAGCATCAGCGATTGACCGGCGCGGGGGCCGGGTCCCCAGGCCACGTTCTTATCCGTCAAGGCATTGCCATGGCCGGGACGCGCCGAGCGCACTAGGGCAAGAATGGCATCGACCACCGTGTCGCTGACCGGCATCTGGCGAATGAGGGTCTGAATTTCAATGAGGCGATCGGCCTCGATCACGCGGCGCGCTTCACCGGAGGCGGTGCCTGTCGTGTCGAGCAGGATCTGGCGCTCAGCGGCGAGATCAGGATAATCCACATCCACCTGCAACAGGAAGCGGTCGAGCTGGGCTTCCGGCAGCGGATAGGTGCCTTCCTGCTCTAGCGGGTTTTGCGTGGCCAGAACGTGGAATGGCTTGGGCAGATCATAGCGTTCGCCTGCCACGGTGATGTGATATTCCTGCATGGCTTGCAGCAGCGCAGACTGCGTGCGCGGGCTGGCGCGGTTGATTTCGTCAGCCATCAGTAGTTGGCCGAAAATCGGGCCCTTTATGAAGCGGAAAGAGCGGCGGCCGCTCTCATCCTGATCCATGACTTCGGAACCAAGAATATCTGAAGGCATGAGGTCGGGGGTGAACTGAATGCGGTTGGCATCCAGACCCAAAACGGTGCCGAGCGTCGTCACAAGCTTTGTCTTGGCAAGGCCGGGCACGCCGACCAGAAGCGCATGGCCACCGGAGAGAACGGCCAGCAGCACATTCTGCACGACCTTTTCCTGACCGAAAATGACCTTGGAGACTTCGGCCCTGACAGCTGCAATATCCGACAGCGCTGTTTCGGCAGCGGCGATGATCGCTTTCTCGTCGAGGGTTTCGCTGGTGTTGATCATTCCCATATCGCTCTCCTCAAACTTAAGCCGCAGCCTTCGTTCCAAACCGGTCACTCATCGCATACAGGACTGATTTCGCGCTGCCTATAGCTTATTGCCATACTGCCCGCTGACAAGCATCCTTTGAATGACTATCTCGTTACCATCAGGCGACCAGATCAATAGGTGACAAAGCAGGGCTCGAATATGGCGGATGAGACGATAAATTCGGCGAAAGACGCAGCGGGCCTCGCCGCGATGATTTCCCATGCCGCTGAACAAAGCGGCGAAAAATCTCGCGGCCCGGCACCTGTGGAGCGCTGGGATCCGCCTTTTTGCGGTGATCTGGACATGGAAATCCGGGCAGATGGCACATGGTTCTACATGGGCACGCCCATTGGCCGCGCCCCTCTAGTGCGGCTGTTTTCCACGGTTTTGCGCAAGGATGAGGACGGCCAAACCTATCTCGTAACACCTGTGGAAAAAGTGGGCATCCGTGTCGTTGATGCCCCCTTTCTGGCGGTGGAGATGAATGTGGCCGAAAAAGACGGCGCACAGGTGCTGACATTTCGCACCAATGTGGGTGATGTGGTGGAAGTTGGCCCGCAAAACCCTTTGCGGTTTGAATTGAGCGGTGAAAACAAGGCGTTGAAGCCTTATCTTCGGGTAAGAGGTCGGCTCGATGCCCTCGTGTCACGGGCGGTCATGTATGATCTCGT
Source organism: Rhizobium sp. WCS2018Hpa-16 (assembly GCF_031843705.1). NCBI lineage: Bacteria > Pseudomonadati > Pseudomonadota > Alphaproteobacteria > Hyphomicrobiales > Rhizobiaceae > Rhizobium > Rhizobium sp. WCS2018Hpa-16. The sequence goes on from NZ_JAVTIX010000001.1 coordinate 301,053, forward strand.
AGAACTAGGCGAGGTCGTTGAAATTGAAGGAAAAGAGATGTTTGCCGTAAGGTCCGGCGGGGAGGTTTTTGCGATCATGCCTGCCGATGAGCTGGATGCTCTTTCAAGATGAGCGTTGATGTGATGGATTTCTCGGCCAATGACTTCCGCCGGCGTGTGCTGTCCGATGGTGAAGGCGTGGCCGAGGGTGAAGATGGCGACCACATTCTCAACCCTGATGCGCGCCTTTTTGGCGATGGTATCACGCTGAAAGACGCGGCAGTGCTGGTGCCGGTTGTGGATTACGGGGGAGATGCCCGGGTGATCTTTACCCAGCGCACCTCAACGCTTCGCAAACATTCCGGCCAGATATCCTTTCCCGGCGGCGGCATCGATGCGGATGATCGCTCGCCTGAGGATGCCGCCCTTCGTGAAACAGAAGAGGAAATCGGGCTGGGTCGGAGTTTCATCGAAACGGTGGGGCGCTTGCCTGATTATGTTTCCGGAACGGGTTTCCGCATCAAGCCGGTGCTCGCGGTGGTCAAGCCGGGTTTCGACCTCACGCCGAACCCGGCCGAAGTGGATGAGGTTTTCGAAGTGCCGCTGTCGTTTTTGATGCAACCGGCAAACCACAGGCAGGCAAGCCGCATCTTTCAGGGGAAGGAGCGGTTTTTCTACGAAATGCCCTATGGCGAGCGTCACATTTGGGGCATTACGGCGGGCATTGTACGCCGCATCTATGAAAGGTTCTATTCATGAGCAACGTTGCCGGACAGGACTGGTTCTTGAAACCAGGTCTCCAGCGGATTCTGGCGCTTTTGAATGCCGATGGCGGTGAGGCGCGTATCGTTGGCGGTGCCGTTCGCAATGCCCTGATGGGCATGCCGGTGGCAGATATCGACATGGCGACAACGCTTCCGCCTCAGGATGTGGTCGAGCGGGCGCAAAGTGCGGGCATCAAGGCTGTGCCAACCGGCATCGAGCATGGCACCGTCACGCTGGTGCTGGATGGCGAAGGCTTTGAAGTCACGACATTGCGCCGTGATGTGGAAACCGATGGCCGCCATGCGCAGGTTCTTTTTGGGACCGACTGGAACGAGGATGCGCAGCGCCGCGACCTGACGATCAACGCGCTTTATGCTGACGCCTCCGGCGAGGTGATCGATCTTGTCGGTGGGTTGGCAGATATCGAAACGCGCAATGTTCGTTTCATTGGTGACGCAGATACGCGCATTGCCGAAGACTATTTGCGGGTTTTGCGGTTTTTCCGCTTCTTCGCCCATTACGGTTCCGGTCGTCCCGATGCGGATGGGCTGCGGGCCAGCGCGCGCGCCAAGGACAAGATGTCCACACTCTCTGCCGAGCGTGTGTGGAGCGAAATGAAGAAGCTTCTCTCGGCCACCGATCCATCCCGGGCACTTTTGTGGATGCGGCAATCCGGTGTGCTATCTCAGGTTTTGCCGGAAACGGAAAAATGGGGCATTGATGCCATCCATGGCCTTATTGCTGCTGAGCAGGCATTAGGGTGGACGCCGGATGCGCTAGTGCGCCTTGCGGCCATTGTGCCTGTGGACGCGGAGCGTGTCGCGAGCATGGCGTCGCGGCTTCGCCTGTCCAACGCTGAAGCAAAGCGCCTCAAGCAGTGGGCCTCTGCGCCTGTTATCGATACTGCTATCACTGATGCCGCCTTTGATCGCCTGCTGTATCGCAACGGCGTCGAGGGAATAACCATGCGCCTGGTGCTTTCGCTCGCCGCAGCACGCGCAGATATCTCCGCAGGTGAGGGAGCCATGCAGAAGATTGCGCGTCTCTCGGCGTTGCTGTCTCGCACGCAGAAATTTGTGCGCCCAACTTTCCCGCTCACCGGCGCGGATGTGTTGGCTGCTGGAATAACTCCGGGTCCGAAAGTTGGCGAAATTCTTGGGCAGCTCGAGGAAAAGTGGATCGAGTTCAACTTCTCACTGGACCGGGCAGCCTTGACCGCCCGGCTGGAAGCAGCGGTGAAGGATCAGGCCTGAACCTCATCCTCATTGCGGATGCGCGTCTTGATGTTTTCGACCATGTTCTCTCGAATGACGTCTTCGCCGTGCGCTTGGCGCATATGGTCGACTGCGCGTCGCACAACTTCGGCATCTTCATCTGCACGTGTGTGCCACTCACAACCCGGCACCAGGGTTCCGCATTCATAAAGTCTCATCATAGGCCTCCCTTATGAGAAGCGTCAGGGCGGAACTTTCGCTTGGAAGGTTCTGCCCTGCGCATCAGCAAACGGGTCGGCAAGATAGAAGGTTCCGTGTCAGATCGTGTCTCGAAGTGCCCAGCAGTGGAATACGGATGATGTGGCTGCTGCCGGTGCACGCGACGGCGCAACGCCGTCATCATTGGCCGCAGTTTCGTTTGCAAGCCTGCGCTTGACCTGCTCTGCATAAAAGGAAAGCGGCAAATCTCTGTCGCCGACCGCCCTCATCTCCAAGGCTAGCCGGTTGATCAATTCGGGAGTTGGTAGAGCCTGGGATTGGCTATTGCCAAGGCCAGATATGGGCATGCTGTTTGAAGTAATCATCATGATATCTCCTCCAGTCCATCTACAACTGGAAGCGTATCACTGCCTTCAAATCTTAATAAGAGCTAAATTTCGTATTCACTGCTCAACCCTGTAACAAACGGGAAATTTTTTGTGATCTGTCAAGGCCAGCGCACCACGGGAGGCAGCGACGACAGGATTGAGTCGACATTGCCACCGGTTTTCAGGCCGAAAATCGTTCCACGGTCGTAAAGCAGGTTGAATTCCACGTAGCGGCCACGGCGAATCAGTTGCTCATCGCGGTCTTCTTCCGTCCACGGCAGGTTGAAATTGCTGCGCACGATCTTCGGATAGACCAGATTGAAGGCGCGGCCGACATCCTGCACGAAGGCGAAATTATCGTTCCAATCGCCCTTTTCTTCTTCCGGGTGCAGCCAGTCGAAGAAGATACCGCCGATGCCGCGTGGCTCGTTGCGGTGCTTGAGATGGAAGTACTCATCGCACCATTGCTTGTAGCGGGGGTAGTCCGCCACGGCGTGGCGATTGCAGGTGATTTCGAACACGCGGTGGAAGATCTGAGTGTCATTGTCTTCCTGCGTGCGGCGTCGGTCCAGAACCGGCGTCAGGTCCGCACCGCCGCCAAACCAGTGGCTGGAGGTCACGACCATGCGCGTGTTCATATGAACGGCAGGCACGTTGGGATTGACCGGGTGTGCAATCAGCGAAATGCCGGATGCCCAGAAGCGCGGGTCTTCTTCCGCGCCTGGTATCTGATTGCGGAATTCCTGCGAAAACTCGCCATGAACGGTGGATGTGTGGACGCCGACCTTTTCAAAGACGCGGCCTTCCATCATCGACATCTTGCCGCCACCGCCTTCGCCATTGTCGCGCTGCCATTCCTTTTGAACGAAGCGGCCGGGCTGCTGGTCGGCCAGCGGGCCTTGCAGCTCGTCTTCAATCGTCTCGAAGGCGGTCACGATCGTGTCGCGCAGGCTCTCGAACCAGGCTTTGGCAAGTGCCTTCTTGTCCTCGATGTCGTCAGGCAAGCCCTTTGGCAAAACCGGCCGTTCCATATCGATCTCCTAAGCGTCGAATCATTGCGATTGGCCCGGTTTAGCAGTCGTGCAGCAACGATACAAATTCGAGTCGCCAAGTCCCGTACTTCACACTATCTTTTGAACAGAGAGGTTGTGTCATGGCGAAATTTACCGGCCCGCCGCCGCTGGATGGCTTGAAGCGCAGGATCGATGCCCACAGGCAGGATCGCGCCGCTGCCGGTGGCCGCAAGAATGACAGACAGGGCATGTTCGTGCGCCAGACCTTCTGCCTTGCCCGCGAAGAGGCGCGTGCCAAGGCGCGGGAGTGGTTCGACGAGTATCCCAAGGCCGCCTACTGGACGGAAGTGGAAAGCTGGCGTCCGCTGGATGGCGACCGCATAGAGTTCACCATGCGCCGCCTGCCTTCCGCAGACTAGCTTTTACGGCTGTCCACGGTACGCAACCGGCTTTCGCCCAACACGCCGCCCTGGTCCAGAATGGGATGCGCCACGGAAACGATGTGGGCGTTAACGCGCTTGAGATCGCGCAGGATGTCCAGATGCAGCGAACTGGTTTGCAGGCTCTGCGTCAGCCCGTCGCGAAGGCGCTCGAGGTGGCGGCTTGATGACCGCTTTTCCAACCGTCTGATATCGACCTTGATTTCCATCAGATGGCGGGCGAGATCGAAATCACCGGTCACGAAAACGCTCTGGGCGGCGCGCAGGTTCTCGATGGTCATGTCGAAAAGCGTTTTCAGCTCGTCATAGCCTTCATCCGAAAATTTAAAGCCATTGACGATTTTCTTGCGGATCTGCTCGCACAGGCCCTTTTCGACGATATCGCCAATATGTTCGAGGTTGATGGCGTAATCGATGATGGTGATCGAGCGGCGGGCGGCATCCTCATCCAGTCCCTTGCGGCCCAGCTGAGAGAGATAGATCTTCACATCCTGCTGCAACATGTCGACCTTCGTCTCCAGCGCGGCGATTTCGGCCAAGGGGGCAAGGTCATTGTGCTTGAACGCGTTCTCAGCGCGGATCAGCATCCGTTCGATGGTGTCGCCGACAACAAGCACTTCGCGTGTTGCATTGGCAAGCGCCACGACGGGCGTATCCAGCGCGCTGGCATCGAGAAAACGCTGGCCTTCCTCGGCTTTCGCGTCATCCGGCACCATCTTCGCCATCATCTCCGAGATAAGGCCTGAAAACGGCCAGGCAATGGCCGCGAGCGCCAGATTGAAGATCAGATGGGCGTCCACCGGCAGCATGTCTTGTGAAAGCGGAAGCTGTTGTAGCAGCTGGGCACCTAAGCCCGCGAGTGGCAGGGCGATCAAACAGCCCACCGTGCGCACGACAAGATTGCCGAGGGTGATGCGCCGGGCCGATGCGGGGGCGGAGAGGGTGGCGATGACAGGCGGGATGGCGCCACCAATATTGGCGCCGAGAATGAGAACAATGATCAGCGCCGTGGAGAGAATGCCAGCGGAGGCCAGCGAGAGGATCAGCACGACAACAGCAAGGCTTGAGGATGACACGAAGGCAAGCGTTGCGGAAAGAAGAAGGGCGACTGGCCATGCATCATCCAGAAGGCCGATGAATGCGCCGAGCGCGGGGGAGTCGCGCATCGGTTCGGTCGCGGCGCTCAACAGGTGCAGCGAAAGCAGCATCAGGCCAACGCCCACCAGCGCCGTGCCGCCGCCTTGCCGTGCGCTGGATGAGCCCCTGCGCACAATGATGCCCGACAGGATGAGCATGGGCGAGAGCCATGCAACGCCTGTCGCGAAAATCCAGGCTGTGACGGCAGTGCCGATATTGGCGCCCAGAAGAACCACCTGCGCCATGCGCGGGCGAATGAGGTCTCGCTCCGCAAAGGACGAGACGGTCAGGGCCGTGGCTGTAGAACTCTGCAAGGCAATGGTGGCGAGAAACCCTGACAGCATCGAGCGTGGCCCGCTTTTTGTGCCGGTTGCGAGCACGATGCGCAGCTTCACGCCAAAGGCACGCGTAACGCCATCCTTGACCTGCGCAAGGCCGAATAGCAGAAGCGCGACAGCGCCGAGCAGGTTGACGATGATGATGGTGGATTGCATGCTTGGTCGCCCTCCGTCCGTCAGTCTTCTATCGTGAATACCTTGCCTTGCCCGAAACCGTTCTAGCCTTCGGACGACATGCTGCGCGGAAAGTTTTCGGAGGTAGGACTCTTTCGTTGGCTAATGAATATAGGCCTGAAACACTCTGCCGTACAGGGCTGATTACGACATTTAGACGCGAAATGGCGATGGACCTATCGCCAGGCCGTCTGTCGTAAAGCCTCCCCAGTGATCATCGCGGCCGACATGGCGACGTTGATGGAGCGCTGCCCTTCCATCATGGGAATGATCAGCCGCATATCGGCCTTGTCGTGGACGTGATCGGGAACCCCCGCGCTTTCGCGGCCCAACAGCAGAATGTCATCTGCACGGTATTCGACGTTCACATAGGGCAATGCCGCCTTGGTGGAGGCCAGAAGCAAGCGGCGGCCGGTGGTGGCGCGCCACTCTTCAAAGCGCTCCCAGTTGACATGGCGCGTCAGTGACGCCGTGGAGAGATAATCCATGCCTGCGCGTTTCAGGTTGCGGTCGGAAATATCAAAACCGGCTGGCTCGATGATATCAACGCCGATGCCGAGGCAGGCGGCCAGCCTCAAAATGGTGCCGGTGTTGCCGGGAATATCCGGTTGGTAAAGGGCGATCCTGATATCGGGCATGCTCATGTCTTTCCTGAAGGTCTTGACGCGACTTACCATGGCCCGGAATGCTTGAAACAAGGAACCGGCGCTGGCCAATCTGTTGTCTTTCGGTCGCAATGGCGTGTTACGGCTCAACCCCATTGAAACTTGTGGTGGTTTGGTGCTGGTCAATGCTTATTTTTTGAGCTACACATGCGCAACTTCAACACCAGCCATGGAGGTTCAGATGGATAAAATTGTTCGACATCGCCTCCCGGCCTTTGTAGCGCCTCTGCAGGCCTAGGTGTTTTCAGCGGTCGATCCGCATCTCTCAAAATCCCGTCATGTGGCTGTTGCGGCCATATTCCATTTTATTCCCGTTGTGGCTGCGAGCATTTCAGCTCCCTGCGCCATTTCATCGGGTTCTTTATGTCCGGAGTTTGGCCATGTTCGGCTGGTTTGAAAAACGTCTAAATCCATTTCCCGCTTCCACGCCCGTGGTGCCACCGGCTAAGCTTTTGCCGTTCATGTGGCATTACGTCAAACCCGCCGCACCTTGGCTGCTGCTGTTGGGGCTGATGTCGATGGGCATCGCAATTGCCGAAGTGATGCTCTATCAGTTCCTTGGCAATATCGTTGATTGGCTGTCGACAGCCAACCGCGAGACGTTTCTTCAGGATGAAGGCTGGCATCTGGTCGTCATGGCGGCCATCGTCCTTGTCGCGCTGCCGCTGATGGGCTCGATCCACACCATGACGATGCACCAGACGCTGGCTGGAAACTTCGGCATGATTGCCCGCTGGCACATGCACCGCTTTCTGCTGCGCCATTCCATGACGTTTTTCGCCAATGAGTTTGCGGGCCGCGTCTCCACCAAGGTCATGCAGACAGCGCTCTCCATTCGCGAAGTGGCGTTGAAGATCATCGACGTTTTCGTCTATGCGATCAGCTTCGTCATCTCCATGCTATTCATGGTGGCGGCTGCGGATTGGCGTCTGGTGATACCGCTTGTCGTGTGGCTGGCGATCTATATCTCCATCCTGACCTATTTCGTGCCGAAACTGGGACGTCTGTCCAGTGAGCAGGCCGATGCGCGATCCCTGATGACGGGCCGCATCGTGGATAGCTACACCAACATCGCCACGATCAAGCTGTTCTCCCACGCTGGCCGCGAGGAGGTTTATGCCCGCGAAGGCATGGACCTGTTCCTGGGCACCGTCCACCGGCAGATGCGCAAGATTTCGGCCTTCAACATCGCCATCGATATCAACAATGCGTTCGTGATGTTCACGACCACATCGCTTGGCCTGTATTTCTGGCTGACGGGCTCGGTGACTGTCGGTGCGCTGGCGGTCGCCATTGGCCTTTCCATGCGCGTCAACGGCATGTCGCAGTGGATCATGTGGGAAGTCACATCGCTGTTTGAAAACATCGGCACGGTCTATGATGGCATGAGCATGATGTCCAAGCCGCACGATATCGTTGATGAAGCCGATGCACCTGCGCTGTCTGCATCAAAGGGCGAAATCCATTTCGATAACATCCGCTTCCACTACGGCAAGAACAAGGGTGTCATCGAAGGCCTGTCTCTGGATATCAAGCCCGGCGAGAAGGTGGGGCTTGTTGGCCGTTCCGGCGCGGGCAAGACAACGCTGATGAACCTTTTGCTGCGGTTCTACGATCTGGAATCGGGTAAGATCCTCATCGATGGGCAGGATATTTCGACCGTCTCGCAGGATAGCTTGCGGGCGCTGATTGGCGTGGTGACGCAGGATACGTCGCTGCTCCACCGCACCATCCGCGAGAACATTGCCTATGGTCATCCCGGCGCCTCGGATGAGGAGATCATTGCGGCGGCAAAGCGTGCCAATGCGTGGGACTTCATCGAAACACTTGTCGATATGCACGGTCGCCACGGGCTGGACGCGCAGGTTGGCGAACGCGGCGTGAAACTCTCCGGTGGCCAGCGTCAGCGCATCTCGATTGCCCGTGTGTTCCTTAAAAACGCGCCGATCCTCATTCTTGACGAGGCGACATCGGCACTGGATTCGGAGGTTGAAGCCGCCATTCAGGAAAACCTGTTTGCGCTGATGGAAGGCAAAACCGTCATCGCCATTGCGCACCGCCTGTCAACGCTGACAGAAATGGACCGCGTGATCGTTCTCGACGCTGGCAAGATCGTTGAGGCTGGAACGCATACCGAGCTTGTGCAGCATGGCGGCATTTATGCCGACCTGTGGCTGCGCCAGTCCGGTGGGTTCATTGCTGACGAGGAACCCGACATGAAGGCGGCAGGGGAGTAGGTTCGGCCTTGGGGGACTTCCCCCTTGGCGTCATCCTCGGGCTTGTCCCGAGGATCTAACCACGTTTGATGCGGGGGTTCGTTAGATCCTCGGGTCAAGCCCGAGGATGACGTTGGGTCAACTGCTGCTTAAGCGATCGACATGAGCGTACAGTGTCTTCAGTCGCTCCACCCGCCATATTACAAAAATGTAATCTGCCTTGCGCTTTGCCCGTTCCGCGATTCCGCCTATATCCAGATCATGGTCATTACCCGCATTTTCCGCTTTTTCGAGAACTGGATCAAACCCTTCGATCGCAAGGATGATCTGCGGCCGCCGCAGGATACGCTGCCATTCATCTGGTTCTATCTGCGACAAGCCAAGGCCCCGTTTTTTGCCATGCTCGTTCTGGGCGGCATGACGGCGGCCATCGAGGCAGCCTTGTTCTGGTTCGTCGGGCGGCTGGTGGATATTCTTTCGGGCATTCAGCCGGGGGCGGGCTGGGCCGGGCTGATTGCCAGCCATGGCTATGAACTGGTGGGCATGCTGGTTCTGATTGCCGTTGTCCGCTTCATCGTGACGATGCTCACGGCGCTTGTGGATCAACAGATCATAACGCCCGGTTTCTATAATCTGGTGCGCTGGCAATCCTACATGCATGTGGCGCGGCAATCACTGACGTTTTTCCAGAATGACTTTTCTGGCCGCATCGTCACCAAGGTCTGGTCTGGCGGGCAGGCGGCGGGTGATCTCGTCACGTCGCTGATGGAAAGCGTTTGGTTTGTCGGCATCTATTCGGTGTCGATGCTGTTTCTGATTGGCGGGCTGGATTGGCGGCTGGCCGTTGTCGTCGTGCTGTGGGTGGGAATATTCTCGCTTCTGGCGCGCTATTTCGTGCCACGTATCCGGCTGCATTCCAAGGAAACCGCCGAAGCGGCCTCAATGCTGTCAGGCCGCATGGTGGATGCCTATAGCAACATCCAGACGCTGCGTCTTTTCGGGCGTGACGATGCCAATGATCGCTATATGCGCGATGGTTTCGATACGTTCCAGAACAAGACCATGATGTTCACCCGCTTCATCACCGGCGTGCGGGCCTCCATGGCCTTGCTGTCCGGCATCATGATTACATCGATGGCGGCGCTTTGCATCGATCTCTGGCTATCCGGCAAGATCAGCTCCGGTGCTGTCGCCTTCACGCTCGCACTTGTCCTGCGGCTGAATTTTCTGCTGGGCAGATTGATGACGCAGTTCAACGGCATCATGCGCAATTTCGGCACGGTCCAGAATGCTGCGGAACTGATTTCCCAGCCTATCAGTCTGGTTGATGCGCCCGCAGCCCCGGCGCTTGTCGTCTCTAAGCCCGGCATTCGTTATGAAGATGTCAGTTTCCATTATGGTCGCGCTAAGGGCGTGATCGATCATTTGAGCCTCGATGTTCAGCCGGGTGAGAAGATCGGCATTGTGGGCCGGTCGGGTGCTGGCAAGTCCACGCTCGTCAATCTGCTGCTGCGCTTCTACGATGTGGAGCAGGGTCGCATCCTTATCGACGGGCAGGATATTGCCAAGGTGAGCCAGGAAACGCTGCGCGCCCATATTGGCATGGTCACGCAGGATACATCGCTGCTGCACCGCTCCATCCGAGATAACATCATGTTCGGGCGCATGGATGCCACCGAAGAGCAACTGCTTGCGGCCATCCGGCGCGCCAAGGCGGATGATTTCATCGAACGGTTGGAAGATCAGCGCGGACGCAAGGGGCTGGACGCCCATGTGGGCGAGCGTGGGGTGAAACTCTCCGGCGGCCAGCGCCAGCGTATCGCCATTGCCCGCGTGATGCTGAAAGACGCGCCGATCCTTGTGCTGGACGAGGCGACATCGGCGCTGGATTCGGAGGTCGAGGCTGCTATTCAGAGCAATTTGGATGAATTGATGCGCGGCAAGACGGTGCTTGCCATCGCCCACCGCCTGTCCACGATTGCCGCACTGGATCGCCTGATCATCATGGATGCTGGACGGATCGTGGAGCAGGGCACGCATAACGAGCTTGTGGGCAGTGGCGGTCTTTATTCCGAGCTATGGGCGCGCCAGTCCGGCGGCTTTCTGCCAGCTGACGCAACGGTGCCGGAAAAGCTTTAGGGCGCTGCTATCGCGAAATCGGCAACCAGCCCGTAATGGTTGGAGCCATGATTGTTAGCTAGGCGTTCGAGCTTCATCAGGGTTGCCGGTTTTCGTGCGAAGATGTGGTCGATGGCGATGCCGAAATCGCCCGCCGAAATTGGCCATGTGGCAGGCTCCCACGGCGCTTTTTTCAGATCGGTCGTCAGAAGAAATTCCTGCATGTCAGGGGCAATGCTGGCCGAGTTGAAATCACCGGCGAGAATGAGCGGGCCTTTCACGGCAGTCAGCCTGGCGCGGATGCGGCCCAGTTCATTTCGGTGATACTGATCGAAATACGGCTTTGCCAGATGCGCTGCCGCAAGCGTGAGCTTGATGCCATCGATATCGACCATCGCCGTCGCAAACCGGTCGCGGCTGATATAGCTGGACGATCTCACGCGGGCATTTTCCAGCGGGCGTTTCGAGAGCATCAGAAGATCGCAGGATTGCGTGCCTTCGCCACAACCGAGGCGGTAGGGATAGGTCTGTTGAAGGCGCGGCAGGACGTCTGTCAAAGCCGCTGCTTCCAACACGTATACGGCATCAGCGTTCGAGGCGAGGATCGTGTCGGCAATTGATTCGGCGTTCGCGCTATTGTCCATCAACACGTTGAAGGAGAGCAGGCGGAAGGGTTTCGAACCATCAGGAGCAAAGGCGTCCGTCACGAATTCCGTGTGCATGTAAGCCGCGTGTGCGCTGAGCGTGAGCGCCCAGACAAGCAGAATGACAAAGACGCGGGACCGCAACACGACAAGGCAAAGCGCAGCAAAAATTGCTGTGACGATTGCGATGTGAAGCTGGAAGCTGTTGACGAAGCCCAGGAGCCAGAAATCAACGATATAACGGATACTTATCACGCCAAGCGCAAGAACAAGCGCGCAGGCGGTGACGCAAGTGAGCCTCGATTTCAATTCAAAAACCTCGTGTGTCGGCTCTCCCTGATTCTGATTAGCATGGGCCTTATCTCCGCACAATGTTGCAGGATGGACAGCCACGGCGGAAAAGGGTGAAAAAAATGGGGCGGAACGTAGAATTACGGCAGCTTTATGTGCTTTGCTCTTGCCAAGGTCGGCGATATTTTGCGATCAAGCAGAATAGGCGCGATTTATTGTCGCGCACGAACCAGGGCGCGGGGGATCGAGTTTGTCCTGGATCAAAACAGAGCTGGAGGACTCATGCGACTTTCAACGAAATCAGCGCAGAGGATGGTGTAGCGGTGAGTGAGCACGTAAATGATCATGACGCTGCGGGTGAACCCACCCGTCGCGATTTTCTCTATTTGGTAACGGGCATGGCGGGCGCTGTCGGCGTTGGCGCTGCTGTCTGGCCATTTATCGACCAGATGCGCCCTGATGCGTCCACCCTGGCGCTTGCATCTATCGAAGTGAATGTGGCGAGCGTCGAGCCGGGCATGTCATTGACTGTCAAATGGCGCGGCAAGCCGATCTTCATCCGTAACCGCACGCCGAAAGAGATCGAAGAAGCAAACGCCGTCCAGCTGGCCGAGTTGAAAGATCCGGTTGCGCGCAACGCCAACCTCGACGCCGCAGCGCAGGCGACAGATGTTGATCGCTCCGCCGGTGCCGGCAAGGAAAACTGGATCGTCATGGTCGGTTCCTGCACGCATCTGGGCTGTGTTCCGCTGGGTCAGGCCGGTGATTTTGGCGGGTGGTTCTGTCCCTGCCATGGCTCGCACTACGATACGGCGGGCCGAATTCGCAAAGGTCCGGCGCCGGAAAACCTGCACATTCCGACCTTCGCATTTACATCCGATACCGTGATCAAGATCGGATAAGGGGACATTTAAATGAGTGGTCATTCCAGTTATCAGCCCTCGACCGGTATCGAAAGATGGGTCGATTCGCGCCTGCCGCTACCACGTATGGTCTATGACAGTTTCATAGCCTATCCGGTGCCGCGTAACCTCAATTACGCTTACACATTCGGCGCCATGCTCGCCGTCATGCTGATCGTGCAGATCCTGACCGGCGTCGTGCTGGCCATGCATTATGCCGCAGAAACGACGGTTGCGTTCAACTCCGTTGAAAAGATCATGCGTGACGTGAACCACGGTTGGCTGTTGCGTTACATGCACGCCAACGGCGCTTCCTTCTTCTTCATTGCGGTCTATCTTCACATTGCCCGTGGCCTTTACTATGGCTCCTACAAGGCGCCGCGTGAAATCCTCTGGATTCTCGGCTGCGTCATCTTCCTTCTGATGATGGCAACCGGCTTCATGGGCTATGTTCTGCCCTGGGGTCAGATGTCCTTCTGGGGCGCGACCGTTATCACCGGCTTCTTCACTGCCTTTCCGGGCGTGGGCGAGTGGATCCAGCAGTTCCTGCTCGGTGGCTTTGCCGTTGACCAGCCAACGCTGAACCGCTTCTTCGCGCTTCACTACCTCTTGCCTTTCATGATCGTCGGTGTGGTTATCCTTCACATCTGGGCGCTGCACGTGACAGGCCAGACCAACCCGACAGGCGTTGAAGTCAAGACGAAGACGGACACCGTTCCGTTTACGCCTTACGCAACGCTGAAGGATGCGCTGGGCATTTCCGTATTCCTGCTTGTCTACGCATATTTCGTCTTCTACATGCCAAACTTCCTCGGCCACGCTGATAACTACATCATGGCTGATGCGCTGAAGACACCTGCGCATATCGTGCCGGAATGGTACTTCCTGCCATTCTACGCCATGCTGCGTGCCATTACCTTCAATGTCGGCCCGATCGATTCCAAGCTCGGTGGCGTTCTGGTGATGTTTGGTGCGATCGTGGTTCTGTTCTTCCTGCCATGGCTGGATACATCCAAGGTTCGCTCGGCTGTCTACCGCCCATGGTACAAGATGTTCTTCTGGGTCTTCGTGGTGAACTCCATCATGCTCGGCTGGCTCGGCTCGCGCCCTGCAGAAGGCACCTACGTGACGCTTTCGCAGATCGGAACGCTCTACTACTTCGGCTTCTTCATGGTCATCATGCCGCTTCTCGGCCTGTTCGAGACGCCAAGGCGCATCCCGAATTCCATCACTGAGGCTGTTCTGGAAAAGAACGGCAAGACTGCCGCGGCGCCTGCTGCTGCTGTCAAGATATGAGCGCGAAAGAAGGACGATTACAATGAAAAAGCTTGTAACGAGCATCGCGCTTATCGCTCTCATGGGTGGCTTCGGTTCTGCGGTTTCCGCAGAAGAGGGCCACGACCTGAAGGCGCAGACCGAGCATGCGATTGCGGGTGGGCACTTCCCCATCCTCAAGCCGCATGAAGAAAAATGGTCTTTCGCTGGTCCATTCGGAAAGTATGACAAGGCACAGCTTCAGCGTGGATTGAAGATCTACAAGGAAGTCTGTTCCGCCTGCCATTCCATGAGCCTCGTGTCCTTCCGCACGTTGGGAGATCTTGGTTATTCGGACGAACAGGTCAAAGCATTCGCAGCCGAATATGAAGTGCAGGATGGCCCGAACGCCGATGGTGAAATGTTCACCCGCAAGGCAGTTCCATCCGACCACTTCCCGTCGCCTTACCCGAACAAGGAAGCGGCTGCGGCATCTAACGGCGGCGCTGCACCACCGGATATGTCGCTGCTTGCGAAGGCGCGCGGTATCGAGCGTGGCTTTCCGCAGTTCCTGATCGACATGATCCCTGTTGTCGGTGGATACCAGGAAGGCGGACCGGATTATATCCATGCTCTGCTGACCGGATATCAGGAAGCGCCAGCCGGTATTGAAGTTGCCGAAGGCACGCACTTCAATCCATACTTCAACAGCGCGATTGCGCTGAAGATGGCGCCGCCGATCAGCGATGATCAGGTGACCTATGACGATGGCACACCGCAGACGCTGGACCAGTATTCGCAGGACATTTCCGCGTTTCTGATGTGGGCTGCAGAGCCGCATCTGGAAGAGCGCAAGCGCACCGGTTTCATGGTCATCATCTTCCTGCTGATCTTCACGGCACTGATCTACCTGACCAAGAAGTCGGTCTATTCCAGAACAGAGCACTGATCGTCTCGGCATTGATGAGTTGGAAGCCCTCTCGGTTAGACCGGGAGGGCTTTTCTCTTTGTGAGATATCAGAAGCTGTTAAACCCGTGGTCACAACGATGAATTTTCGGTTGTTGTCTATTGGTCTGCCGCGTCCGAATGGGTAAAGTCGAAGGACATTCGACCCCTCCTGAAACCATCGGAATTTTCATGACCGCTATTGCCTCGGAACTTGCTGCTGCCATTCGTTCCATCAACGACTATCCCAAGCCCGGTATCATCTTTCGTGACATCACCACGCTGCTCGGCAATCCGCGTGCATTTCGCCGTGCTGTCGACGAGTTGGTGCAGCCCTATGCTGGAATGAAGATCGACAAGATCGCTGGTATGGAAGCACGTGGCTTCATTCTGGGCGGTGCCGTAGCGCATCAACTGTCCGCTGGCTTCGTGCCCATCCGGAAGAAGGGCAAGCTTCCGCACACCACGGTGCGCGTGGCCTATAGCCTGGAATATGGCGTCGATGAGATGGAGATGCATGTGGACGCCGTACAGCCCGGCGAGAAGGTTATTCTGGTGGATGATCTGATCGCAACCGGTGGCACGGCTGAAGGTGCGGTCAAGCTTCTGCGTCAGATGGGTGCCGAGATCGTATCCGCCTGCTTCGTCATCGACCTGCCGGATCTCGGCGGTCGCAAGAAGCTCGAGGATCTCGGTGTCGACGTGCGGACGCTGGTGGAATTTTCCGGTCACTGATCCGGATCGCCCTTGAACGGCAAGGGCGACGCCGGGATTGCGTCGCCCTATTCGAATTCCAGAACATTGCTCTCGAAGGTCACAACCGTCTCACCGTGCTGGTTAACGCCTTCGTTGAGGGTCGTGTTCAAAAGTATGCCGGGCCGGGATGCCAGTGGGCGTGATGCGATCATCGTTGCGAAATAGGTCACGTCGTCCCCGGCATAGACGGGGCGCAGCCATTTGAGGTTGCGAAAGCCCGGGGAGGGGCCAAGCTTGGGCGGTTCGATACCTTCCGAGGTCAGGCGCCTGACCTCTTTGCCCCAATAGGCCAGAAAACACTTCATCCATGATGCGCTGGTTTGCCAACCGGATGCGCAGAGACCTTCAAAGACCGAGTTCTTTGCCGCGTCAGCGTCGAGATGGAACGGCTGCGGATCGAATTTCGTCGCATAGCGAATGATGGATTCGGCGGAAAAATGGACCGTACCGAGTTCAAGTTTCAGATCCGTCGGGTAAAGCTCGATAAATTTCATGATTCCGCTTTCCCTGCCGTTGCCAGCATGGCGTTCACTTCCGCCACGCAAACCGTCTCACCGCGCTGGTTCTGCAATTCATGTCGCAATTTGATAACGCCCATATCGGGGCGCGAACGGGACACGCGCTGCTCGACAACGGTCGATGTGCCGCTCAGCGTGTCATCGGCCCGAACCGGTTTTTTCCATTCGACAAAATCGACGCCAAGCCCCGCCTGTGATGGCGCGTCCTTCATGTAGCTGTCCACCGTCATGCGCATCAACATGCCGCATGTGTGCCAACCTGAGGCCGCAAGCCCGCCCAGAATACTGGCCTTGCCTGCTTCTTCAGAGAGGTGCATGGGCTGAGGATCGAATTCCATCGCAAATTCAATGATTTCATCTGCAGTCACTGTTTTCGGCCCAAGCGGAAAACTCCGACCGGGCGTAAAATCTTCAAAGGCATATTTCACTCGCGAGCTCCTCCTTCGCTGACTTCGACTAGAACGTAAACTAGCTTGGCGGTTTACGTAAAGGTAAAATAGGCGCACGCATGCAGAATTTTGGTTGGCCAAAACGCAAACGGCCCGCGACGAAGCGCGGGCCGTTTGTTTCAATAGATGGTCAAATCAGGTGTTGAAGCGGAAGTGGATGACGTCGCCGTCATGCACCACATATTCCTTGCCTTCATCGCGGCCCTTGCCTGCTTCCTTGGCCCCGACTTCACCCTTGAAGGCGACGTAATCGTCATAGGCAATGGTGAAGGCGCGGATGAAGCCGCGTTCGAAATCGGTGTGGATCACGCCAGCAGCGCCGGGTGCCTTGGTGCCGCGCACGATCGTCCAGGCGCGGGTTTCCTTGGGGCCTACGGTGAAGTAGGTGATGAGGTCAAGCAGCTGGTAACCAGCGCGAATCAGGCGGTCGAGACCGGCTTCTTCAAGGCCTAGAGCCGACAGGAATTCTTTGGATTCCTCTTCTGGCAGCTGCGCCACTTCAGACTCGATGGCAGCAGAGATGATAACGCATTCTGCACCCTGCGCCTTGGCCATTTCGGCCACGGCCTTGGTGTGCTCATTGCCATCAACAGCATCGCCTTCCGCCACGTTGCAAACGTAGAGAACGGGGTGCGATGTCAGAAGGTTGAGGCCCTTCAGCACTTCGATCTCGTCGTCTGCCAGTGTCTTCAACAAAAGACGGGCAGGCTTGCCGTCGTTGAGCAGCTTGATAACCGCTTCCATGACGGGCAATTGCGCCATTGAATCCTTGTCCTTGGAGGAGGCGCGCTTGCGGGTCTGCTCAACGCGACGCTCAAGGCTCTCCAGATCGGCCAGCATCAGCTCGGTTTCAATTGTGTCAGCATCACCAACAGGGTTGATGCGGCCCTCGACATGGGTGATGTCATCATCTTCGAAGCAACGCAGAACGTGAACCACGGCATCGACTTCGCGAATGTTGGCAAGGAACTTGTTGCCCAGACCTTCGCCCTTGGATGCGCCACGCACGAGGCCCGCAATATCCACGAAGGAAATGCGTGTGGGAATGAGTTCCTTGGAACCGGCAATATCGGCCAGAACCCGCATGCGTGGGTCCGGCACGGCCACTTCACCCGTGTTGGGCTCGATTGTGCAGAACGGGTAGTTTGCCGCCTGTGCAGCCGCTGTTTTCGTCAGCGCATTGAAAAGTGTGGATTTGCCCACATTGGGCAGACCGACGATACCGCATTTGAAGCCCATGGCTTGAACCTGCCTCTGTTCTCTTGAGAATTCCGTTAGTCGAGCCTTTTGCGGAAAGGGCAGGGCAAGGTCAAGCCTTGAAGCCGCAAACGTTCAGGATTCCCCGCAAAAGCAGCTTAGACGGCGGGTTGCCCCATGCCGAGCCAGCCCGAAATGAGCGCCCAACCGCCATAGATCAGCGCAACACTTGTCAGCACGGAGAGAACGGCGAGAACAAGCCCCACCAGCACAGCCACATCATCGCGCTGGGCCAACCCCAAGGCGATGGCAAGAACCGCGAGACCCGGCAGGACGTTACCAAACGGAATGGGCAGTGCGATCAGCACCGCCATGATGAAGACGACAATGCCAAGCCCGGCCGAGCCCAGCATTCGGGTCAGCACATGGCCGCGCGGGCGCAAAAGGCTTTCCAGCTTCGCCAGACGCGGCGCGGCTTTTTCCGCCGTCAATTCAATGATGGACCGCGACACTGACAGGCGACCGAGAAAGGCTGGTAGCTTCATGCTCTTCGCGCCGAAAATGATCTGCAGCGATAAGATGGCAAGCGCCGTTCCGAAAATCATGCCTGCTGGAATGCCCGGCGTTGGAATGATGGCGGGGATAGCAAAGACCAGCAAGACAAAGGCAATCGCCTTGTCGCCAAGCTTATCGAGCAGCCCGGCCAGCGTGACGTTTTCCGGCAGTTCGTCAGGCAGCCGTCGCAAAAGCTGCGCCATGGTCTGGTGGGGAATATCCTCACGCATGGACGAGATATTCGCGTGATGCAGGAAATGAGCGGCGATCGGCGTCTGATGTTTTCATCAGCGTGAAATGGGTATGCTGCGAAAAGTTTCAAGCGGCGATGTACTTGCGGCCCACGATCTCAGTCCTTCTTGGCAAACATCCGTTTCAGCATTTCGGCCATGGGTCCGGTTTCCGGCAGCTTCTTCGGCTGGGCGAAATTGCGTGCCGCGTGGATGTGCGATTGGCCGGCGGGCTTAGAGGGACCCGCGACTTTTTTTTCCTCTGACTTCACGCCAGCGGCCAGCGCCAGCTTGTTCATCAGCTGCGAATCCTCGCCTTTCACCAGCATTTCGGCATTGTCGGCAATGGCATCGATCAGCGGCTCCAGCCAAACCTTGTCGGCCTTGGCGAAGTCTCCCAGCACATGGCCGTTGACACGCTCCTTGTCGCCGGGATGGCCGATGCCCAGCCGCAGGCGGCGATATTCCTTGCCGCAATGGGCATCGATGGATTTGAGGCCATTGTGACCGCCATGGCCACCGCCAACCTTGATGCGGGCGCGACCCGCAACCAGATCCAGCTCATCATGGATGGCGATGATGTCGCCGATCTTGACCTTATAGAAGCGCATGGCTTCACCGACGGATTCGCCTGAAAGGTTCATGAACGTCAGAGGCTTGAGGAGAAGCACTTTTTGCCCTGCGATCTCGCCTTCGGAAATCTCCGCCTTGAACTTTTTCGACCAGGGCGCAAAAGAGGGCAGGCGTTGCAGTGCATCGACAGCCATGAAACCGATATTGTGGCGATTGCCCGCATATTGCGTGCCGGGATTGCCAAGGCCTGCAATGATGATCATGGACGCTTCCGCTTCGTTCGTTGGACCGATGCCTTCACCATCGAAAAATCAAGCGGAAGTCAACGCTTTTGTCGCGGCTTTTGGCTAGGGACGCGTTATGAGGCCCTGTTTTTCAAAAATCTGGCGCTGGGTTCCGTCCGAAATAATGCCATTGAGGACATGCTGCATTTTGGCAATCAGAGGGTCAGGAACAGAAAGATTGCACGCCATGCCGAGGCTCTGGTGGGTCAGAACAGCCACTTCCACAAACTCGCCGGGCGCAAGTTTGTTTAAAGAGCTTTCAGACATCGGCATCAGATCAATGCGCCCCGCCGCCAGCTTGATCAGGGTCGTGTCAAAATCCGCGCTGAGATCGATCCGCTTGAAATCTAGGGATTTCAGAACGGATTCGGTATAGTCGGTCCGCTGCGTTCCCACGACATAGGCCTTGGCATCCTCTAGACTGTTGATCTGCAGGCTGTGGTCCTTGCGCGCAACCAGAATGTTGCGATCCGTATGGAGGGGGAAAACCCATTTGAACAGGGGCTGGCGCGCAGGCGTGCGGGCTGCTGCAGCAACGCAGTGCATGGGTTCGGATTGGGCCAAGGCCAAAGCTCTAGCCCAGGGCAATATGTCCGCCTGATATTCAATGCCGCTACGCTCAAATATGATCTTCAACTGGTCCATATAGACGCCGCTCGGGCGTCCCTGGCTGTCCCTCACATTGTAGGGCGGGTAGTTCTCAGTTGAAATGTGCAGCCGCTCGGCTGAGGCCGGTAGAGCCGCGGCAAACAACAGCAGTGCTAATAGAGTTCGCAACATTGACGTTCATCCTCCCCGATGACGTTACGTCCTGACATTTGCCGTTCTTGGTAGTCCCTGCTGTTCGAAAGCAGCCATGAAGGTGCTGATGGGCTGCGGTCTTGCGTAAAGATATCCCTGTCCGCAATCTACGCCAATATCTTTCAGCATCGCTTCCTCTTCTGCTGTCTCAATTCCCTCGGCAATCACGATGCAGTTCATTCTGTGCGAAATGGCGTTGATGCCTTCCACAAGCATGCGGCTTCTGTGGCTAATCTCCGCCACTTCGTCCCGGATGGAGCGCGTAAACGACTGGTCGATCTTGATGATATCGATCGGGAAGCGGTTGAGATAGCTCAGCGACGAATAACCGGTGCCAAAGTCATCCAGCGCGATCCGGCATCCCAGTTCGCGGATGGCGCTCAGAACGGCTCGAATTTGCGGGTCGTCATGCATCAGCACGGCTTCGGTAATTTCTACCACAAGCCGGTTGGGCAAAATGCCGTAACGGTACAGCAGGCCGGCAATGCGTGTGGGCAAACCTGGTTCGAACTGAAGCGCAGAGAAATTCACGGCAACATAGGCGTTGAAATAGGCGGGGACATGCGAAATAGCGGCGAGGTCACGCAGGGCGTGTTCAAGGATGGCGTTGCCGATGCGCCTTATCGTGCCGTTTTCTTCGGCAACATTGATGATGGCTGCGGGCGACAGAATGCCCTTGCGTGGGTGGTTGAGGCGCATCAATGCCTCAAAGCCAACTGTCTCGCCATTGGTCAGGTTGCGAATGGGCTGGAAATGAGCCTCCAGCCAATCGCCTTCCAGCGCCTGTTCAATATCCTGCTCAATGTCTGCGCGCTCTCGCGCCTGCGACATGATGGAGGGATCGAACATCTGCGCGCCGTTCTTGCCCGCACGCTTCTTGCTGTACATGGCCATATCGGCATTTTGCAGAAGTTCGGATGCCGTTTTTGCGTGGGTTGGGTAAAGCGCCAGGCCGATACTGGCACTGAGGCGCACATTGTGGCCGACAGCGTCGAAAGGCGTGTCGAAAATCGAGCAAATGGCATCGCAGAGCTTGTTGGCGCGTCCATCAGCCATCGGTCCTGTCAGCAGGATCGCAAACTCGTCACCGCCCAGCCTCGATGCCGTATCGAGCGGGGTGAGAAGCCCCTTCAAGCGGTCGACAAAGGTCTGGAGCACGGCATCACCCGCCGCATGGCCAAGATTGTCGTTGATCATCTTGAAACGGTCGAGGTCGATGAACAGGCAGGCAAGCTCGGTATTGTTCGCATCGGCCTCGAGAATCTTATCATCAAGAATGGCTTCAAAGCCCTGGCGATTGAAGAGCCCGGTCAGATGGTCGGAAATGGCCTGCAAGCGATTGCGCTGCTCCGATCGGCGAAGCTCGGTCACGTCGGTCATGACGCTCAAGCCCTCGGAGCGATGGTGGCCATCGCCAAGATCCAGCGTCTTTTCCGCAATCAGCACGTCCATGTGGCGGCCATCGCCGCATTGAAAATGGAGCGTGAGTTCGGAACTGCCCGCAATGGCGTCAGCTGTTGCTTCATGGTGTTTGCGCAGGACAAACCGCGCCCGATCTTCGGGGACGATCAGTTCGGCGAAACTGCGGCCCAGAACATCTTCGCGCTGGTAGCCTGTGGCCTCCACCCAGTAATCGCTGACGGCGGCAATGCGGTCTGCCGGGTCGAGGGAGAACAACATGGCCGGGGTGCGATTGTAAATCTCTGTCGTGCGCAGATGCGCCTTCTTGATTTCCTGTTCTTCCCGTTCCAGCTGAATCTGCATTTCATTGAAGCTGCGCGCCAGCCGTCCCATTTCGTCCTTGGAGCGCCAGTCGACATGGTGGCGGGAGCCGAGCCTGCGTGTCGCCTCAATGGCCGCAGTCAGCCGCAGCAAGGGTTTCATCACCATCAGCCGGTTGCCAATGATGGCTGCGGTGAACAGGGTGAAGATCGCCAGAATGAAAATCGAGATGAAGGCCAGCTCGATATTGCTCAGCGAATTGAACAGTCCAACATTTTGAAAGAAAACGGTGATGGTGCCGACCTTTGTCTCACCATCCAGGTTCTTGTAATTGATGTCGCGTGAGATTGAGGACGTATCGCCTGAGGCAACGGAACCTGCTGTCTGGGTAATGTCCAGATGACCGAGCGTATCGCGGACTTTCACCATGTAGACGGCGGGATCGGTAACGAGTGTGCCAGTGATCTGGTTGATGGTCTCGTCATCAAGGTCCCAAAGCGGGCGGCCAAGTGCCTGCGAATTGGCAACCAGCAGGATTTCCAGGCGGTCTCGCTGGGTGGCGACCGACTCATGGTGGGAAATCATAAGCAGAATAGTAAAAAGCGGCGCGACCAACGCAAGAAGTGCGCCGGAAACAATCGCGATAAAGCGACTTTCAACGGAATGGGTCATCTGCAGCTATATCGTCCTTTGTCCTTCAAACCCTTGCCGCAGAGATGCGATAAAAGCTTCATGTTCGAATTACGACGCGTCCGATAGTCGGTGCAAAGCCTTGGCGTGGCTCTACAACCGACAATACGCAAAGTCGTAAACCCAAAGCTTTGACTTATCGTTTCCGGGCATGATTAACCCTTGCTGAAGACAAGGCCGAAACGGCTGGTGTTGCTGTTTCGTTGTGGAAAAAGTCCATAAAAAATGCCCCGCATCTTGCGATGCGAGGCATTGAAGAGAGAGCGATGGACAGCGCAGATGCGCTGAACAGATTACTCGGAAGCGCCTTCGGCTGCTTCTTCCGTTTCATCAACAACTGCAACAGTTGGTGCAGCGATTGTCGCAACTGTGAAGTCGCGGTCAGTGATGACAGGAGAAACGTTCTTTGGCAGCTTGATATGCGAAATGTGAATGCTATCGCCGACCTTGAAGCCATCGAGGTCAACAGTGATTGCTTCAGGAATATCATCCGCAGGCACGTGGGCTTCGATTGTGTGACGAACGATGTTCAGAACGCCACCTGTCTTGATGCCAGACTTCTCTTCGTTGATGAAGTGAACTGGAATTTCAACAGTGACCTGCGAGTTGCCAGATACGCGAAGAAAATCGACGTGCATCATGAAATCGCGGACTGGGTCGCGCTGGTAATCCTTTGGCAGGACCTTGTAGATCTGGCCGTCAACGTTGATCGTTGCGACAGTCGTCATGAAACCACCGGCCTGAACGCGCTTGGTGACTTCATTGGTCGAGATAGCGATAGAAACCGGGGCTTGCTTGTCACCATAGATGACAGCAGGAATCAAACCGTTGCGACGAAGTTCACGAGAGGACCCCTTACCAACTCGTTCGCGCGCCTCGGCCTTGAGCTCATACGATTCTTTGCTCATGGCATAATCCTTTTAGGTTGTCTGGAGAGTTCATTCCGGCGTGCCGGAGCAAACTGGAGAAAGCTCTTTCAAAAGCCGTCTCGCCCGCGTTGCCTCCAAGGGTGTCTACACGGATGCGGGCGCTATAGTATAAAGACGGTTTAAAGGCAAGTCCGTTCAGCCCCGGCCTGCGTCCCAGCCACGCCTTATGCCTGACAACCGGGCCGCATCAACACGGATGACGCTTTTTTTCGTTGAAAGAGACACGCATCAGGTGCACCATCGGTTCAAGATCGGGAGGAGATCATGACCAACGGCACGGCACATGCTGACCACGTGTATCGAAGCGCCAGCCAGCCTTCGGCTGCGGCAAGTTCACCCATCATCGCATCGTGGCGGCGGTGCATGACCATGCACCATCTGGCACCTGAACAAAGCAGCGAGCCCATCTTCCTGGGCGATGCGGAGTTTCGCCGCGCCCGGGAAATCTCGGCACGCCTGATTGCCGAAAGTGCCGACGAGCTGGACCGCATTTTTCTGAGCGTCGGCAAGGCCGGGTGTTGCCTTCTGTTGACGGATGCGGATGGCGTTGCGCTGGAGCGGCGCGGTGCGGCGACCGACGACCGGGATTTTCGCAGGCTTGGCCTGTGGTCTGGTGCCGTCTGGAGCGAAGCGAGTGTCGGCACCAATGGCATCGGCACGGCGCTGGCCGATGAGCGGTCCGTGACCATCTACCGCGACCAGCATTTTTTCTCGTCCAACATCAATCTTTCCTGCACCACCGCGCCCATTCGCGATCATCTCGGCCATGTCACCGGCGCACTGGATATTTCCACCTGCCGCGATGACGTCAATGATCTGACATTCTCGATGTTGACCCAGGCGGTGCGTGATGCTGCCCAGCGCATCGAGGGTAATCTGTTCCGGGCGGCATTCCCCGGTGCCCGCATCCTCATGCTGCCATCTGGTCAATCGGCTGCGCTGTCGCTTCTGGCCGTGGATCAGGATGATATCATTCTCGGTGCAACGCGGGCTGCACGTCTGGCCTTGAAGCTGGATGATGCGCATCTGGCTGCTGGTATTCCAGCATCTGATGCCCTGCGGGAAGAGCGCCATGACAAGGGGGCAGAGCTGGCTGAGGCCGAGCGTGCAGCGCTTCGCCGGGTTCTGGCGCGTGCCGAGGGCAATATCAGCAAGGCCGCAACTCTGCTGGGGATTAGCCGCGCCACGCTTCACCGGAAGATGAAGAGGCTCGCTGTTCACTAAGGGGCATCTGTCGCATATGTGAAACACTGTGCACTGCGGTATTGCGGCGGCACCCTATGAAGGGCAGAATTCTGGGTTCACCATCCTCCCCAGGCGGTCCGATACAGGTCGCATTTCATCAGGGAGGATGAACGCATGAACATTCAGGTCCAGCAAAGAGCCGGCGAAGCTCCATTCAAATTGAAATACGGAAATTATATCGGCGGCCAGTGGGTGGAGCCGAAATCCGGACGTTATATGGATAACCTGTCACCCGTGACAGGCCAGAAGATTTGCGAAGTTCCCCGTTCAGACGCCAGCGATATCGAGTTTGCGCTGGATGCTGCGCACAAGGCGCGCGCCGCCTGGGGAACGACGAGCGCAACGGAACGCTCCAACATTCTGTTAAAAATTGCCCAGCGCATCGAAGACAATCTCGAGCTCATTGCCCGCGCCGAGACATGGGACAATGGCAAACCGCTGCGCGAAACAACGCATGCCGATATTCCGCTCGCGATTGACCATTTCCGTTATTTCGCCGGTTGTATCCGTGCACAGGAAGGCTCGATCGGTCAGATCGACAATGACACGGTCGCTTACCATTTCCACGAACCGCTTGGCGTCGTTGGCCAGATCATTCCCTGGAACTTCCCGATTCTGATGGCGACATGGAAGCTTGCACCGGCGCTTGCTGCTGGTAACTGCGTGGTTCTGAAGCCTGCAGAACAGACGCCAGCGTCCATTTTGCTCGTCATGGAGCTGATCGAGGATCTGCTGCCTCCGGGTGTCGTCAACATCGTCAATGGCCTTGGCCTTGAGGCCGGAAAGCCGCTGGCGCAGAGCAACCGCATTGCCAAGATCGCCTTCACCGGCTCAACCTCGGTCGGCAAGGAAATCATGCGCTATGCCGCTGATAACGTTACCAACATCACGCTGGAACTGGGCGGCAAGTCCCCCAACATCTTCTTTGCCGATGTGATGAATGAGGATGATGCTTTCCTCGACAAGGCACTCGAAGGCTTTGCCATGTTTGCGCTCAACCAAGGCGAGGTGTGCACATGCCCGTCCCGCGCTTTGGTGCACGAATCGATCTATGATCGCTTCATGGAAAAGGCCATCAAGCGCGTCGAAGCCATCAGCCAGGATGACCCGCTGAATGCCGCCACCATGATCGGCGCTCAGGCTTCGCAAGAGCAGTTCGACAAGATCATGAGCTATCTCGAAATCGGCAAAAAGGAAGGCGCGAAAGTGCTGACTGGCGGCGACAAGAAATCGCTCTCCGGCAATCTGAAAGACGGCTTCTACATCCAGCCGACGGTGTTTGAAGGCAACAACAAGATGCGGGTGTTCCAGGAGGAAATCTTCGGCCCCGTCGTATCCGTCACCACCTTCAAGACGGTCGAGGAAGCCATCGAGATCGCCAATGACACGGTCTATGGCCTTGGCGCTGGCGTGTGGAGCCGCGATACCAATCTTGCCTATCGAGCAGGGCGCGGCATCGAAGCGGGTCGCGTCTGGACCAATTGCTACCACGCCTATCCGGCTGGTGCAGCGTTTGGCGGTTACAAGCAATCGGGCATTGGTCGTGAAACCCACAAGATGATGTTGGATCACTACCAGCAGACCAAGAACCTGCTGGTTTCCTACAGCCCCAACAAGCTCGGCTTCTTCTGAGGCCAGCGATTTCCAATCGCCAAACAGCAAAAAGCCGGGGCAGATGCTCCGGCTTTTTCATTGATACGATGATCGTAGAATATCAGTCGAAGAGGCCGGAAACAGACTGTTCCATTGCCGTGCGGTTGATCGCTTCGCCGAGCAGGGTGGCGGTGGTGATCACGCGGATATTGTGCGCGGACTGTACAGCGGTGGTTGGCTGAATGCTATCAGTGATGACAAGTTCACGCAGCTTGGAGGATGCCACACGGGCAACTGCGCCGCCGGACAGAACCCCGTGGGTGATATAGGCGGTAACGCTGGTCGCGCCATTCTTGAGAAGCGCCTCAGCCGCGTTGCAGAGTGTGCCGCCGGAATCGACGATATCGTCCATCAGCAGGCAGTCTTTGCCGGTCACGTCACCAATCACGTTCATGACTTCGGACTCGCCGGGACGATCACGGCGCTTATCGACGATGGCCAGCAGACAGTCGAGACGCTTTGCCAACGAACGGGCGCGGACAACACCGCCAACGTCAGGGGAAACGACCACGACGTTCTTGGTGTCGTAATGTTCCTTCACGTCGCGCGCCAGAATAGGGGCGGCGAAGAGGTTGTCGGTTGGAATGTCGAAGAAGCCCTGGATCTGTCCAGCATGCAGATCAAGCGTCAGAACGCGGTCTGCACCGGCTTCGGTAATCAGGTTG
Organism: Rhizobium sp. WCS2018Hpa-16; assembly: GCF_031843705.1. Classification (NCBI taxonomy): domain Bacteria; kingdom Pseudomonadati; phylum Pseudomonadota; class Alphaproteobacteria; order Hyphomicrobiales; family Rhizobiaceae; genus Rhizobium; species Rhizobium sp. WCS2018Hpa-16. The sequence continues at coordinate 328,003 of NZ_JAVTIX010000001.1, forward strand.
GCAACCAGCTTTGCCGAAATCGGTGTGCGGGGGCCAGCCTTGCGGTCCTGCCGGGCGTAACCGAAATAGGGAAGAACCGCCGTGATGCGCCTTGCCGATGAACGACGCATGGCGTCGATCATGATCAGCAGTTCCATCAGGTGGTCATTGGCCGGGAAAGACGTGGACTGAACGAGGAAGACATCCTCGCCGCGCACGTTTTCTGAGATTTCTACGAATATTTCCTGGTCAGCAAACCGCTTTACAGTGGCATTTCCAAGAGGGACATTCAGATACTTGCAGATCGCTTCGGCCAGATGCCGGTTCGAATTGCCTGCGAAAACCTTCATTGTTGCCGCCTGTTTCCATGCCAATGCTGAAGATCCATCAACGTTGCTCGCTGTGGTCTCCGCGTCGTTCTACGGGAAGGAATACCCGACCCGAATGGGTGCCGGACATGCCGTTTTGCCATGGGCGCTTTAATAGCGGTGTTGCCCGTGAATGCAATAGGTCAGAGGGTGTTAGCCTTAATTTTCATGAAAACTTTGTGACTCGGTCGAAGCTTATCCGCCTTGATTCTATCACAGGTTGCTCATCCGCGTTGAGCATTTTTCCATGACTGGTAATCCTGAAGTGTTTTGGCCGCGATTTTCTGCATGGCCGCGTCTGTTGCGCCAGACCACGGGTCTGCTCCGCGTGCAGGCACAACCTCCTGGCCCTGAAGTCGGTGAAGCCGCGCGCCATTCGCATCCAGCACATCCCACACATAGACAATGGTCACGTTGCCGCCATCGGCAAAGGCCGAGAGATAGCCTTTCAGAATATTTTCAGCCGTGGTGTCTGAGGAGGGGCGGATCGTCAGACCTTTTGCGCGGGCTTCCGCACCCAATTGTCTGGAAAGCGGAGTGACGGCCTGAACGGGCGCGCCGATGATCGGCAGAAACCGGATTGTTCCCGTGGATCCACCAGCGGGGAGTGCAGCCGTCTTTACCTCTGGCTGCGGCTGCGCCGCAGGCATGGGCTGGTCTGCCACCGGCTTGCCATATTGAACACCGCTGGTCATGGCCTGCGCCTGGGCCTGTCGGGTGTTTTGCGGGGCGTAGGCTGGGACCTGAGATGGTATGCCCGTTGGGGTCCGGTCAGCGGCCGCGGCTACCTGATCGAGATCGCCCTGATTGACGGGAGTCGATTGCACGTTGCTTTCCCCCACATTCACAAGCGGGGTCAGCGTATCGGTGGTGTTACAGGCCGATAGTGCGAGGGTCAGGATCGGGATTGCGATGACCAATCCTAACCGGCGCATGTCAGATGTCCCTTCATCACGTCCTCCGCCCAACCATCATATGTTTGTAATGTAGGGTTTGAGGTCGTTGCGAGTCAAATCGAGTTTAGACCGTCAACAGATCAAGGCTGTGGCGCGAGAGTGATTCCGGCGCCCCTTCCGTGGTGAGGTAGGTCTGGCCAAGGGTCATCGCCGCGCCCGTGTCGCTGTCCATGATGATCATGTGGACGAACAGCGTCATGTTGGGCAGGATTTCCTGCGTGTTGCCCGCATAGAACATCTGGTGTTCCATCCATGAGGGCGAGAAGCGAGCGCCAAGAGAATAGCCGCAGGCATTCAGGCGGTGGCGCGTCAATCCGCGCTCGTCCATGATGCGGGCGTGGACATCGAACACATCACCGAAGGTGTTGCCGGGGCGCAAAACCTCCTCAATAGCGCGGATGTTTTCGGCACAGGCGTTGTAAAGCTCCTTGTGACGGAAATCCGGCTCGCCGATGATGATGGTGCGCATCATGGCCGCGTGGTAATGGGCGCTGACACCAGCCCATTCCAGCGTCAACTGGTCTTTCGCGTCCAGTTTGCGGCGTCCCGCCTTGTAGCGGCACAGAAGCGCGTCGGGGCCAGAACCGATGATGAATTCATTGGCGGGGTAATCACCACCGCCCGCAAAGACTGCACCCTGCATAGCAGCAAGAATATCCGCTTCGTCTGCTCCTTGGCCCACGATCTTAAGCGCGGCATCCAGCGCATTATCGGCCAATTCACCAGCGCGTTTCGCATAGGCGACTTCGGCGGGGCTCTTGACCAGTCTCAAGCCGCTGACCACAGCCGATGCATCGATGATCTGGCAGAAGCTTGCGAGTTGATTGTCGAGGAGGCGCGCGACCTTGCCCGTCATGCCGTGGGTATCGAATTCGATGCCGATGCGGCAGCCAAGCAGATCCATATCGCTCAGCAGGTCTTTGAGGTCGAGCGTTGGATCGGCATTGATGCGATCCACCCAGATGACGATGTTTTCGATGTTGGAGGTCTGGCGTGCCTGACGCAGATCGGCCGAGCGCGTCAAAAGCGTCATCGTGCCATCGGCCTTGACCACCAGCGTCTGGAAAAAGCAGTAGCCGAATGTGTCGTAGCCGGTCAGCCAGTACATGCTTTCCTGCGCAAACAGCAGGATAGCGTCCAGCTTTTCCTCTGCCATCTTCTCGCTCAGGCGGGCGCGGCGTGCCTCGAATTCGGCTGCGTCGAAGTGCAAGGCCATATCAGTTCTCCAGAATTGCTATTGCTGAAATCTGCCGTCCATAATCCGGCTCGCGGAGATGCGTGGTTCGGCGGAACGAGAAGAACCTGTCATCATCCGGGTAGGTGCAGAGATCGAGATTTTCCGCCGTTACGCCAGCGCCAGCCAGCCGGTCGATGGTCAGTTGCTTCAGGTCAAAAAAGGCATGGCCCTCATTGGGCGAGGGCGAAAGATAGGCAGCGTAGGCTGGGTTCATGTCTTCAAGGCTCTCGACACGCTCCGGCCCGACCTCGTAATTCAGGCGACTGATGGAGGGGCCGAGGCTTGCCACGATCCGTTCCCGCTTGGCGCCAAGGCCAATCATCGCCTCGATGGTGTTTTCCAGAACGCCCGTAACGGCGCCCTTCCAGCCCGCATGGGCCGCGCCCACGACGCCGGCCTCTGCGTCCGCAAAAAGAATGGGTCCACAATCCGCGCTGAGAACGCCGATGATGATGCCCGGCGTGGCCGTCACCATCGCGTCGGCTTCCAGTCTCTCGCCATTATAGCTCACGTCGATGACGTTCACATTGGGAGAGTGCATCTGGTGAACGGTCGCGAGTTTTTCCACCGGCAGTCCGAACCATTGGGCAACGCGCCGTCTGTTTTCCATAACCGACTGGCGGACATCATGAGATCCCAGCCCGACATTCAGACCACGATAGATGCCTTCCGAGACACCGCCGTGACGGGTGAAGAAGCCATGGCGAATGGCCTTGTTTGCGCCCGCGGCCAGCAATGGGCTCTGGATGGGCAGCGGCAGAGTTTCGTCCTGCATACGGTGTCATTCCTTGGCGATGTCGCTGATTCTGAAACGAATATTCGCGTGCGAGTGTTTCCGGTTAAGCGCATCTCTTGCGATGCAGACGGCAGATTTTTCTGCTTCGTATTTATCCAATGGTGGCCCAAGGGCGGTGCCCCTGTCAATCCAGGGGGCGGAAGGGCAGCAAATGCACGGGCGCGCTGGACACTGCCAGCACCTTGAACAGTTCACCCATTTTACCCGCCCCTTCACCCGCCAACCGGTTGACGGCCTGGGCAATTTCCATCTCCTGATCGGGGGTGGCTTTGGATGCCAGCGCCTGCGCACGCTCCCGCAAGCCAAGGCCATAGAGGAAATCTCCCTGCGGCAGACAGCCATTGACGTGAACGCCAAAACTCTCCGCAGTTCTCATGAGGCTTTCAAAGTCCACATGGCTAGTCAGATCGGCCTCGCCGGGATGGGCCAGAACCGGATCATATTCATGCATGCGAAGCGCCTGCAACGTGTCGCCAAAGCCTGAAACGATATAGCCATAATCGATGATGAGCGCCACGCCGCCCTGACTTTTCAGCCTTTGTGCAATGGCTGTCATCACGGCTTCGCGGGCAGGGGAATACTCGAATATGGTGCCAATCGGCTGGCGCTCCGGCAGGGGTGGCAGCAGGTCAGGGTCGATGCTGGCGAGACCGGCGGTGAAGATCAGTTCGTCTTCGGCATCCATCGCCACCACGCGTTCGCGGAAGCCTTGCGGCGTCTTCACGAACTGGCGGATGGGAATGGCGTCGAACAATTCGTTGGCGGCAATCAGCAGAAATCCCGGCGGCACCTCGACGAAGCTCTCATGCCAGGCAATCTTCTCGCCGTGCGCGGCCAGCGTCTGGCGTTGAATGTCGCTCAGTTTCGGGCTCGTTTCCACCAGATGGACCGTCATGGCGTCATAAAGCGGTGGTGCGATGCGCTGGATGACCCGGAGCATATCAGCCATCATGGTGCCGCGGCCCGGGCCGATCTCCACCAACCGCACAGGGGCAAGCGCACCGTGTCGCTGCCATGCGTGGACGATGAAAACGCCGAGCATTTCGCCGAACAGCTGGCTGATCTCGGGCGCGGTGACGAAATCACCGGTGCGGCCAAAGGGTTGGCGCGTTTTGTAGTAGCCATGCTCCGGGTCTGCGAGACATAGCGCGAAGAAGTCGGTCACGCTCATGGGGCCATTGAGGCGGATGAGGGATTTTATGCGGCGTGCAAGTGGTGTCGGCATGGTGTCACCCGGTCCCTATGCTGCCGAAGCGCGGCGCGCGCGTAGAACTGCCCAGACGCCCAGCAGGAACATGGGTGTTGATAAAACCATGCCCATGGTCAACCAGTCCCCGGCAAGATAACCGATCTGCGCATCCGGCTCACGGAAAAATTCCACAAAGATTCGCGACAGCGCGTAGCCGCAGACAAAAACACCCGTCACCGTACCGGGGCGTCGCAGCGCCTTGAAGCCATAAATCAGAATGGCGAGGATAATCAGCAGGACGATGCCTTCAAGCGCTGCTTCATAAAGCTGGCTCGGATGGCGCGCAAACGGACCGCCCGTTGGAAAGACCACCGCCCAGGGCGCATCACTCAACCGACCCCACAACTCGCCATTCACGAAATTGGCGAGACGGCCGAAAAACAGGCCGATGGGTGCAACGGCCGCAATGATGTCGAACATGCTCCAGACAGGGATGCCGTTGCGGCGCGCAAATAGAACCATGGCGATGGTTGTGCCGATGAGGCCGCCATGAAACGACATGCCGCCATTCCAGATCTGCAGCGCGCGGATCGGATTGGCGATGACGGCGCCCATATCGTAAAACAGAATATAGCCAATGCGCCCGCCAAGCACGATGCCGGCGGCGGCCCAGACGATGAAGTCATCGAGATGGACAGGCGTGATCGGCGATTTTTCGTGCGGCCATAGGCGATCGGTAAGGCTCAATGTCCGGGCATAATACCAGCCCAGCATGATGCCGAAGACATAGGCGATGCCATACCAATGGATTGGCAGGGGTCCCAGGTTGAACGCCACCGGATCGATATTAGGGAAAGGCATGATGGAGAACTGGGCCAGCGGTGCAAACAAATCGCGTATTCCATTGTCATTGCGTTGAGAGCAAGGAACTTAAGAGTGCTACGGTTGGGCGCCGGATACCTCTTCTATTCTTTTACCCGGCGAGAAAATGGCGATTGAAAGAGGTATGGTCAAGGCGATTCTTCGGCGCAATGGTGGCCGGGCCCGTGGCGTTTGAAGCGGTGTCGCTTCCTTATTTTTCTTGCAAGGCGGCGGATGAGTGCCTACCTGAGATGCATGACCCGGAAGAGCAAATGACCTTTCCAGATATTCATGAGGAAACAGCACCATGACAACGACCGGAACCAACCGAATTTTCGATGAATTCGCCAAGATCATGACTGATGCGGCCGGTGCCGCGCAGGGAATGCGCAAGGAAGTTGAATCCGCTTTTCATGCGCAGGCCGAGCGTTGGCTGAACAGCCTCGATCTCGTCAAGCGCGAGGAGTTCGAAGCCGTCCGCGAAATGGCCATTCAGGCCCGCGACGAGAATGATGCTCTGCGTGCACGCATCGAAGCCTTGGAAGCAAAGTCCTCCACGACCGCTTCCTAAGCCGTTTTTTCGACTGCTGATTCTGATGCCGGGCCTTCCCAAAGGTCCGGCATTTTTCATTTCTGTATCATTTCGAAGCAGTTTGCGCCGTAGTGGGGATTCGGGACCCACAAGCAAGCAATTTCATTCAGTTTTTTTTAACGTCTGTGGAAACGTCCAAAAAACACAATTGGCAGAGTCAGTTATGACTCACAACTGAGGTTTCGTAAGAGGAGATATACACAGTTCTGATTGTAAAAACGGGATGCCGGGGGTGGCGCGGGGACTCGCTCGTTATACACTGATTTTCAATGATGATTCGAAACGAACCCCGTAAGCTCCAGACATGTTTGCAGCGTTATTCTGGCGGCGTCGGGCATCATCCGTAAGTATTGAAATCCGGCATTTGCGTGTGCGTTTTTGTGCCTTTGCGTGCGAGACAGAACATTCATTTCCGGCTGAGAAGGTGCCGTATGAGCCTAATGGAATTTGAAGTCGAGCGTTACTCAAACCCGGTCGATATGATCGAGTTCGTTGCCGCGTCTAACGACTGGTCGTTCGAGCGCTCCGGCGAAGATGAAATCGCTATGACCGTCGAGGGCAAGTGGGCTGATTATCACGTCTCGTTCTCGTGGATGGAGCAGTTCGAAGCGCTGCATCTGGCGTGTGCATTCGATCTTAAGATCGCCGATCACCGGGTCAATGAAGTCATCCGCCTTCTGGCGCATGTCAACGGCCAGACGCTGATGGGGCATTTCGATCTGTGGCGTCAGGAAGATGTCGTCATTTTCCGTCAGTCCTTGTTGCTGGCAGGTGGCGCGGAGCCGACAAACCAGCAGGTCGAAGTGCTGCTCTCCAGCGCGCTTGAGGCTTGCGAACAGTATTTCCAGGCATTCCAGTTTGTTGTCTGGTCCGGCATGGAAGCCAAGGCTGCCATGGAAGCCGCGCTGTTCGAAACAGTCGGGGAAGCCTGAGCCTATGGTGTCGCTTGCATCTGGTCCGCTTGTTCTCATCGGCGCTGGCAATATGGGCGGCGCCTTGCTCTCTGGATGGCTGAAAAAGGGTGTCACGGGCTCATCGGTCATCGTTATCGATCCCGGTCCGTCCGATGCGATGATGGGCGTGATTGCGGAAGCCGGTGCCACACACCTCACCGCGCCACCGGAAGATACGGTTGCGGGCATTCTGTTTCTGGCAGTCAAGCCACAGTTGATGGATGTCGTTCTGCCTGCGTTGAAATCCATGGTCGGGCCACAAACCGTTGTCGTGTCCATCGCGGCGGGTAAGACGCTTGATGGTATCGAAGCCCTTCTTGGTAAGTCCGCGGCCATCCGCGCAATGCCGAACACGCCTGCGATGGTTGGACGCGGCGTGACGGGTGCATTCGCCAATGAGGCGGTGACAGAGCAGCAGCGTTCCCTCGTCGAAACGCTGCTGAAGGTCAGCGGTCCGGTGGAGTGGGTTGCGACCGAAGGCGATATCGACGCGGTTACTGCATTATCAGGCAGTGGCCCTGCCTACGTTTTTTATCTCGTGGAGTGCATGGCAGAGGCAGGTCGCAAATGCGGCTTGCCGGCGGACCTCGCCATGCGCCTGGCACGGGAAACCGTCGCGGGGGCTGGTGAATTGCTTCATCAGTCCCCCGAGGACGCTTCACGCTTGCGCAAGAACGTCACGTCGCCCGGCGGCACGACTGCGGCAGCACTCTCGGTTCTGATGGATGACAATGGCATGCAGCCGCTGTTCGACAAGGCCATTGCTGCCGCCAGAAAACGCGCCGAAGAGCTGGCTGTTTAAAGAGGGTCTCGATGAGTGAGCCGATCACCTATGCAGACTTCGAGAAGGTCGATATTCGCGTCGGCACTGTTGTCGAGGTCGAGGCCTTTCCCGAGGCGCGGAAGCCTGCATTCAAGCTGAAAATCGATTTCGGGCCAGAGATCGGCGTCAAGAAATCGTCGGCTCAGATCACCGTGCATTACACGCCGGAAACGCTTCTGGGACGGCAGGTTATGGCGGTGGTCAATTTTCCGCCACGCCAGATCGGTCCTTTCCGCTCCGAAGTCCTGACGCTTGGTTTTGCCGATACGGACGGTGCCATCGTGCTTGCCGGTGTGGAACGTGCCCTTCCCAACGGCGAGAAGATGTGCTGAGGCAAGCGGTCCCCGCGATCTCAGACCGGGATTTTGACGATCACCCTTAATCCACCCTGCGGACTGTCATCCAATGTTACGTCGCCACCATGGCTTCGGGCGATGTCGCGCACGATAGACAGGCCAAGCCCGGTGCCGGAGGCGTCCAGATTGCGCGCTTCATCCAAGCGATGAAACGGCTTGAACACATCCTCCCGTGAGTGCTCAGGAATACCCGGGCCATCATCATCGAAGACGAAGCTAATCGATTTCGGTGCCTTGCGGATTTCAACGGCGAGCGTTGTGGCATAGCGGTGGGCGTTTGCGGCCAGATTTCCGAGCAGACGTGAGAATGCAGTGGGGCGAACGGAAAGCTCCTGTATGCCATTGAGCTGATAGCTGAAGGTCTTTCCGCAGGACTGGAAATCATTGGCAAACCTGTCGAACAGGGGGCCAAGTTCCAGCGTTCCAACCGTCTCTTCTGTGTCGTCGCGTGCGAAGGCCAGATAGGCCTCCAGCATGGACTGCATATCGTCGACGTCCTTGTCCAGTCCTTCAAGATCGGGGTTGTCAGCTGCCAGCGCCAGCTGAAGCTTGAAGCGCGTCAGGATGGTGCGAAGGTCATGGCTGACGCCGTTCAGCATCGCGGTGCGCTGCTCCATCTGCCGCTCGATGCGCTCCCGCATCAAAATGAAGGCAAGGCCCGCGCGGCGCACCTCGTCGGCACCTCTGGGCGAATAGGCTGTCATTTTCTGCCCACGACCAAAGCTTTCTGCGGCTTTTGCCAGCGCCAGAATGGGTCTGATCTGACCACGCAGGAACAGAATGGAAATTCCAAGCAGGACCAGCGACGCCCCGGCCATCCAGACGAGGAAGATATGCGTGTTGGAAGCATAGGCCTGGCTGCGACGCGTGAAGACGCGCAGGGTCTTGTCGTCAAGCTGGATGCGTATTTCCACCAGCGCACCATTGCCGAAAGTGTCGAGCCAGAAGGGTTTGCCAATCTGCTGGCGAATCTGGTCTGCCAGAATGGTATCGAGGATGGAGAACAGGGGTTGTGGTCGCGCCTCCGGCAACTCCTGTTTCGGCTCGATATAGACACTGAGATCGAGCTTCTCGCGCGCGATGTTGATGACCCGCTGGTAGTCATCTTCCTCAGGGTCGGTTTCCAGCAATTCGATGACGGCTGCAATATCGCGGGTCACGGCGGCAGAGAGGCGCTCGGTCACAAGCTGCCAATGGCGTTCCATGAACACAGCAGCGACAACGACCTGCAACAGAACCATGGGCAGAATGATGATGAGAAGCGAGCGTGTGTAAAGGCCCGTCGGCAGCCAGTGCCGCAGCCACCGGGCGGAAGAACGCCAGGCTCGCATGGGGGCGCTGTCTTGAACTGCGGTCATCAAATCGCCGATTGCCATTTTCGCCCACTCTCACTCGCCTGCGCGGGGCACAGGCTTTTAATCGACACTCAGACGATAGCCGATGCCACGCACTGTCTGCAGGTAAACCGGGTTTGCAGGGTCGTCCTCGATCTTGCGACGAAGCCGGTTGATCTGCACATCGATGGTGCGTTCGCCCACATCTGCCTCCGCATCCACAAGCTCGTGGCGCGGAATGGTTTCGCCGGATCGCAGAGCGAACAGAAGCATGATGTCCTGCTCGCGGTCGGTCAGCCTGATGATGTCGGCGCCGCGCCGCAATTCCTTGCGGGGCACGGAGAAATTATAGGGCCCGAAGATGATCTGCTCAATCTTTGGCGTGTCGGGCGAGGCGTTGCGCCTCAGGATATTGTTGATGCGCAGCACCAGTTCACGCGGATCAAACGGCTTTGCCAGATAGTCGTCGGCACCAGCTTCCAGACCGGCAATCCGCGCATCGGCTTCGGAGCGGGCCGTCAGAAGAATGACCGGAACCGACTTGTTTTCGTTGAGCGACTTGGTCAGCGACAATCCGTTTTCGCCGGGCATCATCACATCGAGGATAAGCAGGTCGAAGCGTATGCCTTCCATCTTCCGGCGTGCTTCGGCGGCATCTGCTGCTGCGGTAATGCGGTAGCCCTTGTCACCCAGAAAGCGCTGCAGCAAAGCGCGGATTCGCGAGTCGTCATCAACGATCAGCAGGTGAGGGGCGTCGTCATCCGCCAATGGCTGCCGGGGCGAATTGCTCACCATGTCATTCCTCCACTGCGTTCAAAACTCTGTCGGTGGCGGGATCACGCATGCGCGCCAGAAATTCGCGCACGCAGGCGCGCGCTTCTGGCTGCATGGCTTCCAGCGCCCGGTCGATGCGGCGAGACTGGGGATCGCTGAGTGCCAGCGCCAGCTCACGGCCCGTTAGTGTCGGATAGAGCCTGCGCTGGCGGCGATCTTCAGGCCCGGCCATCTGGCGGATATAGCCATCATCGATCAATTGCTTCAGCACGCGCGCAAGGCTTTGCTTGGTGATCTGCAACGTGTCCAGCAGGTCGGCCACGGTCATGCCCGGCTGGCGGCAAACAAAATACACCACGCGGTGATGCGCCCGGCCATAATCCAGCTTGGAGAGGATCACATCAGGGTCGGACACGAAATCTCGATAGGCAAAGAAAAACGCCTCGATCGTATCGAAGTCGATCTTTCCGTCATCGACATGCGGAAGCGCAGGGGCTTGCTTGAGAGCGGTCTTTTTCAGCGACTGCGCAGGCACTGTCATTCCTTCATTCTGGCTGGCCACGGGTGCCGGTTGGTACACATGCCGAGACACTACCCGAAAATGAGGCAAACGGGAGGATAGGCGTGATCATTTTGTGTTGCGATCGATAATATGGTGTCGGCTGGACATCAACATCAATATGGGCACGCGGGCCTGCGAACGCAAAAGAGCGCGGACATGCCGCGCTCTCCTGTCGTTCAAATTTGAAATCGAATGCTTACTCGTAGACGTAAACAACACGACGTGTGCTTGGCTCTACCAGAACCGCACGGTCGTTGATGCGAACATAGCTGTATTCGTAATCAGGAACTGTCACCATCTGTGCGCCAGCCGGAACAGTCGTGCCAACAACGACGTCGCCATCATAGGTGATCGTTTCGCCCGGATGCTGGTCAATGTAGGTCATGACCTGCTCAGGTGGGTTCACCTCACCGACACGTCCAAGGTTCGGGTCGCCCGGGTTCGGCTCTGACTGAACATTGGATGTCTTCTCATAGGTCACGACTGGAACGTTGATGTCGCTGCGGCGCTCACGAAGAATAACCGGCGCGCCTTCATACATCACGTTGAGATAATCGGCATTCGCCCAACCACGCAGGCCGTTCACCTCGACGCGGCACCAGGCGCTGCCGTCGATGCAGCCATCAAGCACGGCATCGCTGCCGCGTGTTGCCAAACCGACTTCCGGGTAGTCCTCACCAGGACCGGACCGCACGGAAAGATCGGACGCAGTCGTGGCAACCATTGCTGCATTGGCATATCCGGCGAGCAACGCAAAAGCGCCACCGGCAATCATGATCTTGAGCTTCTTGTTCATTGGTCTTACTCCTTTGAAGGTCGGGGCAAGAACGCGCGAACATCAGGTCTGTTCCGAATTTCATGATCGCTAAAATACAATCTGCTCATACCGATTGGATATTGCACAGGCTTCGTAAACGCCGCCGCTTTGTTGTTTAACCGTGATGAGCAGTCTATAGAGATGCTGTTTTTTGAGAAGGAGAGACCATGGGTAAGCTACAGGCGGGCATTATTCCCGTGACGCCATTTCAGCAGAACTGCACAATCCTTTTCGATGAAGACACCAAGGAAGGCGTCATTGTCGATCCGGGTGGCGATGTCGATGTCATCATCCAGACGGTGACCGAAAACGGTATCAAGCTCAAAGAAATCTGGCTCACGCATGGTCATCTCGATCATGCTGGCGGGGCAAAGGAACTGAAGGAAAAGCTGTCTCTGCCTATCATCGGCCCGCATGAGGATGACAAGCCGCTTCTGGAGCGCATCGAGACGCAGGCGCAAACCTATAGCATTCCCGGCCTTCAGAATGTATTGCCGGATCGCTGGCTGGAGGATGGGGCCACCGTCTCCTTCGGCGATCACGTCTTTGAAGTTTACCATTGCCCCGGCCATGCACCCGGTCACGTCATCTACTACAACCGTGCGCAGGCTTTCGCCCATCTTGGTGATGTGCTGTTCAGCGGCTCGATTGGCAGAACGGATCTTCCCGGCGGCAACCACGAGCAATTGCTGGCATCGATCCGCAACAAGGTGCTGCCATTAGGTGATGAGGTTGGCTTTATCTGCGGCCACGGCCCCGGAGGCCGCATTGGCGAGGAGCGCCGCACCAATCCCTATCTCAAGGGCATCTAGGCGGCAGCCTAAAAGGTTGCAATTGCGTGAGGATGACACGCGCGACGGCAGGGTCGTGCGTTTCAACCCGCAGTGGGCATTGTGTGTTCCTTCCCGCAAATCAAAAAAACCCGGCATTCCTGCCGGGCTTCAACGAGAATAGAAAGTCGTCAGAGGTTAGCCGTCGATCTGGAGATTGACTGCTTTTGGCCCTTTGCCGCGACGATCAGGTTCAGTGTCGAAGCTTACTTTCTGGTTTTCCGAAAGAGCGGACAGGCCAGAAGCCTGTACGGCAGAGATATGAACAAAGATATCGGCGCCACCATTGTCTGGTTTGATGAAGCCGAAGCCCTTGTCTGTATTAAAGAATTTAACGGTGCCAGTCTCGGCCATGCATCAGGTCCTTTTCGCTCTGCCCGTGTTCAGCTCCAGGCAGCATTACAGTTTTGCCCGTGAGGGCGTACGGCAGGCAGTTTTTGAATGTTGAGAATATGGACCTTTGCGTGGAAAGCTTTTGACGTTCTGATCAACGTTATTTTGTCCCCGCCGCTCGGAGTTTTTATCCCCGAGGCATTTGTTTTTTAGGCCTTCCCATGCTCGTAACTCGCCTGAACAGCAACAGATTGCTGTGTTTATTCTAAATTGGCAAGCAAAACTTTTGGGCCATATTCCGCGCCCGTTCACCTCTTTCAAAGCGGTTTTTGCGGCCAATAGCAGATTTTTTCTCGTGCTTTAGCAGTTGTGAAACGAAAACATCGCAATCGATAGGATTTTACACAAAATTTCGCGCAAAAAGAGTAAAGCTTTCTAGAGTATAGGGTCGCGTGAAGCTGTGTATTTCAAGAAATGCCCGTAGCGTTTTTGCGTTTTGACAATTCAGGAACCAGTTCAACCAGCAATATTGCGGTGAAAATAATAGCGCAGCCAATATAGCCTGCGGGCGAAATTTTTTCCTGCAGGAACATTGCCGCAAACATGGCCCCAAACAGGGCTTCGGACGATAGAAAGATCGCTGCCTGAGGCGCTGTCGTATAGCGTTGACCGATGACTTGCAGCACGAAAGCCAGGCCCGAGGAGACGAGACCGACATAAAGGATCTCATAGATCGAGGATGCGATAGCCGTGTAGTTGATAGGCTCCACGAAAGCGCCCGCGAGCATGCTCAGCACTGCACAGACGGCAAACTGTGTGCAGGAGAGTGCAAGGGGCCGGTTGCTTTGCATGACGAACCGCCCCGCCAGCGTGATCTGGATTGCCCAGAAGAAGGCGCAGACGATGCTCAGCATGTCGCCGGTGGTCAGGCTGCTCATGCTTCCTCCCGACAGGAGAAAAATACCGCACAGCATCATCAACGCGCCGGGCCAGACGACCCAATGCGGGTAGCGTCGGTAAATGACGACGGCGATGACCGGCACGAAGATGACATAGAGGGCGGTGAGGAAACTGGAATTGGTGACTGAGGTCGTCAACAGCCCGACCTGCTGGGTGGTTGCTCCCATGAGGAGGGCAAGACCGACGAGAATGAACGCCTTGAACTCGCCCCGGCTCGGGGGTGTCTTCAAGCGGCGGGTTTCCATCATCGCGAAGGGCAGCACGGCAAATGCGGCAATGGCAAAGCGCAGACCTACAAACCAGAGCGGGCCAATCGTATCCATGGCGGTGGATTGCGCCACGAAGCCTCCACCCCAGATCGCAGCGGCGAGCAAGAGAACGAGATTGGCTTGAATGCGTGTCATGGGTCACCAAAAGCAGGGGCCGTGCGACCGCATAACCCTTTTCAACGTGGCGCTGATCTATCAGCTAAGAATTGCCACGGCAAGAACAGGCGAGGGGCCTTTGCAGATGGTTCGAAGCGGGGTTATCAGTCGCGACGCTGGCGCTGGAATGTCTCGCGAATGCTGTTCACTGTCAGCATTATGCCACCAACGGCCAGGGTCGCAAAACCTGTGACCAGAAGAACGATCACAAATATGCGGTCGGATGCCTGGGAGATGGGGGCGGCGGCAATGGCGGATGTGTGGATGGGATCTACCATTTCAGCGGCATGGGATGATGTGGCCAGCCCGGCTGCCATGGTGATCATCACGATAAGGGCGGCCAGCGCCATCCATAGCGTGAAAAGTATCCGTTGCATTCTCAGCCGGTCTGCAGACTTCCGATCATTGAGAAACATCGTTGCGGTCCCTGTTGCACGTCGTTGCGTGTCGAATTTTTTTAAGAAATGAAAGTCATGCGTCGCTGCAATCGAATTGCGCGACGTGGCTTTAAAATTGGCTTGGAAGTGGACGCCATGGAGACCGAAATCGGACCGTCCGGCGTATTTATTGTGGCCATATCAAGGCAGTGGTTAACGGGGTTTAAACAGCGTTCAAATTCCGCGTTTTCCGAAGGTGCGAACCGGTTTTGGACCACGCGGCTCAATCGGTGCTTTCGGGAGTGAAGCCTCCTGGCGCGGAGTGGCATAAGCCGGTGATCGTGCTCCGGAGGCAAGCTCCGGGAACCGGTCGTTGAAGGTCGTCGGCGCCAGCTCGGGGCGGGCCAGCGCATAGCCCTGCATCAGCGAGACACCGAGGTCCCTGCAGATGGCGATTTCGCGTTCTTCCTCGAGTGCTTCGAAAATCGGCTCGATACCTTCGCTCTCGAACTGTTTGACGATGACGCGCAACAAGGCGGCCCCTGCCGAATTGCGCATAAACTCGCGCGCCCACGCTGCCTCGAATTTCACGTAATCGGGCTTGATCAGCTTCACGCGCTCAATATCGGTATCACCGGCCACGAAGCCGGGAAGGGCAACGCGAAACCCCATGGCACGCATGTGTCCGGCAAAATCTGCGAGAAGGCTCGCCTCGGAGGCGCCGTTCTCGGCAATTTCGCACACGATGCGATCCGCAGACATGCCCGCTTGATGAGCCGAGAGCCGCATGCGCTCCACTTCCTGACGCATCTTGGCCGGGGTACGAAACAGGCCGGGGTGAAAGTTGACGAAGATGCGGACGCGTGTGCGCTCCAGCGCGCCGGTGTTCAATATGTGGATGGTGCGCAGAATGCTGTCTATGGCCTCGATATCGCCGGGGCGCACCTGGGCAAACAATTGGGCCGGCGGCACCAGCTCAAGGCCCTGATAGGGGCGAACAAGACCCTCGAAGGAATCGATATCGAGACGCCCATCGGGCAGGCGCCGGAAGATCGGCTGAAGCGCGGATTTCAGTGTGAATGGCGCATAGGTCGTGGACC
This sequence comes from Rhizobium sp. WCS2018Hpa-16, assembly GCF_031843705.1. NCBI lineage: Bacteria > Pseudomonadati > Pseudomonadota > Alphaproteobacteria > Hyphomicrobiales > Rhizobiaceae > Rhizobium > Rhizobium sp. WCS2018Hpa-16. The sequence goes on from NZ_JAVTIX010000001.1 coordinate 343,625, forward strand.
AAGAGCCATCAGCTTCGCGCACAAGATTGGAGAAAATGCTTTTCGGTGTCATGTCGGTGTACCCGGAAGATCATTTCAACCTGTACACAGTAACGCAAAAGCGTTTCGTGCTGGTTAAGCAGCTTATAAAATGCCGTGGGGTAACGTTTTCATGGCAATTGGTCTTGAAAGAGACCTTGTCTTTCTACATACCAAGTCGCGCAGAGGGCGACCGTCGCAGACCTCTGCCGATGTCAATTTCAACAGGACCGATAAAAATGGCCTTCCTTGCCGACATTCTTTCCCGCGTAAAGCCTTCCGCTACCATCGCCGTTTCCCAGAAAGCCCGCGAATTGCAGGCGCAGGGTCGCGATGTCATTGGTCTTGGCGCAGGCGAGCCGGATTTCGATACGCCCGACAATATCAAGGAAGCAGCCATTGCCGCGATTAACGCCGGCAAAACGAAATACACGCCGGTTTCGGGTATTCCCGAACTGCGCAAAGCTATCGCTGAAAAGTTCAAGCGCGAAAACGGCCTCGACTACAAGCCAGAGCAGACAATCGTCGGCACGGGTGGAAAGCAGATTCTTTTCAATGCCTTCATGGCAACGCTTAACCCCGGCGACGAAGTTGTTATTCCAACACCTTATTGGGTCAGCTACCCTGAAATGGTGTCGATCTGCGGTGGCACGCCGGTGTTTGTTCAAACAACGCTGGAAGGCAATTTCAAGCTGACGGCGGAAGCCCTGGAAAAGGCCATCACGCCGAAGACCAAGTGGTTCCTGTTCAACTCGCCATCCAACCCATCGGGTGCGGCTTACACCCATGATGAGTTGAAGGCGCTGACTGACGTTCTCGTCAAGCACCCGCATGTCTGGGTTCTGACAGACGACATGTATGAGCACCTGACCTATGGCGACTTCAAATTCGTGACGCCTGTCGAAGTCGAGCCATCGCTCTATGATCGCACATTGACGATGAATGGCGTTTCCAAGGCCTATGCGATGACTGGCTGGCGTATTGGTTACGCCGCTGGCCCGTTGCAGCTTATCAAGGCCATGGACATGATCCAGGGCCAGCAGACATCAGGCGCGACATCCATCGCGCAGTGGGCAGCCGTGGAAGCGCTCAACGGCACGCAGGACTTCATTCCGGCCAACAAGAAGATCTTCGAAGGCCGTCGTGATCTGGTTGTCTCCATGCTCAACCAGGCCAAGGGCATCAATTGCCCAATGCCGGAAGGTGCGTTCTACGTTTACCCATCCTGCGCTGGCCTCATCGGCAAGACAGCCCCATCGGGCAAGGTCATCGAGACGGATGAGGATTTTGTGACCGAGTTGCTGGAAACGGAAGGCGTTGCTGTCGTTCACGGCTCTGCCTTCGGCCTCGGCCCCAACTTCCGCATTTCCTATGCAACATCTGAGAAGTTGCTGGAAGAGGCGTGCAACCGCATTCAGCGCTTCTGCGCAAACTGCCGCTAATCGCGATTTTCTAATATCGAAGGCCCGGTCTAGACCGGGCCTTTTTGATTCATAGCCCCAAAAACAGCAGCATCACGAAGGCGGCGAACAGAATGAAGTGCGTCATGCCCTCAATGGCGTTCGTCTCACCATCATTGAGGTTGATGGCTGCGGCAAACAGGGTGATGAAAACCATCACCGTCTGAACCGGCGTCATGGCCATGATGAAGGGCTGGCCGGTATAGAGCGCAATGCCCTCCATGACCGGCACGGTGAGAATGACGGTTGATAGCGACGCGCCCATGGCGATGTTGACGACCGACTGCATGCGGTTGCGAAGGGCAGAGCGCATCGCCGTCATGATTTCTGGCGCTGCCGAAATCGTGGCCACTACGACGGCCATCAATGCCAGCGGCGCGCCGCTGCCTTCCAGCCCGTTGCTCAGGAATGCCGACATGAATTCCGCCAGAGCGCCGATAATGACGACGCCGATCAGAATGATCGCAATCGAGTAGGAAGCCGGGCCATTTTCATCGTGCTCATCCGCTTCTTGCTGCTGCTCGGCGGCGGATTTCTTGCGCTCGTTGCGCGGATAGCTGTAGCTGAAGAAGTAGCTGTGTGGACCGACCTGCATCTTCAGGAACAGCGCATAGAGCGTAATCATCGCACCGATGGTGAAGATGGAATAATAGTGCCACTTCGCCTGAGGAATGAATTCCGGCACGATCATCGAAATGCCCATGGCGGTGAGGATCATCACGACATAGGTGCGCGCCGAATCGTCATTGTAAGGCTGTTCGCCGTGGCGAAGGCCGCCCAGAAGGGCGGCGATGCCGAGAATGCCATTGATGTCGATCATCACAGCAGAATAGATCGTATCGCGCACGAGAGTGGGTGAGGTGGATTCCTGCATGATGATGGCAAGGATCAGCACCTCCACCGCAACGGCAGAAAGCGTCAGGATCATCGTGCCATAGGGGTCTCCTACCTTGGTCGCGAGAATTTCGGCATGATGGGCAACCCGCATCGAGACCAGAATAATGACGCCGATCAACGCCGCAGCGACGATGAAGGAAAGCGTCTTGCCGTGCGCCATCACCATATGCTCGGCGAAATAAGCGGCAACGGCGCAAGGCACGGCTGCGAGCAGCATACGCTCTTGTTTCAGCCTGGTGGCAATCGACATATTCGGCCTTCCGTATCATGGACTGATCAAAACCAATGCTGCGGCAAGATGTGACATTTGCACATTGGGCGATTTGGTAGGATAGTGGTGTTCAAGGACCTGGCGATTGTGCCGCGATCTCGTTCTTCAAATGCACGTTAGCGGCAAAGGTTGCCACGCTCCTTCAATCTATCAGGAGGAAGTGCGCATGACCAAAGTGGTCTACGAGATTGTTGAGCATGATGGAGGCTGGGCCTACAGGATGAGCGGCGCTTATTCCGAGGCATTTCCATCCCACTCCGACGCCGTTCAGGCAGCCCGCATTGCCGCTGCCGAACAGCAGGTGGGCGGTGAAGACGAAGAAATCTACTATCAGGATGAACGCGGCCGCTGGCACGTGGAACACAGCCTTGGTGGCGATAGGCCAGAGGCCGAAGTTGTGGACCGTAGTCCCGGCTGACCGACGGGGCGTCAAATCGCCCATGCATCGCCCAAGTTTTCTCGATGGTGCGGTACGCCGCGCATCCCCATGGGAATACGCGGCGTCTGATATCTGCGTTTAGGCAAGCGCCGGGTAGTCGGTGTAGCCTTCTACGCCGCCGCCATAGAACGTCTGCTGGTTCGGCTCGTTGAGCGGTGCGTTGTCCTTCAGGCGCTGCACCAGATCCGGGTTGGAGATGAACGCCTTGCCGAAGGCAACCGCATCAACCTTGCCGCTGTCCGTCGCGCTGATGGCTGTTTCCCGGTCGTAACCGTTGTTTGCGATCCACAGGCCCTTGCCGCCGGCATTGGTATAGGCGGCTTTCAGCGCGTCATAATCGAAGGGCTTGTCGCCCTGCTTGAAATCACGCGGACCACCCGTTGCGCCTTCGATCACGTGGATGAAGGCAAGGCCGCGGCTACCCAGTTCGCGTGCAACATATTCAAAGAGCGGCTGAGGCTCTGCTTCGAAAATGTCGTTGGCAGGTGTGACCGGGGAGAGGCGAACGCCTGTGCGGCCTGCGCCGATTTCCTTGGCCACCACATCCACGATTTCGAGCAGGAAGCGTGCGCGGTTTTCGATCGAGCCGCCATATTCATCGGTACGCTGGTTGGTGCCGGATTTCAGGAACTGATCGATCAGGTAGCCATTGGCCGCGTGGATTTCTACACCGTCAAAACCGGCATCGATAGCGGCGCGGGCGCCCTTGCGGAAATCATCCAGAACAACCGGAATTTCGCTGAGGCCCAGTTCGCGTGGCTCGGACGTCTCGGCGAAGGTGCCGGTGCCGTCATCATTGATGATGTAGGTCTTGGAATTGGCCCTGATGGCAGATGGTGCAACCGGCTGGCCGCCGTGGGGCTGGAGCGATGTGTGCGAGACGCGGCCAACGTGCCAGATCTGAGCGACAATCTTGCCGCCAGCCTTGTGAACACCCTCGGTCACGGCCTTCCAGCCGTTGATGGATTCCTGCTTGTAAAGGCCGGGAACATCCGCATAGCCCTGTCCCTGCTGGGAAACGGGCGTGCCTTCAGTCACGATCAGGCCCGCCGTCGCGCGCTGCTCGTAATAGGTGGCGTTCAGGTTGTTGGGAATGGCGCCCGGGGAGCGGTTGCGCGTCAAAGGGGCCATGACGACGCGGTTTGCCAGGGAAATATCGCCAGCCTGGGCCGGTTCGAACAGTTTTGTCATGAAATTGCTTTCTCTTCTTGGAGGTCGAGAGCGCCGAAATAGGCGCGCTTAAAGCTTCTGGTTCAGATAGCTGAGAAACTGGGAGATATTCTCCTCGTCACGCTCATAAAAATTCCACTGCCCAACCTTTCGCGATCTGACCAGCCCGGCTGCCTGCAAGGCAGCGAGGTGGGACGAGACTGTCGATTGCGATAGGCCCGATATCTCGAACTGGTGCGCACACACGCCCATGGTAAAGGGATGTGCCTGATTGAAGTGCTGTTCCGGCTGCTTCAGCCATTCCAGAAACTTCAACCGAACCGGATGAGCAATGGCCTTCAAGGCGTCTTCGTGGTTCATATCTTTCTCGTATATCTGTCCATTACGATATTTATATCGGGAATGATCGATATCAAGGGCAGGGCGCAAATTTCTTTCCCCGGGCTTCCCAGGCCAAAAAAAAGGCCGCTGGATTTCTCCGCGGCCTGACAGTTTGAAGGTCGAGACCTCCAGAGGGGAACAGCTGATGGGGCCAACAGGAGCCCGCTACAGCTTTAGAGAATATGGAGTTGCAAGCGTTCAAGAACAAGGGCCATTTGTTCAACAAACGGCTGTTCATCAGAAAATTATTGCGGGTAAAAAAAGAGGGCCACCGGATTACTCCAGGGCCCTTATAAGTGTGAAGGTTAAAAAACCTCCAGAGGGGAACAGCTGACGCGGCGGAACTGGGAGGAAAAGCCGCCGTGTGCATCAGCTGTGTGCGATATGATGCTTATTTGGGCATCGATCAACTGTTTTTTGTGCAGGCCAGCCCTGCGCCCCACGCATCGCTCGGAAATCTTGTCATATTTATTTCGCATTGCTTTACACAATGACATAGGCCAGCAAGGCGATATTGCCTGCTAATTCTCTGTTTCGAAACGATAAATACGAATTTTTGGAATCAGAAATTCCAGTTGCGCGCCTTGGCAACAACGAAATCCCGGAAGACTTTCAGCTTGGCCGCATTCTTCAATTCATCCGGGTAGCAGAAATAGGTATCGAATGACGGAATATCTGCGGGCAAGGAAAGTTGGATAAGGCCGGGGTCGCGGCCAACAATATAGTCCGGCAGGCAGGCGATGCCGATGCCCAGCAGGCAGGCGCGCTTGATGGATGTCTGGCTGTTGATCTGCAAATGCGCAAGACGGGTATTGTCCGATGAGCGCCCGGCATTTTCCAGCCAGTTCACATCAAGAAGATAGTTCGGCGCTGGCTCTCCAAACGAGATGACCTTGTGGTTATCCAGATCCTCGATGGACTGAGGCTCGCCATAGCGGTTGATGTAGGACGGGGCTGCATAGACGTGCATGTGCACGGTAAACAGCTTGCGCTGGATCAGATCGGACTGCTGCGGCTGGCGCAGGCGAATGGCGCAGTCTGCGTGGCGCATGTTCACATCCAGCTCCTCATTGTCGAGAATGAGCTGGATCGACATTTCCGGGTAAAGCTGCAGGAACTCCTGCACCTTGTCCGTCAACCATCCCTGGCCAAGGCCAACGGTGGTGGTAACGCGCAATTTGCCGCTCGGCTTCTCCGTCGTTTCGGTCAGCTGCATCTTGACCGTTTCAAGCTTCAGCAGAACGTCGTGCGCCGTGCGGTAGAGCAACTCGCCCTGTTCGGTCAGGATAAGGCCGCGCGCGTGGCGGTGGAACAGCTTGACGCCGACATCCTGCTCAAGCGCGCTGACCTGACGGCTGATGGCAGATTGCGAAAGGTGCAGTTTGTCTGCTGCATGGGTGAAAGATCCAGCTTCGGCAGCCGCATGAAATATGCGCAGTTTGTCCCAGTCTAACGGCATAGGCATGCGGTGTGTCGCCCTTCTTATTCTGCGGCAACGGCAAGCGGCGCTTGCGCTGCGAGATATCTTTCGGCTTCAAGTGCAGCCATGCAACCCATGCCTGCGGCAGTGATGGCTTGGCGATAGGTATCATCCGTCACGTCGCCGGCGGCGAATATTCCGTCCACATCGGTCGCGGTCGAATCGGGCGCTGTCCACATGTAGCCGTTTGGCTTCAGCTTCAGCTTGCCTTCGAACAGCTCCACAGCTGGCGCATGGCCAATGGCCACGAATACGCCGTGAACCGGCATTTCGGTGATATCGCCAGTCTGCGTGTTGCGAATTCTAGCGCCGGTGACCGATGGCGGCATGGGTGGCTTGGCAGGCGTGCCGACAATCTCGGCAATCTCGCTGTTCCACAGAATGTTCACATTCTCCTTAGCGAACAGGCGCTCCTGCAAAATCTTCTCGGAGCGGAAGCTATCGCGGCGGTGAACGACGGTGACCGACTTGGCGATGTTTGAAAGGTAGAGAGCCTCTTCCACGGCGGAGTTGCCGCCGCCAACCACAATCACATCGCGGTTGCGATAGAAGAAGCCATCGCAGGTGGCGCAGGCGGAAACGCCAAAGCCCTGGAAATGCTGCTCGCTCTCAATGCCGAGCCACTTGGCCTTGGCACCGGTGCAGATGATGAGCGTATCGGCTGTCCACACAGCGCCGGAATCGGTTTTGACCGTGAAGGGGCGGCGGGTCGTCTCAACCTCGGTCACGAGGTCGTTCACGATCTCTGTGCCCACATGGATTGCCTGTTTCAGCATCTGGTCCATCAGAAACGGACCCTGAATGGGATCGGCATAGCCGGGGTAATTCTCGACATCCGTGGTGATCATCAATTGGCCACCCTGTTCCATTCCAGCGATGAGAACGGGCTCGAGCATTGCACGGGCGGCATAGATTGCGGCTGTGTAGCCTGCGGGACCGGAGCCGATGATCAGGACTTTTGCGTGACGGGCAGACATGGAACATTCCTTTCAAAACAAGGTGGCAGATGGGGACAGCCATGTTCCTGGCTCTATCGCGATACACCTTTTCGTTGTCTGGTATTTAAGGGCGTCCTGCGCCGATATTCAAGGGCAGCCTTGCGTTTCCAACAGCCCATACGGAACTCTACACGTAATTTTGTGTCGTGCCATTGAACTATTATTGCGAATCCCGCCGTGAAGAGTAGAAGGAAGCATAAAGCCGAACAAGGAAGACCCGCGTGGCCAGCGTCGAACTCGATGCCATCGATCTGAAAATACTGCGCGAACTGCAGCGCGATGGGCGCATGACGAATGTGGAACTGGCAGACCGCGTTGGTATTTCCGCGCCGCCATGCCTGCGCCGGGTGCGCAAGCTGGAAGAGGCCGGTATCATCGAAGGCTATCACGCCATGCTGAATGCGCCCAAGCTTGGCTTCGACCTCGTGGCCTTCTGCATGGTGGGGCTGAAGCGCCAGTCCGAAACCAACCTCAAAGCCTTCGCCGCCGCCACAGAACGGTGGCCGCTGGTGCGCCAGGCATGGATGGTCTCAGGTGAAAGCGACTTCCTCCTCCACTGCGTCGCCGAAAACCTCACACGCTTCCAGGACTTCGTGATCGAAGTTCTGACTGCGGACGAACACGTGGATACCGTGCGCACCATGCTGACGATACGCCAGGTCAAGCGCGTTGGGCTGGTTGGGGTGTGATGCGCAATCGTTTCGAGTATTTGTCTTCGACTGTCGTTGAAAGCTGAGCATATGAATATCGACATTTCAATCGTAGCAGGCCGACGCCCCGACCTCCTTGAAAGAACGCTGGAAAGCTTTTCGCAGAATGCTTTCCGCTTTCATAATGTCGTGAACGTCTATGCCAACATCGACCCCATTTTTGGCAATGCGGAAGATGAGGCGAAATGCATTTCGCTTTTGGAGGCCCACTTTAACGCCCCCATCATCCACACACCAGAAGTGGCGGGTTTTACGGCTGCGGTGAAAAGGTTGTGGCAGGGCACAACCGCTGACTATGTATTCCACCTTGAGGATGACTGGATTGCGCTCGACACCCTTGATCAGAGGGTCGAGGACTGCTTTTCCGGTGACGTCAAGCAAGTCTCATTTCACAGCGCCAACCAGAATTGGAATATTGGTCGAAAAGGCCATTTGCACCGGGGCAAACATTATCTGAAATTCCTCGGTCTAAAGCTGCCGACCGGTACATTTCCAAAATTCACAACGTCACCCTCGATCATTGATGGCAAGGTAGCGCGTAACTGCGCAAAGCTGATGGACGTGGCTTTTGATCCAGAAAAGCAGTTTTATTCCAATGTGAATAAAGACATGGAAAGCTACATAAGCGTCTTCAACAACTACATATTCTCTCCGAAAGGTGTGCCTGTGGTGGAAGACACTGGAAGAGACTGGCGTGACCAGCGGGGTATACAGAAGAAGATCGTTAACGCGGCAAGTTCGTGGGTTAATGATGGGCAGTAGACACCTCCAAGCATTTGGTATCGAGCGATGGTTATGACTATGGACGAAAAGCCCAGGAAGCTTTTGATCGTTGAACGCAAGCTGATATCGAACCGGGGTCATCACCATACTCAAATCAATGCGCTGAAATCCCTATTCCCAAACCATCAAGCATATATTTTGGCCGGGGATGGATATGATGGATTTTTGGGGACGGCGGTTGGAACAATTGGCACGCGCGATCTGAAGCTTGCGAGGCTGCATGCAAAATTAAAGTGCGGCACTCTTACGCAACGCCTTTCAGCTGGATTTTCCGCCTTGTTGACGGGGCGTCTTCGGCTACCTGCGTCGGCATATGGCCGAAAGCTTGCTGAAGTTTGCATGGAGTTGAACATAACGGGGGAAGACATTGTCATTATCCCGACTGCTGATCTCGATTCATTGGAGTCGGCGCAACATCTCAGCGAAGAATTGGGAGCTCTGGCCCCAACAGTCGCGTTACGCTTTCTCTCGCCGATGCTGGGTGAGAAAGACGCTAAATTTCGAGAGCTCCGGTTTCGGCAGGCAACCCAAAAGCTTTCGCCCCGGCTTCTCCTGTTCACGGAAACGGAGGAAATGGCGCGCCATTTCGGGTCGCGGTTTGGTGTGAATGTTCAAGGCGGATTTTACATGCCTTGCAGCATAGGTTTTGAGAAGAGCGACGCGAATATTTCTGCGTCTAAATCCCATTTCCGCGTCGGAGTTTTTGGTGCCCCTCGGGCAGAGAAGGGTAGCCACCGCATCGCGAATATTGTTCGCTGCGTTGCAGAGCATGAAAAACTGAATGCCGGTCAGTCCATAGAGTTTGTCCTGCAAGGGTCGCCGGAAGATTTATCAGAAACGGGTGTCTATCGCGGATTGAGCGAATTTCTGAGCACCAAAGACGGTGTCGTCGTTTCAAACAGCGGTGACCGTCTTTCACCGGTTGAGTTTGAAAAACTATTCAGGTCCGTCGACATCATTTTGTTGCCCTATGACGTGTCGGTCTATGCCCTTCAAGGCTCCGGCGTGATTCAGGATGCCGTCGCGGCATTAAAGCCGATCGTGCACTCGAAGGGCATGTCCATGTCCAGCTTCCTGAATCATGGAAATGCTTTGGCGGCAGTAAGTGATGAGGACTTTGCCAAGGCGATCATGGAGGTAAGCCGAAATAGTGCGCCATTCGTCGGGGGCGCAATGACTGCATCGAAATACTTCGAAAATTATATGGAAAATTTCCCTGCGATGTTCAATCGTTGAAATCTCAAAGATGCAAGCTGAGAGAGCGTAATAGCATATGGCAATACCGATTATATACGTCCGATACGGCGAGCTTAGAGAGCACACGCAAGTTTCTTTGCGGCAAACGCTAGAACGTAACGACAATGTGTTTTTTCTGGGTAACCACGATCCCGAGGTTGTCGGCGTAAATTACTTCGACATCAGCAAATATGACCATGGCATTGAGGAATTTAAGAATACGTATGTGCACCTAAGTACTAATCGGTATATCTTTGAAGTCTATTGCATAGCCCGATGGTTTTCACTTCGCAATCTCGTCAGAGAGTTGGATCTGGACCATTTTTATTACTGTGACGACGATGTCTTCAATTTTTCCCGAATTGATGAGGTGTACAATCTTTACAAGGGATACGAAGCGGCTTTTCTCTTTCCATCGAATTTGGAACTCGCGTCGGCCTGTTGTTCCTTTTGGACTCGAAAAGCTCTCGAAGATTTTTGTAATTTTATCATTTCTGAATACACAACTAACTTGAAACGATATCTGGAGATCTGGAACGCTGTTTCATCTCGCGATGAGCGGGGTGGGGTAAGTGACATGACGTTTTTATATTTTTTCTCTCAAGGCAGAAATGTGGGCTCTTTAACCGAAGTGACGCCTCAGGGGTGCTTCGACATGAATCCTCTTATTTCACAGAATGCGGTTCTTGATGAATATGAGATGGAGCGTCCTTATCTCCTTAGAAAAGTGATCAAGAAGATGATCTACAAGGATAAGGACGCCTTTTCGTTCAACAGAAAGGCAGAAAAGCTCGTGAGGATATTTGCTGCTCCCGAGCACGCCAAGTTTGAGGTCATAAAGTCGGAAAGGAATATCGTTCGAAAAACGATTTATCGCCTTCTATATTCCGCGCGATAGGACATCAAAGCTCAAACGGCATTTTTTGTGAGAAGGTGGCGTTCCCAGGCCAACGCGCTTCCAACAATCGCGTTGAGGTCATTATGGCGAGGGTGCCAATCCAGTTCTCGTATCGCAAGGGCTGGATTTGCGACGACCATGACAGGATCCCCCCTGCGGCGTGCAACATTATTCCTAACAATTTTTTTGCCAGAAACGATTTCGACTGCTTCTATGACTTCTAACACGGAATATCCTTGGCCGTATCCGCAATTGAATGTTGATGACTTTCTCGTTTCTCTCATTTTTTTTAATGCTAAAAGATGCGCCTCAACCAAGTCCCAAACGTGGATGAAGTCACGAATGCAAGTCCCATCGCGAGTGGGGTAGTCTGTGCCATAAACATCAATGTGTGGTCGCAACCCAAGAGCAGCCTTACACGCGGACTTTATGAGATGCGTCGCAGACTTTGTTGATTGTCCCGTTCTTCCTCTAGGGTCAGCACCCGCCACATTGAAATATCGTAGTGCCGTGTAATGAAATGGATATGCTGTGGAGGCGTCTCTCAGCATTATTTCAGTCATAAGCTTCGAAGATCCATATGGCGACTCTGGTATTGTTTCCCTCGTTTCGTCAACCGTTCCAAGTTCCTTCGGCGTTCCATAAACAGCGGCGGTTGAAGAGAAGACGAAGTTTGGAATGCTTGAGCGCACAGCGCATTCTATGAGAGTTCGGGACTTCGACGTGTTATTGTTATAGTAGGATAATGGGTCTGAGACCGATGCTGGAACGATGCTAGATCCAGCAAAATGAATTATCGCGTCTATTTCGTTGGTGGAAAAAATTTCATTCAAGAGTGATTCATCGCCAACGTCTCCCTCATAAACCCGACATTCCGCTGGCAACGACCACCGAAATCCCGTCACAAAATTGTCGATGACAACAACGTCCTCGTTTGCATCAAGCAAAGCCCATACCATGTGACTGCCAATATAGCCGCCACCGCCCGTAACAAGAACGCTCATAAGAGTAGATCCAACTTTTAATCAATCAACAGGCCACAGCAACGCTCTTGAATATTTCACATATCCTAGAAATATCCCTTTCATCTATATTATGATGATTTGGAAGATACATTCCGTAATCATGCACCTTGTCAGCGTTTGGCAGGTTGGGGTCGACACCTTTTTCTCTTGTCCAGAAGGGATGGCGGGCAATGTTGCCACAAATAAGTGGGCGACTTTCGATACCTTCTTTTTTCAGTAGCTCGTACACTTCAAGTCGATTTTCGACGAAGGTGCCATATGCGAAGGAAGACAAGAGATCCGTCTGGCTGCTTTGGCAGAAATAACCATCGAGATTATTTCGGTATGAATTGAAATTTCTCTGTCGAATGTCACCAATATTGTCAAGTTTCTTCAGCTGAGACCGACCTAGGAATGCTTGGAGATCAGTAGACCGCAAATTGAACCCAGCATAATAAAACGTATAAAGGTTCCGAAATTCGTCGATATTGAATTCTTTAGTCAGTGCATTTCTGCGCTCTGGAGACAAATCCCGCGACCATCCGTGCGACCGCAAAGACAGCATCATCTGATGCAGATCCGAATTGTCTGTCACCACCATGCCGCCTTCGATCGTAGAGATATGATGGCCGTAATAGAAGGAGAACGAACCTGCCTCCCCGAATGTGCCAAGTTTTTTACCCTCCAGCGAACTACCAAGAGCTTCGCAGCTATCTTCCAGTAAGATAACATCATACCTTCGGCATATGTCCTGGATCTCCGACATGTGATTGGCATGTCCGAGTACATGTACGAGAATAAGGACGGCTGGTTTCTCTGTCTTGCAGAGGTGTTCAAGATGATTGAGGTCTAGTCCCAGATTCTGAGGGTCGCAATCACATAATGTTACGTCAAATCCAAACTGTAAGAGCGGCGACACGGTTGTTACCCAACTCACGGCCGCGGCAATAGCCTTGTTATTTCGAAGCATGCCAGCCTGTTTCATAGCGTAGATCATGAGCAGGTTGGAGGACGATCCCGAGTTAGTAAAGACGGCATGGGAGCTCCCCAGCCAGTCCCTGAACTCTTCTTCAAAGGCGATCGTTTCTCCCGCCTTCGTGAGCCTGTTGCCAGCCAGAATCCAGTCGCTCAGCGCCTGAAGCTCTTCTTTGCTGATGGTTTCTTCAGCCAGATTTATAGGTTTGTGTAAGCTAACTTCGGACATCACTTCCAGCCTGTCATTTTTCTTGCAAAACTTAGTATCTTCATCTCACGGTAGTACCGCTTGATTTCGCCGTAAGCCTTGTTGATTTGCAACTTTTTTTCTTTGTCTTTCTTCGCGTCGATCGTAATCGAGCCTTCATGCGCGCGAAACGTGGCAAGAGGCTCCTTAACATATGCCAGTTTTTTGTACCGCAACATTGATTGAAGCGTGATCCAGCAATCCGGTCCCACACCCCGGTATTCGGCGTTGGCCAGCGGCAGGCGCCCTTGGTATAGCGAGTCCAGCAACAACTGTTTCCGGTAAAGTGCGCAACCAGGAGAAATTAGAGAGTTCAATATCTGCTTCTCTAGTCTGGAATTCTTGTAGATTCCTGTTTTGGGTAGCCAGTCGTTAAATTGCGTTTCAATTATTTCAGAGGTTTTATCATCGAAAATGTGAACGCTACTGAACGCAAAACCGACGTCTGGCTCCATCAGCGAGAGGCAGGATTCAATAAAATTAGGCTCTATCCAGTCGTCATCATATTGTAGATGAACAAATTGCGTCGTCGCAGATAAGACACCTTCCAGCCAACAAAAATGTGGGCCGAAATCGTTTTCTCGCTTTATATATCGGACGTTATTTCCATAGGTTTCTACAATTTCGTCTGTGTTATCAGTCGATCCATGATTGACGATAATAACTTCGCAGTTCACCGTTTGAGCGAGTGCGCTGTCTATTGCCGTAGCCAACAGTTTGGCGCGGTTGAAGGTCGGAATAACGATTGTTGCAACGGATTTATTGTCAGCCATTATTAGTCTGTAGCTCCGTTGTTACGTTCGAAAATTTTCAATCTTGTTACATTTGCGAGCAACATGTCGGAATTGCCAACGTGTAGAATGTCCAGTGTTTCTGAGGAAAGCTGCTGAACAAAGTCACTAATTCTGGTTGGTTTGCCAGACCCTATATTTATGATTCCCTGATACTTGGAGAGGGATAGAGCTAAAATGTAATTTGCCGCTTGTTTGGCTGGCAGAAAATCCCGTACGCTGTCTGCTCCGCGTAACTCAAACGGTGAGCTTAAATCGGCCGTAAGGAGACGCTCTTCAATGCGAGGTCGCAAAAAGGAGCCCTTTTGTGCTGGGTCGTGGATCGAGAAAACTCTACCAATTCCCCAGGGAAGGTCGAGTTTATTGCAGACATCTTCAACCACTATCTCCGCCATTCGTTTGGTTTTGCCATAGTAAGACAGCGGGTCAGTAGCGTCGTCTTCTGATATTGCATGTTCGCTCGGGGAGTAAACGTGCGCAGAGGAGCATTGAAAGAAATAAGGTTTGATTTTCTTTTCGGATATTACCTCTAGAAGGGATGTGACGCCGCCTACGTTAACCGAGTATGCTTTTGCAGGATCATTCTCAACGGTCTCGACTGCAACGACGGCGGCCAGATTTATAACGATATCGATGTCGCCTGCTCGTGTCACAGCAGCGTCAATATCGTTTCTGTCCCGAATGTCGCCATCAAATTCATACACCTGAATATGGGATTTTGACGTTAGTGCAGCACATAGATGTCTGCCAACGATTCCTCGACTTCCAGTTATGAATATTTTTGTACGGCTCATTTCGTGCTACCTGAAGTACTGATATATTTTATCTGCGTGATATAGTAAATTCAGACCGGAGCGGAGCTCATTCCTCGGCTCCCAACCCATCGCCCTCAACTTTTCTGCGCTCATCAGCTTGCGTGGTGTGCCATCGGGCTTGCTCAAGTCATGCTTGATTTCGCCTTCAAAGCCAACGATTTCGCAAATAAGTTTTGTCAGGTCGAGAATTGAGATGTCTCCACCGCTGCCGACGTTGATGTGGCTTTCGTCGGAATAGGTTTTCATAAGAAAGACCAAAGCGTCAGCGCAATCGTCGGCGTGGAGGAATTCGCGGCGAGGGGTGCCGGTGCCCCAGATGACCATTTCCGTGTCGCCACGCATTTTTGCTTCATGCGCCTTGCGAAGTAGCGCGGGCAGAACGTGGCTAGATGTTAGATCGAAATTATCGCCTGGGCCATAGAGGTTCGTCGGCATGGCGGAGATGAAGTCGCACCCATATTGTTTGCGATAGGCCTGCGCCAGTTTGATGCCTGCAATCTTGGCGATCGCGTACCATTCATTCGTCGGCTCGAGTGCGCCTGTCAGGAGCGCCTCTTCTGTAATTGGCTGTTCTGCGAACTTTGGATAGATACAGGATGAGCCGAGAAAAAGTAGTTTTTCCACGTTTGAGCGATAGGAAGCCTCAATGATATTGGCCTCTATCATCAGATTTTCGTAGAGGAACTCGGCGGGACGGGTGTCATTTGCTAGGATGCCGCCAACTTTTGCTGCGGCCAGAAACACAGCTTGCGGCTTGTTGGCTGAAACCCAGTCTGTCACCTGTTGCTGGTTTCGTAGATCGATTTCGTCTCGGGTTACGGTGAGAATTTCGCACTGCTCAGCCTCAAGTCGGCGCACGATGGCAGAGCCCACCATGCCCCGATGGCCGGCGACCCAGACGCGCTTGCCCTGGAGATTGTAGAGTGACATTCTCAAAGACCCTTCGGAGCCATTTCCAGCTGCATTGCTTGAAGATCGCTCTCAACCATTTCTCGCGCCAGTTCACGGACACTTGTCTCGTGCTTCCAGCCGAGTTTTGTATGCGCCTTCGTGGGGTCGCCGATGAGGAGGTCCACTTCTGTCGGGCGGAAATAACGAGGGTCTACTTCTACGAGGACCTTGCCGGTGGCCGCGTCGATGCCCTTTTCGTCGACACCCTGACCTTCCCATTTCAGGGTCATGCCGGCATCCGAAAATGCCCATTCCACGAACGACCGAACGGGTGTGGTTTCGCCTGTTGCCAGCACGTAATCATCCGGCTCTTCCTGTTGCAACATCAGCCACATGCCACGCACATATTCCTTGGCGTGGCCCCAGTCTCGCTTGGCATCCATATTGCCGAGATACAGCTTTTCCTGCCGGCCCAGCTTGATGGCAGCGGCTGCGCGCGTGATCTTGCGGGTCACGAATGTTTCGCCGCGCAGGGGGCTTTCATGGTTGAATAGAATGCCGTTTGATGCATGCAGGCCGTATGCCTCACGATAGTTTACCACGATCCAATAGGCGTAAAGCTTTGCGGCGGCATATGGGCTGCGCGGATAAAATGGCGTTGTTTCCCGCTGCGGCACTTCCTGAACAAGCCCGTAAAGTTCCGATGTCGACGCCTGATAGAAGCGGGTTTTCTTCTCAAGTCCGAGGATGCGGATCGCTTCCAGCAGACGCAATGTTCCGATGCCGTCTGCGTTTGCTGTGTATTCCGGCGTCTCGAACGAAACCTGCACGTGGCTTTGTGCGGCAAGGTTATAAATCTCGTCCGGCTGCGTTTCCTGCACGATGCGGATCAGGTTCGTCGCATCCGTCATGTCGCCATAGTGCAGGAAAAAGCGCGGGTTCTCCTCGTGCGGATCCTGATAGATGTTTTCGATACGTCCGGTGTTGAAGGATGAGGAGCGGCGCTTGATGCCGTGGACGATATAGCCCTTGTCGAGCAGCAATTGGGCGAGATAAGCTCCATCCTGACCGGTAACGCCGGTAATGAGGGCTACTTTTTGTTTATCCGCCATTTTGTCACTGCCTTCATGTGATCTAGCGTCGACCAGTGACACGCCGATCACAGCGCGGTCGAAGGTGGACGATAAGTTTTTTGACAAGTCTCTGCTTCATTCGGCGATAACCCAAAAAAGATGCAAAATAAACCATTGATTTGCCGGGCAAGTCACTATCCCGGCCTACATTCCTGCATCTTGTCTTCAAGGCCATTGCAAATTTTGGCAGCTCGGTTTTATAGACTGTTCGGTAGGCCGTTGGCCACAGGTTGCCGCGCTTGCTAATGTAGGAGAACGAATGCAAAAACAGGGTGTCTCCGCTTTCATCATTTGCCTTAATGAAGAGGCATATCTCGGCAATTGCATAGAAAGCCTCGAAAGCTGCGCCGAAATTGTGATTGTCGATTCCGGATCGACGGACGGTACGCAGGCGCTGGTGCAGAGCTATATCGAGAAGGGCTGGCCTATCAGGTTCATGTTCGAGCCATGGCGTGGCTATGCCGGCCAGAAGCACTTTGCCCTGGAGCAATGTACGCAAGCCTGGTGCCTGAATATTGATGCTGACGAGCGGCTGGATGCGGCGTTGCAACAGGCACTGCCGGAACTGATCGCCGCGCCCGATACCATTGTCGGCTGGAAAGTTGCACGTCGTCCGTATCTCATCGGCTATGGCTACACGCCGGAAAACGTGCGCGAGCGCAAGAACCTGCGGCTTATTCGTAATGGCAAGGGTGCCTATGATCTTTCGCAGAAGGTCCATGAGGGTATCGTGCCGTCAGGAGCAGTGAATGCTTCGG
The DNA here is from genome assembly GCF_031843705.1 of Rhizobium sp. WCS2018Hpa-16. Taxonomy (NCBI): domain Bacteria; kingdom Pseudomonadati; phylum Pseudomonadota; class Alphaproteobacteria; order Hyphomicrobiales; family Rhizobiaceae; genus Rhizobium; species Rhizobium sp. WCS2018Hpa-16. The sequence continues at coordinate 360,980 of NZ_JAVTIX010000001.1, forward strand.
AGAAGGGCAGTTTACTGCATTACCGGCCGCTCATTATCGATGAGCAGATATTGAAAGAAAACAAATATTCGACGCTAAAGGCTGACCAGCAGTTTGCGGAAGGTCGCAAGGCTCGTCTTTCGAGTTTGCTGGTCTCGCCGCTTCTCTATTTTCTGCGCCTCTATTTAAAAAATGGCCTCTGGCGCTGCGGCGTGCCGGGCTTTATCGAGGCGGCGACAGGCGGTGTCTATGCGTTTCTCACCCAGGCAAAAATCTATCAGCGCCATGCGCTGAAACGTCGACCCAATGTCGATACGATCGTGCGCGGAAGGACTTAATAATGAAGGTCATGCATTATCACCTTGGCAAGGATGGCGGGGCAGAGCGGTTCTTCGTTCATCTCGTCAACGCTCTCGCGCGCAGGGGTGTTGAGCAGCATGCCGTCATTCGTCCCAATCGGCAGTGGCGTAAAAACATTGACGGTGTTTGCGGCATCACCGAAAGCAACTTCCGCAATTTTTCCCCCGACAGGCTGCTATTGCCGATGAAGGTCATGCGCATGGCGCGTCAGGAAAAGCCTGCCGCGCTCATGTCATGGGCAACGCGCCCCAGCCGGTTGATGCCGGCCTATAAGGGCTGCATCAAGCTTTCTCGACTGGGGGATTATCCCACCAAGCTCGATTACTTCAGCAATACCGATATCCTCGTCTGCAATACGCCGGGTATTGGCGAGCATGTCCGTGCCCTGGGTTGGACGCGTGGCGTCGAAGTGATTTCCAATTTTACCAACACGCAAGAGATCGCGTCCATTTCCAAAGCTCTGCTTGATACACCGGAAAATGCCCCGGTGGTTATGTCGATGGGCCGTTTCGTCAAGCGAAAGGGTTTTCACACCTTGATCGATGCCGTCGCGGCTTTGCCTGGGGTCTATCTCTGGCTGGTGGGCGATGGTGAGGAGCGGGAAAGCCTTGAGGCGCAAGTGGATGCGCGCGGCATGCGTGAGCGGGTGCGCTTCCTGGGATGGCAGGACGATACACGTCCTTACGTTTCGGCTGCAGACATCTTCGTCATGCCCTCAAGCCATGAGCCATTGGGCAATGTCATTCTCGAAGCATGGGCGCAGAAAAAACCTGTGGTCTCGTCCAGATCGGAAGGACCCATGTGGTTCATGCGCGATGGAGAGAATGGGTTGCTTACGGATATTGGCGATGATGCTGGTTTCGCGGCTGCCATCAGCAGCCTTTTGAATGATCGGGCTCTCTCTCAGCGCGTAGCAACTGGCGGACATGAGACCCTGATGCGTCAGTTTTCAGAAGAAGCCGTGTCTTCTGCCTATATCGAACTCTTCAAGCGCAAGCCATAAGCGCCGCGTAGACGCTTGCCAGCCTTGCCGCTTCGCCGTCGATCGTAAAATTCTGCGCCACGTGCTGGCGCGCAGCCAGCGAAGCGTTGATGCGCTTTTCGTCGTCGCTCATCCAGCTTGATGCGGCTTGGCTCATGGCATGCAGATCGTCACGTGGAATGGTGGCTCCGGTCGCATGTTCTACAATCAGCTCAGGGAATGCACCGACATCGGTCGCAATAACCGGCACGGCCGTTGCCATCGCCTCAAGCGGCGTCAGGCCAAAGCCTTCCCAGCGCTGAGGGGCAATGAACAGGTCGAGGGTGCGATACCATTCATTGATGTTGGTGTGCTCGCCCACAAAGAGAATACGGTCTCCAAGGCCTGCAGCGCGAACCTTTTCCTTCAAGCCGTTTTCAAATTCCACATGCGGCCCGGTGGCGCGGCCGGCAATGATGGCAGACCAGCCCGGCTGTTGCGGCAATGTGGCAATCATCGCATCCACGAAAAGGTCCGTGCCCTTTTGCTTGCGCACCCTACCAAAGCAGCCAACATATTTCTTGTTGGCATCAAGGCCGAGGGCACGTTTCGCCTGCGCCTTATCGGCGGGTGGGCAGAAGCGGTCGGTATCGATGCCGTGCATGATGACGGTTCTGGGCAGGTCCATATAGGACGCCGTCTTGTTGCTGGTCGCGATGATGGCATCCATGCGCGAAATCAGAAACTTCGTCCAGCCACTATGCTTGCGCTGGGACGCGGATGTGAAGACCACTTTCAGCTTCATGCGCAGCACATCCCGCATGAGAATGGCAGGCAGCATTTCGATATTGCGCCGCGCATGCCAAACGCGCGGCTTTTTTTCCGGCCCTATTTGCCAAAGCTTCCATAGTTCACGAAAGCGAACATGCGGCAGGCTGCCGGGCAAGCCCGGGCCAATGGCCGCCACCTTCTGCCCCTGCCTGTTTTGAACAGGCAGAAGCTGAATGATCGTAGAGGTTACGCCAGAGAGCCTGCGCTTGAAATTCGGCGCAAGCACCTGGACATCGGCCAAGTCAACATGTTGCAAATTGGATAACTCGGGCAGGGGGCTGCTAATCAACCCCAGTTTACGGAGAGGATCTCATAGCCGCGCGAACCGCCGGGTGCATTCACCTCGATGCTGTCGCCAACTTCCTTGCCGATAAGCGCGCGGGCGATTGGCGAGGAGATGGAAATGCGGCCCTGCTTCACGTCGGCTTCCTGGTCGCCCACGATCTGGTAGGTCTTCTGCTCGTTGGATTCTTCGTCGATGAGCTTGATCGTCGCACCAAACTTGATGGTGGTGCCAGACATTTTCGAGAGGTCGATAACCTCGGCGCGGGCCGTCAGGTCTTCCAGTTCTGCAACGCGGCCTTCATTGTGGCTCTGCGCTTCCTTGGCAGCGTGGTACTCGGCATTTTCCGAGAGGTCTCCATGGGCGCGTGCTTCGGCAATGGCTTCGATGATGCGCGGACGCTCCTCCTGCTGGCGGAAGCGCAGTTCTTCCTGCAACTTGATGAATCCACCCTGCGTCATTGGCACTTTTTCTACCATTTTTTCTTCCTTCGCATTCGATCTACGGTACCCGCAGACACAAAAAGAAACAGGTTCCGGAGCAAAACTACGGAACCATGTCAAAATCACAATTTCCGACACTATATCAGAAGACCGGAGTGATTTGCCAGATAATTTGAAGCCATCCATTTCTAGCAGATTTACGGCCTGATCATATTCAGTTATTGACTTATATTGCAAGAACATATAGTGAACATATGCATGAAAAAGTCAATAAAAGAGCGCTTAGCAGTCCTTTCCGATGCGGCAAAGTATGATGCATCCTGCGCCTCCAGTGGCACGTCGAAGCGCAATTCCTCCGCTTCCGGCGGGTTGGGTTCAACCGAAGGTTCGGGCATTTGCCACGCCTACGCGCCGGATGGACGATGCATTTCGCTGCTGAAGATTCTTCTGACCAACTTCTGCATTTATGACTGCGCCTATTGCATCAACCGGTCCTCCAGCAATGTCGAGCGTGCCAGGTTTACGGTGGAGGAGGCCGTCTGGCTGACGCTCGAATTTTATCGCCGGAATTACATCGAGGGGCTGTTTCTGTCGTCGGGCATTATCCGGTCGTCAGATCACACGATGGAAGAGCTGGTTCGGGTGGCAAAAGAATTGCGCGTCACCCATGGTTTTCGCGGCTATATCCACCTCAAGTCCATTCCCGAGGCATCGGCTCACCTGATCGAGGAGGCCGGGCTCTATGCCGACCGCCTGTCGATCAACATTGAGCTGCCGACGGATAGCGGTATTAGCCAGTTCGCACCGGAAAAACAGCCGGTGAATATCCGCAAATCCATGGCTGACATTCGCCTGAAAATCGAGGAGGCGGGTGAGCCGACGCTTCAGACCAAACGGGTCCGAAAATTCGCACCAGCGGGCCAGAGCACGCAGATGATTGTTGGTGCCGATGGCGCCAATGACACCACCATCCTGTCCACCAGTGCGCGGCTTTATGGCAGCTACGGTTTGCGCCGTGTCTATTATTCAGCCTTCAGCCCCATTCCCGATTCGTCGAAAAACCTGCCTCTGATCAAGCCGCCCTTGATGCGCGAACATCGCCTGTATCAGGCAGACTGGCTCTACCGCTTCTATGGTTTCGACATCGACGAGATTGCCTCGACCCAGAAGGATGGCATGCTGGATCTCGATATTGATCCGAAGCTCGCCTGGGCTCTGGCCAACCGCCAGCAATTTCCTGTCGATGTGAACAAGGCAGATCGTGAAACGCTGCTGCGTGTTCCGGGCTTCGGCACAAAGACGGTGAAATCGATTCTGTCTTCGCGACGGTTCCGGCAATTGCGGCTGGAAGATATTGCCCGCTTTGGCGTGTCGTTGAAGAAGGTCAAGGCATTCGTTGTCGCAGTTGGCTGGTCTCCGGGCAAGCTGACAGAGCGCCCAGATTTGCGGGCCATGTTCGCGCCGCAGCCAGAACAATTGTCCCTCCTGTAATGTACCTGATTTCACTGGAGGGGCGGGGGGATTTTAGCGAGTGGCGCGATGCCGCTCGGCGGTTCCTGTCGGCAAATGTCGCACCACACGAAATCGATTGGCGGTTTCGGGGTGAGGAAACCGGCCTGTTTGGTTTTGAAGAGGGCGACCGTGTTCCAGAGGTGGATAGCGCCGCCAGCGTGAACGTACCTTCGGCCTTCATGCCCTTGGCACAAACCATTATCTGTCACAGCGATCCCTCCCGGTTTGCGCTGCTCTACCGTCTCCTGTGTCGGCTTTCGAAGGACAGGGCCTTGCTTGCGTTCAAGGCGGACGCAGATGTGGCGGAAGCGCGCAAGATGGAGAAAGCGGTTCGGCGCGACAGCCACAAGATGACGGCTTTTGTGCGCTTCAAGGAAGTGCCGCTGGGTGAGGGCGTCGCGGGCCGCCGGCGGTTTATCGCCTGGTTTGAGCCGGATCATTTTATTGTCGAGCGCAAGGCATCCTTTTTCCAGCGCCGTTTCACGGATATGGACTGGATGATCCTTACCCCGAACGGCTCAGCGCGCTGGGATGGCGAAACTCTGGAAACCTCGCGGCTGGCGGCATCAAAGCCCGATCTTTCCGATGAAACAGATGAGCTGTGGCGCACCTATTACGCCAATATTTTCAATCCGGCGCGGTTGAAGATCAAGGCGATGACAGCCGAAATGCCAAAGAAATACTGGAAGAACCTGCCCGAGGCAGACCTCATTCCTAGCCTCATTCTGAACGCCGAAAGGCGGGTTCTGGAAATGGGTGCCAAGGCAGCAACCGAGCCGCAGCTGTTCCACCACCGTCTTCAGGCGGCGGCGGAAAACAGGCCAGCACCAGTCCTGCCGGATGCGGATACGCTTGATGGTTTGAAGCATCAGGCGCAAGGCTGCACGCTTTGCGCGCTGCATTGCAAGGCGACCCAAACCGTGTTTGGTGAAGGACCAGCCAACGCCAATGTCATGATTGTTGGTGAGCAGCCGGGTGACGTGGAGGATCTTGCCGGTCGGCCCTTTGTCGGTCCCGCAGGAAAGGTCTTCGATCAGGTGATCGGCGAGGCTGGCATCGATCGCAAGGCGCTTTACGTGACCAATGCTGTCAAGCATTTCAAATATGAAGCGCGCGGCAAGAAGCGCATTCACCAGCGCCCGGATGCGGGTGAAGTGCAGCGTTGCCGCTGGTGGCTGACACGCGAGATCGATCTCGTCCAGCCGAAGCTCATCGTCGCCATGGGCGCCACGGCTGTCTTCGCCCTGACAGAGCTGCGGGAGAAGCTGTCAGACCTCCGGGGCAGACCGATGCCGATGGAAGGTGGCAGGATGCTGTTCGTCACCGTCCACCCGTCCTATCTTTTGCGGATACCGGATGAGCAGCGGAAAGCGGAGGAGTTGCAGCGATTTCGTGACGATATGTTGGCTGTCCAACGGTTGATGGAAATGGGCGCGAGTTCTGCCACCGCTGTCTCAGTCTAAGAGGCCAGTTTCTCAAGGAGCGAGCCAAGGCGGTCGAAATTCTGCTCGTTGGCGGCGTGAATGAACGGTTTCAAGTCCAGCAGCTCATCCGTCGCATCAAACACCATTTGCCAACGCAATGTCGTTCCCTCTGGCTCTTCGATGAAGTCCATGGCCATCGTGTAAACATGGATGGGCTCGTGATGCTCAAAGGTGATCCGTTCCGGCACCACAACGTCGCGAAACGTCGAGACGTTGTGAAACTCGTTGCCGTCAGAGGCTGTCATGGTCAGCTTCCACGTTCCGTCTGCACGAAAATCGAATGCTGTGATGGCGTTGGTAAAGCCGTCTGGACCCCACCATTTTTCCAATAGGCTGGGATCGGCAAACGTCTGGAACAGCGTTTCGCGATCAACCGGAAACAGTCTCTCGTTCAGGATTTCCAATTTCTCGGTCATGGTTCTCTCTCCGGCCTCGTCGAAGGGGCAAACGCTGCACAAAAGAAAACCGGCCAACAGAGATGCAGGCCGGTTTTGCTAAGATGGGGACGGTCTAGCCGGGATCAGAAATAGCTCTGCAATGGCCGCACGTCGAGGCTACCAGCCTTCAGCGCCTTGATGGCAAGCGCTGCAGATTCGGCACCCGAAATTGTCGTGTAATAGGGCACCTTCTGCATCAGCGTGGCGCGGCGAAGCGACTTGCTGTCAGAGATTGCCTTGTTGCTATCAGTGGTGTTGATCACCAGCTGAACCTGACGATTGCGGATGGCGTCTTCGATATGCGGACGACCTTCCTGAACCTTGTTGATCTTTTCAGCGTTGATGCCCTGTTCAGCCAGGAAGCGCTGCGTGCCGCCGGTTGCGAGAACCCGGAAACCGATCTCCACCAGCTGGCGGATGGCAGGAAGAACCCGTTCCTTGTCATCATCGCGCACCGAAACGAACACGGCACCGGAGCGTGGCAGGTCAACGCTTGCACCCAGCTGCGCCTTGGCGAAGGCCAGGGCGAAATCTGTGTCGAGGCCGATGACTTCACCGGTCGAGCGCATTTCTGGTCCGAGCAGAATATCGACGCCGGGGAAGCGGGCAAACGGGAACACGGCTTCCTTGACGGCAATGTGCTTCAGGTTGCGCGGGTCAGGCTTCTCGCCATAGGCTGCAATGGCCGCATCCAGCTTTTCACCTGTCATGATGCGTGCTGCAATCTTGGCAATCGGCGCGCCGATGGTCTTGGCGACGAATGGCACGGTACGCGATGCACGTGGATTGACTTCCAACACATAGATCGTGCCGTCCTTGATGGCGTATTGCACGTTCATCAGGCCGCCCACGTTCAGCGCCTTGGCCATCGCTGTTGTCTGGCGCTCCAACTCGTCCAGCGTTTCCTTGGAAAGAGAACGCGATGGCAGCGAGCAGGCGCTATCGCCGGAGTGAATACCGGCTTCTTCGATGTGCTCCATGATGCCGGAGACGAAGACATTCTCGCCATCGCACAGCGCATCCACGTCCACTTCGACAGCATTGGTCAGGTAGCTATCGAACAGCAGCGGGTTCTTGCCCAGCAGCGTGTTGATCTGCCCGGTCTTGTCGTTCGGGTAACGCTGCTTGATGTCCTCAGGCACCAGACCGGGAACCGTATCGAGCAGATAGGTCTGCAACTGGCCCTCGGAATGGATGATCTGCATGGCGCGGCCACCCAGAACATAGGATGGGCGAACGACCAGCGGGAAACCGATTTCGGATGCAACGAGGCGCGCCTGTTCTACGGAATAGGCGATACCGTTGTTCGGCTGGGCCAGATCAAGCTTCATCAAAAGCTTCTGGAAGCGGTCGCGGTCTTCGGCAAGGTCGATCATGTCAGGCGCTGTGCCGAGGATCGGGATACCGTTCTTCTCAAGCGCTTCGGCCAGCTTCAGCGGCGTCTGGCCGCCGAACTGCACGATGACGCCAACAAGCTCACCCTTCTCCTGCTCAGCGCGGAGAATTTCGATCACGTCTTCGGCCGTCAGCGGCTCAAAATAGAGGCGGTCAGATGTGTCGTAATCGGTAGACACGGTTTCCGGGTTGCAGTTGATCATGATGGCTTCGAAGCCTGCATCCTTCAGAGCGAATGCGGCGTGGCAGCAGCAATAATCGAACTCAATGCCCTGGCCGATGCGGTTCGGGCCACCGCCGAGAATGACGACCTTCTTGCGATCCGAAACCTGCGCTTCGGAGCGCAATTGGCCGACGAAAGGCGTCTCATAGGTGGAGTACATATAGGCGGTGGGCGATGCGAACTCGGCAGCGCAGGTATCGATGCGCTTGAACACGGGCCGCACATTCAGGCTGTTGCGCAGTTCCGCCACTTCCTTGGGACGCTTTTTCGTCAGGCTGGCAAGGCGCGCATCAGAAAAGCCCATGGCCTTCAGCGAGCGCAGGTTTTCAGCATCCGTTGGCAGGCCGTGCTCACGCACACGCGCTTCCATGTCCACGATTGCCTTGAACTGGGCAATGAACCATGGATCGATCTTGCTGTTCTCATGCACTTCGGCTTCAGACATGCCCATGCGCAGAGCCTGTGCCACCATGCGCAGACGGTCTGGCGTTGGCGTGCCGATGGCTGCGCGAATGGCGTTCTTGGAGCCTTCGCCTTCTTCGTAGCCGGGGATTTCGATTTCATCGAGACCCGTCAGGCCGGTTTCGAGACCGCGAAGCGCCTTCTGCAGAGATTCAGCGAATGTACGGCCAATCGCCATGACTTCACCGACAGACTTCATGGCGGTGGTCAGGATTGGCGATGCGCCGGGGAACTTTTCGAAGGCAAAGCGCGGGATCTTGGTGACGACATAGTCGATGGATGGTTCAAACGAGGCAGGTGTCGCGCCGCCGGTGATGTCGTTGTCCAGCTCATCCAGCGTGTAGCCGACAGCGAGCTTTGCCGCGACCTTGGCAATCGGGAAGCCTGTTGCCTTGGATGCGAGAGCGGAAGAGCGCGATACGCGCGGGTTCATCTCGATGACGACCAGACGGCCATCCTTCGGGTTGACCGCGAACTGCACGTTCGATCCGCCGGTTTCAACGCCGATTTCGCGCAGAACCGCAATCGATGCGTTGCGCATCATCTGGTATTCTTTGTCGGTCAGTGTCAGCGCAGGCGCAACGGTGATCGAGTCGCCGGTGTGAACGCCCATCGGGTCGATGTTTTCGATGGAGCAGATGATGATGCAGTTGTCCGCCTTGTCGCGAACCACTTCCATCTCATATTCTTTCCAGCCGAGAACCGATTCTTCGATCAGCACTTCGGTGGTTGGAGACGCGTCGAGACCGCCGCCGATGATTTCAAAGAATTCCGAGCGGTTGTAAGCAATGCCGCCGCCCGTGCCACCCATGGTGAAGGAAGGGCGGATGATGGCTGGCAGGCCAACCACATCAATCGCCTGTGCGGCAATGGCCATGGCGTGGCTGATGTAGCGTTGCTTGCGGTCTGTCTCGCCAAGGTTCCACTGGTTCTCGAGGTTGTCGAGCGCCTTGTCCAGTTCTGCGCCGGAAAGCTTGGCTTTCAGCTCTGCGCGTGCGGCTTCATGCGTCTTGCGGTCTGCGTCCTTGATGTCGGTGGCGTTGGCCAGCATCGACTTCGGTGTTTCCAGGTTGATCCGCTTCATGGCTTCGCGGAACAGAGCGCGGTCTTCCGCCATGTCGATGGCTTCAGGCTTTGCGCCGATCATTTCAACATTGTAGCGGTCGAGAACGCCCATGCGCTTCAGCGAGAGGGCGGTGTTCAGCGCCGTCTGGCCACCCATCGTTGGCAAAAGCGCGTCAGGACGTTCCTTGGCAATGATCTTTGCGACCACTTCCGGCGTGATCGGCTCGACATAGGTCGCGTCCGCCAGGTTGGGGTCCGTCATGATGGTTGCGGGGTTGGAGTTGACGAGGATGACGCGGTAGCCTTCCTCTTTCAGCGCCTTGCACGCCTGGGTGCCGGAATAATCGAACTCACATGCCTGACCGATGACAATCGGACCAGCGCCGATGATGAGGATGGATTTGATATCTTGGCGCTTCGGCATAGCTCTCGTTCCGCTTTTCGTGTTGCGCAAAAAACGGCCAAGGTGAAACTCACCGGCCGGGGGCGCAATTCCAATCTTTTCAGGCTAGAAGCGGCTTATAGGCAAATGTTTTGGCGAACGGAACCCCGAATCTTCGCTTTCCGACAGGAAAGTGCAATGATCATGGAACTGTCTTGCGGATTGATCCTCTCAACGACTAAAACCGTAGTTATATTAGAATGAAATAAAGTTTATTCCAGAACGATAGAACGAGGCATTATGATATCAGTCCATTATCTCGACAATTCCCGCGCACACCGCATCCTCTGGCTGCTCGAAGAACTCGGGCTTGAATACGACGTAAAGGTCTATGCACGCGGGTCTGACATGCGGGCGCCCAAAACCCTGAAAGACGTGCATCCACTCGGCAAATCCCCCGTGATCGAGGATGGCGGAAAGATCTACGCCGAAAGCGGTGCGATCATAGAGTATTTGATCGATACCTACGCAAAAGGCGCGCTCAGGCCAAAGCAGGGTACGGATGCCTACAGACGCTATGTCTATTGGCTGCATTATGCCGAAGGCTCTGCCATGCCATTGCTTGTGATGAAGCTGCTGTTTTCCCGTATTCCCCGTCAGGTTCCCTTTCTGCTGCGGCCCGTTGCAACACTCATTTCCAAAGGTGTTGCAAGCAAATTCATCAATCCGCAACTGAAAGACAATGTTGCCTTTTGGGAAAGCGAGCTCTCGAAAGATGGGCTGTTTACCGGCGGTGAACTGACGGGCGCAGACATCGCAATGAGCTTCCCGGTGGAAGCCGCCATGAGCCGCGTGGATGGCGTTGATGCACAACCTGCTATTCGGCTTTACCTGGATACGATCCGCGCCCGTCCGGCCTATCAGCGCGCGCTTAAAAAAGGCGGCGCTTATGCCTATGCCAAGAGCTGACCTAACGGAACGCTTTGCTCCATCCAGCGTTTAGGCAGGTCATTCAAGGGGAGACATCTATGCAGTGGAGAGGGCGTCGGCAATCCGACAATATTGAAGACAGGCGTGGCATGTCATCCGGCGGCTCTGGTGGCGGTGGCTTCCGCTTGCCGACTGGCGGTCGCGGCGGCGGCATTGGTATTGGCGGTCTCGTCGTCATCCTGCTGATCAGCTGGGCGCTCGGCATCAACCCGCTCACGCTTCTGTCCGGCGGTGATATCGGCTCTGATAGCGGCAGCCAGCAGACGACTGGCACACGGCCGCAGGGCCAATCCAGCGATGAGACCACGGCTTTCGTCCGTACCGTTCTGGCCGAAACGGAAGACACCTGGGGCAAGCTCTTCAGTGCTTCTGGCGAGACCTATGAAAAGCCGACGCTTGTGTTGTTTGCAGGGCAGGTTCGCTCGGCATGTGGTGCCGCGACGTCTGCCAGCGGCCCGTTCTATTGCCCTGTTGATCGCAAGGTCTATCTGGATACGCAGTTCTTCCGGGAACTGGATAGCCGCTTCGGCGCCTCAGGCGATTTCGCGCAGGCCTATGTCATCGCGCATGAGGTGGGTCACCACATTCAGAACCTGACCGGCGTTCTGCCGGAGTTCAACCGCCAACGCCAATCTATGGGCGAGACGGAAGCCAACAAAATGTCCGTCAAGGTCGAGCTGCAGGCCGATTGCTATGCCGGCATTTGGGGCAAGTCCACGCAGCAGAAGGGCATTCTGGAAGCGGGCGATCTGGAGGAGGCCATCAATGCCGCCCACCAGATTGGTGACGATACGCTGCAGAAGAAGTCGCAGGGCTATGTCGTGCCAGATAGCTTCAATCACGGCACATCGGCGCAGCGCGCAGAATGGTTCCGTCGCGGCTTCGAAAGCGGTCGGGTGGAAGATTGCGACACCTTCTCCGCTGATATCTAAGCTAGGCGAGAAGCAGCGCCGTCACATACATGCCAAGCGCGAATATGCTGTGCGCGACGATATTGAGGGCGCGCACCTTCCATGGGTTGGGCGTCTTTGATGCCGCCCAGCCAATGCCGAGGCCCGGCTGTAGCAGGAACCAGCCTGCGCCAACGGTCGCAATGCCCACCAGCCAAGGCAGCAAGAATGTGGGTGCCGCGAACCATCCATCGGGCACGATGAGGGCAAGAACAACGCCATAGACAATGGCAACTGCATAGTGTGACGCCCATCCAAGGGCGTTCTCATGTGCGTAGGGTTCAGCGTTTGCGATTGTGTCGTGGAAGACCTTGCCCTTGGGCAAATGCCAGAACCAGCGGCCTATCGGACCCCAGTTCGCGGCAGGTTGTTGGAAGAAGCGGTGGAGTATGATGGCCCACACGTCCATGAGGGCGGTTCCGCCAATACCCATTAAAATACCAGCCCAAATCATATCCGACATGATTACCCCCACTGTTTTGCTGGCGGCAACCTCTAGGCTTTTTTGCTGCTCCGACAAGTGCAGGAATGGCGTTAATTGGCAGCATGATGTGGAAAACCGTGGCCGCGTGAGCGGCCACGTTGTTGTCGGGTCAGGTGCGCATCAAGCGGCGCGACTATAGCCTTGCTCACGCTGCGCGTTGGCCAGCTGGAACTGCGCCAGCAGGGCGTTGAGAGCGGCGGCTTCCGTCGCCAGTCCGTGGCTTGCTGCCGTCTGCTCTTCGACCATGGCCGCATTTTGCTGCGTGCCTTGATCGATGGTGTTGATGGCGGTGTTGATCTCCTGCAAGGCCGTGGACTGCTCGCGGGATGCCAGCACGATGGCGTTGATGTGCTGGTTGATCTCCTGCACTTCCGCCACGATGGTATCGAGCGCCTTGCCAGCATTGCCAACCAGCGAGACGCCGGATTCAACCTGTGTCGTAGAGGCGCTGATCAAGACCTTGATTTCCTTGGCAGCGTTGGCAGAGCGTTGCGCCAATTCGCGCACTTCCTGTGCCACCACGGCAAAGCCCTTGCCAGCTTCACCAGCGCGTGCTGCTTCCACACCCGCATTCAAGGCCAGAAGGTTCGTCTGGAACGCGATTTCATCGATCACGCCGATGATCTTGGAAATGCCGGATGAAGACTGTTCGATGCCCTCCATGGCCTTCACCGCATCGCCAACAACCACGCCGGATTTTTCTGCATTGCTGCGGGCACGGGCAACCAGACGGCCGACTTCTTCGGCGCGCTTGGCGGAGTCCTGCACTGTGGTGGTAATTTCTTCCAGTGCTGCTGCGGTTTCTTCCACAGATGCTGCCTGCCGTTCCGTGCGCTTGGCAAGTTCGTCGGCGGAATGGCGGATTTCGCTGGCACCGGCGTCGATGGCACGTGCATTCTGGCCAACATTGACCAGCGCGCCGTTTAGCTTGCTGATGGATGCGTTGAAATCTTCACGCAACCGATCGATGCGTGCCACGAATGGCGTGGTGATGCGGTAACCCATGTCGCCATCGGAAAGATGCGCGAGGCCCTTGGCGAGGGAATCGACGGCGAACTGAATGTCTGCGGCATCCTTGGCGGAGAGCTGCTCGCGCTCATTGCGCTCCCGTTCCGAAAGGGTGCGGGTCTGTTCCGCGTCGCCTTCCAGACGGCGGCGCTCCATGGCGTTGGTGCGGAAGACGGCAACGGCTGCGGCCATGGAGCCGATCTGATCCGTGCGCTCCTGACCGGGAATGGTCACATCCAGATTGCCAGAGGCGAGCTGTTCCATCGCCAGCGTCATCTGCGAAACGGGCTTGATGACAAGGCTGTTCACGAGGAATGCGAGGAAGGCGATCATGCCCGCGACGGCCAGAATGGTAGCGACAACGGCGGCGATGCGGAACTGCGTAATGGATGCGAAGGCCGTGTTTTTGTCGATGACGAGGCCGACCGACCATTCGACACCGGGAAGGCCGGGCACCGCGATAAAGCTGGTGATCTTGTCAGCATCGCCAATGCTGGTCTGGGAAACGGCCTGAGAAATTTTCGGCGTTGCGACCGGGAAGAGATCAGCAAGCGTCTTGTTGATCATGGCTTCGTTGGGATGGATCAGGATCTTGCCATCCTTGTTGACAAGAAACGCATAGCCTTCGTTGCCAGCATCAACGGAGGCGATCATGGAAACCAGTGTTGTCAGCAGGAAGTCGCTTGCGGCAACACCAACCAGCTTGCCATCGCGCTTGACGGGCAGGGCGGCGCTTACCACGAGCTTGCCGGTGGTGGCATCGGTGTAAGGCTCGGTCAGAACGGTGGCATTGGCCTTGACGGCAGCCTGGTACCACGGACGCTGGCGTGGGTCATAACCTTCGCGCATCTTGGTCGATGGGAAGTTGTTGAACGCACCGGTCTCATCGCCGAAATAAGCGGACTTGAATTCGCGCGCCAGCACATCGTTGTGCAGGGCAAGCTCCAGCTTTTCCTTCGTTGTTGCCGTTACCATCGATGCGCCGACCATTTCGGTCATCATCACGCGGCCATTCAGCCAGTTGGCAATGCTCAGCGCAGACTGTTTTCCGGCAGCATTGATCTTGTCTTCAACGAAATGGTTGGCGGCATCACGCTGCAAACCATCAATATAAAAGGAGAAACCTACGAAAGCCGCGACGACCACGCATGAGGCGGCAGCGACGATCCGCGTCATTAAATTGGATTTTTGAGACACTAGCTGACCTCGGAAAGAGACCGGTGGGACCGGGTTTAATGGAGACATGCCCAATGGCGCGTACAGCGTGCATCATGCACCCAGAAAATTGCTTATCATCAAGAATCTGTAGTGTTGAACGGTAAACAAACCCTGCAAAATTGACATGGTGCGTGATGTTGAGACCACAAACTGTTGTAATTTATAATATATTATATTTTGATGACAGTTTTTGCGGGCGATATCATTCTTGCGCCAAGGGCGCGAATATCATAATCAGGGCTCGCGCTTCCCACACAGGTTGTATTGGGCGGCGGTCTTGCATTTTTGAGGTGAGCTAATGTCTTCGTCTGTTGCGGTTGAACGAGCTCCGCTGGGTCTAAACTCATGGGGCGCACATCTGCGTGCAACGCTTGCGCTTGGAATTCCACTGATCGGTGCGCAGCTGGCGCAGCTTGGCATTCACACCACCGACATGGTGATTGTGGGCCAGCTCGGCGCTGAAAAGCTTGCTGCCATGGTTCTCGCAGGCCAGTTCTTCTTCGTGGTCTTCATCTTCGGTTCGGGCTTCTCCGTGGCCGTGGTGCCAATGGTCGCCAATGCCTACGGGCAGGGGAATGCCATACAGGCGCGGCGCGCCTTGCGCATGGGCATGTGGGTTGCCATCGCCTACTGGCTTTTGACCGTGCCACTGTTTCTGAATGCGGAGAAACTCCTTCTGGCGCTGGGTCAAAACCCGGCAGTCTCGGCGCAGACAGGCGAGTATCTGGCCGTCGCGCAATTCGGCCTTTTGCCAGCATTGTTGTTTTATGTCATTCGCGGCCTTGTCAGCGCCATCGGCCGGGCGGGCATTGTTCTCTATGCCACCATCGCCATGTTGGTGCTCAATGGCTTTCTGGCCTATGCGCTGGTGCTCGGTCACTTCGGTGCCCCGGCCTTCGGCATGATTGGTGCTGCCTATGCGGCTGTCATCGTCAACACCTTCAGCCTCATCTTCATCATCGTCTATATCCAGACGCGCGATGAAACACGCCGATATGAATTGTTCGTGCGCTTCTGGAGGCCGGACTTTCACGCTCTTTGGGAGGTGGTGCGCCTCGGCTTGCCCATCAGCATCACCATTCTGGCAGAGGCCACGCTGTTTTCTGCCGCCTCCATCCTCATGGGGCAGATCGGCACGCTTGAGCTTGCAGCCCATGGCATCGCGCTGCAACTGGCTTCCATCGCCTTCATGATCCCGCTCGGCCTGGGGCAGGCGGCAACCGTGCGGATCGGTGTCGCGCATGGGCAGAATGATTATCCCAACCTCGTGCGGGCGGCGATTACGGTATACGGTGTGGCCTGCGCAATCGCTGTGTGTGGTGGTCTGTTGTTTGCCATTGCGCCTGAATATCTCGCCAGCTGGTTCCTCGACCCCAGCCTGGCCGGTGCCGCGGATGTTCTGGCCTATGCCAGCACGCTGGTCATTATCGCGGGTGTTTTTCAGTTGGTGGATGGCATGCAGGTGGTGGCCGCCGGGCTGCTGCGCGGCTTGAAGGATGCGCGGGTGCCGATGATCCTTGCGCTGATTTCCTATTGGCCCATTGGCTTCGCACTTGCCTGGGTCGCCGCATTTCCGCTCGGCTTTGGCGGACCCGGCGTCTGGTTCGGTTTCGTCGTCGGCCTTTCGGCGGCAGCCTTGCTGCTGACGACCCGCTTTTACGTGATGGTGAAGCGCCAAATGCAAACGGCCCACTAACAGAACCTTGGCGGGCCAGATTAAGCTGTTCTGCCGGGCATATTTCCATCAGGATCAGCAACGATTGTCTCGACCATACCTTTGGGTATGCTCTTCACCAACCATCGCTGCCCTGACGAAAATCTGCTCCGGCAAAACACCTCAATCTGACCCGCCAAGGTTCTATAGCGGGCCGTATATTCTCTACATTTCCTAGAGTCTTATCAGCGCTCTGCCAGCGCTGCTTCGCCCTTTTTCTCCCGCAGCAGGTTCACGAAGCGGCGGAACAGATAGTGGCTGTCCTGCGGGCCGGGCGATGCCTCGGGGTGGTGCTGTACCGAGAACACGGGCTTGCCGACGATGCGCAGGCCGCAATTGGTGCCATCGAACAGAGATGTGTGAGTCTCTTCAATGCCCTCGGGCAAAGACTTCGCATCCACCGCAAAGCCGTGATTCATGGAAACGATCTCCACCTTGCCGGTGGTGAAGTCCTTGACCGGATGGTTTGCGCCATGGTGGCCCTGATGCATCTTCTCAGTCTTTGCGCCAACGGCGAGGCCGAGGATCTGGTGACCAAGGCAGATGCCGAACATCGGCACTTCCGTCTTGATCAGGTCCTGAATAACTGGAACCGCGTAAACGCCCGTTGCAGCCGGGTCTCCCGGACCGTTGGAGAGGAAAACGCCATCGGGCTTCAGCGCCATGATGTCTTCAGCGGACGTCTGGGCAGGAACGATCGTGACCTTGCAGTCCAGACCGGCGAACAGGCGCAGAATGTTGCGCTTCACGCCGAAATCCACGCAGACGACATGATACTTGGCTTCGGTCTGCTGAAGTTCGCTGTAACCCTCGTTCCAGACCCAAGGCGTTTCGCTCCAGACGGAGGACTGGCCGGATGTGGCTTCGATCGCAAGGTCGAGACCTTCAAGACCGCTCCAGGCCTTGGCTTCTGCCTTCAGCGCGTCGATGTCGAAAACGCCGTTCGGGTCGTGGGCGATGACAGCGTTCGGCGCGCCATTTTCGCGGATCCAGGCTGTGAGTGCGCGGGTGTCGATGCCGCAAAGGCCGATGATGCCGCGAGCCTTCAGCCATGCATCGAGATGCTTGGCGGCGCGGAAATTGGATGGCTCGGTAATATCGGCCTTGAAGATAACGCCAACAGCGCCGCGGCGTGCGGCGGGCGTCAGGTCTTCGATGTCTTCGTCATTGGCGCCGACATTGCCGATATGCGGGAAGGTGAAGGTGACGATCTGGCCCAGATAGGACGGGTCGGTCAGGATTTCCTGATAGCCGGTCAGCGCGGTGTTAAAGCAGACTTCCGCCTGAACCTTGCCGGTTGCGCCGATGCCGGTTCCCTCGATCACGGTGCCATCGGCCAGAACGAGCATGGCGGTGGGTTTGCGGGTGGTCCAGGGTGCTGTCTCGGTCATCTCGTTTCCCGTTTCTGCCACTTCGGCCCGCCTCTTGAAAAGCAGGGGTAAAGCGGTCATCTTTTTTCGCGGATAAGGGCGCGCGAAAGCCTTCGCGTCGTAACCTTCGTTAAAATCCTGTGCAGGTGCCGGAAAATAACGAAAGGGGGGCGAAGGGTCAACCACGCCCACGCGAAATCCTAGGAATTTAAAGGCATCTGAATCAATGACTTATGCAAATGATTTGCCGATGCATGGTTGCTCGTTTATGCAGCGGGCGAAAATATGACGGAAACGCCTGGCCCGGATTTGCCGGTGGAGATGGCTTTCCCAAGGAGAAATGACATGATCCGCGATACTTTCGCCGATGCTATGAAAGACGCCATGAAAGCCCGCGATACACGCCGGCTCTCCACGATCCGCCTCGTTCAGGCGGCTATCAAGGACCGTGATATCGCCAATCGCGGCGTTGGCAAGGATGCGGTGTCAGACGAAGAGATTCTGCAGATTCTGGCCAAGATGATCAAGCAGCGCGAAGAATCTGCCGGGATCTACGATCAGGCCGGGCGCACTGAGCTTGCCGAGCATGAGCGCGAAGAAATCGCCATCATCAAGGGCTTCATGCCGGAAGAAATTCCGCAGGAAAAGGTGCGCGCCATCCTCGAAGGCGTCATTGCCGAGACAGAAGCCTCTGGCTTGAAAGACATGGGCAAGGTGATGGCCGTTCTGAAAGAGCGTTATCCCGGCCAGATCGATTTCGGCAAGGCATCTGCTTTGATCAAGGAATTGCTGAAGTAAGGCATCCGCTTTTAAAACGGTAAAAGGCAGGGCATATGTGGATGCCCTGCCTTTTTTGTTGCTGGGAAACGCGCTCGGGGGAAAGCGCTTGTTCGACGGAACGGGGAATTTCGCTCGAACCTTCCAGCATGCGACGACGCCGACTTTGAGCCGGTGAGGGGAGATTGAGCCGTTTTTCGCTCTGCTTCAACTTACAAATAGGTAATGTTTCGGAAGCGCGCTGCCTGTGAATAACGGGTATCACCCGTTTCGGCGCTTGGTAATTGCGCGTGGCTGGGCTTATATAACAGACTGGCCAAAACAGGCACTGATCCCAGGTAACAATGCGCTTTTCAAACTCATTTCTCGACGAGATACGTGACCGAGTGAACATCTCTGATGTTATCGGCAGACGTGTGACGTGGGACAGGAAGAAGAGCAACACCTCCAAGGGTGATTATTGGGCATGCTGCCCGTTCCACGGTGAAAAGAGCCCGAGCTTCCATTGCGAGGACCGCAAGGGCCGCTACCATTGCTTCGGTTGCGGTGTCTCCGGCGATCATTTCCGGTTCCTGACCGACCTCGATGGCATGGGTTTTCCCGAAGCCGTGCAGCAGATTGCCGATATGGCTGGCGTGTCCATGCCGCAGCCGGATGTGCAGGCGGAACGGCGCGAGCGCGAGCGCGCCACGCTTCAGGACGTCATGGAAATGGCGACGCTGTTCTTTCAGGACCAGTTGCAGACGGCAGCCGGTGCGCGAGCGCGTGCCTATCTCCGTGATCGTGGCTTGACCGGGCG
Organism: Rhizobium sp. WCS2018Hpa-16; assembly: GCF_031843705.1. Taxonomy (NCBI): domain Bacteria; kingdom Pseudomonadati; phylum Pseudomonadota; class Alphaproteobacteria; order Hyphomicrobiales; family Rhizobiaceae; genus Rhizobium; species Rhizobium sp. WCS2018Hpa-16. The sequence continues at coordinate 380,107 of NZ_JAVTIX010000001.1, forward strand.
CACCATCGAAACATTCCGCTTGGGCTTTGCGCCTGATAGCCGCAATGCGCTGAAGGAGCATCTGGCTTCCAAGGGCATTGCCAAGGAGCAGATGGAAGCCTGCGGTCTGGTGGTGCATGAAAATGTGCCGGTGTCCTATGACCGCTTTCGCGACCGCATCATGTTTCCCATTCTCTCCTCGCGGGAAAAGGTGATTGCCTTTGGCGGGCGCGCCATGGCCGCCGATGCGATGGCGAAATATCTGAATTCCAACGAGACCGAGCTCTTTCACAAGGGCAATGTACTCTATAATTTTGCGCGGGCACGGCGCGCCACCCAATCCTCCGGCACTGTCATTGCCGTTGAAGGCTATATGGATGTCATTGCGCTCTATCAGGCGGGCGTCGAAAATGCCGTGGCACCGCTCGGAACGGCGCTGACGGAAAATCAGCTCGACCTGTTGTGGAAAATGTCCACCCAGCCGGTGCTCTGTTTCGATGGTGATGGTGCGGGCATCCGCGCCGCCAGCCGCGCCGCAGATCTCGCCCTCCCGCATATCAAACCAGGGCGCTCCGTCAGCTTTGCCCTGTTGCCCGATGGCAAGGACCCTGATGATCTTGTGCGCCATGAGGGAAGGGCGCCGTTCGACCGGGTTCTGGCCGAGGCCAAGCCGCTGGCCGCGATGATCTGGAGCCGTGAGACGGCAGCCGTCACGTTCGATACGCCCGAAAAGCGCGCCGAGCTTGAAAACCGGCTGCGCCAGATCGTGTCTGTGATTGGCGATGAAACGGTCCGCCGGTTTTACCAACAGGACATGCGCGACCGCCTGAATTCGTTTTTCCAGCCGCAGTTTCAGCGCAACAATGGGCCGAATGGAAACTTCAGGCGTGGCGATGGTACCAATAATCGCCCCGGCCAGAGAACCCCGGCGCGTGGAACGACCACGGGTTCGGGTAGCATTTCAGATCGGCTCAGCCAATCCGGCCTGGTGAAGGGATATCTCGGCGCACCCGCCTTGCGCGAAAGCGTGCTGGCGTTAACCATCGTCAATCATCCGCAGCTTTTGCTGGAGGAATATGACGAGATTGCCGCCATCGATTATGAAAACCGCGATCTGCAAAAGCTCTGGTCGCAGGTTTTAACCTATGCGGGCGAATGCGCGGCGGAACTTTCCCGCGATGGTCTGGTTCAACGTCTGGAGGCTCAAGGATTCGATGCGCTGTTGAAAGCGATGAACCAGCAAGTGCGCAATGCGCGGCTGTGGACCGCCACCGAACAGGCGGCGCCGGAAGATGCGCGTGAAGGCTACACGCAGTCGCTTTCGCTTCACAAGCGCACCAAGGCGTTGCGCTGGCAGAAGATAGACCTTGAACGCGAAATCGCGGAAGCAACGGAAGCGGGAGACGGCGAGCATATGGTTCAACTGATGCGCGCCCTCTCGGAAGTGCAGCTGGAGATCGGGAGAATGGAAAATCAGGAAGCGATCATCGATGGTTTCGGCGTCATGTCCGGCAGGGTCAAGGGGCCGGCCTATGGGCACGGTTAAGTGTTTGATGGTGGCGCAGGCTTGTGTTTTGCGCAGATAGACCTAAATAGGGGTTAAGTTGGTGAAGGCCCGCAAAATGTCGCTGCAATGACGGCTTTTTTGGTTTTTGACCCTCGGTCTGGCCATAAAGGCTTGACGTGAAGGGAAATAGCGGGAATCACCATTCCAGGAAAGTAAGGTGGAATGGGCCTTGGCGGATCGAAACTGCGTAGAGAAGCATTTTTGGATGCACTGTCTTGATATTCCGCCAGTGGGAGCCGTGATTAAGCGGCAATTAAAGATCATTCCGTTAGGTGTTTGACAGTGATTCGCGGCCATTGCCGGATGCTCCAAGGGGCAAACGGTCATGCGGCGAAGCGGATTAGCGTCAGGGAAAGCGACGAGATAGATGGCAACCAAAGTCAAAGAAAACGAAGAAGCTGAAAACGAACGCGATGCTGCGACGGATGGGCCGCTTCTCGATCTTTCGGATGACGCGGTCAAGAAAATGATCAAGGCCGCGAAAAAGCGCGGCTACGTCACGATGGATGAGCTGAACGAGGTCCTGCCCTCGGATCAGGTCGACCCTGATCGCATTGAAGACATTATGGCGATGCTCAGTGAAATGGGCATCAATGTCGTCGAAGACGAGGATGCCGAAGAGGCAACCACCGAAACCGAAGATAAAGAGGCCGACGACGAAGAGTCCGAGGGCGGCGAACTTGCGCCTTCCGCTGGCACCGCGCTTGCCGCTGCCAAGAAGAAAGAACCGACGGACCGCACGGATGACCCAGTGCGCATGTATCTGCGCGAAATGGGCTCTGTCGAGCTTCTGTCGCGTGAAGGCGAAATCGCCATTGCCAAGCGCATCGAGGCTGGCCGTGAGACAATGATCTCCGGCCTGTGCGAAAGCCCGTTGACGTTCCAGGCGCTCATCATCTGGCGTGACGAGCTGAACGAAGGCACGACGCTTTTGCGCGAGATCATCGATCTCGAAACCACCTATTCCGGCCCTGAAGCCAAGGCTGCGCCGCAGTTCCAGAGCCCTGAAAAGATCGAAGCAGACCGCAAGGTTGCTGAAGAGAAAGAAAAAGCCCGCCGTCTGCGCAATCCCGGTGGCGAAGATGATGTAACCAATGTCGGCGGCGAAGGCCTTCCGCATGAAGAGGAAGAGGAGGACGATGACGAGTCCAACTTGTCTCTTGCTGCGATGGAAGCTGAACTGCGACCGCAGGTCATGGAAACGCTGGATACGATTGCCGATACCTACAAGAAGCTGCGCAAGCTTCAGGATCAGCAGGTCGAGGCTCGCCTTGCTTGCACCGGCACGCTGTCCACCGGTCAGGAACGCCGCTACAAGGAACTGAAGGATCAGTTGATCACGGCTGTGAAGTCGCTGTCTCTGAACCAGAACCGCGTCGATAGCCTTGTTGAGCAGCTCTACGACATTTCCAAGCGTCTGATGCAGAATGAAGGCCGTCTGTTGCGCCTTGCCGAATCCTACGGCGTCAAGCGCGACAGCTTCCTTGAGCAGTATCACGGTGCGGAACTCGATCCGAACTGGATGAAGTCGATTGCCAATCTGGCCGCCAAGGGCTGGAAGGAATTCGCACGCGAAGAAAACAACACGATCCGCGATATCCGTCTGGAAATCCAGAATCTTGCTCAGGAAACCGGCATTTCCATCGCCGAATTCCGCCGCATCGTTTCCATGGTCCAGAAGGGTGAGCGCGAGGCGCGTATCGCCAAGAAGGAAATGGTTGAAGCCAACCTGCGTCTGGTTATTTCGATTGCCAAGAAATACACCAACCGTGGTCTGCAGTTCCTCGATCTCATTCAGGAAGGCAATATTGGCCTGATGAAGGCGGTCGACAAGTTCGAATATCGTCGCGGTTACAAGTTCTCGACCTATGCGACATGGTGGATTCGTCAGGCTATCACCCGTTCGATTGCCGACCAGGCGCGCACGATCCGTATTCCAGTGCACATGATCGAAACGATCAACAAGATCGTTCGCACATCGCGCCAGATGCTGCATGAAATCGGCCGCGAACCGACGCCGGAAGAACTGGCTGAAAAGCTGGCCATGCCGCTTGAAAAGGTGCGCAAGGTTCTGAAAATCGCCAAGGAGCCGATCTCTCTCGAAACCCCTGTGGGTGACGAAGAGGATTCACATCTGGGTGACTTCATCGAAGACAAGAACGCGCTTCTGCCAATCGATGCTGCCATTCAGGCCAACCTGCGCGAAACAACCACGCGCGTTCTGGCATCGCTCACACCGCGTGAAGAACGTGTTCTGCGCATGCGCTTCGGCATCGGCATGAACACGGACCATACGCTGGAAGAAGTCGGACAGCAGTTCTCGGTTACCCGCGAACGTATCCGTCAGATCGAAGCCAAGGCGCTGCGCAAGCTCAAGCACCCGAGCCGTTCGCGCAAGCTGCGCTCGTTCCTCGACAGCTAACGGCTGGCGATACGACAGAATCAAACCCGGTCAGTTCTTTTCTGGCCGGGTTTTTGTTTTTCAGGATGGTATTTGCATGTGTGAGGGGCGATTCCTCTCACGATTTAAGGACATGATGTTCTGATGGAACCGACGGCTAAGAACAAATGGTGGCAAGGGAGCTGGACGATTCCGGTTTCGCTTCTGCTGCATGTTCTCGTCGGCGCGACCTATCTTCTGTCTTCCAACTTCACGCCTGCACCGGCAGAGCCTGAAACGGTCAACGTTGAAATGGTGGAGCCGCCGAAGGACGACCCGCCACCAAAGCCCGAGGAAAAGAAGGCCGAAGAGCCCCCGCCGCCGCCCGCGCCGGAAAAACCAGCAGAGCCGCCACCACCGCCTCCGCCGCCCCAAATGGCGCCTGTCGCCATCAGGCCCGGCCCGACGCAATTGGATGAACGCGACGAGCCCGGCGAGCAGGATGCGGGTGGGCAGGAGCAGAAAGAGCCCGAGAAGCAGCCAGATGTGGCGCAGCCTGCTCAGACGCTGCCTGACGTGGCTGAGGAGAAGCCTGAGCCTGCTGCAGCGGCTGAGAAGGCCACTGCAGACGAGGGCGAGATTGCTGCGGCTGAAGCACCGCCGCTGCTTGACGTGGCAACCGTGGCTCTGCCCGTGCCCAAGCCTGAAACAAAGCCAGCGCCGGAACCAGCAAAGGCAGCACCCGATGGTGAGGAGGGGCCTAACCTGAAGCCCGCCAAGAAGATACTGGTCGGGGCAAAACGCCCCGGTGCCATGTTGCGCCAGATCATGGGCAACCTGAAGCCAAAGGATCGCGTGGCGCAATTGTGCGTGGCCGAGGCAATGGCTCAGATAAAGCAGGAGCGAAACGGGCAGTATGACGGCCTTGAGCCGCATACCGGCAAAAACTATCCGATTGCCGGAAACCTGATGAATGCGCAGGGCGCATTCAATGTCGGTACACAATGGTTCCCGATCAACTATCGCTGCGAAGTCGATATCGACAACTACATCGTGACCGACTTCCGCTACGCGATTGGTGCAAAGCTGACGCCAGATGACGTCAAGCGCTTGAAGCTTGTCGTTCGCTAGCCCCTATCAGGCAGGAACCTGCTTGCCGACAAGCTTACCGATGGATGCCAGCAAAGCATCCTCATCATAGGGCTTGTGGATAACAGGCACGTGGGAAAATTCCGGCGGTATCATGATGCCATCGGCATAGCCGGTGGCGAACATGAACGGAATGCCACGGCGCAGAAACTCATGGGCAACGGGTATGGAGGTATCCGAGCCGAGGTTGATGTCGAGAATGCCCACATCAGGCGTCACATTCTTCAATTTCTCCAGCGCGGTCGTCGATGACGTTGCTGTCTCGATATCTGTAATGCCGTGCGCTTCGAGCATGTACTCGACGTCCATGGCAATCAGCATCTGGTCTTCGACAAGAAATACCCGCAATGGTTCCTCCGGGGAATAGGGTCTGGAATAGGGCCGCTCCGATGCCGCAACTGCCTCTGGAGAGGTCGTGGGTCCCGGCGTTGCGTGGCGGGCAGGCAGCAGGATTTCGGCTTCGATGCCGTGAGGTGTGTAGGTGATCTTGCTTTTTCCGCCGAGATCATAGGGAACGCTGCGGTTGATCAGCGCCGAGCCAAAGCCCGTTCTGGTCGGTGGTGTCAGTGTGCCGGGCACAGTCTCGCGCCAGGAAACAACGCAGTCACCGATATCGTTCAGTTCCCACAGCACGGAAAGCTTGCCACCGGCTGGCGCAAGCGCCCCATATTTCGCGGCATTCGTTGCCAGCTCATGCAAAACGAGAGCCATGACCGAAAAGGCGCGCGCGTCGAGAAGAACACTTGGTCCACGCGCCTCAACTTCAGCATTTGGAGAGCGGTGCGGAGAAAGCTCTGCATCCAGCAGATCCCGAAACAGGCCGCCGCCTTCACCGCGAATGACCTGGTCATGCGCAAAGGACAGCGCCTGAATGCGCCCCTTCAGGGCCGAGACATATTCCTCGAGCGTGCGTCCTTCCTGCGTGGGGTTGCCCACCAGAGACTTGATAATCGCAAGCACGTTTTTGACGCGGTGGTTCAGCTCTTCGTTCAGCATGCGCTGACGCACTTCTGCCTGCGCACGTTCACCCGCCATCAACTCGCTGTGGCGGAAGGCAACCTCCACGAGGGCAACGCGGGCTGCCTCGGCAATCTGCCGGTCATCCTCGGTCCATGGCTGTGCCTGTTTGTAAACGGTCTCCTTCCACAGCGCAAAGCTCTTGCGCGGCGTCAGGCGGTCGCCAAGTGGGCCGGTCTCGTAGGATTTTTCTGGATTTCCACCCCAGTTCAGGGTCTGCACCAGTTCGCGACGGAAGAACAGCAGATAGTCATCCTTGACCTGCGACAGCGGAACAGCCAGCACGCCTGCAATCTCTCCTGAGAGATGTTCGGCTTCCGGCAGGTTGTGGATGAGGGAGTGGGTTGCCCACACGCGCCCTTCCGCAATGGAACTGACCAGCCGCCCAAGTTGCGGCGCCATATCTTCCGAAGGCGCGTGACCCTGGCTGCACCAGCGCCCATTCATCCACACAGCCACGCCATCGCAGGGAAGAAGTGACCGGAAATCGGCAAGGTTCTCCACCAGCAGTTCTTCGATATTGTTGTGGTGCGCAGCAAGACGCAGGAACTTGTCCAGCGAGGCATGCGCCTCCTGCGCTGTGATGAGTTTTCGCTTCTGCTTCAGGGCCTGAAGGTGGAGGGAGAAAAACTCCCCGAACATTTCAGCCGCAATGCGCGTGGGCATTGGCAAGATACGGGGCGAATAATGGTGGCAGGCAATCAGCCCCCACAGCTGACCATCGATGATAATCGAGATCGACATGGAAGCCGATACGCCCATATTGCGCAGATATTCGCAATGGATGGGTGAGACGCTGCGCAAATGCGCAAAAGAAAGATCGAGCGGCTCACCCGAAAGATCCAGCACAGGCTCCACCGCAATGCGCTCGCCGTTGGAATTGGAAATGATCCGCAGGGTGTTCTTGAGATAAAGCGTTCGCGCCTGCTGCGGAATGTCGCTGGCGGGAAAATACTGGCCCAGAAAGCTTTCCAGCGCCGGCTGCTTTGCTTCGGAAATTACCTTTCCGGCACCATCCTGCTCAAACCGGTAGACCATCACGCGATCATAGCCCAACATCGCCTTGACGAGCCGCGTGGCGCGGGAAATCAGGCTGTCCACGCTATCTGCTTCGCGAATGCGGTCGATCATCAATTGCGCCGTGTGCAGAGGCTGCGCTTCCTCGCTGGCCGGTTCCAGCTCGATGATGGTCACGGATTTGTAGCGATGGATTGCAATGTCGAACAGCGTTCCAGCGGGCAGCTTGACGCTTGGCAAGAGCGCAGGGCGGCTGCGGTTTGCGGTCACCGTCAGCGCATTTCTCAAATCGTGAACGACAGTGGCGCCGAGAAACTCCTCAATCGGCTTGCCCGTCATCGAGGCGGAGATTCCCAGCATCTCAGCGCAGTTGACCGAATGGCGCAGCACCGTGCGCATGGCACTGTCGCAGGCAATCAGACAGCCATGCGGCTGTATGTAACCGGGAATATGGATGGGTTCCCTGTCGCAATTGGTAAGATCGACCTGCTGGTTTGGCGACGTCATAGAGTAGTCTTTCGATTTGGGAGAGAGGCCGTATCTATCGAGTTTCGTCTCATCCATAACCGAATATGCGATGTCGAAGAAGCATTGAGCCTTTGTGTGGAAACTGCAAGGGGATTGGTGTGGCTGCGCACTTGAAGATCGTCATACATGCGTCGTGCCGTTCCCCGTTGTGCCCGGTGTCACGCCAAACGCTCGATATGAAGCGGGCGCGCACAACATCACCTGTGCAGTAGAACGACAAGTCTCGGGATTTTGTTCCAGTCAGAAATGCTAGAATACGGGAAGTATTTGCGACCAGCGTTAATCGACCCCAGACCTTAGCCTTTACTGTCAAACCAGTCCAAACAGGATTTTCGCCACAGATAATGATATGGGTCGCTGCCACCTCATTCCCGACCTGAAAGTGAACATCGCCATGCCACAGAAGTTGATCGGTATTTCCACGCGCGGGCAGGGGCTTTACGAGTTTACGGATGCGGCTCTGGCTTTCGTCAGATCTGTCGATCCGGAGGAAGGGCTGCTCACCGTGTTTGTGCGCCACACCTCGTGTTCGCTTCTGATCCAGGAAAATGCAGATCCGGATGTGCAGCGGGATCTCAAGACGTTCTTTGCACGAATGGTCCCGCCGTCCAGCGATCCATCGATGGATTGGGTCGTCCATACTGCGGAAGGCCCTGATGATATGCCTGCCCATATCAAATCAGCGCTGACGCAGGTCTCCATCGGCATCCCTGTCACCCATGGAGATCTTGTGCTTGGAACGTGGCAGGGCATCTATCTCTTCGAGCACAGAGACCAGCCCCATAACCGCCAGATCTTCCTCCATCTCTCGACATGAGTGGCGTCGTCGAAATTTAGCAATAATGAATACAATCTGAATGTCCGGTTCTGAAAACATTCACACCGCTCTGGATATCGTCATGACAGTCGACCGGGCCGTCTGGCATCCCGGCGAATGACAGGAAACGGAGTATGACAATGATCAGCACATTTGCAAAAGCAGGCGTTGCGGCCCTTATCGCCCTCGGTGGCATTTCTGCGACGGCATCCACCGCGTCGGCAGGTCCAGATGTTCGCTACGGAATTTACGTGCAGGATGGCTATCGCCACGGCGGCCACCACGGCTGGGGCCGTCCAGATCGCGGCCGTGATCGTTGCGCACCCTGGATGGCTGAAGAAAAGGCCAACCGCATGGGTCTGCGCCGCACACGCGTGGTTGATGTTTCCCCGCGCCGCGTCGTTGTTGCCGGCATCAGCCGCCATGGACGGGATCGCGTTGTGTTCGCCAATGTTCGCGGTTGCCCGGTTATCCGTCGCTAACCGCACCAAGTCTATTTGAAAACAAAAATCCCCTCGTCATTTCAGTGGCGAGGGGATTTTCTTTTGTGGGGTGATGAGGCGCTAAACTGCGCCTCATCAGATGTTACTGTTGCAGCGCAAAGGTTACGTTGACCGTCACCTTGTAGCTGTTTTCACCCGCTGCAATCGGCACGCTATCCGATTTTTCCATTGCCGCTGCGCGCATCATCGTCTGCGGAACGGGCAGGGGCCGCTGCATGTTTTCACTGATCTCGATGATCGGACCCAGCTTCACACCGGCAGCCTCGCTCAGCGTCTTGGCCTTGGCTATCGCATCAGCCACCGCAGCCTTGCGCGCTTCCGTTACCGTTGCTTCCGGCTTGTCATTGGTAAAACTGATGTCGCCGCCCTGGTTGATGCCCAGCTTGACCGAGCTGTCCAGAATCGAGCCGAGCTTGGCAAGATCGCGCACCCGCACCGTCAGCCCGTTATTGACCTGATAACCGGTGATTTCAGGCGCGATATAGACGCCGTCTTTAGGCTCGAACTGCTTGTACACAGGCTGAACGGAGAAATTGCTGGTCTGCAAATCCCTGTCTGCGATGCCTGCAGCCTTCAGCGCGGCCTGTACCTCGGTCATTGCCTTGCTGGATTCACTCATTGCAGCCGCTGCCGTTTCGGCCTGCTTCATCACGCTGAACGACAAAACCGCCATATCAGGCGCGACGGCGGCATCGCCTTCACCGGATACGCTGATGACCGGCTCGCGTTTCGTATTTTCCTGCGCCGAAGCAACAAGCGGCGAGGCAACCAGCGCGGTAAACGCACACAGCGCCATTGAGCGTACTCGTATCGATGTCATTAAGCTTCCTCTTCATCATGTCCCTGATACGTGTGTTGCAGGAGATTATGTAGCGAATACGGCATAGTTCACACGTCGCCGGTTACAACGGCTTGTCGCGTCCAGAAAATTGCGTTAAAGCCAAATCCGCGTCGGGTTGAACCATTGCAACCCCCGCATTCCGGCAAGGCTTCAAGCACCGGAAAGGGCCTGTAGCTCAATGGTTAGAGCCGGCGGCTCATAACCGCTTGGTTGGGAGTTCGAGTCTCTCCAGGCCCACCATTTTTCTCTAGTTCGTCAGACTCGGTGATTTTTTCATCAATTCGATTTAACTGACGTCCATTGATTTAATTGAGGAAATCTTATTGCCACCGTTCGGTGAACCGACTTTTCCGCAAGTCGACCAAAACCGCTATAACGCCCTACGAGTAGTCTACGCGTAGCTGTGTGAATAACGCTTAACTACCCATTGCAAGAGCTGGGGTGTGATCTTACATCTTTACTCAATTTTTATTGGAGATTCTTGGATGAGCGACTTCAGTAAAGGCAGTGGCGGTATTTTTGGACTTGGACTTGGGATACCGCAGACCGAGAAAACGAATGATTTCACTGGGCTCGGGTCCCTGTTCGAATCGTTGAGCGAATCGGTTCGTCGACGGAGTTCGTGGAATGATCGCTTTACGCATTGGGAAAAGGCGGAAAGCACAACGGAAACAATAGCAATAGAGCGCGGACGCTCCGTCGTTCAAGGCATTCTCGAAGCCAATCAAGGTCTTCGCTCAGAGGGTGTGAGGTTTGTCCCACAGGGCAGCTTCACCAATCGCACGAACGTCCGCAACGAAGCCGACATCGACTTGCGGGTCCAGCATCCGTTGCTTCGAATCGAACACGAAGCGGGGGTCGATCCAGCATCTGCCAATAATGCTTACGGCTACTACGACGTCGGCCGCACCTATACGCAGATCGCGGGCGACATGCGCGCGACGATCGCAGCCGAATTGAAGTCTTCGCTCGGTAAGAGCAACATCGACGATTCGGGAAAGAAGGCGATCCGGGTCAAGGGCGTGGCAGGCAGCCGCGGCGAAGTTGATGTCGTCTCCTGCTTTACCCTGCACCACATCTTTATTCCGCAAGGCGCTTACCAGTACGATCGCATCGAGGGCGTAGCTATTCTCGGTTTGGATGGAAGCTGGACCCTCAACTATCCAGATCAGCACATTGCGAACGGACGCTTGAAGCGGACAACTACCAACCATCAGTTCAAGCGGATCGTCCGTATCGTCAAGCGTATGCAGTCTGACATGATCGAGCACGGCGTCATCACCGAGCGCGTTCCGTCTTTCCTGGTCGAATGCTTGATTTATCTGGTTGAAGACCACCACTTCGTCATGAACGAAGACCGCTACGACCGCGTGAAACGCGTCCTGAATCGCAGCCTCGAGATCATCTCGCAGCCCAGGCTGAACCTCAACTACTACCCTGAGATCAACGGCATTAAGCCGCTCTTTGGCGTCAAGCAAGCATGGACAGTAGAGAAGGCTCACTGGTTCCTCGCGAGCGCGATACGCCACCTCGGAGAATGCTGATGTGGTCTCTTCTCCAGCGAAAGACGCAGGTGACGATCATTGTCTTTGCGTCGGTCGTTTCCACACTGGGTTTGCAGGCGCTCTGGCTTTGGTTGATGGGCGAGCAAACCAACTGGTGGAAGTGGCTATCGCTAGTGGTGTTCATAGTCGGTGTGGTTTTGGTGACCGCTGCAGACCTGCTCTGGTTCCCTATCGCGCGAAGGTTTCCGATCCTGCAAAGAAAGCTGTTTCCAGACCTGAACGGGGCGTGGAAAGGTCATCTCTATTCGACATGGGTAAATCCTGAAACCGGACAGACGCCGCCGCCGATAGCGACGACCATAACGATCCGCCAATCGTTTTTCTCGACTAGCATCACTCTCCAAACGGGCGAGTCGCGTTCGCAGTCGACGCGAGCCTTCCTCGAGCCAGATTACGTGAACCGTCGGTACCGCGTCTGGTATAGCTACAACAATGATCCTCAGGCCGTTTACAGGTACCGAAGCTCACCGCACGAAGGCGTTGCCTATTTAGACCTTGACTGGGACAAGAATCCTAACGAGCTCGTCGGAACTTATTATACGGCGAGGAAGACAACTGGCGATATGAAGCTCAAGCGAAAGCGGGATCAAAGCTAGCCGACGATGAATCTTACGCAAACCCTGTGATCTTAGAGGACACCACCGTCAAGCCGATGCCGAATACACATCTGCAACTGGCGATCAGTGGATTTGCATCTCGCTAGTTCCCCATAATCGATAATTATACAGCTTCTTCAAAGTCATAATACAACCCTACCGATTGACTGATGCTAAAGTAGAGATAATCTGGCTACTCAGCAAAGGAGGAGCTACGATATGTCCGGACCAGGTGACCCTCGCAATAGCGACAATAATGACACGAGATGGGCACCCACATCGACTACGCCCCAGCCCGGGCAGGGTGGAGGCGGTGGCGGCGCAGATGCCGCGGGGACCAACCCCTGTGTATTTACGGAAGAAACCATCCTCGCGTCTCCCAACATGGCTGTCATCAGCACCATTTCTGTCGGGGCCATTCTGAAGGTCGTTCAGGCGGGATCGCGTGTTGTCGCGCAAGCCCCGGCGGGTACAGCAGGCGCGATAACGTCGGCGCGATTGCCGGACATCATCCAGTGCCTAAATGCTGGACAAAAGTATCTTGCCAGCGTGACGCAAATTAGCGGTGGCGCGGTAACCGTGGAAATCTATCCGGCATGAGCGTTATCGATATTGTCGGCGGCATCTACCGTGAGGAATGCGCCTTTCCATATTGGGATCAATTGTATGGCTCGGCAGGCCGCGCGGCGTCTGCGTTAACCGGACACGTCTCGAGCATCAATCTCCATAGTGCATTGGCAACCGAGGGACTCGTGACCGCGAACGCGATTTTTGCGTCCGAGGGAATCAATCTCCGAATTACCCCGCGGAAGCAATCAATCGGCTTCGAGTATCTTCATTGCCTCTCTGTCCCGAAGATCAAACCGGGATGGAACGTCGAGCAAGTCAGCATGCCGTCTGTTTCGGGCGATGTTATCATAAAGTTCGGAATGCTCGAGAGCGATCCAGTGGTGTCGGGCGGCCATGTTGTTTACGACCCGCAGTCGCCTTCAAATCCAGTGCCATTCTCCACTTCGGGGTCGGCGGCCAAGCATCTTGCAATTATCGCCAACCGCGGCGAGATACTCGCTCTCGCGAAGACGCTATCCGTCGACACCGCGGTATCCACCCTATTCAAAGCCGAGAAGGCAGAAGTAATCGTCGTCAAGGACGGTATCAACGGCGCGTCTGTCTACGAGGCTTCGGGTTCAAACTATGTACCCGCTTACGTAACGCAGAATGTTTTCACAATCGGTTCCGGTGACGTCTTTGTTGCTGCGTTCGCGCTCGCTTGGGCAATAAATGGAGCGTCGCCCGCACAGGCTGCGGAATACGCCAGTCGTTCGACAGCGGATTATGTCGAAACCCGCATGCTTCCGATTGTTCCACTGGGCGCCGAGCCTACTGCACGTAGGCCAGTGGCAAAAGCGGGTGGTCATATTTATCTCGCCGGACCATTTAGGGAAGTCGGCCAGCGGATGATGGTCGACGACGCACGAGAGCAACTGCAGAGATTGGGAATGAGCGTCTTCAGCCCGATTCACGATATCGGACCCGGAACGGCGGACATTGTGGTAAAGCAAGACCTCGCGGCTATCGTTCAGTGTGACGCCGTCTTTGCGATTTTGAACGGGAGCAGCCCTGGAACCGTATTCGAGGTCGGCTATGCGCGCGCCCTTGGCAAACCCGTGTTTTGCGTTGCCCAGAATATGCGTGACGTTGATCTCAAGTTACCAAAGGGATCAGGCGCACATCTCCATCAAGACTATGTCAGTGCTCTTTTCCAGATAGCGTGGCGCGCATGAGGCGGGCTCTACTCCTGTCAGGTGGCATGGATTCCACATCGATTGCCTATTGGCGCAAACCCGATCTCGCGATCACCATCGATTATGGCCATAAGGCAGCAGCCGGGGAAATCCGTGCAGCCACTGCTGTCTGCACGGCGCTCGCTATCGAACACAAGATCATTCATTGCGATCTCTCGGCACTCGGGAGCGGCGACCTCGCTGGCACTGAGGCCGACCCCCATGCACCAGCCAGCGAATGGTGGCCCTACAGAAACCAGATGCTGGTCACCATTGCGGCAATGGAGTGCATCAAACACAAGATCAATGTTCTTGAAATCGGAGCGTTGCGAACCGATGGGTTCCACGTTGACGGACGTCAGGAGTTCGTGGACGCGTTGAGTGAATTACTGTCGATGCAGGAAGGTGAACTGAGACTGGAGGCTCCCGCGGCCGCCTATTCCGCCGAGGAACTTGTGCAAGTTTCAGGCATCCCGATGGATGTCCTCGCTTGGTCGCACTCCTGTCACAAGAGTGACTATGCGTGCGGTTACTGCCGGGGTTGCGAGAAGCACTATCTCACAATGAGGGCGATTGGCGTTGCGCCCTATTGATCCGAGCCCTACGGGTAAACCTCCCGAGTTGTCCGCGCCGAGCTGGCTTGAAGCCAGAAGGCTAGAGATACCCGTCATAGATTGTCCGCGACGGGACTTTGCCGACCTCCTACGTACCAGACGCTCAACGCGACAGATGCAGGTCGCTGCTTTATCCCAGGTGGCATCCGTGGTTCGGGAAGCCCTCAAAAGCGATTTTATAGGGACCGGATCGCATATGGGACGTAAGCTGAAACGAGTGATCTCCGCTGGCGCGCTTCATCCCATCAGGTGCGTTATCATCGATCCCCATGGATACGCGGTCTCATACGACGACAACGATGACGCATTCCTCGCGGTCAAACCGCGCAAGCCGGACCTCATTGCAGAAGGGTTGGAGAGTTGCTCGACAGTACTCCCATCGGCGCATGGTCACGTCATCGTGCTGATAGCCGATGTCTACTTGACGTCCACGGTATACAAAAACCCGGGGTCATTACTTTGGCGCGACGCTGGCGCTGTTCTGCAAACTCTGGCGCTGACGAGCGAAGCATTCGATCTCGGCTTTTGCCCCCTCGGCATCCTCGGGCAGGACTTCGCCGACGCACTTCTTCCCGAAGACGACCACTATCTTGGGGTCGGCGTCGCAGTGATAGGACAGCGCGTTTCAGTGTGAGAGAAATCAGAACGCGAGTTGGAGCTGAGTGGTTGCGACCGTCTTTATCGGTCTGGAGGTCGGCCCGATCCGCCTCATGAGGTCCCAGATGACAGCATCAAGAACACTGGCTCGCACTTTGATGGCCTGCGCGAATTTCAGGAATAGGTTCTCAAGACCGAAGTAGTCTTTGGCGGGATGGGTGTCCTCGTCAAAAACGTTCATCATCACGCAGGCACGGTGAAGATGGACGTCTATTATGGCGACTTCGTCCGAATCCAGATGATTGCGGACAACCCAGGACGCGGTCTTAGGTCCGACCCCCGGTAGACCGAGCAATTGCTCCCTGAGTTCGCGCTCTGGAACGTCGACAGAAAAACTCCGCGCTATTGACAAAGAACGGGCTAAATACGAGGCTTTCTGACCAGCGAACCGATAGCGTCTCGATTTGCCGTCAAAACTGAACGGTTCGAGCAACCTGTCGAGGAGGTCCTTCTCGCTGGCGTGACCATCAAGTAGCTCGTCCTTGCGCAGGCGTTCGAACGCGACCATTCCCATCTCGGCAGGAATTCCGTAGCCGCCAAGAAGGCACACTGCGATCTCTTCGAGTAACGTATTTCCAAGTCGATGATCACGATAGCGATTGCAACGCATCTGGGCTTCGGACTGGTATTTCCAGAACGCAGGCGTAAAAAGCTCGTCCGGAACTCCCCAGCAGACGCCAGGCATAACCTCGTCGATGCTCTCTGGAACAGTATGTTCCTCAATCTTTCCGTTGATGTTGATCCAGAACCGCTGCATATCGTCCCTCTCGCGGCCGTTCCCAGAGCATTCGGTGGAACCTCTGTCCATGGGAACTCGCAACATTTCGTTTGCTATCCACGATAATCACAGCAAACTTGCGCGAGCGGTTCGGCCAAAATCAGTCCTGCGCGAGATTTAAGCAAGTCACAAATGCCGAAAGAGTCACCTGGGTCGAGCGTTGGATTTTCAAATTGAACATACGGCTGTCTGCATTCTGGGTTGGCATTGGAGATTGTTAGCGCTGATGATTGACAGCCAAACGACGTGCCTCACAGTAATCCAGAGCAGTTCAGTCCCTCAGCTGCCAGTTTTTGCTGGACTTCCTGATCCCTTTCACGAAGCTGTTTGACCGTAACGAGGTTGTGGGAGATTAGGTTGGTCGGCGCGGTTTATTCTATCAAGCTTGGAGCAGACAATTATTTCAAGGAGGAATGCCAACAGCGAAACATCGCTGGGCTGATGCTGGACAAACCGTATTTCGATGCGTGGTCTACGGGTGATCGTGATGCCCACCTTGCGGTCCATATGGCTAGGGATGAAAAGGGAAAGAGTGAAGCCGCGACAAAATCGGAATCGACGCGATGGTTCAACTACGCAACGAAGATCGCGAACAGTGTCGACGACATCTTTATCAACATCGATGGTGACGCTGTAACTTGGGCGCGGTCGGTTTTCCCTGCGAACAACAAGATGGTTGCGGGCGAACCGATCTTGGTCCCTCACAATCATCCGGTTTCGGGAGCTAAGGTGGTCGCCGTAGGTGCCCGAGTGGGTGGCTGGAGCGACATGACCAGCAGCGGCGTGAAACTACAGCTCAAATCCATCCACAAGCGCGCTCAGGACTACATCGTTAAACTGACGGCCTTGTCCCCAATTACTGACGCAGACATGAAGCTCTATCTCGAAACATTGCTGACAGGCGGAGACGTTTCCGATTGGCATAAGCGGTCCGACTGGAAACAAAGGCAAGAAGGCACGACTGGACATTCTCTGGTCCTAAACGCCTCGATGCTTCAAAAAGGCATCTCCGAGTTGACGATGTCCATTCAGGGGACGGTAGACTGGTCAAACGGCCAGCGCATCCTCACGAAGCTCAAGGACAAGAAGCTCGAGGGCTGCACAATAGAGCAAATGAAAACACGGCTAGAAGAACTATGGTTTGTGCAAAAAGGCATCTGCAAGCTTACCGGCTTGAAAATGCATCTGCCTGGCCAAGCAGGTGAAATTAAAGACTTACTGCTGTCGCCAGATCGCATCGACAGCAATGGACACTACTCGCTGGGAAACGTCCAACTGGTCTGCCGATTTGCGAATTTTTGGAAGCTGGCTAGTGACAATAAGCGGTTCCTCGATCTGCTTGATATGGTTGTCCAGCAAAAGATCGAAGACCTCGGATATTAGTTCGTGACTTCATTGGCCTTCATACGAACTGAACTGGTCAGAGGGCTTGTGGGCGGCCATCGCATCGCTCATCGAGACCTGTAGACACTACTGGACGAACTGGGTCAGGCGAACGAGCGGAGCCCGCTCACCCGGATAAGTTGACGTCAATATTTTTACATCAGATGGTTGACTTTAAAATTTTGTTCTATAAATGTTCTCCCTATGGAAAACATCTCGCATCATCTCATACGAATAGGTTGACCCTCGCTGCCGCGATGACCGCGGTGTCGATCAACCCTTTTTGTCCGAGGATGCCATGGGAATTGCAAAGCAGGCCGTTGCATTGCGCGCCGCCAGAAACTCCGCTTCGATCAGAACATTTCAGCCGACCGGCACTGTGAAGTGCGACGGAGTCCGACTTTTCCGCTCACAGTCCGCCCGCGATGTAGGGTGTCTTCTAGACGTAAACCCTTCGGTGACATCCTGGCGCTGTATGCCCATGCCGTTCAAGCCCGGTGGGCTGACGCATGTTTTCGATTTCGAAGCCTTCGACGACGATGGCGCCGTCCTGTATCTCGACGCGCCTGACCGTGCCAGGTCCCTCGACACCGCTCTACTCGCGACTGAGGTGAGACGACTGGACGCGCGATACAGGTTGCTCGACAGAGCTGAAATCTATGATGGCTTTAGGCTGCGGAACGCCAAGGACCTGCTTCGCTACGCCGAAGCCTCCGCTCCCCTTGGGGATCGCCTTCGTGTTCTGGCAGCGCTCGACGAACACGGCTCCCTGCCGATGGCTGAATGCCTCAATGCCTTTCAGGAAACCAAGCCCGTCGCCGGCATCGCGTCGCTCATTCTACATGGCTATGTCGAGGTAGACCTCGACGATGCGCCGATTGGGCCGGAGACGGCGGTGCGGAGGATAGCGCGATAGGAAATCGCCACCCGTCTTTCGTTGTTGGAGTATCCTGCCGTGCCCAAGTTCAGAACCACAAGTCGACCTCCTTCTCTGCCGCCTCTGGCCATCGCTGTCGCGCGATGCGGCGTTCGCAACGCCTTACGGCCGTTTTTGCGCCGAAGGGATATCGCTTTCATCGCCGCTCTGATCGTTCCCGAAGGTACGGCCGATTACTATCGGCGCGCTGCTTCCGGCCTTCTCGATGCCTCCGAATACGTCGATGACTTCGGCCGCGATAAGGCGGTCGTGTTCACCGTCGATGTACCGACTAACGATCCGCGGGCGGTATTCACCCGCGTGAAGGACGCGCGCCAGGTCGTCGTCGTCACCGAAAAGCGTGAAAATCTGACCGAACACTTCCTTGCGGGTATCGACCTGGTCACGGAGGTAATCAGGGCAGTGCCCGAACATTTCATCGCCGCGGCTAGGGAGGCGAAGGTGCAGGGTATGACCCGCGATTACGCCGAGTTCCTGTCGACACAATCGTTCGACGCCATCCTGCTGGCGGTCAGGCCGACCCGACCGCTCACGAGTTCGGTTCGCCAGTTGAAGCGCATGGCAGCGCGAATGGGTGAAGCGGAACCCGTCAAGGAGGAGTCGCTACGGGTGTGCCTGGAGGACATGTACGGGTATGGTGAAGCCAAGACCTGGGGCCTCCGGTTGGCCGAGGATTTGAAGGCTTGGCGTGCGGGCGAAATCACGTGGGACGATGTTGATCGCGGTGTGCTACTCTATGGTCCTCCGGGTTGCGGAAAGACTTCTTATGCAAAAGCTCTGGCCGCGACCTGCGACATCGGACTCGTCTCCGAGTCAGCCGCGAAATGGCAGGCTCAAGGCCATCTGGGCGATTATCTGAAAGCCATGAGGTCGGCGTTCGAACAGGCGAAGAAGAAGGCTCCCTGCCTTCTTTTCATCGACGAATTCGACTCGTTCGGTAACCGTGACGCGCCGACGTCTGACGACCACCATCGCGATTACCGTCGCCAGGTCATCAACGGCCTCCTCGAATGCCTTGATCCTTCCGAAGGACGAGAAGGCGTGGTGGTGGTCGGGGCGACCAACAATCCCGTCGTCATCGACCCCGCGCTGCTGAGATCGGGGCGGCTGGAAACATTGGTCGAAATCCCGCTTCCCGATAACGGTGCCAGAGTCGCCATTCTGCGTCATCACCTCAACGGTCACCAGATCGAGGGCGACCTCGCGAGCTTCGTGTCAGCGACGCGGGGATGGTCCGGTGCCGACATCGAAAAACTCGCTCGGGATATCCGTCGCATCGTCAGACGACGCAACGTCGCCGTGACCGAGAGTCTGCTTCTGGAGACTTTACCGCAGCGCTATTCCTTGAGCGAGAAGGAACTGCGACATACAGCCGTCCACGAGGCCGGGCATGCCATCGTCGGCGCCTTGATGTCGTCGGATATCCTGGTCAGCGTTGGCGTGGAACGGGACGTGTCCATGCAGGGCGGGTCGCAGGTTGCCGGGCAAGCGATCTTCGAGCCCACCGGAGACATTATCAGGACCGCGTCGTACTACAACGGCAGGATCGCGACGCTGCTCGGCGGTATCGCGGCGGAAACGGTGGTGTTTGGCCATCACGCCGACGGAGCGGGAGGCGCGTTATCGTCCGACCTTGCCGTTGCGACCGATGTGGCGACGCGGACAGAGCGCCATTATGGCCTTGGGGCCACGCTTTCGGTCGAACTCGGGAAGGGTGATGGCGGTCTGGCGCATCTTCGCGATCACGATCTGGAACTCCGGCGGCTCGTCGAGGCTCGCCTCAAAGCGCAGTTTGATCGTGCTGTAGGCATCCTCTCCGCCCGTCGTGCCGAACTCAACGACCTGGTGAATATCCTTGTGACCAATGGTGGAGCCACGGGCGACGAGGTCCGGAGAATGCTGTTCAAGGGTTCAACGAATACCGCATCCGTCGTCCCATGACGGCTAGCGGTCCAGGCTCCGTCCTCGTTTCGAGAGGACGGAGCCGCTTATCGAGGCTGTTTCGGGGTCTTGAAGAGACCTTCATGGCACGATCTCTCAATATGGTTAACGAATTTTCAAGCCGACGTTGGCCGAGCAGCCGCGGAGGCCAATACCGGCCTAGTTGCAAAGGGTGGTCTGATCGGAATTTGCAGTTCGCACCCGTCTTTAAGGAGATCGGCAAGGAAATGAAGTTGAAACAGGAGAACGAGTTCTTGAATAACTCTGAAAACGGATTTCGTCTTAATTCCTTGACGGAAGTGGAAATTAAAGACTCCGAAACGGTTCAGGCAAGGATTCGTTATGGCAGTCGCTGCGACATTTCCCTGCTTCATACGGATGAGGTAAATCTGAAAAATCGCGCTCCCTGGCGGTTTCCAAAACGAGCCTGGAAAATGCGCCGAGCCCGTCTGGGCCGGGCTGCCGCGTCGCGGACATCCGTAACACTTGCCGCATCGAATCCTTGCATCGTCTACGTGTGGACGGCTCGTCGGCAAGCGTCTTATCGCGGCGAATCCTTGGGAAATCGTTGCCCGGGTTACATCGGTGCGCACGCCATGGATTCGTGCACGAGTTCTTGAATTTACGAGTGAATTCAAATCACTCGCATTTTTGCACGAATTCCTTGACGTGGCTCGACGTGTGAATCAGGGGAGCGCGGACCGAGAAATGACGTGAGCTCGTAAAGGTTGTGGGCATCAGGTGAGCCGTCCGCCGACTTGAGGCCGACCAACCGCCTAAGGTCAATTTCAGAAGGCCCGGAGATATACCAATGCGAAGAAATCTAGACTATGTATCGGACAACGGCAGAGGAAGACCGGACGTCAAAGTCCATGACCCAAAGCCGGACGTGAAAACGGGCCGCGTACTAGCGCGACCCGTTTTAAGGTGGCTGGACCTGTTGAAGCAGGTGTCAGCCGCATGGCTCGAAAGAAAAGGAAAAAAGCCATGGCGCATTTGTATTCCGGCTAGATCGGAAATTCAACAGGAAAACCGGCGACTTGGCCCGATGACGCCTAAAGCGTTAACGGGACCGGCTGAGCCGTGTTTTCCGCCAGGCCTGATGTCGATTTCCGGGGCACTCGTCTCGGTTAAGGCTCTAATTGCGCAGGTCCGGGTGACGGAGCGAATAGGCGGGCGGCACTGGCCGTTCGCTTCCGCTCCGACCTGATCCCACGCCAGAGCGCGGCATAGGTCGAAGCTTCAATACATCGTTGGATTTTCAATCGTCCCGTCGTCAGAGACGAACGGGCAGCAGAAGGACTATGCCATGAATCTCGTCAGAAGTGCTTTCAACGGATGCCTTCACCTCGGCTCCATGGACTTTGATCGTGAGGGCCTCGCCCAGATCACCGCGGTCGAACTCGATGAGGAACTGCGGCGCATGATCTGCTCCGTTTCCGATCGCCCGGATCGAAACGGCCTCTAACCCTAACCGAAAGAAATGGCGACCCGGAGCGGGGACACAGTTCCCGCGACCGGCGGAGCTATGGAAAGGAAAAGATGAAACACGTCTTCACGGAACCCTACAAACCCGGCCGCACCGTCAAGGACCGTGCCCGCCATCCGACCCTTCCGGGCGTCTTCCCGACGCGGAAGGCTTTGACGCCCTGGGTGCGGACACGGCTGCCCCTGATGATGGACGGCCTAATCCACCTCGAGACCGATCCCCGTGTCGAGCGGATCGCGGTCTATCCACCCAAGCTTGAATACTCCGTCCGGCATGAGTTCGGTGGCCGATCGAAGGTCAGGACCGTGGCTCCCGATGTCGCCGTCCTCGAAGACGATGGCTACGTCACCGTGATCGAATACGTTCCCGTTGCCATCCAGGACGAACGTGCGGGGTTCGCCGAACGTGTTCGAAACCTCAGGCAAATTTACCGCGAGGAACACGGTTGCGGTTACGCGGTGCATTCCGAGCTTTCGATTCACATCGAACCGAGAATGACGAACCTGCGCCGTCAATACGAGCACAGCTTCGTTAACGACCGTCCCGCGCTCGAGGCGGTGCGGGATGCGCTCTATCGCCATGGGCTTCCATCGACGATCGGCGCTGTGCGCGCCGCCGTGAACCTGCCCCCGCCCGTCTACGAAGTACTCGGCAGCGACGATAAGGCCGTTTTCTCGCGGACGCTTGACGAAATCGACCGCCATTTCACCGCGCTGATGCAACTCGCCCATCGTGGCGAGATCGAGATCGACCTTTCGCGCCCGTACGACGACCGCTCCGTCATTAGTTGGCCGCGCCACCGTTCGAAGGAGAACCAACCATGAGCATCTACGCCAAACCCGGCGATTTCCGCACCTTCGGCAGTTTGCCCGTTGCCATCACAGCCATCGAACTCGAGCTTCCCAAGCACGACTTCGCGGCTCCGCTATCTCAGCCCGTCTTGATCGCCGTGGATGAGAAATACATGATTTTCAGCCCCGGTCGCCGCAAGGTCGGGCATTACGCAGTGCGCTCTTGGGATGCCGACGACCATCATGGGGCTGTGGCAACCCTCGTCAACGTGTTCGGCGGCGGCACGATCTATCTCACCAATAATCAGCTCGTGACACTCGAGCGACAGGGCCGCTTTAAGCCCTATAAGTCCTCTGGGGGCATCGTTGACGACGGGCAGACCCTTGCGCTCAAGGATTGGCAGATCGAAAGCGCCAAGAAGTGGCTGGGATACGTTGACGAGATCGCCAAAGCCGCCGAGCGTCGAGCTCGTCCGGCTGACAAGACCCTGATCCTTCAGGTTGCCGCCGACCGCGCCGACCGCCTGGGCGACAACCCGCCACCTTCCTATAGCCGCCTCAGGCAGAAACTCGCCGTCTACTACGCCAATCAGTTCGATCCGCTGGTGGCGCTTGCCCCGTCGGTTCCGACTGGTAATCGCGTCAAGGGTTTCTCGTCGCTCACCGAACAACTGCTGGAAGATGCCGTGCATCAGGTCAGCCTGCAGTCGGAAGGGGACTGGGACGACGTCAAAACCCTCTTCCTGAAATGGGCGGCCCTCACCGAAAACGAGGCCGTTGGCCGTGAGGTCTTTGACGGGAGCGGCAGGTACCGCGGGCCGTCCGACAGCACGATCCAGCGCCGTTGGGCCAAGGTCGACAACTTCGTTAAATACGCCAACAGGTACGGACCCGATGCAGCGCAGAAGAAATTCGGTATCTACATTCGTCAGGTCCTTCCAGACAGTGCGCTGGACACCGTGGACGTGGACTGGACGCAGGCCGACCTGACGGCCATCGACAATATCTATCCAGTGTTCTGGGAGCGCCCGTGGCTGTGTCTCTTCCGGGATCGCTGCACGGCCGCAGTGGTGGGATTCGCTGTTTCGTTCGAGGGGCCCAGTTACATTGGCATTCTCGCGGCGCTTAAACACGCGATCTATCCTAAGGACATGTCCGCGTTCCCGGGGCTGGTCTATCTCCCCTACGGTCTGCCTGCGAAAGTCGGCGTCGATCTGGCGATGGAAAACCTGTCGGAGAACATGCGTTCCGCTGCGGCCCAGCTCGGTTTCCAGATTGTGGAATATCGTGGCTCCCACGGATGGGAGAAAGGCGGCGTAGAACGCGTGTTCCGGGTCATCAATCAGGACGTGCTCCATATCGCCCCCGGCTCGACGTTTTCCAACCCTCAGCGTCGCAAGGAATACGACGATGCTAAAAAGGCGGGCTTGCCCGTTCTGACGCTGGGGGAACTCGAGGCCTGGCTCCTGACATACTTCGCGACGAAGTATCACACGCGTCCCGTAAAGGGCCTCGGGGTCCTGCGCTCGATGAAGGCGATCCCGAACGACAAGTGGACTGCCACGATCAAACAGGCTCCGCCGCGCCGTCCTGTCGATCCGCTGATCTTTGCGCGCCTCGCCGGCGATTTCACTTACAGGACCATCCAGAACGATGGCATTCTTTGGGATTGCCTGCGCTATGCCGATCCTGCCCTCACTGTATTCACCGCTGACCCCAAGCATCGGACCGCGGCCGATCGCTCGGAAACCACACGGTACAAGTGCGTGCGCGATCCTAATGACCTCGCCCGCATCTGGGTCGTCAATCACCATGTCAACCCGCCGACTTTCATCGAAGTCCCGATCTGCGGCTCGGATTCCGCTTACGCGACAGGCATGACGCTTTCCCGCCACCGCGCCATTCAGAAGGTGTATCGCGAGCGTCTGAAGGAGGATGCGTCATCGGTGACGGACCTTGTCTCTTTGCGCGGTACGATGACAGACGAGATCAGGGAACTGAATGAGCGCCGTAAAACCATGCGCGTGAAGCATAGTTTCGAGCGCTTTTTCGCGGGGCTCAAGCGCAAGTTTGCCCGCAGCCGCATCGTCGATCCCGTCAACAGCGCCGTCGCAAGCTCGCAGCGTATGCGCATCGACGAACCGTTCGAGCCGTCGCCTTCGAACAGGTCCCATATCGACGTCGAGTCGCGCCGGGGCAGCACGCCCTCCGAAGTCTTCACGGCTGGCACTGACACTTCCGGCGACGGCCATGCCGTGCCGGTCTCGGTTGACCCGCTCTCAGGCCACGAAGGCGAGATCGAACCCCGTACGCGCCGTTCCGAGGTCGAGCCGCCACCGCTCGACGGCCGCACGGAATCCGAGGCCCGCACGTCTGCGGCGGACCTTTTCAACAAATTTCACAGCGAAGGAGAAGATGAATGAGGGTTTTTCCGCAGTTCAACGTCACGCCGATGCTTACCCCGGGCGAACGCGCCGAGGCGGCCTGTCGTCCCCCCGCCGAGCGCCAGGCCATGGTCCGCGACGTCTTGTTTCGCAGCGACGATTTCCTCGCGCGTTTGAAAGACGTCAAACGCTTTCATATGCCCGTAGACGGCGGCACACCGGATGTCGGACAGGTCGGCACGCTTCTCGGGGACTACCGCAGTGGCAAGTCGTTCGTTCTTCAGTACTATGCGAGCAAGCGCCCTCCGGTTCTGACGGACACTGGTTACCAGTACCCGGTGCTATACGTGGAGGCCCGTCGCGACTGGAATTCGATGTCGCTCGGTCGGGAAATCTATGACGCGACGGCGGCCGCCGCCATCCCCAGCCTGTCCGCGGCGACGATCAACAAAATGGCGACGACGAGGCTCATGAAAATGGGCGTCAGGCTTCTCGTCATCGACGACACGCATGCGATCCTCAACGACCGCGGGCAGCGCCGGACTGTCGCTATGTCTCTCGTGAAGTACGTGGCCGACCGGCGCTTCTGCAACGTCCTGCTGGCGGGACATCCCTCCATCGAAAGTGCAGTGTCGGAAATTCCGGAGATCGAGGGGCGTGGCGGTCTTCCCCGCTTCCGTATGCGCAGGTACGACCAGAATAGCGTAGAGGATCGCGAGCGGCTCCAGTATTTCCTTCACGGTGTCGATCTTCTCCTGCCGTTCCGCGAGCTGTCGGGTCTTGGCGAGAACGAATACGTGGCGGACTTCTTCCACATCTGTCGAGGTACGATCGGCTGGCCGATGAATGTCATCACTGCCGCGGCCTTCTTCGCCATCAACGACGGCAGCCCCCGCATCACCCTTCAGCATCTTCGCCGCGCCGCTGCCGAGCGCCTGTCGCTCGATGCGGACTACGTACCTTTCGGACGGGGAGGTGACCGCCGTGCTTGACCGTCTGACTATGCCGTTCAGCAACTGGGCTATCAGGCCGGCCAAGGCTGAAGGTGCCCTCGGTTACTTCGCCCGGCTCGTGGATGAGGAGGGACACGACAGTCTGCGCGTCTACTCGAAATGGATCGAGGTCAACGGCCGCAATATCGTACCGGAGTCGTTGCTCGAAGCCGTGTGCGGTCTTCCTATCTCTGATGACCGCCGTCGTCTGCTCAGGCATGCCACGGCCGTGGAAAGGGATGGGTCTTACCAGCTCGGTGGCCAGCGCTTCGCCAAGCGCGACCTCTCGTTCATGCGGCGGCGCTGGTGTGCGGCCTGTCTCGCGGAGAAGGCATATCACCGGAGCTGGTGGGACATCGTGGCAGTGCGGCGCTGCCCTTACCATGATCTGGAACTCGTCGACCGCGATCTCGACAATCGTTCGGTTGGCTGGTGGTGGCCGAGGTTCGACGTCACGAAAAGTGGAAACGAGTTGGCGTGCGCACGCATGCCGAACGTGTTCCTACGTGGGACCCTGGCGGGCTACATCGTCATGCGTATGGGATACGAGGATGCATGGAGGGCGCCGTTGCTCGATGGTCTCGATGCGACGGTCGTCATCGACGTCTGTCATCTCGTCGGGCGTTTGGTTTCCAACCCGAAGCTGAAGGCGATTCCCCCTCTGACGACCCGCACTGCGGATGTCGGTTATCGCGCTCTGCGTGGCGATCGTGCGCACCTGGTCGAGTTGATCGCCAAATGGATGACCGACAACCTGGCCACCGCCGAGATCGACGCCTCTTACTCGGTCGTGTTCGGATGGGCCTATGCACAGGCTCGCCGTCTACCCGATGAAGCCGCCCGCCGTATGCTGTTGTCGGTTTTTCGCAAGGCACACTCCGCCACCCTGATCGGCAACGTTGAGGTCGACGCGGATCACGATGAACTGATCAGCCTGACTGCGTTGGCAAGTGAGCTGGGGGTTGCTCGTGGCGGCCTCGCCAACCTCGTTAGCGCCCTCGGTACTGGCGAGCACGAGAAACGCGGTAAGCGTCGCGTTTCTTTCGATGCCATCCAGGTTACGGAGATCAGGCGGGAGATCGCCGGGTTGCTGACAAGAAGCGAGGTGGGCCAACTTCTTGGCATCCGCAGTTGGGAAATCTCGCCACTGGTATCCGCCGATTATCTCGTCCCGATCAAGCGCGTTTCCGGAGGAACGTGTTCGGGCGTGCGATTTCTCCGTCGACACGTCGACACGATCCTGAGCGCCATCGCCTCGATCCCGGTCGCGCCGGGCGGAGCATCGAGGAAATTCCGTGCCTACTGCCGTTCGGAAAATCGAGCCGTCGGTGACGTCGCCGTCTCGATCCTCAGAAGGGAGATCGGGGTGGGTCGCATTGACGGCCGCACGGGGTTCCGCGGGGTTCATGTCGCGTTGGACGATGCGCGCATTGGAGCGGAAAACGACAGGAAGACTATGCATCCGATGAACGAGGAGACCAGCGAATGAAGCGTAGAAAGACCATCCTCATGCCCGCGCGTCCGGTTCTCGCGGAAGTCCCGGTGCCTCCCGCCGCGGCAAACGAGGCGCGGCAAAAAGGGGCGCTTAAGACGTGGGATTCCAGCGTGGTCACTATCCTGAGGAAACCAGCGGCTCGCGAAGTATATTGGATTGCCGCAGCTCCTGGCGCGCGCAAACCGGAGTTCACCGGATACCATCCGGGCGTGATCCTGCGCCCCCCGGTTTCGATGTCGCCCCTGGAAGGCACCGTCCTGTTCGTTCCGCTGACCAGTGATCCGCCTCGCGAAATCGGGATGGGTTGCCCGCTTCCGTCATATTGCCGTCAGCTTTCGGAGAATCCAGGTCCGGACAAGGAGCGCACTGTGTGGGCTATCTGCGACAAGATCACGACCGCTAGCATCTGCAGGCTTGAACGCTACGTCGATTACAGTCGTGGTGATATTCACTGGGTCCCGAAGCTCGCGCAGCGCGATTTCGAGGCGATCCTTGAGGGCGTTGCGAGCGCCATCGTCCCTCTGCGCACGTACATCGAAAACCGTGCGGGTGTGAAGCACGCGGCGACCCTAGCGGAAGTTGTTCGCGAACACGATCACCGAGTTGCTTTCCTTGAGGAGGAATTTCTCGAGCAGCTAACCGCGCCGAAAACCAAGGGGCGTTGACGCCCGGGTCAGTGCCCGGTAAACCTTGGCTCTGACCTGCGGGTCAGCACCCATCTCGACTTCGAGATGTAGTCTCTTATCTGGCCTGCGGGCCAGCACCAAAGGCAGGGGAAACCCTGCCTTTTAGATTTTTGGGCTATCCGAACTGGCTGAGTCGAGAATAGCCGCATAAGCATGTCGCAACATCGAAGTCGTGGGCTCTCCAAATACCGTTAGGTTGGCCGCGTGTTTGTCGCTTCCGGCAAAACTCTCGTGCCATGATGACTGATCTGAAACAAAAACCGGGTCACCAAAATCGTCGAACTGGCTTGCGGTCACATCGATGATCACCGATCCGGACCGCAGCCACGCATGGGAGCTCCCGTCACGCCATCCGAGATAGTAGCGGAATTCACCAAGGCCCAACTCCGTGAGATGGTGTCCCAAAAGCAGGCTCGCATCCCCGCACGAACCATTCGGAAAATTATGCAACGTAACCGGGAGGCTGTTCTTCGGTGTCGTTATGATGAGATCGCGGAACTGTTCGGCCGCGTCGTAGAACTCTTTCATGTCGTTCTTCCCGAACGTGACGCAGGCTATTTAGCTTTTGAACCCGACGGCTTGTTGTCATTTCGCGCGTCGATAAGGACAACGTCCTTGTGGCCAAGGATGCCGAGCTTGTCCAGAATGCCTTCGACCTTTTGGTGTTCCTGGTGCGAGAAGAACATGATCGCCTTAATGCCGTTCTTCGCATCGCTGGCGGCTTGGTAAATCGGAAGTTGTTTTTCCAGGTTTCGTTCAAGTGCGGTGTTCTTCGCAAGTTTCATTTCTACGAGCGTTTTGTCTTTCGCGCCCTTCGATACCTTGTAATCGACCGGTCCGCGACCGTCATTTGCCTCTGTACCTACATCGAAAGGCGACCCGAACCATACAAACCTGAACAGAATTTGGAGGTCGCTCTCTCGCTGAATCGCGACGCCGTCGTGATAGAAAATCCTGTGTCCGCCCTTGTTCTCGATTACGTCTTTCAAGTACGCCAACCGCTCGTGGGAGGCCTCGTACGTATTCCTCGCTGTCTTGTAGAAATCACTCTCTCCGAGCAGAGCCGCTTGAAGGTTGCGCACCTGTGTTTCGAAAATTTCTTTTGTCTCCAAGACCTTCTGTCTACTGATATCAGTGGCCTTGTCGCCATTGTTCTCCTTAAGGAGGATGTAGTAGTCGACAAGTTGCGGGAAGTTGATGATCGTCCTGACAGCGGCTTCGGCCCGTTCCCTGGCGTTCGGCTGGCGGTTCCGCGGCTTGATCATGACCTTATGGAAATAGTTGGCAACCTGACCGCGGAGTTGTGCGTCCGGAATGGCCGCGGGGATTTTATCGAAGTCATGGATCATGTCGGGTTTATTGATCCAGTTTTCGTCTTTCGTCAGCATGTCCTTTGGCGTCAACAGCACGAAGTCTCCGTCGTGCCACGGAAGGTCGAACGCCTCGCGCTCCCATGACTCCGTTTCGTAATTGAACCGACTCTTGTTGATCCAAACCTTTTTCCGGCGGGCAGGATCAATGTGTGCAACCGCGAACTGTTCTGTATATTTGCACAGCCAGGACTTTATAAGATTTGTGGTAAAGTCGCTGATCATGTCGCGGCCGACGCCGTCGCTTACAAGGCAGACTTTCTCGATATGGCTGCCCTTTGTGACTTTTTCCGCGCCAAAATCGGAGAAGAGCGTTTCGAGGTTAGCGTGGAGAGCGGAAGCAAAGTCCTTCCCAAGGCCGCTGCCTCCATTTCCTTGCAGGGAGAAGCCAAACCAGTTTTGCTTAACCTCAGGGAAGAGAAACCAAGCCTTTTCCAAATCAGGCGTGACGCGCTTGTCTATTACCGCATCTCTGAGAAACATGAGATACTTCAAAATGCTGTTATGTAGTTCCTGATATTCTGGCTTCTTGCTGTTGAATAACAAAAACGGGTCGATAAAAAGTGGCATGTCATTGATAATGGAAATATTGAAGGCGCCGTGATGATCTAGGTCATCCGCTACCACTCCGAAGTGTTCATCAAAGAAAGTTGCCATTCGTCGCCCACTACTTAGTTAATGCATTGCTAATGTGGCGGTTCGTATCTTGAAGTTCAATGTGAAGCGGAAGGGAATTTACAACTGTCCAGCGTTATTATTGACCAATCCCGCTGACACGATTTTATCAAAGTCCACGTGCAAAAGTTTAAAAGGGTTGTCCAATGTAAATTAAGCTTTCTTATCAGTTGCCGTCACTGCTCCAGTCGCCGCTGGAAGAAAGTTCAGTGAGTCACCAGAACGAAGTGACTATGGAATTTTGACCGTCGACAAGAGTTACTCGCGCCTCCGGGTTATCTTCCACGAGGATGCTATTCGTTCAGATGAGCTTGAATGGATCGAAGAATGTCGAAAATTTGGGGGTCAATATCCCCAATGCTCAACTCATCAATGACCCGCGAAGGAGTCAGCGTCACCGAAAAAAGTTGCTGAATCTTACTCGATATCTCCGAAAAGACCGCTTTGCCGGGCACGACTTTCTGTTTGAACGCGCCGCTTGGCCATGCCTTTGTAAAAGCTTGCTCTTCTGCTGCCGAAACAGTGGCTATGTCTTTTTTTGAGCCGCGGCCAACCTCATAGCTGATCTTGTGACCAATTCGTGCTGACAGCGTCTTAGATTTCATCTCTTCAAAGCATGCCGTGAAGATGTCTGAAACCTGCTGCTCCCAACCTTGTTCAAGAGGGCGGCTACTATACCTTTTCACTACAGCGCTTACAGCGGTCTCAACTAACAGGAGATTTTCAATTTCTTTTACTGGCAAAACCCTGCATTGAGTGTCATTGGTGTTCATGTCTTTGAGGAATTCCTCAACTTCCTCGTCGCATCTGTAATCGCGGTCAAATATCGCGGCTACTGGGATGTGGAAACCGAAGAAATTCTCAAACACCCAAGATGACGTTGACACACGTGACCAATTAGCGAAGCCGTCGGTCTTCATGAGTGTAACAGTCGCATTGGAAATAAAATCCATGCCGACTTGTTTCTTTGCAATCTTCGAGAGGATGCGGGCATCCTTGCCCTCGAAGTAAAGAACTTTCTTTGTCTTTGCCAAACGGGCGAATTGCGCGTTTTCTGAACTGCCGATAGCAGCGTAGACATCAGAGTAGCCTGTATCCCCCTGAATTCTTTTTGCGCCTCGTGAGTCGGGACGTACAATTAGGACATCGCCAGGTTCAACCGTGTTTATTATTTCTGTTGAGTGGGTCGCCACAAAGTATTGGCCTACCCGTTGACCGATGAGATTCAGAAGTCGATGCTGAAGATCGGGGTGCAGATAGATATCGGGCTCATCTAAAATAAGTGTCGAGGACTCATCGGTTGCTACAAGATGCATCATTGTCTGCATCCAGACTTGGAACCCAAAGCCCGCCCATTGTACCTCCCGCACGTTCGTGCCATCGCGGAAATACATTCGAACGATAGGTTTTTGGCTTCCACGTTCGACTTCTGGACGACTTAGCTTTATGCCGGGCCAGCCCAATTCCACTAGGTCTGCAAATTCTTCAAACTCTTCTTTGCTTCTATGTAGCCAGAAATTGCGAAAATTACGGCTGGCCAACCTTCCATATCGGTTGCGCTCTACTGTTTCTTCGAGGACAAGCTCCTCGTTCTGCTCCAAAGGGCTGAGAGTAGGAACGATCACCAGTTTCAACGGAAAACGCTCCCGCAAAAACGTCGTGTTCTTTCTTCCGGCAACGTCGGTTACGAGAAAGCACTCAACATCACCTTCGCTAGGTATGGAAATCGTAAATGAGTTCCCGTTGTCTAGCTTGATTACGATCTGCGCCGGTCCATCTCCAAAGTTGTGAATGCAGGACCTGAGATCATTCTGTACTGCCGATAGAGGTATGATCCACGTCGAGCATACACCGTGCCCCATCTGAGATTTGAGAGACGCAGTCCGGCGGCTGGCAAACCTCAAGGCGTCGAATGCGATGCGAAATGCGTCAAGAGCCGTGGATTTTCCAGCATTATTGGGACCCACGAGAACATTGCGTTCCCTCGCCGAAAGCACGAAGCGTGAGAACGACTTATAATCTCTAAATTCGATTGATCGCACTTTGCTCATCTTGGCCTACAACGTAAGGTCGAAAGAGAAATTGCATCGCATGATTCTTCAACACGGTAAAGGTTTCAACACCAAATCAGAGTTCATTACTTCTAGAAGGCGTGGATTGAAATACTTCTATTTCCGTTGTTGCCGTCACCTCCAGTAAAGCGGACCAATTGCCATGACGAAAAGTTGTGAAGCTGCATTCGCAGTCGTCGATTTGATTCGAAAAGACGATGCTTCTCGAACGCGGGGGGTGGACGCTTTTTGCCTCGCTCTTATCCGAAGTGAAAGACAAATTCGGCGCATTTTTACCAATCTGGTTTTTCAATCTTCAGCTTTCGATCGCCACAACGTACCGAAACTCAGGGAAACTTTAGGTAAGCGAAAGAGGCTATTTTTTCGCCATTTCCAAATCAGCTTTAAAGAGCTTGTCGATATTCCGATTTCAGACTTGATCGCTGACTTCGAAAGACTTTCTATCAGGATGATTGAAGCGACAGAGTACCGGAACAAGCTTTTCCATGGTCAGCTAACCGGCGGCAGTCTTACAACATCATATCTGCTGTCATTGGAAGACGATATTCGCGCATGGTGCTACAGCCTGTCAGATCGGTCTCACGAACGGTTTGGCTACGATGGCTTTGCAGGTAGTACGTCGTTCATGAAGACCGGAAGGTCAGAATTGTCGTTGTTGGTAAGTCAGAAAATCCCCTCAGTAGAGGATTACGCAGCTTTCTTGGTAAGACTTGAGGGTAGTAAAGCTTGATGTAGCTTCACGGCCAACAGCGCTCATGAGCTGGATCGGGGATATTCACGTTCATCAGCCATGGCTTTACGGATCGGTGTAATCGATTGTGAGAAAAGGTTGTCACAGGAGCAACGAATGTGACGACGACGTTCGAGATTGACGAAGATGGCGCGAAGAAAACTCAATGTTTTCAGTAGCACCAAAATCGGCGTATGTGACGAACTACATTTTCATTTTACGCTCTTGCTCGGACTGTTCTGGCTCACAGATATCTGGGTACCTTCTCCTCCAGCAACTTTACAAGCGCTGGGTCCATGAAGGTGTAATTGTCTGGAATATCCATGCATATCAGCCGTTTACCCTTGAGGGCAGTTCGATATCGGGCCTGTACTTTCGTGCGATGAGCCTTTTCCATCACGAAGATGATATCGGCCCATTCTATCAGTTCGTTAGAGAGCGGGGTCTCTGCGTCGTTGTTGGTGCCAGCGGAAGAGACTTCTATGTGCGGCCAGGTTGAGAACACCTGTTCGGCGGTTGCGCTGCGGAGTTTATTCTGGCTACAAACGAACAGGACGTTTTTCAACCTGATGAGCCTTCTGTTGGTTGCTGCGCGCCATTATCACGGCTGTGGTGTGATAATGCGATTGATATAAGTCGCTGATTGAATTTTCAGTCGAAAATGTGGGGCAGCTATATTAGTAAAAATATAATCTGTGGTTGCGTAAGGAAAATGTCCAGTGAGTGTGATGGTTGATGATCCCAATAATCGTAGCACTGGCGTCTTCGGCATTGTCATGCGCGTCTTGCTGGTCTCGCTGGTGGTTATGATCGGCGGGAAGATTCTGCTGCCGGGGCTGGATCCAACTCTCCTGGCAACGCAGTTCGGCAATGGCGATGCGTCGCGGCTTGCCATTTTTGCGGTGGGTGTGGGTCCCGCTATGACCGCACTGGCGCTCGGACAGATCGTTAGACTGGTTGCTCCTCAACTCGACAAGAGCACCGCGCTTCTGATTGTCGAAAATGTCGTTGCGCTGTTGCTGGGCTTTTCTCAGGCAGCGGGCATCGCCCAATCCCTTTCAACGATGGGTTTTCTGGTTGATGACAGCGCCTTTGTCTATTGGGTCATCGTCGCATCATTGGTGGGTGGCGTTGCAATCTCGCTGGTTCTTGCGCGGCTGGTTGCCTTGCCAGGCCTTGTTGCGGGCCTTTGGATTGTGTGGGTTCTGCCAGCGCTGATTGGCTTGCCCGGCGAAGTTTCGTCTTCATTCGAACTTTTACGCACAGGTGCGGCTGATGGTGGGCAACTGCTACTAGTTTTGCTCGTAATCGTCATCGGTGTTGCGCTGAGCTGGTTCGCCGCGCACTCGGTCATGCGGATCTCACGAGAGCGGGTCGACTTTGCGGGCATCAAAAACCATGTGCATGTGTTGAATGTCGTCGTGTGGCCACCACTGCTGGCTGCCATCGCCGGTAGTTATCTTTTGACACCACTTGCGTATATCGCGCCTTTCCTGTTCGAAAATGCCACGTTGCTGAACATCTACACATCTGGAATCATACCCGTTCTCATCGTCGTTTTCGTCTTCGGTTATCGCCGCTTTTTCTCAAATGCAGGCGTCACCATGCCAGTGTCAGTCGCGCTCGTGGTCGCGGTAACGCATATCGCCTTGTTGCTGGGGGGAGGGTTTGCCGCAAGACAGATGCTGTTGCCGCTCCCTCTCAACGGCACCACTTTGCTTGTGCTGGTCGCGGTCATCTACGCCCTTGTCGATGCAATCCGCAGGCCGTCAGTGCAGGCTACTTGAACAGTCACGAAAAGGTGTTGCCTGCGGAGCGGTGGGCAGTGTTTCCCCCTCTGTGGCTTTGCAGGCGATGCGTGTAACTTGACACGTATTGCGGGCCGCCGCATCGATGGGGTGACATGCAGATTGACGAGGGAGGCACTATGACGAAACAAACGGCCACAGAGATAACAGGCATGCGACGCGCATGATTTTCGGCATTGTTCTCTCCGCGATCCTCATCTGCGCGTTGATCGCTTATCCCAAACATCTCAAGAAGATCGTTGCCGCGCTTGCGATCATCTGGGCAGCCACGGCGGCCTATGTTCTGTTTGACTGGCTGCGGGCGGGTGAGCGGGTTGAGGCCATCATCGCCACTGCCAGCTTTGATCCGACCTGCGTGGAAGCGAATGCGCCAATCCGGGTGACTTTTCACAACACCAATGATGTCGCCGTGCGGCGTCTGACCTATACGCTGGAGGGTTTTGAGGCAGCGTTCCGCGCTTCCGTTTCGTTTGATCCCTATCAGGTCAGTGAGCGACGGCTGGAGGCGCAGGAGACTTTTGCTGCGTGCAGACCATTCCGGCTGCGCAATAATGAAAATGTCGATCCCCGAAATCTGGAGTGGCGGGTCACGGTCAACTCTGCAGAGTTCGAATAGGCGAAATTGATCGTGCAAACGGCGATGTTCACGGTTTTTTGAAGCCCGCAGAATCCGTCGAAAAAATCAGCTCATATAAACTGGCTATCAATGCTTTCGCGTCATTATGCCTTTGGCCGGTGACGTCGCGTGCAAGCGCGTTACAACTTCAGAACCCTTGTCTGGCCATCTTCGCAGTGTCATGTGAACCCCCACGTCTTGCACTACCAAGAAGGTTTTCAGTTGGTTTCAGTATCACGCGTCCTGAAAATTGGCATTCTCTGCCTCATCGCCGTACCGGCAACAGTCGGTGCGCATATGGGGTTCAACCAGTTGACTGGTAACTTCCATGAGGTCCTGCCCGGTGAGCTTTACAGATCGGGCCAGCCCAGCGGCGATGATGTCCAGAAATACGCCCAGCAGTTCGGCATCAAAACGATCATCAATCTGCGCGATGAAAATCCCGATGGCTGGTACAGCGACGAAAAGAACGCCGCTGATCGCAACAACGTCAAGATGATTGATTTTCCTATGAGTTCCGCCCGGGAACTGCCACAGGCTCAGGCCGAAGAACTGGCGCGGATCATGAAGGATGCGCCAAAGCCCGTCCTCATTCATTGTGAACATGGTGCCAACCGCACTGGTCTTGCATCGGCGATCTATGTCGGTGCTGTCGCGAAAAAAAGCGAAGCGGATGCCGAGTTCCAGCTTTCACCCTTTTACGGCCATGTGCCCATTCCCGGTGTGGGCCGTTACGCCATGTACCAGTCCTGGGATGATTTTGAAGAGACGATCGGGTTCTGATCGAGACCCGCTTTCCGTTTCGTCACCCTCGGGATAAGCCCGAGGGTGACGGAGGCTTTAAAACCGCCCGCCTTTTTCCGAAATAACCTTCGTCAAGCTGCCATCTGCTGGAAACAGCGGAATGAGGCAGGCTTGCAGCGCGTGGTAAATATCGCCCTTGCCGGGGAAAATCGTGTTGGCGGGTGCCAGATTTTCCGTCAGTTCCTCGTGCCAGCCGCCATGCTTGTGGTCGATAAAGCTGTTGGCAATGGTGCTCCACACGCGGCGATAGCTGTCTTCGTAGAACTCGTCAGCGGGCAGATGCTCATTGAGGAAGTGCGCGGCACCGGCTGCTTCGCACATCGGCCACCACAGCTTTTCGGTCTTTTTCGGCGTGTTGTCCCAGTCCAGCGTGTAGAAGAAGCCGCCCTTGGTGCGGTCCCAGCCGAGAGACATGGATTGCACGAACAGCGCCTTGGCCGCCGCTGGCATCCACTCATGCTTGCGCTCACCCAGCACCCAGAGCTGGAGAATGAGGCGTGACCATTCCAGCCAGTGGCCGGGGGTCGTGCCGGAAGGGCGGAACATTTCGTTGCCGCTGTAATCCTTGTTGAGCACCCAGTTCTCGTCAAAATGCTCGGGCACGCGAAAATCCAGAGCGCCCGCAGCGCGACGAATGACGAGATCGGCAATGCGACCGGCCTTGCTCAAGTAGGATGTGTCGCCCGTCACTTCGAATGCCGCCATCAGGGCTTCGGTCAGGTGCATGTTGGAATTCTGGCCGCGATAATTCTCGACAGGCGACCAATCACGGTGGAATTCCTCGTGGATCGCGCCGTATTTTTCTTCCCAGAACCGTGTTTCGAGAACCTCGGTAATATCCGCCAGCATCTGGTCGGCCAGCGGGTGGCCAACGGCCTTGGCGGAGGATGCGGCCAGCAGCACGAAGGCGTGGCCGTAACCCTGCTTGGTGGCATCGACGGGCCCGTTCTCATCCACCTGCCAGAAATAGCCACCATGCTGGGCATCGCGGTGGTTGTTCCACAGATAGGTCATGCCGTGGTCGATCACATCGCCACAGCCGGGTCTGCCCAGCAGGTGGCCGAGCGAAAAGCAATGCACCATGCGGGCCGACATGTGGATGCCGCGCACGGGATTTTCCGCCTGCAAGGCCAAGCCCTGCCGGTCCAGGTCGAAAAACCCACCCTTGGGGTTGATGGCGTTGTACTGGAAGAAATCGAACAGACCTTCCGCCTGCTTGGCCAGCCATTGCCGGTGCCAGGGCAGGGTGCTCCAGTTTGACTTGCCGTGATCCGCTTCGGTCATGTTTTCCTCCGTATGATATGCTCCAGCAATTCTCTATATCTTTGGGACGTAACAGTGTCATCCATAACGGAAATTTCGTATCCTTGGCGTAGAAGGGTCGTGAAACCTGGAAATGAATGATATATTGACATAAAGATATCTTTATGTGACTGACAAAAGACGAAACACATGGGAATGAGGAGTGTGCCGATGTTGGACGATCTGTTTGGCCCTACGGGCAACAAGCGTGACGGCGCGGAAATCCTGAAGGCGCTTCAGCAGGCGGCGCGGGAACGCATACTCATTCTCGATGGCGCGATGGGAACGCAGATCCAGGGGCTTGGCTTCGATGAGGATCATTTCCGTGGCGACCGCTTCATCGGCTGTGCCTGTCACCAGCAGGGCAACAACGATCTTCTGATCCTCTCCCAGCCGGATGCGATTGAAGAAATCCATTACCGCTATGCCATGGCGGGTGCGGATATTCTGGAAACCAACACCTTCTCCTCCACGCGCATCGCGCAGGCGGATTATGAGATGGAAGGCGCGGTCTATGATTTGAACCGCGAAGGCGCGTTCATCGTGCGCCGTGCCGCCCAGCGGGCTGAGCGCGAAGATGGCCGCCGCCGCTTTGTGGCCGGTGCCATTGGCCCAACCAACCGCACAGCCTCCATTTCGCCAGATGTGAACAACCCCGGCTACCGTGCGGTCAGCTTTGACGATTTGCGGCTCGCCTATGGTGAGCAGATCGACGGCCTGATCG
This sequence comes from Rhizobium sp. WCS2018Hpa-16, assembly GCF_031843705.1. Taxonomy (NCBI): domain Bacteria; kingdom Pseudomonadati; phylum Pseudomonadota; class Alphaproteobacteria; order Hyphomicrobiales; family Rhizobiaceae; genus Rhizobium; species Rhizobium sp. WCS2018Hpa-16. Next base: position 418,098 of record NZ_JAVTIX010000001.1, read on the forward strand.
ATGGCGGTGCCGATCTCATTCTCATCGAAACCATTTTCGATACGCTGAACGCCAAGGCCGCCATCTTTGCCTGTGAAGAGCGTTTCGCTGCCAAGGGCATCCACCTGCCTGTGATGATTTCGGGCACGATTACCGATCTTTCAGGCCGCACCTTGTCTGGCCAGACGCCAACCGCGTTCTGGAATTCCGTGCGCCACGCCAACCCCTTCACCATTGGCCTCAACTGTGCGCTGGGTGCCAGCGCCATGCGCCCGCACCTTCAGGAACTGTCCGAAGTTGCCGATACATTCGTCTGCGCTTACCCCAATGCGGGCCTGCCGAACGAGTTTGGCCAGTATGACGAAACGCCTGACATGATGGCAGCGCAGGTGGAGGAATTTGCCCGCGAAGGTCTGGTCAACATCGTCGGCGGTTGCTGTGGCTCCACGCCTGATCATATCCGCGCCATTGCCGATGCCGTTGCCGGACATGCGCCGCGCAAGGTGCCGGAGCATCGCTCATTCATGTCGCTGTCTGGCCTTGAACCCTTCACGCTGACCAAGGACATTCCCTTCGTCAATGTGGGAGAGCGCACCAATGTCACCGGCTCTGCCAAGTTCCGCAAGCTGATTACGGCTGGCGATTACACGGCAGCTCTGGCCGTTGCCCGCGATCAGGTGGAAAACGGCGCGCAGATCATCGATATCAACATGGATGAGGGCCTGATCGACAGCCAGAAGGCCATGGTCGAGTTCCTCAACCTCATCGCTGCCGAGCCGGATATCGCCCGCGTACCTGTCATGATCGATAGTTCCAAGTGGGAGATCATCGAGGCGGGCCTGAAATGCGTTCAGGGCAAATCCATCGTCAACTCCATCTCGCTGAAGGAGGGCGAGGAGAAGTTTCTGGAGCAGGCGAGCCTCGTGCGCAATTATGGCGCGGCTGTCGTCGTCATGGCGTTCGATGAAGTCGGACAGGCCGATACTTACGAGCGCAAGGTGGAAATCTGTACCCGCGCCTATAAGCTTTTGACCGAAAAGGCAGGCATTCTGCCCGAAGATATCATCTTCGACCCCAACGTCTTTGCCGTCGCCACCGGTATCGAAGAACACAATAATTATGGCGTGGATTTCATCAACGCCACCCGCACAATCCGTGAAACCATGCCGCTGGTGCATATTTCCGGCGGCGTTTCCAACCTGTCCTTTTCCTTCCGCGGCAATGAGCCGGTGCGCGAAGCCATGCACGCCGTGTTCCTCTACCACGCCATTCAGGCGGGCATGGATATGGGCATCGTCAATGCGGGCCAGCTGGCTGTCTATGAAAGCATTGATCCGGAACTGCGCGAAGCCTGCGAAGACGTGGTGCTGAACCGCCGTGCCGATGGCACGGAACGACTGCTCGAAGTGGCCGAGAAATTCCGGGGCGGTCCGGGCCGTGAAGCCAGGGTTCAGGATCTGGCCTGGCGCGACTGGTCGGTTGAAAAGCGTCTGGAACACGCGCTGGTCAACGGCATCACCGAATATATCGATGCCGATACGGAAGAAGCGCGCCTTCAGGCCGCCCGTCCTCTGCATGTTATCGAAGGTCCGCTAATGGCAGGCATGAATGTGGTGGGTGATCTGTTCGGCTCGGGCAAGATGTTCCTGCCGCAGGTCGTCAAATCCGCCCGCGTCATGAAACAGGCCGTGGCTGTTCTTCTGCCCTACATGGAAGAGGAAAAGCGCCTGAATGGCGGCGAGCAGCGCAAATCCGCTGGCAAGGTGCTGATGGCAACGGTGAAGGGCGATGTGCACGATATCGGCAAGAACATCGTCGGCGTCGTTCTGGCGTGTAACAATTATGAGATCGTCGATCTCGGTGTCATGGTGCCAGCCACCAAGATTCTGGAAACGGCCATTGCCGAAAAGGTCGATGTCATCGGCCTGTCCGGCCTCATCACGCCATCTCTGGATGAGATGGTGCATATGGCGGCTGAAATGGAACGGCAGGGCTTTAACATTCCGCTGCTGATCGGTGGCGCGACGACCAGCCGCGTTCACACGGCGGTCAAAATCCATCCGCGCTACGAGAAGGGGCAGGCGATCTACGTCACCGACGCCTCGCGTGCGGTTGGCGTGGTCTCAGCCTTGCTGTCGGAAGATCAGAAGCCAGCCTATATTGAAGGCATCCGCGCAGAATATGCCAAGGTGGCGGAAGCCCACGCCCGCAACGAGCGTGAGAAGCTGCGGCTTCCGCTCGCACGGGCGCGTGCCAATGCTCACAAGGTGGACTGGTCGGCCTATCAGCCGGTCAAGCCGCAGTTCCTCGGTACCAAGACGTTTGAGACTTACGACCTTGAGGAACTGGCGAAGTACATCGACTGGACGCCATTCTTCCAGACATGGGAAATGAAGGGCCGTTATCCCGCTATTCTCGAAGATGAGAAGCAGGGCGAGGCAGCGCGCCAGCTTTTTGCAGATGCGCAGGCCATGCTGAAGAAGATCATCGACGAAAAGTGGTTCCGCCCACGCGCCGTCATCGGTTTCTGGCCCGCCAATGCAGTGGGGGATGATATCCGCCTGTTTACGGATGACACTCGTTCGGAAGAACTCGCAACCTTCTTCACGCTTCGCCAGCAGCTTTCCAAGCGCGATGGCCGCCCCAATGTCGCGCTGTCAGATTTCGTGGCGCCACGCGATGGTGGCGTGACGGATTATGTCGGTGGCTTCGTGGTCACGGCGGGCATCGAGGAAGTGGCGATTGCCGAACGCTTCGAGCGCGCCAATGACGACTACTCCTCCATTCTCGTCAAGGCCCTGGCAGACCGCTTCGCCGAAGCCTTCGCCGAGCAGATGCATGAGCGTGTGCGCAAGGAATATTGGGGGTATGCCGCGGTTGAGAATTTCGCGCCGGATGAACTGATCGGTGAATCCTACGCAGGCATCCGTCCAGCCCCGGGCTATCCCGCCCAGCCTGACCATACCGAGAAGGAAACGCTGTTCCGTCTGCTGGATGCGACCAAGGAAACCGGCGTTGTGCTGACGGAAAGCTATGCCATGTGGCCCGGCTCCTCCGTCTCAGGCCTCTATATCGGCCACCCCGAAAGCTACTATTTCGGCGTCGCCAAGGTCGAGCGCGATCAGGTCGAAGACTATGCTGAGCGTAAGGGCATGGCAGTAACGGAAATCGAACGCTGGCTCGGACCGGTGCTGAATTACGTACCGACAGAGGCTGCCAAAGAGGTGGAGCCTGCCTGATACTCCAAGCGAGGTCGTTACCTGTCTGATTCCGGTATCGGCTTTTAGTTGTTGATTTGAAATGGAAAAAGCGCGTTTCGTTCCGCGCTTTTTTGTTTCCAGCTGGTCAAAGGCTTATCGCCACACCTCACTCGAACCGGTCGATAATGCTGATGCCGCTATCGGTAAACGTGTTCATCGCGGGCAGGGCGGTGACGGCGTCTGTGAGCGAGATGTGGCGGCCGATCAGTTTTTCGGGCGAGAGCTTGCCGCTTCGGATCATGGCCAGCATGTCGTCATAGCGCCAGGCCTGCATGCCGTGGCTGCCATAGATTTCCAGCTCGTGGGCAATCACCCGCGCCATGGGAATTTGCGGCATGGAATGGTCCGCCAGCATCAACCCCACCTGCACGTGGCGGCCGCGACGGCGCAGATTGCTGATCGAGTTGCAGCAGGTCTGGGGATGGCCAAGCGCATCGACGGAGACATGCGCACCGCCGCCGGTCATCTCGCGCACGGCTTCGCTCACATCGGCAACCTCGCGGCTGTTGATGGTGGCGGTTGCGCCCAGTTGCCGGGCCAGCGCCAGCTTGTCCTGCGCGATATCGATGGCGATGACCTGCGCGCCAAGCCCCGCGCCGATCATGATGGCGGAAAGGCCAACGCCGCCGCAGCCATGCACGGCCAGCCATTCGCCGCCCTTCAAGCGTCCCTGATCGACCACGGCGCGGAAGGATGTTGCAAAGCGGCAGCCGAGGCTCGCCGCCGTATCGAACCCCATGTCTTCTGGCAGATGCACAAGATTCTGATCGGCATAGTCGATAGCGACATATTCCGCGTAGGAGCCCCAATGGGTGAAGCCGGGCTGGAACTGCGTTTCGCAGACTTGGCTGTTGCCGGAGCGGCACTCCTGGCAATGGCCACAGCCGGACACGGAGGGAACGGTAACGCGATCACCCACCTTGAACCGCATGACATTTTTCCCAACGGCTGAAATCACGCCTGCAAATTCATGGCCCGGCACATGCGGCAGCTGGATATCTGTGTCATGGCCCATCCAGCCATGCCAGTCGCTGCGGCACAGACCCGTCGCCTTCACCTCGACCACCACACCGCCCGCTGTCGGTTCCGGGTCCGGCAGGTTGGCTATGCGGGGCGCATCACCGAAGGTTTCGTAAAACAATGCACGCATGACTATTCTCCTGAGACGACTTCAGACCGCGTCCTTTAGCTGGAAACGATCTAGCCGGATTTCGGAGGACGAAACAGTGCGTCACTCTGCTACAATCATCAAATCTTCTGATGCAAATTTCAGCGTGATGCGCTCGCCAATCGCTGGCGGTGTCTTGCCGGGATCATTGAACATATCGAAGGAAAGCGTCGCGCCACCCACATCCATGCGGGTGCGGATGACCGAGCCCAGGAAGTGGCTGGAGGTGACGAGGCCCGATATGGCGACATCGCCGATGCTCGCTTCGCCCAGCGAACCCGCTTCGGGGCGCAGCGCCACCGTCACCTGTTCGCCATCGGCCTTGTTCAGCGGCTTTTTCAGCGAAACCTGCTGGTCGCCAATGCGGATGGTGCTGGTGGAAGCATCGACCACGGTCGCATTGATGAGGTTCAGCGTGCCGACGAAGGACGCCACGAACCGCGTTGCCGGCTTGTTATAGATATCGAAAGGCGATCCGATCTGATCGGCCCGTCCGGCATTCATCACCACGATGCGGTCGGAAATGGTCAGCGCCTCCTCCTGATCGTGGGTCACGAAAATGGTGGTGATGCCGAGCTTGCGCTGAATGCTGCGGATTTCCTCACGCAGCGAAACGCGGATCTTGGCGTCCAGTGCCGAAAGCGGCTCATCCAGCAGCAGAACCTGCGGCTTTGGTGCCAGCGCGCGCGCCAGCGCCACGCGCTGCTGCTGCCCGCCAGACATCTGGTAGGGGTAGCGGTCCGCCAGATGATCGAGGTGGATCAGCGCCAGCATTTCCTTCACACGCGCATCGATCTCGGCCTTGGGCTTGCCCGCAATCTTCAGACCGAAGGCCACGTTCTCGTAGACATTCATATTGGGAAACAGCGCATAGGCCTGAAACACCATGCCGATATTGCGCTGGTTGGGTTTCAGGCTCGTCTGGTTCTTGCCGTTGATGGTGATCGCGCCTTCGCTCGGCGTCTCGAAACCGGCAATCATGCGCAGGATCGTGGTCTTGCCGCAGCCCGATGGCCCGAGGAAGGAAACGAATTCGCCCTGCTCGATGGCCATGTTGAAATCATGGACGACCTGCACCGCGCCGAAGGATTTTCTAATGTTCTGAAGTGTCAAAAAGCTCATAAATAAAATCCTCAGGCCTTGGGAGGCGCGCCTTTGTGATAGCGCGAGACGAGTTGGATAAGGCCCAGGCAGCCCCATGTGATGCCGAAGGAAATAACGGCGAGCGCGGCAGGCTCATAGGCACGATTGGCACCCAGCAATTGCATGTAAGGGCCGAAGGCCGGGCGGTTCAAAAGCGCCGCCATGGTGAATTCGCCGATGACGATGGCAAAGGTCAGAAACGCGCCCGAGAGCACCGCAACCAGAACATTCGGCAGGATGATCCGCGCCAAAATGGTGGTCCATCCAGCTCCCAGACTCTGAGCCGCTTCCGTTAGCGTGGCGATGTCGATGGTGCGAAGCCCGGTATCGACGGCCCGGTACATATAGGGGAGGGCAAGCGTCGTATAGCCGAAGATCAACAGCAGGTTGGTGCCCGTTGTCGATCCTGTCAGCGGCAGCCAGCTGGAGGTGTTGTAAAGCCTGATATAGCCGAAGACGATGACGATGGCCGGAATGACGAGCGGCAAAAGCGTGATGAACTCAATGACGGGACGAAGGGCTGGCAGCTTCAGCCGCACCCAATAGGCCGTTGGCACCACAAGCAGAATACCGAAGATGATGGTGCACAGCGCCATCATGATCGAGAAGGTGAATGTCTCCTGGAAGCGTGGGTCGCTGAGAACCTTGCCGTAAGCGTCGAAGGAATATTCGCCGCGCCGCATCTTGAGCGAAAAGTTCGTCATGCCAATCAGCGGCAGGGCGAAGTAGAGCAGGCCAAACAGCAATGCGCCCCAGGCAAAAATACGCTTCATTTCAGCCACCTCTCGCTGCGTGTGCGCATCCAGATATAGAGCGTGTTGGCAATGCAGGTCACAAGGATCATGCCGAAGGCGAGCGCGTAACCGAGATGGGGGTTGCCCAGCACGTCACCACGAATTTGCGCAAACAGCAGGATGGGCACGATGTTGAGCGATGAGCCCGTCAGCGCAATCGCCGTTGCGACGGCACCGAAGGCATTGGCAAACAGCAGCGAGAAGGTGCCGAGAATGGATGGCAGCAGAATGGGAAAAGCCACCATGCGCCAGTATTGGAAGCCGCTGGCACCCAGAATTTCGGCCGCCTCGCGCCATTCCCGCTTCAGGCCATCCAGAGCAGGCGTGATGATGAGGATCATCAGCGGGATCTGGAAGAAGAGATAGGTAACGGTCAGGCCCCAGAAGGACAGGATGTTGAAGCCCAGAAGCCGCAGATCGAGACCGAGCTGGGTTTTCAGAAACACGGTGACGAGGCCGACGGGGCCGAGTGTGGCGATGAAGGCGAAGGCCAGCGGCACGCCTGCAAATTGCGATGCGACACCGGAAAAAGTCAGAAGCGGCGAACGGATTTTCTGCGGTAGACCACCCAGAACAACAGCGGTGGCAACGCCAAAGCCGATGAGACAGCCGAGCAGGGCGGAAGCGACGCTGATCTTGATGGAAATCCAGTAGGCGGAAAGAATGGATTCCGTGAACAGGCCAGCAATGTTTTCAAGCGTGAAATCGCCGTCCGGGTTCTGAAAAGCGCCAAGAACGATCTTCATCGTCGGCATGATCAAAAAAAGAAGAATGAAAATTGCAAATGGCAAAACGCCAAGCCATTCCAGCTTCGGGCGAAACCGTCCTGGTGGTCGCGAGGGCGCGCCCATAGTGTTTGATGACATACCACGTTCCCGAACGCCGCTATCATAGCGGTCTTTTCATTGTATAAAACCATCTGCCCCGAACTTTGAAAAGCCCGGGGCAGATGGATTGGTCGTTACTTCACGTTCGCGCCGACAACCTTGTCCCAGCCGCCGGTAACAGCAGCCTTGTTGGCATCAACATCTTCCAGCGTTGGGAAGACAGCCTTTTCATAGGCTGCTGCTGGTGGCAGGGCGTCCAGAAGATCCTTTGGAATCTTGTTGGCCTTGGCAAGAGCGTTGAAGCGGATTGGGTGGCAGAAGCCCTTCAACCAGCCGAGCTGACCTTCGTCAGAATAAAGGTGCTCCATCCACAGCTTTGCAGCGTTTGGATGCGGTGCGTAGGCAGAGATGCCCTGCACGTAAACGCCAGCCAGAACGCCTGACGATGGCACGACAACTTCTGTCGGCGGGTTGCCGTTGAGCGTCTTTGCCCATGACAGCGCGTTATAGTCCCATGCAACGACGATTGGCGTCGCGCCCTGGGCCACGGTGCCGGCCTTGCCGATGACAGGCAGGAAGTTGCCAGCCTTGTTCAGCTCGCCGAAGAACTTGAGACCAGCTTCGCCAGCTGCCTTGCCGTCCTTTGCACCGCTGGCAAGACCAGCTGCGAGAACGCCGAGAATGGCCTGGTTGGAGGCGCGTGGATCACCAGCAAGAGCAACCTGGCCGGAATATTCAGGCTTCAGAAGGTCTGCCCAATCCTTTGGCGTGTTGGTGACGAGATCCTTGTTCACGAACAGGGACATCACACCGTAATAATCGCCGTACCAGTAGCCTTCGGCATCCTTCACATTGTCAGGAATTTCGTCCCATGTGGAAACCTTGTAAGGCTGCAGAAGGCCTTCCTTCTTGGCCTGTGGGCCGAATGCCAGACCAACGTCGATCACGTCAGGAGCCTGTGGGCCCTTATTGTCCTTGTTGGCCTTGATGGCTTCCACTTCGTCGGCAGAGCCGGCGTCAGGGTTCAGCTCATTGACCTTGATTTCAGGATACTTGGCCTTGAACGAGGCGATAACGTCGCCGTAACCGCACCAGTCGTGGGGCAGGGCGATGGTCGTCAGCATGCCTTCCTTCTTGGCGGCTGCAACGAGTTCTGCGCTCGGTGCGGCAGAGGCAATCGCGGTAGATGCGATGACCATTGCTGTGGTCAACGATAGCAGTCGGCGGCTGTGCGAGATCACGGTTAGTTCTCCTCTGTGTATGATGCGTCTGGCGACGCTGATACGTGGGTTGCATGAATGTTATGTGACGCTTTCCCCGGGCGGTTTCCCGCCGTCATCATGGCCTCTGCCATTTTCTTGCCATCATTGCGCCCATTCGTCGCCATGATATTTAAGAAACGACATAAATAATTCGTGTTGCGCCTTTCCCCTCTGAAGCCGCTTCTCACTTCTCCTCATTTTTCGGTTTTCGAAAAAGGCGGGTCTGTTCGAACAGGCCTTCCAGCGAATTCATGCGCTTGCGGGTCTCATCCCAGCCATTGTTCTGCACCGCTTCGATCAGGGCTTCCACGACGAAGAGCGTCACCACGGAACTGTCCCAGGCCGATGGCGCTTCAATGCGCACGCGGAATGTGTGTTCGGCAAAGCGGGACACGGGGGAGGTCCACTGGTCGGTGAACAGCAGAATGCGCACGTCATTGTCATGCGCCACCTGTGCCAGCGTCACCATATCCTGCTCGTAGCGCCTGATGTCGAAGATCACCAGAACATCGCCAGCATTCATGTTCAGCATATATTGCGGCCATGAGCTGGAATTGGATGACATCAGCGCCGTCTTGGGGCGGATGACCTGCATGTGGGTGAAAAAATATTCCGCAATGGCGCCGGTAATGCGCCCACCGACGAAGTAGATGCTGCGTTTTCTGTCGGCCAGAAGGGCGGCGGCATTGTCGAAGGATGCCGTATCGAGATCGCTCAGCGTATCGCGTAAGTTTCCAGTGATGGCATCGGCAAACCGGTTGAGAATATGCAGGCCGGGCGCGTTGCTGGCCCATCGGTCATGCTTGGTAATCGGGTTGGAAATGGTGGCATCCAGCTCCTGATGCAGCCGTGCCTGAAACTCAGGGTACCCCTTGAAGCCGAGCTTCTGCACCATGCGCGCAACGGTTGGCGTCGAGACGCCGGCGTTTTCGGCAACCACGGTCATGCTACCCAGCCCGGATACCGGGTAATTGCCGAGAAGACTTTCCGCAAGGCGCTTTTCGGCACGCGTCAGGCTCTCGTAGTGAGCCTGGATAACGTCCGAAACGGTCGCGGCTGAAGTGTGCAAATTTTTCCCCTAGCCGGTCTTTTCGCCGGTCTGTTAGCGCAGATTAAGATACGGGGGGCGAGCGGAGTCAATCAAAAAAATGAAGAGAATATTTCAAAAATCATTTGACACTTCGGCGTGTGTGAAGAATTCTTTCCCAACTGTCGGGGGACAGTGATGTTGGCAGCGGGGGGGTACACCATGACGGTGCAAACGACGTTTTTCACACATGACGAGCCTGCGCCCGTTGTCGTGGAAAATCCGCACGGTGCAGGCCGTGTGCTGCTGGTCTGCGAACATGCCTCTTGCACCATGCCAGCCCGCTACGGCACCCTTGGCTTGAGCGAAGATGTGTTGAGAAGCCATATTGCCTGGGACCCCGGCGCATTGGCTGTCGCAAGGCTCCTGTCGCAAAGTCTGGATGCGACGCTGATCTACCAGAATTATTCCCGCCTGATCTATGATTGCAATCGCCCGCCGGAATCGGCCTCGGCCATGCCTGTCATCAGCGAGATCTACAATATTCCGGGCAATCTGGCTCTTGATGATGCAGAGCGTTTTGCCCGCACGGCGGCACTCTATATCCCCTTCCAGTCCGGCGTCCGCGACCTGATTGACGCCAAGGGCGAGGCGGGTATCGAGACCGTTCTCGTCACCATGCACAGCTTCACCCCCGTCTATCACGGCAAGCACCGAGAGGTGGAAATCGGACTTTTGCATGATGCCGATGCGCGGCTGGTGGATGCGATGATGGAGCATGCAGAGGGCAGCAATTTCCGGGTCGAGCGCAACGAACCCTATGGCCCGCAGGATGGTGTCACGCACACGCTGCGCCTGCATGCGCTCCCCGGCGGGCTGTTGAACGTCATGATCGAGGTCCGAAACGACCTCATCGAAAATGAGGAGGGGCAGCGGGCTGCTGCCGATTTTCTGAGCGGACTTTTGAAAAAGGCAATCGCCGCTCACAGCCCATGAGGACTTGAGGACAATGAAGACCGCTGCATATCCACAAGAAGGCCATGAGGCCCGGAATGCAGCGTGGGAACAGCAGACGTGCAGGGCGTGGTGGGTTTGCCCATCATGCCGAAACTGGGGCAAAATCGGCCATTCCGGCTGACAGCCTGTTTTTCTTGTTCAGGAGAGAACGGCATGGACAGTTCATCATCAGGCGTCAGCTATAAGAAAGCTGATGCATCCTATTTCGAAAAAAGAGGACTTTCACGTTACGCGGGCGTCTGGTCGCTCTGGGCGCTCGGCGTCGGTGCGGTCATTTCAGGCCATTTTTCCGGCTGGAACTTCGGCTTTGCCACCGGCGGCTGGGGCGGCATGCTGGTTGCGGGCATCATCATCGCCATCATGTATCTGGGGCTCACATTTTCCATCGCCGAAATGAGCCCGGCACTGCCGCACACAGGTGCTGCCTATTCTTTTGCGCGCACGGCCATGGGCCCATGGGGCGGCTTCATCACAGGGCTGTGTGAAAACGTCGAATATGTTCTCACCCCCGCCGTCATCGTCACCTTCATTACGGCCTATGTGAACTCCATTCTGGGGCTGGATCCCGTTTACTCGCCGCTCTTATGGGTGCTGTTCTACGCCATCTTCCTCGCGCTGAACGTCTACGGGCTTGAACTATCCTTCAAGGTAACGCTGGTTATCACGCTGATATCGCTCGCTGTTCTCGTCTTCTTCTGGATCAGCGCCATCCCGAACATGGATTTCTCACGCTGGGCGCTCAACATCGGCGTCGGCCCGGACGGTGCGGCAGTTGAACTTCCCGAAGGCAATGGCTCCTTCTTCCCCTTCGGCTTTTCTGGCGTTCTGGCTACGCTGCCCTTTGCGGTCTGGCTGTTCCTCGCCATCGAGCAGCTTCCGCTGGCAGCCGAAGAATCGGTGGATCCCAAGCGCGATATGCCCAAGGGCATCATTCTCGGCATCATCACATTGATGGTTTCGGCTTTCATGATCGTGCTGCTCAACCCCTCGCTGCCCGGCATCGGCGCGTTCCATCTCGGCTCATCGCTGGAGCCGTTGCTGGATGGTTTCAAGGCTGTCTATGGTGATGGTGGCGTGGTTCTCCTGGGGTTCGTGGCTCTCACAGGCCTCATCGCCAGCTTCCACACCATCCTTTATGCGCAGGGTCGCCAGATCTACTCGCTCTCGCGGGCGGGTTATTTCCCAACGCTTCTGTCGGTCACGCACTCCAAGTTCAAGACGCCGCATGTCGCCATGCTCACAGGCGCGCTCATTGGCCTTACTGTCATGATGATCATCTGGTTTGCGCTAGGTGCGACGCAGGGCGGCAGCATCATCGGCAGCGTGTTGCTCAACATGGCGGTGTTCGGCGCGATGTTCTCTTACATCATGCAGGCCATCTCCTTCATCATGCTGCGCCGTAACCTGCCGGATATCGAGCGTCCTTTCCGCTCGCCACTCGGCATTCCCGGCGCGGTCCTCACCATCATCATTGCCGTCATAACCTTGCTCTATCAGGTGCAGGACCCGAACTTCACCAAGGGCGTCATCTGGGTTGCGCTGTGGTTTGCCGTCGCGATTGCCTATTTCGCGCTGGTCGGCCGTCACCGCCTCATTCTTTCACCGGAAGAGGAATTTGCACTGGAGCATAAGCAGGCTGCACTCAATGCGGCGGCGTCAAAAGCTTGAACTAACTCCAAAGGGCGACCGGCAACGGTCGCCCCATTTGAACAACAGGGAACGAGAAAATCATGACGACCTACACATTCGACGAATTGAAGAAGGATGTCGCTGAGCGGCGCATAGACACGGTTCTGGCATGCGTCGTGGATATGCAGGGTCGTCTGATGGGGAAACGGTTTCAGGCTGAGTTCTTCGTGGAAAGCGCCTATGAAGAAACCCATTGCTGCAACTATCTGCTGGCAACCGATATGGAGATGGAAACCGTTCCCGGTTACAAATCCGCCGGTTGGGACAAGGGCTATGGCGATTATACGCTAAAGCCAGACCTCTCCACCCTGCGGCGGGTGCCGTGGCTGGAAGGTACGGCACTTGTGCTATGCGATGCCTATGACCACCACACCCATGCCGAAGTGGCGCATTCTCCGCGCGCCATTTTGAAGAAGCAGGTGGCGCGGCTGGAGGCCATGGGCCTCAAGGCCTTCATGGCCACAGAGCTGGAATTCTTCCTGTTCGACCAGAGTTTCGAGAACGCCCGTGCCGGTGGCTACCGCGATCTGAAGCCCGCAAGCCCCTATAGCGAGGACTACCACATCTTCCAGACGACCAAGGAAGAAGAGGTGATGCGCGCTATCAGAAACAATCTGCAAGCCGCTGGTATTCCGATTGAAAATTCCAAGGGCGAAGCCTGCGCCGGTCAGGTCGAGCTCAATGTACGTTACGCCGATGCGCTTGTTATGGCCGACCGCCACGCCATCATCAAGAATGCCTGCAAGGAAATTGCCTGGTCCAAGGGCAAGGCCGTCACCTTCCTTGCCAAGTGGAATTACGATGCCGCTGGCAGCTCCTCGCACATTCACCAGTCGCTGTGGAGCCCGGATGGCAAGACGCCCATGTTCCTCGATAAGAACGGCGAATACGGCATGTCGGATATGATGCGTCATTACGTGGCGGGGCTTCTGGCCCATGCCAGCGAGACGACCTATTTCCTCGCGCCCTATATTAACTCCTACAAGCGTTACATGGCTGGCACATTCGCGCCCACCAAGGCTGTGTGGAGCCTGGATAACCGCACGGCGGGCTACCGCCTCTGCGGTGCCGATAGCAAGGGTATCCGCATCGAGTGCCGCATTGGCGGGTCAGATATCAATCCGCATCTTGCCATGGCGGCCTTGATTGCGGCAGGTCTTGACGGCATCGAAAACAAGTTGGAACTTGAAGCCCAGTTTGAAGGCGATGCCTATGGCGGCAAGAACATAAGGGAGATCCCCAAAACGCTGCGCGATGCGACCGAACACCTCAATGGTTCAAAGATGCTGCGCAGCGCGTTTGGGGAAGATGTTGTCGATCACTATGTTCGCGCCGCAAAGTGGGAGCAGGAAGAATATGACCGCCGCATCACCGATTGGGAAGTCGCGCGCGGTTTTGAACGGGCATAACAACACCTAAAGTTACAGAAAGAACCACCATCATGGTCATGATCCAGAATATTTCGCCGATCGACGGTTCGGTTTATGCCGAGCGCGAGGCGATGTCGCTGGACGCGGCACGGGCTGCCGTATCGAAAGTGCGCGCCGCGCAAAAGTCCTGGGCGCGCCGCCCCTTGGAAGATCGCGTTCAGCTGGTGCTGAAAGGCGTGGCGCGGCTGAATGAGATGGCCGCAGAAGTCGTGCCGGAACTGGCCCATATGATGGGCCGTCCGGTGCGCTATGGCGGTGAGTTCAAGGGCTTCAACGAACGCTCCAACTATGTCGCGACGATTGCAGCCGACGCACTTGCGCCTCTGGTCATCGAGGAAAGCGGTAATTTCGAACGCCGCATCGAGCGTGAAGCCCATGGCGTTGTCTTCGTTATCGCGCCGTGGAACTACCCCTATATGACGGCCATCAACACCATCGCGCCCGCGCTTATGGCTGGCAACACGGTTGCCATCAAGCACGCCGCGCAGACGCTGCTGGTGGGCGAGCGCATGGTGCGCGCCTTCGTGGAAGCGGGCGTGCCGGAGGATGTGTTCATCAACCTCTTCCTCGATCACCAGACCACATCGGCGCTGATTTCCGAAGGCCTGTTCAACTTCGTCAATTTCACCGGCTCCGTCGAAGGCGGTCGCGCCATTGAGCGTGCCGCTGCCGGTACCTTCACCGGCCTTGGTCTGGAGCTCGGTGGCAAGGACCCCGGCTATGTCATGGAAGACGCGGATCTGGATGCGGCGGTCGATACGCTGATGGATGGCGCGACGTTCAATTCCGGGCAATGCTGCTGCGGCATCGAGCGTATCTATGTCAACGAATCCCTGTATGACGCTTTCGTTGAAAAGTCCGTGGCCTGGGTGTCCAACTACAAGCTTGGCAATCCGCTTGAGCAGGAAACGACGCTGGGGCCGATGGCCAACAAGCGTTTTGCCAAGGTGGTGCGCCAGCAGGTGGCGGATGCCGTTTCCAGGGGCGCGAAGGCGCTGGTCGATCCCAAACTCTTTGCCGCAGATGATGGCGAAAGCGCCTATGTCGCGCCGCAGATCCTCGTCAATGTCGATCACTCCATGGAATTCATGACCGAAGAAACCTTCGGCCCTGCCGTTGGCATCATGAAGGTCAAGAACGATGACGAAGCCATCGCGCTGATGAACGACAGCAAATACGGCCTCACCGCATCGCTGTGGACGCAGGACGCGGCAAGGGCAGGGCGCATTGGCCGCGAGATTGAAACCGGCACCGTTTTCATGAACCGCGCTGACTATCTCGACCCCGCTCTGTGCTGGACCGGCGTCAAGGATACCGGTCGCGGCGGCTCGCTTTCGGTCATCGGCTTCCAGAACCTGACCCGTCCAAAATCCTACCATTTGAAGAAAGTCACCAAATGAACATCGTCGCAAACTGGAGCTATCCAACCCCGATCAAGATGGGACGCGGCCGCATCAAGGAACTGGCCGACGCCTGCAAGACGCTGGGCATGAAAAAGCCGTTGCTGGTCACCGACCGTGGCCTGGCCACCATGGCCATCACCGGCCACGCACTGGATATTCTGGAAGAGGCAGGCCTTGGTCGCGCTCTCTTTTCCGATGTCGATCCCAACCCCAACGAGATCAATCTCGAAGCGGGCGTGAAAGCCTTCAAGGATGGCGGCCATGATGGCGTCGTCGCCTTCGGCGGCGGTTCGGGGCTGGATCTGGGCAAGGCCGTTGCCTTCATGGCTGGCCAGACGCGCCCCGTCTGGGATTTCGAGGATGTTGGTGACTGGTGGACCCGCGCCAACTCCGATGGCATTGCGCCCATCGTCGCCGTGCCCACCACCGCAGGCACGGGCTCGGAAGTGGGACGCGCCAGCGTCATCACCAATTCCAAAACTCACGTCAAAAAGATCATCTTCCATCCGAAATTCCTGCCCGGCGTCGTGATCTGCGATCCGGACCTCACCGTCGGCATGCCCAAGGCCATCACCGTTGGCACCGGCATGGATGCCTTTGCCCATTGCCTGGAAGCCTATTCCTCGCCCTTCTTCCACCCGATGAGCGCCGGCATCGCGCTTGAGGGCATGCGTCTGGTCAAGGAATACCTGCCGCGCGCCCATAAGGACGGAACCGATATCGAAGCTCGCTCCAACATGATGGCCGCCGCCGCCATGGGTGCCGTGGCCTTCCAGAAGGGGCTTGGCGCCATTCATGCGCTCTCGCATCCCATCGGCGCGGTTTACAACACCCATCACGGCATGACCAACGCCGTCGTCATGCCCGCCGTTCTGCGCTTCAACCGCCCGGCAATTGAAGAAAAGATCGCCCGCGCCGCTGCCTATCTCGGCATTGAAGGCGGCTTTGATGGTTTCTACAATTACGTGCTGGAGCTGCGCCACGAACTCGGCGTTCCGGAAAACCTGACCGCACTCGGCATCAAGCCCGACCGCGTGGATGAACTGACGGCAGAAGCCATCAAAGACCCAAGCTGCGGCGGCAACCCCGTGGCAATGACGGCTGAAAACACCAAGGCGCTGTTTCTTGAGTGCTTCTAACGGTTGAGCCTTGCTGGCGGGTGCCTTGCACCCGCTGGCGGCTTATGCCGATGCGGCGAGAGAGAATGATGTCAGGCACGTCTTCTCCCCAGCAAAAATAAAATAAAAAAGTTTTCTCAATCTCCCAAAGACCCATGCCTACAATCTGCGCATCTTCACTGTTCGCCATGTATCGCGAGACATGAGCGGGCAGGTGAAGAGTGGTGGCTGGCCGCAGACGTGTGGCTATCCATCAGATGATAGGACCTGTCGGCCCGACCATTTGGCCTCGAAATTCCATTAACGGGTTTCGGGCAGGCCAAGCGGGAAGGCGGCAGGAATTTAATGGACGACAATCCGGGCCGGATCATTCACGATCCGGTCTGGATAGACTTTGAGACCTTGAGGCCACGCAAATGCGCAGCCAACACCAACACACCACAGACAACCCCGCATTTGCGTGGTTTCTCTTGGGGGATGATGGATCAATCACGGGCGTAACGCGCGGCGTGACCGGCGAAGCTTGTCCTGTTTTTTGATAGTTCTAAACGGACGTGAGTGACGGCACTGCCTAAAATAGCATCCATCGTTACCAATTCATTAACCATATTGGTTAACAATATATCACGCACCATGAATATGGCGGTGCGTTGAAGAGCGATGATTTCAGGCTCTGCATTCGGGGGGCCTTATGCCAGTTATTACATTCGCAAATACGAAGGGCGGCGCAGGAAAAACCACTGCCGTTTTGCTGCTTGCCACCGAACTTGCCCGCATGGGTCACCGCGTCACCGTGTTGGATGCCGATCCGCAATTGTGGATTTCGCGTTGGGCAGACATGTCTGGCCCGATGCGCAACCTCTCCATCATCTCCAACGTCACCATGGCGTCGATGGAGACCCATATTCGCGAGAACAAAGCCAATACCGACTGTTTCATCATCGATCTGCCCGGCACCAAGAACCCGCTTTTGACTATGGCGCTCGGTATTTCAGACCACGTGCTGATCCCGGTTCAGGGTTCCGCCATGGATGCGCGTGGCGCTGCCGAAGTGCTTGAACATCTCGAGTTTCTGGATCGCAAGATGGGCATTAAGGTGGAGCATTCCGTCGTGCTGACCCGCGTCAATGCCATGATCAGCACCCGCTCCATGCTGGTGGTCAAGGCACTCATGGCCGAAAAGAACGTGCGCGTTCTCAACACGCCCATCGCCGAGCGCGCCGCATTCCGCGATGTTTTCGATTGTGGCGGCACGCTTGAGGCGCTGGACTGTCACAAGGTCAGCAATGTCGACAAGGCGCTGGAGAATGTGCGCAGCTTCGCAAACGAGGTGCTGCGCCTGATGCCGGCACGCGTTATTCGGTCAGACCGCGATATGAAATTCTTCCGCCGCAGCGCCGCCTGAAAACGAAGCACTTGCATGCGTCCGACCCTTCAAGGAGCCGGGCGCATTATTTTGCTTGATTTGGAAATGATCGTTTCCTATATTGCCTGCATGAGCAACACACAGGCATCCTCACCCTCCATGCGCCAACGCGGTCGTCCGCGTGAATTCGATGTCGATACGGCCATCGATAAGGCCATCGGCGTGTTTGCCGAACGCGGCTTCCACGCCACCTCGGTTGGAGATCTGAGTGAGGCGATGGAGCTGACGCAGGGCAGTCTCTACAAGGCCTTCAAGGACAAGAAGGATATCTACATCGCCGCTGTGGAGCGTTACCGTCTCGTGCAGACGAAGCGTTTTGAAGCTTATATCCAGACGGCCAGGACCGGGCGGGAAAAGCTTCTGGCATCCATGAACTTTTACGCGGATGCCTGTCTTGGCAAATCCGGCGGGCAGGGGTGCATCATCGTGGGTGCGGCTGCCGATCTCGCCTCTCTGGACGAGGATATGGCGCGTGTGGTGCGCGGTGCCATTGAGGCGCGTGAGAAAATTTTGGCGCGTCTGGTGCGTGAAGGGCAGGCAGATGGCTCGGTCTCAAAGGCAATGGATGCGGATGCGCTGGCGAGGACGGCCCTGTGCCTCCTCTATGGCATGCGCGTGGTCGGCAAGACGGGCCTTTCCAAGCAACAATTAGACGGCATTGTCGAAGTCGCCATGAAGGTCTTCGACTGATTTTGCTGCGCATTTTGGAAATGAATATTTCCTAATTAGGAGACTTGAGATGACATCGACAGTGCTTGGCGCAGAGCCCGCACAGGAAGAGGCGATCTCTTCGGCCATGATTTTTCTGCTGGCGAGTGCCTGTGGATTGATCTGCGCCAATATCTACTACGCCCAGCCGCTTGCGGGCATGATTGCTGCAGAACTCGGATTGTCAGCCGGAGCAACCGGGTTGATCGTGACGCTGACGCAGATCGGTTACGGCCTGGGTTTGCTGTTTGTGGTGCCGTTGGGTGACCTCATCGAGAACAGGAAGCTGATTGTCATCACTGTTGCCATGGCCGTTGCGGCGCTGGTTGCGGCAGCGGTCGCACCGCATTCGGCACAGTTTCTTGTCGCAGTGTTTCTCATTGGCGTCAGCTCCGTTGCGGTGCAGATGATCGTGCCTTTGGCGGCGCATATGACGCCGCCTGCCACGCGAGGCCGCGTTGTCGGCAGCGTCATGAGCGGGTTGATGGTCGGCATCATGCTGGCGCGGCCTGTCTCCAGCCTGCTGTCTGAATTCATTTCATGGCGCGGCGTCTTCTTCATGTCGGCAGCTGTCATGGCCGTGCTGGCGGTGGTTCTCTACCGTCTTTTGCCGCGCCGCATGCCGGATGCGAAGCTTCCATACCGCAGCCTGCTGGCCTCCATGGACAAGCTTGCCGTCAGCACACCGCTGCTGCAACGGCGCGCTCTCTATCAGGCTGGCATGTTTTCAGCGTTCAGCCTGTTCTGGACGGTGACACCCCTTTATCTGAGCGGCCCAGCCTTCCGGCTGTCGCAAGGTGAAATTGCGCTGTTTGCGCTGGCGGGGGCAGCCGGTGCCGTTGCCGCACCCATTGCCGGACGGATGGCGGACCGTGGCTGGACCTGGGGTGCCACACTGGCTGCATTGCTGGCGGCAATGGCGTCGTTCCTCATCACCCACATCGCGCCGGAAGGCTCACATCTATCGCTGGCGCTGCTCGTCGTTGCGGCCATCGTGCTGGATTTCGCCGTCACCACCAATCTTGTGCTGGGTCAGCGCGCTATCTTCACTCTGGGGGCGGAGTTCCGCAGCCGATTGAACGGCATCTTCATGGCAACCTTCTTCATGGGCGGCGCGGCTGGTTCCGCACTCGGCGGCTGGGCCTATGCGACAGGACAATGGACCGCCGCCTCATGGCTTGGCTTTACCCTGCCAGCACTCGCCTTCGCTTTTTTCCTCACGGAGCGTCGGTCTGAGAAGCGCCGCATGCGCCTGGGGTAATTTCCCTTTGCCTGATACGCAGCCGTTACGAAACTCAGGAATTTCGTGAGGGCTCAAGCTTCAGATGGGAGGCGTCAGCCAGTGAGATCACAGCCCGACTGCGGAAAAAGTCGTCTTGACGGAGATGCGTGATGCTTCCCGACTTTGCGGGGAAGCTAAGGAAGCCGGAGGCATCAATCGGTATCTTCATCCATGCGGCGATGACCATGCTCAGTGTGAAGCCGTGGGTCACAATGATTTGGGTTGCGCATGGCCGATCTAAAATCGCATCCACGCAGGGAAAGACGCGGGTCGCGACATCGCGTCGGGTTTCTGCGCCTTCGATCCCGCAATCGTAATCCAGCCGATCGTCATCCGGGGCGGGCCTATAGCGCGCATCGAGCCATTCTTGCGGCTGCCCGCCCGCGACGCCATAGCTGATTTCGCGCAGATTGGCTGTTTCCACCACGTTTACACGGAGGCGTCGGGCAATAGCTTCGGCTGTCTGGGATGCCCTGAGAAGGTCAGAGCTGTGGATTTCCACCGGTCGCTGCCCTAAGAGCATCGCCAGACGTTCTGCGGTGGCCTCGGCATCACGCTGACCGCGAGGCGTGAGGTCAGTATCATACCAGCCTCCAACTTTGTTCTCCACATGATGGATGGACTCCGTATGGGTCACGACAAAGAGGTCTTTCAAGGATGCCATCCCTCAGGTTCCTTTCGCACAAGCCGAATTCAGACGTGAAAGGACTCGATCCTGATTCTGATGTGAATTCCACATAAAAAAAGCCCGGCGCTTGAGCCGGGCCTTTTTGGGTTTGAAAGCTGCTTATTCGGCGAATTCGACAACCACGCCGGGGCGGACCATTTTGGCCAGTTCCGTTGCATCCCAGTTGGTCAGGCGGATACAGCCATGGCTGTTGGTCTTGCCGATCTTGGATGGTTCTGGAGTGCCGTGGATGCCGTAGGTCGGCTTGGAGAGCGCGATCCAGACCGTGCCCACAGGACCGTTGGGGCCGGGCGGAATCTGCAGGATCTGGGTGTTCTGGCCCTGGGTGAAGTTGATCTTCGGGTTATAGGTATAGCCCGGATTAAGCGCGATGCGCTCCACCGTGTGCGTGCCGGATGGCGATGGCGTGTCTGAAGAGCCGATAGTGGCAGGGTAGGCGGCAATCAGAAGGCCGCCTTCATCATAGGCGAAGACCTGCCGGATGCCCTTATGCGCCACGATGCGCGCAACCTGGCCCTTTTTCGTCTCGCCGGGGCTGACCACCTTGATGATGGTACCGGGTACGGTGAAATCGACGCCGGGGTTCAGCTCTTTCAGATAGGTCTCATCCATGTGGAAACGCTCTGCCAGCGCTTCTGACGTGGAAGTGTAGGCCATGGCTGGAAGCTGCGCTTTTTCGGCATAGTCATCGGGAATGGAAGCGACATACGGGCCAGCCGCATCAGCCGCCGTAATCGTGTAATCCACGATGGCCATGCCGCCGGTGTTGCGCAGGCGCTCCAGAATATCCTCGGTGTTGTTGGGGTCGAGGCGCTCACCGGTCATGTCCTGCCAGGCGGCAATGGCCTTGTCGACATTATCGCCCATCTTGCCATCGATCACGCCGGGCGAAATGCCCTCGCGGTCCAGAAAGACCTGAAGTGCCACGATTTCCTGACGTGAACGGTTGACCGGCGCCGTGACCGGCTGGTTACGCTCGATCAGGTGATCGGGCTGTGGCACGGCAGCCGTTGTGCTTTCACCGGGAATGGGTTCTCCCAACGGGCCGCTTTCAACCGCGCCGGGGCGGGAAACGGAGCCGGTATAGGGATCGATATCGCTGCCATCGCCGCGATATTCCCGGTAATCCTGACCACCAATGTTGCCACGGGCACCATATTCCTGCTGCGGCTCGCGCATCTGGCCGGGGGCAGGCGGGTAATAATTATCGTTCTGCTGCGGATAATAGGGATCGCGACGACCACCGCCGTTTGGCATCTCGGTCGCGACAAGATTGCCGTAGCGATCATAATAGACCGTGCGACCCATGCGGTCTCGGCTGATCACAATATCGCCACGCTCTGGCATGAACTCAAGCACACGACCATCGGGCGAAACCAGCATGGGTTGCTGGGCCTGTGCATGGACGGGCACAAGCAAAGGGGTCGCCGCGACAGCGAGAGAGAACATTGCGTTAATTAAAAGTTTCACGATTCTGCGATCCCTTGGGTTCTTGCCCAATACACACACGTTAATCTTGACCCTATTGTGAAAAAGGTGAATTCGAAGTTAACGCAATCTTAATTTTACAACACGGCGATAGCATTTGCGTGATCGCCGTGTCGATGAGTGATTGAAGGAACCTTCCATGCGTGCTCTGAAAGCCGGAAAATCCCCCACCATCTTGTTAGACGAAACGTCTGTGCTCGATATCGGCTCCTGCATTGTCGATGGCACCGATATCGCTCCCGGAAGAGCCATTCCCGATGATGGCGACCCACGGATTGACCATTCCCTCGAAGGCTTCCTGTTTACCTGTGGACCCGACCACATCCGCCATCCGCAGCCCATAGCGGGGGCGGCGATTGGGGAGAAATACCCGTTGCACGGTTCTTTTTCGTCGCATGCAGCCGAGATAACGGATTGGGTGGTGTCGGACGATAATGCGCTGGCAGCCGCAAGGGTTCCCGTGCGGCTGGCGGATGGTGGAACGGCGCTGCTGAAACGCGAGTGGCGGATTGACGGGGCGACGGGTGTGGTCAGCCTTGAAGACGTTGTCACCAACACCAGTGACCGTGCCCAGCCGGTTTTTCACATGTACCACATGAATGTGGGTGCACGTTTGTTTGATGACGGCGTGAAGCTTTCCGGTGCCATGTTCGAGGGTGGCGGTTTTGGCTGGCGGTTTGGGGAGGAGCCGGGCGGAGTGTTCTGTGTGCCTGCGGGCGTGGGCACGCAAGGCTGGGCGGAAATGACGCTGGGGCCGATTGCCGCCATTGGCGGGAAGACGCTGAAGGTGGCATTTCGAACCGATACGCTGCCGCACCTGCAGATGTGGCGCAACCAGAGCGACCCGGCGCATGTGATGGGCATCGAGCCGGTTTCGCACCGCTGGGTGGATCGCAGCGAGTTGGAGGCTGCGGGTGAGTTTATCATGCTGCAACCGGGCGAAAGCCGCTCCTATGGCTTGCGGTTTTCCATTCTCTGAACAGGCTTCTATTTGGAAAGGCGTGTCATTGACGCACCGGTTTTAACCCCTTACACCGGGTTCGGAATTTGGGACGGCGAGGGGCAAGACACCCGATTGCCGCCATCAGCGGAGGACATGAAAATGGATATCAGGCGCATTGACGACGAATATTCCGTAACCGGACAGATCAGCGTTGCCGATCTCGACGAGGTCCAGGCGCTCGGCTTCAAATCCATCGTCTGCCACCGCCCAGACGGTGAAGAAGAGGGGCAGCCGCAGTTTGCCGACATCGCAGAACGCGCCGAGGCGCTGGGCATTGCAGTTGCGCATGTGCCGGTTGGCCGATTTGGCGTGGATGCCGATGCGGTTGCTGGCATGGTGGATGCTCTGGATGAGCTGCAACGCCCCATGCTGGGTTACTGCCGCTCCGGCGCGCGTTCCACAGCCATTTACGAAAAGACCCACCACCTGCGCGGCTGAGTTTCAGCGGCCAAGGATATTAGATAAACAGGAGATTTCAGCATGAGCATCAAGCGTATCGAACCCGGCAAGCGCATGAGCGCCGCAGTCGTTCACGGCAACACCGTTTATCTCGCCGGTCAGGTTGGCGAAGGCACGTCCGTGACGGAGCAGAGCAAGTCTGCACTGGCCGAAGTCGATCGCCTTCTGGCGCTGGCTGGCTCCGACAAGTCGAAGATCCTTCAGACGATCATCTACATCTCGGACATGTCCACCTTCGGCGAAATGAACGCCGTATGGGAAGCTTGGATCGACCCTGCCAACCCACCAGCCCGCGCCACCAGCGAAGCAGCATTGGCAACGCCGGATTACAAGGTCGAGTTCATTGTGACTGCCGCTATTTGAGTGGTTTGAAATTTGCAGAAAGCCGGTCCTTTGGGCCGGCTTTTTTGTTTTCGGGGGGGGGGCGTACAGCGCTCACTTTCGTCATGCTCGGGCTTGTCCCTGATATCTGCAGGGTTTCAATTGTGGCAATGTGGTTAGATCCTCGGGACAAGCCCGAGGATGACGATAGCAACGGCGTTTTGTGTTTAATTCTAATGTTTTAAGAGCTTTCACTCGTAGCCTGATTCAACGCCTTGCCAAACTGATTCACATCCACCACCCGCTCATCAAACCACAGCCGCGCAAGGTCGCTGGCCGAGGTCAGATTGATGCCGTCAGGATCGATCGACGTGATTTTCCATGCGCCGGATTTTTTGCCTGCAAGGGCAGCGAGCCTTGAGGCTTCGCCTTTGATGGCGTTGAGGCGGGCGATTTCTGTGTCCGTCGCTGCCATCAGTTCTTCTGCGCCTGATAGATCGGTGCGCAGATCTGCAGGCGTGATGTTGCTGGCGTTGCGGGCCGGGCCGCCATTGATCTGCACGCCTTCCACCTTGAGGCGGTAAAGCTGCGTATCTGGCAAGGAGAGATAGAGCTTGGCTTTGGGGTAGCGGGCGATATAGCGCGCCTTGGCGAGCGGCACGTCTTCAGCGCCCATCAATTCGGCTTTTCCCACAAGCGTCAGTCTCGGCAGCGTCAGCGCATCACCCTTGGTGAAGGCGGCCAGAACCAGAGAGATACGCGCATCCGCCTCTATGTTGCGGGCATGGAGTGCCAAACGGGCGGTAAAGAAGAAGGGTGTTCCATCCGGCTCGATGGCGATGTTTGTGGCGGTGTTGTAGGGATAGCCGCTTTCAGCATCGATTGTGGCAAGGCCAGCGACGCGGCAGGTGTGCAGCACATCTCGGGCCACGCGGATGGCCTCGAAGGGTGCACCGGCGGAAGGTTCGATTTTTGCGCCGCGTGGGGTGATTGCTGCCATGATGCTCTCCGTCTTTTCGCTTGAACGATTTACATCATGGCAGGGCAATTTCCATTGCCAGATATTAGTTGCCTTCGCGAATTTGCGTCAGCGTGCGGGCAGGGGTGATGGCCTCAGGGTCGAGCTTGATCTCGATGATCGCAGGCTTGCCACTGGCGCGGGCGCGCTCGTAAGCTGGGCCGAAATCGTCCGTCTTCTCCACAATCTCGCCGTGGCCACCATAGGCCTTGGCGAAGGCGACGAAGTCAGGGTTGACGAGATCCGTTGCGCTGACGCGACCGGGATATTCCCGCTCCTGATGCATGCGGATGGTGCCATAGGTGCCATTATTGACCAGCACGGTGATGATGGGCAGGCCATAGCGCACCGCAGTGATGAATTCCTGCCCGTGCATCATGAAGCAGCCATCGCCTGCAAAGCAGACCACTTCGCGCTGCGGGAACAGATGCTTGGCGGCGACGGCGGCTGGCAGGCCATAACCCATGGAGCCGGAGGTGGGGGCCGATTGCGTGTTGAAGCGGCGGAAGCGGTGGAAGCGGTGCACCCAGGTTGCGTAATTGCCCGCGCCATTGGTGAAGATAGTATCTTCAGGCACATTGGCTTCGATCCAGTCCATGATCGGGCCCATCTGCACCGGGCCGGGGCCGGTCTTTGGCGGCGTGGACCATGTGCGATAGGTCGCGTGCATTGCGGCTGTGCGCTCTGCCCATACGGGGTTTTCAGGCGCTTCGAGCGTTGAAAGCGCTTCGACGAATTCGCCGGGGGCGGCGCAAATGGCAAGGTCTGGCCGATAGACGCGGCCAAGCTCTTCGGCCTGCGGGAAGACATGCACCAGCGTCTGCGACGGGTAGGGAATGTCGAGCAGCGTATAGCCTGATGACGGCATTTCCGACAGGCGACCACCCAGCAGAATGATAAGGTCCGACTGCTTGATTTCCTTCGACAGAGCCGGATTGATGCCGATGCCGACATCACCCGCATAGGACGGGCTCAGGTGATCAAACAGCATCTGGCGGCGGAAGGAGCAGCCGACTGGCAGCTTGAAGCGTTCCGCAAAGGTCTTGAATTGCGCGACGGATTCTTCCGTCCAGCGTGTGCCGCCGAGAATGACCATGGGGCGCTGCGCAGTCGCCAGCAACTCGGCAAGCTTTGCCATTTGCTGTGGGCCGGGGTGGTTTTCGACAGGCGTGTAGGGTTTGGCCGAGGGCGCTTCGACCAGCTCCACCAGCATGTCTTCCGGCAGGCTGAGCACCACCGGGCCGGGGCGGCCCGATGTGGCGACGGCAAAGGCGCGGCTTACGAATTCCGGAATGCGGCGGGCGTCATCGATTTCGCCGACCCATTTGGCGAACTCGGTAAAGGCGCGGCGATATTCGACTTCCTGAAAGGCTTCGCGCTCACGCGCATCGCGCTGCACCTGACCGATGAACAGGATCATAGGTATGGAATCCTGCATGGCGATGTGCAGACCGGCAGAGGCATTGGTGGCGCCGGGGCCGCGTGTGACCATGCAGATGCCGGGTTCGCCCGTCAGCCGACCCCAAGTGTCTGCCATCATGGCCGCGCCGCCTTCCTGACGGCAGACCACGGTTTCGATGCCGCTTTCGTAAAGCGCATCCAGCACGGCCAGATAGCTTTCGCCCGGCACGCAGGCCACGCGGGAAACGCCATTGGCTTTCAGGGCTTCGACAATCAATTGTCCACCGGTTCTCTTCATGGCGTCAGGTTCCTTTCAATCTCGATCAACTCGGCCAGCACTTCCTGCTGATGCTCGCCAAGGCGAGGGCTCGGGCGGTTATAATGTAAGGGCGTTTCGGACAGCACGATGGGCGTCCGTACACCGGGAATGATGGTGCCGTCTGCGGCCTCAAGATCAACCCGCAGGCCGCGTGCCTGCACCTGAGGATCGGCAAACATTTCCTCGATGGAATTGATCGGCCCGGCGGGCACGGCATTGCTTTCGCAGGCGGTCAACAGGTCGCGCTTCAGCCATTTCAGCGTCTCAGTAGAAACGAGCTGCCGGACCTCGACCTTGTGGGCGACGCGGGCTTTGTTGGTGGCATAACGTTCGTCATCGGCCACCGCTTCGATGCCGAGGATTTTGCACAGGCGGCGGAACTGTCCGTCATTGCCAACGGCCAGAATGAGGAAGCCATCGGCGGTGGGCACGACCTCGTAGGGTGAAATATTGGGGTGGGCATTGCCCAGCCGCACCGGGGCTTGGCCGGACATGAGGTAGTTCATGTTCTGGTTGGCGAGAACGGCGGATTGCACATCCAGAAGCGCCATATCGACATGCTGGCCCTGGCCGGTGCGCATGGCATGGATGAGGGCGGCCTGAATGGCAGTGACGGAATAGATGCCGGTGAAGATATCGGCCACCGCTACGCCCGCCTTCATCGGCTGGCCATCCGGCTCGCCGGTGATGGACATGAAGCCGGACATGCCCTGCACGATGTAATCATAACCGGCGAAATCCGCGTATGGCCCGGTCTGGCCAAAGCCGGTAATCGAGCAATAGATCAGCTTGGGGTTCAGCGCCCGCAGGCTCTGGTAATCCAGCCCGTATTTTTCCAGCCCGCCGCGCTTGAAGTTCTCGATGACGACATCGGCGGTTTTGACCAGACGGCGCACGGTATCACGGCCTTCATCGCTTTTCAGATCGACGGTGATGGAGCGTTTGCCACGGTTGGTGGAATGGTAATAGGCGGCGGAAAGATTGTCGCCATCCTTGCTCTCCACAAAGGGAGGCCCCCATGCGCGCGTATCGTCTCCGCCATCAGGGCTTTCCACCTTGATGACGTCAGCCCCCATATCTGCCAGCATCTGGCCTGCCCAAGGACCTGCCAGAACACGGGCAAGCTCAATCACACGAATGCCTGCAAGCGGCGGCTGTTTTTTGCTGGAAATGTCTGCCATGTTTTTCTCACATTTCAGAAATCTATAGCGGGGCTAACTTCTGCGTGCATGTGAAATAATCTCATGGCCTTATTCCGTTTCAGCAATGAGATGTTGCCGTTGGATTTGCGGGAGTAGTGCTATCGGTCTCGTCCACTCCTTCGTCATATCAGGGCTTGTCCCGAGGATCTAACGAACCCCTACATTGAACGTGGTTAGATCCTCGGGACAAGCCCGAGGATGACGTCGCATACGGAACGTCAGTTTGTCACCTTGCGCGTCCAGGCGGCAAAATCTGCGGCGGGGACTTCCCAGCCGATTTCGTTGAGGGTTTCGTGGCGCATGCCGGGGTAGATGCGGTCTGTGACATCCGTGAAGCCTGCGGAGCGGAATTGTTGCGCGAGCCAGACGATTTCGCGGCCATTGTTGGTGGCGGCGTCTTCATTGCCGCTGACGAGAAGGATGGGCAGGTCTTTGGGCAGGCGGGAGATGAGTTTGGGGCCGCGATAGGACATTTCAAACACATCCTGCCAGAGCGAGACGCTGGCTTCGAACTGGCAGAGCGGGTCTTCGACATAGGCATCGACGGCTGCCTTGTCGTGGCTCAGCCAATCGGCAGAGGTGCGTTTTTCCGGCATCTTGCTGTTCCAGATGCGGAAGGTTGCCTTGGGCAGGATGGCGCTCGGTACATCTGAACCCTTGAGCATCTTCTCGGTGCGCAAAATGACCTGCGCGACGCGCCCCATGATGCCGGGGTTGAGGTTGGAGTTCCAGATCGATAGGGCATCGAAACGGTCCGGGTGGCTGACGGCAGTGTTGAGTGCGATGAGGCCGCCCATGGAGTGGCCGAAAAGAATGACGGGAAAGCCGGGGTGACGTTCTCCAACCATGGTCCTGATGGCCATGACATCAGTCATGACCTTTTGCACGCCGTCTTTCCATGCGAAGCGCCCGATGGGCGCGTCGTCGGCCTTGGTGCGTCCGTGGCCACGGTGGTCATGGGCGTAGACCTCAAACCCTTGAGCCGCCATGGCCTGCGCGAAGCGGCGATAGCGCCCGGCATGTTCCACCAGCCCATGGCAGATCATCAAAACGCCGCGTGCCGGCCCTACTGCTGGCTCATGCCGATAAGCGACCGATGCGCCTGAAGGGCTTGCCAGTCGATTGATTTCACTGAAGGCCATATCGTCCATTCATCTCTCCGCGGCTCACGCTTATTGTTGGGGTAGAGGTTGCTCCCGGCCCCTAATTACCTTACATAGCGGCAAATTTCCCATTCGAATTTTCAAATCTGACGCGGAGCATTCGCTACAATGGCACGTCAATTCATCTACCACATGTCGGGGCTGAACAAGTCTTACGGCGCCAAGAAAATCCTTGAGAACGTCAACCTGTCGTTCTACCCCGATGCCAAGATCGGTATTCTCGGACCAAACGGTGCCGGTAAATCCACCGTGCTGCGCATCATCGCCGGTCAGGACAAGGACTTCACCGGTGAAGCCTGGTTGGCCGAAGGTGCGACCGTTGGTTACCTCGAGCAGGAACCGCATCTGGACGAGACCAAGAACGCGTTCGAAAACGTGATGGTTGGCGTGGCTTCCAAGACCGCCGTGCTTGATCGTTACAACGAACTGATGATGAACTATTCCGACGAGACTGCGGACGAAGGTGCCAAGCTTCAGGACATCATCGACAGCCAGAACCTGTGGGATCTGGAGCAGCAGGTCGAAATGGCCATGGAAGCCCTGCGCTGCCCGCCAAAGGACAGCGATGTTTCGCTGCTGTCTGGTGGTGAGCGTCGTCGTATCGCGCTCTGCCGTCTGCTTCTGTCGCAGCCGGACCTGCTGCTGCTTGACGAGCCGACCAACCACCTTGACGCCGAAACTATTGCATGGCTCGAAAAGCACCTGCGCGATTACCCCGGCGCCGTGATGATGATTACCCACGATAGATACTTCCTGGATAACGTTACCGGCTGGATTCTCGAACTCGACCGTGGCCGTGGCATTCCTTACGAAGGCAACTACTCTGCCTACCTGACGGCGAAAGCCAAGCGCATGCAGCAGGAAGCCCGCGAAGATGCAGGCCGCCAGAAGGCAATTTCGCGCGAACAGGAATGGATTGCATCCAGCCCGAAGGCACGTCAGGCCAAGTCCAAGGCGCGTATCAAGTCTTACGAGCAGCTGGTGGATGCCGCCGACAAGCAGCGCCCCGGCGACGCGCAGATCATCATTCCCGTGTCCGAGCGTCTCGGCCAGGTGGTGATCGAGATGCAGGGCATCGTGAAGGGCTTTGAAGGCCGCACGCTGATCAACGATCTCTCGATCAAGCTGCCACCGGGCGGTATTGTCGGTATCATCGGCCCCAACGGGGCCGGTAAGACGACGCTGTTCAAGATGATTACCGGTCAGGAAAAGCCGGATAGCGGTACGGTTCGCATCGGTGATACTGTTCAGCTTGGCTATGTTGACCAGAGCCGTGATGCGCTTGACGGATCCAAGACCGTTTGGGAAGAAATTTCCGGCGGCGCTGAAATCATCAAGCTCGGCAAGTTCGACATGAACTCCAGAGCCTATTGCGGTGCGTTCAACTTCAAGGGTGGCGACCAGCAGCAGAAGGTGGGCAACCTTTCCGGTGGTCAGCGCAACCGCGTGCACCTTGCCAAGATGCTGAAGGCCGGTGGCAACGTTCTGCTCCTCGACGAACCGACCAACGACCTTGATACCGAAACGCTCGGCGCGCTGGAAACAGCACTCGAAAACTTCGCTGGCTGCGCCATCATCATCAGCCATGATAGAATGTTCCTCGACCGCCTTGCCACGCACATCCTCGCTTTCGAAGGCGATGGCCATGTGGAATGGTTCGAAGGCAACTTCGAAGACTACGAACAGGACAAGGTCCGCCGCCTCGGTGCCGACGCACTGAACCCTGGCAGCCAGGCCTACAAGCGCCTGACGCGCTGATCCTAAAGTTGTAAATTGTCAAAAAGCCGCTGCATGTTTTTCGTGCAGCGGCTTTCTTTTTGTGCAGTATATTCCACTCATCTTTAGAAATGATTTTTATATTAGAAATAACAATTCGTATTTAGGCTTATTTAATCAGTCTCTCCCCTATTTGTACTGCTGCATATGAATTGCACGTTTGACGGGCATGACAGTCCCGGACCGGGAGTGAAATGTTATGAAGTTGGTTGATGTTGCAATCAGTAAGCGTCTTTGGACTGCGGTCGCTCTGCCGATGATTGCTGCAGGTTATCTTTCCTGTGTCAGCTTGGTTGAGCGTCTGGGTGACTATCACGAGATGAACAATGTGGTCGTTATTGAAGGCCAGTTGAAGAAGCTCAGCGATATCGCTCACTCACTGCAGGTTGAGCGTGGATTGACTGCGGGGTTTCTTGGCTCGAAGGGTGCGAAGAATGTTGCGGAGCTTTCTGCTGCGCGGAGCCAGACGGATAGCATCGCCAACCAGTTCGATTCCATTTTGAGTGTCCTTGGCGAATTGAGCGATGGAACCACATCCAGCAATTTCTCCACAGCCAGCACAAATCTGACCGCAGCCGTGAAGCTGCGCCCTTCCGTCGATGCCTTGTCTGCGACGGGTCCTCAGGCATTCAGTGCCTATACGTCAGCTATTGGCAATATCGTGTCCATTGTCGTGAGCATGACCGGTGAGGTGAGTGATCCCGATATCGCCCGGCAGATGGGGGCCTATTCCGAACTGATGAAGGCAAAGGAATTTGCGGGGCAGGAGCGTGGCCTCGGCAATGGCTTCATCAACGCGAAGAAAATGGACCCAACCCGCTTTGCGGAGTTTGCTGCGATGGCTGGTGGCCAGAAATCGCTGATCGATACATTCATTCTGGCGCAGCCGCGTGAGCGCGGCGCGAAATTCACTGAACTTCTTTCTGGGGTTACCAAGGACATATCGGATTTTCGCCAGCGCATTCTGGCGCAGGGGCAGGATGCCGATTTGAGTGGGCTGGATAGTGCCGCATGGTTTGCAATGGCGACGAAACGGATCGACGTCCTGAAGCAAATCGAAACCGAAAGCCTGGAGCAAATCCTAAACCTTGCGAAAAATCGCGCCCATGACGCGTACCAAAACCTGATCTTGATCGGAGCGCTGACGCTGTTGGGTGGCATTGCCATGGTCGTGTTGTCGAGCGTCATGGCGATGACTGTCGTCCGGCCCATCAGAAGCATGGTCGCCTCCATGGGCAGGCTTGCCAACGGTGATATTGACAAGACGGCTGCTCCTTCCGGTCGCAAGGACGAGATTGGCGATATGGAGCAAGCCGTTGAAATCTTCCGGCAATCTGCGCTGCGCAACCGTGAGCTTGAAGCTGCGGAAGCTGGAAACCGTGCGCGGGCTGAAAGTGAGCGTGTTGAAATGCAGCGCGTGGCCGAAGCTGAGGCCCAGGAACGCCTCATTCAGGCCACCAGCGCCTTTGCCCAGAGTATGAAACGACTGGCGAGTGGCGACATGCTGTGCGAGTTGCACCAGCCTCTCGCATCGCAGTTTGAGACATTGCGCCAGGACTTCAACAGCTCAGTGCGCCAACTACGCGAAACCTTGACCAGTGTGGGCCAATCGGTTTCGACGGTGACAAGCGGATCGCACGAGGTCTCGTCCGCATCTGGCGATCTATCGAAGCGCACCGAACAACAGGCTGCCTCGCTGGAGCAAACGGCGGCGGCGCTGGAGCAGATTACCGTCAATGTTACCTCCACGTCGAAGCGCTCCGCAGAAGCCCGTGGCGTGGTGCGGAGTGCCCGTGAAAAAGCGGGTCGCTCCGGTGAAGTCGTGCGCGACGCAGTTGCCGCGATGGGGAAAATCGAGGCGTCTTCCAAGCAGATCAGCCAGATCATCGGCGTTATCGACGAGATCGCGTTCCAGACCAATCTTCTCGCTCTGAATGCGGGCGTCGAAGCTGCGCGTGCTGGAGAGGCGGGCAAGGGCTTTGCCGTCGTTGCGCAGGAAGTGCGTGAACTGGCGCAGCGTTCTGCCAAAGCCGCAAAGGAAATCAAGGAGTTGATCAGAAACTCCGAGACTGCGGTGGGTGAAGGTGTCCGTCTGGTCAGTGATACGGGTGCTGGTCTTGGTGAAATTGCCGAACTGGTGCAATCCGTTAATTCGCACATGGAAGCCATTGCAACTGCCGCGCAGGAGCAATCTTCCGGCCTTTCCGAGATCAATTCCTCGATCAACCATATGGACCACACCACACAGCAGAATGCAGCCATGGTGGAAGAGATGACGGCAGCGGGTGCATCCCTTGCACGCGAAAGCGCAAATCTGAACGATCTGCTCTCGCATTTCCAACTCGGACAGCCCGCTCGTGCCAAGCCGATCGAGGTCGCGCCCCGTGCGGCGTCTCCGCGCCCCGTGCCACGCAGCGTGCCAATGAGCCACGGCAATGCCGTCCTGGCTGTGGCGAAGGATTGGGAAGAGTTTTAAGGCTCTCCATAGGGCTGCGGGTGGGGCGCGCTGGAGCGAAGGCAGTGAGCGCCTGTTCCGCAACTATCTCCAGCGTCTGGAGGTTGCGGTATCGAGTGCTGCCCGCTCCACGCCCGCCACCATTGTCAGATCGGTACAGGATTTCCGTTCCTAGGCTTTCGGCGAGAGTTTCTCAGTCCACGACGAGAAAGAAGGGCATCAGCGAAAGCTGGTGCTTCGGCCACACTCAATTTTAAAAGCTTTAGAACTTTTACGAATTTTTATTTGGTGGAGCATAGGCTCTCAGAGTGAGTCCTTATGCAGCGATTCGTCTGCACGGAGAGACCAATATTTATTGTCGTCAATTCCGGTAGATTTGGAATTATCAATTTTCAAGAAGCTGCTTTGTAATCCGGGGGTTACATGTTTTCGATTCGAAATATTCTTGTCAGCGCCTTTCTCATTGTGAGCATTCTGCTCTGTGGTCTTGTCGGGTCTTCGACATATTCCGCATTTTCGCAGTATCAGGTCAGCCGCTCGGTGAACGAGCTGGCCAATCTGGATCGCGCCCTGTTCAACACCCTTCTCAACTTCCGCAGCGAGCGCGGTGACAGTGCCAGTGCGCTGACGATGTCTCGCAGTGCGGGTGCGGCGTCCTATGAGAGCGTGCAGAAGGCGCGGGCAAAGGTCGATGCGGCTCTCTCACAGACGACTGGTGATTCCGACAGGGTCATTACCCCTGAGATCAGCAGCACGATGACCGCGATGCGCTCCGTCTATAGCCGTCTTCAGGAGCAGCGCAAAAAGATCGATCAGGCGGTAACGCTCGAACTGGACCAGCGTGAAAAGGGAATGGACAAGGTCATTCTCGATCTTGGCAACGAGTTCCTGAATTCGCTTGAGGCCACCTCGCTGGCGATTGAAAGCGAGATGCGCAGCCTCGACCCGAGCTCTGTCGCCCTCATTCAAATCCGCTCGCAAGCCTGGGCCGCACGTGCACTGGGTGGCAGCGGCGCTGTTGTTGTCAACGGTGTGGTTTCTGCCAATCGTGGCCTGAATGCTGCGGAGGTGAGCAGCATCATTGCAAACGACGCCGGTGTTGAGTTCGCCTGGAAATCGGTGCGTGTTCTTGTCAACCATCCCCAGATCGCTCAGTCTTTGAAGGACGAGCTGACCAAGGCTGACAACAGCTATTTCAAGGGCGATTTCGCCACGTGGCGCTCCGGCATTCTCGCCAAGTTGAAAGCGGGAGAGAGCGCTGGCGTGACCATTGATGAATGGCGCCCGAAGATTACCGCAGCGCTGGGCACGATCGCCTCTGTCGCTTCGCTGGCCATGGATGAGCTGAACCGGGTAGCGACGGCACAAGAAGCTGCCTATCTTCAGTCCCTGATCTTCTATTCCGTGCTTCTGGTCATTGCCATGGCAATCGGTATTGCGGGTATCTTCATCGTTGTTACCCGTGTGACACGGCCGATTTCGAGCCTGACGAGCTGCATGGGCAAGCTTGCCGATGGCGATCTGACCGTCGCAATTGATGGCGCAAGCCGCCAGGATGAAATTGGCGGCATGGCGCGCTCCGTGGAAGTTTTCCGCGAATCCGCTATTCGCAACAAGCAGTTGGAAGCCGATGCTGAGGTTAACCGCAAGCGTTCGGAAGAAGAGCGCGTGACGATGCAGCGGCAGGCTGAAGAAGAGGCTGAGGCGCGTCTTGTTCAGGCCACCAACACCTTTGCGGCCAGCATGAAGCGGCTGGCGGCAGGTGATATGCTGTGCGAGCTGAATGAGCCGCTGGCATCGCAGTTTGAAATGTTGCGCGGAGACTTTAACAGCTCTGTTCGGCAATTGCGTGAGACATTGGCGAGTGTCGGCGTCTCGGTTTCGACCGTGACAGGCGGTTCGCACGAAATCTCCTCTGCATCCGACGATCTGGCCAAGCGGACCGAACAGCAGGCTGCTTCACTGGAAGAAACGGCTGCCGCGCTGGAGCAAATCACATCCAATGT
The DNA here is from genome assembly GCF_031843705.1 of Rhizobium sp. WCS2018Hpa-16. Classification (NCBI taxonomy): domain Bacteria; kingdom Pseudomonadati; phylum Pseudomonadota; class Alphaproteobacteria; order Hyphomicrobiales; family Rhizobiaceae; genus Rhizobium; species Rhizobium sp. WCS2018Hpa-16. The sequence continues at coordinate 452,930 of NZ_JAVTIX010000001.1, forward strand.
GACAGCGACATCCAAGCGGTCCACTGAGGCTCGCAGCGTGGTGCGCAACGCCCGCGAAAAGGCCAGCAGCTCCAGCGATGTGGTGCGCAACGCCGTTGCCGCCATGGAGCGGATCGAGCACTCCTCAAAGCAGATCGGCCAGATCATCGGCGTCATCGACGAGATCGCTTTCCAGACCAACCTTCTGGCGTTGAATGCCGGCGTGGAAGCAGCCCGTGCGGGTGAGGCCGGCAAGGGCTTTGCCGTCGTGGCGCAGGAAGTGCGTGAGTTGGCGCAGCGTTCGGCCAAGGCCGCGAAGGAAATTAAGGAGCTGATCAGCAATTCCGCGGTTGCGGTGGGCGAGGGCGTGCGTCTGGTGAATGATACGGGCACAGGGCTTGGCGAGATTGCCGAACTGGTGCAATCCGTGAATGTTCACATGGAAGCAATCGCGACAGCCGCGCATGAGCAATCCGTTGGTCTTGCGGAGGTGAATACGGCGGTGAACCATATGGACCAGGCAACGCAGCGCAATGCGGCGATGGTTGAGGAAATGAATGCCGCAGGTGCATCGCTTGCGCAGGAAAGCGCAAATCTGAACGGTCTGCTCTCTCACTTCCAGCTGGGACAACCGGGTCGTGCCCAGCCTGTTGCGACGGCGCCACGCGCGGCTTCTGCCCGCCCGGCCTCTCCACGACCGGCGCCACGGAGCGTGCCAATGAGCCACGGCAATGCCGCGCTGGCCACGAAAGAATGGGAAGAGTTCTGAGGCAATCCTCTCCTCTTTGATCTGGCTTTTGAGCCTTAGAATAAAGCCGCCGCATCCCGTGATGCGACGGCTTTTTTGCGAGAAAATTTGAGGATCTAGATTTGTCGCAGATCCTACGACCGCTCATTCCATGCCGAGAGCGTCATGACGCCCGGAATATCTGGCCGGGCTTGTTCTGGCAGGATTGCGATATATTCCAATTGGTGGCCGTCGGGGTCGTTGAAGTAGACGCTGGCAGCGGGCATCCACGGAAAGACGATGGGTTCGTCGATTTCCGCGCCGGTGCCGCTTTGAGGGGTAATCCCTTTTGAACGCAGGTAGGTGGGCGCGGCGATGACCTGATCCAGCGTTGTCTGGAATGCGATGTGCAGCTTCATTTGCAGCGGGCTGCTGTGGATGGACCATAGGCCAAGCATGGAGGTTTCTCGGCTGCCGATCCAGAAGAAGGCGACGTTTCGCTCGGTGATGGTGTGTGCCAGCTCAAGCCCGACGATATCGCGGTAGAAATCGATTGATCGCTCAAGGTCCGTGACGGTCAGGTGGGTCTCATACAGTCCTTGGACGGATATCATGGGTCAACTCCTTTGGTCGTTCAAAGCGCCTTCGTGCGGTGCTTGATTGATGGGCTGACAGGGTTCATAGGACCTCAACCATAGTTGAGGTCAAGAGGCATGACGGCGGAATTGAACATTCATCGGGAGTTGTCGGTTGGCGAGGTGGCCAAGCGGTGCGGCGTTGCCATTTCCACGATCCATTTTTATGAGGCGAAGGGGCTTTTGACGCCTTTGCGCAATGCCGGAAACCAGAGGCGCTACCCTCGAGAGGTGTTGCGCCGAGTGGCTATCATCAAGATTGCCCAGCAGGCTGGCATACCCCTTGCGGAGATTGGCACGGAACTGGCGGCCCTGCCGAACGGTCGCACCCCCAATGCGCAGGACTGGAACAATCTGGCCACATCCTGGCGTGCTGCTCTGCAGAAGCGGATCGACAAGCTTATGCAGCTTCGAGATGAACTGGAGGGATGCATCGGGTGCGGATGCCTGTCAGTGGCAGATTGCCCTTTGCGCAATCCTGGCGACAGACTGGGTGCTGAGGGGACGGGAGCTGTGCTTTTGAAATAGCTCGCCGTTGCAGGCTGTTAACCCTGTGCGGACTTGTGGCGGTGTCGGTCGGTTTTTGTCGCTCTGCCGGTTTCTGCCATCTTGCATCTCCTCTGAAATCGTATAAAGATATCTTTATATGTTGATTGAGTTGAGGTTGGTGCATTGGCTCTAGGGCTTGATAATCTGGTGGGGCTTTTGAAGGCGGCGGGCGAGCCGACTCGGTTCCGGCTGCTTGCGCTTTTAGGCGCTGGCGACCTGACGGTGACGGACCTGACGGAAATTCTGGGGCAATCCCAGCCGCGCATTTCCCGTCATCTCAAGCTTCTGGCCGAAGAGGACCTGATCGACCGTTATCAGGAAGGTGCATGGGCCTATTTCCGGCTGAAGCAGGATGGCATTGCTGCCGAGATGGTGAAGCAGCTGCTGGCGGCTGCATCGCGCAATGACGCCGTGCTGTTGCGGGATTCCGAGCGGCTTTCAGCCGTCAAGCGGGTGAGGGCGGAACGGGCGCAGGATTACTTTTCCCGTAACGCCTCTGCCTGGGATGAGCTTCGCCGTCTGCATGTGAGTGATGATGCGGTGGAAGGCGCGCTGCAAAAGCTGATTGGCACAACTCCGGTTGATTCCATGCTGGATCTTGGCACCGGTACGGGTCGTATCTTGCAGCTTTTCAGTGGCATCTATCGCCGCGCCATCGGCATTGATGCCAGCCGTGACATGCTGGCGGTTGCCCGCTCCAATCTGGACAAGGCCGGTGTGGCGCATGCGTCCGTGCGGCACGGCGACATCTTGAACCTGCCGCTGGAAAGCCAGGATTTCGATCTTGTGGTGGTGCATCAGGTCCTGCATTTTCTCGACCATCCACAGATGGCACTTGCCGAGGCAGCGCGAATGCTGCGCCCCAATGGCCGTCTCGTGATTATCGATCTGGCTCCGCATTCGCTGGAATATCTGCGGGAAGAGCATGCGCATGTGCGCCTCGGCTTCTCCCACCAGACGATGGAAGAGTGGCTGAAAAAGACCGGTCTGAAGCCCGAAACGGCTGTCGACCTGCATTCGGGAAATGCGTCTGCCCAATCGCTTGACGTTACAATATGGGTCGCGCGCGATCCGCGCCTGCTGATGGCTGGCGAGGAGACGATGGACGCACCGCTTCTTTCCGCCGGGAGGGCATGAGATGACAAACACCAATACAGACCGCCATGCGACCGAAAGCTTCAAGCTTTCCTTCGAGTTCTTCCCGCCTAAAAGCGCCGATATGGATGTTCAGCTGTGGGAAACGGTTGAGGAACTATCGCGCTGGAACCCGGATTTCGTTTCCGTGACCTATGGCGCAGGCGGCACGACCAAGGCGCCGACACTGCAAGCGGTGCAGCGCATGATCTCCGTTGCCGGATTGCCGACCGCATCGCACCTGACCTGCGTGGATGCCAGCAAGCAGGAGGTTCATGACGTCGTGGCCGAGTTTCGGGACGCAGGCGTGAAGCATTTCGTGGCGCTGCGTGGCGACCCTTCCACGGGCGTTGGCACCGACTACAAGCCGCATCCTGAGGGCTATGAGAACGCCGCCGCCCTGGTGCGCGGGCTGCGTGAGCTGGGCGATTTCGAAATCTCCGTTTCGGCCTATCCCGAAAAGCACCCGGAAAGCGAAAGCGATGCTGTCGATATCGATATGCTCAAGCGCAAGGCTGACAATGGTGCGACCCGTGCTCTGACTCAGTTCTTCTTCGATAATGATATTTTCGATCGTTACATGGAGCGCGTGACCAAGGCGGGCATCACCATTCCCGTGGTGCCGGGCATCATGCCAATCCAGAACCTGACGCAGTTGAAGCGGTTTGCCGGCCGTTGCGGCACCAGTGTCCCGTCGTTTCTGGATGACCGTTTTGCCGGTTACGATGATGATGTGGCGGGCAGGGCAAAGGTTGCGGCAGAGGTTGCTGCCGAGCAGATCCTTGATCTGCAACGGCGCGGTATCAACGAATTCCACCTCTACACCATGAACCGCGCGCCGCTGGTGAACGCTGTTCTGGAAAATGTGGGCTATCGTCCGCTGCGCAAGTCAGCCGCGTAAGCGGTTTGGCCTTTCAAATTGCTGAAATGAAAAAAGCGCAGGTTTGGCAAAACCTGCGCTTTTTACTTTGATTGATAATCAACTGCTTGATGTTGGCGACAACCCCAAGGTGCGTGTCAGATGAATAACATCACTCCGATAAACGCGAACGCCACACCAACTGCTAAGGCATTAAGAGAATTTGTAAGTCCCATGCTCTGCCTCCTTTACGTTGACAGTAAGCATTATGACCCTTTTGTGTCGCTTGAAAAGCGAAATCTATATTGCGGCGCACACAAAAATGGCCACAATTTCAGAGCGTTGGAGCCAATCCATTGAAAAACAACTTATATTACGATCTGTAAAATTGAGTGCAAATTGTGAAAAAACGTAAACGGCCATGGTTAATGCCATGGCCGTTTGTCTTAATGGGTTAGAATCCGTGGTTTCGGCGTATCAGAGCGCGTCCAGCAGAGCGCGGGTTGGCCAGCCATCTGCGGGCAGACCGAGGCGCTGCTGCTCACGCTGAACCGCGATGCGGGTGCCGGAGCCGAGGATGCCGTCGATCTTGCCGACATCATGCGTCTTGGCATCCAGCTTGGTCTGAAGTTCCTTCATCGCGGCATCATCGAGACCTGGCTCCGGGTTGCCCTTGGCATAGACAGGGGCGCCCATGAAGCGGGTTGCGAAATAGGCCGCCGAGGTGGTGTAGATGAAGGACTGGTTCCATTCCAGATAGATGTTGAAGTTGGGGTAGGTGAGGAAGGCCGGACCCTTGCGGCCCTGTGGCAGGATGAGGGCTGCGGGCAGGGCCGCAAACGCCTTGTCACCGTTCTTTGGTGCAACGCCGAGGTTGAACCACTCGCCCGCTGTCATCGTGCCGCCGAGACCGGATTTTTCCCAAGGGAGGTTTTCCGGTACGGAAACTTCCTCGATCCATGGCTCGCCCTTCTTGAAGCCGAGATGCTGGATGAACTTCGCAGCGGTCAGGATGGCATCCGGGCTGCTGGCCTTGACGTTGACGTGGCCATCGCCATCACCATCCACGCCGAAGGCAATGATGTCTTTTGGCAGCATCTGCACCTGGCCGATTTCGCCTGCCCATGCGCCGGTGTTGGTGGCGGGATCGAGATCGCCGTGCTGAACCATTTCGGTCAGCGCGATGAGCTGCGGGCGAAAGAGTTCCGGGCGGCGGCAATCATGGGCCAGCGTGACCAGTGCGTTGCGGGTGTTGAAGTCTCCCTGAACCGCGCCGAAATCTGTTTCCATGGCCCAGAAGGCGGCGATGACACCTGCGGGAACGCCAAATTCTTCTTCAGCGCGCTTGAAGGTGGTATTGTATTCTTGGATTTTCTTGCGGCCCATATCCAGCCGTCCCTGGCTGACGGTGCGCTGGGAGAATTCAAGGAAGGTCTGGCGGAACACGCCCTGGGCGCGGTCTCGTGACAAAACCTTTTCGTCGATCTGCGCGCCTGATAGCGCCTTGTCAACGGCAGCTGCCGGTACACCCTTGGCCACTGCATCGGTCTTCACGCCAGCAAGGAACGTTGCGAGATCGCCACCGCAGGCTACCTGCTTTGGATCATCGGGCGAGACCGCGGGGGTGACAGCGAGCGCAGAGCCGCAGGACAAAGTCAGGAGAGTGGCAGCAAGCGCTATGCTGCGGGGGGAAAAGCTGGACATTAAAATACCTCGAGTGAGCTTGTGACCCTGCGTTCGCCAAAATTTGTGGCAGAAGCGTGGGCAGACACGGGGAAAAGCCCCACGTGTCGTTTTGTTTCCCGGACATGCGAATATTTCACATGTGATCTGCCACAATTTCTAGGAAAATCAAGGTCACTTAGCCGCGCGGCTGGTTGGCTGAGGCCATCCATTGACGCCAGTTTTTCTCGGAGCCGGCGAAGACGTTGATATCTGTGGGGGTGCTGATGCCGGGGATGACGCCGGTGCCGGTATATTGCCAGAAGGACCATTGCCGATCGCTGTAGATCTCAGCTGGGTGGGCGGCGGTGGAGCGGACCCAGAAAGGGTAGTTCTTGAACTGGCCGACCAGATTATCGCGGTGGAAATCCACGCTGGTGTAGATGATGGGCCGCTTGCCGTAATGCGCTTCGATGCGACGCATGAATTTCAGCATCTCAGAGCGCACCACTTCCGGTGCAGGGCGCGTCTTGCAGGTGGGGGAGGCGGGGTTCCACTCCACGTCCAGCACGGGCGGCAGCTTCATGGATTCCTTCGGAACGCTGCGAATGAACCAGTCTGCCTGCGCATCCGCTGTCGCGCAGAAATAATAGAAGTGATAGGGCGCATGCGGAATGCCAGCGGCTGCGGCCTCGCGCCAATATTTTTCAAAGCGGGCATCGAGACGGTCGGTACCTTCCGTTGCCTTGATGAAGGCGAAGGAAACGCCGGATTTCCGTACGGTCTTCCAGTCGATTTCGCCATTCCACTTGGACACATCGATGCCATGCACCTCATGCTTATGGGGAGATCTGGAGCCGAATTCGTGGGGATCATTGTCCTTGAAACGGGGCTGGGCCAAGGATGCTGTTTCGAGGAAATCGTAGCTGGTGGAGGTGCAGCCGCTGAGCAGAAGAACGGTCGATAAGATAGCCGGAAGAAGCCGCTGCATGATAATCCCAGAAATACGAATGGCAGTCCGCGCTGCCCGGAGAAGGGCGCGCCGTAATCTCTCATTTACCATAACAGGGTAAACAAGGTGTTATGGCAAGCGCCAGCCCCCTCGATTTCCGTCATCTCACGCGGATGTCAGGCCGTTTCAGGCTTTGGGAAGTGTCAGAACTGCCCGCCAGGCATAGCCACGGGCAATCGGTTCGAACTCCAGCGTTGCACCGTGGCTGCCTGCCAGCGTTTCCAAGACGTAGCGCATATTGGCGCGGGGGGTGACGTGGAATTTGGCAAGCCATGCCTGAAGCAGGCTGCGGAACCAGGTTGGCAAATGCTCCTGCTGGCCGAAATCCACGATGTGCAGCGAGCCGCCGGGTGCGAGCGCCAACAAGGCGCGTTCGACTGCCTTTTCCCAATCCGGGATCATCGAGACCGCATAGGAAATCATGATCCTGTCAAAGCCGGAGGCGCGGCCAAATTCTGATAGCTTGAAGGTGGTGGCATCCGACACGCGCAGGATTGGGCGCTCGCGGTGGCTGCCGAAGTTCTCGCTGGCGGTGGTCAGCATTTCCGACGAAATATCCAGACCATAGAGCTTTGCCTTGGGGAAGAGCTTTGCGGCGCGCAGGAGGTTGCGCCCTGTGCCGCAGCCGACTTCCAGCAGATTGCCATCCACGGGAACATTCAGCCTGGCGATGGTCGTATCGCGGCCCAGAAGGTAGTATTTGCGCGTCAGATCATAGATGTGCCGCTGGTTGCGATACATCTTGTCCATGAGGTTGGCGTGGTTGACATCACCAAGGCTGATTTGATCGCCGATGCTCTTCATGCCTGTGCCCTCTGATAGATGTGGAAGCCGCCATAGATGGCGGAGCGGTCGCTTGCGTTCAGCTCCTGCGAACGCTCGGCCAGATAGGTCCATTGCGCGCTGATGTCAGGCGACAGGCGGCCTTCGATGACACTCTTTTCAGCGGCGGTGCGGAAGATGACGCGGGCCTCTGGTGCCGCCGTGCGGCTGATCTGCGACCACAATTCGTTGATCTGCGTGTCCGTCATCCAGTCCTGCGCATCGAGAAGCACGTAACGGTCTACCGAGGAGGCTGGCTTGGAGGCCAACAGCTCGGTGAATGTGGCGTGGTGAACGGAGACGCGCGAGGCGTTTTCGCGGATGGCTTCGTAATAATCGCTGCGCAGATAATCCGGCAAATTGCCTTCCTGCGATTGCGGATAGCGGCGCGCAAAGGCCTGCCAGGCGAAGTAATTCTCCTTCAGCGGAAAATCGCAGGCGAGCTTTTCAAGGCGCTGGCGCAGAACCGGAGCAATGGTGTTGCCGTGCGAGAGGCTTGCCAGCTCATCATACTGGCGTGGCGGAATGCCGAGGCCGAAGAGCGAACTTTTGCGCTTCGTCAGCCAGCGGATCATAGGCTTGTCGAACAGGGGCGCGACCTTCTGATCGAAGAACTGGCGCTGCTCATCCATGGAGCGGGCATTGGCCATATCCGTCAGCTTCACGCCGTGCAGGCGCGCCAGCACGTGGCCAACGCCGATGAAGCGGCCCAGAAGCCCGGTGCGGTAGATATTACGATCAAAGACAGTGATGCGACGGCGTCCGCTTAAAGTACGCTTGGACCAATAGGCGCGGGTCTGTGCATCCAGATTGGGGGCGATGAACCGGTCATAACCGGAGCTGTTGGAGCGGACATCGGCCACGCCGAACTGGCGCACGACATCACCATGGTTCGGCAGGTGGCGGAACGCGGCCAGTTTCAGCTTGTTGAGCGCGATGTGATGGGGATTGAGATCAACCACATCGATGCGCGAAGGATTGCGGGAGAGATAGGCCAGCACGTTGCAGCCGCCGGAGCCAATGGTGACGATGCTGTGGCCATCGCGCAGCTCCATGGCGCGCATATCGACATCAGGATCTTCCCAGATCTGCGGATAAACCAGACCGGAAAACAACACGCCGAACAGGCGCTCGGACAGGCCGCTGGTGGACAGGGCCTTGTGCTGGAGGAGGGCACTCTTGAGCTTAACGTTTTTGCTGAAACCTGTCTTTGGCGCCACACTCGTCATCTGATTCCACCTCTCATTCGGTTCAGAGGCGTTTAGCGGCGGGACGCAACAGTTTGATGACGGGCGCCTGTGGGGCGCGCCAGACGTCTTCTCCAAGATGAGAGAGGCGAACAAGTGACAGAGAGGCTAGGAAGAAACGATCTTCCGGCCTGTGGGGAGATGCGGAAAATGGTGCGGCAGGATTACTTGCGCAGGACGTGCAGCATGCCCTTGCGCTTGGCGTCGTAATAATAGCCGCGCGCATAGAGGCGAACCGCGTTGTCGCGGTCGTTATCGGCCACCATCCATGCACCGCGCAGGTATTTCACAGCATATTTCAGGTTGGTTTCTGCGTCGAAGAGGCCGGAGGCCGGGCCATCGAAGCCCATGGAGCGGGCTGTGGCGTGCTTGATCTGCATCAGGCCGAAGTGGCCGCCGTTAATGGCGCGCGGATTGTAACGGCTTTCACGCATGACCACACGGTGGACCAGATCTTCCGGCACATCGTACATGGTTGCATATTTGGTGATGAGACCGCTGAGCTGCTGGCGTCCACCCATGGCGGTGGCCAATGGAGATGTTGTTAGACCTTCGCGTGTACTGATGGCGGCAAGGGCCGCGTTTTGCGGGGCAGAAGCATAGGCCAGCATCGCGCCCTGCGGCTTCGGCACGGGAATGACGCTCTGCTGCTTCATCATTTCTTCCGTCAGCGGAATGGCGGCCGCTGAGGGTGTGCCTGGTGCGCTTGGCGCTGCCGGAAAACCGCCCTTGAGGGCAACGACCTGAGGAAGAGCGGCGCTGGTAGCGGCCTGCTGGGTGACGGCTGCGGCGGCAGAGGTTGTTGCGGCTGGTGCAGCAAGTGCTACCGGCGTGACAGGGGGCTGCATTTGCGCGCTGATGGCTGCTGCGGCTGCAATTTCGGATGCTGGTGGAAGTGCGACGCGGCCACCCTTGAGGGCGGTGGCAGTTGGCAATGGATTGGTGGTGTTGGCTGCGGCAAGCTGGGGAGCTGCGGGCGCCGTTGTCGAGACTGTGGTGGCGGAAGCGGGCTGCGCTGAAGCTGTGGCTTCCTGCGTGGTAGCGGGTGTTTGGCTGGCGGTATTTTCAGATGCTGGTGTAACCGCTGTCATCTGCGGGCGGGGGCTGTATTCGACGCTGGTGCATCCTGCCAATGTGAGCGCCATGCCCATGGTGGACGACAGAAACAGCGCCGATTTTCGACGAAAATTGCCTGAAATTTTCATTCTGCCGCCTCTAACTGCACTGCCGGTCTCAAGCCCAGATTCAAGCGAAACGGGCAGTCCCTGTGGCGCGATCATTAACCTATCGTGAGGTTTCGGGCAAGCGGGGACTGAGTAGCAAATTCTTATGCAGCGATTTTGCGGTATCCTGCCGTGACGGCGCGACCGGCGATGAAGCTCTTACGCTTTGAATTTGCTGGTTTTTTGGAAGCAGACATGCGCCGCACTGATGTGATGGTAAAGCGTGCGAATACCGCCTGCAGGCTGAGGCAGACAAGAGCAATGAGAAGAAGGACCGCCTGCATCTGCGTGACCATTTCAACCACATCGCGTGTGCCGTTCAAAAACTGCATGAGGAAGGCGACGAAAAAGCCGAAATAGCGCAGGCGCAGCGCAGCCGTCACGAAGCAATCGGAAAACACGGTGCCGAAGGATTTTCCGCGCAGATTGTCGTTGTCGGCATTGGCCTCACGAGCGGCGGGGGTGGCGATTGTCCAGAGAACGAACAGCATCAGCCATGCGGTTCCGGTCCAGCGCAGAATATCGATGAGAGAGGATGGCATCAGCTCGACGCCGACCACGATGATGGACGCGGCGGTGACTGTTGTCACGATGCCAAGGGTTGCGCCTGACACGGCCGCGAGCGTGGCGCGCTTGCCACGAATGGAAGCGTAGCTGGCGACCTTGAACGAGATGAGTGAGGGCAGTGTGAAAAGAATGGCACAGGCCAAGCAGAACACGAGCCAGACTTGCACAGACATTGCTTTCCTCCTTGCCCTCCCTGCACGTATTTTTTGTTAACCTACAGCATTGCCCCAGAAACCGAAACGGATTTATGGGTCTGAAGGTTCATAACGTCAGAGCGGTGTGTTTGCGCCACACTGTGCGGTTTGCCGCATCATGTGGCGCAAAGAGGCGCTTTTATGCTCAGGCTGCCTTATAGGGCTGGCCGATGTGGTTCATGACCTCGTCGAACCACGGTGTGGACAGATCGAAGTGCTTGCCGCCCTTGATGCGCGGGAATTCGATGGTGCGCAGCTTGCCGCCCTGGTCCTCATCATGACCGGTGACGCCGGATACCTTGTTGAGCGCGCTTTCCACGGCCAGATCAACCATGCTCTGGATGAGGCGGAGGTCTTGGCCGTTGGCAGGGGCGGAGCGGGCATAGTAACCAGACTTCTGCACCATGGTGCGTTCTGCGCCGATGAGGCCAGCAAATTGCTTTTGGAACCAGCCGCCAACATTGATCGTGTCGATCTTGACGTGGCCGAAGGCATCGCGCTTGACGGTTTCGCCAGATGCTTCGCGCTCGGCAACGATCGAATCAAGGCCAGCGCCTTCCGACACGAAGAGCGTGACGAAGCCGGTCTTTTCCATTGTCTTCTTCAGGCGCTCGGCTTCGGCCTCGATATCGAAGGCCATTTCCGGCAGATAAAGGCCATCGATGCTTTTCAACTGCTCGCCCATCAGCAGACCCTCGACATATTCATTGCCGCTGGTCTTTTGAATATAGGCGCGCGCTGTTGCTGCCGTGAGCCAGCCGCAGTGGCGGCCCATGACTTCGTGAATGACAAAGGTCTTGGGCGCAGCACTCTGTTCATTGCTGACATTATCGAAGAAATTTGCGCCGACTTCTGCAGCTGTCCATGCGCCCAGCGACTGCTTGATGGGGACGACGTCATTGTCAACCGTCTTGGGCAGGCCGACGACGGTGAGGTTATAGCCATTGGCGCCGAGATAGGCTGCGAGATCGGCCGCTGTGGTGTTGGTGTCATCGCCACCGATGGTGTGGAGAATGGTGACGCCATCTTTCGCCAGGCGATCTGCAGCAACCGCCAGCGGGTTCTCGCCTTCCTTGACGAGGCCGCGCTTGGCGCAATCTGCGGCATTGGTCAGCTTCACGCGGCTGTTGCCGATGGGCGAGCCGCCATAGCGGTGCAGAAGATGAGCCTTTTCGCGCATGCTGCTGGTGATTTCGACGCTATCGCCCAGCAAAACGCCCTGATAGCCGGAGCGATAGGCCACGATATCGATGTCAGGCGCGATGTCGCTGTAACGCTCGATCAGGCCGCCCACGGCAGAGGAGAGGCATGGTGCAAGACCGCCTGCGGTCAACATTGCAACTTTCTGTTTGGCCATCGTGGCACTCCTTCGTGTTTGTTCAAACGATCTCGCCAAAGATCCGCTGGGGCAAATGGATGGAGCAGCCAATGGGGCATGTAAAGTGAATTTCTCAAGAAATTCGGGCATTTCGAGGCAATTTTCGAACCCCTTGAGCGCGGTGGCCGATATAATCGTTTCAATTGGCTGGAGGGCGCTATGGCGCACCGCGAGCTTTGACGCAAACTCGCGCCAGCTTTGGCACACCAAAACGAATCTCGCTGGAGGGCGGCGCGTCCTTCTGGACAGAACGGCGCTAGCTTCTCTAATACGAAACAAAAGGCTGCCCTAACGAAACACTTCGTCGTGATATCGTGCCACATATCTGAAGGCATTATTTCCTTTGACGGGGTTCGGAGTGGCTAGGATGTTTTTGATCGTCACGCTCCCTCCTGCGAGGATGCTGTTTCCTACGATTACGGGCCATGTTGCGCCAAGGGCTATGCTGCCAGTCGCCGCCACCCCCGCCGCGACCAAATTGAAGTCTGCTGCTAAGTCGTAAAGCCGATGTGGGATGCTAGATTCCTTTGTTACCTCAAGTTGTTCTCTTGCTGCTCGGGAAAGCTTCTCTAGAGCGTTATGAGCGGCGAGAGGTTTATCGGGAGATGCCGTTACAGACAGGTAACATTCGTCGATGTAGTTCATCACCGCCTCTCGCTCGTCTCGGCGACGCTCCCGAAATTCCAGAATATCTTCAAGAGGGACATCCTTTTCAGGGACGGGCAAAGCTTTGACCAGTTCAATTCGTAAACCTCTGCCCTCCTCTGTTTCCGGTCCATCCCACGCGCCCACGCCCGACCCCAATGACCAAGAGCCGGGGGATGCAACTTCTAATTTCTTGAATGTCATGCTCCGTGCTTCGATGGTACGTGCAGCTAATTCGGTTGATTTAAGTTGCGTTGCTCGGTCATAGGAATGAATATCTCGACTTCCTAAGAACTCGAACTCAGGCCCAAGTGACCTAACCATGATTGTCGTAGGCGTAGCGATCTTATCCCAAAATAATACCCACAGTCGCACCAGATTGAGATCGACATCTCCGCTATATGATAGGTCGTTGGGGAGCCTAACGCTAACTCTAGGCATTACGATAATTCCGCGCATTTAACGTTCCTTTATTGAGCGACAGTTAAGTGGCGCATCACGCGAAAGATAGCATGGTGATCTCACCTAACAAGGATTAGTATCACCTAAAGTTTTAATTCGGGCCATTTTCGGCGAGTGCGCGTAAGCAGTTCAGGTGGCTCAATGCGGCTAGTGCTGACAAAAATATCCTCATCAAATGAAAGCGACATCGTTCTGTGGAATGACTAAGTTAGTTCTTCCTGAAGACATCAGCCTGCCGCCTGCTACCGTTAGAGGCATGGAGCCGGGTCCGATTATTTCACAGAGATTTCGGTTGTTCCGGTTGGTTAGCCGCTGTGACAAAGGTTACACCCCTTGTAGTTGCTGTCGTTACCCGCGTGCCTGTGGAAAACAGTGGCGGTGGCACTCGCAGATCGTCTCCTTGAGCTAGAAAAGCGTGATCTGAAGATGAATAAAAGTTAATGACATGCGACCTTTATGTATATTGCATTCATGCGGCGGCATCGTATGATCGCACTCATGATGTACGATTTCGCCTGTTTGCAACTGACTTCGCTTTGGGAACGACTGCTCGGCGCAATTGGCGATGCGGCGGGCAACGTGCTTGGCCGTGTGATAGAGGCCGTCAGGACCGTTTTTGAAGGCGATCCCGAGACGCGTCGGCAGGTGTCATTCTCGATTGCGATCATTGCTCTCTCTGCCAAGATGGCCAAGGCTGATGGCATGGTCAACGATGCGGAAGTGAAGGCGTTTCGCCAGATTTTCGACTTTCCAGAAGAAGAAGCGCAGAACGTTGCCCGACTTTACAATCTGGCGCGACAGGATGTGGCTGGTTATGAGGCCTATGCCGAGCGCCTGTCCGGCCTTTGCGGTTCCGGCGAGCAGAATTGCGAGATGCTGGAAAGCGTGATCGACGGTCTGTTCCACATCGCCAAGGCGGATGGTTTGATCCATGAGCGCGAAATGGCGTTTCTGGGCCGAATCGCTGAAATCTTCCGAATCACCGACGATCATTTCGAAACCATCATGGCGCGGCATGTTCATATGGATGGACGCGACCCTTATCGCGTTCTCGGCGTTTCGCCAGCGGATGATTTTCTGGATATTCGCAAGCGTTACCGCACGCTGGTGGCCGAACATCACCCGGACAAGCTGATTGCGCGTGGCGTTCCCATGGAACTGCATGCCGCGGCCAATGAGCGAATGGCGGCTCTGAACGCTGCCTATGCGGCCATCGAGAAAGAACGCCGCGTCGCATGAGTGAATTCACAGCCGATTATGCCGGTGCGCTTGTCGCGCCTTCGCCCAACCATGGCGAGCGGGTTGGTGTTGCCGGTCCCGACATGATTATTATTCACTACACAGGCATGGGCACCGCCGATAGCGCGCTATCCTGGCTGTGCAATGAAGAGAGCCAGGTTTCTAGCCATTACTTTGTATTCGAAGATGGTAGGATTTTGCAGCTTGTTCCCGAGAGCCAGCGCGCATGGCACGCTGGAAAAAGCTTCTGGGATGGCGAAGTCGATATCAATTCGCGCTCGATTGGCATCGAGATTGCCAATGCCGGTCATCCGGCGGGGCTGCCGGACTTTCCCGATGCGCAGATCGAGGCGGTGATCCAATTGTGTCGGGATTGTGCGCAGCGGTGGTCCATTGCGCCTGAAAAGGTGCTGGGACACTCCGATATTGCGCCGGTGCGCAAGATCGATCCGGGTGAGAAGTTCCCATGGGATACTCTGTCGCAGCATGGCGTCGGGCACTGGGTTGAGGCGGCACCTATCGGTGGCGGGCGATTTTTCCAGCGCGGCGATAGCGGGCAGCCAGTCGAGGCGCTTCAGTCGATGCTGTCTCTCTATGGTTACGGCGTTGAAATAACGGGCATTTACTGCGAAAAAACAGAGGGCGTTGTTGCGGCTTTCCAGCGGCATTTCCGGCCTGTTCTGGTGGATGGTATCGCAGATTTTTCGACCATCGACACGTTGCATCGGCTGATATCGGCGCTGCCAAGGTTTAGCGGCGTCTGATGGAATGGCGGCCTCTCTACACGGATGCGTGACGCGGTTTTTTGCGTGTTGCCACAGTATATCCTCATTGATTCACTTAATGCACCTCATCAACCGATGATCTGTTTCATTTTGAAACGGTCATTGTCAGTATCAATGATGAAGACGTGCGACGGATTGTCCTGATGACCTTTCCATGTGGCGCGTATTAACGCTGCCGTTCGCAGTCTTCAGCCCGGAGACGTTTCACACCCATGAGAATTGCCTATATTGCTGTTTCGGCTTGCCTTGTTATGCTTGCCGCACAGAGTGGTCCCGCTTTTGCCGAAGATGAGGTTAAAACCAAGACTGTCACGCTGGAAACCTTCATTCGCAAGCCGGGTTATCCCATCCCCGAAAGGGCGCTTCCGCAGAAGCTGCACAATGGCTATTCCGAGCTGATCGTGAAATATGCCACGCGCTATGGTGTGCCGACCAATCTGGCCCATGCGGTGGTGTCGGTTGAAAGCAAATTTAATCCCAAGGCGCGTGGCAGTGCCGGTGAAGTGGGGCTCATGCAGATCAAGCCAGCGACTGCGCGCATGATCGGTTATCGCGGCACGACCAAGGGGCTCTATGATCCCGAGACCAATATTCGCTGGGGCATGCAATATCTAGCCATGGCGCACCAACTGGGCGGCGGGCAGGTCTGCAACACGATTTTGCGCTACAATGCAGGCCACGCCGCAAAGCGCATGAACCCGGTTTCCAAACAATATTGCGGCAAGGTGCAGGCGCTGTTGCAGGGCTGATGGCCGATTTGGCGCTTTTGCACGCGGCCTGACTTTGCTAGGCAGAGGCATAGCATTGCGGGAGCAGATCATGCCGGATTTCAAATATATCGTCGTCGGGGCTGGCATGATGGGGGCAGCAGCGGCGCGCCACCTTTCCAGTGTGACTGATGGTGTCGCGCTGATTGGCCCTGCCGAGCCCGTGGACCGCAAGAGCCACGAGGGCGTGTTTTCCAGCCATTATGACGAAGCTAGAATCACGCGTGGTTTCGATGGCGATCCCGTCTGGGCGGAACTGGCGAAACGCTCCATCGAGCGCTATGCGCAGATTGAAGCAGAGAGCGGCTTCCGGTTTTACCACGAGGTGGGTTGCCTGTTTGCTGGTAACGGCAATGGGCTCGGCGGTGATTACGTGACCGCCGCCATGGCCGCGCGCCCTGCTGCAAACAGTGGGATTGATGTGCTGGACACGTCAGGGCTCAGCGCACGCTTTCCGATGTTCGATCTGCCTGACGATCACCATGGATGGTTTGAGGCGCGCAATGCCGGTTACGTCAATCCGCGTGCGCTGGTGAAGGCGCAGATCGCGATCGCCGAACGTCAGGGCACAAAGCTGATCCGCGAGACTGCGGTGCGGATTGCAGATACGGCTTCCGGTGTCGAGGTGGTGACGGATGCGGGCCAGCGCTACACGGCGGACAAGGTCATTGTCGCGGCGGGCGGTTTTACGAATATGGCTGATCTTCTGCCCTCGACGGTCGATATGGCCGCGACAGGCCGGACGATTGCGTTTTTCGAGCTGGACGAGGAAAAGCAGCGGGTTTTCGCCGCTATGCCTTCCACCATCGTCCTAGCGGAAAATGCCGATGACATCGTCTATATTCTGCCGCCGGTGCGATATCCCGATGGCAAGATCTACCTGAAAATTGGCGGTGAGAGCGAGAAGGGCAGGCTGGAGACGCTGGCTCAGGCGGTGTCATGGTTCCACTCCGATGGGACGGAAAGCGAAGTGGCGTTTCTGGTGAAGCGCGCCATGCAGCTGATGCCGGGGCTTGAAGGTTGCCCTGTCACGTCAGGCTCCTGCGTCGCCTCCATTACCCGCACGGGATACCCCTATATTGGCTACACGCAGTCTTCCAACATTGCCGTGCTGACCGGCGGCAATTTCGTCGCGGCCAAATCATCAGACGAAATCGGACGGCTGGGTGCTGTGCTTTTGCTGGACGGGCAGTTAACCGAAGACGATTTTGCGGCGCAGATGGTGCCGGTTTTTGTGTAAGTTTGGCGGTGGTGGGTTTGGCTTACCCCCACCAACCTATCCAACCCCAACTCTCTGGAATCGATTCAGCAAACTGCTACAACGTGTTGTGACGGAATCGAAAATCGGTGAGCGCGTTCATGGCAACACAGTTTCAATATATCGTGGTGGGTGCGGGTATGATGGGGGCTTCTGCTGCCCGTTATCTTGCTGACAGCTGTGATAGCGTTGCGTTGATCGGTCCCGGTGAGCCGCAGGATATCAAGAACCACAAGGGCGTTTTCGCCAGCCATTATGATGCGGCGCGGATCACCCGGACCATCGATAGCAACTCGGACTGGGCAAGGCTCGCCAACCGTTCTATTGCCCGTTACGGCGAGATCGAGCGCGAGAGCGGCGTCGAGTTTTATGGGGAAGTGGGTTGCCTCATTGTCGGCAAGGCGCGGGGCACGGGCTATTCCTATATTGAGAATGTGTGTGCGGCGGCTGACACGTTGGGTGTCGAGACTGAGGTGCTTGACGATGCAGCACTTGCGCAGCGCTTCCCCTATTTTTCCTTCGAGAGTGGATGCGAAGGCGTGTTCGAGAGGAACAATGCCGGTTTCGTCAATCCGCGTGAACTGGTGCGGGCGCAGATCGCGATTGGACAAAAGCACGGCGTGACGCGCATCGACGATGTTGCTGTGAGCGTGGCCGAAGACGGCGGGGTTGCGACGGTGACGACGGCTTCGGGCGGGCGCTACACCGCAGAAAAAGTGTTGGTTGCGGCGGGTGGGTTTTCCATTGCGGAGGGGCTGTTGCCGCAGCCGCTGGAGATGGTGGTCTGTGCCCGCACGGTTGCCTTCTTCGAGATCCCCGAGGCCGAGCTGCATCGCTACGCCGGTATGCCTTCGCTGATTTATGAGCCTGCGGACGCCAGCAAACACATCTATCTTCTGCCGCCGGTGCGCTATCCCGATGGGAAGTTCTATCTCAAGATTGGCGGAGAGCCGGTGGACGTGCCGCTGACAAGTGACCGGGACATCCGCGACTGGTTCCGTTCTGGCGGGAATGCCAGTGTTCGCGATGATTTTTCAGACATCATTGAAACGCTGATCCCATCCATCGATCGCTCGCGAATATCGATGGCTGCATGCGTGACGTCTTATACGTCGAGTGGGTTTCCTGCCATCGGCTATACGAGCTCGCCCAATATTGCAGTGCTGACCGGAGGCTGCGGCGCGGCGGCCAAAAGCTGTGATGAAATCGGGCGGCTGGGTGCAAAGCTGATCGTGGACGGCGCGATTGGTGATGAAGGCTATGATGCGGACTTCAAGCCGGTTTTCTCGATGTAATTTGCCTGTGGCCGATTTTCTGTTGGCATTCGCCGTGGAACCCGTCTAAGGAGCCCCTGCCAGTTGGCCGGGCAGCCGCGCTTTACCAATGTCGAAAGACGGTAGGGTGAGGAAAGTCCGGGCTCCACAAAGACACGGTGCCGGATAACGTCCGGCGGGGGCGACCCTAGGGAAAGTGCCGCAGAGAGTAGACCGCCATCTATCAGATGGTAAGGGTGAAAGGGTGGGGTAAGAGCCCACCGCGCCGCTGGTAACAGGGGTGGCATGGTAAACCCCACCGGGAGCAAGACCGAATAGGGATGACGTGGGGTTCGCGCAAGCGGACCTACAGCCGGTTTTTGGGCGAGTCATCCGGGTGGGTTGCAAGAGGCGGTGTGCAAATGCCGTCCCAGATGAATGGCTGCCACGTTCCGGGTCAAACCGGGGCCATACAGAACCCGGCTTACAGGCCAACTGGCAAATTTCCTTTTTTAAATCAGGCCCTTGGTGCGTGCTCGGCGCGCGCGGTTAAGTATTTGAAATTGCTGATAAAGCAGGTTTTCATGGGCGGTTTCTGGTTGCCGCGCGCCAAGTGCTTGAATGGACACGGTAAACCATTCGTTAATCTTAACGGGATATGAATGTTCGATCCGAAGGCAGCATCCCGCTGGCTTCTCCCATTGACGCCCAAAGTGTCCCATGATATCCCAAATGCACACCACAAAGGGTCGTGTTTTTGACCCGCAATCAATGAGACGGAGAGGCCTGCAAGGGTCCGATGGGCATTATGTCCTACCGGTCAGCGATGTGTCGTGCGTAACGGTGTTGCCTGTCGAGGCGGGTTCAGGCCCTGCATTCGGCGGTTTTGGCGAGTTTAAAAATGGGTCGCTTTTTATCGAACGTGACGAACAGGATCGACGCCAAGGGGCGCGTTTCGGTTCCGTCGCTGTTTCGTTCGGTGCTGGCGGAGCGGGGCATTCAGGAGCTTTATTGTCTCCAGGATTTTGCATTTCCGGCCATCAGCGTGGGCGGTCCGGACTTGCTGGAACGATACGAACGGCAGATCGCCTCCATGGATGCGTTCTCGCCGGAAGCGAACGCGATGTCGCTGCTGGTTCACGGTGGCGGCGTTTTCATGAAGCTGGACGGCGAAGGGCGTCTGATGGTGACGGAGTTCATTCGGGAATTCACTGCTATCAGCACGGAAGTTACTTTTGTCGGTCGGGCGGATCATTTTCAGTTGTGGCAGCCGGAAGCGTTTTACGAGGCGCAGAAGGCAGCAAGATCGGGGCGCGGCTTTACCGCTGTTCGCCCCGGATAGAACGGGGAAACGGAATGGCGGCGAATTCTGGCGGACGATCTTCTGAAGCCGGTGGCGGACCGGTTCGCCACATTCCGGTTCTTCTCCATGAAGTCCTAGGCGCGCTTGAGCCTGCGCCCGGCAAAATCATTCTCGACGGCACATTTGGTGCGGGCGGATACACCCAGGCCATTCTGGATCAGGGTGCCGACGTCATCGCGCTCGACCGCGACCCCAATGCTATCGAAGGCGGGCAGGGCATGGTTGCGGCCAATGGCGGACGCCTCACGCTCATCCAGTCTCAGTTTTCCAATCTTTCCGCCCATGTGCCGGCCGATGGCCTCGATGGTCTGGTGCTTGATATCGGCGTGTCTTCCATGCAGATCGATGAGGCCGAGCGCGGCTTCTCGTTCCAGAGAAACGGGCCGCTGGACATGCGCATGTCTGCATCTGGCGTTTCGGCGGCCGATGTGGTGAACCGCGCCAAGGTTTCGGACCTCATCCGTATTTTTGGTTTTCTGGGTGAAGAAAAGCAGCCGGGCCGCATTGCCCGCGCCATCGAGAAGAAGCGTGCCGAGGAGCCTTTCCGCACCACCCGCGATCTGGCCGGGTTGATTGAAATCGTGACCCCGCGCAAGGCCAAGGACAAGATCCACCCTGCAACGCGCGTGTTTCAGGCGCTGCGCGTTTTCGTCAATGACGAGCTGGGCGAGCTGGCGCAGGCGCTGTTTGCAGCCGAGCGTGCGGTGAAGCCGGGTGGCCGTCTCGTCATCGTGACCTTCCATTCGCTGGAAGACCGTATCGTCAAAAAGTATTTCGCGGATCGCTCCGGTCGCGCGGCGGGCTCGCGCCACATGCCGATGGTGGCGGATACGCCTGCGATTTTCGATGCCGTGGGCAAGTCGATGATTGCGGCCAGCGACGAGGAGGCGGAGATCAATCCGCGTGCCCGTTCCGCCAAGCTGCGCGCCGGTATTCGCACGAACGCCGCCGCCCGGCCTGCCGATCTCTCGATCTTCGATCTGCCCGATCTCGCAAGTCTTGCAAAGATGGGAGGTTGATATGCTCAGAACCTTCGACTTCGTTCTGATGGGTGTGATGGTGGCTGCGGCTGTCGTGACCTATTCGATCAAGCATCAGGCCGATTTGAAGCTGGATTCCGTGCGCAAGCTGGAAGCCGAGATCAAGCTGGAGAAGGACACGATTGACCTTCTGCGTGCCGACTGGGCGCTGCTGACGCAGCCGAACCGTCTGCACCGGCTGGTCAACGCCTATCAGGGCGATCTTGCACTTGCGCCGACAATGCCGAACCAGCTTTCCCAGCCCAAGGAATTGCCGATGCTGCGCTCGCAATTGCCGCAGCCGCCCGAGCCTGTGGGCATGAGCGTGGAAGATGTAATTGCAGCCGCCATGAGTGGCTCCAAGCCTGGCGCAACATTGGGTGGTGTAAAACCCAAATCACCGCCCGCAGGTCAAATCGCGGTGAGTGGTGGGGTGCCTGTTCCGCAGCCACGCGCAAAGGTTGCGCGGTCAGCGCAGCCCATGCCGGTGGCGCGCGCCCAGCAGGGTGACGAAACCGGTGACATGGATGAAACGATAACTGGATCGGTGGACTGATGTCTTTTCTGTCTCGCGTCATGGTTCTGAAAAGCAGGGCTCATTTTTCCGCAAGCACCAGTGGCTTTGCCGACCATGCTGCCTTTGAAGGTGCGCGCAAACGCCGTGCCACCCAGGCCAAGACCCGTGTTGGCCTGCTGATTTTCGGCTTTATCGCATTTTATGGTGTCGTTGGCGGGCGGTTGATTCAATATGGCCTGACGCAGCCTGAAACCGTTTCCAGCATTGCGCCCGCAGACCGGTTGATGGCATCTCGTCCCGACCTTCTGGACCGAAATGGCGAGGTGCTGGCCACCGATATCAGGACCGTTTCGCTGTTTGCAGAGCCGCACCGCATCGTCGATGTCGATGAAGCGATTGAGAAGCTACAAACGGTTCTGCCCGATCTCGATACGCGTGGCACCTACCAGAAGCTGAAATCCGAATCACGCTTTCAATGGCTGCGCCGCCAGCTGACGCCGAAGCAGCAGAGCCAGATTCTTGCGCTCGGCATTCCCGGCATCGGTTTCCGTCCAGAAAAGCGCCGCTTCTATCCCGGTGGCTCGACGGCTGCGCATGTCGTCGGTCACGTCAATATCGACAATCGCGGCGTTGCCGGCATGGAGCGCTATCTCGACAGCCAGGGTCTGGCCGACCTGACGGCGCTCGGCATGACGTCTGACCAGCCGCTTGAGCCGGTCAAGCTTTCGATCGATCTGCGCGTTCAGGCCATTGTGCGTGAAGTGGTGGCCTCCGCCATCCAAAAATTCCAAGCGATTGGCGCCGGTGCCGTTGTTATCAATGTGCACACCGGCGAAATTCTCGCCATGGCATCTCTGCCGGATTACGATCCGAACAATCCTGCCGAAGGTGCGAAAGAGGGCTGGCTGAACCGCATGTCGAACGGCACGTTCGAAATGGGCTCCACCTTCAAATCCTTCACCATTGCCATGGGTCTGGATTCCGGCAAGGTTCACATCAACGATACATTCGATGCGCGTGCACCGATCCGTATTGGCGGCTTCACCATCAAGGACTTCCACGGCAAGGGCCGCGTTCTCTCCGTTCCTGAAATCTTCCAGTATTCATCCAACATCGGTACGGCAAAGATTGCCGACACGGTTGGCATTGAAGGCCACAAGGAATTTCTGACGCGGCTTGGCCTGTTGACCAAGATGCAGACGGAACTGCCTGAGGTGGCCATGCCATCGCAGCCGCGTGTGTGGAAGAAGATCAACTCGGTGACCATTTCCTTCGGTCACGGCGTGTCCACCACCCCGTTGCAGACGGCGATTGCCGGTGCGGCGCTGGTGAATGGCGGCAAGCTTATCGAGCCGACTTTCCTGCCACGCACGGTCGTGCAGGCGGATCAGGTGGCAAAGCAGGTGTTGCAGCCCGGTGCCAGCAAGGACATGCGCTTTCTGTTTGAATGGAACGGCGTGAACGGTTCTGGCCGCAATGCGCGCGTTGAAGGCTTCAATGTTGGCGGCAAGACCGGCACGGCCGACAAGGTCGTCAATGGTCGTTACGTGCACGACAAGAACTTCAACGCCTTCCTCTCGGCATTCCCGATGGACAAGCCGGAATATGTGGTTCTGTCCTTCATTGACGAGCCGAAGACGGACAAGGGCAATGGCGCAGCGCTGGCCGGTTCTTCTGCCGCACCTATGGTGCATGACATCATTACCCGCTCGGCAGCCATTCTTGGCGTGAAACCCAAGTTCGGCAAGGACGGTTCGGCCTTGCTGGTGTCTTATTGATTGGTACAGCTTATGACGGACCGGCGAATCGCGCCGGGGGGACAAGACGGACACATCGATGAATTTGCGAGATCTCTCCGGGACTGAGTTCCCGGAACTGAATGAATTGCTTGGTACTGATGCCGGCGCACTGGATATCACCGGGATTACGGCAGATAGCCGCAATGCCGCGCCGGGATCGCTGTTCGTAGCGGTGGCAGGCACCAAGGCCGATGGCAGCTCCTATGTGGCGGATGCCGTGGCAAAGGGTGCCGTGGCGGTTGTTTCCAGCCATGCCATCGATGCTGGTGTGCCGGTTCTCGTTGTCTCCGATCCGCGCCGTTTTCTCGCCCTTGCCGCCGCCCGTTTTTACGGCAAACAGCCAGAAACCATGGTGGCGGTGACCGGCACTGCGGGCAAGACATCGGTCGCCTCTTTCACACGACAGATCTGGGCGATTGCTGGCCATGCCGCAGCGCAGATTGGCACCACGGGTGTGATTGCGCCGGGTCGCGAAGACTATGGTTCTCTGACCACGCCTGATCCCGTTTCTCTGCATGCGCTTCTGACTGAGCTTGCATCTGAAGGTGTGACCCACGCGGCGATGGAAGCTTCGAGCCACGGTCTCGACCAGCGCCGTCTGGATGGCGTGAAGCTGGCTGCTGCCGCCTTCACCAATCTTGGTCGTGACCACATGGACTACCATCCTACGATGGAAGACTACATGGACGCCAAGATGCGGCTGTTAGATACGCTTTTACCGAAGGGTTCGCCCGTTATCATCTATGCTGATGATCCGTGGTCGGACCGTGCCATCGAGGCCGCGACCGCTGCGGGCCATGATGTGCGCACAGTTGGCCGCAAGGGTGATTATCTGGCGCTGAAGCGCGTTGAGCATTTTCGCCATAAGCAGATGATCGAAGTGCATCATCAGGGCAAGATTTACGAGGTCGATATTCCACTTGCTGGAGATTTCCAGGTGGCGAATGCGCTGGTTTCCGCAGGACTTGCGATCTCAACCGGCGCTCCGGCAGCGGTGGCGCTGAAGGCGCTGGAAAAGCTGGTGGGTGCCGCTGGTCGTCTTGAGTTGATCGGCCAGACGAAGAACGGTGCGCTGGCCTATGTGGACTATGCGCACAAGCCGGACGCGCTGGAAAACGTGCTGACATCCGTGCGGCCTTTTACATCGGGCCGCATCATTACCGTTTTCGGTTGCGGTGGGGATCGTGACAAGGGCAAGCGCCCTATCATGGGCGAGGTTGCTACACGGCTTTCCGATATCGTGATCGTCACCGATGACAATCCGCGCTCGGAAGAGCCGCAGACGATCCGCTCCGAAATTATGGCTGCGGCGCCTGGTGCGCTTGAAATCGGTGATCGCGCCAAGGCCATCAGCCATGCCGTTTCTCTTCTTGGTAATGGCGATACTTTGATCGTAGCGGGCAAGGGGCATGAGGAGGGTCAGATTGTTGGTGGCGTGACGCTGCCATTTTCAGACCATGAACAGGTGCGAACTGCGCTGGAAGGATTGAAGATTTGAACTGGTTATGGACAGTCCCGGATTTGGTCGCCGTCATGGCAGGCCGTCCGGTGGGCAACCTGCCGCAAGGCATCACAGGCATTTCCATCGATAGCCGCACGGTGCAGGCGGGCGAAGCCTTCTTCGCCATCAAGGGCGACCGGGTGGACGGCCATGATTATGCAAGCTTTGCCGTCGCCAATGGCGCGGGGCTTCTGGTGGTGTCCGAATCCAAGCTGCCTGCTCTCGGGCGGCTGACGGTGCCGATGATCGTGGTCGAAGACGTGCTTGCCGCCATGGTCAAGCTGGGCATTGCCGCCAGAGCTCGGACCTCGGCGCGTATCATCGCGATCACCGGTTCAGTCGGCAAGACGACGACCAAGGAAATGCTGCGGCAGGTTCTGGCCCCATCGGGCCGGGTGCATGCGGCGGTGTCTTCCTTCAACAACCATTGGGGCGTGCCGCTGACGCTGGCGCGCATGCCTGCCGATACGGAATTCGGTATTTTCGAAGTGGGCATGAACCACGCAGGTGAGATCAGCCCGCTGGTCAAACAGGTCAAGCCGCATCTGGCCATCATCACCACCATTGCTGCCGCCCATCTGGGCAACTTCAAAGATCTGGAAGAGATTGCCGCTGCCAAGGCGGAAATCTTCGACGGTGTGTTGCCGGGCGGTGCCGTTATTCTCAACCGCGACAATGAGCAGTTCGAGCAGCTGGAGCGCGCGGCTTTCGATGCTGGCATCGAGCATGTTCTGACCTTCGGGCAGCACGCCAAGGCCGATTTCCGTCTTGCCGATTTTGAAAACACGCCTGACGGTTCGACCATCTGGACCATCATAAACGGCGAGACCAGCGAGTTGCACATCGGTGCGGCTGGTCGCCATATCGCCGAAAACGCCATGGCGGCATTGGGCACGGTCGCAGTCACCGGCGCTGATCTGGACAAGGCCTTTGCAGCGCTTGGAACACTTGAGGCAGTCAAGGGCAGGGGGCAGCGCCATCGTCTGTCTGTCGGTGAAGGTTCGTTCCTGCTGATCGATGAAAGCTACAATGCCAACCCGGCCTCCATGCGTGCCGCGATTGCGCTTCTGGCTGCGGCTGAAGTGAAGGGTAGCGGACGCCGCGTTGCCATTTTGGGCGACATGCTGGAGATGGGCGAGTTCTCGGCGCAGGTGCACGAGGAATTGTCCGGTCCGCTTCTGTCGGCTGGCATCGAGCATGTGTGGCTTGCGGGTGAGTCGATGGCTTCGCTTCGCGATGCCTTGCCGGAAAGCGTGAACGTCGCTTGGTTCCCAACAACGGCGGAACTGAATGAATTCGTGCTGAAATGGGTGCAGCCGGGCGATGTCCTGATGATAAAATCATCATTGGGCATTGGTTTTGGCAAGATCGTTAATGCACTTCTTGACAAGTATCCTGCATTCCCCGAGACGGAACGCCAAACATAGAGAGCATTGAGGGGCCGGGATGCACAGGCATCCTTCCTTGAGATCTTCTGAAACAAAAACATGGAGCGGTGGCGGCTCAACCTATCTGCCCGCCGCTTCAATCGGCCTTTTGAAAGGGCAAACATGCTGATCTGGCTCGTTGAACTGTCGGACCACGTCCAAATTTTCAATCTGTTCCGTTACATTACGTTCCGGGCCGGTGCGGCACTGTTTACCTCTGCCCTCATCGTTTTCCTGTTTGGCCCCGCGATCATCAATTCCCTGCGCATTCGCCAAGGCAAGGGCCAGCCTATTCGCGCCGACGGACCACAGACCCATTTTAAGAAGGCCGGTACGCCGACCATGGGCGGGTTGATGATCCTTGCGGGTATTCTCGGCGGCTCGCTGCTGTGGGGCGATCTGTCCAACGTCTATGTCGTTTCCGTGCTGATGGTGACGCTGGGCTTTGGTGCCATCGGCTTTTACGATGACTATCTGAAAGTGACCAAGCAAAGCGACAAGGGCTTTTCTGGCAAGGCGCGTCTGGGTATCGAATTCGTCATCGCAGCCATTGCCGTGTTCTTCATGATGAAGGTGGCACTTGCCACCGCGCCGCATGGCGGAACGCTGGGCAGCTCGATTGCCTTTCCCTTCTTCAAGGATTTCGTGGTCAATCTCGGCTACTTCTTCGTGCTGTTCGGTGCCTTCGTCATCGTTGGCGCGGGCAATGCGGTAAACCTGACCGATGGTCTCGATGGTCTGGCCATCGTGCCTGTGATGATTGCAGCGGCGACCTTCGGCGTGATCGCCTATCTGGTCGGCAACGCGATTTTCGCCAATTATCTCCAGATCAATTTCGTGCCCGGCACGGGTGAGCTTGCGGTGATTGTTGGTGCCGTCATCGGTGGCGGCCTTGGCTTTTTGTGGTTCAATGCGCCGCCTGCCGCCATCTTCATGGGTGACACCGGTTCGTTGGCACTCGGCGGCCTGATCGGTTCCATCGCGGTTGCCGTCAAGCACGAGATCGTCATGATCATCGTTGGCGGCCTCTTCGTCATGGAAACGCTGTCGGTCATCATTCAGGTGTTCTGGTTCAAGCGCACCGGCAGACGCGTGTTCCTGATGGCGCCCATCCATCACCATTTCGAAAAGAAGGGCTGGACGGAAAGCCAGGTCGTGATCCGGTTCTGGATCATCTCCGTTGGTCTTGCCATGCTGGGCCTTGCCACTCTGAAACTGAGATAATCCGATGATCCCTGTCACCTCGCTTGCCGGTCAAAACGTTGCGCTCTTCGGTCTCGGTGGCTCCGGCCTTGTGACCGCACGGGCGCTGGTGGCTGGTGGCGCAAAGGTGACGGCCTTTGACGATAATCCCGACAGTGTCGCGAAGGCTGAAGCTGAAGGCATTCCAACGGCTGATCTTCGCGGGCTGGACTGGTCGAAGCTTTCCGCGCTGGTTCTGGCGCCCGGCGTGCCGCTGACGCATCCCAAGCCGCATTGGTCGGTCGATCTGGCCCGTGCAGCCGGTGTCGAGGTGATCGGCGATATCGAGCTCTTCGTGCGAGAGCGCCGTGCGCATGCGCCGGGTTGCCCGTTCATTGCCATTACCGGCACCAACGGCAAATCCACCACCACAGCACTGATCGCCCATATTCTGAACGCATCTGGCCGCGACACGCAGCTGGGCGGCAATATCGGCACGGCGGTCCTCAGCCTCGAGCCGCCAAAGGCGGAACGGTTCTACGTGGTCGAATGCTCGTCCTACCAGATCGATCTGGCGCCGACGCTGAACCCGACCGCCGGTATTCTGCTCAATCTGACGCCTGACCATCTGGATCGTCACGGCACGATGCAGCATTATGCCGATATCAAGGAACGGCTGGTTGCGGGCAGCGATACAGCGGTTGTTGGTGTGGATGACAGTTACTGCACATTGATTGCTGACCGCATCGAGCGCGCTGGTGTCAAGGTTTCCCGCATTTCCAAGCGCAATGTTGTGGCCAATGGTCTTTACGCCGAAGGCAGCCGGATCATGAAGGCGCAAAGTGGCACGTCTTCACTGCTGGCCGATCTGGATGGCATTCCAACGCTGCGTGGCAGCCACAATGCGCAAAACGCCGCCGCCGCTATTGCCGCCTGCCTTGCCGTTGGCGTCTCGGTGGATGAGGTGAAGGCAGGGCTTTCATCCTTCCCCGGCCTCAAGCACCGCATGCAACCGGTGGGTCGTCGTGGCAATGTCACTTTCGTCAATGACAGCAAGGCGACCAATGCCGAGGCCGCAGCGCCCGCACTTTCCAGCTATGATCGCATCTACTGGATTGCCGGTGGCCTGCCGAAATCAGGTGGCATTTCCAGCCTTTCGCCGCTGTTTTCCCATATTGCCAAGGCCTATCTGATTGGCGAAGCGGCTGCCGAATTTGCCGCCACGCTGGGTGAGGCAGTTCCTTATGAAATTGCCGGAACGCTTGAGAAAGCTGTCGAACATGCTGCCGCAGACGCGCAGGTGGATGGCCGCGACGGCAATGTCGTGATGTTATCACCGGCTTGCGCAAGCTTCGACCAATATAAGAACTTTGAAATACGTGGTGATTCGTTCGTCTCGCATGTCGCAGCACTTGAAGGTGTGACGATGCTGATTGGGTTGAAAAAGGAAGGCTGACGAGATGGTAAGCCGTATAGACCGTGGACCGGTTGCGGAATGGTTCTGGACCATCGACCGTTTTTTCCTCACCGCGTTCATCGCGCTGATGGGTATCGGGCTGATGCTGTCCTTTGCCGCGTCTCCCGCGGTTGCGGAGCGCATCGGCCTCAACAGCTTCTTTTTTGTGGAGCGTCAGGCCATGTTCATGGTGCCATCTGTGGCCATCATGCTCGGGCTTTCCTTTCTGTCTCCGCGGCAGGTGCGCCGCGTGGCGGTTATCATATTGATTTCATCACTGCTGATGATGATCTTTGCGCTGTTTTTCGGCATTGAGGTCAAGGGTGCGCGCCGCTGGATTTCGGTTGGTTCCTTCTCCATTCAGCCGTCAGAATTCATGAAGCCCGCCTTCGTGATCGTCTGCGCCTGGCTTTTCGCCGAACGCGCCCGGCATCCTGAAATTCCCGGCAATCTGTTTGCCATCATCACCTTCGGGATCGTCGCAGCCCTTCTGATCGCCCAGCCGGACTTCGGCCAGACCATTCTGACGTCTGTCGTTTGGGGCGGCATGTTCTTCATGGCCGGTATTCCGTGGTTCTGGATCATCATGCTGGGTGGCCTTGGTGTGGGCGGCATCATTACCGCCTATCTCACGCTGCCGCACGTGGCTGGTCGTATCGACCGGTTCTGGACGGGTGAGGGCGATACGTTTCAGGTTGATACTGCCCGCGAGGCCATCATTCGCGGCAACTGGTTTGGCCAGGGTCCGGGCGAGGGCATCGTCAAGCGCATCATTCCTGACAGCCACACCGACTTCATCTTTTCCGTGGCGGCAGAAGAATTCGGCATTCTGTTCTGCATGTTGTTGGTGGCGATTTTCGCCTTTATCGTGCTGCGGGGCCTGAGCCACGCTTTCAAGGAAAAGGATGATTTCGTTCGCTTTGCGGTTGCTGGTCTGGTGCTACAGCTTGGCATGCAGTCTATGATCAATATCGGCGTTAATCTGGAACTCATGCCCGCCAAGGGTATGACGCTGCCGCTGATTTCCTATGGTGGTTCGTCCATGATGGCGATCTGCGTGACGGCGGGTTTCCTGCTGGCACTGACCCGCCATCGCCCGGAAAAGCGTGCGCAGGAGCGCAGTTTCTTCCGGGTCAATGCAGGCCTTCCTGCGGAGTAAAAATATGAGCAAGGGTATTGTTCTGCTAGCCGCCGGGGGAACCGGCGGCCATGTGTTTCCGGCCGAGGCGCTGGCCTATGAGCTGAAGGATCGCGGTTATTCCGTGCATCTGGTGACGGACAGCCGCGCCGAGCGCTATGCCGGCAAGTTTCCGGCCGATGAGATTCACGTCGTGCCATCCGCCACCATCGGCTCGAAAAATCCGATCGCGGTTGCCAAAGCATTGCTGACCCTTTGGAAAGGCCTTCGCGCCGCGCGCCGTCTGGTCACGAAGTTGAAGCCTGTGGCTGTTGTCGGTTTTGGCGGATATCCCACCGTGCCGCCGCTTCTGGCCTCAACGGGTCTTGGTGTGCCATCGCTGATCCATGAGCAGAATGCCGTGATGGGGCGCGCCAACAAGGCTTTGGCCAAGCGCGTGAAGGCGATTGCAGGTGGATTTCTGCCTGAAACGCAGGGGGAGTATGCCGTCAAGACAGTGGCGACAGGCAACCCCGTTCGCCCTGCCGTGCTGGCTGCCGCCGATGTTGCCTACACGCCATCCAACGCGGGTGAGCCGTTCCAGCTTGTGGTCTTTGGTGGAAGCCAAGGCGCGCAGTTTTTCTCCGCCGCTGTTCCCGCCGCAATCTGCCTTCTACCAAACGAGGTTCGCGCCCGCGTTTCCGTGACCCAGCAGGCGCGCCCGGAAGATAAGGACAGCGTCATCGCGTCCTACAAGAAGCTTGGCGTGGCCGCAGATGTTTCGCCGTTCTTTGGTGATATGGCAGAGCGCATTGCTGGTTCCGATCTCGTCATCAGCCGTTCCGGCGCGTCGACGGTCTCGGAGCTTTCGGTCATCGGTCGCCCATCGGTACTGGTTCCCTATCCGCATGCGCTCGACCATGATCAGGCCGCCAATGCCGCAGCCCTTTCTGCTGCAGGTGGTGCAAGCGTCATCAAGCAATCTGAGCTTACACCGCAAAAGCTGTCTTCGCTGCTGCTGGACGCCATGAACGAACCTGATCGTTTGGCGCAAACGGCGGCGGCTGCGAAAGCAACTGGCAAGCCGAATGCGGCTGGCGCTCTCGCTGATCTGGTCGAAGCCATTGCGCGTGGAGAGCCGGTCGCACAATTCAAAACAAAAAACAAAGGAGTGCATTCATGAAGATGCCGAAAGCCATAGGTCTTGTCCATTTTATCGGAATTGGCGGCATCGGCATGAGCGGCATTGCCGAGGTGTTGCACAATCTCGGTCACCGCGTTCAGGGCTCCGATCAGGCAGACAGCGCCAATGTGCAGCGTCTGCGTGACAAGGGCATCGAGGTTTTTGTTGGTCAGGCTGCTGAAAATCTTGGCGATGCCGAGGTTGTCGTGGTTTCGACCGCCATCAAGAAGAACAACCCGGAACTGATCGCGGCGCGCGAAAAGTCCCTGCCGATTGTTCGCCGCGCCGAAATGCTGGCCGAGCTCATGCGCTTCCGCAATGCCATCGCAATCGGCGGAACGCACGGCAAGACGACGACGACCTCCATGGTCGCCACACTTCTGGACGCGGGCAATCTCGACCCAACCGTCATCAATGGCGGCATCATCAATGCTTACGGCACCAATGCCCGCATGGGTGAGGGTGAGTGGATGGTGGTGGAAGCCGACGAATCCGACGGTACCTTCCTGAAGCTGCCTGCCGATGTGGCTGTCGTGACCAATATCGACCCCGAGCATCTGGATCACTACGGCAACTTCGATGCAGTTCGCGCCGCATTCCGTCAGTTCGTGGAAAATGTGCCGTTTTACGGCTTCGGCGTTTTGTGCATAGACCATCCTGAAGTTCAGACGCTGGTGGGCAAGATCGAAGACCGTAAGGTCATCACCTATGGTGAAAACCCACAGGCGGATGTGCGCTTCTCCAACGTGCGCATCGATGGCACCAAGTCCATTTTCGATGTGGAAATCCGTCGTCGCCGGACTGGCAAGGTCTTTACCTTTACCGATCTGGTTCTGCCCATGCCGGGCCGCCACAACGTCTCGAATGCGACGGCGGCGATTGCAGTGGCAAACCGTCTGGGTATTTCTGTTGAGGACATCAAGAAGGGGTTGGCCTCCTTTGGTGGCGTCAAGCGCCGGTTCACGCTGACGGGTTCCTCCAACGGCATTCAGGTGTTTGATGATTACGGCCATCACCCGGTTGAGATCAAAGCCGTGCTGAAAGCGGCGCGTGAGGCTTGCAGCGGGCGCATCATCGCCGTGCATCAGCCGCACCGTTATTCGCGTCTTTCCAGCCTGTTTGAAGATTTTGCACATTGTTTCAACGATGCGGACACAATTCTTCTTGCTCCGGTCTATGCGGCGGGTGAAGATGCAATCGAGGGTGTGAACTCCGAGGCGCTCGTAACAGCTGCAAAGGCTGCCGGCCACCGCGATGCTCGCCATCTCTCCTCCCGCGACGATCTGGCCAGGACTGTCGCAGGCATTGCGAAATCCGGTGATTTCGTGGTTCTTCTGGGGGCTGGCAACATCACGCAATGGGCAGCCGCGCTGCCCTCGGAATTGGATAGCATTTCAGGAAAGTCTGCATGAGACAGGTGGATGGGGTAAAGTTGCTGGAGAGACTCGGCAATGGCGTGAATGAACTCAGGGGACGTTTGACACCGGATTCGCCAATGGACCGCGTGACGTGGTTCAGGGCAGGTGGTTTGGCGGAACTGATGTTCCAACCCCATGACGTGGACGACCTCATCGCTTTCCTCAAAATTCTGCCTGAAGACGTGCCTCTGACCGTTGTTGGCGTGGGTTCCAACCTGCTGGTGCGCGATGGCGGCATTCCGGGCGTTGTCGTGCGCCTGTCTGCCAAGGGCTTCGGTCAGGTTGAGCTGGCCGGGGAGAATCGCATCAAGGCTGGCGCGATTTGCCCCGACAAGCATATCTCGGCCATGGCAATGGATAACGGCATCGGCGGCTTCCACTTCTATTACGGCATTCCCGGCTCCATCGGCGGTGCCCTGCGCATGAATGCAGGCGCAAATGGCGGCGAAACGCGCGAGCGGGTTGTCGAGGTTTATGCCGTGGACCGACAGGGCAACAGCCATGTTCTGTCCAACGCCGACATGGGTTACAGCTATCGTCATTCTGACGCGTCGAAGGACCTGATCTTCACTGGTGCCCTGTTTGAAGGCTACCCCGAAGACCGCGCCAAAATTCGTGCGGATATGGATGCCGTGCGCCTTCACCGCGAAACGGTCCAGCCCATCCGTGAACAGACCGGTGGTTCGACCTTCAAGAACCCCGAGGGTCATTCGGCCTGGAGCCTCATCGATGAGGCAGGTGGTCGTGGCATGGTCATCGGCGGTGCGCAGATGTCGTCGCTGCACTGCAATTTCATGATCAATACCGGCCACGCGACCGGCTATGATCTGGAATATCTGGGCGAAGCGGTGCGCAAGCGCGTGTTCGAACATTCCGGTATTCGCCTGGAATGGGAAATCAAGCGTCTGGGCTTGTTCATGCCGGGTCGTGAGGTTGAGCCGTTTCTTGGGCACGCGCAGTAATGTCTGATGGCGGCGTGAGCGAACAGGATCGTCGTAGACATGATCTTGTCGCAAACGAGCGCAGGAAACTGTTGGCAAATGCACTGGACCGCCTCTCGACGGCGTTCCTTGCGATCGGTGTGGTGGGCCAGATATTGTCACTCACACCGACTTCCGCGACTATTTTGAACGTTTATGTGATGGCCGGTTGGATTTCGGGCGCTGTTATATTACATTTGATTGCAAGACGCGTCCTCGGAGGTCTGAAGGCATGAACTCTCAAGAGTTTTTCTGGTACGTTTTTCCCTGGTTGGTAACGGGATCCGGCCTTTGCTGGCTGGTATACGACAAGTACGTACACCGCGAGCGATAGCAGGCTATCGCTCTGCGCGATCCTCTCGTCCGGGAGATATCCTCCATGAATTCCGCGACTTTTTTCTTTCTCTATATTCTGCCTCTACTCCTTTGCGCTGGCGTCTGGTCGGCAATCTGGATCAGTGATGCGCACCGCGCCCGGCGGGATCAGCCACACATCGTTGAATGATGCGAAGACACTAAAAAACCCGCGAAGCCAATCACTTCGCGGGTTTTTTTGTTCGTTTGATTCAAACCTTAGACTTCATCCTTGCGTGACAGCAGGATGCAGGCCAGCGTGATGATGGCGGCAGCGCAGAGGTAGTAGCCGACATAGGTCATGCCGTAATTCACCTGCAGCCATGTGGCGATGTAGGGCGCGAGCGACGCACCGAAAATACCCGCCATGTTGAAGGTGATGGACGAGCCGGTGTAGCGCACCGTGGTGGGGAAGGGCGCGGCGAGGGCCGTTCCAATCAGGCCATAGGTCATGCCCATCAGCGCCATGGCAAGAGCCGCGAACAGGAAGATCATGCCTTCGCCACCGCTCATCAGGCCGGGCAGGAAGAAGGAGAAGCCTGCAATCAGCACCGTGGTGATGATGAGGATTTCACGACGTCCGAAGCGCTCGGCAAGCTTTCCGGCAAAGGGAATGAAGATGCCGAACACGATCGAGCCGAGAATCTGCACTTCCAACGCGTCCAGGAACGGGATTTTCAGGATCTTGACGTTGTAGGACAGAAGGTAGGCAGTGCCGATATAAAACAGCACGAAAGTGGCAAGCGCCACGAATGTGCCGAGTGCCAGGCTGCGCTTGTGATTGCGGAAAAGCTCCGCCACGGGCACGGCCACCCGCTCATCCTTGTCGATGGCTTTTTGGAAGGCGGGTGTTTCCGTGATCGAAAGACGAACCCACAGGCCAACAGCAATCAGAATGATAGAGGCGACGAATGGAATGCGCCAGCCCCAGCTGAGCAGGGCTTCCTGAGACATGAAGTGAAGCAGGATCCAGAACACACCCGAAGACAGGAAGAGGCCGAGCGGAGCGCCAAGCTGCGGGAACATGCCGTACCAGCTGCGCTTACCTGGAGGTGCGTTTTCTGTAGCCAGAAGGACCGCGCCACCCCATTCACCACCAAGGCCAAAGCCCTGACCGAAGCGGCACAGTGCCAGAAGCAGCGGCGCCAGAACGCCAGCTGTCTCGT
The DNA here is from genome assembly GCF_031843705.1 of Rhizobium sp. WCS2018Hpa-16. Taxonomy (NCBI): domain Bacteria; kingdom Pseudomonadati; phylum Pseudomonadota; class Alphaproteobacteria; order Hyphomicrobiales; family Rhizobiaceae; genus Rhizobium; species Rhizobium sp. WCS2018Hpa-16. The sequence goes on from NZ_JAVTIX010000001.1 coordinate 487,809, forward strand.
AAGATGGCAGCAGACCGATGATGACGGTGGAAACGCCCATGGTCAGAAGGGCCGCGACAAGTGTCGTCTTGCGGCCTACGCGGTCGCCGTAATGGCCGAAGACCACGGCACCCAGCGGACGGGCGAAGAAGGCGATGGAGAAGGTGGCAAAGGATGCCAGAAGCGCCGTCATGGGATCATTGTTCGGGAAGAACAATGTCGGGAACACGAGCACAGCGGCGGTCGCGTAGACGTAGAAGTCGAAGAACTCGATGGTCGTGCCGACCACGCTGGCAGTAAGAACTCGTGCAGGCGAATTTGTCTTTACATCGTTCGCATTGTCAGCGGGCGGCGATACGGGAGATATCGCGTCGGTCATGGTTTTGGATCCGTTGTTAAGTAACACTTATCACTCTTGGGAGGGATTGCGGTGGGTTAACGCAATTTTTTATCTTTTGGAACGATCCAGACGCAATATTGCGAAAAAAAGCCTGATTTTCCGCAATGTTTCATATTGGCTTGCGCCGCAAGCGCAGTCAGCCGGGCTCTTCGGGGCCGGTCTCTGTCCCGATTTTCATCAGAAATGGCTGGGGAAAACGCGCAGCCGTTAACTGTTTGACCTTGCTATTGCGGGCCATAGCTGGGGCGCACGCCCCGATTTTATTTCATCCAGCTGGTAATCTGAATCTTGCAATGGTCGCAACTCTCTGATTCCAAGGGAGGAATTCGTACCTCTAGTGATTCTTTAACAAAAATCACGTCATCGGGGCCATCGGTTAACGAAAGTAAACACTTCATTAACCTTAATGGCGCTTAGTGATTGGTGACGAAGCGGACGAGAGAATCGCAGAGCCAGCTAAGGATCTGCAATTTTTGTTCAGGTGATTTTTGTGTCAGAGGTTTTCATGAGCGGCAAACACGTAGCTGTTCTTATGGGTGGGTTTTCTTCAGAGCGGCCGGTCAGCCTCTCATCGGGAGAGGCTTGCGCCACAGCTCTGGAAGGCGAGGGCTACAAGGTTACGCGTGTAGACGTGGACCGGAATGTTGCGGCGACGCTTTCTGCGCTGCGCCCTGACGTCGTGTTCAATGCGCTCCATGGTCCTTACGGCGAAGATGGCACCATTCAGGGCATTCTCGAATATCTCGAAATTCCCTACACACACTCCGGCGTTCTGGCGTCTTCGCTCGCGATGAACAAATCGCAGGCTAAGAAAGTTGCCGCCGCCGCTGGCATTCCTGTTGCTGTCGAGAAGGTGCTGAACCGTTTTGACATCGGCAACGAGCATCCGCTTGCGCCGCCCTATGTCGTCAAGCCCGTTAGCGAAGGTTCGAGCTTCGGTGTCGTGATGGTCAAGGAAGACCAGTCGCACCCGCCGCAGATCCTAGGTTCCAGCGAATGGCGTTACGGTGATGCCGTTATGGTCGAGCGCTATATTCACGGTCGCGAGTTCACCTGCGGCGTGATGAATGGTGAGGCTTTGGCCGTTACCGAAGTGGTACCGATGGGCCACGCATTTTACGATTATGATGCGAAATATGCCAAGGGTGGCTCAAAGCATGTCATTCCTGCGGAAATTTCACCAAAAATTTACCAAAAAATCCAATCATTGGCGGTGATGGCGCATCAGGTGATTGGCTGCCGTGGCGTAAGCCGTTCCGACTTCCGCTACGACGACCGTTTCTCAGAAGAAGGTGAATTGATCTGGCTTGAGATTAACACTCAGCCGGGCATGACGCCGACCTCCCTCGTGCCCGAAATGGCAGCTCATGCAGGACGCTCCTTTGGCGAGTTTGTCCGCTGGATGGTGGAGGACGCTTCGTGTTCGCGATAGCAGGCAAAAAGTCGTCAGTTAAAAAGCGCGAGCAATTCGCTGCTGCTTCCGGTGATGAACGGATGGTGTTGCCACGCCGGTTGCGCAGGGCGTTTCGCTTCGGCGTTTCGCTGGCGACGGGGCGTGTCCACATTCCCGCACATACCGGCACGCTGGCTACGGCTTTGTTTTTCGCAAGCGTTGGCCTTTACGGCATGTCGCTGGGTGGCCACACAAACGTGGTAACGCAGGCAACGACATCTGCCGCCGGTTTCGCCATTGAAGACGTCAAGGTATCCGGCAATATCCAGACATCGGAAATTGATGTGTTCCAGCTTCTGGGCCTGGATGGTGCGACGTCGCTGATTGCGCTGGATGTGAACGCTGCGCGCAAGAAGCTGACGGAACTGCCTTGGGTTGAAGATGTGGATGTTCGCAAGATCTATCCCAAGACCATCGAAGTGCGCCTGAAAGAGCGTGAAGCCTTCGGCATCTGGCAGCATGGTTCGGAGCTTTCGCTCATTGAGAAGAGCGGCAGCGTCATCGCGCCGCTGCGTGACAACAAATATGCCGGTTTGCCGCTGTTTGTGGGTCGTGATGCTGAAACGGGTGCCGCAGGCTTTGTAGAAGAACTGGCCGACTGGCCGGAAATTCGCAACCGCGTTCGCGCCTATGTTCGCATTGCTGGCCGTCGCTGGGATTTGCATCTGGACAACGGTATCGTCGTCAAGCTGCCGGAAGAAAACGTGCCAAAGGCGCTGCAGCTTCTGGCCCGCATGGACATGGAAGAAAAAGTTCTCTCGCGGGATGTTGCCGCTGTCGATCTGCGTCTTTCAGACCGCACGACCGTGCAGCTGACAGAGGGTGCGGCTGAGCGTCGCCAGAAGGCCGTCGAAGCACGCACCAAGGCGATCAAACTGGCGGAGAAGAACACATGAGCTTTTTTGGTTCTTCCCAGTTCGGTCTTCCGCGGTTGAAGCCTTTGTCTTCCAAGCGTAGCCACGTGGTTTCGGTTCTCGATATCGGCTCCACAAAAGTCGTTTGCATGATTGGTCGCCTCACTCCGCGTGAGGAAACCGAAGTGCTGCCCGGCCGCACGCACAAGGTTGAAGTCATCGGCATCGGCCACCAGCGTTCGCGCGGCGTGAAATCCGGCGTGATTGCTGATCTGGATGCGCTGGAAGGCGTCATTCGTCTGGCTGTTGATGCAGCAGAGCGTATGGCTGGCCTCACCGTCGATAGCCTGATCGTCAATGTTTCCGCAGGCCGTCTGGCCAGCGATATCTATACCGCCAGCATCGATCTGGGCGGCCAGGAAGTGGAATCGGGCGATCTGCGCAAGGTTCTGATTGCGGCCAGCCAGCAATCGCTGCGGCAGGACCGCGCCATTCTGCACTCGCTGCCAACAGGCTATTCGCTGGATGGCGAGCGCGGCATTCGTGACCCATTGTCCATGTATGGCGATATGCTGGGCGTGGACATGCATGTGGTGACGGCTGAGCGCACCGCGCTGAAGAACCTCGAACTGTGCATCAACCGTGCGCACCTTTCGGTCGAAGGCATTGTTGCCACACCTTATGCCAGCGGCCTTGCGGCGCTGGTGGATGATGAAGTCGAGCTGGGTTGCGCGGCCATCGATATGGGCGGCGGCACGACGACGATTTCGGTTTTTGCCGAGGGTCGTCTGGTTCACACCGATGCAATTGGTCTTGGTGGTCATCATGTCACCACGGATCTGGCGCGTGGTCTTTCCACACGCATCGAAGATGCCGAGCGGCTGAAGGTCGTTCACGGTTCGGCACTGGCCAACGGTTCCGACGACCGTGACATGATTGCTGTTCCGCCGATTGGCGAAGATGACCGCGACCAGCCTTCCCAGGTGTCTCGCGCGCTTGTCAGCCGTATCGTGCGGGCTCGTATCGAAGAGACATTGGAACTGATCCGCGATCGTATTCAGAAATCGGGTTTTTCCCCGATTGTTGGAAAGCGTGTGGTTCTGACCGGAGGTGCCAGTCAGCTGACCGGCCTGCCGGAAACGGCGCGGCGCATTCTTGCCCGCAACGTGCGCATCGGCCGCCCCATGGGCGTGTCCGGCCTGCCGGTCGCGGCCAAAGGCCCGGCCTTTTCCACAGCCTGCGGGCTGATGATTTATCCGCAGATCGCGGACATAGAAATCCACGCGGCGCAGAGCGGAATGTTCTCGCCGTTCGGAACAGGTAGTGGCCGGATAGCCCGTGTCGGGCAATGGCTGAAGGAAAGTTTCTGACCTCTGTCTGCCCACAGGCAGGGGACTGAGCAAAGTTGAGATGAATTGGTCTGCGGGGCGATGCGGCCAGAGAAAGAAGGAATGTTAAAATGACGATACAGCTGCAAAAGCCTGATATCACCGAGCTGAAGCCACGTATCACCGTTTTCGGCGTCGGCGGTGGCGGCGGTAACGCTGTCAACAACATGATCACGGCAGGTCTTCAGGGCGTCGACTTCGTTGTCGCCAACACGGACGCACAGGCCTTGACCATGACGAAGGCAGACCGGGTCATTCAGCTCGGCGTCAATGTTACCGAAGGTCTGGGCGCTGGTTCGCAGCCAGAAGTCGGTCGCGCTGCTGCTGAAGAGTGCATCGATGAAATCATCGACCACCTAAACGGCACGCACATGTGCTTCGTAACAGCCGGCATGGGCGGCGGCACCGGCACCGGTGCTGCTCCAGTCGTTGCACAGGCTGCCCGCAACAAGGGCATTCTGACGGTTGGCGTCGTGACCAAGCCTTTCCACTTTGAAGGCGGTCGCCGCATGCGTCTGGCCGAACAGGGCATCGAGGAACTGCAGAAGTCCGTCGATACGCTGATCGTCATTCCAAACCAGAACCTCTTCCGTATTGCCAACGACAAGACGACCTTTGCCGATGCCTTCGCAATGGCTGACCAGGTTCTCTACTCTGGCGTTGCCTGCATTACCGACCTGATGGTGAAGGAAGGTCTTATCAACCTCGACTTCGCTGACGTTCGCTCCGTAATGCGCGAAATGGGCCGTGCAATGATGGGTACAGGCGAGGCTTCAGGCCAGGGCCGTGCAATGCAGGCTGCCGAAGCTGCGATTGCAAACCCGCTGCTGGACGAAACATCGATGAAGGGTGCGCAGGGCCTCCTGATCTCCATCACCGGTGGTCGCGATATGACCCTGTTCGAAGTCGACGAAGCTGCGACCCGTATTCGCGAAGAAGTCGATCCGGATGCAAACATCATCCTCGGCGCAACATTCGACGAAGCTCTGGAAGGCCTCATCCGCGTGTCGGTTGTTGCCACGGGCATCGACCGTGTTCCTGGCCAGATGGAGCGCAACGCAGAAGAACTGCGCCAGGCTGCTGCTGCAAAGCCACTTATCCGTCCTTCCGCGGCCGTTGCTTCTGCTCCGGCCGCAGTGCAGCCTGCCCCAGTGATGCAGGCACCAAAGACGACCATCGACCCTGTTGCCCAGACCATTCGCGAAGCCGAAATGGACCGGGAACTGGCACTGGCGGCTGCTGAACAGCGGCTTCGTCAGGCCCAGGCAGAAGCCGAATTCCGGCCTCAGAGCAAGCTGTTCGCAGCTGCTCCAGCGGAAGCACCGGTTGCTGCTCGCCCCGCAGCACCGGTGCACACTGCACCTGCGCCAGCCTACCATGCTCCAGAACAGGTCGCAGCACCTGCTCCTCGCATGCAGGCTCCGGCTCCGGTCTACCAGGAACCAGCTCCAGTCGCCCGTGCGCCTGAGCCAGTTCGCATGCCAAAGGTCGAGGACTTCCCTCCGGTCGTAAAGGCTGAGATGGACCATCGCGCTCACCCGGCTTCTGCTGTGCCGGAAGAGCGTGGCCCAATGGGTCTTTTGAAGCGGATCACCAATTCTCTTGGTCGCCGTGATGAAGATGACGCCGTTCCATCCGACATGACGGACGCGCCGAGCGCTGCTGCACAGCGTCGCCCGCTGTCGCAGGAAGCCAGCCTCTACGCACCACGTCGTGGCAACCTGGATGACCACGGCCGTCAGACGCCATCGTCTGCCAGCCAGCATGATGACGACCAGCTCGAAATTCCGGCATTCCTTCGCCGCCAGTCGAACTGATCTGTCGATTCTTGATCTCAAGCGATACCCGGGTCCGAAAAGCCCGGGTATTTCTGTTATAATGAGGTGATTTTTCTGCCGGTTAATTTAGCAATTTCAAACGTTTGGGTCTGTTACAAAGCGAAATCAACAGTGATTTGAGATAGCGTCTGACAGTGCGTATGTATGACCCTGAGGCGAGAGGGTAACGAGGCACAGCCTAAGGTTATCGTCCCCGGTTGAAATTTGGATCGTGCGGGTATATCGCGCAGGTTCACATGAAAAGGCTTACTCGCATGACCATCGGACTGCTCGGTTTCCAGACAACAATCGCCAACTCCGTTCAACTGAATGGCATTGGCGTGCATTCCGGCAACCCGGTTTCCATGACGTTCCAGCCGGCGGAAGCGGGCACAGGCATCGTGTTCAGCCGCCAGCATGACAATGGCGACATGACCGAACTGAAAGCCGTTTCGGCCAATGTCGGCAATACCGATCTTTGCACCGTCATCGGTCGCTCGGCAGCGCAGTCCGTTGCGACGGTTGAGCATGTCATGGCCGGTATCTACGCCATGGGCATTGATAACCTGATCGTTGAAGTCGATGGTCCAGAAGTTCCGATCATGGATGGAAGCTCTGCGCCTTTCATCGAAGCCATCGAATCAGTTGGCACCGTCAATCTTGGCGTGAAGCGCCGTTACATACGTGTGGTAAAGCCTGTTCGGATTGAGGCCGGTGCATCATGGGCCGAGTTCCGCCCCTATGACGGCACACGGTTTGAAGTCGAGATCGATTTCGACACGCCGTTGATCGGTCGGCAGACATGGAAGGGCGATCTGACGGCTGAGACCTTCAAAAACGAGCTTTCCCGCGCCCGTACCTTCGGTTTCATGCGTGATGTCGAGCGCCTTTGGGCTGCTGGTTACGCGCTGGGTTCGTCGCTTGAAAATTCCGTCGTGATTTCCGATGATCATACGGTCATCAACATGGAAGGCCTGCGTTACGAAAAAGACGAGTTCGTGCGCCACAAGACGCTGGATGCCGTTGGCGATCTGGCCCTGGCAGGCGCGCAGTTCATCGGCTGCTATCGTTCCTATCGCGGTGGCCACAAGGTCAATGCCAACGCGCTGAAGGCGCTGTTGAGCGACCCCACGGCCTATGAAATTGTAGAAGCGCCAGCCGCGCGCAGCCCGGTTGTTCGCGCACGGGAGTTTGTTCCTGTGCAGCAGCAGCTGGAATTTGCGCCCTGGTCTGCGTAAGCAGTGAATTGTTGAAAGAAGAGCCGTCCTTTGGGGCGGCTTTTTTCTGTGCGGGTCAAAGATAATCATCAACGACAGGGTGCCGCGCCATAAAAATGCGTTATTGCTTCATCATTGCGTTGCCCTACTAACGCTTTTATGGCTAGAAACGCCTTGTAGAAGCCGATGTTCTGTATTGACGCAGGAAGTGGGAACTGACGAATGAAGCGTGTAGTGTCTGGTGCAATGAATGGAACGGTACGGGGAGCACTCGTATCGCTAATGCTGATCGGCGCCGGAACGCTTGTAACGTCTTGCCAGTCCGATCCCGATATCGACATTACAAAGCTTGGCGTTGAGACTGACCCGCCTGACGTTCTGTACAAGCAGGGCCTTGCCAACATGAATGCTGGCAACATGACGGAAGCCGGTCGCAAGTTCTCCGCCATCGACAAGCAATACCCGTTTACCGAATGGGGCCAGAAGGCGCTTGTCATGAACACGTTCATCGCAACCCGCCAGAATCAGAACGAAGCTGCCATTACATCAGGCTCACGCTTTCTCAAGCAATATCCCCGCGCCAAGGATGCGGCCTACGTTCAGTATATGATCGGTCTTGCCTATTCCAAGCAGATCGCCGACGTGACGCAGGATCAGCGCGCTGCACAGCGCACGATCGATGCGATGAACAAGGTCGTGAACGACTATCCAACCTCTGAATATGTGCCGGATGCGCAGGTCAAGATCCGCTTTGCGCGTGACCAGCTCGCTGGCCGAGAAATGCAGGTTGGCCGTTACTATCTCGAGCGCAAGGAATATCTTGCTGCCGTTTCGCGCTTCCGCATCGTGGTCGAGCAGTACCAGAACACCAACCAGATCGAAGAGGCCTTAGCGCGCCTGACTGAAGCCTATTACGCCATGGGCTTGGCGGATGAGGCGCAGACGGCTGCTGCCGTTCTTGGCAACAACTACCCAGATAGCCAGTGGTACGGCGATACCTACAAGCTGTTGAAGGGGCAGGGGCTTGAGCCACGCGAGAACAAGGAGTCCTGGATTTCCCGCGCTGGCAAGAAAATCGTGGGTGCCTGAGAATAGAGCATAAGACATGTTGGTCCAGCTATCGATCCGCGACATCGTTCTGATCGAACGGCTCGACCTAGGGTTCGAGGCGGGCCTTTCTGTGCTCACCGGTGAAACGGGTGCGGGCAAATCCATTCTTCTCGACAGCCTTTCGCTGGCCCTTGGCGGGCGCGGCGATGGCGGTCTCGTGCGCCATGGCGAAGACAAGGGGCAGGTCACAGCAACATTCGAAGTGGGCATGGAGCATCCGGCCCGCCTTTTGATGCGTGACAATGGCCTCGATGACGACGGTGACCTGATTTTCCGGCGCGTTCAATCCGCCGATGGCCGCACCAAGGCCTATGTCAACGATCAGGCGGTTTCCGTGCAGCTGATGCGCCAGCTTGGCCAGCATATGGTGGAAATCCACGGTCAGCATGATGACCGGGCATTGGTCGATACCAACGCACACCGCACACTTCTCGATGCATTTGCGGGTTTGACGGATGAAGTGGTCTCCGTGCAATCGCTCTACCGCACCTGGAAAGACGCGGAGCGCGGCCTCAAAGTTCACCGCGCCAAGGTGGAAGCGGCAGCCCGCGAGGCGGATTATCTGCGCGCATCCGTTGAAGAGTTGGAAGTTCTGGCGCCGCTGGATGGCGAAGAGGACGAGCTTGCCGAACGCCGTGCCGTGATGCAGAAATCCGAGCGTATTGCGGGCGATATTGCCGAGGCGAGCGATTTTCTGAACGGCAACGCATCTCCCGTGCCAGTCATTGCCTCCATGATGCGACGTCTGGAGCGCAAGAGCCACGAAGCGCCCGGTCTTCTGGAAGAAACTGTGCAGTTGCTGGACGCGGCGCTCGATAATCTTTCCAACGCACAGATGGAAGTCGAGAGCGCCTTGCGCCGCACCGAGTTCGACCCGCGCGAGCTGGAGCGCGTCGAGGAGCGTCTGTTTGGTCTGCGCGCTGCGGCCCGCAAATATTCCGTTCCGGTGACAGAGCTTCCGGCGCTGGCCGAGCGCATGGTGGCCGATCTTGCCGATCTGGATGCGGGCGAGGAAAAGCTTGCCCAGCTGGAAAAGAATCTCGGCATCGTGAAATCAGACTTCGACCGGGCAGCCAATTCGCTTTCGGAAAAGCGCCATAACGCGGCATCGGCCCTGTCTGGAGCCGTGATGGCCGAGCTGCCAGCGTTGAAGCTGGAGCGGGCGCGCTTTAGCGTGGAAGTGACCAGCGGCGAGGCGTCGGCCACAGCTGATGGTATCGATGTCGTGGAGTTCCATGTGCAGACAAACCCCGGCACGCGCCCGGGCCCGATCATGAAAGTGGCGTCCGGCGGCGAGCTTTCGCGCTTCCTGCTGGCGCTAAAAGTTGCGCTTGCGGATCGCGGTTCAGCGCCCACGCTGGTCTTTGATGAAATCGACACCGGCGTTGGTGGTGCTGTGGCGGATGCTATCGGCCAGCGCTTGAGGCGGCTTTCGAAAACCGTGCAGGTGCTGTCTGTCACCCACGCACCGCAGGTGGCCGCCCGCGCTGCCACGCATCTGTTGATCTCCAAGGGGCCATCCGGCGATGGTTCTGAGCGGATAGCCACCCGCGTAACCACCATGCAGCCTGAACACCGCACGGAGGAAATCGCCCGCATGTTGGCCGGTGCATCCGTGACCGATGAGGCAAGGGCAGCGGCGGCGCGCCTGCTGGCGGCGAAAGACTAACGGCTAACCGCCACTGCCATGCCCGAACCTATCATCAGGCCACCAGCCGTACGGTTGACCCTGCGCACGATTTTAGGCGAGCGCAACAGCGTGCGGGCGCGCACGGCCAGCGCGACATGTCCGCCGATAACGACAGCTTCAACCGCGAGAATGACGAACGCCAGCGCGGCCAGATGATCCACGGTCAGTGATGCACCCACGACATTGGGGAGCAGGGCGACATAGAAGAGCGGCATTTTGGGGTTGCCCAGATTGAGCGCCATGCCGGTTGCGAATATGGAGAACAGGCTTCCACGGGCTTTGACGGATTGCAGATCCGGCACCACAGGTTCTGCCGTCCACAATTTAATACCCATCCATATGAGATAGGCAGCTCCGCCGTAGCGCAGCACGGTCATGACCGTGCCCATTTCTGAGGCGAGGATGGACAGGCCGAAGGCGGCCAGCGTGAGGAAGATCAAGATACCCGCGACCGTGCCCGCGCCATAGGCCAAACCGGAAGTCGCGCCATGGGTGATGGTGCGGGCGACAATCGTCATATTGTCGGGGCCGGGGCTTGCTGCGAATACGAAGAAGGTGGCAGCGAAGGCGAACAGCGTCATCGAATCCATCAGTGTGCTCCGCGTGAGAAACAATCTGAATTGTGATGTTACGCGAATGCGGGGCGTTGAAAAGTGGCCCGCCTTCGTTAAAAACGAAGTCTGTTCAAGCATGAGGCCCGTTCGATGTCGCAAGATCAAATCCCGGTGGAAAAATTGTCCGAGCTTGAGGCTTCTGCCGAGCTGGCGTTTCTGGCTGCCGAGTTGGCGCGGCATGATGCACTTTATCACGGCAAGGACGCGCCTGAGGTTTCGGACGCGGAATACGATGCGCTGAAGCGCCGCAATGATGCGATCGAGGCGGCGTTTCCTGATCTGGTGCGCGCTGATAGCCCTTCGAAAAAGGTGGGCTTTACCCCTCTGCCAACCTTCGCGCCGATCGTTCATGCGCGACCCATGCTTTCGCTGGACAATGCGTTTTCCGATGAGGACGTGCGCGATTTCGTAGCCTCCGTCTATCGCTTCCTCGGGAACCTGCCCGATGATTCGATTGCCTTTACCGCCGAGCCGAAGATCGACGGGCTTTCCATGTCGATCCGTTATGAGAATGGTAGGCTGAAAACGGCGGCGACGCGTGGGGATGGCACGACGGGCGAGAATGTGACGGCCAATATTCTGACCATCACCGAAATCCCCAATACCTTGCCCAAGGGTGTGCCTGATGTGGTGGAGGTGCGCGGCGAGGTCTATATGGCCAAGAGCGACTTTCTGGCGCTGAACGAGCAGATGGAAGCGCAGGGCAAGCAGACCTATGTCAACCCGCGCAACACCGCGTCCGGCTCTCTGCGGCAGATCGATGCCAGCGTGACGGCCAAGCGCAAGCTGCGCTTCTTTGCCTATGCGCTGGGTGAGGTTTCCAATAGCGGGCAGCCGACACGCATTGCCGATACGCAGTCCGGCATCGTGGACACGTTCCGGGAATGGAAGTTCCCCGTGAACCCCTTCATGAAGCGATTCACATCCGGCCAGGAACTGATTGAACATTATAACGAAATCGGGATAGCGAGACCCGATCTCGATTACGATATCGATGGCGTGGTCTATAAGGTCGACCGGCTGGACTTACAGGAGCGCCTCGGTTTCCGCTCCCGCAGCCCGCGCTGGTCAACGGCACACAAGTTTCCGGCGGAACAGGCTTTCACGACCGTTGAGAAAATCGAGATACAGGTGGGCCGCACCGGCGCATTGACGCCCGTTGCGCGGCTGACGCCCATCACCGTGGGCGGTGTCGTCGTGACCAATGCGACGCTGCACAATGCCGATTATATTGAGGGCATCGGCAACAATGGCGAGCGCATTCGCCCTGAGGACCACGATATTCGCGTGGGCGATACCGTGATTGTGCAGCGTGCAGGCGATGTTATTCCGCAGGTTCTGGATGTTCTGGTGGAAAAGCGCGATGCCGGTTCGAAGCGGTACGAATTTCCAAAACAATGCCCGGTGTGCGGCAGCCACGCTGTTCGCGAGCGCAACGAGAAGACCGGCAAGCTTGATTCGGTGACGCGTTGCACAGGTGGTTTTGCCTGCTCGGCCCAGGCCAAGGAGCATCTCAAGCATTTCGTCTCACGCAATGCCTTCGATATTGAGGGGCTTGGTACCAAGCAGATCGATTTCTTCTTCGAGAGTGAAGACCCGGCGCTGATGATCCGAACGGCGCCTGACATTTTCACGCTGAAGGCGCGGCAGGAGAAATCGCTGGCCAAGCTGGAGAATATCGACGGCTTTGGCAAGACCAGCGTGAAGAAGCTGTTCGACGCGATTGATGCCCGGCGCGAGATCGACCTCCACCGGCTCATCTTCGCGCTCGGCATCCGCCATGTGGGGGAAACGACGGCGAAGCTGCTGGCGCGAACCTATGGCACTTACGAGCAGTTTGAAGCCGCGATGAAAGAGGCTGCCGACACGAGCGGCGATGCCTGGGCAGAGCTCAACAGCGTCGAAGGCATTGGCGAGGTGATGGCGCGCGCCATTGTGGAGTTCTATCGTGAGCCGCGCAATCTCGATGTGATCGACAGGCTGATGAGGGAATTGCGCCCCAAGGAGGCCGAAAAGCCATCGACTGAGGGAAGCCCGGTGGCGGGCAAGACGGTGGTGTTTACCGGCTCGCTTGAGAAATTCACCCGCGATGAGGCCAAGGCCCGCGCCGAGGGGCTTGGCGCGAAGGTCGCAGGGTCCGTTTCCAAAAAGACCGATTATGTGGTCGCAGGACCGGGCGCTGGCTCCAAGCTCGACAAGGCCCGCGAACTTGGTGTGCAGACGATGGATGAGGATGAGTGGCTGGCGCTGATCGGCGGATAGATCGCGCTATTGCGGGGCTTTCCTGCGAAACAGGCGCCCGTCGATGGCCACAAGGCCTGCCGCGATCATCGCCATGCCGATGAGGTGCTTGGCTTCCAGTTGCTCTCCCAACACCAGCGAGCCCAGCAAAATGGCGCTGACGGGAATGAGGAAGGTGACCAGCGCCAGGTTGGTTGCGCCTGCTGATGACAGGATGCGGAAGAAGATGAGATAGGCGAGCGCTGTGGAGAGAAGGGCGATGCCAAACAGCGCGCTCCAGGCGGTACCGCTCGGCATGGCGAGCGACCAGGGCTGGTCGACAATTAGCGCGATGGGAATGAGGACCAGCGACGATGCGGAAATCTGTCCGGTTGCGGTGACCAGCGGCGGCACGCCCATGGCCTTGAAGCGGCGGCCGAATATGCCCGCAAAGGCATAGGATATCGCAGCGCCGAGAATGGCGAGCTGGCCCCAGAGGCTGGAGCTCTCGCCCGTTAGCGCCGATGGGCCGATCATGGTGGCAACGCCTGCAAAGCCAATGATAATGCCTACAAGCTTGTTGATATCAAGCTTTTCATCCGCAGTCAGCACATGGGCGACGATGACGGTGAAGAGCGGTGTTGTGGCGTTGAGAATGGAGGCGACGCCGCTTGCGATTTGGGTCTGCCCCCACACGATCAGGCAGAAGGGGATGATGTTGTTGAGCAGGCCCATGCCGAAGAAGGCCGGTAGGACGCGTTTGTCCGTCGGCCATCGGTGGCCCATGAACCGGCAGATGATGAGAAGCGCGACGGCCGCGATGGAGACGCGCAGGGTGACGATGGTGACGGGCGGCAATTCCCTGACGGTGATGCCGTTGAAAAAGAAGGAGCCGCCCCACAGCACTGAGAGAGCGACGAGCAACGCCCATTCGGTCGCGTTCATGTGTCTTTGCACTGCCACGTTCTTTATCCCCCTAATGATCCGCTCGATTATCGGTCTAGTGTCGGCCTGCGCCCTCTACCACCCGTTTCCTGTCACATGGTTCATTTTCGCGGCGTTTTCCTTTATGCCATGGCAATACCAAACGGGAATCGCCTCTTGAAAACCATCGCCATCGATTTTGAAACCGCCAATGAAGAGCGGGGCAGTGCCTGTTCAGTGGGCCTTGCCTGGATCGAGAATGGTCAGATCGTGCGGGTAGAAGAGCGGCTGATTCGCCCGAAGGATATGCGCTTTTCGCCTTTCAACGTCGCCATTCACGGCATCAAGCCACGCGATGTGGAAGATTCGCCCGAGTTCCCCGAGGTCATGGAAGAGTTCATCGACGACATCAGGGATGCGACGATGATTGCGCATAATGCGGCTTTCGATTTCAGCGTGATGCGCGCAAGCTTCGACAAGTATCGCCAGACTTATCCGCAGCTTTCCTATCTGTGCAGTGTGAAGATGTCTCAGCGGGTGTGGCCGACGCTGCCATCGCACAAGCTCAACATCATCGCCCACCATCTTCAACTGCGCTTCGTGCACCACAATGCGGCGGAAGATGCCGTGGTGTGCGCTGCTGCGGCCATTGCCGTGGCCAAGGCGGTTGAGGTGGAGCACATCCACCATATTCCCGAAAAGATCGGCATGGTGGCCGGGCGCTTGCATGCCTCAGGCTATGCGCCCTGCACAATGCGCAAACGCTGACCCTCAGGTGGGCTTGTTGTCTGCGCCGCAGCACCTATCTCTAATGTTATATCAATGAGGGCTAGGGTTATGGTTTCAAAGGTACTTTGTGCACTTGGTGTCGCCGCTTCGGCTGTGCTGTCAACCGCAGCCTATGCTGAGGTTGTCGGCAAGGTGGGAGTGGACTGGACGGGCAATGACATCGTTGTCGAGGCAATTGCCGATCCTGAGGTCAAGGGTGTGACCTGCCACGTAACCTATTTTGATCGCGGCGTGATCGACCGGCTGAAGAATGGCAACTGGTTCGAAGATCCATCCAACAATGCCATTTCATGCAGCCAGACTGGCCCCGTGGAAGTGGGCGATATCGACCTTGGCACCAAGGGCGAGGAAGTCTTCCGGCAGGGCATGTCGCTGGTGTGGAAGAAGATGGTCGTCAACCGCATTTACGACAAGGCCAACGATACGCTGGTCTACCTCGTCCACACACGCGAGTTGACCGATGGTTCGGCCAAGATGGCGATTTCGACGGTGCCGCTCTATGGCCAGACCGTGACATGGAAAAACGGCAAGCCGTAAGGCTCGCCGTTTCCTGGAAATCAATGATGGTGCAGCGTGGCCTTAGGCGGCTTCGCGCGACAGTTCGTCTGCAATGACCGTATCGAGGTTGAGGAAGCAGACCATGCTCTTTTCCAGCGCGACGATGCCGCGGCAGAAATCGCGCTGCTCTTCCGGAATGATTTCCGGTGCAGGCTGCAGGTCTTCGGATTTGATGGTCATCATGTCGGAAACCTGCTCGACCAGAAGGCCGACAAGCTTGCCACCGATATCGGTAACGATGATGGCGGAGCGCTCAGATGGCTCGGTCATTTTCATGCCAAGACGGCAAGCCATGTCGATGACCGGGATCACTGCGCCGCGCAGGTTGATGAGGCCAAGAACATATGGTGGTGTGTGCGGCATCGGTGTGACCGGCGCCCAGCCGCGAATTTCGCGGATCACCATGATGTCGATGCAGAATTCCTGATCGCCGAGATGGAAGGAAACGATTTCAAGATATGCGCCGGATTGCTTGATGGCGTTTGACATGTTCTGAACTTTTCCTGGCGGCTCTCTGGCAGGCCGCTTCGATTCTGGGAATATGCGGTGTCCGAAAAACTCCGGGTGACATCATGTCAGTGCTTTACCGACCGCTGGCGATCATATTGCACAAAAACCATTTAAACTTTCCCTAACGGCGCACCGCAAGAGCTAATACAAGCACATTATTTTTGTTTCGCGGCTGTTTGTTTGGCACTATAAGTGTGTTCATGAGATTTCTACTGACAGCACAGATGAAACTGCTTTACGCAGCGGTAGCCACCGTTGGTGTTTCGCTGGCTTTGGTGCTGACGTTTCAGGGCTGGATGCGGCATGGAACGGATATTTTTCTCGCCGCCGTGCAGAGCGGCGTGGCCTGGTGTTTCTGAGGCCCTGCGGGGTTTGAGACAAATCAGCGCGGCTTGCGCAATCCGAACTTTCAACAATTGCCGAAACCAATGCGTCTGGGATAGAAGCATGACCAATATGCTGGGTTGTCGCTGATTGGGGAATGCTATGAAAAACATCCGTATTGCGCTTTGGGGCGCTGTTGCAGTCCTGCTTGGCGTGATGGGATGGCTGACCATGGAACTGACCAAGAGCCGCGACCAGATGGTTGAGGAAGTTTATGGCGTGCCCTTCCAGCTGGTTGCGCAGAACGGACAGCCCATTACCGAGAAAGCCTTTCAGGGCAAGCCGACAGCGCTGTTCTTCGGCTTTACCCATTGCCCCGAGGTTTGCCCGACCACGCTGTTTGAGCTGAACGGCTGGATGGAGAAGGTTGACCCTGCAGGAACCAAGCTGCAGGCCTATTTCGTCTCTGTTGATCCAGAGCGCGATACGCCCGATATTCTCAATCAGTATGTCTCCAATGTTTCCAAGCGCATCACCGGCATTACAGGAGATGCTGACAAGATTGCGCAGACGCTGAAGGGTTACCGCATCTACGCCAAGAAAGTGCCGGTGGACGAAAAAGATCCTAATGGCGATTACACCATGGATCACACGGCATCCGTGATCCTGCTGGATGGCAAAGGCCGTTTTGTTGGCACCATTGCTTACGGCGAGAACCCTGATGTTGCCCTGCAAAAGCTGGAAAAACTCGCGAAAGGCTGATGTCGCATCAACAATATCGGCTGAAATCCATTGGACTATAGCCGCTTTTATGGCAAAGGCTGACGCTTGAAACATCTGCAGAGAGAGCCTCAGCCGTGAGCGAAATCCGTCTTTATGTGTCCACCACCGAAGTCCAGTCCGGTGAAGTTCTGGATTTGCTGTCTGAGGTGTTCGGCGAGGAAGATATTGCCATCGCCAATACCGAGGTGGATGAGAAGCGCGATATCTGGGAAACATCCGTCTATCTTTACGCCAACGATGAAGACGATGTTCGCGCCCGCGTGACGGAAGCGTTGGCATCTGCGTTTCCGCATCTGACTGTCGAGCGTGAAATCATTCCTGATGTGGACTGGATTGCCAAATCACTTGAGGGTCTGACGCCTGTGCGGGCAGGGCGCTTCCTCGTTCACGGTTCGCATGACCGCGACAAGGTCCGCATCAACGATCTGGCGATTGAAATCGAAGCCGGCCAGGCATTCGGCACGGGCCATCACGGCACGACGGCGGGTTGCCTTGAGATGATCGAGCAGGTGGTGCGGTCCCGTACGATCCGCAATGCACTGGATCTGGGCACGGGCAGTGGCGTGCTGGCGATTGCTGTTGCCAAGATGCGGCCGGTGCCGGTGCTGGCAACGGATATAGACCCCATCGCCATCCGGGTGGCCAAGGAAAATGCCAAGCTGAACGGCATCGTTTCCGGCATGTCGCTTGAGACGGCTCCCGGTTTTCATTCCGATGCGTTTCGCAAGCATGGGCCTTTCGACCTTATCATCGCCAATATTCTGGCCCGCCCTCTGATCAAGATGGCGCCGCAGCTGGTCACGCATCTGGCCCCCGGTGGCACGGTCATCCTCTCGGGCATTCTGGCATCGCAACGCTGGAAGGTGCTTTCGGCCTATAATGGCATGAAGCTTTCCCATGTGCGCACATTGTGGCGCAACGGCTGGGTCACGATCCATCTGCGTAAGGATTGAGTGTTGTAAAGACATGCCTTTCGGCTGGACGTTGGCGAGTGTGACGCGATAAGGTCCGCCTTGATATCAGGCGTTCGGAAAGCAAAGCATGTTCCAGTCATTCGAAAACAAATCCACTCCACAATTCGGCAAAGCACGTGTGGAGGCGCTTCGCGCCACCTTTGACGCCCTTGGTATCGATGGCTTTCTCTTGCCACGCGCTGACGAATATCAGGGCGAATATGTACCGGCATGCGCTGAACGGATGGCGTGGCTGACAGGCTTCACCGGCTCTGCGGGTGTGGTGCTGGTTACCCGCCATGAAGCGATTGTGTTTGTCGATGGACGCTACACCACGCAGCTTGTCTCGCAGGTGGATCCCTCCGCGTTTCGGGGTGGTGATCTGGTGGGCGCGCCGCCTTCCAAGTGGCTGGCAGACCAGGCGCCGGAGGGTTTTCGCCTCGGGCTTGACCCGTGGCTGCATACCGGCGCTGAGCTGAAGCGTTTTGAAAAGGCCTTGTCCGACAAGGGCGGCTTTGTCGTTCTGTTGGAAAGCAATCCGCTTGATCCGCTTTGGGAAGATCGCCCCGCTGCGCCGATGGAGCCTGTGACGATCCAGCCGGACAGCGTCACCGGCATTCATGCGCAGATGAAAATCGCGACCATTGGCGAGATCGTCTCAGAGCGCAATGCCAATGCTGTTCTCATGACCGACCCGTCTTCCATCGCCTGGGCCTTCAACATTCGCGGCAATGATGTTCCGCACACCCCACACCCCTTGGCACGCGCCATTGTCTATGCAGATGGCAGTGCCGACCTGTTTCTGGATGAACGCAAGGTGGGTGATGAGGTCAGGGCGCACCTCGCGCCGATTGCAACGCTTCTTCCGCCTGAAGAGATTGAAGCGCGGCTTCACGCCATTGCCAGTGCGGCAGGCCGTGTTCTGGCCGATGCGGATGTTACGCCCATTGCGCTGACGCGCTCCATTACTGAAGCCGGTGGTGAGGTTGTCGAAGCTCCCGATCCGGTCAAGCTGCCGCGTGCCTGCAAGAACCAGGCGGAGATTGCCGGATCAGCGGCCGCCCATGTGCAGGACGGCGTTGCGATGGTGGAGTTTCTGGCGTGGCTGGACAAGCAGCAGCCCGGCACGCTGACCGAAACAAAAGCCGTTACAGCGCTTGAAGAGGTGCGCACACGGGTTGGGCAGATGATGCAGAACCCGCTCAAGGACATATCCTTCGATACGATTTCAGGCGCTGGCGAGAACGCCGCCATCATGCATTATCGCGTGACCACGGACAGTGACCGTGCGTTGAACGAGGGGGAGATGTTCCTCATCGATTCCGGCGCGCAATATATCAACGGCACCACGGATATTACCCGCACGGTTGCCATTGGTGCTGTGCCAGAAGAGCAGAAGCGTTTCTTCACGCTCGTTCTCAAAGGCTACATCGCCATCAGCGTTGCGCGGTTCCCGGTCGGCACACGCGGCTGCGATCTCGATCCGCTGGCGCGCATTGCGCTGTGGAAGGCGGGAGCGGATTATGCTCATGGCACCGGCCACGGCGTCGGCTCCTACCTTTCCGTGCATGAGGGGCCGCAGCGCATTTCCCGCGTGTCCCAGCAGGAGCTTCTGCCCGGCATGATCCTTTCGAACGAGCCTGGATATTACCGCCCCGGCGCATTCGGAATTCGTATCGAAAACCTCGTCCATGTGCGGCCCGCAGAGGCAATCGAGGGTGGCGAGTTGCCGATGCTATCGTTCGAGACGCTGACATGGTGCCCGGTTGACCACCGCCTGATCATCGTTCCACTGCTGACCGAGGAAGAGCTGGACTGGCTAAATGCCTACCATGCGCAGGTGCGGGAGAAGCTGACGCCGCTAATTGAGGATGCGGACGTGCAGCAATGGCTTGATGCAGCCACGCAGCCGCTTACACGATAGCGAAGTAGCGCAGAGCCACGACAAGCGCCCAGCCTGATACCAGCATGATCAGGCCGGGAAAGCGCGTGCCGATGATGAGCGCAAAGACAATGCCGATCTTGACCTCGTATCCGCCTTCGAAAAAGGCGGGTGCGACCAGCGTGGTCAGCACCGCGACGGGAACGGCGTTGAGGCCAGCCTCCATGCGGGGAGGGATGGTTTTCATGCGCGTCATCAGCACATATCCACCCACGCGGGTGAAATAGGTGGCGATGGCGCCAGCGATGATGATGATCAATGTCTGCGCGTTGAACAGCTGTTCCATCAGATCGCCTCCACCTTGTCGATGCTGTCATCGGTCTTGGCCGGTGGCAGGATGACGGCCAGAAAAATGCCCGCCACTGCGCCAATGCTGACATGCCAGGGAGAGCCGACGAAGTGGTAGGCGGCGATTGCGCCCACAGCACTGGCCAGCATGACGGGGTAAAAATTGGCACGCATGCGAAAGCCCAGCAGCGTTCCCATGAAGTAGATGGGAAGCAACACATCGAAACCGGCGGCCTTAGGATCGCCGATCAGATTTCCGAGTGACGCGCCGACGACGGTCGAGATCATCCAGAACGTATAAACAATGGCCGCATAGCCCATGTAGGACTGGAAGCTTACGCGCCCCTCGGTTTCCTTGAGGCGCACCGATTCGGCAAATTGCGGATCGACCAGAAAGAAGAAGCCGAATGCTTTTTGGGCGATGGACCATTCCGGCACGATGCGCACCATGGCCGCAGAATAAAGGATATGGCGAAAATTGACGGCGAATATGGACAGCACGACCAGCCAGGCAGGCAGGTTCTGGTTGAAAAGGTCGATCCCCACAAGCTGGCTTGCACCGGCATAGATGACGCCACTCATCAACGTTGCCTCAACCAGTGTGAGACCATTATCAATGGCAATGGCGCCGAAAAGCGCGCCAAAGGGAATAACGGTAAAGGCAACGGGCAATCCGAGCCGGATGCCGGACTGAAACGTAGTATGTGCCATGGGAGGGTGCGGTCCAATGCCGATAGGAAACTATGGTTGCCGCTCGTACCATCGCACGATATTTCAACACAAACGAATTTAAGGAATGATTAGATTGATTTCTTTGAAGCGTGATTTGCGCTGGAGCGCAGCGGGGAGGCCGAGATGGTAGACGTCGTGATCGATAAGCAGCACAAGGTTGTCATGGTTTCGACCACGCGGGCCTTTCTGGCCGATGAACTGGACCTCGATATCGGCGCGCTTCAGGCTGAGATGCTGATTGACCGGCTGGCTGAAATTCTGGGACCTGTCTTCTACAATCAGGGACTGCGAGACGCCCATGACGCGGTGCGCCGGCGGATGGAAGACGCTGCCTCGGACATCGACGTTCTGGAAAAGTACGTGTCTATTCGCTAGAGATTCAGAATGTCGCTGCTGTTGAGGATTGCGACGCCTTTTTCGCGCATCGCGGCCACGGCCTTTCGAATGCCTTCGGGGTCAATACCGCGGCTGGCATCTTCGATGAAGCGCACTTTGACATCAGGCAGCATCTCAAGCGCATCTTGCACAGAAAAGCTGACGCAATAGTCCGTGGCTATCCCGCAGATATCGAGCACCTCAACGCCCTGCCGCTCCAGATAATCCGCAAGGCCGGTGGTTGCCAGCTGGTCATTGTCTCGAAAGGCAGAGTAGCTATCGACGGCGGGATTTTCACCCTTTTGCTGAACGTAATCGAAGGCATCGGTGTTCAGATCCGGGTGAAACTCGGCGTCGTCAGTGCCCTGGACACAATGATCGGGCCAGAGGACCTGGGGTTTGCCGGAAAGCTCGCCCATCTCAAAAACGCGCTTGCCCGGATGCTGGGATGCGAAAGAGCCGTGATTGGCCGGATGCCAATCCTGCGAGGCGACGATGAGATCATAGCCGCCATTGGCGATGAGCGCATTAGCGATGGGCACGATGGCATCACCATCCGCCACGGCCAGATTTCCGCCCGGGCAGAAACCATTCTGGATATCGACCAACAGCAGCGCTTTCATATCGTGTCCTCCGAGATGGAGCGTGGAAGATGCCAAGCGAACCGACGCGGCGCAAGCCTAAACATGAGCGCTGTTGATATTGATCATGGCGCGCATTTGAGCCGCCGTAATAATATCCAAATCAGCAGATAGCCGGAGCATTATCGATGAGCGAATCGGTTGCCGTCCCCATCGAAATCAAGGCGATACGTAATCTGGCCGCAGCCACCGTATCTGGTGTGGTAAGCCGGTACTCGCTGCCTCGAATATACACATTCAAGCTTCACAGACTTCAGTTTCAGGGGATTTGTAAAGACTTTGGTTACCATAATTCGGCATGCTCAAAACCTGTTCACCATGAAGTGGGTGCCCGCTGCACCTGTTCTTCATGGTCCTAATTCGATGGCCGGTTTTGTCCGGTCTTGCGTAACTGGTTTGAGTAAAGTGTATCATGGCGTCATTTTCCGTGGCCTGTAACGATGCGCGCGTTGGCAGCGCTTTCCCCAAAAAACGTAAGTCCGTTGGCTTGAGCAAGTTTTCGGCTCTGCTGGGCGGCGGTTTGCTGGCAAGCGTTTGCGCCGTAACGGCCTTTGCGTCGCTTCACGGCATGGCGCAGGCCTCCCACGGGGTGCAGCGCTTCGACAAGATGCTTGTTTCCGGTCTGGAGCGCACGACGCTCGACGTGGTCGAGCGCAATGTTCACATCCGCAAATTCTCCCGCCTTGCGGCAACCGGCCATGGCAGCCAGAAGGCCGTGCGTCTGGCTGCAGAACACCACATTGGCGCCAAGGCATTTGCCGACCGTTACGGCGCGACCGTTGCGATGAACGCGCATGCGCAGGCCACCGCGCAGGCTCTTGCCGCGCTGAAGCCTTCCGCCATCGTCGATTCGGCGTTGGGGCGCACGGCTGATGCGCCCGAACTCGCCATGCTGGAAACGCAGGCGAAGGAGCATCCGGCATTTGAAGTGGCGCTCGGCAAGCCGCAAGCCACTGCCGATGCGGAGATTGATCTGCTGCCGGAAACCGTTCCGCTTCCGAGCTTCCGCCCGGAGATTGCGCGCGCTGCGGATGTGGAGCCGACACCGCGTCCGGCCAGGTCTTCATCCGTGGATAATCAGCTTGCAGCACTGGCTTCCGTTCCCGCACCTGCTCCAAAAAGCCCGCCAACCAACACGATGGTGGCCTTTGCGCGGCCCGATAATCCGATGCGCGAAACCAAGATGGATGCGGTTCCGTGGCCGGATCGCGGCAATGGCACGGCGATCTATGATATTTCCGCAGGCGTGGTTCATCTGCCAAGCGGCGAGAAGCTGGAAGCGCATTCCGGTATTGGCAAGATGCGGGACAACCCTGATTTCGTGCATGTGAAGATGCGTGGCTCCACGCCACCATCCAGCTATCGCCTGACGATGCGCGAAGCACCGTTTCATGGTGTTGAGGCCATTCGCCTGACGCCGGAAAGCGGTGTGAACCCGCATGGCCGTGATGGACTGCTGGCGCATACCTACATGCTGGCCCGGCGCGGCGAGTCCAATGGCTGCGTTGTGTTCAAGGATTACAATCGGTTTCTGGCAGCGTTCAAGCGTGGCGAGGTCAAGCGGATCGTGGTGGTGCCGAAGCTTTCCGGGCGTGCCGCCATGACGGCGAGCGGTGCTTCGAAGGGCAACAGCAAGACGCTTTTCAGCATGTTCTCACGCCGTGAAACCGATAGCTGACGCGACTATTTTTTTACGCAATTCCGGACGCAAAACCGGTTCCCACTTTTGCTGGAATTGCTCTAACGCTTGCGCTGCGTCAGTGCCATTCCGCACAAGATCAGAAAAACGCCTGCCGCGCTGGCCCATAGCTTCGGTGGGTGTTCGCTGAACAGATCCAGCACCACGCTCGACACCATCTGACCACTGATGACGAGAAGGGCGGTGTTGACCGCGCCGATGCGGGGAATAAGCCAGCTTCCCGAAGCGATGAAGATGACGCCGATGGGGCCGCCGATGAAAGCGTACCACGGTGCGGTGGCCGCACCTTCCGGCCACAGGCCACCCAGAGCCAGGCCAAGTGCCGTCAGCACGATAAAGCCGACGATGTGGTTCCAGAAGGAAGCGATGAGCGGCGAGTTCGAGAGGCTCAGCCGTCCGTTGATTTGGCGGCTGAGCGCCACGAAGACGCCGCCCGCAAAGGCCATGGAAACCCAAAGGATCATGGTGCTCTCCCCACGAGTGTAATCAGCGCGCTACCGCCCAGAATGAGGGCGACTGCGCAAAGATCAATGGCATCTGGCCGACGTTTTGGTAGGCCGAACATGCCCCAAAAATCCGCAATGAGGCTGAAGATGACCTGACCGGCGAGCCCGAGAGCGATTGTGCCAGACAGGGCAAGCGGCGAATTGACCGCAGTGGAGGTCAGCATCACGATACACGCGCCAATGACGCCGCCGAAATAGGCCCAGACGGGTGCTTTGGGCCGCACCGGCTTTTCGTCAACGGACTTTTTCGAGAGGATGGCAAGGTAAATCAGCGCCGCTACCGTGCCGGTTCCGTGGGCCGTCCAGGATGAAAACAGCGCATTGCCATAATGGGCGAGCATGCCGTTGAAATGGACCATCAGGGTCAACAGGCAACCGCTGGCAAAGGCAGCTGCGATGTGGAGCGGGTTGAGGCGTGTAGGTGTGTCGCTGGTCATGATGCGCCGAATGCTGAGGAGATGGGCGAGGCTTAGCCGATATGGGTTTGAAGCGGAAATGATTTTCCTTGATGGATGGCCCCGGATGCTGTGAACGAATTTTCGCTGGAACGAATATGCGTCTCGATCGTTATCGCGGCATGAAAAAAACGACCCGCAAGCCTCTGAACCGCATGACGGTTTTTGTCATCTCCATCTTCGCTCTGGCCATCGTGGTGGCCGCCGTTTACCTGATCGGCTTCACGCCCGGCGAAACGCCCATCGCGCAATAATCTGTTTTGAATAGTCAAAAGCCGCGCTCTGCATGTCTGCAAGCGCGGCTTTTGCGTGTCTATTCATCAGGATTGAGCTTGCTCAGGCAGGTTTTTCTGCCCGCTCTACAAAGCCATCCAGCACCCGTTTTTGTCCGGCGCGATCAAAGTCGATGGTGAGTTTGTTGCCTTCGACGCTTGCGACGTTGCCATTGCCGAATTTCAGATGGAAAACGCGGTCGCCGACGAAGAATTTCGATGGCGTATCGGCCACCGATTTGGCGACGAGTTCGCCATCGATGGTGCGTGTTTTCGGGCCACTTTCGCCGTAGCCGATGCGCTCGACAGCGTGCCCGGAGCGGCTGCCCCAGTTATCACGCGTCGCATCCGACTTGTTGGCCTGCGCCCGCTTCCATCCCGGTGTGGAATAGGTGTTGGTGAAGGGGTCAGCGGAATCAAAACGAGACTGGCCGTAGCCGCCGCGTCCACCATAGCCGCCATAATTGCTATCCGATGCCGAGACTTCGACGTGGTTGGGCGGCAGCTCTTCCAGAAAGCGCGAAGGGATCGTCGCTTGCCATAGGCCATGGATGCGGCGGTTCGACACAAACCAGATGTGGCAACGGCGCTTGGCGCGGGTAATGCCGACATAGGCCAGACGACGCTCTTCTTCCAGACCGGAACGCCCACCTTCATCGAGGGAACGCTGGTGCGGAAACAGCCCTTCTTCCCAGCCGGGCAGGAAGACGGTTTCGAATTCCAGACCTTTGGCGGAGTGCAGCGTCATGATCGAGACGGCGTCCAGCTCCGCGTTCTTTTCGGTATCCATGACCAGTGCGACATGCTCAAGGAAGCTGCGCATGCTCTCATAGGCTTCCATGGAGCGGATGAGTTCTTTCAGGTTTTCCAACCTGCCGGGGCCTTCGGCGGTCTTATCCGCCTGCCACATGGCCGTATAGCCGCTCTCATCGAGGATCTGTTCGGCCAGCACGGTGTGCTCGGTGTTTTCCAGAAGGGTCTGCCAGCGGCGGAAATCCTGCACGACATCAAACAGCGCCTTGCGGGCCTTCGGCTTGAGTTCGTCCGTTTCGATAATGTCAGCGGCAGCTGCCAGCATGGGAATGTCGCGGGCGCGGGCATAATCATGCAGGTTGCGAACGGTCGTATCGCCAAGGCCACGCTTTGGCGTGTTGATAATGCGCTCGAAAGCCAGATCGTCTGCTGACTGGCAGACGAGACGGAAATAGGCCAGCGCATCGCGGATTTCGAGGCGCTCATAAAAGCGTGGACCACCGATGACACGGTAGTTGAGGCCAAGGGTCACAAACCGGTCTTCGAATTCGCGCATCTGGAAGGATGCGCGCACCAGAATGGCCATGTTGTTCAGCGGGTGCTTGGTGCGCTGGAGCTGTTCGATCTCCTCGCCAACGGCGCGGGCTTCCTCTTCCGAATCCCAGGCCGCGTGAACCACGACCTTTTCATCATCGGGTTCGCTGCGGTCTGTAAACAGAGTCTTGCCGAGGCGGCCTTCATTATGCGCAATCAGATGACCGGCAGCGCCCAGAATGTGTTCTGTGGAGCGGTAGTTGCGCTCCAGCTTGATGACCTTCGCGCCGGGGAAATCCTTGTCGAAGCGAAGAATATTGTCCACCTCGGCACCGCGCCAGCCATAGATCGACTGGTCGTCATCGCCCACGCAGCAAACATTTTGCGGCTCACCCTTGGGACGCTGTGCCAGAAGCCGCAGCCACATATATTGGCAGGTGTTGGTATCCTGATACTCGTCCACCAGAATATAGCGAAACTTGCTGTGGTATTCTTTGAGAATATCCGGGTGATTGCGGAAAATGGTGATGGGGTGCAGCAACAGGTCGCCGAAATCGCAGGCATTCAGCGTCTTCAGACGTGCCTGATAGGCGGCATAAAGTTCGCGGCCCTTGCCGTTTGCAAAGGCCCGGCTGTCGCCTTCCGGGATATCCGGCGGTGTCAGGCCCTTGTTCTTCCAGCCGTCGATCATGCCTGCGAACTGCTTGGCGGGCCAACGCTTGTCATCAAGACCTTCGGCCTGAATGAGCTGTTTCAACAGCCGCACTACGTCGTCGGTATCGAGAATGGTGAAATCGGATTTCAGGCCCATCATTTCAGCATGTCGACGCAGAAGCTTGACGCCGATGGAGTGGAATGTACCGAGCCACGGCATGCCTTCAACCGCGCCGCCGACGAGAACGCCGATACGTTCCTTCATCTCGCGCGCGGCCTTGTTGGTGAAGGTCACGGCCAGAATCTGGCTCGGATAGACGCGGCCACTTGCCAGAATATGGGCGATGCGCGTCGTCAGCACGCGGGTCTTGCCGGTGCCGGCGCCCGCCAGAACCAGAACGGGCCCTTCCAGAGTTTCGACGGCTTCACGCTGTTCCGGGTTGAGGCCCGCGAGATAATCGGGCGAAGCGCGGCCCTGATCGCGTGCTGCCATGGCACGCGCCGCGATGCCCAAACCGCCCGGCGCAGGAGGTGCGGCTGGCTGGCGGCGTGGCTCGGAAGGTTCCTCATCGAAGAACGGCATATCGTCGAAACTGTTGCTCATGCGGCCCAATGTAGTGATTCGGGGCGGAAAGGCCAGAACCATGTTCTGCTTTTATTCCTGTTTCAACTGTCAAAGCGCCTGTTTTAGGGCATTTTCACGCAGCCGGAGCGAGCATCGAACCCGTCTGGAGCGTTGCTGGAGCTTTTTTAAAAGCGTCGTAAATTACCATTATGTAAGAAACGGATTTGTGCGTTGCGTTGTTTAAGGTGAGCAAGGATACTGCTGTAAATACAAGGCGTCCGCACTAAAATGGAATGCGGAGACAGTCGAGATCAATTCGGAGACGTGTATGCGGGTTTGGAAGCAGCTTGGTGTCGGTCTGGCCGTCGTGGGGGCGGGGTTCTGTCTTTGGGCCTATAATTCACCAGACGGCAAAGTTTTGCTGGCCAAGGTTGGACTTACAAGCCCGGAAAAGCCTGCTGCAGAGGCCGGTGGCACGGCAGCCGCTGGTGGTGGGCAGCGCGGGCAGGGCGGTGGAAGGGGCAACAGCGCAACGCTGGTCGCGCTCGCACCCGTCAAGTCCGGAACCGTGAACGACCGGCTCAATGCAATTGGCAACGGGGAGGCGATCCAGTCAGTCGTGGTCACGCCGCAGGCTTCGGGTCTTATTTCCGAAATTCTGGTATCATCGGGACAAAGCGTCAAAAAAGGTGATGTGCTGGCGCGGCTGGATGATGATGAGCAGGTCATCGAGCGTGAAAAGGCGCAGGTCGCGCTGCGCAGCGCAGTCGAGAAGTCCACGTCCTACGCGAATTTGCGCTCGGTTGCGCGGCTTGATGTGCTGGATGCGCAGATTGCCGAAGAAGCGGCGAAGCTTGCGCTGAGCACAGCCGAACTCAATCTGAAACGGCGCAATATCGTGGCGCCCATCGATGGCATCGCCGGTATTGTTGCGATCAACATCGGCGATAACGCAACGACGCAGACCAGCATTGTCAGCATTGATGACCGCTCGAAAATTCTTGTGAACTTCTGGGCGCCGGAGCGTTATACCACCGCCATCAAGGTTGGGATGCCGGTGGAGGCGACATCGATTTCCCGCCCGGGTGAGAAATTCTCCGGCAAGGTTGAGGCGGTCGATAACCGGGTGGACGAAGCCAGCCGGACGGTGCGTGTGCGCGCCGTTTTCGAGAATGCTAGAGACGATCTGCGCGCTGGCATGTCCTTTGCCGTCACCATGGGCTTCACCGGCGAAAATTATCCCTCTGTCGATCCGCTCGCCGTGCAGTGGGATGCCGAAGGCTCCTATGTCTGGCGCGTGAAGGACGACAAGTCTCACAAGGTTCGCGTTCAGGTCGTTCAGCGCAATCCGGATTCCGTGCTGGTCAAGGCTGACCTTGCGCCGGACGAACCGATTGTGACGGAAGGCTTGCAGCGCGTGCGCGAAGGTGGCGCCGTGCGAACGGCTGGACAGAAGAAAGCACCGGAGGTCGCCAGCCGATGACAGACCAGACCACGACCAGTGCAAATGATTCCAAGGCGACGTTTACAGCACTCTTCGTGCGCCGACCCATTCTGGCCGCCGTGGTGAACACGCTTCTGGTGGTTGCCGGATTGGCGGCTCTTGTTGGCGTTGATGTGCGCGAATTGCCCGATGTCGACCGCCCGGTCATCTCCGTGCGAACGACCTATGACGGCGCATCTCCGCAGACCATCGACCAGGAGGTCACGCAGACCATTGAAGGCGCTGTTGCGCGTGTCAGTGGTGTGAAATCCATTTCCTCGTCATCGCAATTCGGCACCAGCCGGGTGACGATGGAATTCAACGATAGTGTCGATATTGCAGTCGCCTCGAACGATGTGCGTGATGCCATTGGCCGCATTGCCAACCAGATGCCAGATGATGCCGACGAGCCGCAGATCATCAAGGCGGATTCCGACAGCCAGCCCATTATGCGTCTTGCTGTCACATCCACCAGCCTCAGCATGGAAGATCTGACCAAGCTCGTTGATGATGAAGTCATCGACCGGCTGGCCGCCGTGGATGGCGTTGCCGATGTGGAGCTTTACGGCGATCAGGAAAAGGTCTTCCGCATCGATCTCGATCAAAGCGCGCTGGCCAGCCGTGGCCTGACAGTGACGGATGTGTCCAATGCGCTTGGCACGGCCGCACTTGATGTGCCCGCAGGATCGCTGAAAAGCTCGACGCAGGATATTGTCGTGCGTGCGACAGCCAACCTGACGACGCCAGCCGAATTTGAAAATCTTATTGTCAGAGACCGTGTCCGCCTTCGTGATGTGGCCAGCGTGATGCTGGGCGCGGATGATGAAACCACGTCGCTGCGTTCAAACGGCGTGCAGGGCGTGGGCCTTGGCGTCATTCGTCAGGCCCAATCCAACACGTTGAGCATTTCGACCGGCGTAAAGGCGGCGGTTGAGGCCATGACGCCCAATCTGCCCGAAAATACGCGCATCGTCATTACCAGCGATGACGCCGTGTTCATCGAAGGTGCGCTGCATGAGGTGGAGCTTGCGCTTGGCCTTTCCGCGCTCATCGTCGTCGTGGTGCTTTACCTCTTCTTCCGCGATTGGCGCGCAACGCTGATCCCGGCCATCACCATGCCCGTCGCGCTGATCGGCACCATCGTTGCCATCTATATGGTCGGCTTTTCCATCAATATTCTCACACTTCTCGCCATTGTTCTGGCAACAGGCCTTGTGGTGGATGATGCCATCGTGGTGCTGGAAAACATTGTGCGCCGCCGTGCAGAGGGCATGGGACCGCGTGCTGCGGCCGTTCTCGGCACGCAAGAGGTGTTCTTTGCGGTCATCGCCACCACGGCAACACTGGCTGCCGTGTTCATTCCCCTGTCATTCCTGCCCGGTCAATTGGGTGGTCTGTTCCGCGAGTTTGGTTTCGTGCTGGCTTTCGCGGTCGGTCTTTCCTCCATCGTTGCGCTGACGCTGTGCCCGATGCTTGCATCGCGGATGTTGAAACAGGAGATGAAGGAACCAACGGGGCCGTTGGCCTGGTTCGGCAATGTTTTTGCGTCCACCTACAAGACTACCTTGTCTGCCTGCCTCAACAATCCTTTGATCGTCGTCATCGTGGCCGTTGCCTTCGCGGGTGCATCGTGGGTTGCTTTCGGCATGGTGCAGAACGAGCTGACGCCGCGCGAGGACCGTTCCTCCGTCATGCTGCGCGTGACTGCTCCACAGGGCGTCAGCCTTGAATATACCCGCGACCAGTTGCAGCGGATCGAGGAAAATCTGCAGCCGCTGCGCGACAGTGGCGAAATCCGCAATATCTATTCCATCTCCGGTATGAATGGTTCAACCAACACCGGCTTTGTGGTGCTGACACTGGCGCCATGGGCGGACCGCGAGCGCACGCAGAACCAGATTGCGCAGGATATCAATGCTGCGGCCCAGTCTGTGCCCGGCCTGCGGGCCTCGGCATCTCAGCCCAACAGCCTTCGTATTCGCGGTGCGGGCAATGGTCTCAGCATGGCGATGATCGGCACCAACTATGCGGCGCTGAACGAAGCCACGCAAAAGCTTCTGACAGGCATGGAGCAAAGCGGCCTTTTCGATACGCCGCGTCTGGAAAACGAACCCAATCAGGCGCAATTGTCGGTCTCCATCGACCGGGAGAAGGCGTCCGATCTCGGTATCGACATTACGGGCCTCTCCACAGCCATGCAGTCCCTGCTTGAGGGCCGGTCCATCGTTGATGTCTTTATCGATGGCGACGCTGTGCCAGTGCGGCTTCTGTCGTCCACGCGCCCCATCGACGACCCCACCGACCTTGAAAACATCTTCATGAAGGCCAAAGACGGGCGAATGGTGCCGATGTCCACCATCGCTTCGCTGAAGGAAACAGCCGTTTCGCCGCAGCTGAACCGTGAGCAGCAATTGCCCTCGGTCGGCTTCACCGCAAACCTTCGGGAAGGCGTGTCGCTGGGCGAGGCCGTTGCCAGGGTCAATGAGATGGCGGCGACCGTGATGCCAGCGGGTGCGCGTTTGCTGCCGCTGGGTGAAGCGGCTACGTTGCAGGAAAACTCCAGCGGCATGTTGCTGACCTTCGGCTTTGCCATCGCCATCATCTTCCTTGTGCTGGCGGCGCAGTTTGAGAGCGTTCTCAGCTCCGTCATCATCATGTCGACGGTGCCGCTCGGTCTGGCCTGTGCGGTCATCGCTTTGCTCGTCACCGGCTCCAGCCTCAACGTCTATAGCCAGATTGGCCTTGTGCTGCTGGTGGGCGTCATGGCGAAGAACGGTATTCTCATCGTGGAGTTTGCCAATCATCTCCGTGATCAGGGCGCCACGGTTCGCGAGGCTATCGAAAAGTCATGCAGCATTCGCCTGCGTCCCGTCATGATGACCATGATCGCCACGATTTTGGGCGGTGTTCCGCTCGTCATGGCGCAGGGTGCTGGTGCAGAGGCCCGTATTGCGCTTGGCTGGGTCATCGTCGGTGGTCTGGGTTTGGCGACGCTTGTTACCCTCTACATCACGCCAATCTCCTACCTGCTGATCGCACGCTTTGCGAAACCGCAGGCGGATGCCGACATTCGTCTGCACAGGGAACTTGAAACGGCCATTCGTCGCCGTGCCCTTGAGGAAGACAAGCCGCTGCTCGCTGCGGAGTGATGAACTGACGCACCGCCGTTTTGCCAAGCGGCGGTGCTGGACAATCTCAATGCCGTGCCACATATCAACCGGACTTGCCGTAAAAGGTTGAGTCCGGTTTTGCATTTCATGGAGAGAAACATGGCGTTGAAGGATGTGGTGGCTGGTGCGAGAAACGAAGCGGGCATTGCAGCCGTGCTGGACACTCTGAAACAGCAACTCGGTGACAAGCTCCAGACCGGCCAGTCTTTCCGCGAACAGCACGCGCACACGACGACCTATCTCACCACGCAATTGCCTGATGGTGTCGTGTTTGCCGAAAATTCCGATGATGTGAAGGCGGTCGTCAAAGCCTGCGGTGCCCACAAGGTGCCCGTCATCCCGTTCGGCGTCGGCTCTTCGCTGGAGGGTCAGGTCAATGCGCCGATGGGCGGAATCTCGGTGGATTTCAGCCGCATGAACCGCATCCTCTCCGTCAATGCAGAAGATCTGGACGTAACAGTCGAGCCCGGCGTGACGCGCGAGCAACTGAATACCTATCTGCGCGACACCGGCCTTTTCTTCCCGATTGATCCGGGTGCCAATGCGTCCATCGGCGGCATGGCGTCTACGCGCGCATCCGGCACCAATGCCGTGCGCTATGGCACCATGAAAGACAATGTTCTGGCGCTGACCGTGGTCAAGGCCGATGGCGAGGAAATCAGCACGGGGCGGCGCGCACGCAAATCTTCTGCCGGGTATGATCTGACGCGGCTTTACGTTGGTGCCGAGGGCACGCTTGGCGTCATCACATCGGTCACGCTGCGTCTTCAGGGTATTCCTGAAAAGATTGCGGGCGGCGTGTGCACCTTCGATACGATTGCGGCGGCCTGCGATGCCGTCATCATGACGGTGCAGATGGGCATTCCTGTCGCGCGGATCGAGCTTCTGGATGCCGTGCAGATCCGCGCCTGCAATGCCTATTCGGGCTTGTCCTATGAGGAGAAGCCAACGCTTTTTCTGGAGTTTCACGGTTCTGAAGAAACAACGGCGCTGCAATCTGCGCAGTTTTCTGACATTGTCGAGGAGTGCGGCGGCAGTGCTTTCCGCTGGACCAGCGATGCGCAGGAGCGCGCCAAACTCTGGAAGGCGCGCCATGATGCCTATTGGGCATCCAAGGCCCTTGCGCCGCATCTCGATGCGCTTTCCACTGATGTCTGCGTGCCGATTTCACGCTTTGCGGAATGCGTGACCGCGACCCAGCAGGATATCATCGACAACAACATGCTGGCACCGATTGTAGGCCATGCGGGCGACGGGAACTTCCACGTTCTTGTGTTGTTTGATGGCAAGGACCCCATAAGTGTGGCCCATACAGAAGCCTTCGTGGCGCGTTTGAACCGGCGGGCTATCGAAATGGACGGCACCTGCACGGGTGAGCATGGTATAGGGCAGGGCAAGATGAGCTTTCTGGCCGAAGAGGTGGGTGGTGCGCTGGATGTGATGATTGCCATCAAGCGGTCACTTGATCCGGATAATATCTTTAATCCGGGTAAGCTTTTCCACGCCCAGTAGGTGCAGGAATATGGGTGAAACCTGAAATGCAGCTTGCTCTGGCAGGGAAAAAAGATAGGTTTCATCGTCAGTTAAGGGAGACATCGGGTCGTGCTCGGACGCATATTGGTATTTCTGGGCGGACTGCTTGTGGTGGCACTGTTTTCAGCGCTGCTCATACCCTATTTCATCGACTGGACGGATTTCCGGCGTGATTTTGAAGATCAGGCAAGCCGGATTCTCGGCAAGAAGGTCGTGGTGCATGGCCGTGTCGAAGCGCGGCTGCTGCCCTTCCCATCCGTGACGCTGCATGATGTGCGTGCTGGCACGGATTCTGACGGCTCGCCTCAGATTCAGGTCGCACGTTTTTCCATGGATGCCGAGCTTGCGCCGTTCCTGTCTGGCGAAGCGCGCATTTTCGATATGCGGATTGAAGAGCCGAAGGCCCGGATTCGTTTGTTGAAGGACGGCACGCTGGATTGGACACGCGGAAGCCGCGCTGTCATCCCGGCTAAAACCGTCGTTCTTGAGAATGTCAGCATCGATGGCGGGCAAATTGAATTCATCGACGAGCAATCGGGTCGCAACCGCACGGTGACTGGCTTGAGTGCCGATATGTCTGCCAAGTCGCTTGCCGGGCCGTGGACCGCAAAAGGACGTGCGGCGGTTGATGGTCACGCGGGGTCGTTTTCTCTTTCCAGCGGTGAGCCGGAATCCAATGCAGGGCGCATGGGCCTGCGCCTTCGCCTTATGCCTGATGAACATCCGGTTGAGATCGATCTGGACGGCGCCATTGCCGCCACTGAGGGGCGTCCGGTCTATAGCGGCTCCTTCGCCTTCAATTTCCGCCAGGACGAAAACCAGAAAAAAGACGCCAGCCAGTCCATCTTCACTGCGCCACGGACGAAGGGCAGCTTTGAGCTGACCAATGGCCGTGTGCGTGTGCCAAGTTACCGCATGGAACTCGGCGGCGAGGCCAATCCGTATATCGTGACGGGTGAGGCGACGCTGGACACCGGGACCGCACCGGAGTTCCTGTTGACGGCTGATGGCCAGCAGATCGATTTCAACCGCTTTGCGCCAGCACCCGTGCAGACCGGCAAAACATCCCGGGTTCCGACTGTGCCCGTGCGCCAGCGCATTGAGGCATTTGCAAGCCTGATTGCGCGCATACCCGTGCCGCAGGTTCCGGGAAAAGCCAGCATTCGTCTTCCCGCGCTCGTTTCCGATGACACAACCATCCGCGATATCCGCCTTGATATCAGGCCCAACGGTTCCGGCTGGCAGGTGGAAAATGCGGTTGCCGTGCTGCCCGGTCGCACCCAGCTTGAAGCCAAGGGCTCGCTGACACTGACCGGCGGCCCAGCTTTCAACGGTGATATGCTCGTTGCCTCCAACCAGCCCTCAGGGCT
This sequence comes from Rhizobium sp. WCS2018Hpa-16, assembly GCF_031843705.1. Taxonomy (NCBI): domain Bacteria; kingdom Pseudomonadati; phylum Pseudomonadota; class Alphaproteobacteria; order Hyphomicrobiales; family Rhizobiaceae; genus Rhizobium; species Rhizobium sp. WCS2018Hpa-16. Next base: position 522,364 of record NZ_JAVTIX010000001.1, read on the forward strand.
TGCCAATTGGCTGTCCGGCACGGTCGATCCGGCCATTCGCCAGCTGAATGCTGCGGGTTTCTCCTCCACCGTGTCGCTGACAACGCAAGCGCAGCGCTTTGAAAATCTCGAGCTTGCCATCGGGCAGGCTTCGCTCAAGGGTCGCCTTGCGCGGCAGGCGGAAGCCAATGGCGCGAGCATCGATGTGGAGCTTGCGGGCGACGAGATCGATCTCGATGCCCTGAAGGCGCTTGGTGGCCTTATCCTGGGCGATCAGGTCGGCAGCTCGGTTCTCGATCACCGGATCACCGCCAAGTTCAAGGCGGATCGCATCAATATGGCGGGCGTGACAGCCAATCAGGTGGAAACGGCGTTTACATCGGCGGGTGGCGTTCTTTCGCTGGAAACCATGAATGCCGGCAATATTGCCGGTGCCGAAGTGAGGGCAAAGGGCCAGTTGAAGGGCTCTGCCAGTGATTTCTCGGGCAAGGGAACGGTCAATCTTCACGCCGCCGATATACAGCCTTTGCTTAACCTTCTGCGGCAGAAAGTTCCAAGCCATCCATTGGTGGAGCGGCTTGTGCGAAGCGCGCCATGGTATGCAAATTCCGATATTGCCGTTGATCTCGCGGTCGATAAGAACAATGGCGGGGCGAACGCTGCCGTTTCCGGCACCATCAACGGCAGCCGCGTTTCTGCCGTGGTGAAGCTGCCAGACGTTCTCACGGACACAGACGATACGGCACTGACGCTTGAGGCAGTTCTGAAGAACCAGTCTACAGCCATTCTGTTTGGGCAGGCGGGGCTTGATCCCCTGCCTTTCGACGCTGATGGCGAGGGCCTGTTGTCCTTGAAGCTTAACGGATCGCTTGGCTCTCCGGTTCAGACGGAATTCCGCTTCTCCACCGAGCGTACGCACTTTTCTGCCAATGGCAGCTTCGGCTTGAAGCCGGAAAACTTTGCGCAAGGCAGTGCTGATGTATCGCTGGAAAGCGCGGATATCGAGCCATATCTCATTATGAATGCGGTTGGTTTGCCGCAACTTGGTGGCGGCATGTCCACCAAGGCAACGGCGAAACTGAGCTCGGACAAGGACAAGACGACGCTTTCGGCTCTTTCGGGGCAGGCAGGTGGCAATGCGTTTTCCGGCAATCTTGCTGTTGCGAAGGCCGCACCTTACAAGCTGACCGGCGATCTTGCACTGAACAGCGTCGATCTGACGTGGCTTGGCGATACGATGTATGGGCCGGTTATCGACCCTGAAACGGGCGCACTCAGCGCAAAGCCGGTTTCTCTTCCGGCCTTCCCCAAGCTTGATGCCTCGCTGTCCGTGAAGGCCGCCAATTTCGACACGGGTTCGTTCGGAACGGTGACAGGCCTTTCTTTTGCGCTCAACCATGCCAATGGTACGCTTTCGCTTGATAATATGGCGGGTGACTGGATGGGCGGAAAGGTTTCTGGCCGTCTTGCCATGGCAACCGGCGACGGCGCTGGCATTTTCCGAACCAAGATTGCTGTCTCGGGTGCCAACCCTGACGCCGTGATGTGGAAAAGCGGAGAGAAGCCTGTCGCCAGTGGCGTGTTCGGTCTCGATTTGACAGCGGAATCCACTGGCAAGAGCGTGGCTGAGCTTCTGTCTTCGGCGGGCGGATCCGGCGAAATACGTGCCGGTAATCTTGTTCTGCGCGGGTTGAACGCATCGGCTTTCCAACAATGGCTTCAGGCTGCCAATGATCTTCAGGGCAATATAGATGCAGCGAAAGTGCGTCCGCTGGTGGATGCGCATCTCTGGCAGGGAGAGATTCCTCTGGGTGATGTGTCCATGCCGTTCACACTGGGCGATGGAAACCTGCGCATGCAGAATGTTGCGGCTTCCACGCCACAACTCGCCTTTGATGGTGACCTCATGCTGGATATTGGCGACAAGACGCTGACCGGTGGTTTGGGCCTTGCTTATAATGCCGGCAACGAGGCGTTGGCAGGTGCCGAGCCATCCCTTCGCCTCAACTTTACCGGACCACTGGCAGAGCCAGCACTGACGACCGATGTGTCGGGTCTAACCGGATATCTGTCCCTGCGGGCCTTCGAGCGCGAACGCAGGCGGGTGGAAGCCTTGCAGGCAAGCGTTATGGAGAAGCAGAGACTGCGGCGTGAAGTGGCGCTTTACCGCTTCCAGGCCGCCGAGCGACAGGCCGCGATCAAGCGGGCCGAGGAAGCCGAAAAGGTGCGCAAGGCAGAGGAAGAGCGTTTGCGCAAAGCTGAGGAAGATCGCATGCGTGCGATGGCGCAGGAACGGCTTGAGGCCGAGAAAGCCTCGCAGGAACGTTTGAAGCGAGAGCAGGAAGCTCAGCCAAAGCCCGCGACGCCTCCGGTGTTTTCCGTTCCCCCGACAGGCGATATCTTCCGCCAGCCGCCAGCACAAAACGCGCCGGCGCCATAAGGCCACCTACGCGCACTGATGACGAGTTAGCTCTGTGCCGTGATGCGGCACAGATAATGCTATTTGGGACCTGTGGGCGCTACTGGCTCTTAAGCCAGTTCAGCACATAGACACGCAGGGAAGAGGACAGATTGCTGTCTTCCGGGCGGTTGTCATCAATTTCGGCAAGCAGCGCCGCAAAGCTCATCTTCCGCTTGTCGGCTATGATGCGCAACTCATCCCAGAAAGCATCTTCAAGCGAGATGCTGGTGCGGTGGCCGTGGAGTGTGGTGGAGTGCTTGCGGATCAAATTTGCGGCTTTCCAAACTGATTCAACGCGCTGCCATCCGGATTCATTTCTTGCGCGTAAGCTCATGATATGAATCGGTTTCATTCCGGTGACGTCGGGTAACTCCGGTTAAGCCTGCGAGGTTCCGCAGGTGCGGAAATCTCCTGACGCCTCGCGTGGCTGCTCAGAAATGCGAGGCAGAAAAGCGGTCGGGGAGCGCCAGAATAAGGCGCTCCCGCCAACCAGCACTATTCCAGCGGCACGGCAACGAAACGCAGATTGCCCTGCGCGTCTGCCACCATCATATGCGCATTCTTACGCCCGGATGATTTCAGGCCGTTGACGCGTACTGCCACATCGCCAGGCACTTCCATGAAGTCCTGCGCAACCTCGACGATGACATCGCCAGCCTTGACGCCCTTCTGCTCGGCAATGGAGCCGGGTTCCACGCCTGCAACAAGCACGCCTTCAACGCTTTCCGCAATGCTCTTTTCCGCGCGCAACTCGTCTGTGAGGACGACGAGGTTCATTCCCAGAACCGTTTGCGCCGCTGCGCGCTGGTCTGGTGCCTGCTGCTCTGTCGGATTGTCGTTATTGTCCTGCGGTTCAGCCATTTCGCCGTTTTCGCCATCATCAGGCATGGCGTCATCGCTGCTGGCGCCGGGCTGCTTTTCCTCGGCGGTATCCTGCAACTGGCCGAGCTTGACCTTAACTGTCTGCTCCTTGCCATCGCGAAGAATGGCAACATCCACTTCCTTGCCGACTGGGCTTTCGGCAACAACGCGCGGCAGATCCCGCATTTCTTGAATTTTCTTGCCGTCAAATGTCAGAACGACGTCGCCCGGCTGAATGGGGCCGTTCTCGACGGGTCCGCCTTTGACCACGCCGGAGATCAGCGCGCCGCGGGCCGCATCCATGCCAAGGCTTGTGGCGATATCGTCTGTGACAGGCTGAACGCGCACGCCGAGCCAGCCGCGGCGGGTTTCGCCAAACTCGATGAGCTGCTGGACGATGTTCTGCGCCAGTTCTGTCGGCACGGAAAAGCCGATGCCGATGGAGCCACCGCTGGGGGAAATGATGGCGGTGTTGATGCCGATGACCTCGCCCTTCATATTGAAGAGGGGACCGCCGGAATTGCCCTTGTTGATGGCCGCATCCGTCTGGATGAAGTTGTCATAGGGACCGGCGTTGATGTTGCGTCCGCGCGCCGAAACGACGCCGACGCTGAGCGAGCCGCCAAGGCCAAACGGGTTGCCCACCGCCATGACCCAATCGCCAATGCGCATGGCGCGGGAATCACCGAATTTGACGGCTTTGAGTGGCGTCTTCGGCTCCACCTTCAGCACGGAAAGATCTGTCTTGGTATCGGTGCCAACAAGCTTGGCTTTCAGCTTGTTGCCATTGGGGAAAATGACCTCGATATCATCAGCGCCTTCGATGACGTGGTTGTTCGTCACCACATAGCCAGCCGGATCGATGACGAAACCGGAACCCAGCGAACTGACCTTGCCACCGCTATCGGGGCTCTGGTTGTCGAAGTAATCCTTGAAGAACTCCTGAAAGGGAGAACCCTCGGGAATGTTGGGCGGGGTCGGGCCTTTGCCTTCCGCCTTCACGCTCTGCGATGTGGAGATGTTGACGACGGCATCCATGAGAGGTGCCGCAAGATCAGCAACCGAAGCTGGCCCGGCGCTCTGGGCGCTGGCGCTCAACGGCATGGCCAACCCGCCTGCTAAAACTGCAAATCCCGCGACCGCCGCTATGCTGCTGCGGAAAGGCGAAAGAGTGGTAACGGGCATACAGCGTCCTCGCATATTGCTAACCGGGTCTCTGCTTAATAGCCAAGCATAAGGCGGAATGATGAAGTGTAAAAATACCTTTTCGTGAATAAGCAGAAAATCAGGCTTTCATCCACGATTAAAGCGTGGATGGCGTCAGACCGCTTTTTCATCTCTTGGCCAAACCCGGCAGGGCTTGCAGAATGATGCCCCAGAACGGCAAAAGGGCCGATGTTTCCACCGGCCCTTTCGCTTCATTCATTAAGGTCAGTTCGCGGGTGCAGCAGGTGCCGCAGGGGCTGCGGGCTGTGCCGGTTGCGCGGTTGGCGTACCTTCAATGTTATTGAAATAACGGAAGAAGGTTGAGTCTGGCGAAAGAACCAGCGTCGTGCCGTTGCCGTTCAGCGCGCTCGTATAGGCTGCCATCGAGCGATAGAACTCGAAGAAGCTTGGATCGCGCTGGAAGGCGTCACCGAAGATACGGTTACGTTCGGCATCGCCTTCACCCCGAAGCACTTCGGACTGACGATTGGCGTCGGATTCGAATTCGACGACCTGACGATCCGCGATGGCGCGGCGGCGCTGGCCTTCTTCGTTACCACGAGCGCGGATCAGTTCGGCTTCAGCCAGACGCTCGGATTTCATCCGCTCGAAGGTCTGCTGCGAGACTTCCTGCGTCAGATCCGTGCGGCGGATGCGAACATCCACAATGCTGAGGCCAAGTGACTCTGCGTCTGAACGCAGGTCGTCACGCACTTCCTGCATCATCGAGGCGCGAGCATCCGAAAGAGCAGCTTCGAAGCCACGAAGACCGTAGACGCGGCGCAGAGATGCGTCGAGACGTGTGCGCAGACGCATTTCGGCAGACAGCTGATCGCCGGATACCGTCTGACGGAAGCGGCGGGCATCGGTGATGCGGTAGACTACGAAGGCATCGACTTCATAGAACTTACCACCGGACACCTGAACGCGGATGTTGTCATGATCGAAACGCAGTGCGCGGTTTTCGACATATTGTACGCGGTCCGCATCCATGAACGCGAATGGCAGCTTGAAGTAGAGGCCCGGATCGGTCTTCACGTCCTGGATCTGACCGAAGCGAACGACGATTGCCTGCTGGCGTTCGTTGACCACGAAGAAGGACGAGTAGACGAAGAACATGACAACGGCGAGGCCGACGAGAATTGCGGTTAGACGATTACTCATATCAGTTGCCTCCCTGCTGCGCTGCGCCGGTATTGCCGCGCATGATCTCGTTCAGAGGCAGATACGGCACCACTCCCTGCTTTTCATCAATGATGATCTTGTTGGAATTCTTGAGAACCTGCTCCATCGTCTCGATGAACATGCGCTCACGTGTGACCTCAGGTGCAGTCCGGTACTGGTCGTAAATCGAGATGAAACGCTGGGCTTCACCCTTGGCTTCGTTGACGACACGGCCCTTATAGGCAGTGGCTTCTTCAACGATCTGTGCTGCCTGACCACGTGCGGCACCCAGTTTCTGGTTGGCGTACTGGTTGGCTTCCTGAACGAAACGATCCTCATCCTGTTCGGCACGCTGAACTTCGTCGAAGGCGTCAGCCACTTCACGTGGTGGGGCTGCATCTTCAATCGCCACGGCATTAATGGAAAGGCCTGCGCCATAACCGTCCATCGTAGCCTGAATAATGGCGCGAACGTCAGCCGCAATGGCCTGACGGTTATCACGGAAGATGTCCTGAGCCGGACGACGGCCAACGACTTCACGCATCGCGCTTTCCGAGACCTGCTGAAGGGTCTGGGCAGGTGTATCGACGTTGAAGAGATAGGACTTCGGATCAGACACCGTATAAAGCACGGAGAACTGAACGTTGACGATGTTCTGGTCGCCTGTCAGCATCACGCCGGTTGCTGCTGTTGTCGATGTTGCACGCGCACCAATGTTTTGCTGCTGTTCCGTGACCTTGACGATCTCGACAGTTTCAATCGGCCAGAAGTGGAAGTGCAGGCCTGGCATTGAGACTTCGTCCTTCGGCTTGCCGAAGCGAAGTTCTACGCCGCGTTCATCCGGCTGAACCGTGTAGACGGATTGGATGCCGACAAAGGCGAGGACAACAAGTGCGAGGATGGCGATGACGCCACCGTTGATGCCGCCCGGAAGCACGTTTCTGAAACGGTCCTGACTGCGACGGATGATCTCTTCCAGGTCTGGTGGGCCGCCATTGCCGCCACCGCCGCCGCCGCCACGCGGACGGTTTGGTCCCTGACCCCAGGGGCCGCCCTGGTTGTTTCCACCACCGCCGCCGCTGCCGCCGTTACCGCCGCCACCCCACGGGCCGCCGCCACCGCCGCCGCCGCCATTCTGATTGCTCCAGGGCATCCATACCTCTTATGCTAAAAAACTCTCCCGCTCCCTCTCTGAAACGCTATCGCATGCCAGACGGGACTGTGCTCTCAGTTATAAGAAGGAGAAGGGTGCGTTTCAACGCAGACGCGGTAACTTAATACCCAATCACGGTAAATACTTCACTGATATGCGTGATATCTGCGGTACGTCGTGAATCTGACCGGATAATTGTCTTTTTCCCCGGCAGATAAGGGTATTTCGTCAATTTTTTTAAAAAGCGCGGGGTCGATTTCTGGGAAAAACGTATCGCCTTCCAGAGAGACCTCAACATGGGTGACGGAAAGTTGATCGGCGAAGGGCATGGCCTGACGGTAGATTTCGCCACCACCGGCCACAAAAACCTCATCGACACCAAGCTCTGCGGCCTTGTCTGCGGCAAACGAAAGCGCAGCTTCGAGCGACGACACCACGTCAACGCCTGCTGGGCGATAATCCGGGTTACGGCTGATGATGATGTGTGGCCGGCCGGGCAGGGGGCGCTCGCCGACGGAGAGAAATGTCTTGCGCCCCATAATCATCGGCTTGCCCATGGTCTGCGCCTTGAAGCGCTTGAGATCCGACGACAGCTTCCACGGCATTTCTAGATCGCGACCGATAACACCGTTTTCCGCAACAGCGGCGATGAGCGTGATGCGCGGCTTGCTCATACGGCGATCGGTGCCTTGATGGAGGCGTCGGCCTCATAATTTTCCAGCGTGAAATCATCGAACTTGAAATCGAACAGGCTCGTGACGTCGGGGTTGAGGCGCATGGTGGGCAGCGGCTTCGGTGTGCGCGTCATTTGCAGCTTGGCCTGCTCAAAGTGGTTTGCGTAAATATGCGCATCGCCCAGCGTGTGCACGAAATCCCCTGGCTTCAGGCCTGTCACCTGCGCCACCATCATCGTCAGCAGGGCATAGGAGGCGATGTTGAAGGGGACGCCGAGGAAAATATCGGCCGAGCGCTGGTAGAGTTGGCAGGACAGTTTGCCATCGGCCACGTAAAACTGGAACAGGCAGTGGCAGGGCGGCAGCGCCATGTCATCGACCAGCGCCGGGTTCCAGGCGGAGACGATGTGGCGTCGTGAGTTCGGATTGACCTTCAGGCTCTCGATCAAAAGCGCGATCTGATCGATATGGCGGCCATCGGGTGCTGGCCAGGAGCGCCATTGCGCGCCATAGACAGGGCCGAGATTGCCGTCCTCATCCGCCCATTCATCCCAGATGGAAACGCCATTTTCCTTGAGATAGGCGATGTTTGTGTCGCCCTTTAGGAACCAGAGAAGTTCATGGATGATGGAGCGAAGATGTAGCTTCTTGGTGGTCAGAACCGGAAAGCCTTCCGACAGATCAAACCGCATCTGGTATCCGAAGACCGAGCGCGTACCGGTGCCGGTACGGTCGCCACGGTCGCTGCCAGCGTCCATCACATGCGCAAGAAGATCGAGATATTGCTTCATAACAGTCCGCCACCGATTCCATATATGCGCCCATTATAAGCTTTTGCAGCGGCGGAACCAGACTTAGAAAGCCTCTTCCCCCGGATTCTGGTTTCGCAAATGCTGGCATCAGAGAGTGATGAAACGCATGGCGTGTCGGGATTTGCCCTCCTCGCTTCATGGAAATGTCACGAAGCCCCTTTTCTCGGGCGCGTTATGCGCCTATATGAGCCTTGCCGGGTGCAAATCCGGCTATGGCGATAAACGGTCGATGGAATAAGCCTATTGGACCCGGGGGCGGTACCCGGCGCCTCCACCAAAAACTGGCCCCCGCTTTGGGTGGCCCGCTTTTGATGGGGGCGAAATAGGATCGACAAGGGTGTAAAGATCGAACTTTTGCTCGGCATGATACCGCCGTTATCGGGTCACAAGTGTAGTTGCAAATGACAACAACGCTAAGGAATACGCTCTCGCTGCCTAATGGCGGTGTGGGAATTCCGACTTAAGCCCTTACGGTTAGCCCCGTAAGGCGGGGTTCGGAGGTACCTGGCAACAGAAACCTCCACCTTCTCCATTTCGCCAGACTTGTTTATAAGATAACCAGAATTGCTTATGTGGTGAAATGACTCGGCCAGCGCGGGGCTTTTCCGTTGCTGCGATGTAAGACATTGCGTATACTTGGTTAAAAGACGTTCGAATAGGAAAGACAGGACCGTATGGGGCAGGATCATATCCGTTACGACATTCTCGCACAGGATGCCCTTCGCGGCGTTATTCGCAAAGTATTGAGCGAAGTTGCGGCGACGACGAGGCTGCCGGGCGACCATCACTTTTTCATCACCTTCCTGACTGGCGCGCCGGGCGTTCGGATTTCACAGCATTTGAAGTCCAAATATGCCGAACAGATGACCATCGTCATCCAGCACCAGTTCTGGGACATGAAGGTTACTGAAACACAGTTCGAGATTGGCCTGTCCTTCTCGGATACGCCAGAAAAGCTGGTCATTCCTTTCAATGCCATCAGGGGTTTTTACGATCCTTCCGTGAACTTCGAGCTTGAGTTCGATGTTCCGCTCGAGGAAGAGGTCGTGGAAGCGGAAATCACCGCTTATCCCGTTTCAGCAGAAGCGAAGGCTGCACCTTCTGAAGAGGCGAAGCCGGACGAGGAAAAGAAGGCCGGTTCCGTTGTTTCGCTGGACGCTTTCCGCAAGAACAAGTGATTGCACGGCGCGGATCAGGAGATTGTTTTGACAGGCGATATCGTCAATCTGCGCCAGTTTCGCAAACAGAAGATCAGGTCTGAAAAAGAAAAGCAGGCGGAGCAGAACCGCCTGACTTTCGGTCGCACCAAATCCGAGAAGAACCTGACATCTGCCTTGAATGACAAGGCCAGCCGGACGCTGGATCAGAGCAAGCTCGATAAGGGCGATGCAGAGAGCGACCACGACAATAAGGGCTGACGTCAGCCGACCATCTATTTCCCGTTCCACCCATCCATGGTCTGCGCATAAGTAACATGCGGCATGAGGTGAGGGTGCGTATCCGGCACGCGGGGATGGATGAAGTCCCGCGAGGCATCGCGGATGAGGCCGATGCGCTTCATAACGGCAATCGAGCGGTGATTGTCCTGAACGGCGAAGGACACGATTTCCGGTATCCTCTTCTCGTCGAATGCCATGGCCAGCAATGATTTGGCCGCTTCCGTAACATAGCCTTGGCCCCAGAAGCGCGGTGCCAGCCGCCAGCCTATTTCCAGCGCGTTATCGGCAAATATGCCTTCCAGATTGGCGGGCGCGATGCCGCAAAAGCCGATGGCTTCACCCGTTTCACGCAATTGCACCGCATAGAAGCCATAGCCGGTGGCGTGGATCATCTCGTTGGTGCGCGCCATTGTGGCATCTGACTCGGCATGGCTACGGCAGGTGGGAAAGAACTCCATCACCTTTGGATCGGCATTGATGAGCCGAAAAAGATGGCGATCAACTGGCTTCCAGTCGCGCAGAATGAGCCTCGGTGTTCCACATATAATCATGGAGTGACGAAGTCTGACTTTCTGTAGCCCTGAAGATAAAGAAGTGCGGTGAGATCGCTGTGATCGATGCGGATTTTTGCTTCAGCTGCCACTGCCGGTTTGGCGTGAAGCGCAACGCCTGCACCTGCAAGATGCAGCATGCCCAGATCATTGGCGCCATCGCCCACCGCCATCGCGTCCTCAGGTGAAATGCCAAGCTTCGTGGCGATGTCGTTCAGCGCATCGACCTTGGCCTGCTTGCCGAGAATGGGTTCGGCAACGGTGCCATCCAGTAGCCCGTCTTTCTCGCCCAGAATATTGGCGCGGTTTTCATCGAAGCCCAGCGTGGCGGCGATGCGGCTGGTGAAGACGGTGAAGCCGCCGGACACCAGAGCTGTGTAATGGCCCTTGGCCTTCATGGTCGCGATCAGTTCCAGACCGCCTGATGTCAGCGTAATCCGCTTTTCGATAACCTCATCCACGACAGAGATCGGCAGGCCCTTGAGCAATGCGACCCGCTCGCGCAGCGCTGGCTCAAACGCAATCTCGCCATTCATGGCGCGGGCCGTGATGATGGAGACCTGTTCTTTCAAGCCGACTTCTGCGGCTAGCTCATCAATGCATTCCTGCCCGATCATGGTTGAGTCCATATCGGCGATCAGGATTTTCTTGCGGCGCCCATCCTGTTCCTGAATGGCGATGTCGATCGGTCTGTCGACGATGGCCATCCGCAGCACGCGTTCGGCTGCTGCCACATCCGTGCCATCGCGCAACACCAGGTCACAGGCAATTCCATCCGCCAGCCAATAAAGCCCGGATGCGTTGAGGGCACTGGCCGCGCTTTCCGCAATGGTAGAATTCAGAACAGGATTTGACGGATTGGCGATAAGCGTGGCAACGAGAGCCATGATGAGAAACCTTGATGACGACTTCGATGCGATCCTGATAACCGGCCCGACGGCAAGCGGCAAGTCCGCGCTTGCGCTTCAATGGGCGCGGGAGAACAATGGTGTCGTCATCAATGCAGACAGCATGCAGGTTTATGACACATTGCAGGTGCTCACCGCACGTCCATCCGGAGACGAGATGGAGGGTGTGCCGCACCATCTTTACGGGCACGTCCCGCCAGCCACGCTTTATTCGACAGGTGAGTGGCTTCGTGAAATAGCGGCGCTTATCGAGACGCTGCGGGGCGAGAAGCGTCTTCCGGTGATTGTTGGCGGCACCGGGCTGTATTTCAAAGCTTTGACGGGCGGCCTCTCAGATATGCCAGCCATTCCAGCTGAGATACGCGAGAAGTATCGGGCGTGTCTGGTGGAAGATGGACCGGCTGAGCTTTACGAAGAGCTTACTCAGCGCGACCCAGAAACCGCAGCCAGCCTGCGACCGACCGACGGGCAGCGCATCGTGCGTGCGCTGGAGGTTATGGAAGCGACGGGCCAATCCATTCGCATGTTCCAGCAGGCGCGTGGCCCCATGATTATCGATCCCGACCGGGCTAGGAAATTCGTGGTGTTGCCGGACAGAGCCTTGCTGCATGAGCGAATCAATCAGCGATTCGGCTTGATGATGCAGAGCGGGGCCGTGGAAGAGGTGAAGGCGCTTCTAGCGCAGGAGCTTTCGCCCGACGCGACTGCCATGAAGGCTATCGGCGTTTCCCAGATTGCCGAGATGCTGGCAGGAAGGATGACGCAGGCGGAGGTGATTGAAAAGTCCGCTGCCGCGACGCGCCAATATGCCAAGAGACAGATGACGTGGTTTCGCAACCAGATGGGTGAGGACTGGGAGCGGTTCGACCCATCGCAAAGCGGCGGCGTGCCACTGGGTAAATAGGAAACCTGCCGTCTCAGTCTTTCTTATAGAGACTACCGAGAGGCGTCTTCAGCAAGCTGTCTCGCAAAGAAGGCCGCTGCTCCTGGCTGTAAGGTTGCGGCGCAACCGGGCCAAGCCTCGACTGTGGTTCCGTTACAGCCGGTCGCTGGGGCATTTGCGGCTTTGGGGCAAAGCCTGAGCTGCGCGGCAGCATTTCTGGCCGGTAGGGTTCGTTGCCGCTGCTTTCTTCGTTGAAATTGCTTTTCCAGCTATCGAACTCTTCTTCCTCAGCATCCTGAGCCATTGTTGCGTCATAGCTCTGGCGGAAGCCGGAAATATCAGGGCCGGTAACGGCGCGCATGCGTTTGACGATGGAGCGTAGGTCAACCGTGTCAGGCGTATCTTCGGCAATGTGGGGCATGACGCCATTGGCCTTGGGAAGGCTGTGGGCGGCGACGCGATCAAACTTGATGCGCATCGGCACGCTGATCGCCTCACCAAAGGCGATGGCTTCGCCATTGCCGATGGAAGACAGAAAGCTGGTGGTGGAAACGGACGAATTGGGAATGGCCGAGCGGATAATCTCCTGGTCGTTTTCGTTGGAAAGCCGCATGGCAAACACGGTGGAGCACTGCGACAGGATCGTCTGGTCCAACTCTCCGGGGCGCTGGGTGATAATGCCGAGCGACACGCCGTATTTACGGCCTTCCTTGGCAATACGCGCAATGGCCTGACGGGTCGGGAAGAAGCCGAGAGCGGGATCTGCCGGGACGTATCGGTGGGCTTCTTCGCAGACGACCAGCGTGTGAATGGCGCCCTGGCTCCACAAGGCCAACTCAAACGCCATGCGACAGAGGACCGAGGCGACGGAATTTACCACTTCGGACGGAATGCCCGCGAGCTGGAAAACTGAAATGGGCTTGCCTTCGCCCGGCACGCGGAAGATATGCGCGACCGTTTCCATGATCGTATCGGTGATCGTGCTGTTGGAAAACATGAAGTGGTAGCGCGGATCATTGATGGCGGCCATGATGCGCATTTTCAGGTTTCGCAGCGCTGGCTTCTCATCTCGGCCTTCCAGCCGCCCGATCCGCTCGTCGATCAGCGCCAGAAGATCGGCTATTCGGTAGGGCACCGGCGTATCTGCCGTCAGCGAGGACTTTTCCGAGGCACGGCGCATGACGGAGTTATCTGCGCCGCGAAAGGCGCGCTTGGCCTCCGGTATCAGATCGCGCAGAACGTCCAGTTCTTCGGCCACGGCCTTGCGTCCGCGATAGAGAACTTCCGTAAACTCCTCCAGCTTCATTAGCCAGAAGGGCAGGTCCAGCGTATCCGTATCGATGACCACAGATGTCATCGGGAAGGCTGCGGCATATTCATTGTGCGGATCGAGAATAAGGACGCGCAGCTTCGGGTCTTTGGAAATCGCCTTGCTGAGCAGCAGCGACACGGCGGTCGATTTGCCGACGCCGGTGGAGCCGAGAACAGCGAAGTGCTTGGACAGCATCTGCGGAATGCTGATCGTGGCATCGATCGTGTCATCCTGCGTCAGGCGCCCGACGACGCATGCGCCCGCTTCCTGCGTTTCATAGATCCGCATCAGATCGCTGGACCGGATGCGATGGGCGACGGCACCCAGATAGGGGTAGCGCGAGATGCCGGTCGAGAAGCGTTCGATACCTTCCGCCGTTGGACGGATTTCTCCGAGAAGCTCAACCTCAATCAGGAGCGTATTGTGGCGTTCGTTCGACCATTCAACCTGATCGGTTCGCATGGCGTAGGTGAGGGCGGCGACCCGTGTTTCGCCCAGATCAATGGAAATCAGGCGGCCCACCGACCACAGTTCCGCAAGGTCTGTCTTTCCGGGTTCGGTGGTGGCTGAAATGGTGGCTCGGGAACCGGTGCAGGAAATGACGCGCCCGAGCAGGCGATTGGCAGCCATCAGCTCGTCGCGGCGATCTTGCTCGCCCGCATGTGCCGATTTGCGAAGGTCGTCGTTGAACACGTTTCGCCCCTGTCATAGGTCTTGTCGGTTTTTATCGTCTGGGCGTTCCGGGTTCGTCCAGCCATTGCCCCCTGAATTTAGATGGTTGCCTTTAACAACTTGTATAGGAAGGGCGAAATTTTGTTTCGCTTACGGATCGATTCCCGCAATAAATGAAATTTTTTCCGGAGCGTGCGTTGACGGACGTTAACTTTGTGGCTAACACTCCGACCCATGAAAAATCTTAACGTACTTATCGTGGTGGGACGGCGCATGGGCAGGATGGTGTAACCATCCGGCGAAAGCACCCATGCGCTGAACGAGGCTCCTCCAGGGGCCTTTTTTTATGTCTTTCACTCGGGCCAGATGGCCCAACGATATCCAAAGCCAAATCGGGATGGAACAGGCAATGACGGATAAGGACAATACGGAAAACAGCAACACCATGACGGGCGCGGAAATCGTTCTGCGTGCGTTGAAAGACAACGGCGTCGAGCATATTTTCGGCTATCCGGGCGGTGCAGTTCTTCCGATCTATGACGAGATTTTCCAGCAGGACGATATCCAGCACATTCTGGTGCGCCACGAGCAGGGTGCAGGCCACGCCGCTGAAGGTTACGCCCGTTCAACCGGCAAGGTTGGCGTCATGCTCGTAACCTCCGGCCCCGGTGCCACCAATGCCGTGACGCCGTTGCAGGATGCGTTGATGGACAGCATCCCGCTCGTCTGCATCTCCGGTCAGGTTCCCACATCGCTGATTGGCTCGGATGCCTTCCAGGAATGCGATACCGTTGGTATTACGCGCCCTTGCACCAAGCACAACTGGCTGGTCAAGGACGTTAATGAACTGGCTGGCATCATTCATGAGGCGTTCCGTATTGCTCAGACGGGTCGTCCCGGCCCTGTTGTTGTCGATGTTCCCAAGGACATTCAGTTTGCGACCGGCACCTATACGCCGCCATCCGCTGCCGTCCAGCAGAAGAGCTACAAGCCGCGTGTTCAGGGTGATATCAACGCCATTCACGCAGCCGTTGAGCTGATGTCGAAGGCCCGTAGGCCTGTTCTCTACACCGGCGGCGGCGTTATCAACTCCGGCCCTGAGGCGACACGCCTGTTGCGCGAACTGGTTCAGCTGACCGGTTTCCCGATCACCTCGACCCTGATGGGCCTTGGCTGCTATCCGGCATCGGGTGAAAAGTGGCTGGGCATGCTGGGCATGCACGGTTCCTACGAAGCCAACATGGCCATGCATGATTGCGATGTCATGATCTGCGTTGGTGCGCGCTTTGATGACCGTATTACCGGCCGTCTGAATGCGTTTTCGCCCAATTCCAAGAAAATCCACATCGACATCGATCCATCTTCCATCAACAAGAACGTCCGCGTGGATATTCCCGTTGTTGGCGATATTGCCCATGTTCTGGAAGACATGGTTCGTCTGTGGCGGGCGCTGCCGCAGCGCCCGGACAAGGCGCAGACGCAGGATTGGCACGAGCAGATCGAGCGCTGGCGTGCGCGCAAGTCCTTTGCCTACACAAACTCCAAAGACGTCATCATGCCGCAATATGCGATCCAGCGTCTTTACGAGGCATCCAAGGGCCGCGAAACCTACATCACCACGGAAGTGGGCCAGCACCAGATGTGGGCGGCGCAGTTCTTCGGCTTTGAAGAACCAAACCGCTGGATGACATCGGGTGGTCTCGGCACCATGGGTTATGGTCTGCCCGCCGCCATCGGCGTACAGGTTGCCCACCCGGATGCGCTGGTTATCGATATTGCCGGAGACGCATCGATCCAGATGTGCATTCAGGAAATGTCTTGCGCCATCCAGTACAATCTGCCGGTCAAGATATTCATCCTGAACAACCAGTATATGGGCATGGTGCGCCAGTGGCAGCAATTGCTGCACGGCAACCGCCTGTCCAACTCCTATACGGAAGCCATGCCTGATTTCGTCAAGCTGGCGGAAGCCTATGGCGGCGTTGGCATGTATTGCGATGACCCGGCCGAACTGGATGGCAAGATTGCCGAGATGATCGCAGTCGATAAACCTGTCATCTTCGATTGCCGCGTGGCCAATCTCGCCAACTGCTTCCCGATGATCCCATCGGGCAAGGCACATAACGAGATGCTGTTGCCGGATGAAGCCACCGACGAAGCCGTTGCCAACGCCATTGATGCAAAGGGCCGTCAGCTAGTCTGATCGGGAGAGGAACACGGATATGAACGCACATCTACAGCCCACCGGTTCGGCCTACTTCATTCAGAAGGAAACCGAAACGGTTGAAAACCACACGCTATCGGTTCTGGTTTCCAACGAGCCGGGTGTTCTGGCCCGCGTGATCGGCCTGTTTTCCGGTCGCGGTTACAACATTGAAAGCCTGACGGTTTCGGAAACGGAGCATGAGGCGCACCTGTCGCGCATCACCATCGTCACGCGCGGCACACCGGGTGTTCTCGAGCAGATCAAGTCGCAGCTCGAGCGCATCGTGCCCGTTCACCGAGTCGTGGACCTGACGGTGCGCGCCCGCCAGAACGGCCAGGATCGCCCCATCGAGCGCGAAGTTGCGCTCATCAAGGTGGCAGCAAAGGGTGAAGACCGTGCCGAGACGTTGCGTCTGGCCGATGCCTTCCACGCCAAGGTGGTGGATGCAACGCTGGAGCATTTCATCTTCGAAATCACCGGCAAGTCGTCCAAGATCGACCAGTTTCTGACGATCATAAAGCCGCTGGGTCTCATCGAGGTTTGCCGCACGGGCATTGCTGCGATGAACCGTGGCCCGCAGGGAATGTAATCTCTTTGATCGATTGATTGGGAGAAAGCCCGCGGCTTTGCTGCGGGCTTTTTTCGTTGCTCAGGCGGATAAGATGTTTATTGCAGGACTGCTACTATTGTAGAACAGCATCGCAATCCTGCACCTCCATGCGCGCATTTTTTTAAGTGTGGATAGATTGCAAAATGAAATTAAAATGCCTTCGAAGGTTTTAGCCATGTCAAAACGTCTCCGGCAATTAGACCAAGCGCTGTTCTGGCGAAGCTACCTTTTGACCGTCGGCTTCTTGATGTTCTCCGGCGCTAGCGTCGTGGGTTATGCGGCTTGGAACGGATCACTTGAGTTAGAGTGGTGGGGTGTGCTGGTGACCTGCGCTATTATTCTCGGCGGTGCTTTGCTCTTCGGTTTCGGAATATTTGGCCGAAATTCCAAAATGGAAGGTTGGGCCGATGTTGCCTCGACGCACGAAGCAGCCATCATTCTCGTCGTTATCAGCTATCCGGTGTATCTGATCCTAAAGCTTTTTTATCGCCCGCGTTAGGCCGCAATGCCCGGGAGAGATGTTTCGTTTCAAGTCGTTGTGACTTTGAGTCTGGAAAACGGTCCAAGGAGCTGAATAATCATAGCATCTCCAGTGCAGTCTTTTTTACCGGCGGCGGAAACACCGCGTCGAGCGCTTCCCAATCTTCGTCGCTGATCTCAAGATCCGTCGCGCCTCGGTTTTCTTCCACACGCTGCGCGTTGGAGGATTTCGGGATGGCCATCACGCCGTCGCGCTCTAGCAGGAATGCGAGAGCCACCTGCGCAGGGGTTGCCTGATAGGCTTTGGCGATGCGGATGAGTTCGTGATTGGACAGGATGCGGCCCTGTTCAACGGGCGAATAGGCCATGATTGGCACGCCATGGCTCTGGCACCATGGCAGCAGGTCAAATTCCGGGCCACGGCGTGAGAGGTTATAAAACACCTGATTGGCCGCGCAGTTTCTGCCTTCGGGTATTGAGAAGAGTTCTTCCATATCATCGGTATCGAAGTTGGAGACGCCCCAATCGGCAATCTTGCCGTCAGCTTTCAATCTTTCGAAGGCGTCGACCGTTTCTTCCAGCGGGTAGGAGCCGCGCCAGTGTAGCAGATAGAGGTCGAGACGGTCGGTTCCCAGACGTTTCAGGCTGCGCTCGCAGGCTTCGATCGTGCCCTTGGCGCTGGCATTGAACGGGTAAACCTTGCTGACGAGAAACACATCATCACGCAAATCTGTAATCGCCTTGCCGACGATCTCCTCTGATTTGCCGTCTCCGTACATTTCAGCAGTATCGATAACGGACATTCCAAGCTCCACAGATTTGCGGATGCTTGCGATCTCGTTTGCGGCTTTTGCGCTGTCGTCGCCCATATTCCATGTGCCTATGCCCAAAGCCGGAACAGTTCTGCCGGATGGTAGGGTGATGGTTGGGATGTCGTCATACATGTGAGCGCTCCGGGTTGATGTCATCTGCATCTTAAACCCACGAGCCACGAGGTCGATCCATAAAAATTGGGTGCTCGATCTCAGCGTGATATAAAAAAGGCCCAGGGTTTCCCCTGGGCCTTTTGTGGATTTGGATGGATCAAAACTCTTCCCAGTTGCTGTGAGCTGCGGCAGCCGACGCGCCGCCGCCGAAAGCGCCTGCGATCTTGCGGCCAAGTGCACGGGCAGGGGATGGTGCGGGTCTCGACGCGGTTGAGGCTGCTCTGACCGGGGCGGCCTGTGTCGGTGCCGTCCAGCTATTGCTGTCTGACGAAGCCAGGTTGAAGCGCGACAGCAACTGGTTCAGAGATGCGGCTTCCTTGGCAAGGCTGTGGCTGGCCGCTGTGGACTGCTCGACCATGGCTGCGTTCTGCTGCGTGCCCTGATCCATCGTGTTGACGGCAGTGTTGATTTCCTGAAGACCAACAGACTGTTCACGCGATGATTCGACAATCGCCGTGATGTGGCGGTTGATTTCCTGAACCTCGGTGACAATCACCTCAAGCGCACGACCGGTTTCCCCAACAAGGTTGACGCCGGAGCGGACATGCTCGCCGGATGTGGTGATCAGCGCCTTGATTTCCTTGGCTGCCTTGGCAGAACGCTGGGCGAGTTCACGCACTTCCTGCGCAACAACGGCAAAGCCCTTGCCTGCTTCACCCGCACGCGCGGCTTCGACACCGGCGTTCAGGGCAAGAAGGTTCGTCTGGAAGGCGATTTCATCGATAACGCTGATGATGTTGGTGATCTCACCGGAGGAGCGTTCGATCTCATTCATGGCTGTCACGGCCTGACGAACGACGTCGCCGGACTTTTCCGCGCCTTCGCGAGCCTTTGAAACCAGGTGGCCAACTTCTTCTGCGCGGTTGCTGCTATCTTTCACCGTCGTGGTGATTTCTTCCAGCGCGGCAGCTGTTTGTTCAACGGAGGCAGCCTGCTGCTCTGTGCGCTTGGAAAGATCATCGGCGGCGGAGCGGATTTCGTTTGCACCGGCATCGATGCCACGGGCATTTTTGCCGACGGAAACGAGTGCTTCATTCAGCTTTGCGAGCGAGTTGTTGAAGTCGCCTCTCAGCCTGTCGAGATGGGCGGCGAACGGAGCGGTGATGCGATATGCGACATTGCCATCGGACAGCTGGCCAAGACCCTTTGCCAGTTCATCGACAGCCAGCTGGATTTCTGCCGCTTCCTGCGCCTTCTGGGTTTCCTGTTCCTGACGCTGCTTTTCGCTCATGGAGCGGTTTGCCTGCGCCTCGCGCTCCATGTTGATCTTGGCGATTGCGTTGTCCTTGAAGACCTGCACGGTTTCCGCCATCACGCCGATTTCGTCCTTGCGTCCGACGCCGGGAATTTCCACCTGCGTCTCGCCATTGGCAAGGCGCTTCATGGCTGCA
This sequence comes from Rhizobium sp. WCS2018Hpa-16, assembly GCF_031843705.1. Classification (NCBI taxonomy): domain Bacteria; kingdom Pseudomonadati; phylum Pseudomonadota; class Alphaproteobacteria; order Hyphomicrobiales; family Rhizobiaceae; genus Rhizobium; species Rhizobium sp. WCS2018Hpa-16. The sequence goes on from NZ_JAVTIX010000001.1 coordinate 542,112, forward strand.
GTCATCGCCAGCAATGGTCTGGAAATGCCGCTGCCAATCGCAAGACCTGCCATGAGCGCGATGACGATTGCGCCGACAATGCTGCCCCAGATCATGGTCTTGGCTGAGGATATGGACGCTTCGTTGGCGGCGTTGCGTTTGGCCAGCAGTGCGCTTTCTTCGCCCTGAAACTCCTTGATGAAGCCGCGGAGGCCATCGAAATAGGTCTTGCCCTGGGATGCGTCCAATTGCTTGTTCATATCGCCGAGGGTTGTCGTGTCAGCCAATGCGCCGCGCGCCTTGATCTGAGGTTCGGCGAACATCTTTTGCCAGTCACCGATTGCCTTCTCGATCTTGTCGAGGCGACCAACCTGAGTTGGATTATCGCTGACCGTCTTTTTCAGATCGCTGATTGTCTTGTAAATGGCCTGTTCGCCCTGGCGGTAAGGGGCCAGAAAGTCCTGCTTGCCGGTGATGATGAATCCGCGCATGCCCGTTTCCATGTCAACGGCCGCAGCGGTGATGTCGTCCGTTGTCTGCAAGACTTTATAAGTGTGTTCAACCCAGTGCGTGCTTCTGTCCATTGAAGCGATATTGTTCAGCGAAATAGCGCCAATGGCAATCGCCAGTATAACAGGTGCAGCTGTGCCTAAAACGACTTTCGACTTTGTCGAAAGATTTTGGAAAGAAAACATAGTTCGTCGACCCCTAATTCAAGTTATGTCATTTCAATCAAAACGGCGTCATACCGAACAAGATCTGTCCAGAAATCTCGTTTGATGCGCGTATTCAGTCGCGCGATTTTGATCTTTGGAATGGTGTGAACAAACTATCCCTAATAGTTCATCCTTATAATCGGTAGTATATTAAACAAATTTATCGTTCGTTAATGGTCAGTTATTGTATTTTCAAGAATGAGAAATTACTTATATAGCGCTATATTGTTCCTTTGACTTGTAGGTGTGTGGTCGTCAGTGACCCTGCCATTTCTGTCATTCGTTCTTTTTTTGTTGCGCCTCACGCTCGAATCCTGCGAAGAGAGCGCATGCAATTATCTCCACAACAGGATGAAGCCCTGAAGGCTGTTTCGCGCTGGCTGAAGGAAGGCCGGACGCCGGTTTTTCGGCTGTTCGGTTACGCCGGAACGGGCAAGACGACGCTTGCAAAGCACTTTGCCGAACATGTGGATGGTGAAGTCCTTTTTGCAGCCTTTACCGGCAAGGCGGCGCAGGTTTTGCGCTCCCGCGGTGCAACAAATGCCCGCACGATCCATTCCCTGATCTATCGTCCCCGTGGCGAGGAAGCGGTGGAGGATGAAGAGACGGGCAAGACATCCATCTCGCCGATGTTCTCCATCAACCGCCAGAGCCCGCTTGCCAAGGCAGCTCTTATTATCATCGATGAATGCTCGATGGTGGATGAGGCACTTGGCCGCGACCTGATGAGCTTCAGCACGCCTATCCTCGTGCTGGGTGATCCCGGCCAGTTGCCGCCGATATCCGGTGGCGGGTTCTTTACCGAGCAGGAGCCGGATTTCCTGCTGTCTGAAATCCATCGTCAGGCGAAGGATAATCCCATCATCCAGCTTGCCATGGATGTGCGCGAAGGCAAGGAAATCATGCGCGGCGACTATGGTGCAGCCCAGGTCATTTCCAAGGATGAGGTGACGCAGGGGCTTGTGCTGGATGCAGATCAGGTTCTGGTCGGCACCAACCGGACCCGCAAGCGGTATAACCAGCGTTTGCGTGAGCTCAAGGGTTTCAGTGCCGATTATCCGCAATCGGGTGACAAGCTGGTGTGCCTGCGAAATGATCCCGCAAAGGGTCTGCTCAACGGCTCCCTTTGGCAGGTCATGAGTTCATCACGCGAGACGGTGAAGCCCGGCATCAACCTGATGATCCGTCCCGAAGACGATGATATGGATCGCGGCGCGGCCAAGATTAAGTTGCTCAAGGCTGCGTTTGAAGAAAGCGAGACCGAGATACCCTGGACCACGCGCAAGCGCTATGACGAGTTCGATTATGGCTATGCGCTGACCGTCCACAAATCGCAGGGATCGCAGTGGAACAATGTCGTGCTGTTCGATGAAAGCTTTGCGTTTCGTGATTCCCGCGAAAGATGGCTTTACACCGCCATCACCCGGGCCGCTGAAACACTGACGATAGTGCGCTGACCGGCGGAAGTGCACTAACTCCCGTGAGTGCTATTCCTCGTTCTGGCTGATCAGGCCCAGCTGCAGGCTTTTTGCTACGGCTTGATATCTGTCGCTTGCGCCGACTTTTTCCAGAATCACAGCTTCCAGTCGCTCATGCTCTTCAACGGGAACACCCAAGGTGCGCGCAAGCCTTGCAGGCGCATAGCCTTCCGCCATCAGCTCTAGGCATTGGCGCTCACGCGTCGTCAATCTGACGTCTGTTGCTGTCTTGGCTTGCGTTGCACCAACCGCGTGGTGCTCTTCGGGCAAAAGCGCATCGTTGATCTTCTGCATTTGCACACTGAGCTTCGAAAGCTCGGCATTCACTTCTTTTTTGCGCGCTGCAAGGGCGGCCTGAAAGAGGTCATCCGCTTCAGCTTGCGTTGTAGCTGTAGAAAGATCCTGCATGATCAACTGCACTGTTGCGATCGGGATGCCGATATCGCGGCAGAAGTTCACGACCGCCATGCGGCGTATATCGGCATGAGAATACACACGCATGATGCCGGAACGGCGCGAGGCAATGATGCCTTTTTCTTCGTAAAAATGCAGCGTTCTATGGGTAACGTCGAACATTTTCGCCATATCGGCAATGCCGACAGGCTCCGGCGGCATATTTGAAGGCATACGAATGTCAGGCAGAAAATTCTTCGCGCTGACAGCAGATACATCCCTGTTTGGCATTTGTCTGGGCTTTCCTGCATCGCTTATGGGCGTCGCTTTCCAGCCGGCATTTTTCCCCGCTTCGATGACGACACCAAATTGGATATGTTTTTCGCGATCTATGACCGCGTCAAAATATTCGTTAGACATAATACATTCCCAGCCCCAACTGCCTCTACAATGCGGGCAGCCGAACTTGGTTCCGAAGTTTTCAATTATTTTCGGCAAGTCGCTTGCGGCAAACGGCAGAGTGGGGGAAACAGTGGGCTCACACATTGTAAAAAGCGGTCCGACCATGCCAGCCAAACTCTCCGTCAATCTCAACGCCATCGCAATGCTTCGAAACCGCCGGGATCTGCCTTGGCCTGACGTCGCAAATTTTGGCCGCATCGCGCTGGCGGCCGGTGCCAGCGGGCTGACGGTTCACCCTCGGCCTGACCAGCGCCATATCCGTTTTTCCGATCTGCCGGTTTTGCGCGCGTTGATCGACGACGAATATCCGGACGCCGAATTCAACATCGAAGGCTATCCGTCCGAAGACTTTCTGCTGCTGTGTGAGGAAGCGCAGCCCGAGCAGGTCACGCTTGTGCCTGATGACCCATCCCAGGCGACATCCGACCACGGCTGGGATTTTCGAAAGCACTCTACTTTCTTGAAGGAAACAGTTGCGCGCCTGACCGCAGGCGGAATGCGCGTTTCCCTCTTTGCAGATGGCGATGGCGACAAGGACGCGGTGCAACTGGCCGCCGATACGCGTGCCGCGCGTATCGAGCTTTACACCGGCCCCTATGGCGGCGGTTACGATAAGCCCGAGGAAGCGCAGATGTGGCTGGAGAAATTGGGCGCGACTGCCGATCATGCCAAGGCTCTGGGACTTGGTGTGAATGCCGGTCATGATCTGACGGTTGCCAATCTGCCGGCCCTGATGGGGAGAATTCCCTATCTGGCGGAGGTTTCCATTGGCCATGGGCTGACGGCGGATGCCCTGGAATATGGTATGGCGGAAACGGTACGGCGTTTTTGCCGCGCCTGCGGTCAGTCTATTTCATAACTATCGTCAATTTTAGCGCCTATACTGCCAAGCCGTGCACCGTTTGCACGGCTTGTTTGTTTTGGAAGGCGGATATCATGCAAAATCATCACGTGGTCGTTGTCGGAGGTGGTTTTGGCGGCCTGCAAGTCGTTCACGGGCTTAAAGGTGCCCCGGTTCGCATCACCCTGATCGACCGTCGCAACCACCATCTGTTTCAGCCGCTGCTCTACCAGGTTGCGACCACGGCGCTTGCGACATCTGAAATCGCCTGGCCCATCAGGCGTCTGTATCGCGACCGGGCCGAGGTCACCACGCTGCTGGCAGAAGTTGGCGGCATTGATCGTGAAAGCCGCACCGTGCTTTTGAAATCGGGTGAGGCCGTGCCCTTCGATACGCTGGTTCTGGCCACCGGTGCCCGCCATGCCTATTTCGGCAATGACGCCTGGGAAAAGCATGCCCCCGGTCTGAAAACGCTGGAGGATGCCACGACCATCCGCCGCCGCCTGTTGCTGGCCTTTGAACGCGCCGAGTTGGCGAAGACCGCTGAAGAGATACAGGCCCATCTGACCTTTGTCGTGATTGGCGCCGGCCCAACCGGCGTCGAGATGGCGGGCATGATCGCAGAGCTTGCCCACAGGGTCTTGCCACCAGAGTTTCGCAATGTGGATACCCGCAAGACGCGGGTTTTGCTGGTTGAGGCGGGGCCGCGGGTTCTCCCTGCCTTTACCGAAGACCTTTCGGCCTACACCAAGCGCGCGCTGGAACGGCTTGGCGTGGAGGTTCTGCTCGGCACGCCTGTTTCGGCTTGCACCGAAGACGGTGTGACGATCGGCGACGTGTTTACGCCCGCCCGCACCATGATCTGGGCCGCAGGTGTGCAGGCCTCACCGGCTGCCAAATGGCTTGGTTCGGACGCCGACAGGGCAGGGCGTGCGGAGGTTGGTCCGCATCTGAACATCGCCAGCGACCCGGATATTTTCGTCATCGGAGATACGGCGTCCGTCATGCAGGATAATGGCAAGCCGGTTCCGGGCGTCGCGCCCGCCGCAAAGCAACAGGGCGCCTATGTGGCCGAGGTTATCAAGGCGCGGCTTGCGGGCAAGGCGGAGCAACCTGTGTTTCGCTACCGCCATCAGGGCAACCTCGCCACCATCGGCAAGAGCGCGGCTGTGGCGGATTTCGGTAAGATCAAGCTGACCGGCGTGGTGGCTTGGTGGATATGGGGTCTTGCCCATATCTACTTCCTCATCGGCACCCGTTCGCGTCTGGCCGTGGCGTGGAGCTGGCTGTGGATCTATCTCAGCGGACAGCACAGTGCGCGGTTGATTACGCAGAAAGAGACCCTGAAGGACGAGGGGTGATTAGCGGGTTCGCCAATCTATTCGAGCCGATGATGACTGACTTCGATTTTGGTTGAAACCTTTCCCGCCGTCACCCTCGGGCTTGTCCCGAGGGTCTAACCACGTTTGCTGTTGGGGTGCGTTAGATCCTCGGGACAGGCCCGAGGATGACGTTGCGTGTGACTAATGTAGGTAGCAAACATGCCCGATGATGGCCCATTTCCAGAGCCGCTATCGCAAATCTCAGGCTGACAGCAATGCAGCCCTGTGCGCTGTGAAAAATGCTTCAAGCGTCTGTGGCTTTTGCCCCGTGAGCGTTTCGTAATCATCTGTGACGATATCAAAGTTACCAGCAGCAATGTTGGCATCGGCTGATGCGAGCATCTGTGCAACGAAGGAAGGAAGGCCTGCGCCTTCTATGCCCTTTTGCAAATCGGCTGGTGAAACCTTGATGACGGCCAGCGGTTTGCCGGTGACCTTCGAGATCGTCTCGGCAATCTGGTCGGCGTTGAGTGATTGCGGGCCGGTGATGTCGTAGGTCTTGTTTTCAGCCTTGCCTTTGGCCAGAACCGCTGCCGCCGCGCGGGCGCAGTCGTCGCGGGAAATGTTCGGAACCTTGCCGTCAGCCATTGCAGTAAACCACTGACCGGCCTCAACATTGTGCGGCATGCCGTGCAGGTAGTTGTCATGGTACCATGCGTTGCGCAGGATGGTGTAAGGCACGCCACTTGCCTTGATGGCTTCTTCCGTTCCCAGATGATCCGGCGCGAAGGTGACCAGCGATGTGTCCGGCTTCTGCATGGATGTGTAGGCAATGTGCTTGATGCCAGACTTTGTCGCAGCTGCCACGGCCGCCTTGTGCTGCGTCAGGCGCTGACCGGGAACGGCAAGAGCATCTGTGGAAATAAGCAGCGCTGTATCGATACCTGCAAAGGCTGCGTCGAGGGAAGCTGCGTCATCAAAATCGTCTGTGCGGGTTTCCACGCCCTTTGCTGCCAGCGCAGAAAGCTTGGATGTGTCTCGGCTTGCAGCAACCACGTCGGATGCCTTAACGCCATAGGTTTCCAAGAGGTGGCGTATAACGGCCTGGCCGAGCTGGCCAGATGCGCCGGTCACAAGAATTTTGCTCATATGATATTCCTTTTTTACAATTTGACGGTGGTGCGGATTGATGGTCTCAAAAAGAGAGTAAGTCTAAAATAGGAATTGACCGCTTTGTGTAAAGAAGGCATTTTTTAAGCCCTACGTTACCAAAAGAGAACCAGCATGAGTGCGACAATTTCCAGACTGAAACCCACGGCCTCCGCGCCCCTGCCGGACTTCGCCAATCTGGATTTTGACAATTGCCCGGTGCGTGACCTTCTAAGTCACATTGGTGGTAAGTGGTCGACGCTGCTGTTGCAGGCTCTTGCTGAGCGCCCCTATCGCTTCGGAGAGCTTCGCCGCATGGTGCCGGATATTTCCCAGCGCATGTTGACGCAGACATTGCGCGACCTTCAGCGCGATGGATACATTCACCGCGAGGTTTTCCCCACCAAGCTGCCCAGCGTGGAATACAGTATGACCCCGCTGGGCCGCTCACTGTATCGGCCTTTGTCGGAGGTCATCAATTGGGCGCTTGAGAATCACAATGCTGTTGTGGCTGCGCGAAAGCGATTTGAAGATCAGGCCTGATTGCTGGCTTGAATATCTCATCAAGAAAAACGCGTTCATTCGATGATGCTCACATTGCGACGCGTCAATTCGTCTTCTCCGTTCAAAAAAATGCTTGACCCTTAACGACGCTCCGCTTAAAACCACTCGAACCGTACGGTACGGTACATATTGAGCAAATGGAGTGGATAAGGTGGGGACCGATCCGATCACCGCGCAGGAGTTTTCGCCACGTCAGAACGCTGTTCTGGAGCAGGCTTTGCGTCTTCTGGTCGAGGGCGGAGAAAAAGCGCTGACGACGTCTGGTCTCGCGCGCGCTGCCAACTGTTCCAAGGAAAGCCTCTACAAATGGTTTGGTGATCGCGACGGCCTACTGGCCGCGATGATCACCTTTCAGCAGAGCAAGGTTCGCACCTTCGAGAAGGCTGGCGACCGCGTTTCTGCGCAGCAATTGACGGAGCATCTCGAGGTTTTCGCCCATGATCTGCTGGACGTTCTGGCGGGCGATGTTTCGCTCGCGTTGAACCGTCTTGCCATCGGCCAGGCCAGCCGCGATGGCTCCAAGCTCGGTAACCTTTTGCTGGAGCGTGGTCGTCGCCAGATCGACAAGCGAGCACGCGGCCTCATCGAAGCTGGACGCCGTTCCGGTTATCTTCGCTTCGATGATCTCGAAGATGCTTATCGCAGTTTTTACGGCCTGATCGTCTCCGATCTGCATGTGCGCATGCTTCTCGGGGAAGCGCAGCAGGCCAAGGATTTCTCCGCCCGGGCGCGCAAGGCCGTATCGGCCTTTCTAACGCTTTACGGCACGGAGAAGGTACATTCGGAAACCGGCGGAAAGGCCGCCTGAGTTCCGGTCTAAACAACGTCACATATTTCAAGGAAGGACTACCGAAATGCGCGTCTATTACGATCGTGATGCCGATCTCAATCTCATCAAGGCGAAGAATGTCGCCATCGTCGGTTATGGTTCGCAGGGCCGCGCCCACGCGCTGAACCTGAAGGACAGCGGCGCGACCGGCGTCGTCATCGCGCTGAAGGCCGGTTCGCCAACCATCAAGAAGGCCGAAGCCGATGGCTTCAAGGTCATGACCGTTGCTGAAGCTGCCAAGTGGGCAGACCTTTTGATGATGGCAACGCCTGACGAACTTCAGGCCGACATCTACAAGGCTGAGATTGCCGACAACATTCGTGACGGCGCAGCGATTGCATTTGCGCACGGCCTTAACGTTCACTTCGGCCTTATCGAGCCTAAGGCTTCGCTCGACGTCGTCATGATCGCACCCAAGGGCCCTGGCCACACGGTTCGCGGCGAATACCAGAAGGGCGGCGGCGTTCCTTGCCTCGTTGCCGTTCACCAGAATGCTTCGGGCAACGCCCTTGAAGTTGCGCTTTCCTACGCTTGCGGCGTTGGCGGCGGTCGCTCCGGTATCATCGAAACCAACTTCCGCGAAGAGTGCGAAACAGACCTCTTCGGCGAACAGGTCGTTCTGTGCGGCGGCCTCGTTGAACTGATCCGCGCTGGTTTCGAAACCCTGACCGAAGCTGGCTACGCGCCTGAAATGGCCTATTTCGAGTGCCTGCACGAAGTGAAGCTGATCGTAGACCTGATCTACGAAGGCGGCATCGCCAACATGAACTACTCGATCTCCAACACAGCCGAGTGGGGCGAATACGTTACCGGTCCTCGCATCATCACTGCCGAAACAAAGGCTGAAATGAAGCGCGTTCTGACCGACATTCAGACCGGCAAGTTTACATCGGACTGGATGCAGGAATACCGCGCCGGTGGCTCGCGCTTCAAGGGCATCCGCCGCATGAACGACACTCACCAGATCGAAGAAGTCGGCGCCAAGCTGCGCGGCATGATGCCATGGATCGGCAAGAACAAGCTGGTCGACAAGGCTGTCAACTAAGCGTCAGTTCAAGACTGAATGAAAGAAGGCCGGGGCGAAAGCCCCGGCTTTTTTTTTGGCAATGGCAGGCGTTGATTTTGACTGCTTATGCAACCTGACGCAACCTAAGTGTGTATAACTTTCTTTTCGAGCTTTTATTTTTCGGGGGCGCAACTAATGGATGGTTATATCGTAAAATAATATCTGAGGTTGCGTCTTGAGTGTTTGTGCAAAAATCTCGCAGCGGCATTTTTCTATCTCTCAGCCTAAACCAACTATTGCCTTGCCGAGTGTTTCCGGCGTCAGTCGCGAAGGCCGACCGGCTTCCAGTCGATGCGCTGTCGGGGTGACATCCAGCCGCTTATGGCTCATGCAAGAGGTGCGGTGATGGCTCACGATCCTGCACGCGGCAAGCGTATACGCGAAGCCATTTCACAAAATAAGGTCCGCAAGATCCACGCCTTGGCGGCAGAACTCAAGGTGTCCGTTGCGGCGGTATCCCGTTGGCAGAATGGGGGCCATGCTTCACTGGAAAGTGTCTGCTCCCTTGCCGAGGTGCTGGATGTGTCCCTCGATTGGCTACTGCTGGGTAGAGGGACGATGGACTGGCACAGCGACAAGTCTATTTCTGCGACTGAGCTTCAGGGAATTCTGCTTTTGCGCGGCCGGTCGAAAATTTTCCAGTCACGCCTTCTCGCGCTGCTCGAAGCCATTTCTCTGGAACACGGAGAACGCTGAGCGTAATTTCACGCGAAGTTTCATGCTCAGGGTAACAACTCAAGGTTGATTTAAGCATCGAATATCGAGATAGTTGAGCGCAGGGACGCTGAGGTGGACTGGCACAAACTGAACATCAACAGGCCAGTCAGGCAGCCCCCTGAGTTCACTCTTAACACGCAAGGATTGTTATTTATGTCTACTCTTCTGACCATCAACGTAAAAAACCTGCAGCCGCAGACGCAGAGCTTCTTCTTCTTTCAGCAGCCGGCTGTTTATGTCGGCGGTGGAACAATCTACTCCAATAGCCTGTACTCGCAGATGCTTGGCAACTATGACGCTACGGGCTCTGAACTGACATTTATGGTCAATATGCAGTACTATGCCGGTATCCAGGAAGCCTATTCGACCCCTGTCGTCGGCGCATCGTCCGGATACACCTCGGCATCGCGCGCCATCGATCTTGCTCCAGTTGCCGGAAGCTCATCAATGCCCAACGACTCAACGGTTGCAACGGTCTCGCCGATCGGTCTCAGCCAGCCAACCTACAGCCCAGGTGTTCAGCCGGGCGCATTTCGCGTCACAACGCCAAGCTTCACCGCGCCGCCATACTACAATGTCGGCTCGGCCGTGAATGTCAATGGTAGCATCGTCCTGTCCAACTTCGTGCAGGCGAACCCACTGAGCAACACGGACTGCTTGCCCATCCTCAGATACTTTGTGCAGACAGGTACTTACACGCAGGGTTCTGTCATGGAATTCAGCCAGTCCAGCACGCAATCAGCAACGGCCGATTTTACTGGTGGCTATACCATATGCAACGTTACCTTGAATGCCAACGGTACTTGGACCACCCAGCTTCAGTAGTCTTCACGTCGCAAGGTGAATGAAGGACGCAGCATCGTCATTGATGTTTTGAGCTCACAACGACCGCCCGCCACCTTTACCGGTGGCGGGCAGGCGAGGCTATAAACAGAGTGGTTGAACCGCGATGAGCACCAGCTCTTACACGATCGTCGTACGAAATATGTCGTCAACGGTGCAATATTTCTATGTCTTTCAGCAGCAGGCAACATTTCATCCGGCTGTGGCTGCCAGTTCCATACTGAGTGGCAGCTTGGGTTGTCAGGCCGTCGGAAACTATGACGCCACGGGCGCTTCAATCAACTTCGATATGGGTACGCAAATTTATGCGGGTGCCATCAGTACAGCCCCTGCGGTTCCGCCTTCGCGATCTGCACGGGCACGGATGCAGGAGCGGGTTGCAAGTACCAATGTTGTGCGCGCGATCGAGCTTGCTTCTGAATCGACAACTGCGCTGGATTGCACGACGCTGAGTATCAGTCCGTTTGGCATGTCCGCCCCGGTCAATCAGCCCGGAATAACCGCCGGTGCCTTCGCGGTGATTGTGCCTCCCTACACTCCGACACCTGATCCGCAGATTTATTGCGGCCTCGCAACGATCAATGGTGATGGCTCCATTCTGCTTTCGAGCTGCATCGCACCGTCACCAAACGCGACGATGACCTGCACACCCGAGCCGATATTTTACGTGAAGACCGGCTACAAGGCCGACGGAGATGTCGTTGCCTATGACACAACCAATGCCGGGCAATGTGATTTTACCACCGGCTATACCCGCGTCACCGTCACATACAATGTCAATGGTACCTTTTCTACGAAGAACGGGTCTTAGGAGGCCATGCGCGTACACATCCTTATTCCGGCTCCTTCGTGGCTTTGCGCCCGCCATTGGCATGACGCCATAACGGACGCCTGACGAAGCCCTCCTTCCGATCTTTCAACCCTTGAGCTGGCGGGAAACCGCTCGCACCACCCGGATCCGTCGGCAACCGCCGCCGGTCAACGCTCTTCGCATGGTGTGAGGAGCGGTCGTCTCTCCATGGAAAAAGGAAACTCCCATGAAAAGAAGTCTTCGTAACCGTTTATTGTCCATCGGCGTCGTCGCATTGGCGCTCGGCGCATTCAGTCCTGCCCACGCCTATCCGGTCTACCGGAGCGTGACGGCCAATGCTGCAACCGGCGTGGTCGTCTGGACGAAAGACAATTTTGGTGTGAGTGGCACCCCACCCACATTATCTTTCTTTCATTATGACAACGACGCCGCCGCTCGCGACGGATTGCCTCTTGCTCAATGCTTCGTGAAGGTGGATCTGCCTGATGGTGATCCCCCAAAGCCGGGTGACGCGGCCAATGTTGGGAATGCCGATATCCCAGTCAATGCCAGTGAAGCTGACAAGCCGAAGCCGTTCTCCTGGGTCATTACATTCGACAACGATCCTCCCGGTCATTGGAGCATAGCAAGAAGCCAGATCACGGATGCAACGACCAACGCTGCCGCCAGCCGTGTTGCGGCGTCGGGCTTCCAGAGCCTTGCAACAACCGCCGGTTCGAAGGTCACTGTGATCAACGGAACGCTTGAAAACTGCACCGCACAATAGACTTCCGCTGAGAAATCTCGGAAATGTGAGCGGAACATACGTCGCTGCCGGCTATTACAAGCCGATGGCGATTTTTAAGGGGGAATTGGGAATGGCAGTACTTCATCATGCTTTTCGCTGTGCTGTAACGCCTGCTTTCGAGCGGGATCTACAAAATCTCATGCGGGAATGGGCGACCGGCGGCAGAGGTGCGTTTGTGGATGTGGCGAAGGCAAGATATGCCGCGCTGGCACAGCGGGAGGACATTCACACCGCATTTTACCTTGGGCCGGATGGCGCTGTGCCATCGTGGTTGGAGCCTGCTTTCATCAGTCCAGGTCTTGCGGCTCTCGTTATGCTGGCACCGGATTTAGAGCCTCTCCCATCCCTCAGCGCTAGCCATGATACGAACCATGCGCTGCTTGCGCGGCATTTGCCCGCGCTTGGCTGGTCGGAAGATGAGGTCAGAGCCCTTATCTATGGATGGCCGATCGAGACAGTCCTGCAAAGATATGTGCGAGGAACTTCCACGGCGGTTGCTGGTGGTTTTGCCCACACCGGGGGCTGGACGCCGCCGGGCATGACCGACATTTTGCGGGAGCGGCTCGATATTCTGGCCTCAGGACGACCAGCAAAATCTCACAAACTGGCCGAGGAGGCGTGGCACACACTGAATGAAAACAACGCTTTTGAAGATGCGCAGAAAATGCTTGCGCATCTGGATCGTTATGACTGGCTTGTCATGGCCATTACACACTGAAGGTGCCGCTCGGATATGAGCAACACCCGCACGCTGCGGGCCGCGTTTGGCCCGGCTCAGCCCTTCGGCGCAATGACGCCCTTGGTGAGAATGAAGCAGCCATAAAACCGCGTCTCGCCTGTCGTGATGACGCAATAGGCGTTCTTGGCCTGCTCATAAAACGCGAAGCGTTCGATGCCATACATCGGCGCAGACTGGCCTTCCGCAGCATCGATTTCCGCCTGCACTTCGGCCTGAACCGGCTCGATCTGGTCGGGCGCGCCCATGACTTCCATACGCCCGACTGAGGGCTGGATGGGGGTGTCCAGAGGGAAAACGGAGAGAATGGCCTTCATGGCGCGGGCGGCGGAGATGTTCTCCATCCGCAGGACCTGACCGACATTGGTGTGCTGCGCGATGCTGTCTGACGGGAAGTTGGTGTCCGTAATGACGAGCGTGTCTGCATGGCCCATGGCGCGCAGGGCGTGCAGCACATCAGCGTTCAGTGCCGGGTCGATATTCTTGAGCATTTCTTCTCCTCCATGCGGCAAATCAAGTTGGCGCACTCGAACCCGGAAAAGCCTTCGGCGTCAATCCGTCTCAGCGTCGATTGTAGACTCTTTTGCAAGCATGTATGCCTGTGCTGCGTCCGGGAGCATGCTCAGAAATATCGTGAAACCGTACCGAAACACGATAAGTCAGCATTGCTGACCTATCGATGTTTCTATACATCTATGCGCAGAAGAACACATAAGAGGAAACGAACCCATGCTTGACTGGGAACAGATTTTCGCCACGCGCTCATCGCGCATGAAGGCATCCGAAATTCGCGAATTGCTGAAGCTTCTGGAGCAGCCCGACATCATCTCGTTTGCCGGTGGCATTCCCGATCCTGCACTGTTTCCGGATGAGGAATTCCGTCAGGCCTATGAAGACATCTTTTCCGGTCCGAAGGTGAGCTCCGCTTTGCAATATTCCGTCAGCGAAGGCTATAAGCCGTTGCGCGAATGGATTGTGCAGGACATGGCCAAGATCGGTATCGAATGCGCTGTCGATAACGTTTTCATCACGTCCGGCTCGCAGCAGGCGCTGGATTATCTCGGCAAGCTGTTCATTTCGCCCAATGATACAGCACTGGTGACGTGGCCGACCTATCTCGGCGCGCTCTCGGCCTTTAATGCCTATGAGCCGACCTATGACCAGCTGAACCCTTCTGGCAACCGCACGCCGCAGACCTACCGCGACAATGCGACGAAGGCCGGTGGTGCCGTGAAGTTCGCCTATCTTTCGGCTGATTTCTCCAATCCAACTGGTGAGACCGTTGATCTGGCGGGCCGCAACCGGGTTCTGGAACTGGCTGACGAGCTGGACATCGCCGTTATCGAAGACGGCGCCTATCAGAACCTGCGTTTTGATGGTGAGCCGGTCACGCCAATTCTGGCGCTTGATATTGCCCGCAGCGGCGGCATCGAGCAGACGCGCACCATCTATTCCGGCAGCTTCTCCAAGACGCTGGCGCCCGGCTTACGCGTTGGTTTCGTGGTTGCAGCCATGCCTGTCATCCGCAAGCTGGTGCTGATGAAACAGGCGGCTGATCTGCATTCCTCGACCATCAACCAGATGGCTGTCGAACATGTGGCTTCGCGTGGTTTTGACAAGCAAGTCGCCAAGATCAAGGCAGCCTATAGTGCGCGCCGTGATGCGATGCTGGTGGCGCTGGAGAAGTATATGCCCAAATCCACCCGCTGGGTTCGGCCAGAAGGCGGCATGTTCATCTGGGTAACGCTGCCGGAAGGCCTTGATGGAGCGGAGCTTCTGGCCAAGTCTCTTTCGACAGAGCGCGTGGCCTTCGTGCCGGGCAAGGCCTTCTTTGCAGATGGCTCCGGTTCCAACACGCTGCGCATCAGCTTCTCCTGCGCCAATGAGGAGATGATCGATGAAGGCATCAAGCGCCTTGGCCGCCTGATTGCAAGCGCGGACGCGACCTCTTCCGCGACGATGCCGCTGGTTTAAGCGGTCCTTTTTACGTCATCCTCGGGCTTGTCCCGAGGGTCTAACGCACCCCAACATCAAACAAGATCAGACCCTCGGGACAAGCCCGAGGGTGACGAATAACTTTGTTCTGCGCCATCCCAACGAGAGGATTCTTCCATGTCCAGTCAGCACGCATTTCAGCAGGTAGACGTCTTTTCCGAGCAGCCGATGAAGGGCAACCCGCTTGCCGTTGTATGTGATGCGGATGGGCTGACGGATGAGCAGATGGCGGCCTTTGCCAACTGGACCAACCTCAGCGAAACGACATTCATTCTGAAGCCGACCGCGCCCGGCGCGGATTATCGCGTGCGCATCTTCACCCCGAACAAGGAGTTGCCTTTTGCCGGCCACCCTACGCTTGGCACGTGCCATGTCTGGCTGCGCCACAACAACAAAGCCGGTGTGCAGGAGGTGGTGCAGCAATGTGAGGCGGGTCTCGTTCGCGTTCGGATTGATCATGGCAAGCTATCATTCGCCGCGCCACCCTTGCGCAAATCCGGCCCGGTGGATGCTGAAACACTGGAGAAGGTGAGGGCGGCGCTCGCATTGTCGCCCGAGACCATCGTCGGCGCGAACTGGACGGATAATGGTCCCGGCTGGCTTTCTCTGCTGCTGCGCAGTCGTCAGGATGTGCTTGATATAAAGCCGGATTACAGCGCGCTTTACGAGGGTTTCCATGTGGGTGTCGTCGCGCCATGCGGCGGTGAAATCGACGCCGACTTTGAAGTGCGTGCCTTTACCGATGGCTATGAAGACCCTGTTACGGGCAGCCTGAATGCGGGCATTGCGCAATGGCTTATCGGCAGCGGTATCGCGGCCAACAGCTATGTCGCAAGCCAGGGCACGGCGCTTGGCCGGGCAGGGCGCGTGAGTGTCGATAAGATTGGCGATGATATCTGGATCGGCGGTGCCGTGACGACATTGATCGAGGGCACTGTCACGTTGTGACGGTGAAGTCCTTGGGCTATTTCCTGAAATGACGACCTGTCAGCGTCGCCGCTAAAACTTGTCTGTCACATACGTGTTATGGATATGTGTTTTAGCGGTGCCAGCTATCAACAGGAACCGCATTCATGAAAACGCTCCTCTCCACTTTCACTGCCATCGTTTCGCTGGGTATTCTGGTGGGCAGCGCGCAGGCTGCTGATCTGGTGCTTTATATCAGCCAGCCGAATGAAGATGCGCAGGCCACGGTCGATGGCTTCAAGGCCGCCAATCCCGGCATCGATATCGAATGGGTCCGCGATGGAACGCCGAAGATCATGGCCAAGCTGATGGCCGAGATCGAGGCGGGCAATGCAGCAGCAGACGTTCTGTTGATTGCCGATACGGTGACGCTGGAGCGCATGAAGCAGAACAAGCAGCTGCTGGCCTACAAATCGCCGGAAGCTGCCCATTACGATGCGGCGCTTTATGATGCGGAAGGTTATTATTACTCCACAAAGCTGATCACCACCGGCATCATGTACAACACGCAAGCCGCCATGAAGCCGACCAGCTGGAAAGATCTGGAAAAGCCGGAAGCCAAGGGACTTGTGACCATGCCAAGCCCGCTGACCTCAGGTGCGGCCCTCATTCACGCGCAAACGCTTGCCGGTGTGAGCACGCTCGGCTGGGATTATTACACGGCGCTGAAGGCCAATGGCGCGATTGCCGCTGGCGGCAACGGCGCGGTGTTGAAGTCCGTTGCTTCTGGTGAGAAGGCCTATGGCGTGGTTGTCGATTACATGCCGATCCGCGAGAAGGCCAAGGGCGCGCCGGTGGCATTCGTATTCCCGGAAGAAGGCGTTTCAGCTGTGACCGAGCCTGTCGGCATTTTGGCGCACACCAAGCATGCTGATGCGGCCAAGAAGTTCGTGGATTACGTTCTCTCTGCCAAGGGCCAGGAGGGTTTTGTCAAGCTGGGCTACATTCCAGCCCGCAACGATGTGGCCCTGCCAGAAGGCTTCCCAGCGCGCGACAAGATCAAGGTTCTGCCGATCAATGCGCCTGAAGCTTTGAAAAACTCCGAAAAGGACCTGAAGTCCTTCTCTGACATCTTCGATTCAAAGGGCTGATAGGAGTACATCGACGTCATTTTATTCCCGGGGCCGACCCGGGGATAACGTCGAAATGGAGTGGGACGCTTGTCATCAATCTCACAGAACAGCCAGCCGCGCTGGCTGTTTCCCTTTGTCATCACAGTGGTTTTCCTCCTCAGCGCACTGCCGCTGGGACGGCTTGCCTATACGGGCATACTATCATCCCTGAAGGGTGATATGTGGCCGCTGCTGAGTGATCCGGCTCTGTGGCAGGCAGCGTTGAACACGCTGTCCACATCGTTTTTTGGCATGGTCATTTCGCTTGTCATTGGCGGCGCCTTCGCTCTGGCGCTGACATTATGCGATATCCGGGGCAAATCTGCCCTCAGCT
This sequence comes from Rhizobium sp. WCS2018Hpa-16, assembly GCF_031843705.1. Taxonomy (NCBI): domain Bacteria; kingdom Pseudomonadati; phylum Pseudomonadota; class Alphaproteobacteria; order Hyphomicrobiales; family Rhizobiaceae; genus Rhizobium; species Rhizobium sp. WCS2018Hpa-16. Next base: position 559,212 of record NZ_JAVTIX010000001.1, read on the forward strand.
TTCTGTTCATGCTGCCGATGATGATACCGCCGCAGGTGACTGCGCTGGCATGGATTGGCATGACAGGGCCTTCCAGCACATTGTTGAAAGCCATCGGCCTTGCCCCGCCACTCGGCTCGCCTCAGCCCCTCTATTCCATGGGTGGCATTGCTCTGCTGCTGGGTGTGCAGCACGCGCCGCTGGTTTATCTTTCGCTGCGCTCTGGCCTGCTGGCGCTACCGCAGGATGGCATAGAGGCGGCCAAGCTTTCCGGCGCGACCTCCTGGCAAGTGCTGAAAGACATCATCCTGCCGCTCGCCATGCCGGGGCTGATAGCGGGGGCCGCGATCTCGTTCGTATCGGGTGTCGGCAATTTTGGCATTCCGGCCATTCTCGGCATTCCCGCTTCGATCTATACGCTGCCGACGCTGATCTACAGCCGCTTTTCCAGCTTCGGCACCAGCACATTCGGCGATATCGCCATGCTATCCGGCATGATTGCCATCATCTCCGTCATCGGCCTTGCTATTCAGGAGCGGGCTATGAAGGGGCGCGACTACCGCATCATCGGGCTTTCCGGCAAGGCTGCCACCTTCCGGCTTGGCGGCTTTCGCTTGGCTGCCGAATTTGCGCTTTGGCTCGGCATTTTCTTCATGCTGGTTGCGCCGCTGACGGCGCTCATCGTCAGTTCGCTTGCGCCTGCTTACGGCGTGCCGCTGACCTTCAAAACCGCGACGCTGCACGCCTATGAAGAGATTCTGCTACGACAGGCGGTGACGCGCACGGCCTTTGCTAACTCTCTGTTTTTGGCCACCGCGACATCCTTATGTCTCCTGGCGGTGACTGTGTTGACGGCCTATTTTCTGGTGCGGGGCAAAAGCCGCTTCATGTTCCTGCTTTCGGCGCTGGTCGATATTCCCTATGCGCTGCCGGGCGTCGTTATTTCCGTTTCCTATGTGCTGCTGTTTGCCGCCCCCATTCCGCTGCTGGGCGTCACTCTGTACGGCACGTTGTGGATCATCCTGCTGGCCTATTTCTCATCCTTCTTCGCTGTCAGTCTGAAGCCTATGGTGTCGGCCTTCACGCAGTTCGATCCTGCGCTAGAGGAGGCAGCAAGACTGGCCGGTGCGGGGTTCTGGCGGCGGATGTTCGATATCATTCTGCCGCTGGTCGGGCCTGCCGCCGGCGCGTCAGTCATCCTCGTCTTTCTCATCGCCTGCAACGAGCTCACCGTTTCTGCGCTGTTGTGGTCCGCAGGTACCCAGACGCTGGGCGTCGTCATCTACAATCTCGATGACAGCGGCAGTTTCGATCTGGCCTCGGCACTATCAGTTCTGGTGGTGGCGATGGTGATTGTTCTCATGCTGCTGCTGGAAATCCTCGGGCGAAAACTGCCGAAGGGAGTTGTGCCTTGGCGAAACTGATACTCAACCGTCTTTCCAAGTCATTCGGTTCAGGCAAACAGGCTGTAAACGATGTCTCGATAACCGTGCGCGATGGCGGGTTTCTGGCACTGCTTGGCCCTTCCGGCTGCGGCAAGACGACAGTGCTGCGCATGATTGCCGGGTTCGAGCAGCCGACCGACGGTGCCATATTGCTGGGTGATCGGGTCTTGGCTGATGCTGGCAGCATGGTGCCGCCAGAGCGGCGCAACATGGCCATGGTATTTCAGTCTTACGCACTCTGGCCGCACATGACGGTGGCGGAAAACGCTGGCTATCCTCTCAAGGTCCGAGGCATTTCGGGCGAACGCTATCGGCAGAAGGTCGCGCATGCGCTGGCCACCGTTCGGCTGGAGGCCTATGCGGAAAGGCGTCCATCAGAACTCTCCGGCGGGCAACGGCAGCGCGTGGCGCTGGCCCGCTGCCTCGTGACAGAGCCGGATGTTGTGCTGCTGGATGAGCCGCTTGCCAATCTGGACCGGCATCTGCGGCAGGAAATGGAGGAAACCTTCCGCGAGTTTCATGCCACATCCGGCGCGACGATGGTCTACGTCACGCATGATCAGGCCGAAGCCATGGCGCTGGCGACCGATGTCGCTGTCATGTCCGAGGGCAAGCTTTTGCAAATGGCCGCGCCCGCAGAGCTCTACGCCCGGCCCGAAGGCAGGCTTGTGGGTGGGCTGGTGGGGCAGGGTGCCATCCTCTCGGTTCCCAAAGTGGAAGGTGCGGCCCGCACTCTCGACTGGGCGGCGTTGCGACCTCTTCTGACGGATAAATTAGCTCAATCACCGGCTGATGATATTCTAGTCCGCCCGCAGGATGTCTTGCAGGATGGGGAGGGCATTGCGTGCAGGGTCACGAATGTTCTTTACGAGGGCGAGCGTTACGCCCTGCGGCTGACCCTGCCGGACGGGCAGGTGCTGCGCGCCTACTCCCGCGAACCCGCCGCCGTTGGCTCCCTGTATCCGGTCAGCATCCGCTCTGCCTGGCGGCTGTGAAGCCTGCCTTGGCAAGTCTGATCGATTGTGGATATGGTGGGGGCCAACAGGGAATGACGTATGTCGCTGCGGCTTGCCACCTTCAACATCGAAAACCTTCTCACCCGTTTTGATTATAGCGGCTTTCGCAACCAGACGCGGCGCGACCGCGCCATGCAGCTTTTCGATGTTCGGGACGAGGTCGCCTATCAGGCGCTGGAAAGCGCAAGGATGCTCGCTTCCACAGATGATACGCGCCAACTCTCGGCACTGGCCATCGCGGACGCGGATGCCGATATTCTCTGCCTGCAGGAAGTCGACAACATGGCCGCCCTTCAGGCCTTCGAATATGGTTATCTCTACCGCATGGTGGGGAATGGGTACCGCCAGAAATACCTCGTTGAAGGCAATGATAGCCGCGGCATCGATGTGGCAGTCATTATGCGCGAGGAAACGCTTGACTGCGAAAAAATCGAGCTTGTCGACATCAAGAGCCACGCTGCGCTGACCTATCGCGAGCTTGACCTGTTCAATCAATCTCTGTCGCTGACCAACCGTATCGATGACAAGATCTTCAAGCGGGATTGCCTGGAACTTGATCTGCGGATAGGCGGCAAGCCGTTCAGCCTCTATGTCTGCCACCTGAAATCCATGAGCAACGCCCGCGAAGCTGGCGATGGCCGGCTCGGCACCATGCCCGTGCGCGAAGCCGAAACGAGAGCCATTCGCCACATCGTGGAGAACCGCTTCAAGGATCAGCCCCGGGACGCCAGAAACTTCGCCATATGCGGTGACATGAACGACTACCAGGAGCGCGTCGTCATCTCCGGAAGCCGCCGCACGGGCTATACCTTCGCGCCTGTCAGTGAGGAGCGCAGTGCGCTCGACATTTTCACCCATGATGATTTTGCGGTAAACCCCATGACGCGGCGCGATGCGATGGACCGCTGGACGCTGTACCACTCCCGTGGCCCGCAAGAGCAGCATCTCTGCCAACTCGACTATATCTGGCTGTCACCCCACCTTGCCGAACGCAATGCCGCAAGCATCCCGGAGATCGTGCGCGCCGGTCAACCCTACCGTACCGTCTTCCCGCCCGGCCAAGACATAGAGCGCTACCCACGCACAGGCTGGGACAGACCAAAAGCCTCAGACCATTGCCCAGTGGTGATGACGCTGGATTTGGGGTGAAAGGTGCGGTGAGAGAACAAGCGATGGAGCAATGTTAGGCTGTACAGCGAAGATGCGGACCCCATCTGACTATACTCCTCGCCAGAGCAGCCAACGAAGTCATTCTTAGTCTCGTTGAATTGGTGTTCTTGAAATGGTGCACAAGAGCTGAAAGTGCGGGTATCCCAGCCTAGGCCGGAGTAGTTGCGACTGAAGCGATCAACTGCAGGATGAAGCCAAGAAGCATTAGGAAAAGGCCGATTTTGCCCGAAACGAAAAAGCTTGCCTACGTTTTTCTGCTTTGACCTTCTTTTCACCTAGTGTCTCGCTGTCAGGGTAGCGATGATCATCCCCAACTACAATTCCGCCGCCGCCGCTGAAGTTTGGCTGAGGAAACGCGAAAAAGAAGACGATTGCTACGCCAGCGATATTAGCCACTAAGCCCGCGATATTGAGATAGATGCTCATTTCAAAAATCCCCCTTCCTCACGGCGATGATCTTTTGGAGCATATCAGTCTGACGCTCCGTAGCTGCACGAATCGCCTTTAACTGCGAAAGCATGTTCCCGAATGCCGCGATTATGAAAAATCCGACGACAGCGGGTAAGGCCCACGTCATTGACCCTAACAACGCGAGCAACGCATATTGGCTTGGGCCAGCTTTCACCATGACTGCAAGCAGGATCAAGGTAACAATGCCTATACCAACCCAGCCGACCACTTGAAGAAACTTATCCATTTGCAACCTCCATGCTCAAGGCAGCAACGTGCCAGAGCGTATTGCATGTTGCAAACAATGTCGCGTCGGATTGCCGATAGTCAGTGACGGCACCTACAAACCAGCCATTGTGGTTTGACACATACAGAGAAAAAGTTTTGGGGAGATAAGCACTTAAGTGCTTGAAAATACTGGTGCCCCCGACAAGGTTCGAACTCGTGACCCCCTGATTACAAATCAGGTGCTCTACCAACTGAGCTACAAGGGCATTCCAGTGCGGGTGGAATTATCAGATTCTCTGGTCGTGTAAAGTGGAAAAATGAATTTGATGCGGAAAAAGTTGTTGGAGGGTGATTTGGGGCGTCTGGTTAGCCTTGGAGGTAATAGAGGCGGTGGATGATGGTCCAGTTTCTGTCGCGCTGGAGGAGGGACAGATATTCGCCGAATTCTACGCCCGCCAGGCGGGTGGTGAGTTTGACGGAGGCGGTGTCGCCGTTCTGGTCTATGCCGTGGATCTGGAAGTTCGGCGCGTTCTCTGCCGCGCTCGCGTCAGCCGGGTGGATCTGGTGGATGAAATCTTCAAGCGAAAGCCAATCCGTGGCGCCTTCGTAATTTCCGACGATTGAGGCACGTGGGTCAAAGACTTCACGCAGGAGGCTCGCATTGGCATCAGTCACTGCTTGCACATAGTCTGTGATTGTCTGAGTGATTGTTTCCGACATGGTGGTGCCTTTCGCCAGAGTTATGAACGAGACTACAGCACGTTTTTAGAATACGCCAGAATCCTTTAAAACCAGTGGTTAACGCTCCTATTTAGCCGTGTTTTGCCTGTGCCGGGACCGTCCATGCCGACAGGCAATCCACATGTTTGTCGGCTGCGTTTTTTCCATTGCCATGCAGTGAACAAAATTGAGGGCGATGGCAGCATTGCTGCGGGTGCGCGGACCGATAAGTCGTTTTGCGTTCAAAACCGCAACAAAGGGGTGCCTAGGGCAGAGAAAATTTCGTATGATCTGTTTACGATCTCACCCGTTCGTTGCGGGTCAGGCCGATTTTTGTGAATGCGGGTACAGGTGTTTCGGTGATCGATCCTTATGTTTTGCTGGGTGTTGAGCGCAATGCGGATGATGCGGCGATCAAAGCTGCCTATCGCAAAGTGGCCAAGAGCGCCCATCCCGACAGCGGTGGCGACGCCGAACAGTTTGCCAAGCTGCAATTGGCCTATGACCTTTTGAAGGATCCCGTGCGACGCCGAGTCTTCGATGATACCGGATATGATCCGCAACTGGCTGATGCCAAGGATCTCAAGGGTCTGCTGATGCTGGAAACGCTGGTCAATGAATTCATTCTGGATGAGCGTGAACCCGGCAGCTTCGACCCCGTTGCCGCCATGCGCCGTAAGTTGACGGACGATATTCTCAAAAGCCGTTTTCACATTCTGGAACTGGAGCGCCACCGCACCCGGGTGCGCAAGCATATGGACCGTCTCGGCCGCAAGCCGGAAACGGATGTTCTGGGCTCCATGCTGCGTGCGCGCAGCCAGTCCATTGCCGATGCTATCAAGAATGCCGAGACCCAGATCGAGGTCATAGAGCAGGCCTACACGATGCTGGAAGGCTATTCCTATGAGCTTGAGATGGTGATTCTGTCAGAGCCGGTGCTGAAGGGCGAGGCCGCGGAATAGTCTGCGCCGTTCAGGGGCCGTTGACCAGCGTGAGAATGAGTTGATGCACGGCACCGCCATTTGAAAGCTCGTCACGGTCAAAATCTCGGCCACGCTGGCGTTGCTCGTTGGACAGTTCACCGAGACGCTTTTGCAGCACCTCGCGCACCTTCTGGCATTTCGGGTCATTTTCAGCGCGAAGGCCCACGCTGAAGGCCTCGATTTTTTTGACCATATCCAGAATATGCGTGCCATGCACACGCTCATGTGTTTCCACGCCGGATATGAAGCGCTGCCAGCTGGCAGCGACGGGTGAGGGCAGGTTCGCAGGTGCCTTGGGCCATGTGTAGATGATGGTGAGATTGGGCCGCGCTGTTGCCAGCACGCAGGCGCCATCCGGCTGAGGGCGGTAGTCTCGTCTCCACGTCAGCTTGAAGGTGGTGTGCGCCACAGCTTGAACACCTATCTGCGGGCCGCGCTCACCAATGGACTGGTAGAGTTCAAAGCCGGTCTGGCCGGTGATGGGATAGGTCTTGATCTGTTCGCTTGGGCTCCAGCCTGTCTGGGCATTCGCGCCTGAAGCCATAAGGGCGATCAGCGCGCCGGCGGAAAGAATGGTCTTAAATCGTATCGGCACGCTATTTCCTGCTTGTGGTCATCATGTCGTGCCCGAACTGTCGTCCGGCGCATAAAGCTCCCAGCCACGCGGGGTCAGATGTTCTTGCGGGTGGTAGCGGATCTTATAGCCCATTTTTTCAGAGCCGTTCACCCAGTAGCCGAGATAGACATGGGGCAGGCCCAGCTTTTGCGTGCGGGCTACATGATCAAGAATGAGAAACGTGCCAAGGGAGCGCTTCTCATAATCCGGGTTGAAGAATGAATAGACCATGGACAGGCCGTCACTCATCGTGTCGGTCAGCGCGACAGCGACCAGCTCACCGCGTTTGCTGTCATCGATACCCGCACCCGGTTCGCGCTTGCGGTATTCGATAACGCGGGTGTTAACGTGCGAATCTTCCACCATGACAGCGTAATCAAGAGCCGACATATCGGACATGCCGCCAGACTGATGGCGATGGTCAATATATTGGCGGAAAAGGGAAAATTGCTCGGTGGAGGGTTCCGCCTGGTGGACGGTCGAGACAAGATCGCTGTTGTGGCTCAAAACCCGGCGCATGGACTTTGTAGCCGCAAAGCCATCCACCAGAATGCGAACGGAAACGCAGGCGCGACAGGTCTCGCAAGCCGGACGGTAAGCAATGTTTTGCGATCGGCGAAAGCCGCCCTGCGTCAGCAGATCATTCATTTCCGGCGCGCGAGGGCCGACCAGATGCGTGAAGACCTTGCGCTCCAACTGGCCGGGCAGATAGGGACAGGTAGCCGGAGCTGTGAGATAGAATTGTGGTGAAGGCGTCGCCTGCGTGTTCATCGAACCCTGATCGCTCCCTTCGCCAGCCAAGCCTCTTGCATTAGAATGGCAAAAAGCTCCGAAACGTCAACTGGCAGATGTGGGTTGCACATCATTTTGACACAACCCACGCGGCTTTCCCCTGAGTTCAGGTTGTTCTGACGATAACCGTACCCAGCAGAAAGTCATGAAGCAAACGCGAGCGTTCGGTAAACAGGCCAGCCAGCAGAATCAGCGGCGTCAGAACCGAGTTGAGAATCCAGAACAGGGCGATGTGTACGGTCGACAACAGAAAATCGATTCGTCTGCCATCGACCCGTGCCATGGCGATGCCCGCTGCACGCATGCCCGGCGTTGCCTGTGCTGAACTGCCGAGCGTCATGCCGAAATACAGGATGGCGACGATGAAGAACATGGCAGGGAACAGCACGAAGCCGAGGCCAAGTGTGAGAACGCCGAGAAAGAAGATGATGACCGCTGCAGGGATGCAGAGTAGCAGCACAATCATATAGTCAATGATGAAGGCGAAGACGCGACGGCTCAGCACGCCGCTATAGGTGCGCCAGTCATCGGTGGGAACGTATGTTGTGTTCGGGTCGAGGCTCATCGACGGTGTCTCCTGTTCGGAAAATTATATGGTGTTGAAACCGCATAATGCAATGATGAGCCAATCGCCCCTTGTCATCCCCTCGCGAGTTTTTTGGCGGCCTCGATCGCGAAATAGGTCAGAATACCGTCGCAGCCAGCCCGTTTGAAGCACAGCAGCGTTTCCATCATCACGCGGTCGCCGTCGATCCAGCCATTCATGGCGGCAGCTTTGATCTGGGTGTATTCGCCAGATACCTGATAGGCGAAGGTAGGAAGGCCGAATGCTTCTTTCAGGCGCCAGCAGATATCGAGATAGGGCAGGCCGGGCTTGACCATCAGCATATCGGCCCCTTCCTCCACATCCAGCGCGGCATCGCGCACCGCCTCGGTGCCATTGGCGGGGCTGATATAATAGCTGTTCTTGTCACCCTTCAGCAGGCCGCTGGTGGAAATCGCATCCCGGTATGGGCCGTAATAGCCGGAAGAGAACTTCGTGGCGTAGGACATGATGCCCACATTCTGGTGGCCGCTCGCATCCAGCCCGCGCCTGATAGCGCCGATGCGACCATCCATCATTTCGGATGGAGAGATGATGTCAGAACCCGCATCCGCCTGCATGATCGCGGCTTTGACGACCTGATCCACGGTCTCGTCGTTTATGATCTCACCCTCGCGCAGAATGCCGTCATGGCCGTGGCTTGTGAAAGGATCGAGCGCCACATCGGTGATGATGCCGATGTTGGGGACCGCTTTCTTGATCGCCTGCGTTGCCACGTTGATCAGGTTGTTGGCTTCCAGAACCTGAGAGCCAGTTTCATCGCGCAAACCCATCTCGATATTTGGGAAGGTGGTGATGGCGGGAATGCCGAGATCCGCAGCTTCCTTGATTGCTTCCACCGCTCTGTCCACACTCATGCGATTGACGCCCGGCATGGACGGGATTGGCTCTAGAATATTGGTGCCCGGCACGATGAACACAGGCCAGATGAAATCATCCACCGTCAGCATGTTTTCGCGCACCAGTCGGCGGGTCCAGTCTGCCTTGCGGTTTCTGCGCATGCGGCGGTGGCCGGTGATGTGGTCCACGAGATGGGTCTTGTCGGTCATGTATATCTGCCTTTCCAAATATACCCTGCACATAACACAGGGAAAACGACATGCGAATGCGGCAGATCGTTGCGGGGTTTTGGCAGGCGAATTCCCGCAGATCAATATCTGCTGGTCGCGCCCGCCACAGGCCACTATCCTGACAGCATGGAACCTGATTCTCTACCGCATCCCAAGATGTCGCTTGCCGAAATTCTCTACATCACCTTTCTGAGGCTGGTGGCGCTTTCGTGTTTCTGGTTCGGCCTGCAATATTGGGCCATGTTGACGGGCTACTCCCTAAGCGGGCTTGCGCGCTTCGATATGCTCAACATGCCATGGCGTGTTGCCGGTACCAGCCTTGCCGTCGTTTTTCCTGTCGCAGCGCTCGGGCTTTGGCTTGGCGCGTCTTGGGGGGCGGTCATGTGGGTCATCGGTGCGGGCACCCAGATTGCCATGTATAAGGTCTGGCCGGATATTTACGGAAACAACAGCATAGTGCCCGTCATGCACGGCATCGTGTCAACGGTTTATATACTATTCCAGGTCGCTTTTTGGCTGGATGCGCGCCAAAATGACGAGCGCTCAAGAATTGATTTACCATAAAATTAAAGCAATTCAGCCCTGATTTCCCCCGAAAATTCGACCTAACCTATTGAAATATATAGGGACGATTGTGTCTTATTTGGACAGCTGCCGGGTCGCACCAAATGCCGATCATGCAAGTAACGTTTCGTTAATCCTGCATTTTAAGTAGAATTTTATGCGCATTGCTTAGATTTCCTCTCAAGGCGGGAAACAAACAAACACCGCCAAACAAAACAGTGAGGCAGTCATGATCAATAGCAAAGCAAAGCCACAGGCCGCAGTTTCCGACACACAGGACGAAACCATCCGCTCTCTTTACATGGAATCGCTCCACCTGGTTGAGCGCCTCCACCGCCGCCTGCTCGATGTCATCAAGGACGAGTTCGACCGTCAGGGTCGCGATGATGTCAACGCAGTTCAGGCGCTCCTGCTTTTCAACATCGGCACATCCGAACTGACCGCCGGCGAGCTTCGTTCGCGTGGCTACTACCTCGGCTCCAACGTATCCTACAACGTCAAGAAGCTGGTAGACCTCGGCTTCATCAACCACCAGCGTTCCCGCATCGATCGCCGCTCGGTTCGCATCAGCCTGACCGAGAAGGGCCAGGCCATCGCAGAAACCGTTGCAGGCCTCTACGAGCGCCACATCGGCTCCATCGAAAAAGTCGGCGGCATCGGCACCGGCGAGTTCGCCGAAATGAACAAGATGCTTCAGCGTCTGGACCGTTTCTGGAACGACTCGATTGCTTACCGCCTGTAATCGCTGGCCATAAAACAGCCTTCAAGCAAAGCCGGACGCGTCTCGCGTCCGGCTTGTTGCATTATTACGTGTCCCCGTTGCAAAATCACAGGCTGACACAGCTTCGTGAGTGCGCTTTAGGTGACACGAATTGGCCATATTGGTATGGGACCGCCACATGCTAGGAGCCGGCGGTGTCTCCCGTGTTCGCGTCATGCGTCATCCAAAAGTTTCGCATCGAGTTCATCCTGCCGGCAGGCACGCTATACGTGTTTGTTAACGATGTTGTTTTAGGCGTTGTAAAAGATGCCTGATGAAGTGGCTGGTAGGTGAAATGACAAAGAAAATCGTCTCTGAAGTATTATCCCGGCGCGCCATGCTGCGCTCTGCCGTTTCTCTCGGTGCTGTGGCTCTTGCCGCGCCCGCATTCGCGCAGGATGCGTTCAACGATCTCATCGGATCGTCGCGTCGTGGTAACTGGGACGACCAGTTTGATGCAAACTCATCGCGCTCTACTGCCGGTGTTGCATCCAACACACCTGTTCTCAGCCCGGAATCACCAGCCTATGTGCAGCAGGCCATGCTGCAGTATCAGCAGATCGTTTCGAATGGCGGTTGGCCAGAGGTTCCTGCAAGCCAGCAGAAGCTGCAGATCGGCGTCAGTGATCCTTCTGTTCAGGCACTGCGTCAGCGTTTGATGATCTCAGGCGACCTGCCGCGTGAAGCCGGTATTTCCAGCTCGTTCGATTCCTATGTGGATGGTGCGCTAAAGCGTTTCCAGGCACGTCACGGCCTTCCTGCCGATGGTGTGATCGGTGAGTATACGCTGAAGGCGCTGAATGTTTCGGCCCAGATTCGCCTCGCACAGCTTCAGACCAACCTTGTTCGCATCAACACGATGTCGGGCGATCTTGGTCCGCGCCATATCATGGTCAACATTCCGGCAGCCTCCATCGAAGCCGTTGAAAACAACCGCGTCGTGTTGCGCAACACTGCTGTTGTTGGTCGCGATACGCGTCCCACGCACATCATCAATTCCAAGATTTACGAGATCATTCTCAACCCTTACTGGACTGCGCCTCGCTCGATTATCGAAAAGGATATCGTGCCGCTGATGCGGAAGGACCCGACCTATCTGGAGCGGAACAACATCCGCCTTCTGGATGGCAAGGGGCAGGAAGTGTCTCCAACGACAATCGACTGGAATGCGCCGAAGGCTCCGAACCTGATGTTCCGTCAGGATCCGGGCAAGAACAACGCCATGTCTTCGACCAAGATCAACTTCCACAATCCGAACAACGAATACATGCACGACACGCCGCAGCAGGGCCTGTTCAACAAGCTGATGCGCTTTGAATCGTCTGGCTGTGTGCGCGTGCAGAATGTTCGCGACCTCACATCCTGGATGCTGCGCGATACGCCGGGCTGGTCGCGACAGGAAATCGAGCGGGTCATTGCCAGCCGCGTCAATACGCCGATCAAGCTGGCGCAGGAAATTCCCGTGTACTTCGTTTACATCACGGCGTGGTCTACACGTGACGGCGTCGTGCAGTTCCGCGACGACATCTACAGCAAGGACGGCAATGCCGAACTGGCACTGAACACGACCAACACCATGGAGCAGCCATCTGGTTCGATCGAGGACGACCTTATTCCTCGCAACTGATCCATTGTGCTGATGACATCTAAAGCCGCGTTTTCTTTGAGCGCGGCTTTATCTTTTGGAGGGCGGCGGCGTCGGAAAGATTGAATTATTCTGACAAAGTCGCAGTTTGACGGGCAAATCTCGCAGGCTGTCTTGCTCTTGGAAGGGCAGGGCGCTAAGACGCCATCGCATTACTGTTTCAGGAGCTTTCATCATGACGAACACAGATGCCTTCTTCTCCAGTCCGCTCGCCGACGTCGATCCAGATATTTTTGGCGCGATCGAGAAGGAGCTCGGTCGTCAGCGCCACGAGATCGAGCTGATCGCCTCGGAAAACATCGTTTCCCGCGCTGTGCTTGAAGCGCAGGGCTCGATCATGACCAACAAGTACGCCGAGGGCTATCCTGGCAAGCGCTACTACGGTGGATGTCAGTTTGTTGACATTGCCGAGGAACTGGCCATCGAGCGTGCCAAGAAGCTCTTTGGCGTCAACTTCGCCAACGTCCAGCCTAACTCCGGTTCGCAGATGAACCAGGCCGTGTTTCTCGCGCTGCTTCAGCCGGGTGACACCTTCATGGGTCTGGACCTGAATTCCGGTGGTCACCTGACGCATGGTTCGCCTGTCAACATGTCCGGCAAGTGGTTCAACGTCGTGTCCTACGGCGTTCGTGAAGGCGACAACCTTCTCGATATGGAAGACGTGGAGCGCAAGGCACGGGAAACCAAGCCGAAGCTTATCGTTGCTGGCGGCACGGCTTACTCCCGCGTCTGGGACTGGAAGCGCTTCCGTGACATCGCTGATGAAGTCGGCGCTTACCTGATGGTCGACATGGCGCATATTGCCGGTCTGGTCGCCGGTGGTCAGCATCCTTCGCCGTTCCCGCATTGCCATGTTGCCACAACGACAACGCATAAGTCGCTTCGCGGTCCACGCGGCGGCATGATCCTGACCAATGACGAGGGTCTGGCGAAGAAGTTCAACTCCGCCGTATTCCCCGGTTTGCAGGGCGGCCCGTTGATGCATGTCATCGCTGGCAAGGCTGTTGCATTCGGTGAAGCTTTGAAGCCTGAATTCAAGGATTACGCTGCTCAGGTCGTGAAAAACGCCAAGGTGCTGGCTGAAACGCTGATTGAAGGTGGTCTGGATGTCGTTTCCGGCGGTACCGACAACCACCTGATGCTGGTCGATCTTCGCAAGAAGAACGCCACCGGCAAGCGTGCGGAAGCTGCTCTTGGTCGCGCTTACATCACCTGCAACAAGAACGGCATTCCGTTCGACCCTGAAAAGCCTTTCGTTACCTCCGGCATCCGTCTGGGTACGCCTGCTGGTACGACACGCGGCTTCAAGGAAGCGGAATTCCGCGAGATCGGCAATCTGATCGTCGAGACGCTTGACGGCCTCAAGGCTGCCAATTCCGATGAAGGCAATGCAGCCGTTGAAGCTGCCGTTCGTGAAAAGGTCGTCGCGCTGACGGACAGGTTCCCGATGTACCCGTACCTGTAACCGTCTATTCCATAATTGCCGCTGGTGGGCTGCAAATGGCAATTTCTGCGCTTCCGGTGCTCACGTACTTTAAGTACGCTGCGCTCCGGTTCTCGAAATCACCATTTTCGCCACACCAGCAGCAATTCTTGAACAGACAGTGAGATGAGGATTAAGTAATGCGCTGCCCTTTTTGCGGCTCGGAAGATACGCAGGTCAAGGACTCACGACCGGCGGAGGATAATACCTCCATCCGCCGGCGGCGCATTTGCCCGGATTGCGGCGGTCGCTTCACGACTTATGAGCGCGTGCAGTTGCGCGAGCTGATGGTCATCAAGAAAAGCGGCCGCAAGCTGCCGTTTGATCGTGAAAAGCTGGTGCGGTCTTTTGAGATCGCACTGCGCAAACGTCCTGTGGACCGCGACCGCATAGAGCGCGCCGTTTCAGGCATTGCACGTCGTCTGGAAAGTTCCGGCGAGACGGAAATTCCATCCGAAGAAATCGGCTTGCAGGTGCTTGAGGCGCTGAAGGGTCTCGATGACGTGGCGTTCGTCCGCTACGCCTCTGTCTATCGCGATTTCAGCCACGCTGAAGATTTCGAAAAGGTCATTTCGGAGATCAACGCCAAGATTGCGCGTGACACGGACGCCGGTGCGTAAGTTATGACGTCTCGCGCCGATGATGAGAAGTTTATGGCGCGTGCTCTCGAGGTCTCGCGCCTCCATGCGGGCCTCACCGATACCAATCCCTCCGTCGGCTGCATCATCGTCAAGAATGGTGAGATCATCGCCGAAGCCGTGACCGCCATTGGCGGTCGTCCCCATGCGGAAAGACAGGCGCTGGAAATCGCGGGCGAAGCGGCGCGGGGCGCAACGGCCTATGTGACGCTTGAGCCCTGTGCCCATTTTGGCAGAACCCCGCCCTGCGCAAACGCCCTTGTCGACTTTGGCATTGCCAGGGTTGTGGTCGCTGTCGATGATCCGGATCATCGAGTTTCCGGGCGCGGTAATCAGATTCTGCGCGACGCCGGGATAGAGGTCGAGACCGGAGTGCTGCGCCAGGAAAGCAAGCGGGCACTGGCAGGATACCTCACGCGAAAGCTGAAGAAACGACCGCGTGTCATATTAAAGATTGCGGTTTCTGCTGACGGCATGATCGGCAGGCTCGGTGGAGGGCAGGTGGCAATCACCGGTCCTGAGGCGCGTCATGCTGTACATCTTTTGCGCGCGCGTTGTGATGCAATCCTTGTCGGTCTTGGGACTGCCGCAGCTGACGACCCCGAACTCACCGTGCGCATTTCAGGACTTGAGCATCGCTCGCCTGTGCGGATCGTGATGGATCGACGTTTGGAACTGCCGCTGAGTTCAAAGCTTGTGCGCACGGCGCGCGATGTGCCCGTCGTGGCGGTGGCAGGGATTGAGACAGACCTCGTGTCGAGACGCGAAGCGCTGATGGCTGCGGGTGTCGACGTTCTGGAAACCTCCACACTCGCCGACCTCCTTGCCGTTCTCGCAGAGCGGGGAATGTCGGAGCTTCTGGTTGAGGGCGGCGCACGCGTTGCGAAAGCCTTCCTTGAGGCCGGTCTAGTGGATCGCATCCTTTTGTTTGAAAGCCCTGTGGTAGTTGGTGAGGGTGGGGTTGAAAGCCCGCTCCAGCGTGCCGATATCCCGCAGGAATATACCTTTGTCGGCGAGACCGCTTACGGGCCGGATCGCTGTTTTGAATTTGAAAGGCCGCTTTGATGTTTACCGGAATTGTCACCGATGTCGGAACCGTCGCTGAAGTCGAAGCGCTGCCGGAAGGTGTGCGCCTGCGTGTTGCCACGGCATACGACCCGAAAACCATCGATATCGGCGCATCGATTTCCCATGGCGGCGTGTGCCTGACGGTAACGAAGCTGCCAGACGCTGGCAGCAACGAGCGCTGGTTCGAGGTCGAAGCCTGGGAAGAAGCTTTGCGCCTCACCACCATCTCGGGCTGGAAAAAGGACACGCGCGTCAACCTCGAGCGAGCGCTAAAGATCGGTGACGAACTCGGTGGCCACATCGTCTCCGGCCATGTGGATGACAAGGCCGAAATCCTGTCCATCGAGCCTGAAGGCGAAGCGGTGCGCATCCGCCTGCGTGCCCCTGCCCACCTTGCAAAGTTCGTGGCGCCCAAAGGCTCCATCGCGCTTGATGGAACGTCTCTCACCGTCAACGCCGTCAATGGCACGGACTTCGACGTGCTCCTGATCCGCCACACGCTCTCAGTCACAACATGGGGCGACCGCCAGCCGGGAGATTTCGTGAATTTCGAGGTCGATACGATGGCGCGCTATGCGGCCAGACTTGCTGAGTTTCCTGCTGCATAAATGTCGGACCTGATGTAACTGTCATAGTGCTGCAAATGCGGTGGGGCAGTTGGGGGATCGATATGCCGTCTTATGAGTTGCTGACTGCCTTTTTTATAACGACGGCACTGTTTGCCTATATTCCCGGCCCGGCCATGCTTTATGCAGCGGCGCAGACTATGGCACGAGGGCGTTTTGCGGGGCTGATGGCCGTGCTTGGCATCCATGTGGGCTGCTATTTTCACATTATTGCAGCGGCAGCGGGTTTATCCGTGCTGTTTCAGGCCGTGCCGTGGCTTTATTTTGCGGTCAAGCTTTGCGGCGCGCTCTACCTGAGCTGGCTTGGCTTTTCCATGCTGCGCAGCAAGATGGAGGGCAAGGACGTTGACCTGACGTTTCAACCGAAATCGGCAAGGCGAGCGTTCATCGATAGCATCATTGTTGATGTGCTCAACCCGAAAACCGCACTGTTCTTTCTGGCCTTCCTGCCGCAGTTCGTTGACCCGGCAGCGTCATTTCCAATCTGGCTGCAGTTTCTGATCCTTGGCATTGTGGTCAACATCATTTTCTCGTCGGCTGATCTGGTCGGTGCGCTTCTGGCGGGCGAGATGGTCGGAAGATTGAAGCGTTCCAGCGGCATCCAGACCATGGTCCGGCGCGGGGCGGGCGCTGTTTTGATGGGGTTGGGTGTCCATCTTGCTTTCCAGAAAAGCTGATCGTCCAAGCCTCTCAAACAACTGGACGCGCCTGCCATGCGCGAAAAATGCTTGCCAATCGGGGCTAGCCATGGTTTGACCGCGCCAAAAGCCGGGATGATCCGGCGCAGCCTTTCAGGAAAATCTTATGTCCAAGCCCCATCTTCTCATCGTGGAAGCACGTTTTTATGACGATATGGCCGATGCACTTCTCGATGGCGCGAAATTTGCGCTCGATGAAGCTGGCGCCACCTATGACATCATCACCGTACCCGGCGCGCTGGAGATCCCTCCTGCTATCGCCATGGCGCTTGACGGCGCAGACAATGACGGCGCGGAATATGATGGCTTCGTTGCGCTCGGCATGGTCATTCGCGGTGAAACATACCATTTCGATATCGTTTCCAATGAATCCTCGCGTGCGCTGATGGATCTGGCTGTCAGTGAATCGCTGGCCATCGGCAACGGCATCATGACCGTTGAAAATGAAGAGCAGGCCTGGGCGCGCGTTCGCCGGTCCGACAAGGACAAGGGTGGCTTCGCGGCCCGTGCAGCACTGACCATGATTGAATTGAAGAAAAAACTGGGTGGCTGAGACCATGAACAACACTGAAAACGGTTCCGAGCCCCGCCAGCCATCCACAAAGCCCGTCAACCAACGCGGTGCGGCGCGGCTTGCTGCCGTGCAGGCCCTTTACCAGATGGATGTAGGCGGCACCGGTGTGATGGAAGTCGTTGCCGAATACGAGGCGCATCGGCTTGGCCAGGAAGTGGATGGCGAAACCTATCTGAAGGCGGATCCATCCTGGTTCCGCTCCATCGTTGCGGGCGTTGTCCGGGATCAGACAAAGATCGATCCGCTGGTGCGCTCTGCGCTGCAGGAAGACTGGCCTTTGTCGCGCCTGGACACCACTGTTCGCGCAATTCTCCGCGCCGGTACTTTCGAAATTCTCGAGCGCAAGGACGTTCCGGTTGCGGTCATCGTCACCGAATATGTCGAAATCGCCCGTGCGTTCTTCGAACATGAAGAGCCAAAGCTGGTGAACGCGGTTCTGGACCGGATCGCCAAGCAGGTGCGCGGCGAGGCAAAACGCTGATCTAGGATATTGAGGAAGATATGAGCGCTGTTTCTGTTGTCGGTCTTGAATATCAACTGGCGCAGGCCAAGCGCAATGTCTTCCTCCTCATGGCGGCGCAAGCCATCATGGGCTCTGCCGGGCCGCTCAGCTTTTCCGTTGGCGCGCTTGCGGGCTATCAGCTTCTGGATACCGACAAGGCTTTGGCCACTGCACCGCTGACCGGCTTCAACATCGGCGTGGCGCTTGGCGCCATCGCCGTTGCCATCGCGTCACGCTATATGGGACGCAAAGCGGGTTTCATCTTCGGTGCACTTTTGTGCGCCACGGGTGGTGGCATCGCGGCTGTCGCACTTTTGCGCTCCGAATTCTGGCTGTTTGCCGCCGGCTTGATGCTGATCGGCATTTCGAGTGGCTTCACGCAGAAAATTCGTTTTGCTGCTGCTGACGCTTCACCCTCCTTCTACAAGCCGAAAGCTATCTCCTGGATTCTGGCGGGTGGCATCGGATCCGCCATCATCGGCCCGCAGCTGGCCATTTTTGGTAAGGATCTGCTGGCACCGGTTACCTTTGCCGGTGCTTTTATAGCGCTCATCCCGCTCGGCCTCGTTGCCGCCGCCATATTCTCTTTTCTGAAATTGCCTGAACTGCACAGTGCATCTGCGACGGATGAACCGGCACGGCCTCTCATGGCCATCGTCAGCACCCATCGCTTCGTTACCGGCATGATCTGTGGCATCGGTTCCTATGCGCTGATGACGTTCATGATGGTGGGCGCGCCGCTTGCCATGGTCATCGGCTGTGGCTTCCCAACTGAACTGGCGACGCTTGGCATCCAGTGGCACGTGCTGGCCATGTTCGCGCCCAGCTTTTTCACGGGCATGCTGATTGCACGCTTTGGCGCAGAAAAGGTCGTGGCTGCCGGGCTGGTTATTCTGATGGCTTGTGCGGTTGTTGCGCATATGGGAATCGAACTCTGGAATTTCTGGGCGGCACTCATCCTTCTCGGTGTGGGCTGGAACTTCGGATTCATCGGCGCAACCTCAATCGTTTCGTCCAGCTACCGCCCGCATGAGGCCGACAAGGTGCAGGGCTTCCACGATATCGTGCTGTTTGGAACCGTGGCCATCTCGTCATTTGCGTCGGGTCAGGTGTTTTCCGCCTTGGGCTGGTCGTTCATGAATCTCATCATCTGGCCCGTAGCAGGCACCTGTTTTCTCCTGGTTCTTTTTCTTTTGCTAAAACAAAAGCAGAACCACTCTGTATCAGAGGCTTAAGATTTCCAGCTGACATGTTTCGGGCTTGACGCAGCGGGTTTCGGCAACGCATCCTCCGCGCGCAAGCCGTTGCTCCCGGGAGGGGAAAGGCAGCTTACCTCGGCGTAAGGGTCGTTGCACCCTCACGCCCCGCATGGTTTCGCCCACCGGGCAGGGAGTGAGCCCGGCACATTGGAGGTAAGTGCGAATGACTGTCATTGCATTGGTAATTTTATGCGGTGTCCTGTCCGTGGTGTACGCGGTCTGGGCAACGAAAAGCGTTCTGGATGCCGATCAGGGCAGCGAACGCATGCAGGAGATCGCAGGCTATATTCGTGAGGGCGCGCAGGCCTATCTCAGCCGTCAGTACTTCACCATCGCAATTGTCGGTATCATCGTCGCAGCCGCCGTCTGGTACTTCCTGTCGCCGGAAGCCTCCATTGGGTTCATCATTGGTGCCGTTCTGTCCGGTGCCGCAGGCTTTATCGGCATGCATGTTTCGGTTCGGGCCAATCTGCGCACTGCGCAAGCCGCATCCCACAGTCTGGCCGCCGGTCTCGATATCGCCTTCAAGTCCGGTGCCATCACCGGCATGCTGGTGGCTGGCCTCGCGCTTTTGGGTGTTTCCATCTATTACCTCGTGCTGACGGCAGGCATGGGCCATGCAACCGGATCGCGCGAGGTGATCGACGCGCTGGTTTCGCTGGGCTTTGGCGCATCGCTCATCTCCATCTTCGCCCGTCTGGGCGGCGGCATTTTCACCAAGGGCGCTGATGTCGGTGGCGATCTGGTGGGCAAGGTCGAGGCTGGCATTCCCGAGGATGATCCGCGTAACCCTGCTACGATTGCCGATAATGTCGGCGATAATGTTGGCGATTGCGCCGGTATGGCGGCTGACCTGTTTGAGACCTATGCCGTCTCTGTCGTGGCAACCATGGTTCTGGCTGCAATCTTCTTTGCCGGTGCGCCGGTGCTGGAAAGCGCCATGCTCTACCCGCTGGCGATTTGCGGCGTCTGCGTTCTGACATCGATTGCCGGAACGTTTTTCGTCAAGCTCGGCACCAACAATTCGATCATGGGCGCGCTCTATAAGGGGCTTATCGCAACCGGTGTCTTTTCTGTCGCGGGACTGGCTGTCGCAACGTCGCTCACCATCGGCTGGGGCTCCATTGGTACCGTGGCCGGCATGGATATTACCGGCACCAACCTGTTTCTGTGCGGCATCGTTGGCCTTCTGGTGACGGCCCTCATCGTCGTCATCACCGAATACTATACCGGCACCAACAAGCGGCCGGTGAATTCGATCGCGCAGGCATCGGTCACCGGCCACGGCACCAACGTCATTCAAGGCCTGGCGGTCTCGCTGGAATCGACAGCACTGCCAGCCATCGTTATCGTCGGCGGCATTCTTTCCACCTATCAGCTTGCAGGCCTGTTTGGCACCGGCATTGCGGTGACGGCCATGATCGGTATCGCTGGCATGATCGTCGCGCTCGATGCGTTCGGTCCCGTGACCGATAATGCGGGCGGTATCGCGGAAATGGCGGGGCTTGATCCTGATGTGCGCAAGGCGACCGATGCGCTTGACGCGGTTGGCAACACCACCAAGGCTGTGACCAAAGGCTATGCCATCGGCTCGGCTGGCCTTGGCGCGCTGGTGCTGTTTGCGGCCTATTCCAACGATCTGTCGTACTTTGCGGCGAATGGCGATCTCTATCCCTACTTCAAGGATATTGGCGACATCTCCTTCAGCCTCTCCAACCCTTACGTGGTAGCCGGTCTGATCTTTGGTGGCATGATCCCCTATCTCTTCGGCGGTATCGCCATGACGGCTGTGGGCAAGGCCGCAGGCTCCATCGTGGAAGAGGTGCGCCGTCAGTTCCGCGAAAAGCCTGGTATCATGCAGGGCACGGAGAAGCCTGACTATGGCAGGGCGGTCGATATTCTGACCAAGGCGGCAATCCGCGAAATGGTCATTCCATCGCTGTTGCCAGTTCTGGCACCGCTCGTCGTCTATTTCGGCGTGCTGCTGATTTCGGGCTCCAAGGCATCGGCTTTTGCGGCGCTGGGCGCTTCCCTGCTGGGCGTCATCATCAACGGCCTGTTCGTCGCCATCTCCATGACATCAGGCGGTGGTGCCTGGGATAATGCGAAGAAGAGCTTTGAAGACGGCTTTATCGACAAGGATGGCGTGACGCATCTGAAGGGCTCTGACGCACACAAGGCGTCCGTCACAGGTGATACGGTGGGCGATCCCTACAAGGATACGGCTGGTCCTGCGGTCAACCCGGCCATCAAGATCACCAATATCGTGGCGCTTCTTCTGCTGGCCGTTCTGGCCCACTGAACCTTCGCTACAAACAGAAAGGCCCGCGACACATGTCGCGGGCCTTTTGCATGGACGGATGTTGGATCAGAAGCCGCTGCCGCCGCCGGCGCTCTGGCCCAGAATGCTTTTCGCGATGCCGGCACCGGCGGTTCCGCCTGACAGAAGCTGCTGCAGGAAGGTAAGATCCTTGCCGCCCGTTGGTGTGGTGCGAGAAATCGTATCGAAGACTTTGCCGTCCTGAAGCGTGTAGTTGGCCTTCTGGGAGACAACGCCGTTCTTGTCGAAATAGATCGCGAGAATATTTTGCTCGACCAGCGTCGGCTTCATGAAGGCCGCTTTGCGAACGCGTTTCTGGGAGATGTAATAGAACACCTCGTTACCAAAGGTCGCGGTGGTGGAGGGGGTGCCCATGGTCAGCAGGACCTGTTCACGGCTGGAGCCGACAGGGATGAGCTGCAGGGACTGCTCGTCTGCCACGTAACCGTTGTGGAAAACGTCGGTGGTGCTGGAGCAGGCCGTCAGCAGGCTGGATGCGACGACGATCGCAAGGGCGGTCTTGCTGAGAAATTTGGTCTGCGTTGCGGATTTCTGCTTGCTCACCTGCGTTTCCCCGACTGCGATCATGAATGGCACCTTTCGGCATTGCGTGTTGTACCGCTTCTGTACACACGATTATGTCAATCCGGGGACAGGAGTTCCCCGTTTCACAAAGGAAAGCAATGGCTGTCCGATCATCAACGTGACCTCAACGGCATTGCAATTCTCGGATGCTTCGGTAAACCAGCTTTGGCAATCATGCAACAAGTGCTAGGGGCGAGACGCGATTTCGCCGATCAATATTCGGAAATTTCGATGGTGTTTGGCCTTTTCAAGAAGAAAAACAACAATCGCGCCATCGTTGACAGGCAATATACAGCGCTGACGACTGTTGCGCGCCACCCGGATTTCTATCTGCACCTCGGTGTGCCCGATACCGTGATGGGGCGTTTCGAGCTGCTGTCCATTGTGATGATTCTGTATTTTCGCCGCATGAAGTTCGCCGCGACCAGCGGTCAGGAAATTGCACAAGAGATTATCGACGCTTTTTTTCAGGACCTCGACCACTCCATGCGTGAGCTTGGTATTGGCGACCAGGGCGTGCCCAAGCGTATGAAAAAATTCGCCGGAATGTTTTACGGGCGGCTTGAGGCTTACGCTTCAGCACTCGATACTCAGGATGGCGAGGCCCTTGCGGCAGCCCTTGCCCGCAATATATACCCAGAGCCAGACACGACCGCGCCCGATATGCGCGGCCTTGCCGATTGGATGATGGGGGCTGCCGATGCCCTGGCTGCGCAGTCGGAAGAATTGATCGCGACGGGGCGCGTTAGCATGCCCATCCCGGATTTGAAGAGGTTTTAATGAATTCGCAGCACGCGGCCAATGATGACGTTCCTTTTTCCTATCTCGTGAAGGTAGGTCACATTTCTGCCAATCCCGTCAGGATTGGTCTCACCGCAAGCCCGGAAGAACTCGCAGGGCTGGCAAAGTTGTGGGACGTCTTGTCTGTGGAGTATCTGAAAAGCGAATTGCAGGTCACACGCTGGAAAAAAGATGGGCTGAAGATTACCGGCGATGTGCGGGCCGCACTGACTCAGGCTTGCGTTGTGTCTTTAGAGCCGGTCTCAAGCGTGATTGATGAAAAGATCGAGCAGATTTTTGTGCCGGAAGGCTCCAAACTTGCACGCTTGATGACCAACGAGCAGGGCGAGATCGTGCTCGATCCTGATGGTCCTGATAGTCCCGATCAATTCAGCGGTGACACGATTGATGTTGGTGTGGTCGTTGCGGAATTTGCAGCACTTGCAATCGATCCCTATCCACGCAAGCCGGATGTCGACTTCACCGGCTTTGGTGATGGAAACGCCGAGGTAGAGAAGAAGCCATCGCCTTTTGCGGCGTTGAAGGACTGGAAAAAAGACTGAATCCCGTTGGTCATTGCCAATAATTCAGTTGTAAGAGAGCGCGGAAACGTTATTTTCGCGCAAAATTCCAACCGCACGGCGGTAAGAAGGATCAGGGACGAGTGATCAGAATAGCAATTGACGTCATGGGCGGAGACTTTGGCCCTGATGTTGCCATCGCAGGTGCTGCCAAGGCACTCGAGCGGCATACCGATGTAACCTTTCTGCTCTACGGGCAGAAGGCCATATGTGAACCTATTCTGGCGCAGTATCCAACACTTCGGAACAGATCGGAGTTTTTCGATTGTGAAGTGTCTGTCACCATGGACGAAAAGCCGAGCCAGGCCTTGCGCCGTGGCCGCTACGTTTCCAGCATGTGGCGCGCCATAGAAGCCGTAAAGGTTGGTGAGGCTGACGTCATCGTGTCCGCTGGCAACACCGGTGCGCTGATGGCCATGGCAAAGTTCTGCCTGCGCACCATGGCGCGCATCGAGCGTCCTGCCATTGCCGGTATCTGGCCCACGCTGAAGGGCGAGAGCATCGTTCTGGACGTCGGGGCAACCATCGGCGCCGATTCCCAACAGCTCCTCGATTTTGCCATCATGGGCGGCGCCATGGCGCGCGCGCTGTTCGACATTGATCGCCCCACGGTCGGCCTGCTGAATGTTGGCGTCGAAGAGGTCAAAGGTCAGGATGAAGTTCGTGAAGCCGGTCGCCTCATCCGCGAGGCCGATCTCGGCACCATCGATTATCGCGGCTTCGTTGAAGGCAATGATATTGGCAAGGGAACGGTCGATGTGGTCGTGACCGAAGGTTTTACCGGCAATATCGCCCTGAAAACGGCCGAGGGCACGGCACGACAGATCAATACCCTGTTACGCGACGCGATTTCCCGCAGCTTCATTGCCAAGATCGGTTATATCCTGGCGAAAAGCGCCTTTGATGTGCTGCGCGAGAAAATGGACCCCCGCAAGGTCAATGGCGGTGTGTTTCTCGGCCTGAACGGCATTGTCATCAAGAGCCACGGCAGCACGGATGCGCTTGGTTTCGCATCGGCGGTCGATGTTGGTTACGACATGGCGCATAACGGTTTGACCGCGAAAATAGAAAACGATTTGAAAGCATACCACGCAAGACGCCTTCCGCCTCCGGGCCCTGAAGCGCTCGTGGTTGATGAGGAAGAATAGATGATACGCTCAATCGTAAGAGGTTACGGTGCCGCTTTGCCAAAGCGCGTCATGACGAACCAGGACATTGAGGCGATCGTCGATACCACGGATGAATGGATCGTCCAGCGCACGGGCATCAAGCAGCGTTATATTGCCGGTGAGGGTGAAACGACCTCTTCACTCGGTGAGCTGGCTGCACGTGCTGCGCTGGAGAATGCCGGTATCAAGCCGGAAGAAATCGATCTCATTATTGTAGCGACCTCCACGCCTGACAACACGTTTCCGGCAACGGCGGTCAACATTCAGAGCCGCCTTGGCATTACGAGCGGCTTCGCGTTTGATGTTCAGGCTGTGTGTTCGGGCTTCGTCTATGCCATGGCCACGGCTGACCTCTATATCCGTGGCGGCATGGCCAAGCGGGTTCTGGTCATCGGTGCCGAGACCTTCTCTCGTATTCTCGACTGGACCGACCGCACGACCTGCGTGCTGTTTGGCGATGGTGCGGGCGCAGTGGTGCTTGAGGCGGGCGAGGGTGAGGGCAAGACCTCCGATCGCGGTATTCTGACATCTAACCTCCGCTCCGACGGTTCCCACAAGGATAAGCTGTATGTGGATGGTGGGCCGTCTACGACCGGTACAGTGGGGCATCTGCGCATGGAAGGCCGTGAGGTTTTCAAACACGCAGTTGGCATGATCACCGATGTTATCGAGGCAGCGTTCGAGGCCACCGGCACAACGGCGGATGATCTGGACTGGCTCGTGCCACACCAGGCAAACCGCCGCATCATCGATGGTTCTGCGAAAAAGCTTGGTATCCCGACTGAGAAGGTCGTGATCACCGTTGATCAGCACGGCAACACATCGGCTGCCTCCATTCCGCTCGCGCTGGCTGCTGCTGCTGCCGATGGTCGCATCAAAGAGGGCGATCTGGTCATGCTGGAAGCCATGGGCGGGGGCTTCACATGGGGTGCCGTTCTACTGCGCTGGTAAAGTTTTATGGATAATACCTTGTAAGCCATTGCCACTATTAATGGAAATGACTTAACTAATCCGGAAACTCTGCTTGACCGGTTGCAACAAGGGCAATAATCTCCGCGCTGTTCAGCAAGATAAAAAGAGAGCGGTGCGGGGAAATATGGCCGGGAAAACAGTGACACGTGCGGATCTAGCCGAGTCTGTGTTTCGTAAAGTGGGGTTGTCCCGAACCGAATCCGCCGAACTGGTCGAAACCGTGATTGACGAGATTTGCAATGCGATCACGCGCGGGGAAGTTGTCAAACTTTCCTCATTCGCAACATTTCAAATCCGCGAGAAGAACGAGCGCATCGGTCGCAACCCAAAGACCGGTGAGGAAGTGCCGATTTCGCCGCGGCGTGTGATGACCTTCAAGGCATCGAACGTTCTCAAGCAGCGTATTCTCAAGGCTCACTCCGCCCGGAAAGCCAAGCAGAAAACCCAGAAGACCAGCGCCTGAATCTGGCGTGACATCTCCGGTTCATATGTTTCTGCACTCAGGGTGCTGTTTCTTCCTGTGAACATGATTGAATTTCAACCGCCTAGCCGTTGATATCTATACGATTCGCATCGTACCTTGAGCCTTGTTTTGG
Organism: Rhizobium sp. WCS2018Hpa-16; assembly: GCF_031843705.1. NCBI lineage: Bacteria > Pseudomonadati > Pseudomonadota > Alphaproteobacteria > Hyphomicrobiales > Rhizobiaceae > Rhizobium > Rhizobium sp. WCS2018Hpa-16. Next base: position 585,105 of record NZ_JAVTIX010000001.1, read on the forward strand.
AATCCTGCCTATGGTGTGGATGGGAGTTGAACTTGGATAAGAGCCCCGACGCCTTTCGAACCATCAGTGAAGTGGCTGAGGATCTAGATCTGCCGCAGCACGTGCTGCGCTTTTGGGAAACCCGCTTTCCGCAAATCAAGCCCATGAAGCGTGGCGGTGGCCGCCGCTATTATCGTCCCGATGATGTCGATCTGCTAAAAGGCATCCGGCACCTGCTTTATGATCACGGCTATACGATCAAGGGCGTGCAGAAGCTGCTCAAGACCAATGGCAACCGCTTCGTTTCCGCTATCGCCTCAGGCGATATGGCAACGATGGAAGCCATCATGGCGGCGAGCGGCGAAACCGCTGAGCCACGCGTTGCCAGTGCGGAAGAGGACGAAGTCGTCGGTCGGCCCAAGGCAAAGCCGAGTGGCCGCTTTTTCGGCTTCGGCGGTGCTGCAGACGACACGCCGGAAATCTCTCTCGGAAAATCCAGTATCAACAAGGACGACCGCGCGCTGTTGCAGGAAGCCCTTTTCGATCTTCTTGAATGCAAGCGCCTGCTGGATCAGGTCCGCTGATCTCAAGAAAAGCTTGGGATAACTCGATTTTTTGATGGGCATTTATTTCAAATGCCAACCTTTCGGAAACTCCTTGCGCAGATAATGCGCCTGCGTGCCGGTAGAACGAGCATAATCTCTGCTTGCCTCTGCCAGCGCCTCGAAAAGCGAATTTGCTGCCGTTGCCAGTTCCTATAGCAACGCGCCGTAGACAAGGAGTTTCGCCGTGAGCAAGAAAAAGCCCGCCGCCCGCCGCCGTTCATCCGCCAAATCAGGTGGCTCCGGGCTGTGGTCATGGTTGCTGCTGCTGGGGGTGGCGGTTGGTGGCATTCAGGTTTACGAGCATCGCGATAGTCTACTGCCCCAGCTGAAAAGCACGGTCGCCTCTGTTTCGAAACCAGCCTCATCGCCCCAAAAAACGGCCACACGTGACGTTTCGAGCGAGCGGCCAAAGTCTGCGCCCACACAGACTGCCGGCCTGCCTTCCAGCGGTGCTCCAGTGCCGCCGCGCTCCATCGCCATGCCAGCAGGAGCGGCTGCGATGCAAACGACATCCGCCACCCTGCCTGCGCCGCGCCCAGCTGTGCAAAATGTATCGCTTGGCGAAAAGCCGGCGGCCTTCGCCTTTTGCGGCCGTTCGGGCCTCAACAATTGCGTGGCCGATGGCAATACGTTCTGGATGAAGGGCGTGAAAATGCATCTCTCCGGTATCGAGGTGCCAAATACCGAGCAGGCTCGCTGCCTGGAGGAGCGCCAGAAGGGCTTCACTGCCAAGGTTCGCCTGCGCGACATGTTGAACGCGGGCGGTTTTCAGGTCGCATCCACCGGCAGCTCCTCCACCCTGTCGCGGGGAGGCGTCTCCTTCGCCGATCAGCTCGTCCGCGAAGGCCTCGCCCGTCGGACCGGATCACCAGCCCAATCCTGGTGCGGTTAAATCACACCGCAACCACGACGCCCGGTTGACCACAGCCGGTTGCACTGTGTAGATAAAAATCGCAAGCGGACGTGGCGGAATCGGTATACGCAGCAGACTTAAAATCTGCCGACCCACGGTCTTGCGGGTTCAAGTCCCGCCGTCCGCACCAATGCCCTCAAATTGCTCTCAAGCCTTCCAGAACAGCGGCATCAGCAGCACGAGTACGGTCAGTATTTCGAGGCGGCCCAGCAGCATCATCAGCGATAGAAGATAGAGTGCCGGGTCCTTGATGGTTGAGAAATTACCTGCGGGGCCGATGATGGGGCCGACGCCGGGGCCGACATTGGCGAGTGCGGTGGCGACTGCTGACGTTGCGGTCAGGAAGTCATAGTTCATGGCGCTCATGACAAGGCTGCCGCCGATCCACAGGGCAATATAGCAGCTGATGAAGAGAAAGACGTTGCGGATCGTTTCTGCGTCCACGACTTGCTTGCCATAGCGCACAGAATAGACGGCATCCGGATAGAGCAGTTTCTTCAGGCCGGTTTTCACGACGCTGAAGACGATGATGAAGCGGTATGCCTTGATGCCGCCCGCTGTCGAACCAGAACAGCCGCCCATGAAGGTGGCGAGGAAGGCAACGACCACCACGAAGGGTCCCCAGAGGGTGTAGTCATCGCTGGCGAAGCCGCCTGTCGACAGAATCGACGCCATGTTGAAGAAGGAATGGCTGAGCGCATGATCAAGCCGCACGCCATTCGTGACGTGGTGGTAGATGGCGACCGCTAGCGATATGGCGCAGAGATAGCCGATGAAGACGCGTATCTGCGGGTCGTGCAGAATATCCAGGCGTCCGCGCACGGCAAGCAGGATCATGACGGAGAAGGGCAGGCTTCCCAGGATCAGGAAGAATGTGGCGATCCACAAAAGTGCGATATTGTTTCCGAAAAACGCAAAAGACGCATCATGCGTGGAAAAACCGCCTGTCGCGATTGTGGACATGGCGTGGTTCAGCGCATCGAAATGGGTCATGCCTGCGAAATCGAAGGCGATGGTGCAGGCCAGCGTCATGACTATGTAGATTGCAACAAAGGCTTTGGTGAAGCTTGCAAGGCGCGCGAATGGGCGGTCGCTTGAGGTGTCTGACGATTCCATACGGAAAAAGGTCATGCCGCCAACGCGCAGCAGCGGCAGGATGAACAGGCCGAGCGCAACAATACCGATGCCGCCCAGCCAGCACAGCAATGAGCGCCAGAGCAGGATGCCCTGTGGAGTGTTGTCCAGCCCGGCAATAACGGTCGAGCCCGTGGTGGTGATTGCCGAAATGGATTCAAACAGAGCCTGGCCAAAGCTGAGATTGAGTTCAGACAGATACAGCGGCACAGCGCCGACGAGCGAGAACACCAGCCAGAGGACATTGACCAGCAGAAAGCCGAACCTTTTGTTGAAGGTGGGCATGGGCGCGCGGGTGGCGAGCGCACCGGCAAGTGCAAGCCCTCCACACATGAAGCCGGATGTGGCAAACACTGCCCAATCACTGTTTCCATAATAAAGGTCGGCCATGGCCGGGATAAACATTGCCGTCGCCATGTAAAGCCCGAAGATGGAAGCGATATAGAGGACCGCGCGCAGAAGGTTGCTATTCAAGAAATGAAACCTTGATTGAGTGAGGCGTACCGAAGTTGCGCAAAGAGTCTTTGTCTCAAGCGTTTTCCTATGGCATAGCGGGAGCCAACCTGAAATTCAATGGATTGAAAATCGTGGATAAATTGCTTGTAGAAGCCGCACGGCGAGAAGTTCGGGAATTGTTTCCTGAAACGCCTTTGCAGTTGAATGAACATCTCAGCCGCCGCTATGGCGCGGAGATCTGGCTGAAGCGTGAAGACCTGACGCCCGTTCGTTCCTACAAGATTAGAGGCGCCTTCAATTTTCTGCGTAAAGCCGTTGCTACGACGGGCAAGGACAAGATTTTCGTTTGCGCATCTGCCGGAAACCACGCGCAGGGATTTGCCTTTGCTTGCCGTCATTTCGGCGTTCATGGCGTTGTTTTCATGCCGGTGACGACGCCGCAGCAGAAGATCGACAAGACCCGCATCTTTGGTGGTGAATTCATCAAAATCCGGCTCGTAGGCGATATTTTTGATCAGTGCTATGCCGCTGCCCGCACGTTCGTCGAAGAAACGTCAGGCTATATGGTGCCCCCCTTCGATCATAAGGACATCATCGAAGGGCAGGCGACTGTTGCCGCCGAGATTGCTGATCAGTTGCCGGAAGGCCAACTGCCCGATCTGTTGGTGATGCCCGTTGGCGGCGGCGGTCTCTCAGCCGGATTGACTGGCTATTTTTCAGAGGATCTCGCCAAAGGCAGTTTCGTTTTCTGCGAACCTGTTGGTGCGCCGAGCCTAAAGACCAGCCTTACGGCGGGCGAAGGGGTGACGCTGAACAAGGTCGACAATTTCGTTGATGGTGCGGCGGTTGCGCGCATTGGCGAACTCAACTTCGAGGCTTTGCAGCACTTTTCGCCGGAGCAGGTTGAGCTCGTCCCCGAAAACGCCATCTGCGTGACGATCATCGATATGCTCAATCTGGAAGGCGTTGTGCTGGAGCCTGCCGGTGCTTTGGCCATTGCTGCGCTGGAGCAGCTTGGCCGAGAAAAGCTCGAGGGCAAGCGCGTCGTTTGCGTCGTTTCCGGCGGTAACTTCGATTTCGACCGCCTGCCTGACGTAAAAGAGCGCGCCATGCGCTACACCGGTGTGAAGAAATACTTCATTCTGCGCCTGCCGCAGCGCCCGGGCGCGCTGCGTGATTTCCTCAATCTTCTTGGCCCTGATGATGACGTTGCGCGCTTCGAATATCTGAAGAAATCCGCCCGCAATTTCGGCTCGATCCTGATTGGCATCGAGACGACCGACCGGGAGAATTTCAGCGGTCTGTTCCAGCGTTTCGAAGATGCGGGCCTCGGCTATGAGGACATCACCGAAAACGAAATCCTTGCCAACCTCATCATTTGATGCGGTCACAAAACGGGCAGGGTGATGCAACGCCCTGCCAACTCTACAAAGGAAGGTAGATCATGGCCTCGTTCTTTTCCAAACTCTTTTCCGCTTTCGGTTCATCCTCATCAGATGCTGCACCGAAGAAGGCCGAATCGGCAGAGCCGCATCCTTACAAGGATTGTGTGATCATCGCGACGCCAATGAAAGAGGGCGGCCAGTACCGTCTGGCTGGACGCATCGAGAAGATCGTGGGGGAAGAGACGCTTGTGCATGAATTCGTGCGGGCGGATATGTTCTCCAGCCTAGAAGATGCCGTCGAATTCACCGTGCGCAAGGGTCAGCTGATTATCGACCAGAGCGGCGCGTCGCTGTTCAAATAAAAAACGGCCGCGAGAGGCTCGCAGCCGTTGGGTAGTCTATGTAAAGCGGCGTTTATAGCGCCGCTTTTTTCATATCAGGCAGCCTTGGCCAGATCTTCAATCTTGGCAGTTGCTGCGGCGATTGCCTTTTCAGCAGCTTCTGGACCGAAGGCCAGGCCTTCAACGCGAATGACTTCAACGTTGGTCATGCCCATGAAGCCGAGAACGGTCTTGAGGTAAGGAACAGCAAGCTCCAGAGGTGCTGCTGGGCCTTCCGAGTAGATGCCGGAAGAAGCCAATACAATGTAAACCTTCTTGCCGGTTGCGAGGCCTACAGGACCTGTTTCTGTGTAACGGAACGTCTGGCCAGCGCGGGCGATCAGGTCGATCCAAGCCTTCAGGCCGGAATAGATGCTGAAGTTGATAAGGCCGGTGCCGATGATGACCGTGTCGGCTGCAAGCAGTTCTGCAACGCGTTCGTCAGAATACTTGATGGCCTCTGCTTCTTCGCCGTTGCGATCAGCAGGTGCCGAGCGAATGGCGGAAATCGTTGTTGTGTCGAGGTGGTTGATCGGGTTCTGGCCGACGTCGAGATGCGTGATCGAGCCGTTTGTCTGTGCCTGAATTTTGGCAGCGAGTTCGCCAGCAAACTTGTTGGACATGGACTGGTCGCCGCGTGGGCTGGACGTTACGAGAAGAATTTTCGACATGTGCAATATCCTTGGGTCAATATAGAGGTTGGACGGGGCACAGCAGCCCAATCGTTGGTGCTTGTATCGTTCAATGTTGTCATCTAGAAAACTGTGATAATCTGGAAGTCACCTATCGAGAAACTGGATGGACCATGGAAGCGAATCCGACACTGGACCAATTGCAGGTCTTTCTCTCCGTGGCAGAGACCGGCAGCTTTTCCGCAGCCTCACGCGCGCTGAACCGGGCGCAATCCGTTGTCAGCTATACGATTGCCAATCTTGAAGCCCAGCTGGAAGTCACGCTGTTTGAGCGCAATGGCGTTCGCCAGCCCAAATTGACGGATGAAGGTGCGGCGATGCTGGAGCATGCGCGCCGTATCGTTTCCGGCCTTCAGGATTTGCGCGCCCGCGCCAAAGGCTTGAAGCAAGGCCTTGAGGCCGAAGTTTCGCTTGCCATCAGCACCATGGTGCCCGCCGAAGCGGTGGTCGATGCGCTGAGGGACTTTCGCGTTCAGTTCCCCACCGTCACGCTGAACCTCAGCGTTGGCGAGCTTGGCATGGTCATGGATATGGTGTTGAACCGGAAGGCCAATATCGGCATTGGCGGCGCCATGTTCCATCAGGATGATGGGCTTGTTATTGACAAGGTCGGCCACTCTTTCATGGTGCCGGTGGCGGCCGCCGACCATCCTCTGGTGCTGCTGAACCGCCCGCTGACGCTGGCAGATGTGCGCGAAGAGGTGCAGCTTGTGGTCACCGATGCGTCCGGCCTGACAAAGGGCAAGGATTTCAACGTGCTGTCCTATAAAAAATGGCGCGTCAGCGACATCGCCACCAAGTATCAACTTATCAAAGGCGGTCTCGGCTGGGGTGGCCTTCCCGTATCTGTGGTGCGCAACGATATCATCAACGGCAGTCTCAAAGCTCTTGAGCTTGATTCCTATGAGGGTGGCGAATACCCGCTTTATGCCCTGCACAAGGCGGACTCGCCCTGCGGACCCGCAGCGACATGGCTAATCGAGGCATTTCAGGAACGTCTGTCGCAGTGCCCCAACCACGACGGCTTTCTCCGCAGAATGACGCTGGCCCGCGAGAATAGCCTGAAGGATGCAGCGGAATAAACCGTACCGTACCGAACCGTACTGTTTTGCTTGAAGGTGGCAGTGACAGGCGGGCGGCTTTCGAGTAAAACCCACTCAAAAGCAGGGGCAGGGTGCAGCGGTGCTGTGCAAATCGGCCCTTGCGTGAGGAAAATCGAGGAATAAGCACATGCCAGTTTATCGCTCCAGAACGACAACCCACGGCCGCAACATGGCCGGTGCGCGTGGCCTTTGGCGCGCCACCGGCATGAAGGATGGCGATTTCGGCAAGCCGATTATCGCTGTCGTCAACTCGTTCACGCAGTTCGTGCCGGGCCACGTCCACTTGAAAGACCTTGGCCAGCTGGTTGCGCGGGAAATCGAAGCAGCCGGTGGCGTTGCCAAGGAATTCAACACGATTGCCGTGGATGACGGCATCGCGATGGGTCACGATGGCATGCTGTATTCGCTGCCTTCGCGTGAGATCATCGCCGATTCCGTTGAGTACATGGTCAACGCCCACTGTGCCGATGCCATGGTCTGCATTTCCAACTGCGACAAGATCACGCCCGGCATGCTGAATGCCGCCATGCGTCTCAACATTCCCGTCGTTTTCGTGTCTGGCGGGCCGATGGAAGCGGGCAAGGCCGTTCTGCATGGCAAGACAGTTGCGCTCGACCTCGTTGATGCGATGGTTGCTGCTGCCGATGACAAGATGACCGATGAGGAAGTCGACACCATCGAGCGTGCTGCATGTCCAACCTGTGGCTCATGCTCTGGCATGTTCACGGCCAATTCCATGAACTGTTTGACCGAAGCGCTGGGCCTTGCCTTGCCCGGCAATGGCTCCACGCTGGCCACGCATTCGGATCGCAAGCGCCTGTTCGTTGAGGCGGGCCACCTGATCGTTGATCTGGCGCGCCGCCATTATGAGCAGGATGATTATACGGTTCTGCCGCGTTCGATTGCGACCAAGGCTGCATTCGAAAATGCGATTGCGCTGGATATCGCCATGGGCGGCTCCACCAATACCGTGCTGCACATTCTGGCCGCAGCCCATGAGGGCGGCGTTGACTTTACCATGGAAGACATCGACCGCATGTCGCGCCGGGTGCCATGCCTGTCCAAGGTCGCGCCTGCCAAGCAGGACGTGCACATGGAAGACGTGCACCGTGCCGGCGGCATCATGCGTATTCTGGGTGAACTGGAACGCGGCGGTCTTCTCAATACGGATTGCTACACCGTCCATGAGAAAACGCTGGGTGATGCCATCAACCGTTGGGATATCACACGCACCAACAGCGAAAGCGTGCGGGATTTCTTCAAGGCCGCGCCCGGTGGCGTGCCGACGCAGGTTGCTTTCAGCCAGTCCTCGCGCTGGGATGAGCTAGACACCGATAGCGAAAATGGTGTCATCCGCTCTGTCGAAAAGCCGTTCTCCAAGGATGGTGGTCTGGCTGTTCTCTACGGCAACATCGCGCAGGATGGTTGCATCGTAAAGACCGCTGGCGTGGACGAATCGATCCTGAAATTCAACGGTGTCGCCGTGGTTTACGAAAGCCAGGACGCTGCCGTGAAGGGCATCCTGTCCAACGAAGTCAAGGCTGGCGACGTTGTTGTCATCCGTTACGAAGGCCCGAAGGGCGGCCCTGGCATGCAGGAAATGCTGTATCCAACCAGCTATCTGAAATCCAAGGGTCTCGGTAAGGCCTGCGCGCTCATCACCGATGGCCGCTTCTCCGGTGGCACGTCTGGCCTCTCCATCGGCCACGCTTCGCCGGAAGCAGCCCAGGGCGGCGCCATCGGCCTCGTGCGCCAGGGCGATCCGATTGAGATCGACATCCCCAACCGCACCATCAACCTCAAGGTCTCTGATGCCGAACTCGCATCACGCCGGGCCGAGCAGGACCAGCTTGGCTGGAAGCCAGCGGAGCACCGCAAGCGCAATGTCACCACGGCATTGAAGGCCTATGCGGCATTTGCATCCAGCGCGGACAAGGGTGCTGTGCGGATACTGCCGGAGTAAGCCATCGTTCGGAAATGAGACACATTCTGCGTCATCCTCGGGCTTGTCCCGAGGATCTGACCACGTCCGAGAATAACGGGGTGAGTGGGACTAGCCCGTTTCCAAGTGAAATGGGTTTCTCAACTCGTACCTGACAAGCGAAACCATTCTGTTTCGCTGTGCGCAGAGGGATTGCGCTCTACCAATTTTCCTGAACCCAAGCTTCTGCATGAGACGGTGAGATGATTTATTGTCGCTGATTGGGTTAGCGTGAAGAACTGGCATGTTCATGTGCGTAAAGGCATGATCGATGACGAGCCGGGCTGCTTCTTCTCCGTAGCCTCTCGCCCATGCGCTTCGCCCTAGCCACAGCCCAAACTCACCTGCAAGACCGATGAGGCCGATGAGTTGGCCGTTATCGATTGCCCACACGGGCAGATTTTTCCCTTGAAAGCGCCGTATCTTTGTTCGGGCATCGTCGACTGTGTAGGGACATGATGTTCGTAAGAGGTTGCGCAACACCAGCTGATCATTGGTGATGCGTGCCAGCGCTGGTGCATCCGTAATCTTGAAGCGCCGAAGGGTCAGGCGGTTCGAAACCAATCTCGGCATTGTTTTGTCGGCAGATCGCATGGCATTCAACATGCGCAATTTGGGCGTGGCTGCCAACCGTGATTTTGAATCGGAACTGGTTTTGCTTCAGCACGTTGGCCGAAGGTGAAAAATGAGGACCTGAATTTATGAAACGCGCAATCGTAACCGGCGGTGCCGGTGTCATCGGGACCGGGATTATCGAGACTCTGCTGCAGGACGGCTGGACCGTTGCGTCCTTCGATATCAGGAGCGGCGAGACGACGGCACAGCATTGCCATTGCGATGTGGGAGATGAAGCCTCCGTCGCCGCCGCATTTGAGAAGCTCTGCTGGGATGGCCTTGAGCTTCTCGTCAACAATGCAGGCATCGCGTCACCGAACACCGGGCCTATCCATGAGTTATCGCTGGCCGATTGGCGCAAGGTTACGGACAGTCATCTGACCGGGGCGTTTCTGATGACGCGGTCTGCGGTGCCGCTGATGAGGGAGGGTGCCAGCATCATCAATATGGTTTCCACGCGTGCCTTCATGTCCGAGCCGGAAACGGAAGCCTATGCCGCATCCAAGGGTGGACTGGTGGCGTTGACCCATGCGCTTGCGTTGAGTCTTGGGCCGAAAATCCGGGTGAATGCAATTTCGCCGGGCTGGATCACCAATGATACGGATCTGCGAGAGCAAGACCTTTCTCAGCATCCGGTTGGGCAGGTGGGCAGGCCGAAAGACATTGCGGATGCGGTCGTCTATCTGGCCGGTGCTGGTTTCATGACCGGACAGGTTATGGTACTGGATGGCGGCATGACGAAGAAGATGATTTACGAGGAATGATCTCTTCATGCGATGATTCAAGGCGTTGGCAATTTGAGTCTCCAAAGCTGCGGAAGTCATTGTTTGTTTTGGCTTTGTCACCGCTGGGTGAGCTCGGGGTGAGGGCTATTCACAAAGCGGTGACAGGCCTTCTGCTTGTTTTAATGTTCACTAAATAATCTCTATGAAAAGACGCACAGCACTTGCCTTCATCGCTTCGCTCCCCTTGGCCTCGGTCGTTCGTGCCCAGACGCCGAGTGCCGGCTTACCGAAGCTTCTGGAAGATGCAGATGCGCTGCCGAGCCTAAAAGCCGTCATCGTCAGTCTTGACGGCAAGGAGGTCGCAAGCCGGGCCTATCACGGTGCGTCGTTGAACGGTTCCACCAACATAAAGTCGGCCTCCAAATCTATCGTGTCCGCACTGGTCGGCATGGCGATAGATCGCAAAATTCTTGAGGGTGCCGATCAACCGATCTCGTCTGTTCTTCGGCCCGATTTTCCGGCCAGGCCCGATCCGCGTATTGAGCGCGTGACCATTGGTAATCTGCTTTCCATGCAATCGGGTCTGGAGCGGATGTCTGGCCCTAATTACGGACGCTGGGTTTCCAGCCGGAACTGGGTGCGCACGGCGCTGGGCTCTGGATTTGCGGGCAAGCCGGGTGGCGGGATGCTCTATTCCACCGGGTCAACGCATCTTCTCTCTGCCATTCTGACCAAGGCTTCCGGCAAGTCCACGCTGGCGCTGGCCCGTGACTGGTTTTCGCCACTTGATGATTTTTCCATCGGATCATGGGAGCGCGACCCGCAAGGCATCTATCTGGGTGGAAACCAGATGGCGATGACAGCGCGATCTCTGTTGGCGTTTGGTGAGCTGTACCGACGCGGAGGCGTGACACCGGATGGTGAGCGTCTCGTTTCGCAGGCTTGGGTGGATCAGTCATGGGTTCAGCGCACCAATTCCGTGTTCAATGGCGATGGCTACGGCTACTGCTGGTTCATCAAGGAAATGGCAGGGGAGACGGTCTATTATGCCTGGGGCTATGGCGGGCAGATGCTGTATATCGTGCCGTCCAGAAAGCTCTCCGTGGTGATGACCTCACGCGAAGACGCGCCATCCGCCCGCACCGGCTATAGGGACCAGTTGCACGGGCTGATGGCGAGTATCATTTCTGCAGCTTAAAGCGGACGATTGATATTCTGGAAGGCTTCGCCGAGTTTCTTCATGCGGTCATCGTAGGATTTGGTCAGGCATTCCGTGTCGGCAGCACAGGTTTCACGGGTTTTCAGCCACTCGCTTTGTTCTGTCTTCAGCGTGTCGCGCGCGCCCATTGCCATGAGTTGCGTGAGAATGTCGAATGTAGTTGCCATGCGCACGTCCTGATCGTTCAAGGCGCGGTTTTCGCAAATGGTCTTCTCGTCCGGTTTCAGGTCTGTCTTCGTACAATCGAAGCTGGCAGCGCCAACTGGCGAACCGTGAGAATAGGACGCGATAACAAGCAAACCAGCAAGAACGTGCTTTTTAAAACTCATGTGGATCTCTTTTCCAAAACCGGACTTTATATGCCGTCTTAAGTCTGGAAGAGCATAAGTTGTTCCATTCTAGTCTTATGGCGCAGCCCGTCATTATCTTGCCGCCCTTTGATTTATAGGCTCAAGCGTTATAACTCCATCATATTGATGAGGATGAGGAATCACATGCCAAGCATGTTGAAGTATTTGACCACCGGCCTTTTGGCGACAATGCTCGTTTTGCCGGTTTCGGTGCGGGCGCAGGATAACAAGACCGTGCCCTCCAGCACCGCGGAAATGCAGCTCTCCTTTGCGCCATTGGTTAAGCGCACCTCGGGAGCGGTCGTGAACGTCTATGCCGAGCGCATGGTGCAGAAACGCGGTTCGCCATTCGCTGGCGATCCTTTCTTCGAGCAGTTTTTCGGCCAGCAATTGCCAAACCGCACAGAAAAGCAGTCTTCGTTGGGCTCGGGCGTGATTGTTACTGCCGGTGGCCTTGTGGTGACGAACAATCACGTCATCGATGGTGCCGACGATATCAAAGTCGCGTTGGCGGATGGTCGTGAGTTTTCGTCCAAGGTTTTGATGAAGGATGACCGCATCGATCTCGCTGTCTTGCAGATCGATGCGAAAGAGAATTTCCCAGTCCTGGCGCTCGGCAATTCTGACGCCACGGAAGTGGGTGATCTCGTTCTCGCCATCGGCAACCCATTCGGTGTCGGGCAGACGGTCACCAGCGGCATCGTCTCGGCACTGGCACGCAATCAGGTCACCCAGGGTGATTTCGGTTTTTTCATCCAGACAGACGCTTCCATCAATCCCGGTAACTCGGGTGGCGCTCTCATGAACATGGCGGGCGAGCTGATTGGCATCAACACAGCCATCTTCTCGCGCGGTGGTGGCTCGAACGGCATCGGCTTTGCCATTCCGGCCAATCTGGTTCGCGTGTTTCTCGCTGCGGCTGAAAAGGGCGATACGACCTTCCAGCGTCCCTATGTCGGTGCAACATTTGATCCTGTGACATCAGAAGTGGCTGAAGCGCTAGGTCTGAAACGGGCGCGTGGCGCGCTTGTGGTGGGTGTCGTCAAGGACGGTCCTGCGGAAAAGGCGGGCATCGAGCCGGGCCAGGTGGTGACAGCCGTCAACGGTATCGAGGTGGAGCATCCCGATGCGCTGGGCTACCGCCTGACTACCGCTGGTATCGGCAAATCCGCGACCATTACCGTAATCGACAAGGGCAAGGAAAAGAACCTCAACATCGCGCTGGATTCAGCGCCGGAAACTGCCCCGCGTGACGAACGCCTGCTGGAAGGCCGCAACCCGTTTGCGGGTGCGACTGTCGCCAATCTTTCGCCCAAGCTTGCAGATGAGCTGCGGTTGCCCACGGGCGCTGCCGGTGTCGTCATCATGGATGTGAAGCGTGGTTCACCAGCCGCCCGCGTCGGCTTCCAGCCCAAGGACATCATTGTGTCTCTCAACGGTGCCGACATGGCGACCTCCGCAGATGTCGAGAAGGCATTGGATGACAATCCCGGCTTCTGGCGGTTGGAGCTTATTCGCGATGGCCAGCGCATTCGGCAATTTCTGCGATGAGCGGCGATCTCTTCGCACCACAGATACCGGCTGATGTCGCCAACCGGCGGCCTCTGGCTGACAGGCTGCGCCCGACCACGCTTGCCGAGGTAACGGGGCAGTCGCATCTGACGGGCGAAGAGGGCGTTCTGCGCCGAATGATAGAGAGCGGCTCCCTAGGCTCGATGATCTTCTGGGGACCGCCCGGTACTGGCAAGACGACGGTTGCGCGCCTGCTTTCGGGCGAGGCGCAACTGGCCTTCGAGCAGATCTCCGCCATCTTTTCGGGCGTTGCCGATCTGAAGAAGGTCTTTGAAGGTGCGCGTGCGCGGCGCATGAACGGGCGCCAGACGCTGCTGTTCGTGGACGAAATTCATCGCTTCAATCGCGCCCAGCAGGATAGTTTCCTGCCTGTCATGGAGGATGGCACCATCATTCTGGTGGGTGCCACGACCGAAAACCCATCCTTTGAGCTTAACGCCGCTCTTTTGTCTCGCGCCCGTGTGCTGACCTTCAAATCCCATGATGAGGAAAGCCTTGGCGAACTTCTGGCCCGCGCCGAAAGCGTCGAGGAAAAGCCGCTACCGCTGACGGATGATGCCCGGGCATCTCTCATTCGCATGGCGGATGGTGATGGACGTGCGGTGCTGACGCTGGCCGAAGAGGTCTGGCGCGCAGTGCGCAAGGACGAGATATTCGATACCGAAGGTCTGACGCATATCGTGCAGCGGCGTGCGCCGGTTTATGATAAGGCGCAGGATGGCCATTATAATCTGATCTCGGCACTGCACAAATCCGTGCGGGGGTCCGATCCAGATGCTGCACTGTACTATCTTTCGCGCATGCTGGATGCGGGCGAAGACCCGCTTTATCTCGGTCGCCGTCTTGTGCGCATGGCGGTGGAGGATATCGGACTTGCCGATCCGCAGGCGCTGGTCATCTGCAATGCCGCCAAAGATGCCTATGACTATCTCGGTTCGCCGGAGGGTGAACTCGCCTTGGCGCAGGCCTGCATCTATCTGGCCACGGCACCCAAATCCAACGCCGTCTATACCGCTTACAAAGCGGCCATGCGTGCGGCCAAGGAAAACGGCTCGCTGCTGCCACCCAAGCATATTCTCAATGCGCCAACGAAGCTGATGAAAAGCGAAGCCTATGGCGATGGCTATCGTTATGACCACGACGAGCCGGATGCGTTTTCAGGGCAGGATTATTTCCCGGAGAAGATGGGGCGGACCACGTTTTATGATCCGCCGGATCGTGGTTTCGAGCGGGATATTCGCAAACGTCTGGACTGGTGGGCGAAGCTTAGGCGCGAGCGAAACGCCAAATAAGCTTCTGGAGCTAACGCACCGCCGCGACTTTTTCACGAGGCAGAGCCGCATTGCGTGGCGGCAGCATTTTTACAGACGATTCCGCAAGCGCATGATGACCTTCGCAGTCAACAATGAGGTGCCAGTGCGACGTTTCGGGAATGGTCAAACGCAGCGGCGATTTCTTCGCAACACCGCCCATGAATTTGAAATCCAGCATTTCGGTGAAGCGCTGATAGTTGCCCGAGGTCATCAGCCGTACATTGTTGACGGCGTTCAGTGATACCTCAATGACCGCACCGGCGCGTAATTCCTTGAGATCGTAGTGTGTAAAGCGGAAGCTTGGCACGGCCATCTTCGAGCCCCCTCATGGTTAGTTGCATGCCATAACGATACGCAGGGATGATTAACGCTTCTTTATCGGCGCGTGAATTCTGTCATTTTTCAACTATAAAAAATAAATCAGATTTATTTTACTGTAAAAAATTAGTATATTCGAAGAAATATCAAATTTATACAATGATAGTCGCGTTCTGAAAATTTCACGGACTTCTGCAAGAGATCCTGGCTGTATTCGTTAAGACTGCCTGAATTATTAATAATGAATTTTTAATAACTATAGTCTCTCCTCATATAAAAGTGGGGGACTGTAACGGCATGAAACACATGACCATTTCGATGCGCTTATATGCGCTTGTCGCTTTATTCCTGAGCATCATGGTGGCAGCTCTCACCTTCAGTTTGTTTGGCGGATACCAGGGGATGGAAGAGGAGCGCAAAGCAGGACTTGCATCCATGACCCAGACAGGCGTCGCTATTCTTGATAACTATTACCGCCTGGAGCAAAGCGGGGCGTTGACGCGCGAGGCTGCTCAGCAGCAGGCAAAAGCGACGCTCTCTGCCATGCGTTACGACAATGGCAGCGGATATTTCTGGATCAATGATATGGGTCCGAAAATGGTCATGCACCCGGTCAAGCCGGAACTGAACGGCACGGACCTCTCGGGCAATAAAGATCCGAACGGCAAATTTCTGTTCATGGAGTTTGTCAGCACCGTCAAGGCAAATGGCAAGGGCTTTGTCGATTATTATTGGCCAAAGCCCGGTTCGCCTGATCCCGTCGAGAAGTTTTCCCATGTGGCAGGATTTGCGCCCTGGGGCTGGATTGTCGGCACAGGCGTATATGTGGACGACCTCAAAGCCGCCTTCTGGGATGAGGCGCTTTGGGTTGGTGGCATCTGTGCAGGCAGCGCCATCCTCGTCATGGGTGCCGCAGCTTTCGTCGTCGGTGGTGTTACGCGGCCCGTCGCATCGCTCAAGGAAAGCATGGCCCGTATCGCCGATGGTGATGGCAATGCCGATGTGTCCTATACTGATCGCCGCAATGAAATCGGCGCTATGGCCAAGACGTTGCTGATCCTGCGCGACTCCGTCAATCAGCGCAGCCAATCGCAATTGCGCGAAGCCGAGCAGCAGCGTGCTCTGGAGGAAGCCCGGATCAATAATGAGAAGATCATCAACGCGACGACCCAGCAGCAATCCCATGCAATGGCCGAACTCGCAAGGGCGCTCGAGCGTCTGGCGGGTGGCGATCTGACCGTTCAGGTCAGTGCCATTGGCCAGGAGTATGAAAAGCTGCGGCATGATTTTAACAGCGCGGTTGGCGAGTTGCACAATGTCATCGGCGCCATTGCCCGCACCAGCCATGTCGTCAACGATAGTGCTTCCGATATCAGCCAGGCGACCGGCAATCTTTCCAAACGTACCGAACAGCAGGCTGCAGCACTGGAAGAGACCGCAGCGGCGCTGGATGAGATCACATCGACCGTTCGCACATCATCTGAACGCGCCAACGAAGCACGCCAGATGGTGACGGAGACGAAGAGCAGCGCAGACCGTTCGGGCCAGATCGTCCGCAACGCCGTGGATGCGATGAACCGTATCGAAGACTCATCCCAGAAGATCGGCCAGATCATCGGCGTCATTGATGAGATCGCGTTCCAGACCAATCTCCTTGCGCTGAATGCCGGTGTCGAGGCCGCACGTGCGGGCGAGGCCGGTCGGGGCTTTGCCGTTGTTGCGCAGGAGGTGCGTGAGCTTGCGCAGCGCTCCGCCAATGCCGCCAAGCAGATCAAGTCGCTGATCAACAGTTCTGCCGAACATGTGGGCGGCGGTGTCTCGCTCGTTCGTTCCACAGGAGATGCGCTCGACGAAATCATGGTTCTGGTCAACCGCGTTGATGGTCACGTCAACACCATTGCGACGGCTGCCCGCGAGCAGGCGACTGGCCTTCACGAGATCAATGCGTCCGTGAACCACATGGACCAGATGACGCAGCAAAATGCGGCGATGGTGGAGGAAACGACGGCGGCCAGTCAGACGTTGGCGGAAGAAAGCCAACAGCTTCGTTCGCTTTTGTCGCGCTTTCAGCTTTCCGGCGATGCTTCGCGTCAGGGCTTTTCACGCGCTGCCTGATCGTCAAACCCGATACTCTTTGCACGGGCGCTGCTTTGCGGCGCCCGTTTTCGTTGTTTTAGCAAACTGAAAAGAACCTCACGCTCGCAAAGAGTTCGTTTACCAAATTTCTTTATGATTTGATTCGATTGCCACTCTTTTTGGCCGCTGAGGGTACGGGTTCTTGTATGGCGTATGTTTCCCTTCCGCGTCGTTTTGTGACGTTGCTGACGATCTCCACGGTGATTGCATCCTGCTCTGCCGAAGGGCTGGTGCCGCCAGCTGAGGTGGACGGTGCCACACGGGTCAGTTCCATCCGCTCCGCGCAACAGCAAAATTACAGCGCGCCGCCCGCAGCTGGTGTTCCAAGCCAGCCGATGAGCGATGATTTGGCCATGTCTCAACCCATGCCCGACCAGCAACCGTCGCGTGATCCGCTTCTTCAGACAGGTACGGGCCAGCAATATTCAACGCTGGATGCCCAGCAACAACGCCTTGGCGGCGCTGATGTCACGCCGCAGCCCTCCGCTGACATGGCTGAGGGGCAGGGCGGGGTGAATATGGATGATGGCCTTGGCGTTACACCCGTGCGCGGTTTGGCAGAAGAGCAGGATATGGAAGTATCCGGCAGATCTAGCCCCGCGACGATGGATCAGATGGACAGCCAGCCGCCCTCTGCGCCCCTGCGCCGCCAGTCGGCCAGCCAATCGCGTCTTCTGCCACCACCCGGTGAGGGCCAGCAACGCCAGCCCGTGCAGGATGTGGCGATGATGATGCCACAGAACCCGATGCAGGAACGCCGCATGTCTGCTCCACCCGGCATGATGCCACAGGCGGAGGTGTCTTGCCGTTCTGAACTGCGCAGGCTCGGTGTTGCGTTTCGCGATGTGGCGCGCGTATCGGATGGACCGACCTGCGGTATCGATTATCCTATTGAGCTTTCCGGCCTTGCCAGCGGCGTAGCGATCCGTCCTGCGGTGAAACTCAATTGCCAGGTTACGCTTGCCTTTGCCAAATGGGTCAAGTTCGAGCTCGTGCCATCGTCGCGCTTCCGTTATCTCTCCGGCGTGGAGCGCATTACGCCGATGGGTGGCTATTCATGCCGCAAGATGAATTCGCGCTCCAGCAACCCATGGTCCGAGCACGCACGCGGTAACGCCATCGATATCGGCACCATCACCTTGAAAAATGGCAAGGAAATCGATGTCCGTAAAAAGAGCCTGTTTGCCTTCCGGGAAAAGGGTCTTTTGAAAGCCGTGCGCAGTGATAGCTGCAAGTATTTCTCGACAGTGCTTGGCCCCGGCAGCGACCCAAACCACTGGAACCATTTCCACTTCGATCTTCGAACACGCAAATCCGGCTATCGCCATTGCGACTGAGAATAATCGGCCAACAGCCGGGTTAAATGGAGTATGATTTCGCGGCAGGGATGGTTTTCGCGCAAGCTGGAACCTATATGATATCGAGCAGGATTGTGTTGAAAGATGTCTTATGAACTCCCCCCAAAAGCCAATCGTTTCCATCCAGAACCTGACCAAATCCTACGCCAATGGATTTCAGGCACTCAAGGGCGTTACGCTCGATATTTACAAGGGTGAAATTCTGGCGCTTCTCGGGCCGAACGGCGCGGGCAAGACCACCCTCATTTCCATCATCTGCGGCCTCGTTAACCCCGGCGAGGGCAGGGTGCTGGTGGACGGGCATGATGTCGTCAGTGATTTTCGCAAGACCCGGGCCCTGATCGGGCTAGTGCCGCAGGAATTGACGACGGACCAGTTCGAAACGGTCTGGAACACCGTGAGCTTTTCCCGAGGGCTTCACGGCCAGAAGAAAAACCCTCAGCTCATCGAGAGCATTCTCAAATCCCTCTCGCTCTTCGACAAGAAGGACAACATGCTGCGGGAGCTTTCCGGCGGCATGAAGCGTCGTGTGTTGATTGCCAAGGCGTTGGCGCATGAGCCGCAAATCCTGTTTCTGGATGAGCCGACAGCGGGCGTTGACGTGGCACTGCGCCGCGATATGTGGAAGGTCGTGGAGGGGCTTCGCGCCACCGGTGTCACGATCATCCTGACGACGCACTACATTGAAGAAGCCGAAGAGATTGCCGACCGAGTCGGCGTCATCAGCGGCGGCGAGTTGCTTCTGGTGGAAGACAAGACCGCCTTGATGCAGAAGCTGGGCCGCAAGCAGCTTTCGCTGGAGCTGATCGAGCCGATCAAGGTTCTGCCGGATAGTCTTTCCGGCTTTCACCTTTCCCTTTCCGAAGACGGAACGTGCCTGACCTACGAATATGAAGGCAATGGCGAGCAAGGCCGCATCGCTGATCTGTTGGCCGCGCTTTCCGCTGCCGGCATTCACTTCAAGGATATTTCGACACGCCAGAGCTCACTGGAAGATATTTTCGTGGCACTGGTGGGAGGTCAAAAATGAATTTCGAAGCCATCAAATCCATCTATCTGTTTGAAATGGCGCGCACACGGCGCACATTGTTGCAGAGCGTGGTGTCGCCGGTCATTTCCACCTCTCTCTACTTCATCGTCTTCGGCACGGCCATCGGCTCGCGCATTCAGGAAGTGGATGGCGTTTCCTACGGTGCGTTCATCACGCCCGGCCTGATCATGCTGACATTGCTCACGCAGTGCATCAGCAATGGTTCATTCGGCATCTATTTTCCGAAGTTCACAGGCACGATCTACGAGATACTCTCCGCCCCGGTTGCCATGACGGAAATTCTGGCAGGTTATGTCGGGGCTGCGGCAACCAAGGGGCTACTGATCGGCACGATCATTCTGATCACCGCCTCATTCTTTGTGGATGTCTCGATCGCGCACCCATTTGTGATGCTGCTCTTCTTCGTGCTCACCGCCATCAGCTTCAGCCTGTTCGGCTTTATCATCGGCATGTGGGCGTCGAATTTCGAGCAGCTGAACCTCATTCCCATGCTGGTCGTTCCACCGCTGACATTCCTCGGTGGAAGCTTCTATTCCATCAGCATGCTGCCGCCTTTCTGGCAGACGGTCAGTCACTTCAATCCGGTTCTCTACCTCATCAGCGGTTTCCGCTGGAGTTTCTATGAGATATCGGACGTCAACCCGGTCTTGAGCCTTGTCATGATCACGGTGTTTCTGGCTGTCTGCCTTGGCATCATCAGCTGGATGTTCAAGACTGGCTACAAGCTTAGAAACTGATCGTTCAACCGCATATCGAAACTAAAAAAGGCAGCCCGAAGGCTGCCTTTTTGCATTATGTGGACGTTCGAAACCTTAGGCAGGTCGAACGAGAATGTGCTTCTTCTTGCCCAGCGACAGCTTGATGACACCATCTGCGGTGATCTCGCCAGCGCCGATGACCTGACGCTCGTCCGACATGCCCTGGTCGTTGATCTTGACCGCGCCACCCTGCACATGGCGACGAGCTTCGCCGTTGGAGGTGGCAAGGCCAGCCCGGACGATCAGAGACAGCAGGCCAAGACCGGCCTCAAGCTCGGCCCTTGGCACCTCGATGGAGGGCAGATTGTCGGCCAACGCGCCTTCTTCGAAGGTCTTGCGGGCGGTTTCGGCAGCCTGCTCGGCATTCTCACGGCCATGCAGCATCGCGGTGATTTCGGTCGCAAGGATCTTCTTCACCTCGTTGATTTCAGAGCCGCCGAGCGCCGAAAGGCGTGCAATCTCGTCCATGGGCAGCGTGGTGTAGAGCTTCAGGAAGCGCGAAACATCCGCATCTTCCGTGTTGCGCCAGTACTGCCAGAAATCATAGGCCGAGAGCATATCCGGGTTCAGCCACACGGCACCATTCATGGACTTGCCCATCTTGGCACCAGACGAGGTGGTCAGAAGTGGCGAGGTGAGCGCGTAAAGCTGCGGCGTGCCCATGCGGTGGCCGAGGTCGATGCCGTTGATAATGTTGCCCCACTGGTCCGAGCCGCCCATCTGCAAACGGCAGCCAGTGCGCTTGTTCAGCTCCACGAAGTCGTAGGCCTGAAGGATCATGTAGTTGAATTCGAGGAAGGACAGCGACTGCTCACGGTCCAGACGCGTCTTGACGCTCTCGAAGGACAGCATGCGGTTGACCGAGAAGTGACGGCCGACATCGCGCAGGAATTCGAGGTAGTTGATATCGCGCAGCCAGTCGCCATTGTTGATCATCATGGCAGGCGTGGTCGCGCGGTCGTAATCGAGGTAATTCGAGAAGACCCGCTTGATGGAGGCAATGTTGCTTTCTATCGTATCGACCGTCATCAACTGCCGCGCCTCATCCTTGAAGGAGGGGTCGCCGACCATGCCGGTGCCGCCACCCATGAGGGAAATCGGCTGGTGGCCGGTCTTCTGCATCCAGTGCAGCATCATGATCTGGATCAGACCGCCAGCGTGCAGGCTGGGCGCGGTCGGATCAAAGCCGATATAGGCAGTCACGGTTTCCTTGGCAAAGAGTTCATCGAGACCTGCCTCATCGGAGACCTGGTGAATGAAGCCGCGCTCATCAAGCGTGCGGAGGAAATCGGACTTGAACCTGGACATAACCTTTTTCTTTCTGGTTGGGTCTATTGCATCACCGAAAAGCCGGTGAATGCCGCGCCATTAGCATTGTTTTTTGATAAATGCACCCGTTTGCGCCATGAATATCGGCAATCGGTAACGAGATGATTCCATCAGGCAGGAGAAGCGGCATGGGCGAGGTCAAAACAGCAATAGGGCTGATGAGCGGCACGTCCATGGATGGCATCGATATCGCATTGCTGCGCACCGATGGCGACAGCGTCGTCCGGCACGGCCCCAGCGGCTATTTTCCCTATGACGCCACACTGCGCGCCACATGGCAGAAGGCGCTCGTTACGGCAAAAGCGATCGTTAAGCGCAACGAGCGGCCCGGGGATTTGGCTGAGGCGGAGAGAATGCTGACGCTTGCCCATGCAGCAACGGTCAAATCCTTCCTCTCGCGTCATGGCCTAAGCGCCGATGCGATTGATGTCATCGGCTTTCACGGACAGACCGTGCTGCACCGCCCGGATGATGCGCTGACGGTGCAGATTGGTGATGGTCCGCTGCTGGCTGAGGAAACCGGCATCGATGTGGTCTATGACATGCGTGCGAATGACATGGTCCATGGCGGGCAGGGCGCGCCGCTCATTCCTGTCTATCACGCAGCACTGGCGGCCAATCTACCTTCGCAATCTGAAACGCCTGCCGTGTTCGTAAATATCGGCGGCATTTCGAACCTCACTTTTATTGGCAAAAGCGGAGAGCTTGCAGCCTTCGACAGTGGCCCCGGCAATATGCTCATCGATCAATGGATCGAAGCGCATACCGGCAAGACCTATGACAAGGGCGGTGCAACGGCGGCGCGGGGTGCTGTCGTTCCGTCGCTCGTTTCGCGGTATATGGAAAGTCCGTTCTTTTCGGCCAATATCCGCCGCTCGCTGGATCGATCCGATTTTATGCCACCCGCAAAGGGTGAGGTATCGCTTGAAGACGGCGCGCGGACGCTGGCGCATCTGACTGGCGCGGCGATCCTCAGATCGGCAAGCTATCTGCCGCAGGCGGCCAAGACATACGTTATCTGTGGCGGCGGTCGGCTGAACCCCGTCATCATGCACGAGTTCGCGAGCCAAGCTGCGCCGCTTGGTGCAAAGGTCATCGCCGCAGAGGCTGCGGGTTTTGATGGCGGAGCGATGGAGGCGGAAGCCTGGGCCTATCTGGCCGTTCGGTCGCTACGCGGATTGCCGCTGACATATCCCGGCACGACGGGGGTGAGGGAGCCGGTGGGGGGTGGGGTTCTGGCGAAAGCGTCGCTTACCACTTAATAAGTCTGTCATGCTCGGGCTTGTCCCGAGCATCTGCACCGTCAAAATTTTGGAAGCGGGGTCGATCCTCGGGACAAGCCCGAGGATGACGAAAGAGAATTATCTCAACGAATCCGCTTCGCCGCAGGCTCAGGCACCAGTTCGCCGTTGAGGCGACGGTCGAGATAGTCCTCGCATTCGCCCATCAGCGTATCCACTTGGCCATTGAAGAAGTGGTTGGCGCCGGGAACTGTGCGGTGGGTGATGAGGATGCCCTTTTGGGTCTTCAGCTTTTCGACCAGAACATTGACGTCCTTTTCCGGCGCGACCTTATCCGCATCACCATTGATGATGAGGCCCGATGACGGGCAGGGTGCAAGGAAGGAGAAGTCGTAGGTGTTGGGCTGCGGCGCAATGGACATGAAGCCTTCAATCTCCGGGCGGCGCATCAGAAGCTGCATGCCGATCCAGGCGCCGAAGGAGTAACCGGCCACCCAACAGCTCTTCGAGTCCGGATGCAGGCTCTGCACCCAGTCCAGTGCCGATGCGGCATCGGAGAGTTCGCCAGCGCCGTGGTCAAACTCGCCCTGGCTGCGACCGATGGAGCGGAAATTGAAGCGCAATGTGGTGAAGCCACGCTTCTGGAACAAGTAGAACAGCTGATAAACGATCTGGTTGTTCATCGTGCCACCAAACTGCGGGTGTGGGTGCAGGATGATGGCAATCGGTGCGCTTTTTTCCTTGGATGGCTGGTAACGGCCTTCGAGGCGACCTGCAGGGCCGTTAAAAATGACTTCGGGCATTTGTACTCCGGTCGTGTTTTTCTGTTTCTGAACCTTTTCCATACGCAAGAAGACTTGACGCGGATGGTCAGCTTTTCTAAAACCTAGTTTAGAACTATTCGAAACTTCGTGTGCGGTTTGCACTGTTGGACGTGTCATAAGGCAAGCACGACGGAAATTTCAAGAAAAATGCGCTTTGGCGCATCAATCATAGGTTAGACAGAGCAGTTTCCCCATGAGCACGACAATGCGCACATATCTGGACTGGAACGCGACAGCACCCTTGCTGCCTGCCGTCCGGGATGCGCTTGTCTCCGCGCTCGATCTTTCCGGCAACCCGTCTTCCGTTCACAGGGAAGGTCGTGCGGTTCGCGCAGCTGTTGAAGCAGCGCGCCGCGATGTGGCCGCACTCGTCGGAGCCCAGGCTTCGCATGTGGTTTTCACCAGTGGTGCGACGGAAGCGTCCAATCTGGTTCTGTCGCCAGTTTTCAAGATGGGGCGTGCACCGCTTTCCATCAGTCATCTCTATGTTTCGGCAATCGAGCATCCCGCTATCAGGGAAGGTGGCCGATTCGATAAGGCTGATGTTACCGAACTGGCCGTGACGCCCGATGGTGTGATCGACCTGGCTGCGCTTGAGGCCGCGCTGGCATCTCATGACAAGGCCAGTGGCATGGCGATGGTTGCGCTGATGCTTGTGAATAATGAGACCGGCATTATCCAGCCCGTGGCGCAAGCGGCGCAGCTAGTGCATGCGGCTGGTGGATTGCTGGTGGTTGATGCGGTTCAGGCTGTAGGTCGGATCTCGGTTGATATCGAAGCGCTGGGCGCGGATTTTCTCATCGTCTCCTCCCACAAGATTGGCGGTCCCAAGGGTATGGGCGCGCTGATTTCAAGAGGTGAGGTAATGATGCCGAAGCCTTTGATCCATGGCGGTGGCCAGGAAAAGGGGCATCGGTCCGGCACGGAAAACACATCTGCCATCATTGGCTTCGGAACGGCAGCCGTTGAGGCACTGAGGATTGTTGACACGGATGTGCCGCGCTTGGGTGCGTTGCGCACCACGCTGGAAGATGCGATGCGCGCGACAGCGCCGGATGTGATCATTCATGGTGCAGAGGCGGCGCGGGTTTGCAACACGACATTCTTTACCCTGCCGGGTCTCAAATCCGAAACGGGGCAGATCGCTTTCGATATTGAAGGCATTGCGCTTTCGGCTGGTGCCGCCTGCTCGTCTGGAAAAGTGGGCGAAAGCCACGTTCTGACGGCCATGGGGCGCGATCCAAAGCTGGGCGCTCTACGTATTTCTTTGGGAGTGGCATCGACCCAGGATGATATTGAGAAGGCAATTGCTGCTTTTGCGAAGATATCCGGGCGGCGAAAGCTGTCCGTACAGGCGGCATAGAGCCAAAACAATTGCGGAAAAGCAATTTTTCGCTTGCTGGAGAGTGTGAAAAGCGCGATCCGAACACTAAATAAGGCATAGCAAAGAAAGTTATGCTCGACACGAATGAAGGCGGGTCATCCGTCTTGATACGTTGACAAGCCACCGGACCTTGGATCCGGCGAGATTGGAGAACGAATATGGCTGCGGTTCAGGAAACGATCGATCAGGTCCGCCAGATCGATGTGGACCAGTATAAATACGGTTTTGAAACCGAAATCGAAGTGGACAAGGCTCCGAAAGGTCTTTCCGAAGAGGTTATCCGTTTCATTTCCGCCAAGAAGGAAGAACCGGAATGGATGCTTCAATGGCGTCTTGAGGCTTATCAGCGTTGGCTGACGATGGAAGAGCCCACATGGGCTCGCGTCAATTACCCGAAGATCGATTTCAACGATCTCTATTATTACGCCGCGCCAAAGAGCACGCCGGGACCTAAATCGCTTGAGGATGTCGATCCTGAGCTGTTGAAGGTTTACGAGAAGCTCGGCATTCCGCTGATGGAACAGGAAATTCTGGCCGGCGTTGAAAACCGCCGCGTGGCCGTGGATGCCGTGTTCGACAGCGTATCGGTCGTTACCACCTTCAAGAAAGAGCTGATGAAGGCCGGCGTGATTTTCATGTCGATCTCGGAGGCCATTCGCGAATATCCTGACCTGATCAAAAAATACATCGGCTCGGTCGTTCCGACGACGGACAATTATTACGCGACGCTGAATTCCGCCGTCTTCACGGATGGTTCGTTTGTTTTCGTGCCGAAGGGCGTTCGTTGCCCGATGGAACTGTCCACCTATTTCCGTATCAACGAAAAGAACACAGGCCAGTTCGAGCGCACGCTGATCATCGCGGAAGAGGGCGCTTATGTGTCCTATCTCGAAGGCTGCACAGCACCGCAGCGCGACGAGAACCAGCTTCATGCTGCCGTGGTCGAGCTTGTGGCTCTGGATGATGC
Source organism: Rhizobium sp. WCS2018Hpa-16 (assembly GCF_031843705.1). Lineage (NCBI taxonomy): Bacteria > Pseudomonadati > Pseudomonadota > Alphaproteobacteria > Hyphomicrobiales > Rhizobiaceae > Rhizobium > Rhizobium sp. WCS2018Hpa-16. The sequence goes on from NZ_JAVTIX010000001.1 coordinate 610,893, forward strand.
CGAAATCAAATACTCGACGGTCCAGAATTGGTATCCGGGCGATAAGGACGGCAAGGGCGGCATCTACAACTTCGTGACCAAGCGCGGCGATTGCCGTGGCCACCGTTCGAAGATCTCGTGGACGCAGGTCGAAACCGGCTCTGCCATCACCTGGAAATACCCATCCTGCATTCTGCGCGGTGATGACAGCCGTGGCGAGTTCTACTCGATTGCCGTGTCCAACGGTCACCAGCAGATCGATAGTGGCACCAAGATGATCCACCTCGGCAAGAACACGTCGAGCCGCATCATCGCCAAGGGCATCGCTGCCGGCTTCTCGGAAAACGTCTATCGCGGCCAGGTTTCGGCCCACCGCAAGGCAACGAACACGCGCAACTTCACGCAGTGCGACAGCTTGCTGATCGGCGACAAGTGCGGCGCGCACACCGTGCCTTACATCGAAGCGAAGAACTCGTCCTGCCAGTTCGAGCATGAAGCGACTACCTCGAAGATTTCCGAGGACCAGCTGTTCTATTGCCTGCAGCGCGGCATTCCCGAGGAGTCAGCCATCGCGCTGATCGTCAACGGCTTCGTGAAGGACGTGATCCAGCAGCTGCCGATGGAATTTGCGGTCGAAGCGCAGAAGCTGATCGGCATTTCGCTTGAGGGATCTGTCGGCTAAACGACCTTTCGTCATCCTCGGGCTTGTCCCGAGGATCTGCTGCCGTGGGATGTAGGATGAGCGGTTTCGTCTACATGATGTCCGATAAACCACGGGGTGTTATCTACACAGGTGTCACGAGCGATTTGCAGGCACGTGTTTGGGAACATCGCAATGCAGTACAAAAAGGTTACACTGAAAAATACAGGGCCAAAAACCTCGTCTGGTTCGAAACCCACCCGAATATCGTGCTGGCGATCCAGCGGGAGAAATCGTTGAAGCGCTACATGCGTGATTGGAAAATCAGGCTGGTTGAAGAGTTAAACCCAACTTGGCTCGACCTTTTCGAGCGCATTGGCGAGATCGAAAATGCCTATATGCCGCATACAAATACGCTGGCGTCGGGTGACTATAATTGACGTGATTAGATCCTCGGGACAAGCCCGAGGATGACGGATGTGAGAATTGAGACAGGCCTGCAACGTGGCCAAACAGGCGGCCTTTGAAACCGCTGTACGGATAGGAAACAAACATGCTTGAAATCATCGACCTGCACGCAAAGATCGCTGATACCGATACGCAGATTATCAAGGGCTTGAACCTGAAGGTTGCGGCTGGTGAAGTGGCGGCTATCATGGGGCCGAATGGCTCTGGCAAGTCCACGCTGTCCTACATTCTCTCGGGCCGTGAAGATTACGAAGTCACTTCCGGTGACATTCTCTATAACGGCGAAAGCATTCTGGAACTGGACGCTGCCGAGCGTGCGGCCAAGGGCATCTTCCTTGCCTTCCAGTACCCTGTGGAAATTCCCGGCGTTGCCACCATGCAGTTCCTCAAGGTTGCCATGAACGAGCAGCGCAAGGCGCGTGGCGAAGCTGAGCTGACAACACCTGACTTCATCAAGAAGGTGAAGGAAGCTGCTGGCGATCTGAAGATCGACATGGACATGCTGAAGCGTCCGCTGAACGTCGGTTTCTCCGGTGGTGAAAAGAAGCGCGCTGAAATCCTGCAGATGGCGCTGCTTGAGCCGAAGCTTTGCGTGCTTGATGAAACAGACTCTGGTCTCGATATCGACGCGCTGAAGATCGTGGCCGATGGCGTCAACGCGCTAAAGTCTCCGGACCGCGCGACCATCGTCATCACTCACTATCAGCGCCTGCTCGATTACATCGTGCCAGATAGCGTCCATGTTCTCTACAAGGGCAAGATCATCCGGTCCGGCGACAAGAGCCTTGCTCTTGATCTGGAATCCAACGGTTATGCCGACATCATCGGTGAAGCAGCCTGATTGGCTGAGGAGAGCGATGTCATGAATATGCAAACAACAAACCGGCAGACGCCAGCGGAAACCGCGCTGATCGAAGCCTTTACCGCCAAGTTCAGCGCGCTTCCCGGTGATGGAAACGTCGTGGCCGCACGCGATGTGCTGTTTGACGATTTGAAGACCGGCGGCTTGCCGACGCGTCGGGTTGAGGCCTGGCACTATACGGACCTGAAAACACTGCTGCGCGGCATTCCCGAAGACGCTCCGGCGCCTTTGATCGAAAAGGCTGCAGCACTCGTTGAAGGCTCGCACATTGCCTATGTGTTGCAGGGCAAGGCCGCCGATTCAGAGATCGAAGGTTTCAAGGTCGAAAACTACGCGGAAAGCCTGACGGATGGCACGGCTGCTGCTGCACTCGTTGCCGCCAGCAAGGATGACGCGATTGGCCGCATCAATGGCAGCTTCGTGCGCGATGGCCTTTCGGTCGTCGTTCCAGACGATGCCATCTTGGTCAATCCGTTGGAGCTTCACGTCACTCATGGCGCCGGGCAGGTCCATAGCCGTTTTCCGGTCCGTTTTGGCAAGGGCTCCAAGGCAACCGTCATCGAGCATCACCTGTCGGTGACATCGGATGCCGCATTCGTGTCTTCGGTCAGCGAGATCGAGGTTCAGGACGGCGCTGAGGCCACATACGTGCTGTTGCAGCGCCAAGGCGCTGCCGATACGCATCTTGGCCAGTTGCGCATTGTGATGGGTGCAGATGCCAAGCTTGCGCTGTTTGTCATCAATGCCGGTGGTAAGCTGGTTCGCCAGGAACTGCGTGTCGATGTTGAGGGTGAGGGCTCTGAGCTTTCCATTCGCGGCGTCAACCTGCTGGGTGGCGAAACCCATACCGATGTGACCATGGTTCTGGGCCACAATGTACCGAACACCAGCTCGACTGAGGTTTTCCGCAATGTGGTGTTTGATCGTGCCAAGGGCATTTTCCAGGGCATGATCCGGGTTGCCCCGGATGCCCAGAAAACCGATGCCAAGATGGCCTGCAACACGCTGCTGATGTCTGACGATGGCGAGTTTTCGGCCAAGCCGGAACTTGAAATCTTTGCAGACGACGTTCAGTGCGGCCATGGTGCGACCGTTGCCGATATCAGCGACACTCATCTCTATTATCTGATGGCGCGTGGCGTTCCACGGGCGAGAGCACGGGCCATGCTGGTCAACGCTTTCGTTGATGAGATCGTCGAAGAGCTTGAAGACGAAAACCTCGTAGCGGCGCTGGAAGAGATCATCGCCAACTGGCTGGAACAACATGCCTGATCGCGAACGCGCCGCAGTGGCCGCCCCTTATGACGTCGAAGCCGTGCGGAAGGATTTTCCGATCCTTTCGCGCGAGGTCTATGGCAAGCCGCTGGTCTATCTGGACAACGGCGCGTCCGCACAAAAGCCGCAGGTGGTGATCGATGCCATCTCGCACGCTTACGCCAATGAATATGCGAACGTCCATCGCGGCCTGCATTTTCTCTCCAATGCGGCGACCGATGCTTATGAAGCATCACGCGAAAAGGTTCGCCGCTTCCTGAATGCCGGATCGGTGGACGAGATCGTATTTACGAAGTCCTCGACCGAGGCCATCAACACGGTTGCCTATGGTTATGGCATGCCCAAGATCGGGGAGGGCGACGAGATCGTCCTGTCGATCATGGAGCACCATTCCAACATCGTTCCGTGGCATTTCATCCGGGAACGGCAGGGTGCAAAGCTCGTCTGGGTCCCGGTTGATGATGATGGCGCATTCCACATCGAAGACTTTGAAAAGAGCCTGACCGAAAAGACCAAGCTCGTCGCCATTACCCATATGTCGAACGCTTTGGGAACTGTGGTTCCCGTCAAGGAAATATGCCGTATCGCCCATGAGCGCGGCATTCCGGTGCTGGTCGATGGTAGCCAGGGTGCCGTCCACATGCCGGTCGATGTGCGTGATATCGATTGCGACTGGTACGTTATGACCGGCCACAAGCTTTATGGCCCGTCCGGCATCGGCGTGCTCTATGGCAAGGCTGACCGTTTGAAGCAGATGATCCCGTTTCAGGGCGGTGGGGAGATGATCCTCGACGTGGGTGAAGACGTGATCACCTACAATGAGCCACCACATCGTTTCGAGGCCGGTACACCGCCCATCGTGCAGGCCATCGGTCTTGGCTATGCGCTGGATTACATGGAAGGTGTGGGCCGTGCTGCGATTGCGGCGCATGAAGCGGATCTAGCGGCTTATGCTGCCGAGCGGTTGCGTGCGATCAACTCTTTGCGCATCATCGGCAATGCGCCCGGCAAGGGCGGGATTTTCTCGTTCGAGCTTGAAGGCATTCACGCCCATGACGTCTCGATGGTCATCGACCGTCGCGGTGTGGCGGTTCGTGCCGGCACCCATTGCGCCATGCCGCTCTTGAAACGCTTCGGCGTGACCTCCACATGCCGTGCATCGTTCGGCCTTTACAATACGCGCGCGGAAGTGGACGCCTTGGCCGAAGCTCTCGAATACGCCCGCAATTTTTTCGCCTGAGGATCAGGACCATGACAACTGAAACAACAGAGCAGACCCCCGCCGTGACAGAAGCACCCGCAAAGGTGTCTTCCATCGCGCCGGATGAGTTGGCGCGCATCAGCGATGATGTGATTGCGGCTCTGAAAACCGTTTATGACCCGGAAATTCCAGCGGATATTTTCGAACTGGGTCTTATCTACAAGATCGACGTCGAAGACGACCGCATGGTCAAGATCATGATGACGCTGACCGCGCCGGGTTGCCCTGTTGCGGGTGAAATGCCGGGCTGGGTGGAAAACGCCGTGGGTGCGGTTGAAGGCGTATCAGGTGTGACGGTTGAAATGACCTTCGATCCGCCATGGACGCCGGACCGCATGTCTGAAGAAGCGCAGGTCGCAGTCGGCTGGTACTGACCGGCACTTGATACCGACAGCTTATGAGACTAGATTCAATTCCATGAAAGCATCGGGCCTTGAACCCGATTGTTGAAGGAGAATGGGCCCATGGGCTTTGCAGTAATGACGATGACCGAGGCTGCGGCTTTGCGGGTCAAGGCAATTGTCGAAAATTCCGGTCCTGACGCCAAGGGCCTTCGTGTGGGCATCAAAAAGGGTGGCTGCGCGGGCATGGAATACACCATAGACCTCGTAACAGAGCCATCCGCCAAGGATGATTTCATCGAATTTCAGGATGCAAAAGTCTGGATTGAGCCATCCGCCGTGCTTTATCTGCTCGGCACTCAGATGGATTTCGAATCGACCAAGATGCGTTCTGGCTTTACCTTCACCAACCCCAATCAGACATCGGCCTGCGGCTGTGGTGAATCGGTTGAGTTGAAGCCTGCCGATCTGGCAGCACTTGCCAAGCAGCGCCAGGAATCAGTCGGCGCTTAGGCGCGTATTGTTGGGAAGGCCCACCCTTTCCTTCGCATGCTCGGGCTTGTCCCGAGCATCTACTACGTCTCGTCCGCCGCAACGTGGGTAGATCCTCGGGACAGGCCCGAGGATGACGGAAAGTGAGCCCCGAGCGGCTATAAATGGCCTCCAGCCGTTTTTAAACAGCTTCCCGCACAGCAATCTCTGCCATGGTCAGTGCGGCTTCCCGTGTTTTTGCTGCCGCAATGAAACGGCCATTGTGACAGAAGGTGGCACCCTCAACGCCGGATGCTGTCTCCAGATCGCCATTTGTCAGTCCGGCCCAAGCGGCAGGAAGATCGGCGCGCAGTTCAAAACCCTCATCGGCACGACGGATACCGGTCACGCACCAGTCCTTGTCACGGGGATGGACGACGAAGAGAAGGTGATCGGCGCCCGCTTTTACCACCGCAGGGCGGAACGGCATGCCGATGGGAAGTTCCAGAACGCGGTTTTCACCGGTCTTTGCAATGGCGTCCAGCACCAGCGTTTCAGCACGAAGTTTTGCGGCCTTCTTGCCAATGCTTGCTTCAACAAAGCTGCGAGCAATCGAAAGCGCTGCATGAAAGGCCAGATCGTCGGCTTCGGGGTCGGTGTTGTCGAACGTCGGTTTCAGTGTTTCGAGCAGCACCGGCAGTGTCAGACCTGCCAACTGTCCAGCCGTGGCAGGGCTCAGCGCACCATTGTCCATGAGATCGATAGGCAGAACGAAGCCCGTATCGAATGATGCGTGGATAGCCTTGATATGCGCCTCCGGTACGCCGGACGCGGCAAGGTATAGATGTCCGTAATGTTTCCAGATCAGGCCGAATGAGCTGTAGGGTTGGCCATCTTCGCGAAGCGGCGCGCCACGCTGGTGGTGGTCGAAAATGCGCGTCTGCGCATCATAGGCACCGCCGACGTCGTAGATGATACGGTCTTCGGCTGGCGTAATCCATTCAGGCGCGCGGCTGCGGACGATTTTCGCCTGCGGAAAAAGCCGTGTGAGGACGACGCTTGAAAGCAATTCATCAGCATGAAAGCCACCCGAATGGGTGACGAGAAAATCCACGAGCATGGGTCGGCCTATCGATTGAAAAGAGATTAATTTTCCGATCAGATACCGTTTGTCCGCCAGCCCCGCAATACTCCATTAGGAGATTGCGGTGATTTCCAGCTCCTGATCGCCAACATACACAGGGTCTCCAACCGCTTTGCCCAGCAACGCCCGGGCAACGGGCGATACGTGTGAGATCGAACCGACCCTGGGGTCCGCTTCATCTTCGCCAACGATGCGGTAAGTCTGCACCCGCCCGTCATCGCGCTCAAAGGTGACCGTGCTACCAAAGGCAACGACGTCGTTGTTTTCAGGCGTGGGCATGGGTTGGGCGGTGTGAAGGCGCTCGGAGAAATAGCGCAGATCGCGTATGTGCGGGCCAGCCAGGCGGCGGCGCTCATTGATATCTTCAATGGCGTTTGCGTCGTCAAAAGCTTTGCGCGCCTCTTCCACCTGCCGGTGCAACGCTTTCAAACCCTCTTCGGTTACCAGGTTGGGATGCGTTGAAACGGGACGATCCGGCAGCTGTGTTTCAGCTGCTGTTTCAGCACTCTCTTCTTTGACAAACGCGACGCTCACTTGCAAAACTCCTTCGATCAACTCTCCTCTATATGGAGATTGGCCGGAGAATGACAACCGGCAGCGTTATTCGTGCCGCAGCGCCTCTATGGGGCTAAGGCTTGCTGCGCGCCGTGCCGGGAAATAACCGAAGACGACCCCGATGGCTGCCGAAAAGCCAAAGGCAAGCGCGATAATGGCAGGGCTGGTGACGAAGGGAACGCCGAGAAAGCTGACGACGGTGTAGGCAAGACCAAGGCCTGTGAGAATACCGGCGACGCCGCCGAAGGCAGACAGCATGACCGCTTCCACCAGAAACTGGGTCAGAACCTGCTTTTCCAGTGCGCCGATGGCGAGGCGAATGCCGATTTCGCGCGTTCGCTCCGTGACGGAAACCAGCATGATGTTCATGATGCCGATGCCGCCAACAAGCAGGCTGACAGCGGCGACCGCACCGAGAAGACCCGTCAACAGCGTCGTCGTGCCGGTCATTGCGGAGGCGATCTGCGCCATGTCGTTCACCGTGAAGTCGTCATCCCGGCCAATCGCTATCCGGCGGCGCTCGCGCAGCAGGTTTTCGATATCCGATTGCACCTTGGCCGTTGAGACGCCGTCCTGCGCGGATACCATGACGCTGGAAATGGTGGTGGTACCACCGATGCGCCGTTGGTGGATTTTCAGCGGCATGATGATCGTGTCGTCTTGATCGTCGCCCAGACCCGACTGCCCCTTGCGGGCAAGCACGCCAATGACGGGGCAGGAGATGTTGCTGACCCTGATCGTCTGGCCCACTGGGTTGGCGGAGCCGAACAGTTCCTGACGCACGGTTTCACCCATGATACAGCCAATCTGGCCACCACGATCTTCCGCGGGCAGAAAGTCCCGGCCCAGTGCCAGCGTCCAGTCTTGCGTCACCAGATAATCATTCGTGGTGCCGATAACGCTGGTGGCGTGGTTTTTGCCACCGTAAATGACCGTCGCAGCCGAGCTGCGGTTGACAGGCGCGACAGCTCTGATGCCGCTGAGTTGGTCCCGCATGGCGGTGATGTCATGATCGTTGAAGCGCTTGGCCTCGGTGCTGGCGCGGCCGGGGCCGAACTGGCCGGGGCGCACGAACAGCATGTTGGTGCCAAGGCGTGACAGCTCGGATTTCACCTGCGCTGTCGTGCCATTGCCAATCGTGACCATTGCAATGACCGCAGCCACGCCGATGACAACGCCAAGCACGGTGAGAAACGAGCGCAAGATATTGCGGCTGATGGCGCGCATGGCAAGGCGTGCGGTTTCAAGAAACATTAAGAGCCTCCTGCCGTTCGGTGGCGCTGTCGGACGCCAGCGTTCCATCCACGAAGCGCAGCAACCGATTGGCATAGGCCGCTATGTCTTCTTCGTGCGTGACCATGACGACGGTGATGCCCTTGTCGCGGTTGAGGGAGGTGATCAGCTCCATGATTTCGGTGCTGGTTTTCGTGTCGAGATTGCCCGTCGGTTCATCGGCCAGAAGAAGGGCAGGCCGGGTCACGATCGCGCGCGCAATGGCAACGCGCTGTTGCTGGCCACCGGAAAGCTCCTGCGTGGTGTGATGTTCACGACCAGCGAGGCCGACCTGCGCCAGCGCCTCCATGGCGCGTGGGCGGCGCTCGGCTGCCTTCATGCCGCGATAGATCAGGGGTAGTTCCACATTCTCGACGGCGGATGTGCGCGGCAAGAGGTTGAAGCCCTGAAAGACGAAGCCCAGCATGTGTCGCCGCAGCAGCGTCAACTGCTCGCTTTCAAACCCACTCGTCGGTACGCCCTGAAACAGATATTCCCCGGCACTTGGTGTATCGAGACAGCCGATGATGTTCATCGATGTCGATTTGCCGGAGCCTGATGGCCCCATGATGGCGACGAATTCGCGTTCGCGAATCGACAGGTTGACGCCATCGAGAGCCCGGATCGTCGCCTCGCCAACACCATATTGTTTGACGACATTTCGAAATTCGATGAGGGGACTTTCCGTCATGGTCATCTCACCTCAACTGCTGCGTTGGGTTGCGTCGGTGATGACCTGATCATCTGGTTTGATGTCGCCGGATTTGATGGCCGTAAACTGGCCATCGGTCGCGCCAGTCTCAACAGGCACAGAAACCGGCGCGTTGTTGCGCAACACCCATACGCTGCGTTTCGTCGTATCTTCAGCCCCACTGCCGCCGCGCTGGCGCCCCATGCGGGGAGGGCGGAAAAGCCCCATCATGCCGCCACCACGCGAGGCCGATTCCCGCGGTGGTGTATATCGAAGAGCGGCATTGGGAATGAGGATTGCATCCTTGACCTGCTCCACCACAATATTGGCGGTGGCCGTCATGCCGGGGCGCAAAAGTAGCTCGGCATTATCAACCGTCAATATGCCTTTGTAAGTAACAACGTTCGAAACCGTTTCGGAAGCAAAGCGCACAGTTTGTATCTTTGCCGGGAAGCTTCGCTCGGGATAGGCGTCCACATTGAATGTTGCGGTCTGCCCCGTCTGCACCTTGCCGACATCTGCCTCATCGATAGCCACCTGAAGCTCCATCTGTCGCAGGTCGCCGGCAATGGTGAACAGAACCGGTGCGTTCAGCGAAGATGCCACTGTGGCACCGGGGTCCACGTCGCGCGTCAGCACCACGCCGTTGATGGGCGACACGATTTTCGCCTTGCCGAGATTGAGTTCCGCAAGCCGCAGATCCGCTTCAGCCGACAGAACCGATGCGCTGTTGACCTCAAGCGTGGCGGCGGCGGCGTCATAGGTGAACTGCGCCACCTCAAGGTCCTGCTGGCTGGAAACACGGCTCTGCACTAGCGATCGCAGCCGGTCCATTGAGGATTTCGCAGAACCCAGATCAGCCTTCGCCTTCAGGACGCTGGCCTTGGCGGAGGAGAGCTTGGCGCGCGCGCTTTGCACATCGGCTTCCAGCTTGTTCGTATCCAGCTCGGCCAGAATGGCGCCTGACTTTACCTCGCTGTTATAGGTCACGTTGACCTTGCGGATGGTGCCGGAAAGCTCGCTGGATATGTCCACCTGATCGGTGGGTTGAACGGATCCTGTGGAGGTCACGATAACTGCCAGATCACCTTTCTTGGCGTCCAGCGTTGTGTAGGTATAGGCGACACTGGCGCCGCCAGCGACATAATAATAACCCCCGGCACCCGCCAGCACCAACAGCGCAACCGTTATATAAAGTGCGCGGCGTGACTTTTTCTTGCCGGTCCGTGACGTGCTGAGAATGTCCCTCAGGTCAGGCTGGGGTGCTGCGGCGTTTTTGCTTTTGCCAGCGTCATCGGGCGTGGTCATGTGGGGTACCTGCAAGACTTGGCCGAGTTCCAGCGATTTCCAAGGGCGATGCCTGAGAACAATGTCGCATATGATGTCGGCGATACGATTTCCATGGATGGGAAGTCGCACAGCTTTAAGGCAGGAGGAAGTGAAATCTTGGTAATGAAGCTGCGCAACCCCGGGTTTGCAGCGTGACGCGGAACACAATTCCGGCACTTTATCCCATTCGCGCATTTCGCGAAGTGGAAAGCCGGGCGATGGTATCGCCCGGCTTCTTGTCGGTTATCAGAATTCAGACCACTCCGGCTCATGCTTGACGGCAGCCGCGCCGCCGCCAAATGCGCTGGCCAGCTTGCGGCCGAGGCTGCGGGCAGGCGAGGGCGCAGGCGTCGAGGCTTTGCTCGCCACACGTGGCTTTGTGGCAGTTACGGTGGGCCGCTGGGCAACGCCGGATTCACCAAGGCGGAATTGGCCGAGCATTTCCGTCAGGCTTTTGGCTTCCTGCGCAAGTGCATGGCTGGCGGCTGTCGATTCTTCCACCATGGCCGCATTCTGCTGCGTACCCTGGTCCATCGTGTTCACGGCCGTGTTGATTTCCTGGAGACCCAGCGACTGTTCACGGGAGGCTTCGGCAATCGCGTGGACGTGCTTGTTGATTTCCTGTACTTCCGCAGCAATCGTTTCCAGAGACTTGCCGGTTTCACCAACCAAGTTGACGCCGGTGCGCACCTGTTCACCCGATGTGTTGATCAGCGCCTTGATTTCCTTGGCGGCATTTGCAGAGCGGGACGCCAGTTCACGGACTTCCTGAGCAACGACGGCAAAGCCCTTGCCCGCGTCACCGGCACGTGCGGCCTCGACGCCCGCGTTGAGTGCGAGAAGGTTGGTCTGAAACGCGATATCATCGATGACGCCAATGATGTTTGCGATCTCTTTCGAGGACGTTTCGATCTGGTTCATCGCCTGGATGGCATTGCGAACGATCTTGCTGGAGTTTTCGGCGCCGTCGCGGGTGCGGACAACCAGTTTGCTGGCCTCATCGGCGCGCTTTGCCGCGTCCTTCACCGTCGTAGTGATTTCTTCCAGCGCGGCTGCGGTCTCCTCGACTGATGCAGCCTGCTGCTCCGTGCGGCGGGAAAGATTGTCTGCCGAGCCGAGAAGCTCGTTTGCACCAGCGCTGATGGCATGCGCGTTGCCGCCAACGGTATTCATCGCGGCATTCAGCTTTGCGATGGAGTTGTTGAAGTTGCGGCGCAGTCCATCCAGATGCGGAACGAATTCATTTTCGATGCGGAATGCTAGATCACCATCGGCCAGACGACCCAGGGCTGTTTCCAGTTCGGTAACAGCGAGCTGCAGGTCCTGCGATTCGCGGGCCTTCTGGCTGTCTCTTTCCGCACGCTCTGCTTCGGTTGCGAACTGTGCGGCATCGGCCTGTTGAGAAAGCTTGGCGCGCTCAATGGCATTGTCGCGGAATACAGCGACGGTTTTTGCCATCTCGCCGATCTCATCCTTGCGGGAGGTGCCAACAACATCGACGGCGGTTTCGCCATTGGCAAGGCTCGTCATGCGTTCACGCAGGCGCGCCATCGGGGTCGTGATTCCGGCATTCGTTACGTAAACAGCAAGTGCAAATGCGACCAGCACGCCAAGGCTGAGGCCGATAATGCTCCATTTGATGGTCGATTCGACGGATGCAGACATCCGATCACCGCCAGATGTCAGAATTTCCATCATGGCCGTGTTGTTGCCGCCAGTTTCGGCAGAAAGCTGCTTCAGAAGGGTGTCGTTCTCTTTGAGAATGGCGGGAATTTCGGCACGGTTTCCAGCGGCAGCAAGGGCGATTACCTTATCGGTGTTGGCTTTCACCGCACTCAGGACTGTCAGAATCTTCTGCATCGTTTCCTTGCGGCTCGGCACGGCAACTCCAATGGACTGGAAGCGCTCAGTGGCAACCTGCATGTCCTTGTCGTATTTCGCTTTAACTTCCTTGTAGACGTCGGATGTGGGGTCCTGCTCAATCAGGCGCGATGATAATGCCACCGCGGTCCATACGCCTGCAGACGCGCGCGCGCCCAAAACTGCAGCCTGGCTCTCATTGGTGATGAAGCCGTGATAGATTGTGTTGGCCTGACTGAAGCGAACGGACATGTACGCAATGCCGGATAATGAAAAGACGCCCAGAAGGACGAGCAAAGAAAGGATTTTTGTTTTGATTCCGAAATTCTCAAGCATTGAGTCCCCCCGTAACCGACGCCTGACAACAGCCGGGATCAGTTAACCGCCCAGTAAAATACAGTGTAATTGAATGGAATGCCGCGATGGCTTCGACGAATGCATCATGCTGTCGGCTCTGAACCGCATCGATTACGCAGACTTATTGGCTCAACCGTTAAAAAGCTCTAAAATGTGAGGTACTAGTTATTGCCCTGAACAGATATCCAGCTTTGGACAGGCATCTGATACTTGTCCGACTAATTTTATTTCTGCTGAAATATATTGCGATGCAAAAAAATGAAAAATTTTTGATTTTCCTGTTGCAGGCGATGGGTGAACCGTGTATCTCCCCAGCATCGAAAGACGGAGTGTAGCGCAGTCTGGTAGCGCATCTGGTTTGGGACCAGAGGGTCGGGAGTTCGAATCTCTCCACTCCGACCACTTTCTTAAAAGCCATCATTTCAATGGCTTGCAAAAATCCCATAAAGTTTCAGTTTAAAATGAATGTCGATGAAGATCGGCGCTTGCGCATTAATATCTGGCTTTACGCCAGATATTGGAAGTAGCCCCATGCGGCAACGAAGAATGCGATGACAGCAGCAACGACCGCCAGTTTGCGCATTTGAGGATTTGGCTTGCGCGGCTGCTTTGGTGGCTCCGGCTTGCGAAATTTAATAACGTTTTCGTTCATCTATCATATCCTTTTCAGTGCTTGCCGATAGAATATGCTTCTCGGGCAGGGCGCAAGACTGGGCTGAAAAATTTCAAGACTTGTGGTTTTTATGGTTTCCGCAACAAGGGTGTAGCGAGCGGCTTGACTTCACGGATGAGTCGGTTCAATTGAGTTTTACACGCGTATCGTTATCGAGATATGATGCGTTGTGGCCAGAAAGAGCGGTAGGCCGCTTGATCGCAAGACCGGAGCAGTTTGGAATGTCTGCAAAAATTTATCGCCCAGCCAAGACGGCCATGCAATCTGGCAAGGCAAAGACGAACCTGTGGGTGTTGGAATTTGACGCTGAGGTTCCGCGCAGAATTGATCCGATCATGGGATACACGACCACGTCTGATATGCAGCAGCAGGTCAAGCTGTCTTTCGAAACGCAGGAACAGGCCGAAGCCTACGCTCAGCGCAAGGGCATCGAGTACCGCGTGATCCAACCCCAGGAAGCAACCCGCAAGGTCGTTTCCTACACCGACAATTTCAAGTACAGCCGCACCCAGCCCTGGACGCACTGAACTATAGAGATAAAGGCCCCTTAGCTCAGCTGGATAGAGCACCTGCCTTCTAAGCAGGTTGTCGCAGGTTCGATTCCTGCAGGGGTCGCCAAACTCCCATATAACTATTTGATTTTATTGAGGGTGCGACCAGTCGGGGATATAGGTGCGACCTACATTCTGTTCGCCAACCGTTCCGACGCACCCCTCGCAAGCTTCTTTTTATCCGCGTCCTTCGTGTACGTTTCGGCCATAGCCAGCCTCTGCCATCCGTACATTGCCATCAACTCATGAGCCGTTGCGCCTTCGTCGGCGGCTATGGTGGCACCCGCCTTGCGCAGCCCATGCGCTCTGCAGACAGTCGGCAAGTCTGCCGCGTCACATTGCTTGGCAAACCAATTCCCAAATGAAGCACCAGTCGTGAACGGCGTCCCTTTTGATGTCGTCAGGAAAGCCAGATCACCTGTCTCTGTCGCGTTGATCGATTCCAGCAACTGTTTGAACACCGGCAGATAAACCCATTGCCCGGTCTTTTGCGTCTTGATGGAGATCACGCCATCTTTCATGTGCTGCTTTCCGACCGACACGACATCGGAACGGCGCAGCCCGAGGAACAAAAGCAAATCAATCGCCAGCCTGGGCTTTGTCCCGACCTTGTGAAAAGCGCGATACTTCTCCACCTGATCCACGGTCCATGTGTGGAAGCCGTCAGATTTCACCTTTACCTTGCTAACGCCTATCGTCGGGTTGACCTCGACATGACCGGCCTCGACTGCCCACTTGAACAGGTGGCTCATGGTTTTCAGAAAACTGTTCGCCGCGTTCGGCGTTTTAGCGCGCTTGTCAAGCCCAGCCTTTATCTTGCGTCTATCAAGATCGCAGAAAGGACCATCAGCGTTTTTCGGCTCTGCCAGCATCTGCTTCAAAATGTTGTCTCTTGCTCTCCGCGTAGACGGGGCAAGAGATGCAAAAACTGCACTCTGCTTATATTGATCAACCAGCCATTTGAACGATCCGGTCTTCGGACGCGCTTTTCCTGCCGTGATGGCAGATGACCCGGTTAATGCCGCCTCATAGGCCGCGTTGAACTCTGGAGTGCCGTAAGTATCCGGCAGCCTGACGCGCTTACCCTTCCGCTTGAAATACCAAACGAGTGTCCCGTGACGGGTTGTTTCGTGCGACAGGAACGGTTTGCGGGGCATGTCCTTCATCAGAGGTCAAACCCATCATACTTCGCAACCGGCTCTGGCTTGTGGATAGCGGGGATATCGGGGGAAACTCCAAACTTTTTCCCATCCACTTCTACCCATGCGGAAAGTCCCGTCTCTTTTACGACGGCAGCCATGCGCCGCCACTCGGCTTGCTTGATAAGCGCTTTGGCTGTCATCCTCGGCTACCTCCAGCGCAGAGAAACTCAATTTCCTCGAAAGTGGCGCGAAGGATTTTAACCTCGCTGGCTTCCGCGCCTTCAGATGTCATGGAGTTGGCAAGCGCCTGAAGGCTATCCATGTGCTTGTCCGCATAGACAAGCTGCGGGTACAGCTCTTTTGATCCGACCGTTAGGTTCTTGATCTGCCAGTAACCGTTCGGCCAACGAGATGTCAGCATGACCATATTGCTTGGTTGCTGTAGTGAGCGCAAAATTGGATCGTTCATCCCTCACTCCTTTCCATCGCAGCTTTGCGGGCATATGAACCCAGCCCGACAATTGATCTGTCAGACAATCTCGCAAGCTTTACAATTCGCTTGGCAGACGCCCCAGACGAAAGCGCGGACTTGATGCGTCCGGCACGTAGAGAGCTTGAGGAAATATCCGAAACGTCGAAACCAGCGTCTTTCGCTCTTTTCTTTACGATCAGAGACACTGCCTGATCAGATATTGGCTTATCGCTCAGAT
Organism: Rhizobium sp. WCS2018Hpa-16; assembly: GCF_031843705.1. Lineage (NCBI taxonomy): Bacteria > Pseudomonadati > Pseudomonadota > Alphaproteobacteria > Hyphomicrobiales > Rhizobiaceae > Rhizobium > Rhizobium sp. WCS2018Hpa-16. The sequence goes on from NZ_JAVTIX010000001.1 coordinate 626,474, forward strand.
GGTCGCCTCTGGTTATCCTGCGGAAGACCGGGCCCGAGGTTAGGCCTGAAGCTGAAACCCATTCCCGAAGCTTGTCTGCTGGCCTCAAGTGTGTTCCGTTCGGGATTTGTTCGCCAAGCAAGAAAACCTTATCGCCATTGATAGAGATATCCTGGCATTGGATTGCCGAGACGTTTGAACGCTTCAGAGCCTTGGTGAAGGCAAGCAAGATTATTGCAGCATCGCGTTTGGCGGCTAGCGTTCTGGTACCCATCACACGCAGTATCTCAGCAATAGAGTTTGGAGACAGGGGAGCCTTCCGAGCAATAATCCGATCTTCCAGCAATCTAGCCGATGCCAGCTTAGCAAGTACGACTTTGCTCTCGGTCGGGCATGGGTGGCCGTCCCGCCGGTGGAGCCAAGCGATTGCTGACATGTGGCGAGTGATCGTAGACATCCGAAGGCCTTTTGAGGACATGCTGTCTATGAAGGCGCATGCAGTTTCTTCTGATGCTGGGAATGCCACGCGTACTGTGCTCTCGCACCATGATGAGAATATCCGCTCTGTAGTTTCATAAGACTGGATAGTGGATGGGGAAACTCTCATTTCCAATCCTCCTTCCATCCGTCGAAAACTTTTTCATACCGATCTTTTCTCAACCCCACCTCTTTCTCTAGTTCGGATAGAGCCGATATGACTTCGCGCATCTTCTCAGATGCATTAGCGATGTATGATAAGGTTCCATGCTCCAGAACGCGAGATTTTGCCTGCGCTACGGTATCATCCCCGCACATATCCGGGGCATAAGTGACGGCCCAATCGTTCAACGCCTGCAAAACGACAGCGCACTTTCCCTGTATTTCGCTCATGGCTTTTCCTCCAGCTTGGCGGCGGGTGCTGCGGCACGGATAACCCGGTCGAGTTCGGCGGCTATTAGCGCCCCTGCTTTTTCAAGGTCGCGCTGTCGGTTTGTTGGCTTCCACCAATCTTTGGGCCACGGCCACGCGCCCGGAGCGTCATCTACGTCCATGCCATTGTGAAGAGCGTAGCAAGCCGCAGCTTCTAAAAGTTCACCGTTCGTATATTTGTCGTCATGTGTTGGCGTCCATCCTTCCTTTTCGATTTGGCGGCGGCGCTCGGCGGCAATTGATTTTACGCCGGGGCTCTCCGAAAAGGCGTATGAAGAACCAAGGCGGGAAAGCCCCACATCCTGCACCCGTGCGGAAAGTTCGGCTTCAGCCTTCATGGCGCGCTGGTGCATTGTGTCGAATGCTCCAAGCCAAGCTCTTGACCTGTCATCGTCGGTCCACTTCCCAACGTCAGGCAAAGCGGCTACGGATGGCGCGGGCTGTGGTGGGCCAAATATTGGGAACATTCGAACGCCATCGACTTTCGAGTGTTTGAACATCAGATCGTAAGGATAACCGGCAGGAAGCTCATCTTCGTAAATCCACGCCACCGGCTCCGCGTCCGTCGATAGGGCGGACTCAAGGGCGCGGATAGCCTCTTTGATCAGGGGGGCATATCCGGCGTCTGGATGCCATTGAACATGTTGCCGAAGCTTCTCCAGTGTGTCAGTTACCATGGGTGTCTCCAGTGCTGGAAAGGGTGGCTCCGATATATCCGGCCTCTTTGGCAAGGCGCTCGTTATCCTCTCGCAGCCGCTTCACCTCGGCCTCTGCTGCCTCAGCGCGATGTGCGTTTTCTGCAAACCGTATATTGTTTGAAGCGTGATCCTGGTTCTGCGCTTCAATGATTTCCGTTGCGTCCTTGAGGTCTTGGCGCAGTTCCTCGTTCTCGCGCTGCAAGCTTTCGAGGGTGGGACGCATGGCATCTAGGTCGGCACACCAATCGGACAACTGACCTAGGCGGTTATATCCGCTGTCGTAAGCATGTCCGATCTTCTCGCGCAGTTCTTCCAGTGCCTTCTTGATTGCTGTGATCGTATCTGCGGTCATCACTGGACGCTCCTCTTCCACAGGACTTTGCCCGCGCTATCCTCGATCGAAGTGATATGATCGTTCAGCGTGCCGTGATCTTCCGGCTTGCACTTCTCGCTGGGCTGGATCGGATACCAGCCCGTCGCCGTGCGCATGATCCAGATCGTGTCCAGAAGCTTGGTATCTGCGGTCATGCCAAACCCCTCGAAGGTAAGCGGTCAGCAACGGCAAGCCCGCTGATAATCCGAGCGGTTGCCGTGGTGGTGGCCTCGTGTTCATCGTAATCGCTCCACAGCCCAAAAAGGGTGTTGGCGAGTTCATGCGGGTTGATGCCGACTGAGTCCCAAAAATCCCGTTCGCTCATGGTGTGCTGGCGGGCATGCTCTTCCACGCAAAGGGGCAGGGCAAACCGATCTGGTGCTTTGGTACCGCGCCCGCGCCCGTAGTGGCCGTGCCATGCGTTCGCATAGGACAGGTGGGCCGCTTGCACGTTGTTGCGTCCAGTGACCACGCAGGGCAGCGTGTGTAGCCAGGCCAGATATGGGCCTCGCTTGGCTGGTCTAGCCTTCGGGATCGGCTGGCAATCAATTTTCCTGATTTCGTAGGCCATTACACATTCCCTCCCAGCGCTCGGGTCATCTCATCCCGCTTGCGCTTTAACCACGACAGGAAACCGATCTTGTTGCGGAACTCGTTGACCTGTCCGGCGGCAACACGCTGCTGGCGCTCTGCCAGACGGGCGTTGATGATCGGCTCGAACGGATCTGGCTGCTTGGCTGGCTTCTTCCGCTTGTGAGCGCGTACGGTGATCTCTGTGGTGGTCATGCTGCCACCTGCGCGATCTGGTCGATATTGCCGTGATGGACGGTAAAACTGTAGGCAACCACCCATGGGTTTGCTTCCCATGCTCCAGCGCCGTTGATGCTGTCCCAAAGCCGGTGATACCATGCGACCGGTGAGAGGTAGGTGCCGGGCGCGACCTTGACCATTGGCCCCGTCATCGTCTGCTCGCCGGTGATATCAGCGCCCTCGGCAATAGCGTCAGACCCGCTGATGTCCTGTAGACGCTCTACCCGCACATCGGTGACGGTAAGCGTCAGGCGCGAAGCCCAACGGGGCATGTGCATGGCTTGGCGGTTCTTGCCTACCCACTTAGGCGGTTCCCCTTGTGGCCCGGCATTCCAGTCACCGGGCTCCCATTTTCCGCTTGCTTGATTTGCTATCGAGCCGCCCGCATCAAAGAAAACAGTCATCGCCCGAGGGCGAAGCACAGGCTTCCCTTTGTGCGACTTCGCGGGGGAATGATCGTCATACTTATTCGAAACACGCCAATGCTCGCGGACATAGAGCCGGTCGCCGACGTCAATGCGGAGCTTGTGGCATTTCCCATCCTTGCCGATGTAGGAACCTGTGGTGCCAATCAAATGCGGCTGCGGGTTGAGTATGCGCCGTGTCTGTGTCTTCGTGCCAGCCAGCAACGCCCGGATCATCGGTGCGCTGAATAGGATAGGGCGATCAGCCATTTGCGGAACCTCCGATATCTGCCGGGGAGCATCCCAAACCTTCAGCGTGGAACTCGGCAGCCGATTCCAGGCTCACCTTGTTGTTCGCAATTGCTCGGATGGACTGGCTGATGGAACGGGCCTTTTCCTTGCTGGCATCCGAGAGACCGATCAGCTTATCCTCGGCCCATCCCTTTTCGATTTCCTTCAAAGTGGCCGGTGAAACCTTTGTGTTCGCCGCCATGGGCAGCATATCCCGCGCATAGCTTATCAGGATTTCACGCTCTGTTTGATTGGAGGGCGAGGCGGCTGGAGGGGTTTCCACCTCGCCCTCTGCTGGCTGGGTGCCAGCGTCAACCGACGAAGCAGGGGCGGTTTCGTCGGTATCGGTGTTGTCGAGTATCTCGCCGGTCTGGAGATCGTGATCCGGGCCGGTATCGGCAGCTTCGCGGCCAAGCTCTTCCACGTCCACGCCGGTAATGCGGCATAGGATCATCATGGAGTCTTCAAAGAACTTGCGGAAACGGGCTTCGTCCAAAGCGTTGAAAGCGATGCTGCCAGGGCGAACGAACATCTGACCGTTGACGGTGCTACCAACGTCGGTGATGCCCAGTGCCAGCTTCAGGGCGTCGGCAGCTTCTTCCTTGTCTTCCCACGGTGTGTTGCAGGTTTCTACGACCTTTGAGAGGATCGCCCAGAACTTGCGCAGGAGATCGGGATTGCGACCTTGCCAGAACGATACCTGAATAACCGCGCCATTCTGGTAGCTCGACAAAGCCTCCTGATCGAAAGCAGAGGCGGGAACGAGGCGCATTCCCTCAACCCGCATACGGATTGGAACTTGACCTGATCTGCTCATAGCGAAACTCCCAAGCGCTTGAGGTTCTTGTTCTTGAGCGCGACTGCCAGCCCTTGGCGAACGTCATCGCCTTCCAGCACAGCCATGGGGTCGCGGGCGGTCCAAATTTCCTCAAGGTCTTCGGCAGATTGCGCGGTACCAAGTTCGCCTTTGATCATCTCAACGAAATCATCAACGTTCAAATCTTCGTCCGATGGCTGATCAACGTTATCGGCCTTGAGGTCTATGATTCCGCTGCCTTCCTCAGTCACTTCATCGGACGGTGGCTCTGGTGGAGTTGGCGGCTTCGGCGGCGTTACATCTCGCATCTCGGCAATCTTCGAGCCTTCGTCCTCATCATAGATGCCGGAGAAGCCGAAAGCGTAGCGCGCCGCTTGGATCATGGCCTTGTGACGAAGCATTCGATGCTCCATCTTCCATGGATCTGTGCTTCGCTTGCACTCGGAAAGGTATTCGGTCACCGTGACTGGCCGACCGCGATCCTTCCGATACATGCGGCAAGTGCATGAAACGAGTTTCTTCTGATCGTCATGCTCGAACTCAAATTCGAAGCCATCGCAGGCCGGATGAGAATTGACGAGGTTCACCCAGCCATCGATCGCAACGATTGGAACGATACCGCCGCCCTTGGCTGGGAAGGCATAGATTTCTTTCACAACCGGGTTTAGATCGTATTCGTTGGCAACCAGCATCAGAGCCGCAAACTGCTCGTTGGTGTGCTGCGCTGGCATTACGGTGGCGCGGACGGTCTTTGCAAACTGATCAGCATCCATCTGGTATTTGGCAGCCATCGTCGCGATAAGGGACGTGCGCGGGGCAGCTTCGGTCTTTGCAACAGCATTCATCGGACGTTCGCCTTCTCTTCAACGGTGATACCTGGGATATTCGTGCGACCGGCGTCGATGGCGCGCTGTGCCAACTGGCGAAGCGTGTCCTGCATCGTGGGGTGGTCGCACATGTAGACAGCGAGAGCCTTCCAGTCGGTGACCTCTTTCAGAACGGTCTTGACCTGAACGCTTGCTGCCTTGCCGTAGGTCGGCTTAATCGACGCTGGAGCAACTTCTGCCTTCGGCGCATCAATCACCCCAACGTCGGCTGCTTGCGCGTTGGTGGCTTTCTCTGCGGCAAGGCGAGCCGTTTCAGCATCACGCTCTTTCTTGCGCTGCTCCTGAAGCTTTGCAGTCTCGAACGTGCCGATGGCATCGCGAACCTTGTTGGCGCCTTCCTTGGCCTTCTTGACCAGAGGCTGCCACTTCTCATCCACGGCCTTACTGGCCTCAAGGTGAGGTGCCTTTTCCTTCACGCGGACTTTGTCAGCCTGATTGGAAAGCTCATTGAGGCGGTTGCGGAGAGACAGAGCCTTTCCGGCCGTCGCGTCGTCGCTGATCGTTTTGTAGGCTTCCATGCCCTTGAGCGCGTTCGCGATCTGGTCGCGTAATTCCTCGGTCTGGTCTGCATCGCCAGAGTTATGGCCGGCAGTCGCTACCTGCTCGGCAACGACGGCGTCCTCATCTGGAAATGGCTTGCCTTCAATCGCGCCGTCATAATCAGCGCGGCTGATCGGATGCGTCCGGCAGAAATTCCAGACCTCAGCAGGATCGACTTCGCGACCAGAGCGATAAGCCACCCAATTGCCGCTATCCTCGTCAACCCAGATGGCGACAGGCTCCCACTTTCCGCCCTTGAAACGGGTTCGGTAAAAGCCTTGCTCTGGCTGGCCTTCGTGCATTGGGCCAAGGTTGCCCTTGAGCGCATTCTGCCACCAAGCCCACCGGCCCACGATGCTATTGGCGAGATTCCCAATTACCTGTTCCATGCGAGATTTTCCTGACTGATGAGGCCGATACGTTCGTAGGCCGGGGCGCCGTAGAAGACCCAAGCGCCGGTGAAGATCAGAGCGACGAGAAGGCCGGTAATCATTCGGTTGACGCCTTGGCGGATCTCGGATCGGGTTTCCTGAGACCTGCGATTCAGATCACGGATATTGCCGAGGCGAATGTCGAACACGGCGTCGGCTTCGGCTTCTGGTGTTGGGAAAGCGTCCATCACGATCTGGCCTCCTGAGCGGCGAGCGCTGGAGAGTATGCGAGTGCTCGAAGCTTGGCGCGCATCGTTGGAGTGTTGCGGATCACAGGGCCTGTATCGCCGTCGATGACACCGGGCTTTGGATCAGCGGCCATAGGCTCGACAAGAGCACGGCTGATCGGAAACCGGATAAGCGCACCATCCTCAATCGTCGTGTAATAGGCCCCACCCTCAAGAACGTCTTGTTCCGTGTAGTCACCGGCCCACACCAAAGGATAGGCATAGTTCGCATTGTTTGGACGCCAGAACGTGACGTATGGTTTGCTATTCCATTCCTTGCGGAGATCGCATATCAGGAACGGGCCTTGATTGTTTTCGGTGCTGTCTGCCATTTGTCCTGCCCCTTGATTGCGCGGGTAAAGCGTGGTGGGTGTGGTTAGAGATCGTAAGTGCGACCGCACTCTTTGCATTCGAAGAAGCCGTCTTCGTTCTGGAAGTGTTCGGGCTTCTTGCAGCCGCTCTCGCGACAGGCCATACGCCACGAGTGACGCGCATCGTCTTCGGCGATCGCCCGATCCATTATCTCATCGGCAAAGTCGCTCATTGGCTTCCCTCGCCTTGGCTAGAAGGGAAAACCCACGGTGGAACGAAGACACGCTTTGGGCCAAACCCTTCTGTCAGGAAGCCTTCTTCTGGCCATTCTGATACAGCGTCGGTGCCTTCGGTGAACCGAGTTCGAACAACTCCATCGCTGATAGAAACGACCTGATAAACCTCAAGGTCAGCGCGGCTTGTCGTGTAATAGTCGCCCGCTTTTGGCTTCCATTCTCCAAACTGATAGAAGCGATAGGAAAGGGCTTCGAGCTTTTGCTGATGGGTGAGTTTCGCCAATTAACCAGCCCCTCTCAATCGGGAACTACGGGTGTTAAACCGTGTTCCTTCATGGCTTCGTTGTAGGAATAGACATCAGTGCAGGTCCGGTTGATTGCCTCTGTAGAAGACATTCCCTCAGCCATTTTTCTTCGAACAACAGGCAGATTTCCGGACTCTCTGGCCTTCATTTCTTGGTATGTTTCGAGCGCTCTGTTCATCTTTTCTCTCCCTCTGGGTTAGGGTTGCAATGCGGGGTTGAGAGCTCGGCGAGAGCATCTCTAATTTCTTTCTCAACAGGGATGGGCAGCGCTCCATGATCGAGCGCGATCTGCGCAAGTTCTCGCAGTCTCGTGGTAGCTGTATCGAAAACTTCTGCCGCTTCTTGAGCAACCAGCCAGGCATCATGGCGAGCGGCTTGGTATCCCGCATCGTATTCCTCGCTCGAAGCTGGATGAAGCTTGAGGGCTTGTATGTCGTCTGCAATTTTCTGGATGTTCATTCCCTATTCCCTCTTGGTTGCCATCGGAGTGATCGTGGACGGCTAGCAGATGTTCTTGCCGTGCCCGCAGATGCCCTGAAGGCCGGTAGGCTTCGAGTTCACATCGAGCCTATCGATCTCCTCCAAAGCCTCCTCCAAGGTCGATGCCATGCCGGACTGGATTGCCGACTGCATCGCGGTACGGGCGATCTTGAGAGACTTCTGAAGCGCGATGATCCGGTTCTTGTCCGACTTCGTGCTCATGGCCGAACCTCGATGCCCTGCTGTGCGTGGTTCCATGTGCCTTTGTTGCGCAAAGCGTTGTATGCGACCGAGACAGCTTTCTCGTCGTCTTCCGCTTGTTCCCGGCGCGCATCAGCGCAACGCTCTTTCCATGTGCGAACGTCGAAATCGTCAGCAATGGACTGGCCCTTCTTGGCAACGAAGTCGTACAGATCGACGCCAACGACATCGCATTTCTCCGAAACCGTCTCGTCAATCAGAGACTGGATTTCCTCGGCCTTGTAGAACCGCACAGGCGTCTCAAGCAGAACCGTGTCGCCGTCATTCCAGCGAACGGTGATGAGAAGCATTTCGTCGCGTCCGATTGTGTAAGCTGGCTTCGTCATTGTCCTCATCCTCATTGGTTGAGATCGTGTTGGGGGCGGGTCAGGCGGCGAGTTCGTCCAGATCGACGCCAATCTGCTTGAGCAGCGCCTTCTTCTGATCGTCATTGAGAAGCTTGCCGTTGAGCAGCGCGTTAAGCGTCTTTTCCCCGAGGTTGAGGTACTTCACCGTCTTGGCCCGCTCATCATCGCCCAGATCGACGGTGATGTTCGTGAGGATGCGGCCGTGTTCGATACGGTGAACGGGGTTATTTTTTGTGCCGTAGCTACCAAACCCGGCCAAGTCATAAGCAGCCTTTGCACGGTCGCTTTTCTGATAGGCTTCGAGGATTTCAGTCTGGATTTTAGCGACCTCTTTATGGGCTGCTTCAAGACGCTTCCAAGCCGCGCCATCAAAGTCCGAAATGTTGACTTTGAACTCAATGTTCTTGGTGTCTGCCATCGTTCCCATCCTCATCCGGGGTTCTGTTTCCGCCTTCCGTTTCGCTCTGCCTTGCGGGGCGATGCGGTGGGCTGATGACTACGGATAATATGCGCAAACGGATAAATAGCAATAGAGAAAATGCGCAAACGGATAAAATAAATTGCCGAGACGGATAATCGCGGATAATGTCTGGGTGTGAATTACCCGCAAGAAGGCATTGAGATGAGTGCGTCCGCAGTGAAATGGGCAAGCCGCCAGACGATTGAGGATCGAACCTTAAAGGATGTCCTTCGTGTCTTGGCCGCCTTTGCCAAGAATGATGTTTGCCAAAAGCTTCAGCCGCAAATTGCCGACGCCGCTGGGATCAAGGAGAGAGCGGCAAGGAACGCTTTGCTCGCATTGGAAGGGTTTGGCCTGATCCAGCGCAGCCGCCGCTTGGACTGGGCAAAACGAGGCCGTCCAGCCGATACCATCAAGCTTTCAACGAACCGCGATTTTTGCATCACAAAGGAAATGATTATGGCTGCACGTTCTATGGGACCAACCGGCATATCTTCTTGGGACCAACCGGCACCAAATGCCGGAGCGCCCACGCATGAAAATGGCGGTTCGCTATATAAGGAACGGGCGCGCAGCGTTTTAGTGGAAACATTCACCAAGCCATTATCTGTTTCGACCCGCGTTCGCTTTGATGGTCAAAGAGAAAAATGGAGAGCGTCTGTCACGGCTGCTGGGATAACCATGGAGCTTGGACGGTTCGATGGCAGGGGTGAAGCCGAGGACTATGCCGATCAGTCTGAGAAAGACATTTGCCGCACATCCAGCATGAAAGCGGGTACGCCGTCGTTTCCGATTATTGACCCTTCAAAAGCAAATCTTGATGCGCCACACATAGGAACGTGGCTGTTTGGGTGTGACGGTGAGGAACCCGATGAGAACGGCGCTGGCGAAGCCAGTGCTTTGGGTCAAGGGACGAAGTTCCTTGCGGGTTTGGGCGGAGCCCATGATCTAACTGAGTATGACGCTGGGCGCGCGTGAGGTCAGACCAAGTTTCCTTGGATGCCGCCGGTATTGCCGATCTTTTTCAGTTGAGAGCGCGGGATCACAGCGAAGATTTCGCCCACCCATTCCAGGCTGACGTTTTCGATGGGGGCGGCATTGAAGGAAACCAGAGTTATCGGAGAGCCACGCATAATGGTTTTCAGGAATCGCCGGCCGTCAGATGTTCTTACTGCTGCATCATCTCCAAAAAACGCTGATATGGGCTTCTTCTGATCGCGATAGACGACGAGAACGTGGCCGTCCTTGTAGACCGGCAGCATCGAGTCTCCACGCACCTCAAGCGCCATCATGTCGTCTGGCAAGGGGAATGGGACGTGGATTTGGTCTAGCCCCTCGGGCGGCACCTGCTCGAACTCGGGAAGGATTTCGGCACCAGCGCCGATGTAGCCCATAAGTGGGACAGCGTGCCAACCACTGCTGTTTGTGGCCGGACCTTCCAAAGCGATACGCTCATATGCCTCATTGATCGCATCCCGCCTATGCCCCTCGGGTTCAGACCCTGCAAGCCACCGGTTAACGGTGGACTGAGACACCTCGAAATGCTCGGCAAGCTGCATCTGCTTCCAGCCGCTTGCCTTCATGATCGCACGAACTTTTTCTTGGATCTTTGCCATGTCCAAACGCTAGCGCCACATGCGGATAAAGAAAAATGCGTTCACGGATAAAATCCGCTTGCAAATAATCCGTTTGCGCATATTATCCGTGTCTATGAGCACAATGAAGCACATCCGAAAGAACGTTTTTAAAGTCAACCAGGCTGAGTTCTCCTCTCTCGCTGGCGTGACGCAAGCAACTGTGTCCCGCTGGGAAAATGGCGGGGCTCCATCCCTTGATGAAATGAAAGCGATCCGTTTGGCCGCTGAGAAGCGGAATATCGAATGGGATGACCGCTTCTTTTTCGAAGCACCTGAGGTGACAGCATGACCGATCAGATAGTCGACACGTTCAAGCTTACCCCACCTCTTGATGACCGTAATAGCGACATGGGGGACGTATGCCAGTGGCTCGTTCAGGTCATGGACAAAGGGGATAAGGCTCTCCCGTTCGTCGTCAGTGTTTTCTCGTCTTTCTTGAAATATGGCGGTCTTACTGACCGGCAAGCCGAAAGCCTCATGGACGTTTTTTTCCGCGTCCAGAAGCAGTTCAACGAAAACCGTCTGAACATTCAAGGGTGCATTTCCGAGATTGAGTCCGACGGCCCCGCAAATGTTGTGACGTTCTCCGACGCCAAGAAGCTGAGGAAGTAGATCGTGGCTCATGATCTCATCCTTAAAGACCTCGCGGTCCTCCTCGCCATCATTGCTTCCGTTGGTGGCATTTACTTCCTCGTTCACAGCTTCGCCTCGCTTGCATTCCGTCAAGCTGGTTACTCGGAAAGGGATGACAAATGACTGAAACCCCGATCCCTTGCCAACGCTGCCAAGGCAACGGCGAAATCGTGACGAATTGGGAACGCTACCTTGAGCCTCATGACGGCGACAAAGGCGACGAAGCCGTTGCTGAATGCTCTGATTGCGGCGGCGAAGGCATCATCGACATAAACCCGGTTCACCCATACGCAGCCACTCAAGGCGAAGCTGCGGTATCCACAGCCCCGATGAACGTAAGTCTCCCGGTTACTGACGAGAGGAGCGGTGAAGGCGCCAACGCAGGAGGCAGCCATGTAACCCCCGGTCGGAATGCTCACCCTCAACCATCGGCGGTGGAGCCCGTCAGTAGCTCCACCGAATTTGCCTATCTCGAAGATGCGGGGTCGGGCGCATGACATCAGCACGTATCGAAGCCACGCTCCAGTCGCAGCGCGCAATCCACCAGACAGCCTATCAGGGCTGCCCAGAGTGCCAGCGTCGTCTGTCCATAGCAGAGATTGTCGAGCGCCATTGTGAGGGCTGCGACAAGGAAATTTCACCAAGGGATATTCGGGAGGAACGGGCGTCATGAGTGACCTTTTGCGCATGGATTATATCAACAGCCTTCCTCAGCCGTTTCTCGCCCGCTTCTGCGGAGACAAGGACTTCTGGCCCGTGAATGACTTTGAGGTCGGCACGGGGCTCATGAGGATTGATGTCTGTGGCCTTCTTGACGTGAAACACTTTGGTGAAGTCATGGAAATCAAAGACGGCAACGACGTCACCCATGATCCAGACACGTTCTATTCGGACTGGACCGATGAAGCCCCTGATGACCTTCCCATTGATGAGCCAGCCCTCGAAGCCGAGCTTATGGCCGAAGTGGACCGCATCAACCGTGAACGGGTGGCGGCATGATTGGGTATCTCCTGACATTCGCTGGTGACATGTGGTTCGGCGTTGCCGTCATGGCGGTTCTGGCTGCTTCGAAGACAGGCGGTGAAGCATGACCGATCAAACAGTTTTCATCGGCATCATCGCGTTCCTCGGGGCTGTAACCATCCTTGTCATTCTCGCTCACTTCACAGTGTCGGGGCGGCGCAAGTGACCAAAGTCAAACCCACTGCCTACGGCTTATTCAAACGCGGTTTTGGCACTGACCAAATCGCTAAAGAACTCGGAATTTCGGAAGCGGCTGCGCTCAAATCTCTCACCACCGAACGCAGCGCCGCTCTGAAACTACCATCATCATATCCTTCATTTTCTACCCCTTGGCCAAAGGCCCAGGTGGCGTACGCGGGGCGGTAGCTCCTTTCGTTCCCTGCGCTCCGATAGACCCAAGCTATCAGGAGCGCAGACCATGATCCGACAAACTTCAACCCAGAAACCGACAATTAGAAATGCGGAAAACAGGGAAATTTCGATGAGTACCCTTGAGATGTTTTCTCCAGAACTGGCCCGAGATTACGGGCGAAAAATGCTTGAGATGGAAAGCCGGGGCAACGGCGATCAGTTGAATGCACTCGAAAGGATAGGCCGCGTTGTTGGCCTCAAGCCACGCGCTGTCCGCCGCATTCTCAATGGGGAAACCCAGCCGACATTGTCGGTCTTCGCCCGTCTCCGATCCGGCTACCTCGATCTCTGCGAAAAACAGATCAACAGGTTGCAGCACGAGGTTGCGACCGAAAAGGCGAGGTTTGGCGATGCTGCTTTTGCAGGTCTTGATCATGAAATTCAGGCTCTGGCGGACAAAATCCACAGAGCAAAAGAAGGCCAACCACACGGATAGAAAAGGAACAGGTGAATGACAGCAGCAGCAGCGAATATCGGCCACAACGTGGACAAGGCAGAGCGAGAGCGGCGTGTTCTGTTCGCCTTCTACCACAAGAAGGATCGCGAGATCGCGGCGAAGATGAAGGCTCTTGGCGAGGAGAAGAAGTCCAACCGACAGAATGCCAAGGCATCCGGTTTCCCTGCCCAGAAGCTCGACCATTACCTAAAATCCTTCCAAGCCGAAGACCACCAGAAGCCGGTCGATAAGCTCAAGTCGGAACGGGAAAATCTCGAATGGCTTGGCTATATCCCGGCGACGACCGGCGGCGATCTCCTCAAGCAGACTGATCGCGTCGATGGCGAACAGATGATCCAGGCAAAGGGCTTCCACGCCGGTCTGACGGGCCTTGAGCGAGTTTCTGGCTACGACGCCGGCAGTGTTGACGACAAGCTCTGGCTGGAAAGCTTCGACGCCGGGAAGAAGGAATACGATTCCGAGATCCCCGACATCATGGCGCGGCTTGAAACCACGAAGAGCAAGGAAGAGCCGCCGGCCAGTTCGACCGATGGCGATGACCCTTTCAACCTCAATCAGGAGAAGTGAGCCATGGCCTTTGAGCGGGTTCTTATTCAGGCAAAGCAGGCATCCACAGGTACTGGTTTCAAGGTCATTTTGTCTAAGCGAACTGGACCCGCTTCGATGCGGTTCACGATCACGAAGGCAGTGGCTACGAAACTTGGCTGGTCAAACGGCGACAAGCTCGAAGTTCTCGTCGGAACCGAAGGCGACCACGGCATGCTTCGCTTCCGCAAAAACAACAGCGTTGGCGATGCCATCGTGAGCTTCAAGCAGACGGCAAAGGGTGAATGGGTGTCACTCAATATCGGACACCAGGCCCGCTTCGTGGACGAGGCCCAGCCCGCCGCTTGGTGCCAGTTTGAAGAGATCGAAGGCGGTTATGTCGAAGTCGTGCTTCCACGGTGGGCAGACCGCACGGCGCCTAAGAAGGTTTTGGCAGAACCAAGACCAGTAGGCAGACCACCATCTGATCCGATCCGCAGACCGGCAGCAGTGACTTCCAGCATCATGGGCGATCCGCCACCGAACCGGCGCGAGATGATCGCGAAGATTGGCGAGATCAAAGCCTAACAGTTCCCCCCGGCCAGCTTTCTCCCAAGCGCTGGCCCACTAGCCCGATGCGACAAAATTGTAGTGCGGACCCGTCGCATCGGGCCTTTTCAATCCCACGAGGTTGGTCATGAACCACATACCGCAGACAAGCCAGTTTACCTGCCCGTGCTGTAAGGGCTTCATCGGAGAAGCAGCGCCCATCGATGCCGTGATTGATGCCGAGAACTCGACAGTTGCAAGGCGCATTCTTCGGACCCTCTCCAATCCTGTCGGCAGCCGAGTGGAAACGAAAGACATCATCAAGAAGGTCTGGCCTGTTGATCGGCCATCTGACCCATCGGCAAGCTTGCGAGTAGCCATGTTCCATCTCCGCAAGCGTCTGGAGAAATACGGCTGGTCGCTCATCACTGATCGCAGCCGGGGCATCACTGAATACGGTGGCTCTTTCTACCGGCTTATCCCTGCGGAGGTGTCGGCATGAAAGTTCTCGGCCTCGATATTTCAAAGCATGCCGGTTGGGCGGTGTGGGAGTGCAATCGCTCTCTGGCTTCTATCCGTTGCGATGTCCTTGAGTTCCCCGCGAAGGCGTCGATCGAATACTGTTCGGACCAAATGGGACTAAAAATTACGGCCCTGATCAAGGATCACAAGCCGGATTTCATCATTCTCGAAACCGCCCTCAAGATGAGCCCGAAAGGCACCGCCGCAACTGTTTCATCATGCATGCTTCACGGCGCGGTCTATGCCACGCTCGGCAATTGGGGCAAGCCATGGGGAACAATCAGCGCGGCGACCTGGCGCAAGATGTTCTTCGGACAGGGCTTCAAGCCACCACTCGACAATCACGGCAAGAACGACTGGAAGCGGGCTGCCATTGAGCAGTGCGAACGCGACGGCATAATCCTGCCGACCAAGAAGGCGACACGCGATAACGCCGCTGAGGCTGCCGCTCTAGCTGTTTGCTGGCGCGGGGCAGACATTCATGCCGGTCGCTATCTCCCAGCCTTCCAAGACTTCCTACAGCGCCGCAATGAGCGGTCTTCATCCAACGATCTGTTCGCTGGAGCGGGCGCATGAATGCCATGAACCAAGACTTTACCCCAGCCAACATTGAAGCAGAACAGGCGCTGCTTGGCGGCATCATGGTCAACAATGATGCCCTTCTCCAGGTGCCCGCCACATTCGAAGTGTTTCACTTTTTCGAGCGCATCCATCGCGACATCTATTCGGCAATGCTGAAATGTCGTGAGGCATCCAAGAATGCAAATCCCGTCACCATCCGCTCTTTCATGTCGCCAGAGTCCGCGGCTCAAAAGATCGGTGAAATGAGCCTTCCGCAGTATCTTGCGGCGTTGTCTGGCAATGCTGTGTCCGTTGTGAACGTGCCGGACTATGCTGACGCCGTGACGGAATACTATCACCGCCGGGAAGCCATGGCAGCCGGAGAAGAGGCAGGCATTGCAGCGACCCGCGCCGCCGACGAACTGGAGTTCATCGATCGCATCCGTGATTGCCGTGATCGCTTCTCTGCCATCATAACCGGCATAGAGACGCGCAACGAGCCGCAGGAGAGCTTTAACGACGCGGTTGATAGAACATTCGAAACCACAGGCGATGCGATTGCTGGTCGCCGTGTGTCCGGCCTTGATCTGGGTATCCCCGAACTGACCAATCTCATGGGACCGTTAGGGCAGGGTGAATTGCTTGTCATCGGTGGAGACGTGAAGACCGGCAAGAGTGCGGCCGCATGGCAATGTTTCTTCAATCTCGCAGAGCGTCATCCTATCGCCGGTGTGAGCGGTGAAATGCCCCGTGAGCAAGTCATCATGCGCGAGAAGGCCAGACGCACAGGCATATCTGCAAAGCGTCAGAAGCGCGGGCATGTATCGCAGGAAGAGATGGATGAACTTCTGCAGGCCGGACAGGCGATAAAGCGTCTCAAGTTCATCGACATCATCTCGAAGCAGATCACCTTGGATGAGGTGGATGAGCGCATTAACCGGCTGCAAGGCGAGTTCGGTATCGAAGCCTTCGTTCTCGACCACATCCTGAAGCTGGCATGGACCGGCAAGATGGAAGACGCCGACGACTTCAAGAAGGCGAACAAGGCGACATCGACGCTCAAGAACATCGCAATGAAGCGGAAGATCCCGATCATCGCTCTCACCCACATCAACAAGAACAGCAACGATGGCACATGGGGCAAGACCTATCGCGACCGCCTCATGGCCGCAAAGCGCCGCCGACCGACCTACAAGAGCATGCTGGGCAATATCGATAAGGACGTGGACAACATGATTATCGTCCACCAGGCATACCCAGCCGTCGCAGGGATGGAGCCCGAAGAAGGCACCGACGATTACATTCTTTGGGAATCCACGCTTGCCGAGGTCAAGGGCAAGGCAGAGTTCATCCTAGCCCTGTCCCGTGAAAATGAGTTCCCCCGCCGACAAGAGATAGCTTGGAGAGGCGAAAGCACCAGCTTCGGCCAGGAGTTCCGCAAGGCGCAGAATGACAGGAGGCTTTTATGACCCCCGCAATCCAGTGGAACGGATCTAGCACGAGCTTCGGACAGTGGAGCAGGGCGAAGAATGGAGGGCTGGGCGTATGATGGAGCAGCTATCGATGCTCGACCTGATGACGCCACCACCGCCGCCGAGCAAGCCATGGGTGCCGCCACCAACTCGTCATGTCATGACCCGCGCATATTCCTCCGAATACCTGATGGAGATTGGCCTGGATGAGCGCGACCCAATTGAGATCGAGGTGAGGGGAATATCAACACTCATCAAGTTCTCGTCTGTCTTCTCGACCTACGCCGTACAGCCCGCCGGTTCGGATTACTGGTCGCCTACGGGCTTTCACAGCTTCGCCGGGGTTTATCGGATCGGTGCCAGCAATGAATACGCGAACGATGAAATCCGCGAAATCATCGAAGCCATGATCGACAGTAAGCACGGATGCGGCGGCAAGCTGACGAAGTGGTGGCCTTCCTACTGCCTCCAATGGCGACAGAACAAGTATTTCGCAGACAGGCAAGACCGCGCCACGACCTGGGATCAATTCGGGCCGGAGAAGCAAGCCGAATATTGGGCGAAGCACGATGCAGAACAAGTCGCCGCCCTTGCCAAGATGGAAGCCGAGGGCATCGACCCGAAAGAAGTCTGGAGAACTTACCGATGACAAACAGATTTGATTCTGGTGCGCAACTGTCACCGCAGGGCTGGATAGCTTGGTATCGCGATGTGAAGTGGTCTGAGAACCGCGTTCTTCGCGACGGCAAACACGACATCATCTTCGCAAGCCAGCAGGAAGCCAAGGACGCAGGCCACGAGGCGCTGATGAGCCACCTCAACGGCCACATGACCGGAGAGCGGAATATCGCGCCGCTGCCCACCTCCAAGGAGCGGAAATTCGCAGAGGCATCCAAGCGGCTTTTCCTCAAGGGCGGCAAGTCCGTGATTGTCGAGAAGCGCACTGAGGTAGAGAGACGGAGGATCCCGGCATGAGCGACTTCCTGTTGAAACGTTATGACGTGTCTGTCTCTGGATTCTCAGCCCACGGATATGATGCCCCCACGCCCGGCGCAGCGCGTGTCAAGGCTTGGCATTCCTATTGCTCCTACCGCCATGTGACCTTCAAGGAATTCATGCAGATCAGCGTAGTGCGCAGGGGAACGCCGCCGGAAGGTTATGGCCGAAAGATTTTGGTCAGCGGCAGGGAGGCATTTTTCGTTGCCAATAGCGGGCATGAGGTGCGGTTTGTCATGCCGGGCGAGACAGCAATTTATAATTCTCATCCATTGGACGTAGCCGAGGTGGCAGCATGAAAAGACCAACTGTATATCTGGACCTTGATGGGGTCATGGCTGACTTCGACGCGCACTTCCCGGCACTGTTCGGCGTCGATCATCGCGAAATGCTGGATGATGATATGTGGGCGACAATCAACGCTCATCCGTCCTACTTCCGCGACATGCCGCAATGCCCCGGCGCAAAGGATTTCTTCGACCGCATCTCGTGGACAAACCCGATCATCCTGACAGCCTGCCCAAAGTCGAACTATGCCCACGTAGCGCGACAGAAGCGGGAATGGGTGCGAGATCATCTGTCTACGACCTGCCACATCCTGCCGGTCATGGGTGGCCGCAACAAGCCGCTCTTCATGCACTCGCGTGGTGACATCCTGATCGATGACTTCGAGCGCAACATCAAGGCGTGGCGCGAGGAAGGCGGTTTCGGCATCCACCACAAGGATTTCGCGACGTCTCGCAACGCTCTTGAGGATGAGCTTGTTCGGAGTCGCACAGCATGAACCAGATCGCACACATCTCCTATGAAGACAGAGCCAAGGCCAGAGCGAAAGAGATCAGACTTCGCCTCATGGGGCCGCAGAAGCGTGTCAACGTGTTCCGACGTGGTGGTGAAGAGACTGTTGAGCAGGTCCAAGCCCCGGAGCCGCCCCGTGAGAAGGTGATAGTCTTCATCGGGCCTGACAACTTCAACGCTCACATCAGCGCGTGGAAGACATGGCAGAGAGAACAGGCTGACACCATGGGCAGCCCGTTGCGCTGCTACATCAGGGACCGCGCCATCCAGCTTGGCTATACCTACGCCGACATCGTCGGCCATAGCCGGAAGATACCGCTGGTCGCCGTCCGGCATAGGATCATGTGGGAAATCAAAGCGCAGGTTGACCCAAGCATCACGTTGCCAGAGCTTGGCCGCTTATTCAAACGTGATCACACATCGACTTTGTGGGCCGTGCGGAAAATCCAGAAGATGGAAGACGAGAAGGCGAGGGCGCAATGATCGACAAGCGCGTCTACGCCATTTGCGAAGAGTACGGTATCGAGATCATCGACGGTCGCGCATATCCAGACGTTCGCCAGACGCGCGCTGTCGCCACCATGGACCGTATCTTGCGCAACCGTGGCGAAGATC
This sequence comes from Rhizobium sp. WCS2018Hpa-16, assembly GCF_031843705.1. Lineage (NCBI taxonomy): Bacteria > Pseudomonadati > Pseudomonadota > Alphaproteobacteria > Hyphomicrobiales > Rhizobiaceae > Rhizobium > Rhizobium sp. WCS2018Hpa-16. The sequence continues at coordinate 645,440 of NZ_JAVTIX010000001.1, forward strand.
ATTTCCGCATGGTCATGTCTACATTGGCCGAAACCGACAACAACCAAGGGCAACTTGATGAGTACCTTTTTTGGGCCGTGAGTGACCTTGTGGAAGCCTGCAAGGGTATTATCGAAGACGATCCATCAGCCTGGCTGGAATGCTTCGACGCAACACCGGTAGGGCAGCTACAATATATCGCTCGAGACCTATGCGGCATAACCCATCAGCGACATGCAATTGCTGGGATGCTATATGAGAGGATAGTCAGGCGCTTCGGTCCCAACGCTGCGCAGGGCGATCTATTTGACGAACGACGGAGGACAGCATGACCCGCGAAGAGATCATAGACCTTTTCATTTCGGCTGCCGAAGTTGACCGCCGGTTGCCAGACACAGCAAGGCCAGCAAAGCTGAAGGCTCAAGCCCTGCCATATGTCCACGACAAGGCCGACCAGAACGGCTGGGGCGCGGAAAGGTACGGCGAGGAGCGTGAGAGCTTCTGGGATAGCCGCTCCACCCGATTGAAGACAGAAGACATCGGGATATGGGAACGGGCGAACGAAATCATCAAGCGCGCCACAGATGAGAGCAACCGCCGCTGTCTCTGGCGCTGGGCCAAATCCAAGATTGGTGGGCGACCTTTCAGCCAATGGTGCCGAACCGAAAGCATCCACCCGGAGACAGGACGACGCCGCAAAGATCGCGCTTTGCTAGAGATTGAATTAAGTTTCCATCGGAACGCATTGCAAAATAACGAAAATGCCGTTTCAAGCCTGTTGCCAGTTGGCCATGAAATCAGCGATAAACATGTCATCATAAGCGATCCGACGCACTCACTTACATGGCGCTCGGATGATGCTTTCAGCCAGGTGGAAGTCCCAGAGCTTCGGGACTTCACATGGTCAGACAAGCGCAACGAAATTCGCCGCCAGCGTGAAGCAAGAAAGCGCGAGGCGGCATGATGGGCTTACTGAAAATTATCAAGCGCGCCCTTGGGATTGGTGGGCATGCGTGGGTGGCTGAAGATTTCAGTCGGTCATGCCTGAAGTGTGGCCAGTTTGAGGAATCGTGGGTGCCTGCAAAGCAAGCGGTTCTGCCGACCTATTGGCGGATCATAGAGAAGGGCAGCGGTTGTTGCCGCGATGAGCGGAAAATCTAACACTCGGGGTCGCCAAATCTCCGGTGTCAAGCCAACGATTGGCTATAACTTTCGAAGTCGGGTAACGGGTCTGGGAAAGTCCTCGTAGACAGACGCCGCATGCGGGCCGACTAGGGCATGAAACACGGTTCCCACCTCTGGCTTGCCAAGTGGGAGCTTTCAAATCGGCAATGCGTAAATGGTCCCGGCTTCGGGTGCGAACGTCCTGCTTTTAAGGATTGCCATCAGGGTACTAGGTAACCCGCAGTTTCCGGCGCACGAAATATGGCGCTATCGCCGCTTAACACCTTCGCATTGCTGATGCCATTCCAACAGCCCCGCCCGTAACAAGGCGGGGTTTCGCGTTTCGCCCCAGCCCGAAAGGAACCAGCATGCACTCGTCCACTTTCGAATATCTCAACCCTACGGATGAGCAGAAGAGCCAAATGGCCGTCGTACGCGCTGCAGCCAAAGAATTCTGTGATGTGCTTGATGCAAACGTTCCTGACGGCCCTGACAAGACATACTTGATCCTCAAGCACCGCGAGAATGCGATGTGGGCCAATGTGGCGATCACTCGACTTCCTGACGGTGCGCCCCGAAGTACCACCTAATCCCGCATGCCAGAATTAAAGGGTTGGGGCTTAACGGTCCGGCCTTTTTCTTTTCAACCGCCCATTCATGGAGAGAGCGATGCCAACAGTGATGGACATCATCAAAGGCGTTGCCTACCGCCACGAAGAGCGGATGAAGACTGACGCGAACTATAGGCATTCAGTAGCCATTATGCAGCAAGCCTCGGCACCAGTCGAGCGCAGCCGCCATTACGACCGAGACGGATACTGCGACAACCCAGCAAGAGGTTACTGAGCCATGATCACGGTCGATGAAGAGCGCATGGCAGAGTTCTTCTGCAAGTACCACCTGAGAGGATTGCCGAACGCTGCGGTGCTGCATCACTTCGGGTCGGCCGACGCGCCAGACGCACATCCTCATGACCACCCGTGGGGCTTCCGCTCCATCATCATCCACGGCGGCTACATCGAACGGGTCTTCCAACTCGACGGATCAAGCGAACTCATCCACCGCAAGGTAGGTGATAGCTTCGAGATCGCCGCATCGCACATACACCGGATTGAAGAACTGCCAGAGGGCGAATGCTGGACGCTCATCATGCCCGGTCCACATGAGCAGACATCAGGCTTCTACGACTTCCGCCCAGACGGCGCATACCAGAGACGGTGGAATGAGCAGGAGTGGAGTAGGGTGGAATGCCAATATTGAATAACGCCCGCCACGAGTTGATGGCTCAAGGCCTTGCTAAAGGGCTACCGGCAGAGAAGGCGCATGTCGAAGCAGGGTTCAAACAGAACCGGCACAACGCGGCGGCTTTAGCACGGGATCAACACATTTTAACACGGGTGAAAGAATTGCAGGGCAAGGCGGCTGAAAAGGCTGGTGTGACCATACAGAGCCTCACAGAAGAGCTTGAAGAGGCTCGGGGCATGGCAATAGCCGAAAGGCAATCAAGCGCTGCTGTGGCCGCTACAATGGGCAAGGCAAAGCTGCACGGATTGCTCATTGAGAAGAAGCGCCTTGAAGGACCAGACGGCGGACCGGTCAAGATCGACCTGACAGGATATTCAATTGAACAGCTCCAGTCCCTTGAACAACTTCTCGGTTCGATTGCCGGCGGCGCCAGCAGTGATACTGAAGCAGGTGAGAGCGGAGATAGCGAAACGGACGGCTGATGCGGAGCGCGAACGTATCGCAGCAGACGCGGAACGGATTAAAGCCCGGTGCCAAACGCTCGAAGGCTTCATTACCGAGTTCTGGACAGTCCTTGAGCCTAAGAAGGAGCTGAAATTCGGATGGGCCTTGCGCGCTATGTGCAAGCATCTGGAGGCGGTGACAGAAGGCAAGATACAGTTCCTGATGATGACCGTGCCACCTGGCATGATGAAGTCATTGGTGATGGTGTTCTGGTCAGCATGGGAATGGGGACCGCTAGAGCGACCTGATATTCAGGTTCTCGCCACCTCCTACAGCCAGCCGAACGTTCTTCGCGATAACATGAAGCTTCGCCGGTTGGTGGAGAGCGACAAGTTCCAGATGCTCTGGCCTCTAAGGCTTCGAGACGATCAGAACGCCAAGGGCAAGTTCGAAAACACAGGCAGCGGCTTCAGTGAGGCCCGCCCATTCAGCTCCATGACTGGCGGTCGCGGTGATCGGGTAAAGATCGATGACCCGCATTCGACCGAGACAGCAGAGAGCGACACAGAACGGCAGACGGCAGTCCGTATCTTCCGAGAGGGCATATCGGACCGTCTGAACGATGTAACGACATCAGCCATTGTCATCATCATGCAGCGATTGCATGAGCAGGACGTGGCCGGTGTGGCGCTGCAGCTTGATATCGGCTTTGTGCATCTCAACCTGCCGATGGAGTTTGAACCGGAGCGCAAGTGCCAGACATATGTCAAAGGCGAGATGTTCTTCGAAGACCCACGCACTGTAGACGGGGAGCTTCTATTCCCTGAACGCTTTCCGGCGACCGAGATCGAGCGGCTCAAGCGGGCAAAGGGATCATACGCCTATTCGGGTCAGTACCAGCAAAGGCCAGCGCCGCGCTCTGGCGGTATGTTTCAGCGTGGTGACTTCGAGATTGTTGACGCTGTTCCAGCCGGTGCCATGCGGTGCAGAGCGTGGGACTTTGCAGCAACGCAGCCGAAGCCCGGGAAGCAGCCTGACTGGACCGTTGGTCTGCGGATGGCCCACCGCAATGGCATCTTCTACGTCGAGGATGTGAAGCGGGATCGGTGGTCGCCAGCCGATGTGGAAAAGAACCTGAAGAACACGGCATCGCAGGATGGCCTAGAGGTTCGGGTTCGCATGCCTCAAGACCCCGGCGCTGCTGGTAAGTCGGATGCAGCCACAAAGGTCAAACTGCTGGCCGGTTACGAGGTCAAGGTGGTCAGCCCGACCGGTGAGAAGTCGGTGCGCGCCAAGCCAGCCTCTGCACAGGCAGAAGCGGGCAACGTCAAGCTGGTCCGTGGACCATGGAACGATACCTTCCTGGATGAGGTCTGCTCATTCCCTAACGCCCAACATGATGACCAGGTCGATGCCTTCGCTGATGCTCTGAATGAGCTTGCGCTTGGCTCTACCTTCACACTCGACAATATCTGAGGAACCCCATGGGAAACAATGACGTGCGGCTGAACGACAGCCTGACCAGTCTCGTGTCCCGCATGGGAACGGATAGGGACAAGGCCGCAACGGTCTTCTACACGCACCCGACGATGACAGATGAACAGGCATTGGCCGCATATCGTGGCTCGTGGCTACCGCGCAAGATCGTTGACATTCCGGCCTTGGATAGCTGCCGCAAGTGGCGCGACTGGCAGGCAAAGAACGCTGAGATCGAACTGATCGAGGCAGAAGAGAACCGGCTGAACCTCAAGGGCAAGGTGCTGGACGCTCTCATCAAGGCTCGGTTGCTGGGTGGTGGCGCGCTATTCATCGGGACAGGTGACGCGAACCCAGAGGAACCGCTGGACTATGAGAAGGTCAAGAAGGGTGGCCTGAAATACCTGACCGTGCTTTCCAAGCGCGATATGTCGGCTGGCCAGATCGATCAGGACGTGAACTCCGAGTTCCATGGGAAGCCGTCCTACTACGAGGTGACCGGCAACAATGCGATGGTGCGAATCCATCCGTCTCGTCTTGTGATCTTCGCTGGTGCCAAGCATCCAGACAGCCTCATGATGGGTATTCAGGATGGGTGGGGCGATAGCGTCCTCACATCCACGCTCGATGCCATCAAGAACGCTGACAGCACGTCAGGCAACATTGCCTCGCTCGTATTTGAAGCGAAGATCGACATTATCCGCATTCCAAACTTCATGGCCTCGCTCGGCAATGAGGAATACAAGCGGAAGATCCTTGAGCGCTACACGCTGGCAAATATGTCTAAGGGCATCAACGGCACACTGCTGCTCGACAAGGAAGAGGAATACGAAACCAAGACTGCCCAGCTGGCTGGCCTGACAGACATCCTCATGGCCTTCATGCAGATTGTCTCCGGGGCTGCTGATATCCCTGTCACGCGCCTTCTTGGGCAGTCACCAGCGGGCATGAACGCAACCGGCGCCAGCGACATGAAGAACTATCATGATCGCATCCAGTCGATTCAGCAGCTGGAAATGACACCTGCCATGCACAAACTGGATGAGGTGCTTATCCGGTCTGCGCTCGGTAGCCGCCCGCCTGAAGTCCACTATGTCTGGTCGCCACTTGAGCAGATGAGCGAAAAGGACCGAGCTGACATCTTCAAGCTCACTGCCGATGCAGCAAGACAGCTTGTCGGTACTGGAACGGGGCAGGAGATCATCACACGCGATGCCGTGTCCAAGGCTCTGATCAATCGACTGGTCGAGGATGGTGTTCTGCCTGGTCTTGAGGACGCGGTTGATGAGTTTGGAACTCTTGAAGAGAACAAGCCAACCGAAGAAGAGCTTGCAGCCGCCGCAGGAGCCCAACAGCCGGCAAACGATGCCGCTCCACGGACGCTCTATGTGCGCCGTGACGTGATGAACCGTGCAGACATCGTGAAGTGGGCAGAGGAACAGGGGTTCACGGACATCGTGCCTGATCTACATGTGACGATTGCCTACAGCAAAACGCCTGTCGATTGGTTCTCGATTGGAGAAAGCTGGTCGCCTAAGCTGGAGATCGGCGCCGGTGGACCTCGTCAGATGGAAGCGCTTGGAGAAAGCGGCGAATATTACGCGCTGCTCGTCACTGCTTCTGATCTGCGCTGGCGTCATGCTGAGATTGTCGAGCGCGGTGCTTCATGGGACTGGCCAGAATACCAGCCTCATATCTCCATTCAGGTTGGTGGCAACATCGATCTCGCAGCGGTCGAGCCCTACCAGGGCAAGATCATCCTTGGGCCTGAGATATTCGAAGAACTCCGCGAGGACTGATGCTTATTCGCACCGTAACCACCGTGAGCGCCTTAAACAGCGCTGGGCAGGTCGTAGAGGCATTGCCTGTGCGCGAGGCTGCAACGGGCGAGACTGACATCGTTGGTCGCCCTGTGACGCCTATCGACGTTGTGGAAGACGTGAACGGAGTTCCTGTGCGGTTTGTCACGGGGAAGTCGGCGGTTAACTCGGCTGGCCAGGTGGTGGACACTATTGCGGTGAAGAGCGGCGGTTCTCCTGCCATCTCAAACGCAGCGCTTCTTGCTGCTCTGCCGGCTGATCCTCTCATTGCAGAAGTAGGCGGCTCTCGCGAGCGGCAGAACGGCATTGGCGCATCAAACCAGATACGCACGATGTCGATGGGCCAGCTTATGTGGGCTCGGATGCAGGGGCAGAACTTTCGGTCATCGTTCTATTACGATGCTGCCGGTCAGTCTGCGATGAATGGTCTTACGTTCGCACAGGACGGCGAAGGCTTCATCCAAATGAAGCAGCGCGTGCCGAAGATACTGGCATCTGATGTGCATCTTGTCATTGTGGCTCTGTCTTCGAACTCGGTTCAGTTCAACAACCCTGATGGCTCGACATTCTCGGTCGATGGTTACTTGAACCTCGTCAAGCCAATGATCCTCGACCTGATTGCTGGCGGCAAAGCTGTGATGGTCAAAGAGCTTTGGGAGCGTGGCACAAATGCTGGTGGCCCTTGGCAGGCGAACAATGCGCCACGTTTGCTGATCCCGTCCATCAATGCAGCGATGAAAACATGGTGCCAAGACAACGGCGTTCCGTTTATCGAGGTCCGCTCGACATTCGTTGATCTGGCTTCCCCGAACAAAGAGCCGGTTACCGCGCTCGTTCGTCCCGACCTGACACACCTTTCCACTCTCGGCGGTAAGGCAATGGGCGACATTTTCATGGCCGCGCTCGCGCCATACCTCAAGGCAGTTCCTGCCCGCGACTTGCTGACCGGCAATCTCGTCACCAATGCCGCCATGAGTGGAACTGGTGGGACCGTAGGCGCTGGCGCAACCGGACAGGCACCAGATAGCCATACACTCGCCAGAACCGGCGCGACAACGGCCACAGTATCGTCGGCTGTCATTGTCAAGGACGGCAAGCGCTGGACTGAAATCACCATCGACACGTCCACCATGACGGCGGCGACGGCTGAAGGCTTCACGCTCACGCCTGCAGCAATCACAGTCGTTTCCGGCAAATGGTATGTGCCGAAGGTTCGCTTCGAGGTGGATGCGTTCAACGGCTGGCTGGGCGCTCCTCAGATCAGGTCAACGACTGGCGCCAACTCTTCCTTCGGGATGGCTCCAACGAACTCAGGCGGATCAGCTGAAACTGCTGTCTCAACTGCCGTTCTGCCCGGTCCTGCCGTGGCCTACACAGGCGTTCTTGAAGGCATGCCATCTCTGGGGACCACGACAAGCGCGAGCATCTATGCGGCGATGTACTTTGCGCCAGGTAGCGGGATCGCCAAGATTCGGTTTACGGAAATCGCCTTGCAGGAAGTGCCAGACCCGGCCTTGTTCCTGTACGACGAGACAAACACAACGCCGCTGACATTCACGTCTTCGGCCACCATGACAACGCCAGAAGAGCAGCCTTTCGCAACCGTCGTCACCACCTCGCGGCCAGCTTCATTCAGCCTATCTGGAACGAATGCGGCACTCTTCTCTATCGATCAATATGGGAATTTGACTGCGGGCGCCTTTGACGCGGATGCGGGCGGGTCTAACGTCTACACCTTCACCATCACAGCCAAGCCCTACAACCTGTCTCTGCCGTCTGTGAACCAGAACGTGACGCTTACCGTCACCAACATCGATGACGGTTACACTGACCTGTTCACCGGCACCAATGGCACGGACTTGGCTGACTATTCACCCAACTGGACAAGAGTTGGTGGCGCATCAGGTGCAATCACGATTGACACCAATGCAGCAAAGAACAACTCGGTTAGCGGCGCTATTGCCGTCACTGGCTATATGGCCCCGCAACAGGGCGACACGCGATATCAGCAGATACGCTATACGCCTGCCTCATCATCTGCTGGCCCTCGCCAAGCTGTGCTTATGCAGGATGAGGCCAACGCGCTCTATCTCGTCAATGGTTCGGCTGTTGTTCAGGTCGGCAGGTTGAACGCCGGCACGCCAACGACGCTCTTTTCGACAGTGCCTTACAAGAGCATCGGTGCCAACACGGATGAAATCATTGGCAACATCTACAACGATGGCACCAATGACATTCTACAGGTGCTGCAGAATGGGGTAGAAATCGGCTCTGGCATCGTGACAGGCATTCTACCGGCTGCTCGACGGTCTGGTCTGGTTAGCAACCAATCGTCCGGCTCTGGCAACAGAACGGACAAATGGAACAACCGCCCCTCGTCCGGCAAGATTATCTCAAAGGTCGGATTGAGGGCGCTCACCATGACGCCTTTGACCGGCGCTGCTGGAGCCGACTATGCCGGGGCTCTATCCAATAGGACAACGAACTCCAGCATCTCGGTTGTCGTCACAAAATCGAGCGTTGCGCAACCGGACTGGCTGGCCGATGGCGACTTTATCAGATGCTCGGCTGTGACGGCCGGCACGTACACAGTGACCGTTACGGAAAGCTTTGCTGGGGCTGTAAACAATAACCTCCAGACAGTGTTCACAGTCGTGATCTCATAAGGGAACCACCATGCAATTCACTGACGCTGTAACGGTGTCCGGCACGCGTCGGACTGCCGATGGATATCTCATTGCCGAAGCTAAGTCGGTTCGCACCGGCATCCAGCTTTACTCGGGTGATGAAGTCGGCAAGCCAGACATGAAGGTGGTGCGGGTTTATCGCCCTGCCGATCAGGTCTTCGCAGACAGCAGCCTCCAGAGCTTTACACATGCGCCGGTGACTATGGGCCATCCCGATGAGCCTGTTACCGCTGACAACTGGCACAAGCTTGCAAGAGGCGAAGTCAGTACGGCTGCAAAGAAGGATGGCGAGTGGGTTCACCTGCCTCTGATCCTGAAGGACGCTACGGCCATCTCAGAAGTCGAGAGCGGCAAGCGTGAGCTATCCGCCGGGTACACCTGCGAGCTCGTCTGGGGCGACGGCTTCACGCCTGACGGGCAAGAGTTCAACGCCACCCAGACCAACATCAAGATCAACCATCTCGCAATCGTAAGCCGTGCGCGTGCTGGTTCACAAGCTCGCATTGGTGACAGTGCGGGAGAATGGGGCGCTTCCCCGCTCACCAATGATCACAAACCGAAAGAGGAAAAGATCATGACCCTGAAGACGGTTACCGTCGATGGCATCCCGGTTGAAGTAACCGATCAGGGCGCTGTCGTTATCACAACACTCCAGAGCCGGCTTGCTGATGCTGCAGCTAAGGCATCTGCGGCTGAAGCATCTCACCAGGTTGCCCTTGCTGCCAAGGACAAGGAACTGGCCACCAAGGATGCTACCATTGATGACCTGAAGACAAAGGTCGTTGACGGTCCTGCGCTCGACAAACTGGTGGATGAACGTTCCAGCATCGTTGAGAAGGCCAAGAAGGTTGCGCCAACGCTCGACTGCGCTGGCAAGTCCAACGTGGATATCCGCCGCCTTGCCGTTGCTGCCAAGCTCGGTGACGCATCCGTAAAGGACAAGAGCGACGACTATATCGAAGCTCGTTTCGACACGCTGGTTGACGGCGTTTCGGCAGACCCATTCGCCCGCGTCGTTGCTGACGGCGTGAAACAAACAGGTGACGTTCGCACGGATGCTGAAAAGGCCCGTTTGGAACGTGACCAGTCGCTTCGTGATGGTTGGAAGATCATCGAAAACAGCGCCGCTTAACCAGGAGGACCGGCAATGGCCGTTTATCAGGATACCTACACAGCCTCCCGTGCGGTTGGCTACGCTGGCATGATTGCCAACGGCGAGACGAGCAATCGTATCTCGCGCACCATCGAAGATGCCGCCGGTGTGGCATTCGGCAAGCCTGTGTTCCGAGGCGTTGGCGACCATGGGGCAATCGCTGCTCCAACCGCCGCTGCGCTCTTGGGCATTACCATCGCCAACTATGCCTCTCCTCCGGTCGCCGCGACTGGTGTGCAGGCAGACATCTACACTCAGTACTCCACCGCAGGCATCCTGACACAGGGCGTCATCTGGGTGCAGTCGAGCGTGGCTGTTGCCGATGGCGATCAGGCCTATGTCACCTCCGCCGGCGTCATCACCAACGTATCGACCTCGAATACCATCCTCAATGGTTGGTTCTTCCAGGACACACTCAGCGCTGCGGGCCTTACCCGTCTGGCGAAGCGCTAAGGAGGCGCCACCATGCAGAAGATCGATTTTACCGACGCACAGGCCGCTCTCGGCTTCGTCACCCCGGCGTTCTACAACATCGAACGCACGGTCTATAAGCGGAAATATCCGTCTTTCGACTATGCTTCGCTGGTGCCTGTCATCACCGAAGGCAGCGAATGGGCGCGCGGCACTCTGTTCCGCTCGACTGACTCTGTCGGCAAGGCAGAGTTTCTCAGCGGCAAGGGCTTCGATATGCCCTATGCCGATGTCACCCGTGATCAGTTCCTCAAGGGCTTCGAGCTGGCCGGTATCGGCTACGAGTGGTCGCTTGAAGAACTCCAGGTTGCCGCGCTGGAAGGCCGTCAGCTTGGTTCTGAAAAGGGTGAAGCGGCTCGCGCCATCGCTGAACAGTTCCTCTGGAACACAGCAATGACCGGGCAGCCCGAAAAAAACTGGACAGGCCTCGTCAATGACGCGACCGTGCCAGCTGCTCTTGCTGCTGCAACAGGTACGGGTGCGACCACAACTTGGTCCACAAAGACGCCCGAACAGATCCTCGTGGACATCAACTCCGCGATTGAGGGCATCGTCACTTCCACTCAGGAAGTCGAGATGGCAGACACGATCCTCCTGCCATTCGCCCGGTTCAACGCAATCGCGACACGTCCTATCGGCAACGCTGCTGATAAGACCATCGCCACCTTCCTGCGCGAGAACAACACCTATACGTCCGAGACCGGCCGTCCGCTCACGATCCGCACCCTTCGTGCGCTCAATACGGCTGGCGCTGGCGGTACGGCTCGTATGGTGGCCTATCGTCGCGACCCGGAAGTGGTGCGCTTCCACCTGCCGATGCCTCACCGGTTCCTGCCTCCTTTCCAGAAGTCCTCCATGACCTGGGAAGTGGCCGGCATCCTGCGCACCGGTGGCACTGAAATCCGCCTGCCAAAGGCCATCAGCTACATCGATGGCGTGTGAGGAGAAACGAACATGGCAAAGGTCACAAACATTTCTCCCGGCCCTCGTGGCCTGCATACATCGGCTGGCCTCGTCTTCGTTGACGCTCATCGGGTCTGGGAAGGCGAGATTGACGACGCCGCGCTGAAATCGGCTATCGACACAGGCTGGTTCGTCAAGGGCGAAAAGAAAGCCCCAGGCGAAGAGGGCGACAGCGAGGAAGTTGTCGGTCTCAAGACACAGCTTGCGGAGCGTGATCAGCAGATCGCTGAACTGCGCACCAAACTGGAAGCTGCCGAGAAGGCTGTTTCGGAAGCTGGCAACGGCAACCAGACCGCAGCACTCAAGGCCGAACACCATGGCGGTGGCAAGTTCAACGTGACGCAGGGCGAGGCGGTTCTGCTGTCTGGCCTGTCCAAGGCTGAGGCCGATGACTTCAACGCCAAGAGCGACGAAGACAAAGCCGCTTACGTGGACGCCTCCAAGAAGTAATCACCATCCCCGGCGGGCAACTGCCGGGGCAACCAACACCATAGGGGAATGACATGGCTGCATATGGCAACATCGCAGGTTTCACGACTTATGCTGAAGCTGCTGGCTATGCGTTCCCCGATGGCACGACCGATGCCCAGAAGTCCGCGGCTCTTTTGCGTGGGTCTTTGGTGATCGATCGGTATGAGCCACGGTTCAGCGGAAAGCGGGCCGGGGGCTTTGCACAAGATCGGGCATGGCCGCGCACCGGTGCCAGCACGTACTATGGCGAGGCGATACCGGATAACGTGATACCGGCGGCGATTGAGAACGCAGCTTATGAAGCAGCTTTCCTTGAATTGACCAACCCCGGCAGCCTTTCACCGGTCATTACCGGATCTGCCACGGTCAAGCGCGAGAAGATCGGAAGCCTCGAAGTCGAATACAGCTCCAGCTCGAGTATGAGCTTCGAGGACATGATCAAGCTTGCCACACCTTTTGTGCTGACCATTGAGGGAATGCTGTGGATGTTCTTCGTCCCGGTTCTCCCAGCTATTCTGGTGGTGTGAATGGCAAACGCTCTTTTCACCCGCCTGCAAGAGACTGCCCGCAAGCTAATCACCAAATACGGCCAGCAAGGCACCGTGACGCGCTATGGAGCGCCGGACCCTGTCAATGGTGGCGATCCTGTCGCAACGCCTTACACGGCCACGCTTGTCCCGCTGGCTTACAATGCCAGAGACATTGACGGAACAAACATTCTCAGCGGCGATGTGCAGATTTACATCTCGTCGGTTGGCCTTGCGATTGTGCCGGCCACTGGTGATTTCGTCGCGACTGCTGACGGCAAGACCTATCGCATTATCAACAACGATCCGAACAACTATGACGGCATCACGAACGTGGTGTTCATTGTCCAAGGGAGAACCGCGCCATGACGAACGTTCTGCTGACCAAGGCTTACCAGTCCAACGCCGCCGGGGCTCTGCTTCAGGATGTGCCGAAAACCGAAGCTGATGCCATCGAAGCCCTCGGGCTGGGTGAAATCCTCAAGGAGCCTGCCAAGGTAGAAGCCAAAGGCAAGGGCGAGAAGGGGGCTGCAGAATGAACCGGTCTGCAATCATTCGGCACAATGCCAAGCTTATCCGCGAGCATGTGCGCGGCAAGACAAAATCAGAGCGCAAGGCAATCTATGCACTTATCGCAGGTGGCCCCCTCGCTCTCGTCGCGCAGGTAGCGTCGATGCTTGTAAAAGCACACACGGAAGTGAACATCGAAGTCCAAAGCCACGGCGCTGATTATGACCGCATCGTGCGCAGCATTGAACAGGGCGCTCGCGCTCGCTCAGCCAACGATCACAGGTTCCGGCTTTAATGACCACTCTTCGCCAGCAGCTTGACGCTCTGATCGACACGCTGACCCCATCCATGGAGAAGGCATTCAGGGCAGCGATAGACGATATCCGCTCTGAGATCGTGCTGGCTGAAGTCGTGACCATGCTTGAGCTTCGGGATATCGAGGGCGCCATCAACGCGCTGCACATCGATCCAGAGGCTTTCAGGCCATTGTCTGATGCAGTTCGGCAGGCATTCAATCAGGGCGGCATTCTAGTCACCCAGAACATGCCGAAGCTATCCGATCCCACAGGCGCGCGCGTCGTTGTCCGATGGGATGGTGAAAACCAGCGTGCAGAGCAGATCATCCGCACCAAGGCCGCTCAACTGGTCACGATGGTGACGGAAGACACGAAAGAGATGATCCGGGAGCGCATTGCCGCCGGGTATGAGCAAGGGCAGGGGCCGCGCACCATCGCAACATCTATCGCCGGTCGCATCGACAAGGTGACAGGCAAGCGCGTGGGCGGCGTTATCGGCATGACGGCACAGTTAGGCCGGACGGTCGAGAAAGCGCGTGTGTCGCTCTCCACGGGCGATATTGAGGGTATGAAAGCCTATCTGCGGCTATCCAAGCGCAACCGAATCTACGATGCGCGGGTTCGCAAGGCGATTGAAGCAGGCAAGCCGGTTGATGCCCAGACAATCGGGAAGATCAATGAGGCTCTGACGAAAGCCTACGTGAACCTTCGCGCTCTCTCGATTGCACGAACTGAAACCATGATGGCGGTGTCCACATCGCAGCATGAAGCATTCCAGCAGGGTCTTGATAAGGCTGGTCGGGACGCTTCGCTCGTGACGCGCACATGGCGCAGCGCAGGAGATGGCCGGGTTCGTCACAGCCACATGGTCATGAATGGCCAGCAGGTTGTTGGCATGGACTTGGCATTTCAGGCACCATCCGGTGCGATGCTTCGCTATCCGGGTGATACCAGCCTTGGTGCAGGTGCTGCCGAGGTCATCAACTGCCGGTGCATCGCGATCTATTCGTTCGACTTCGCAGAGGCTTATGCTCGATCTAGGGGATTGTGATGGCTGATACCTTTGCTGGCACCATCTCCGCATGGGCCGCGCAAGAGCGCGACCGCATGGAGGCGATCTTCCACACGTCAGCACAGGCAATCTACGCAGAACTGAGAACGACGGTGAACCAAGGCGGGCGTCTACCGCTCGACACGGGCAACCTAAGGCGCTCATTCATGGCATCGACAGCACCTATTCCGAGCCGTGGAGACGATCAGACAGAGTTTCCCGACTATGGACCGGAATCGGAAATGGTCATCGCCAATGCGCCTCTGGGCAGCACGATCCACATTGGAAGCCAAGCTTCGTATGCCGCCAGAATGAATTATGGATTCGTCGGTACTGACAGTCTGGGAAGGGTCTACAATCAGGCCGGGTTCGGCTTTCTTGATGCCGCCCAACAGAGATGGCCGCAGATCGTGAAAGAAGCGGAGGCTAAGGTTCGCGGTCGCTTTGATCGAGCGTAACGCCCTCTGACAACGATACAAACGCCGTCTGGATGATCGTCAGGTCACGGATAGCCATGGATAGCACGTCCTGAGCGTGTTTCGTCCGAACAGTCTTATTCAGCAACAGCGAAAGCGCTTGGTGCAGGAGGTCGTAAACCTCTTCATCGGTTAGTGCTTTCTCGGCCATGGGGAACGGATAGCAGATGGCCGATACGGTTGAAAGAGACATATTCCAAGGCCTAACGTTGCGCATGGGTGCCACGGCTTTGCCAGCGGGCGTCGAGCGGGTGTTGCCAGGGGTGGTTTACTCGCCTTCGGCAACATCGAAGTTCGTAAGCTTCGAAGTCCACTTCAATAAGTCGATCGAGACCGACCTAACGCTTGAAATGGACCCCATACGGATTGGTTTCATTCGTGGAAACGTGATGTGGCCAAAGGGATATTCACAGGTTGACGCTATCGACGTCGCCGGGATCGTCCGGGCGCATTTCAAGCGCGGCACATCATTCTACCAAGATGGAACACAGATCAGATTTGATGAAGACCCGTCATTGGGCCCACTCATCATCGGATCAACCCACACCAGCCTGTCTGTCTCGGCGGATTGGATTTGCTACCCAAAAGTTCCGGCCTGATTGGCCTGCCTATCGCTCCTTCGGCAAGAGCACAATCAGACATGAGAGGACTATCAGATGCAGCTCTATCCTGTAGCCGGTGCAAAATTTGACATTGGCCCCGCAGTAACCACCGTTCCCGACGACGTTGATATGGTGGCAAGCCTGTTCACGTCAGTCACGTTCACTGAAATCAAGGGCTGGCAGACAATGGGCTCCGTTGGCGATGCTGCCGCGCTCATCACCGAAGCCGTGATTTCCTCTGGCCGCGACTTGAAGGCCAAAGGCACCAAGAACGCCGGTTCGATGCAGAACAACTTCATCATCCTGCCGGAAGATGTTGGCCAGATCGCGCTCATCGCCGCTTCGGAATCGCCCTACAACTATCCCTTCCGCATTCGCTTCGATGATGCGCCGCCTCCTGCCGTCTCAGTCGTCACCGTGACAATTGCAGCACCCGGCGTGTTCTCTTGGAATGCCCATGGCCTGGATGCTGGAACGCCGATCAAGTTCAGCACCACCGGCGCGCTTCCAACCGGGATCACTGCTGGCACGACTTACTATGTGGTAGCACCAACGACGAATGCCTTCAGTGTGGCGGCAACAGTTGGCGGCTCTGCGATCACCACGACCGGCACGCAGAGTGGCATCCATACCGCAACCACGGTCCCAAGCGGCACGGTGAAATACTTCTACGGCATCGTCATGTCTTCGAATGAGCAGGGCGGCGGCGCGAACACGGCGCGTCTCATTCAGGGCAACGTCGAAATCAACTCCCGCGTCCTCACGGTCGCTCCGATTGGTGGTGCTTGATGACTGCTGAAACACTCGACCTATCCTACCTCTCCGACTTCACCAAACGTCAGTCGGAGGGCGTGGAGCGCGATATCATGCTGCCCAATGGCAAGGCTATGGGGCTCAAGATCAAGATTGTCGGCCCCGACAGTGAGCGGGCCGAAAAGGCAGTGAACGAAGTTCAGAAAGAGTTTGCGGCCAAGGCTTCGAACTCTGGTGACATGGATGAATCGACAATGGCAGAAGATCGCCAGCGCCGGTTCGCCTATGCCTCCAAGTGCTGCGTTTCGATGACGCCGAATGTCGTGAAAATTGGTGACGAAGAGTTCAAGTGCAACGAAGACGATCTGCGCAAGCTTTTCGCCAAGCTCTTTTTCGTCGGTGATCAGGTTTACAGCCAAGCGGTATCGCGCGCGGATTTTATCGGAGGCTGATCGAGGCGCTTTGCCAGTGCATCCGAGATCAGCACCAGAAGAAACCTGTCAGGATACCGTCAGCCGGTTCTCATGTCTGGGTGTGGTTTAGGGAACTCGACCGCGCCAGACCTGGGACCGGCTACGGCATCAACCCGATATCATGGCATGAGCTTGATGCTTGGTCGCGTCGGAGAAAGGTCGATCCGTCTCAATGGGAGGTGGATGCGATCATGGCTCTGGACGCGGTCAGGATGGAACTGTTCTACGAGAAGCAGAATGCTCCAGAAGAGCCGAAACCGGAAGTCTCAGAACGTCCTCTGACATCGCGTCTGTTCGATGCTCTGTTCTCCGGCAGGAAATAAACACCGCCTGAAAGGTAAAGCCCTATGACTACCGCGACATTAGGCTTCGCCATTGATAGCTCGCCTGCGGGTAAAGCCGCTTCCGAACTTGACAGTCTGGTAACGGCCGCAACTCGCACAGAAGCTGCCGTTGATAGAATGGGTGCCAGCGCATCCCGAGCGGTTACGAAGGTGTCGGGTGCTGGCATTCAAATCAGCCAAGCTCTGGGTGTGGCTGCGGCCAATGCAGAGAGCCTATCGAAGCGGATCGAAAGCGCGCTCAACGTTCGTTCGTCATTCGGTGATCGCAGCAAGGACATCGCTGCCTATGGGCAGGAACTGGACAGGCTTCGCGGCAAGTTCAACCCTGTCTTCAGCGTCCTGCAGAACTACAAGACTGCCCTTGGCGAGATTCGGCAGGCGCAGAAGCTTGGCGCTATCTCTGCCGATGAAATGGCGGCGGCTATCGGGCGCGAACGTCAGGCTGCATTGTCCAGCATTGCCGCTCTCAAAGGCCGTCAGCAGGCCGGTGGTGGCCGGATGGGCGGCGGGTTCGGTGGTGGGCAGAGCAGCACGGGCAATATTGCCGCACAGCTATTCGACACCTTGTCCACAGCACCTTACATGGGAGCCGCACAGGTTGGCCTCCAGCAAGGTCCGCAGTTCGCACAGGCATTCGCTGGGCAGTCCACGAAACAGGCTCTCATGGGCCTTGCATCGGGCGTTGCAGCTATCGTCAGCCCGGTGTCTCTTGCCGCCATTGGCTTGACTACAGCCGCAGCCGCAGCCGTGTCATTCGGCGTTGGCATTCTTGGTGCGGGTGACAAGACAGAGAAGTTCAAGGCTGCGCTAGAGAACCACGAAATCCTGCTGCGCAAACTCGAAGAGCGATATGGCTCGCTTATCGACAAGGTCAAAGGATATGGCGCCGAAAGTTCAAAGGCGCTGCAGTTTCAGGCTGGGGCTGATACCCGTGGCCTGATGAACTCGACCAAGCTTGCTGGCGAAGATTTCTTTGCTGGCGTCGGTACTCAGACCCGAGGCGGTTTCCAAGTCCAGAAGGATTGGACAGGCCCAGGCTTCGCACCGTTTGCAAAAGCAATCACTCAATTGCGGAATGAAGCGAAGGCAGGCAAGCCCGATTTCGACGCATTCTACAACAGCCTCTACAACACGGCGGCGCTAGATCCGAAGTTCGCTAAGAAGGCCGACGAGCTTGCAAAGCTGGTTGCGCAATTCCGCGAAGGTAGCCGTGCGCTTGAAGAAATGCAGCGTATCCAGCGCGCACTCTTTGATGATCGCGGTCCAAACGGCATGCTCCTTTCACAAGGCGCCACCAACCGTGACGACATGGGCAATCTCGCCCTCTTTGAGTCGCAGAACGTTGTTGCCGAGCAGCGCCGCAAACAGGCTTATGACGCACAAATAACCGGCATCAATGCCCGCTCTCCAGCGGAACGTGCAGCAGCAGCGCGGGCTCAAGCCTCGTCTCAGTACAATGGTGACGAGACAGCAGCCCAGCGCCGCATTCGCATCGAGCAGGCCGGTTCTCTGGCTTTGGCACAGGCTGAAAAGCAGTTGGCCGATGCCCAGCGCGAACGCTCGCAGAGCCTCGACAAGATACTGAAAGACCAGCAGGTTGAAATCGACCTTGTTGGCAAGACCGGCGGCGCAGCCGCAGCACTCCGCAAGGAATACGAACTTACATCCGCGCTTCGTCTTGAAGCCGCTCGGCAGGGTATTGAGGTCGACCAGCGAGAACTTGATCTGATCAAGGAACGTGCTGCCGAACTTGGCCGACTGACGGATGCTTACAA
Organism: Rhizobium sp. WCS2018Hpa-16; assembly: GCF_031843705.1. NCBI lineage: Bacteria > Pseudomonadati > Pseudomonadota > Alphaproteobacteria > Hyphomicrobiales > Rhizobiaceae > Rhizobium > Rhizobium sp. WCS2018Hpa-16. Next base: position 664,120 of record NZ_JAVTIX010000001.1, read on the forward strand.
TCAGGCCCGGTTCGGTTCTGAGATGAGCCAACAGTCATCTGACGCACGGATGAGCAGCCGGGATCGTCAGGTTACAACGACGCTTCGCCAGTACAATTTGCCGGAAGACCTGAATGGCGCGAATGCCCAGCGGATCAACCAGCAACTCAACTGGCAGGAAGCCAAGGATGCAGCAAAGGGATTCGGCGCAGCATTCAGCAGCGAACTGATCAACGGCAGCCATAACATTGGCAAGGCTCTCCTCAAGGGGCTTCAAACCTCACTTGAAAATGAGGCATCAAAGCTCTGGGAGAAGTTCTTTGACGGTATTGGCAACATCTTTGCCGACTGGCTGACCGGTGGCACAGGGGCTACAAAGGGCGCGAGTGGCGGCGGGGGTATCGCATCGTCAATCGTCTCGGCAGTCGCTGGTGGCGCCGCAAATGACAATACGGCCAAGGTCATCCCGGTTACACGGTCGGCTTTGGCTGATATCCCGACAACTGACATTGCAAAATACATCGCGAGCGCTGCGACAGCCCGAGGCATTGATCCAAACATTGCTCTCAAGGTCGCTAAGTCTGAAGGCGGATTGAACAGCTGGAACATGCAGTCTGGCGTCATGAAGAACGGCGTTCAAGAACCGTCCTTCGGTCCCTACCAGCTTTATATGGGTGGTGGCCTCGGCAATGCCTTCCAGAAGAAGACAGGGCTTGATCCACGCTTGGCCGCGAATGGTCCGGCTGGTGTTGATTTCGCGCTCGACAACGCAAAGCAGAGCGGCTGGGGTGCTTGGTACGGTGCCAAGAAGGTAGGCGTCGGCAATTGGGATGGTATCGGCAAGGGCGGCATGAATGGCGCAGCTGACGCTGTGTCCAAGCTTGCCGACTCTGCCGGTGCTGCAACGACTGGCCTTGATACTCTTGGCGGTGGCCTGAGCAAGATCGGACAATCGCTTTCAACAAGCTTCTTCCCGTCCGCTCCGGCGGCTGGGGGCGGCGGCGGTGGTCTGTCATGGCTTAGCAGCCTGTTTGGCGGTGGCGGCGATCCTGCTTTGTCGAAATACAAGCCGCTTACTGGCCTGTTCGCCAACGGAACCAACTATGCACCAGGCGGCATGGCGATTGTCGGAGAGCGCGGCCCGGAACTTGTGGATCTGCCACAGGGCTCGAAAGTGTTCTCCAACGGCAAGTCAAACCAGATGCTGGGCATGGTCGCCAACGGCAATGAAGCCAGAGGCCCAAGCCAGTTGAACGTCAGCATCGTTGGCGCAAGCGGCGACAATCACGTGCGCATGCTTGTGCAACAGGGTGTGGCGGCTGCTTTGGCAGCACAGGACGATCAAGACCGGCGCGGCGGGTTCGGCGCGAGACAGGCACGATATTCATCGCAGAAGGGATAAACCGGAATGGCAATCTATACCGGCCTCCCGACTGTACCGATTATGTATCTTCGCCCGACGCGGGCAAGCTTCGACAATCCCGGCTCATCAATAGATGGTGGCACAAACGGGCTAGGCGAGGCCATCAGCATGGAAACGAGTGGCGGGGGCATTGTCACCGCCACTTATGAGAGATGCGTTCTGCAGGCCGATGATACGGAACGGCATGAGGTTATCAACTGGCTTGGCGCGCGCGGGAACGGTTCATTCCGGTTCTTCAACGTGCCAATCATCAATGATGGCATCGGGCCTTTTCCAATCATCAACGGTGCCAAGCGCGCAATCATCAACGGCATACCGCATTCCGATGGATCTCTGTTCTCAGACACGTCTGGTTACTCTCAGGCGACCGTCTGGGGCGAGATCACGGAAGCGGCGGCACTCAATGCCGGTATCATCAAGATGAAGGTCTACGACGCTGCTAGGCCGCTGCGCTGGTCGGACTGGTTTTCGATCTACCACGAGACAAAGGGCTGGCGTGCCTATCGCTATTGGGACGTGCTGGACAAGACCGACGATGCTGACCCGACTTACACACTGGCGATAGCTCCTCCATTGCGGGAAGCGGTCACGGTAGGCCAGCGGGTGGAGTTGGCGCGGCCTATGTGCGCAATGAAATTTGCTGCGGGATCGACCTTACCCTGGGACTACAACGGATTCTACGAGGCGAGGCCCTCACTGAATTTTGTCGAGGCGTTTTAAATGGAGTTCTTCCCCAGCGACGTCATCGAGGAAATGCGGGGCAGCCATCAGCTCGGCATATTCCTGCGGATCGGCACCACGCCGCCGCTGCACATGTGGTTCGGGATCAACGACATTCCCGCACGGTTTGATAGCATCGACCCCGATGGCACAGTTTACATGGGTGGCGGCAAGCTTGTCGGCATTCCAACGCTTGAGATTCTGGTAAACGGGACGGCTGATAGCGTCGATTTCACCTTGTCCGGTATCGACCCGGTAACGGCTTCCAAGACGCTCGACAGCCTCCCACCGGTACGCGGTGCACCCGTGCAGTTGGGCATCACGACGCTTGACCAATACTACCAGCCTATGAGCGCCATTCTGCCGGTCTGGCATGGCACGGCGTCACATACAGGGGAGCAATCCCCGGCGCGCGGCACAGGCGAAAAGGCAACTCTGACCCTTGCTCTGTCAGTCGTCAGTGGCGAGGCAACACGTTCCAGAGCAGCACGTACGTTCTGGTCATCTGCACATCAAAAGGCGATCTCGCCAACTGACAAGTTCTGTGACGGTACTCCGCGGATGGCGCGAGGCGTGGCCCCTACATGGACGCTCGGTTACTGAGGACATCATGAACCTTAAAGAGTTTTTGGAGCTGCCTCACTTTTTCGAGTGGGGCGGGGTGGTTGGTGACGACTGCACAACCTTTTGCTCAAGATGGATCATGGAGAGCGCGGGCTTTGATCCGGCTGCTGAGTATCGCGGCCAATACAATGATGCTCTTGGAGCATTCCGCATCGTCACGCGCGCTGGCGGCATGGTTCGGTTCGCTGCAAAAGCTCTTGAGCCAATGGGCTTTATCCGCATCCAGAACCCGGAAGATGGCGATGTTGGCGTGGTCAAAGCGCCGGTCGGCATGGACGAAGACCTGAAAGAGATATGCGCGATCCGGTTTGGACCGCTCTGGGCAACACTGTCACCAGCCGGAGTGGTGGCGAAGAAACTAGAATTTGTGGCGGCATGGAGGCTTAAATCATGAGATTTGGAAGCCTCTTTGAAGACGTGCCAAGCAGTGCGCAACATTATTTTCGGGACGCGGCTGAGGAGCACCGGCACCTTCTCCGAAGCACCACGGCTCTCTATGACCCGATCTTTACGCCGCTTTTTGCCACCATATTTGGCACAGCGACGATTGCAGGGACAACAATAACTATTTCGTCGGTGGCGGCTGCTATTGCCACAACGGCTCTGACCATCGGTCTGCAAATGATATTGGCACCAAAGCCACCGAAGCCAGATGCAGCAAAACTGCCTATGGCACAGGCCATCCCATACCGTTTGTTTGGCGTTGGCCGCACGCGCATGGCCGGGGCTTTCATGCTCTGGGAATCGAGCGGGCCAAACCTTCACGCCGTTCAAGCTATTGCTGGGCATCGGGTGAAGTCGTTCAATCGCTACTGGCTGCACGATGACGAGGTGACGCTGAATAGTGGAGGCGTGGCAAGCGCGCCAGATGGCCGGTATGGCTCCAACGTCCAGATCCAGCATCGATTGGGGCTGCCGACTGAAACTGCCTATCCAGCGCCTGTGGCTGCATTCTCATCTACTGGATTGTGGACTGCCGATCATCGCGGAGACGGGCAGGCATCGGTTAACTTGGTCGCTTCTGCCAACCGTCAGAAGGACCAGCAGAAGACTTTCCCATACGGCATTCCGCAATTGTCTGTTGAGGTCGATCTTGCCCTTTGCTGGGACTTCCGCGACTCGGATCAAAGCCCGACCGATCCAAGCACGTGGACATGGACGCAAAACAGCGCGGTCATCCTGGCTTGGCATCTCTGCTTCAATGAGTTCGGCATGGGCTTGGATTATACCAAGGCTCTCTTGCCGGTCATCGACCTGTGGAAAGAGGAAGCCGACATATGCGACGAGAATGTTTCATTGGCTGGAGGCGGCACAGAGAAGCGCTATCAGTGCAATGGCTACGACACTACCGAGAACGGGCCTAAGTCCGCTCTCAACGCCATTCTGGCCACCTGTGACGGTCATCTGGTTGCGCGGGGCGATGGTGCGCGTATTCTCACGGTCGGCAAGTTCCGTGAGAGCCGCTGCACCACTCTGTCAGACCGGGACATCGTTGGGCATACCCTGCAATATGATGTTCTGTTTGAGGATGAGTGCAATCGTCTTATTCCGAAGTTCACCTATCCAGCGACGGATTACACCAGCTCAGACACAGACTATTTCGATGATGTTGACGCGCAACTGACTGCGGGTCGCGTGCTGGCTGAAGAAGCGGAATATCAGTGGTGCCATAGTTGGCGTCAGGCCAGACGGCTTGGCAAGCGCGATTGGCTTCGTCTTCGTGAGAAAGTCAAAGGATCGATCGATGTTCGCTTGAGCGGCATCAACTCGGTTTACTCGCGATGGGTCAGGCTGGAAACGCCGAACCGTATGCCAAGGCTAAACGGCAAGATCATTGAAAACCGCCGGTCGGTGCTGGCGATCACCCGTGGTGGCTTCACCATGGACATCATCCAGCATCCCGAGAATATCGACGCTTGGAACCCGAACATTGACGAGGGCAAGCAGCCACCCGTTCCATCGGCTCCAAACTATGCCGGTGTCGATACGCCGGTTCTTAACCTTGTTCAATCGCGGGCAAGCAATGGCACCGTCTATATACGGGTTATCGTCCTCGACCCGGAAGACGATAGCCTCACGCCTATGGTTCGATATCGTCTTGCTGATGCAGGAGTTGGTATTCCGGGTCCATGGATTGAACAGTCATTCCCTGACGCCAGCGCCAGCGGTGGCTTCATCGATATGGCTACCAACACAGTGCCGGCCGATCAGCTTCTGGACATTCAGGCAGCATTCAAGACATCGGGCGGGGCTCAATCTGATTGGACGATCACTCAGCAGATCGTTTCAACCGTGGACAACACAGCCCCGGCTTCACCTGAAGCTCTGGACTGGACATCGCCCAACTTTAGCGCCCGTGCAGCCAACACCACGGCACCTGTGGGCAAGACTGCTTACATGACGTTCAAGATCGGCACCACGGCACAGACATTTGCCGCCGCAACGATGATTGACAGACTGGCAGCCGCTCCAAGTGACGTGCGGTATGTGCAACCAACGCCGGTATCGGGCGCGACACGTCGCCTCTGGTGCCAAGCTGAAAACATATCGGGGCTTACATCCGCTCCGGTCTACATCGATGTGACGTTCCCATGAGCCAGAGTGACGAGCGAAAGCTGATTATCGATGCCAAGTCGAGCGCCAAAGCGGCAACGGACAAGGCGCAATCAGCACAAGCGGGTGCGCAATCAGCCGCCACCATGGCAGAGCAAGCCGAGAAGGCTCTTATTGCCTCATCCATTGCCTGGGTGGCCGATGTTACGATCACCTACAGCACTGCGGTATCTCTCAGCCTTGCCCCGCGTACTGCGACATTCACCGTGCAAGGGGCAAAGGTTGGGGATCGCATCTATGTGCACCGCAGAGGCAGACCAACGCTTGCGGGTGCAAATGTGGTCGCTGGTATCGTCATTGAAGGAACTGGCTTTGTCCCAGCCGATGGTTCCGTGGAAGTCTATCACGTCATTCCGGCTGTTGGCCTTGGCCAGGCACTAAGCATTCCGCTCAAGCTAGTTGGCTACCGCGCTGCAGCCCAAGCCTAAAACACCGAAAATTCAGAAGACCTGACCTTGGCCGCGCGCCGAGTCGATCCCCTATGGAGAAAACATCAAATGGGTGTCATCCGAGATACTTTCAACGCGGTCTACGCCGATGGCCCATCAATCTCGCCATCTATGCCTTCGAAACCTGAGATCCGTATACTCGGGGGGATCATAGAAGACTATATCCAAGCTGAGGGTGCTGGCGGGGATTCAATTGCTGTCGAAGTTCAGGATGCGCGAGGCCCATCCCCAACGCTAGGCGCGAGGATTGACCGAACGACCGCAAGTGTTTTAGTCGGAAAAAACTCCACCAATAAGGGGCAGGCGCTGAATGACGGCGTGCTGTTGACCGATACTCTCGGGAACATTAACGGGCTGAAGGTGCCAGCCAATAAAACGGCTTCGCTAAGCTATGCCATTTTCTACGTTCCGTTTACTGCACGCGAGGCTGCGCGTTTGGCGTTTCGAACCGTGCGATTTTCTGTCGAGATAATTGCCGACGCGGGGTTTCTCGCCGCTCATCCGTTCGATTTGGCTTCCCCTTTGCGGCTTGGCATGGACTCCCTGACAGCCGGAGGCACAATTGTCCGAAACGAGCAAATTGGGAACGTTATATATCGTGATATTGACTACGTATTTGCTGGCGATGAGTCCTTTATTGGTGTGCCGATACAGCTTGCCGATTCAACGGCGGTCAGCAGTGAAATGAGTTGGGTTTTGGGTCATTTGACCTGGCGCGCGTCTGACACGGGACAAAGCGCAGAAACGCCAACGGGGGTTGGTAGCGAGCTAGCAATCCGCGAGTTGGCGTCAGAGCGTTTTGGCTTTGGGCGAGTATTTGACGATTGGTCTGTGTCGACACAAATCTTCAACGGCGCGACTCTGACTTTCACCCAAGATGGAAGGATTGGTGGGTTCTCGGTCCCTGCTGGTCAAAATGGTGGACTTAGTTACACCCAATATCTCTTAGCGATCGACAAGGTAGAGGCCTCTAAAATAAATGGGGCGACGGTCATGGTGCATTTGGGCATAGACACGTCCACTGACTACAATCGCCCTTTGGGTGTATTCGCTCGCTACTATGTCGATGGCGTCCAGCAGACGGGGAGCGACGTGCGCGTCCTCCAGAACAAGCAGGTAACCCCAAACCGTCGAGAGGTGGTTTACACGTTTGTACTGACCGGCTTGGCAACCTCAATAGCCCCGACGCTCCAGCAGACAAGCGGCACGGTCGTTACATCCACAATTGATGCCTTTGTGCTGACAGATATGGATATCGAGGTCATTGATGTTGCCAATGGCGACCCCGAAACAACGGCTGTAAAAAACATTGCCATTGCGACCCGCCGCGCTACCAGGGAGGCTATCTCCCGTACTGTAGGGCCGCAGGGTAATGGGTATGCGCGGACGCTGCGGGTCGAAACCGATGGGTCGGGCGACTATACAACTGTTGACGCCGCGCTGGCTGCCGCCAAAGGTGCGGGACCGCTGTATCGGTATGAGATTGTCGTTGGGCGCGGAAAATTTACGACATCAGGCCTACAGCTCAAAGATTACGTCGATATCCGAGGGGTTGATCGCAACAGCTCATGGATAGCCGGTTATCTGGTCGCTAGTTCCCCGGCTGCTACAATCGCTTCAACATCAACCATCAATGGAAATGCGAATGTCAAATTAGGTAGCCTTCGGATTACCTGCCAAAACATGCGTTATCCGATCCATGATGATCGTTCCGGCGCTGGACCTGCCCTCAAAGCAACCTATGAGGACTGCACCCTAGAGCATCTTGGCAATGACGAAGCACGCGCCTACCAGACATCGATCGGAGGCGATCCTAACACTATTTGGGTTGGCGAAGCTGGATATGGCATGGGTACGTCTAGCGGCGACGAATGGGTTTACCGCAATTGCAGATTTATCGGGAAACGTGATCTGCCTTTCGCAACCCACAACAACAAAGGATTCAAGGTTCCTAGCCGCGTCCGCTTAGAGCGGTGCGACCTGCGTGTGCAGAGCACGACACCATCCGGCTTTCGATATGGTGTCCTTGGTTCGGGAGTGGGTGACATTCTTGAATTGGTCGATTGCCGTTTAAGCCGGTCAATCATTTTGGAAATGGCACCATGGATACCAACTGACTTGCCCTCCCAAATTGCTGACAAGGCTGGTCAATTGAACTTTTCTGGTAGCGGCAATACCCCTGTGCCGTTCACAATAGCTGACGAAGGCTCACGTGCCTTGCGTATCGACAGCTTGACGGCCAACTCCAGTAGCTCTGTCGTTGTATCCGGCTCGGCAGTCGCGGTCCTGTTCGGCACGGTTCTCAACTATGCAAATGCGGCGGATCTATCGGCTGGGGTGTATGGCACTGCAGATGTCGGCGAGCATGCCGTTGGCATAAACCAGAATCAGTTCATCACTGCGCTTGGCAAACGCCTTGGAGACAGGACATCGTCTTCGCTTAGCTTGGTTGTGACCATTGATGGGGGATCGCCACTCACAGTGACGTTCAATCAGAACTATTCGGCGCAATCGAACGCTACAATCTTGGCAGCCATCAACGCCGTTCTAACAGGCAAAGGGACTGCGTCGTTGATGAACGTCAACGACCTATATCGTCCTGCTTTCCCGGATCAGGAAACATGGCTGCAAAACACAGGCGCCACCACGATCTTGCGCAAGACTGCTGTTGCCTACACGTCCTCTCAAATGGCAGGACGCCGGATGACCACCACTGATGCGCCGTCTCTGTTCGCTGGGATTGCATACGAGGATATTCGCCCGTCAGCATGGGGGCGCGTTAAGACGCGCGGCGAAGTGTGGGTTGCCCAAGACATGATCCGCAGTGACAGCGCTGCATTTACTCGCGGGGATTCGTTCGTCGTTGGTGATGGCGTCGGGAGGTTTGCCAAAGCGGCTAGCGGCAACATCATAATGACGGCAACCAGCGCCGATTATGCCGTGCTTAATAAGACCTTCTAGTTGGTGGGCTAGAACTTCGCGTGTGTCTATGCCGGACTTCAGATGCCGAGAAGTGATCTGATCGCAGATGCGGCCTTTGGCGGGCATCGAATCAAGCCGTCGATAAGCGAATATGTCTCGATGCCTTCTAAACCCTCGAACTCAAGATGATGCCATCTATACTGAACTTGGTGGACGCCGTCACTGTCCTCCAAAAGATACCAGAACTCCTCGTGCTTATTATCTCGACCGCCCTGCTGGAAATGTACGCGCAACATGCTCATAGCCATTTTTCTAACCGGTCATGGCTAAATTCCAGATTACTGGAGAACAGAAAAGCTGCTGTATGCATGCTGTAAATCCTAGTGCGGTCATGTCTACGGCAGCCCTACTACAACGAAGCGCGACAATCTACCCACAGGAACCACCCCCACGCCTGTACCCACAGTACAGCGGCGCTTGATTGCGCGTGCCGTGGCCTGAGACACCAAACCCAAAGGACATCGCTATGACCTACAAGCTTCCGCTGGAATGGCTCCAGCCGGTTAAGATGACGCGTATCATTGCCCACTGGTCCGCCGGGGCTTACCGCGCTTCCGATCTCGACAAAGAACACTACCACCTGATCATCGAAGGCACGGGCAACGTTGTGCGTGGCGACCACACGATTGCGGACAACGTCAACACGGCAGACGACGACTATGCGGCCCACACCAGAGGCTGCAACACGGGATCGATCGGTGTTTCGCTGGCTTGCATGGCCGGGGCAATCGAGAGCCCGTTTAATCCCGGCAAGTATCCTATGACTGAAGTCCAATGGGCGCGGGCTATGGACGTGATCGCGCATCTGGCCTCGTTCTACAAAATCCCGGTCACAGACAAGACGATTTTAAGCCACGCCGAGGTGCAGCCGAACCTTGGGATTCGTCAAAACGGAAAGTGGGATTTCACACGCCTTGCGTTCGATCCTTCTGTAATCGGGGCCAAGGCCTGCGGCGATAGAATGCGCCGCGATGTGAAAGCCCGCATGTGATGGACCGGCGGCAACTTGACCGCCGGAAGACGGAAGCCAAGGCCAGCGGCGAACCGGGATGGTCTTGGCGCAAGGCTGTGATCTTCCCGAACATCATTGTTTCATTCTGGCTGATCTACATTCTGGTCGGCGCGCAGGATAGCCGGGTGAACGAAACGATAGCCTGGGGATTGATCGTCAACATCATCGCATCGGTGTTCTTCTACACTGGATTCGCGACGGCCCAGGATATCGCCGCGATCTTCGCCACCAGAACCGGGCTTCCATATGCTTCGCCGCCGGTCGCGGTCGATGGCGAGCCGGTTGACCAGACCATAAAGGATGAAACGGGATGATCGCTTTCTTCAATGGAACGCTCATAGGGCGCATCCTTGCCGTCCTGATAGCCCTGCTGGTGGCATTCGCGGGTTTCCGGGTGTGGTTGGCCGCGCACGATGCGCAACTCCTCAGCGGGTACGTCCTGCGGTCTGAGAAGACGGCTGCCGAAGCCTTGGCCGACGAGATGATCCGGCAACGCAACGCAGCGTCTCAAGCCCTTGAGGATTACCGCAAGCGTGCCGTCTCGGACGCGCTGACGCAACAGAAGCTCGAAGCCCAACTTGAACAGGCGATCAAAGATGACAATCAGAATGTTGATGATGGCGATTACCGCTGGAGCGATGCTGATCGTCTCTGGCTGTGCCGGCAAAGAGGCCAGGCTAACTGCGGCGGCTAATACGCAGGGCAGGGTGCAGGCTGGTGTAAGCCTTCCCGATCTGCCGGACGAATGCCGTCAGAAGATGGCGCGGGTTGTCCCTCAATACGGAACCGAGAAGCCACGCAACACACAGCTCCGGTGGGAATTCACCGCGGACTTTGTTGATCGCAGGACAAGCCGGTGCGCTGGATTTTATGACGGCGTGAAAACGCGCTTTGGTAGGCAGGAGGCTAGCTGATGCAGCAGGGTTATCAGGGGCCGGGCATGTGGGTGCGCATACAGCACCGGTTCGGCCCGAGAATGATGGAGTGGTTTATGGCCGGGCATTTGATGCTGTTCGGCTATGTCCTGCTTCTTCCATCGCAGACATTCAACCAACCGGCCTTCATGGGCTTCAACGAAGTCGTGCCATCCGAAGACTTCCTTGGGTGGGTCATGTTTATTGTCGGCTGCCTTCGGATCATAGGACTCGTCGTCAATGGCGCTCGAAAGAACGTCACTCCACAGATACGGCAATTCTCGGCAGCTGCCGGGTGCATGATCTGGTCAGGCATCGCATACGCTTTTGCATCTTCCGGGGTCATCAGTACGTGGATCGCCATCTATCCACTCTTCGCAATCGGAGAGTTGATCAATATCCACCGCGCGGCGCATGACCAAGGGGAAGCACGCAATGGAAAAACTGGCTGAACTTCCTCCGCTGGCGCTTGCTGTTTTTGGCGGCACATTGGCCGTTATCTTTGCCGTGCGTTACTTCGGCATTGCGGCGGGCGCGAACACCACTCCAGAAAAGAGCCAAGCGTCGGCACAGGTGGCGGCTGTCATTGTCGACCCGACCGCACTCAACAATGCTACCAAAGCGCTTGAGGCGCATACCGAGGCTGTTGGAGACCTGACCGAAACCATGAAAGAGTCCAGCCATTCAATTTCTCGAATGGCAATCGAGATGGATCGCATCAGGGAAGAGCTTCGGATCCAGCGTGAGGTGGCTAGGCGCCCATAACCGGAGGCAACCCCGCCGCCACCCGTTGCGCATCATAATGCTCCTCGACCAGCCTAACGGCCTCTGATCGACTCGGCGCATATCCGCCTTGGGGCATGATAGTAACTCTGATCTTACGCGAGTGGCCGCCGTTCCAAAGCCAAGTGCCTTTCATCGGCCCCGCCTCTTGGTACGATATCCGGCCCGTATTCTCTCCGTCGATCACGCAGACGTAGTCTTCAAGCAGCTTGCCATCCAGTCCGGTTTCCCCCGGCCAGGTGCGCTTCCACGAATATCTGCGTTGGTATTCAGTCATGCCGTTCTGATTACGTTCTGGTCCGCTGATGAGTCAACAAGACCCGGAAAGGTAAGACCGGGCGATCTGAATTGATAAATGAAATCAATGGGGCGGTGTTTGGTCCCACCTGAATTTAATGCTTTGATATTACTGCGTGATCGTAGAACTGCAGGGGTCGCCACCTTTCCAAACTTGGTCAGATAATCCGTTCACAGTTTGATCTGGTTTTCAGCCATCTAAAACGCTGTTGCCAATCCGATTGGCTGGTTTTTCACATCTGAAAATTACAGCTTAGTCGACTTGCCGCGCTGAAGGGCTGCCGATCAGCAGTGCCTCCGACAATTCGTCCAGAACATTGTGAACTTCCATGCTCCGATCGCAGAGCATGGAATTGCCGTTTCTATAGGCAATGCGATTCGCCATGGATTGAATAGCGCCCATGGCGATCACTGTTATTTTTTAGGAGGAGCCTGCTTTGCCGGGGCGGACGAGAACTTCAGGCTGCAGCCTTTTCTTCTGGAGGCATCTTCCACGGCCTGCATTTCGCCCTTTAATCTAGCGACTTCAGCGGCAGACGCTCCATCGCCGCTGTTGAAGAACAGGGCAGGCCAGAAGAGCACGATGCCGACAGTTGTCAGGGCAGCATCTTGCCCAGCCTTCTTGTTTTGCACACCAACTGCCATGGCGGCACGGCTGGATACCGCTTGAGCCTCATCAGCCAACTGAGCGCAAGACAGGTTGTTGTAAAGTGTCGGAGACACGTAGGACGCTGATATTGTTTCAGCCTTTGAAGCGCACGACGCTGCTGAGACGGCAATCAAGCCGACTGCTATTATATTTTTCATGAATACCCCCATTTAACGGGAGCTATCAATCAGAACTTCAATCATGAGTCGAGTCAACGCGCGACGATTGCACCAGAAAACGGCTGAGTTTTCAGGCAGGCTGAACGCGATGTTAATCCGCCGTAAGCGGGAAGTTTCCATCTGCGTCGTTCACATCGGTCGTCTGGCTTAGTTCACGTTCAGCACATGCGCGTGGCTGCTGGCAAGCATAAAGGATTCACGCGCTGTTTCGAGTTCTCCTTGGCCTGAGATGGCTGCCAGACATGTGCGCCGTGCCGCTTCATATTCCGGGCCATGATCGTCGGGCCACCGGTACATCAGCATATCAAGCGCGATGAGGGGGCTGTAGATTTCCAGTGCGACACAGCGGGGCAGGTGCACGTGAACGGGCGTTGCCCACTGCGCATGGTGGCAGGGTTCTGTTCGTTGGATGAGCATTGTGAAAGTCCTCTCTAATATACTCTCACGAACAGCGATTTCACATATTAGTTCCTGTTCACGAAAAAAGTGAACGCGACAGGGGTATCTTTTTTTCAAGATGAATGGAAAATGAATGAACTGAAGATGAACGAAATCACCACACGGGCGTTATAGACCATATGCCCACACGAAGGAGGCCCGATCATGTTCAACCTATCTGGAATGCAGGAAAGCTTTTTCGGCGAACGTATGGCCGGTGTCTGCCAGGCAATTACATCGGCACTGGCGTTTGAGTCCGGGCTGGAGAAATCCAATATCTCCGCTTCTGCCGATAATGATATGATTTATCTTGAAGGTACGGCTGACTCGGTGGAAGCAATCGATATTGCGATCAATCTCGCATCTTCGATTTCGAATTGCCGGATCCTGAGCCACATCGAGCCTTGCTACTAAGCTAAGCGGATGCGCCGGGCGGTTACGCCCGGCATCGCATGCATTTATCGCATGTTGCCAATCTGTTTGCTGCGAACAGTATCGCCGCGATCAATTCCGAGCTGTCTGGCGGTTCCGCCGTTCAGCTCCAGCACGAAGCGCACCGGGCCGCGTGAGCTGATGATATCCTCCGAATGAGGAACGGCGTTCGCGTGAACATGCGTGACCTTCCCATCCTTTGAGATGAACACCATGTCGAGTGGGATCAGCGTATTACGCATCCACATCGTCACTTCGCGATCAATCCCAAAATCGAACAGCATTCCATCTGCGGGCGCCATGCTCTTGCGGAACATGAGACCCTGCTGTCGTTGTCCGTCAGTGGTCGCCAGTTCAGCCGAAAATTCCAGCTTTTTTCCGCTCGATGTCTCGATCGTCAGAGGCTCTTTGGAGAAGCTCTCCTGAGCTTTCGATGAAGCGGTCATCAAAACGAAAAAAGTGAGTATCGCCACGATACCCACTTTGTATTTCGAAAAAGATAGTCTTGATATCAATGCGACATTCCCACAGGCGCCGGATTATCCGGGTGAATTTCTGCGGCCATCAGGCCCTTGTCTCCGTCACCGAAGCGTACGAGAACGACCTGGCCGGGCCGAAGTTCCGCAAGACCATAGCGGCGCAGCGTTTCCATGTGCACGAAAATGTCCTCAGTGCCTTCGCCGCGCGTCAGAAATCCGAAACCCTTGGTGCGGTTGAACCACTTGACGATGGCGCGTTCCAGCCCGCTTGAGGCTGTTACCTGCACATGAGTGCGAACTGGGGGAAGCTGTGAAGGGTGTACGGCTGTCGATTGATCCATCGAGAGAATGCGGAATGTCTGGTAGCCGCGGTCTCTGCGCTGAATGAGGGCAACAATGCGTGTTCCCTCGAGAATTGTCTGATATCCATCGCGTCTCAGGCAGGAAACGTGTAGAAGAACATCCTGCAAGCCGTTATCCGGCACGATGAAGCCGAACCCCTTGGCAACATCGAACCATTTGACAACGCCGGTGATCTCGACCAGGTCTACCGCCTCGCTCGAGAGGTCTTCGAAATCGATTACATTTTTCGTCGATATCCTGTCAGCCATTTCCACCCAGCCCCTCTACGCACTTACCACTACCGGTTACTGATTCCCTAAGGATAGATTAACATCTTGGTAACCGTGTCGCGCAAGCCCTAGTTTTTGATTTATCCACCTGCTTTTATGTCTCTGGGCTTGCTCAGGGCTGACTTACCTGCCGTTACGGCAAGTTTAAAATGTGAAGGAGAAGTACATGCGCTATCTGCACACAATGGTTCGGGTAAAAGACCTCGAAAAATCCCTTAATTTTTATGGTTCTGTCTTCGGTCTGGAAGAAGTCCGCCGAATCGAGAACGAGAAGGGGCGCTTTACACTCGTGTTTCTCGCCGCGCCTGAAGACGTTGCCGCCGCGCGGGATAATAAAGCTCCATGCCTGGAGCTGACTTACAACTGGGATGCTGAGGACTACACGGGCGGGCGCAATTTCGGCCATCTCGCCTATGAGGTGGATGATATCTATGAGACCTGTGCCAAGCTTCAGGCCAGTGGCGTTACGATAAACCGCCCGCCGCGCGATGGTCACATGGCGTTTGTGCGCTCGCCGGACGGTATCTCGATTGAAATATTGCAGAAAGGCGCAAGCCTTGCACCAGCAGAACCATGGATATCAATGGAGAATACCGGCGCCTGGTGATGTGATTCCTTTTTAAGGGCATCGCAAACATCACGCTTGCGTTTCCGGGGCAGGGCATGCTCGTCATCGTACGGCGTGCCCGCTCATCCCGGATGCGCTGCGACAGTGGGTCGGTCACGTTGAAACGCATCTGCGGAGGCTTTGCCTTGAAAATCATCAACCGCAAGCCGGTCTCTCTGGCTCAAAGCTGTCTTGCCGCCGTTTTTATTCTGGCGCTGTCTGGCTGTGTCTCTGCGGTTCCTGAACAGAAAGACGCGTCTGCGACGCCGACACCGGCGGCAAACTCGGCGCTGGTTGCCGGTCCGGCCAACGCGCAGGGAAATGTCGCGCAGCAAGGTGCTGTGGGCGGCTATGTTGACCCGGCGATGGTATCTGCGACATCGAGGTCCGCTTCCCCCGTCCAATCGAATCAGCCCGTCATGGCGCAGCAGGCGCAGGTCGCCGACCCTGTTTACGGACAGGCCCCGCAAATTTCGGGTCTTTCCACCCAGCCAACCGGCATTTCCGCCAGCTCTCTCAGCATCTATGCCAACTCGGCGCCGGGAATGGTGAACGCAGTCCCTGGCGCTTCGGCTTCGACAGCTCAGCCTGCCGCAGCGCCAACAAGCATTCCGGCCTATGCACCGCTGCCGAAGGTCTCACCGGCTTTGAACAGCGTTTACTCTGCGCCTGCGGCAGTGCAGCCCATGCCTGCCGCCCCCGCGCCATCTGGCCAGCAGCACTCGGCCACGACCGTACCAATGAACGCCGCCGAGACCACGCAGGCTCTCGCAGCACTTGGTGGGTCGCCGAAGGGAACTGTCCCGGGTGAACAGACGGGTGTCCCCGCCGCAGCTTTCTTGGCGGGTTTGCCCAAGAAGCGCGGTTCAGGTGCCGTAGGTGGTACTCAAGTCGCCGCTCTGCCGCTATCGGCGACGGCAAGGCAAGGCATGGTACTGCCCGGTCGCACGTCGATGACGGATGAGTTTGATGACACGCATACTGGTGACGATAACAAGCCAGCGGGCCTGATGAAGCTTGCTTCGCTGTCGGGCCTCAGCCGCGTTGCGCCAAACGGTTTGCTGCTGCAGACGCAGGACGTGAATGTCGGCTGTTTCAAGCCAGAAATGATCCGTAGAATCAAAGAGGTCGAAGCGCATTTCGGTCGGCCCGCCATGGTGACCTCAGGTTACAGGCCAGCCAAGTCAACGACGCAGGGCTCCAAGCATTATACATGTGATGCTGCCGATATTCAGGTGAACGGCGTTTCGAGATGGGAACTGGCCAATTATCTGCGCTCTATTCCAGATCGGGGAGGTGTGGGCACCTACTGCCACACCGAATCCGTTCACATGGATCTTGGAGAGCCACGTGACTGGAACTGGCGCTGCCGCCGCACGCAGAGCAGCCTGTAACTTGCCAGCGTCAGCAGCTACAAGCAGAGCCGAATTGATGATCTCTGCTGTGGTATTATTCAGAGCGGACGACCGGCTGAAGTCTTCTGTTAGCCTTTTTTGGGGGGGCCTATTCCGCTGAATCAAGCTGGCGAAGATATTCTTCACCGCTGATCGACGTCCATCCATCGCTTGGGAACCGCTGGCTTTCAACGTCTTCAAGCGAGAAGTAGGCTCCGAAGAAGTGACAATCTGGATCAAGCAGGGCAACTCTCCTTTTCAATTGAATGGCGCTATGGGAAAGTTGATCTTCAAGTGCACCCTCCCTTTTTGAACTCATCAGGAAAGGTATTCGTAAACATCCGATACAAATATCGAGAACCGGATAGTTTGGTTTAGCGCAGATCCCGACACTTACTTTTTCCAGATCCCATAGGCCACTGCGCAGGAAGCCAGAGACCCGAGTCTCGATCATTGGAAAGTCGTTGCGCATCCGAACCTTATAACTGAAGGTGGTCATCCTGCCTTTATGTCTGCCGACAGGCGAAAGTTTGAATGCGCCCAATCGGTAAGGCGGGTCTGGCTCGAAAGATAATTCCAGACCGCCTGGATAGAGCCAATACAACGGTACAGGCTCGGCATGTACGTTTGTCATCCATCCTTTTGGCGGCCCCAGCGTTGCTGCTATTTTCAGGAGCGGCGTGCCAAAATTAAGGAAATCGATTTCCGATGAACCCAAACTCTCTTTCAGGGAGATCGTTATCAATTCTTTAGGCATCTGATTTTCCGATCATTGGCATTGGAGTAACCTGACGGATCCAATGGACGAATTTTTGCCATTTATTTCATAGCGTCAAGTTTCAGGTTAGCCGATGGCGGGTGGTCAGTAGGGATGAAATCACCGCTTCATATAATTTCACATGTTTATCGAAATACCCCTTTAAACGCTCAACGCCCCGGCACTGTGTGACGGGGCGTTGAGTTTTAACGCTATGTTGCCGGGTAGCTTCTGCTAAGCCCGGGCATCAAGCAGCATTATGGTGCGGTTGGAGTTGCTGGAGCCGGTGTTGCAGGTGCTGGTGCCGGTGTGGATGGCGCTGTATCCGGTGTCGCTGGGGCAGGGGTTGCCGGTGCAGGCGCCGGGGTACTTGGCTGCGATGTTGTCGCTGCTGGCGGCGTTGCGGGTGCGGTGGCCGGTGTGTTTGATCCCATCATAAAGAAAGCGAGCGCCAGAACGACGACGATACCTGCGATGACAATTGTCAAAGTACGATTGTTCATGAATTTTTCCTCCAAATCACCAATGTGCCGCTAATCGGCATGCCGGATGACCACATAACAATGTGGTATCAGCGTGATTGGTTGCAATTGGAGGGTATATTCGCCAACAAAACTGTCGCCCGCCGAATCAACATAGGCCAGCAACCGAAGCTTTGATTTCTATTTCGGAGAAAACTGGGGTTTCGGAAAAGTGGTGAGAGGCGTGGGACTCGAACCCACGACCCGCGCATTAAAAGTGCGCTGCTCTACCAGCTGAGCTAGCCTCTCTCACCATTTGGTCTTACGCATTTCAATGACATATCAACACGAACAATGTGTTAAAGTTCAATCGCTTCGAAAGCGGAATTGCGCTTCCCCGGTGGCGGCGAAGCGCCCCTCGGAAGTGGGCGGAACATAGGTAGAGGCGGGTCTGTGGTCAACCCATAAAAACACAAATCATTCGCCTTCCCGCGTTTTTTTGTCACGGGCGCAAAAAGGTGATTGGTCGTAAGGGGTTGGCGGCGTTACAAGCAGCTCCAGATCTGTTGGAGTTCTTCCTTGTTCATTGCCGATATCTCCCTTTTGACAGCACTTCTTGCCGGTGCTCTCTCATTTTTATCACCCTGTGTGCTACCATTGGTGCCGCCCTATCTTTGCTATATGGCTGGCATTTCGGTCGAGCAATTCCGCGATGAGCGTTATGAGGCCAAGCCGCAGGTACGCAAAGCCGTACTTTTCGCGGCCCTGTTCTTCACGCTAGGGTTCGCCACCGTCTTCGTCGCATTGGGTGCGGGGGCGTCGAGCATCGGCATGGTGTTGAGGCAGAACCTGGATATTCTCGCCAAGATCGGCGGTTTCATTATCATTCTCATGGGGCTTAACTTCCTTGGAGTGTTCCGAATCGGTGTCTTCTCCCGTGAAGCGCGGTTCCAGAGCGGCGGCAAACCCGCGACGCTCTCCGGTGCCTACATTATGGGGCTTGCCTTTGCTTTCGGCTGGACCCCCTGCATCGGCCCGGTGCTGGGCGCGATCCTCGGTGTGGCCGCTTCGCGGGAAACGGTGGGTGAGGGCGCGATGCTGCTTGCCGTCTATTCCGCTGGTCTTGCCACTCCTTTCTGGATTGCCGCAGCCTTTTCAGGCACCTTCATGCGCTTTCTGGCCCGCTTCCGCCGTCACCTCGGCATCGTTGAAAAGGCCATGGGGGTGCTTCTCGTCCTCACGGGCATCGCCTTCATGTCGGGCTTCATCACCGATGTGGCGATCTGGTTTCAGGAGAGCTTTCCAATCCTGATGCAAATCGGCTAGACCCTTGCGGGCATCATAGACGGCGAGGGGTTGCCATGGCTGATATCGCCGGATTGCTGTTTCCGTTTTTCGGGCTGATCTTCATTGGTTATCTGGCCGGACGGATAACGAAACAGCCAGCGGAGGCGCTGGGCTGGCTCAACACCTTCATTATTTACGCGGCCCTGCCTGCGCTGTTTTTCAAGCTTGTTGCCAGGACGCCTATCGATCAACTGGCGCGCATGGACTTCGTCGGTTTAAGCCTTCTGGCGACCTACAGCGTGTTCGCGCTGCTGTTCGTCATCGGCTACGTTATCAGGCGCAACAGCCTGTCTGATTCCACCATTCAGAGCTTTGCGGGCAGCTATGGCAATATCGGCTATATGGGGCCAGGGCTGGCGTTGTTGGCCTTTGGAGACCGGGCGGCGGTGCCTGTGGCGCTGATTGTGTGTCTGGAAAATGCCATGCACTTCATCACGGCACCCGCGCTCATGGCGGTTGCGGGTGGAGACAAGCGCTCACCCTTGAAGCTTGCCGCAGACGTGGCAAAAAAGGTGCTGACGCATCCCTTCATCCTCTCCGTCATCGCAGGCTTTATTGCCGCCTTCATCGGCTGGCATCCGCCGGAGCCTGTGCAGCAACTGGTGGATTATCTCGCGCAATCGGCGGCACCCTGCGCGCTGTTTGCCATGGGCGTCACGCTTGCGCTCCGTCCGTTGAAGCGGGTTCCCGTGGAAATCAGCTATATCGTGCCAGCCAAACTTTTGCTGCACCCGTTGCTGGCTTACGTCATACTCTCATCATTCGGGTCATTCGATCCGGTGTGGGTATCGACTGCCGTGCTGTTGGCGGCGCTGCCGACGGCAACCAATGTCTTTGTCATCGGCCAGCAATATCAGGTCTGGCAGGAGCGGGCTTCCGCCACGATCCTGATTTCAACCGTACTGTCCGTTTTCACCGTAACGCTGGTGCTCTATTTCATCCGTTCCGTGAGCGTTTGAAGCTGCTGGCCAGAAGCGACGGCAGGGCCTTCAGTCCACGTCCGGGTTCAATGCCTTCCCGCATGACAAGGCCGCGCAATGGGCCGACATTGGACAGAATGTGAAGACCTGCGGCGCGCGCCACCTGCATGGGCAGGAAGCTTGATAGCAGCGAGCGGTTGAGCAGATCGACGCTCAAGGTGCGGCTGACGACATCGCCGCGGCGGCGACGGTCGAAGGTTGAACCGGCATCGGCAGGAATTGGCCCGCCGGTCAGAGTGCCCAAAAGGTCTGTCAGCACGATAATATCCCGGAGACTGAGGTTCAGGCCTTGCGCGCCAATGGGCGGAAAGCCGTGGCCAGCCTCGCCAACGAGAGCCACGCGGCCTTTGCCAAAGCGGCTGGCGGTCATGCTGGATAGCGGCCATGTCTGGACATTGTCTTCCACCGTAACCGTGCCGAGCATGGAGTGCATGCGCTCTTCAACGCAGCGGCTGATATCCTCCAATGAAAGCGCTGAGAGCTCCCGCGCCTGTTCCGGCGTGACGACCCAGACGAGGCTAGAGCGATTGCCCATCAGCGGGACCTGCGTGAATGGCCCGGTCGGCGTGTGAAATTCGGTTGAGACATTGCCGTGGGGGCGCGTGTGCGAAAAGTTCAGAACCACGGCTGTCTGCGGATACGTCCATGAGCGCACACGAATGCCTGCACTTTCGCGCACCTTCGATTGCCGTCCGTCCGCGCCGATCAGGAAGCTGGCCGCGATCTGCTCGCCATCCTGAAGCGTGATCCTAGCTTCTGTTTCGTCAATCTCGATGTCTTGCGCAGACGCGTCGATAAGCTCGATGTTGCTCTCTTTGGAAATCGCCTCACCGAGCGCGTGATTGAGCGTCTCGTTGGACATATTCCACCCAAAGGCGGAAAGGCCGATTTCGGACGAGCGAAAGGCAACGGTCGGCGCGCGCAAAAGCCGGTCCGTGCCATCGATGATCTGCATGGTGGATAATTTGGCGGCTGACGGCTCTATCTGTGACCAGAGGCCAAGACGGCTCAGGAAGCGGATGGATTGATCCATCAACGCTGTGGTGCGCTTGTCCACCCTGTCGGTTTTCGGCGCAGTCAAAGCTACGCTGCGGCCTGCGCGCGCAAGCGCAAGCGCGGTGATCTGTCCTGCAAGGCCTGCCCCAACAACGGCGATCTCAACGTTCTTCATTTTTCCGCTCCAGTTCAGCGCGCGCAACGAAACGCAACATAGTGAGTTTACGTGGCCAAATCCAGAAGACTGACGTGGCATCGACGTCATGCTACCCATGGAAAAAGAACTTTAGTCCCCGGATAAGACTTGGGGAATGGTTGCAAACAGCGATGAATGGTCGCATACCGGACTTGACAAAGCGAACGGAAACGAGGCCACTGCGCTGATATGAAGATATTCAAATATAAGCGCGTCCCCTATGCAGAGATGCGGGCGTTTTCGGTCCACATTCTCACCGCATCCGGTTCATTCCTCGCATTTCTGGGCGTTGTCGCCGCAGCAGAGCATCGGTTTGTCGATATGTTCTGGTGGCTGGGCCTGGCTCTTGCCGTTGATGGTATCGATGGTCCCATTGCCCGCAAGGTTCGGGTCAAGGAAGTGCTGCCCAACTGGTCTGGCGATACGCTTGATAACATCATCGACTACGTGACCTACGTGCTGTTACCAGCCTTTGCTCTTTATCAGAGCGGGATGATCGGTGAACCATGGTCTTTCGTGGCCGCAGGCATGATCGTGGTTTCCAGCGCGATCTATTACGCCGATATGGGCATGAAGACCGACGAATACTTCTTCTCGGGCTTTCCCGTGGTGTGGAACATGGTGGTCTTCACCCTGTTCGTCATCGACGCCAGCGCGACAACGGCCATGATTGTCGTGACCATCTCGGTCATTCTCACATTCCTCAACATCAACTTTCTGCACCCGGTGCGGGTCAAGCGTCTGCGCCCGTTGAATCTGGCTGTGTTTTTCGTCTGGTGCGCGCTGGGCGGCTACTCTCTTCTGTCGCATTTCTCGTCGCCAGACTGGGTGGTGGCGGGCGTGGTGATCACCGGCCTCTACCTCTATTGCATCGGCGCGGTCATGCAACTTTTCCCGTCTCTCGGTGCGCGGTAAATTCAGTCGTTCAAAACCTTGGCCTCTTCGTCATTTTGAGTTGTGCACGGCAATAAAACCGGTATTTAGTATCGATAACGGGCAGTGCCCAATTTTCGTGCATGATGATCGATCCGCTCGTTCAACACTTCGGAGAAAGTGCGGCGGCGGATTGGAAAAGGGGAACAGGTGACGGGATCGGTGACGTCTGAGGCTCTGCTTCTATCCGTTCGCCAGCTGACCAAGCTGTTTGGAACATTCGGCGCTTGCAATGCGATCGATCTGGATATTGCACCCGGTGAAATTCACGCGCTTCTGGGTGAGAACGGCGCTGGCAAATCCACGCTGGTCAAAATGCTGTTCGGCGTTCTGGCGCCATCGGCGGGCGAGATTATCTGGAACGGTGAGGCGGTTCGCATTGGCTCGCCCAGCGAAGCCCGCAAGCTTGGCATCGGCATGGTCTTCCAGCACTTTTCGCTGTTTGAGGCCCTGACCGTTGCCGAGAATATCGCTCTTTCTCTGGACCCCAAGATTTCCCTCAAGGAAATCGCACGCGAAGCCGAGGCGCTGTCCAAGGCCTACGGCTTGCCGCTCGATCCCTATGCGCATGTGGCCGATCTTTCGGTGGGCGAGCGCCAGCGCATCGAGATTGTGCGGGCTCTGTTGCAGAACCCCAAACTCATTATTCTTGACGAGCCGACCTCGGTACTGACGCCGCAGGAAGCGGACCGGCTGTTTGAAACGCTGGCGAAACTCAAGGCCGAGGGTCGATCCGTTCTTTATATCAGCCACAGGCTGGAAGAGGTTCAGCGCATCTGCGACCGCGCGACCGTTCTGCGCCATGGCGCTGTCACAGGGTCATGTGACCCGCGGGCGGAAACCACAGCATCGCTGGCGCGCATGATGGTGGGTTCGGATGTTGCCGGTATTCAGCGCGATGATGAATGCACCATGGGTGATATGAGCGTTGAAATCCGCGCGCTCTCGGTTCCGGCGCGCACGCCCTTCGCCGTGTCTCTCAAGAACATTTCCATGCAGGTTCGTTCCGGCGAGGTTCTGGCCATTGCCGGTGTTGCGGGCAACGGGCAGGGGGAACTGTTTGACGCACTTTCCGGCGAATATCCTGTCGCGCAGGACGAAACGATCATTTTGCGCGGCAAGCCTGTCGGGCGTCTGGGCATCAATGGCCGCCGCCTGCTGGGTGCCGGTTTTGTGCCGGAAGAGCGCCATGGCCATGCCGCTGTGCCTGCGATGAGGCTGTCTGAAAATCTCCTCCTTGCCCGCTATCGCTCCGACGCCAAGGCTTTCCTCGCCGGTGGCTTCCTCAATGTCATCCGCAACGCGACCGTGAAGAACGCCGCCAGGCGAATTTCAGATGCCATGGATGTGCGCAAGAGTGGTGAAGATCCGCAGGCGGGATCGCTTTCCGGCGGTAATCTGCAGAAATTCATCGTCGGTCGGGAGCTTGACCGTCAGCCCTCCATTCTCGTCGTCAACCAGCCAACATGGGGTGTGGATGCCGGTGCCGCCCGTAGAATCCGTCAGGCGCTGGTCGATCTGGCCAAGGCTGGCGGCGCAGTCATCGTCATCAGTCAGGATCTGGATGAGATATTTGAAGTTGCCTCCAGCATCGCGGTCATTTCCGATGGTCGCCTGTCGCAAGCCTATCCGGCCAACAGCATGACACGAGAGAAAATCGGCCTGTTGATGGGCGGCATCCATGGCGAACCCACGGAGGCCTCTGCCCATGCGCATTGAGCTTGAAAAACGCACCGGCGTCTCGAATATCTTTGCTGTTCTTTCCCCCTTGCTGGCGCTTGTGCTGACGTTGATGTCAGGCGCGATCATGTTTGCGCTGCTGGGCAAAAATCCCGTCGATGCACTCTACAGCTTCTTCATCGATCCACTGCTGGAAGTCTGGTCGTTGCATGAGCTGGCGATCAAGGCCGCACCCCTCATTCTCATCGCGGTGGGCCTGTCGGTCTGTTACCGCTCCAACACATGGAATATCGGGGCGGAGGGGCAGTTCACCATCGGCGCGATTACTGGCTCCATCCTGCCGGTGCTTTACCCGCAATGGCAGTCGCCGATGATCCTGCCGCTGATGCTGGTCATGGGTGCCGTGGGCGGTGCGCTTTATGCCGGTATTCCCGCATTGCTGAAAACACGTTTCAACACCAACGAAATCCTGACCAGCCTCATGCTGGTCTATGTGGCGCAACTGTTTCTAGACTGGCTGGTGCGCGGCATGTGGCGCGACCCTGCGGGTTATAATTTTCCGCAGAGCACGCCTTTCAATGAAAGTGCCGTGCTGCCGGAAATTCTGGAATCGGGCCGTGCGCATTGGGGCATCGTCTTTGCCATCATCGCCGCCGTCGCGCTGTGGTTCATGATGCGCTTCATGCTCAAGGGATTTCAGGTCACGGTGCTGGGCCAATCACCAAGGGCCGGGCGCTTTGCCGGGTTTTCCTCACGCGGCATGGTTTGGTTCTCGCTGCTGGTATCCGGTGGATTGGCGGGGTTGGCGGGAATTTCGGAAGTCTCCGGCTCCATCGGCCATTTGCAGCCGTCCATTTCTCCCGGTTACGGTTTCACGGCCATCATCGTTGCATTTCTGGGGCGGCTCAATCCGCTCGGCATCATCGCCTCCGGTTTCGTGCTGGCGCTCACCTATCTCGGTGGCGAAGCCGCGCAGCTTTCCATCGGTATTTCCGATAAGGTCACCCGCGTGTTCCAGGGGCTGATGCTGTTCTTCGTGCTGTCATGCGACACACTCATCATCTACAAAATCCGCGTCAGCTTCGGTCGCGGCACCGGCGCTGAAGGAGCTGCATGATGGATATGTTTCAGGCCATCCTCCTGACGGTCATCACGGCTGCCACCCCTCTGGTGATTGCAGCGCTTGGCGAGTTGGTGACCGAGCGCGCTGGCGTGCTGAACCTCGGTGTCGAGGGTATGATGATCATCGGCGCGGTCTGCGCCTTCGCCGTGGCGCATATCAGCGGCAATCCCTATCTCGGCATCGTCGCTGGCATCGTGTCCGGTGCTGCCTTCTCCTTGCTGTTTGGTTTTCTCACACTCACGCTTGTCACGAACCAGGTCGCAACGGGCCTTGCCTTGACGATCCTGGGGCTTGGCGTGTCCGGCATGCTGGGAGAAAGCTTCGTCGGCCTTCCCGGCGTGAAGCTGCCGCAGATCGTCTTTCCGGTTCTCTCAGATATTCCGGTGGTTGGACCGGCGCTGTTCCGGCAGGATCTGATTTTCTACATGTCGATTGCGCTTGTTGTCGGTATCGGCTGGTTTTTGTTCAAAAGCCGCACGGGTCTGAAGCTGCGCGCCATTGGCGATAATCATGGCTCGGCCCATGCGCTGGGCATCAACGTCATCCGTACGCGCTATCTGGCCGTCATGTTCGGCGGCGCGTGTGCTGGCCTTGCTGGCGCACAATTGTCTCTGGTCTACACGCCGCAATGGGTGGAAAACATGTCTGCCGGGCGCGGCTGGATTGCGCTGGCGCTGGTGGTGTTTGCATCATGGCGGCCGTTGCGGGTGCTGGCGGGCGGTTACCTGTTCGGCGCTGTCACCATCGGCCAGTTGCACGCGCAGGCTTTCGGCATCGGGGTGCCATCCCAGCTTCTTTCGGCAATGCCTTATATTGCGACGATTGTGGTCCTCATCATCATCTCCCATAATCGCCGCACAACGCTCATCAACACGCCGGCTTCGCTGGGCAAATCCTTCGTGCCGGATCGATAACACCACCACCAGAACCAAGATCAAGCCTAACCAACAGGGGTAACAATGAGAAAACTCATCATCGCACTGGCCGCATCTGCCGCCGCAGTTGTCGGTATTGTTCCGTCCGCGCAAGCCGCAGATGCCAAGAAGGTCTGCTTCGTTTACGTCGGTACAAAGACCGATGGCGGCTGGACACAGGCACACGATATTGGTCGTCAGGAACTGCAGAAGCATTTCGGCGACAAGATTGAAACGCCTTTCCTCGAAAGCGTTCCTGAAGGCCCTGATGCCGAGCGCGCAATCGAGCGCATGGCCCGTTCCGGCTGTGAACTGATCTACACGACATCGTTTGGCTTCATGGACGCGACCGTAAAGGTCGCGCAGAAATTCCCGAAGGTGAAGTTCGAACACGCAACCGGCTTCAAGGGTGCAGCAAACCTCGCGACCTACAATTCGCGTTTCTACGAAGGCCGTTACATTCAGGGCCAGATCGCTGCCAAGATGTCCCAGAAGGGTCTTGCCGGTTACATCGCTTCCTTCCCAATTCCTGAAGTTGTGATGGGCATCGACGCCTTCGTTCTGGGCGCGCAGTCGGTCAACCCAGAATTCAAGGTCAAGGTCGTATGGGCCAACACATGGTTTGACCCCGGCAAGGAAGCCGATGCCGCCAAGGCGCTGATCGACCAAGGCGTCGACATTCTGACCCAGCACACAGACACGACTGCACCGATGCAGGTTGCAGCCGAGCGTGGCATCAAGGCTTTCGGTCAGGCATCTGACATGATCAAGGCTGGTCCAAACACGCAGCTGACGGCCATCGTCGATACCTGGGGCGCTTACTACATCAAGCGCACACAGGCCCTTCTCGATGGCACATGGAAGTCCGAATCGGTCTGGGATGGCCTGAAAGACGGCATCCTGACCATGGCGCCTTACACCAACATGCCTGACGACGTGAAGAAAATGGCCGAGGAAACCGAAGCCAAGATCAAGTCCGGCGAGTTGCACCCCTTCACGGGCCCAATCAAGAAGCAGGACGGTTCCGAGTGGCTGAAGGCTGGCGAAAAGGCTGAAGACAAGGTCCTTCTCGGCCTCAACTTCTACGTCGCAGGTGTGGACGACAAGCTGCCGCAATAAGCATTGCGTCTGGAATTCGCTACTTCTATCGTGCCGCGCATAGGCTCTATGCGCGGCATTTCTTTGAGGAGAAAGCGATGAAGATACTGCGAACCACCGAGATTCTTGAGGTCAATGACAGTGATCTTTCAGGCTCGACCTTCAACGACGCCAACCTTTCAGGCACGTCGTTTAATCAGATCAATTTCTCAGGTGCATCATTCAACGACAGCAATATGAGCGGCTGGTCCATCAGTGATGCGAACCTGTCCGGCCTCGTCATGAACGCCGTGAACCTATCTGGCGCTATTATCAAGAATGCCAACCTGACGGGCGTCCAGATTAGCGCCAGCCGGTTGACTGGCGCGACCATTGACGGGATCGAGATCAGCGAGCTGCTGGCGGTCTACAAGGCGAACCGACCCTGAAGTGATTGCGGTTCGATCTTGCTTTGATCTTTAGGGCACAACTGCTAAATGACCCGCGCGTGGCTGGCCGCGCGCCGCTTGTTTATTATGGAGATTTCAATGGAACGCAGTTGCCTTGCCGTCATTCTCGCCGCTGGTGAAAGCACGCGCATGAAGTCGTCCATGTCCAAGGTGCTGCATCCCGTGGCTGGCCGGGCGATGATTGCGCATGTGATGCAGGCCGTGGCGGGTGCGGGCGTCAACTCTGCCGCCCTCGTGGTCGGGCGCGATGCGGAAAAGGTTGCGGAAGCCGCGCGCGGTGCAGGTGTGAGCGTTGAGCCCTATCTTCAGAAAGAGCGACTGGGCACCGGCAACGCGGTTCTCGCCGCACGGGCCGCCATTGAAGCTGGCTACGATGATATTCTGATCGCCTATGGCGATGTGCCGCTCCTCACATCCGAGACACTCAACAAGGCGCGTCAGGCGCTAGCTGAAAACGTCGATGTGGTGGTCATCGGTTTTCATACGGACAAGCCCACCGGCTACGGCCGTCTGCTGGTGGAAAACGGCGAGCTTGTTGCCATCCGCGAGGAAAAGGATGCGACAGAGGAAGAGCGCAAGGTTACCTGGTGCAATAGCGGACTGATGGCGGTCAATGGCCGTCGCGCGCTTGATCTTCTGACCCGCATCGGCAATCAAAATGCCAAGGGCGAATATTATCTGACTGATATTGTCGAGATCGCCCGCTCGCTTGGTGGCAAGGCCATCGCCATCGATGCGCCGGAAAGCGAACTAACCGGCTGCAACAACCGCGCCGAACTCGCTTACATCGAAAAGCTCTGGCAGGAGCGTGCGCGCCACCAATTCATGATTGATGGCGTGTCCATGATCGCGCCGGAAACGGTGTTCCTGTCTTGGGATACCAAGATCGGTCAGGATGCGTTGATTGAGCCCAATGTGGTCATCGGGCCCGGCGTTACCATCGAATCAGGTGCCATCATTCACGCATTTTCCCATCTGGAAGGCGCGCATGTCAGCGGCGGCGCCACTGTCGGCCCCTATGCGCGGCTGCGTCCCGGTGCCAATCTGGCTGCAAATTCCAAGGTCGGAAATTTCTGCGAGGTCAAGAAGGCCGAGATCGGCGAGGGTGCCAAGGTCAATCACCTTACCTATATTGGTGATGCCTTCGTCGGCGCTGGCAGCAACATCGGGGCCGGGACCATCACCTGCAATTATGATGGCATCAACAAGCACGAGACGCGAATCGGCAAGAACGCCTTTGTCGGCTCCAACTCCTCGCTGGTTGCGCCCGTCACCATCGGTGACGATGCCTATGTAGCCTCCGGCAGCGTGATTACGGATGATGTGCCTGCCGATGCACTGGCCTTCGGTCGCGCGCGACAGGAGATCAAGGAAGGCCGCGCCAACGCCCTTCGTGCTCGCGCCCAGGCCATCAAGGACGCGAAGAAAAAGACCTGAATTCCGTTCTCGACATCGTAACGGATAGACATTGAAAGTGACTGCGGCCGCGATTGCGGATTTCGCGGAAATCGCTAGGACTTCGGCTAGCGAGAACGTTTTGGAGAAGTGCATGTGCGGCATAGTTGGAATTGTTGGAACGCAACCGGTTGCGGGGCGCCTTGTGGAAGCGCTGAAGCGTCTGGAATATCGGGGTTATGACTCCGCTGGCGTTGCAACGATCCATGAGGGCGCGCTTGCCCGCCGCCGTGCCGAAGGCAAGCTGTTCAATCTCGAAAAGAAGCTTTTCGATGAGCCGCTGGCGGGTCTGACCGGCATCGCTCACACCCGCTGGGCCACCCATGGCGTTCCCAACGAAACGAACGCACACCCGCATTTCGTCGATGGCGTTGCCGTGGTCCATAACGGCATTATCGAGAACTTTTCCGAGTTGCGTGATGAGTTGGCGGCCGAAGGCGCTGTCTTCACCACGCAGACGGATACGGAAGTCGTGGCGCAGCTTCTGGCGAAGTTCACCCGCGATGGCTTGGACCACCGCGCTGCCATGCTGGCCATGCTCAACCGCGTGACCGGTGCCTATGCGCTGGGCGTGATCTTTCAGGATGACCCCGACACCTTGCTGTCGGCCCGTTCCGGCCCGCCACTCGCCATCGGTTACGGGCGCGGCGAAATGTTCCTTGGCTCAGACGCCATCGCCCTTTCGCCCTTCACCAACGAAATCACCTATCTGGTCGACGGCGACTGCGCCATTCTGACCCGTGACGGTGTGGAGATCATCGATTTTTCCGGCAAGCCGGTGCAGCGTCCGCGCCAGATTTCGCAGGCCACGGCCTATGTCGTGGATAAGGGCAACCACCGCCACTTCATGGAAAAGGAAATCTACGAGCAGCCAGAGGTCATCTCCCACGCGCTCAGCCACTATGTGGATTTCGCTGAAAAGCGCGTGAAGCCAGCCGATCCCGCCATTGATTTTTCCAAGCTCACGGGCCTTGCAATTTCTGCCTGCGGCACTGCTTACCTTTCCGGCCTCATCGGCAAATACTGGTTCGAGCGTTATGCGCGCTTGCCCGTTGAAATCGATGTCGCATCCGAATTCCGCTACCGGGAAATGCCGCTGCTGCCGACGCAGGCGGCGCTGTTCATTTCGCAGTCTGGTGAAACGGCAGATACGCTGGCTTCGCTGCGCTATTGCCAGGAAAACGGTCTGAAGATCGGCACCGTGGTCAATGTCCGCGAATCGACCATGGCACGTGAGTCCGATGCGGTGTTCCCGATTCTGGCCGGGCCTGAAATTGGCGTCGCCTCCACCAAGGCTTTCACCTGCCAGCTCGCGGTTCTCGCATCGCTTGCCATTTCGGCAGGCAAGGCTCGCGGCACTCTGGATGCCGCGCAAGAAACAGAGCTCGTGCGCCACCTGATCGAAATGCCGCGGGTCATGAGCGAAGTCTTGAACGCCATCCAGCCGCAGATCGAAACCCTGTCGCGGGATCTCTCACGCTTCAAGGATGTGCTGTATCTCGGTCGCGGCACCAGCTATCCGCTGGCGCTGGAAGGCGCGCTGAAGCTCAAGGAAATCTCTTATATTCACGCCGAAGGTTATGCCGCTGGCGAGCTGAAGCATGGGCCTATCGCGCTGATCGATGAGAACATGCCTGTCATCGTTATCGCTCCGCATGACCGGTTCTTTGAAAAGACTGTCTCCAACATGCAGGAAGTCGCAGCACGCGGCGGCAAGATCATTTTCATCACCGATGAGAAGGGCGCTGCCGCCTCCAAGCTCGAAACCATGGCAACCATCGTTCTCCCGAATGTAGATGAAATCATCGCGCCGATGGTCTTCTCGCTACCCATCCAGCTTCTGGCCTACCACACCGCTGTCTTCATGGGCACCGATGTGGACCAGCCGCGCAATCTGGCGAAGTCGGTCACTGTGGAATAATCGGCATTCAGGGGACGCCGTCGGCTCGGCTGGCGTCTCCCTAACAAAGATTTCACAATCCTTAACTTGCAGCAGGGAACAGCGTCCGGCATGATCCGTTATCATCCTGCCCGGAGCGTTCACATGGAAACGCTCCAGCCTCGGTGATGCCGAATAACAGCCCTACGGATTGTATGACAGATCACCCCCTCAAAGTTTCGTTTGCGACGCGGTTGCGCAACAATTTTCTGACCGGCATCCTCATTCTTGCGCCGGTCACGATTACCATGTGGCTGGTGTGGACGTTCCTCCAATGGGTGGATAGCTGGGTCAAACCCTATATTCCGGCGCGCTATGACCCGGAGCAATATTTCGATGTTGCCATTCCCGGCTTCGGCCTTCTGGTGGCTGTCATTGGCATCACGCTCATCGGCTTCCTCGGTAACAATCTCATCGGCAAATGGATTGTCGGCGTGGGCGAGTCGATCCTCAACCACATGCCCTTTGTCAGGCCCATCTACAAAAGCATCAAGCAGCTGTTCGAATCGGTTTTGAAGGAGCATTCCAGCTCGTTCAAGAAGGTCGGCCTGATCGAGTTTCCGTCGCCCGGCACATGGGCCATGGTGTTTGTGGCATCGGATGCGACAGGCGAAATGGCCCACCGCTTCAACGAGATGGGGCAGGAGATGGTCGCGGTCTTTCTGCCGCCAACGCCGGTACCCACGGCGGGCTTTCTGCTGTTCGTCCCGAAAGACAAGATCATCATGCTGGACATGTCGCCGGAAGACGGCGCAAAGTTGCTCATCTCCGGCGGTCTGGTCGCTCCGGATTTCATAGCCAAGACGGCTGATCAGCCCGTCGTGGATCAATCGTCGTCGTAAACTTCGCTCGACGTCGCGGTCGAATGAAAGACCGGCACGAAGACGCGCATATAGACGAATTTCATGCTCCAGCCTTCCTCCTGCGCCTTGGCCCATGCTTTCTTGCGCCCGGGTTTCTTGAAGTTTTTGGCTATGGCTTTCTTCTCGGTCTTTGCGAAAGTTTCCGGCTGAATGAGATTGGCCGGAGAGCAAAGCGCGTAGCCCTTTGAAAAGGCTGGCGGCGGAAGGGGCATGTCATTCATGAAGGTCAGCCTGCATGGAGGAAACGGATCGCTTCGTCGCGGCGATGGAGATAGAGCAGTGTTCTCAAGTTGCGGCCACGGTCGCTCATCAGTTCCGCGTCGCGTTCTATGATGTAGGCGGCATCCTTGCGGGCAATCTCCAGCAGGTCGGCATGTGCCTCAAGACTGGCGATGCGGAAACCGGGTGTTCCAGATTGGCGGGTGCCCAGAAGTTCACCTTCACCACGCAGCTTCAGATCCTCTTCTGCAATCAAAAAGCCATCCTCACTGTCGCGCAGAATGGAAAGGCGCGCTTTGCCCGTCTCGCTGAGTGGCCCCTTATAGAGCAGGATGCAGGTGGAAGCCTCATCGCCACGCCCCACGCGGCCACGCAGCTGGTGAAGCTGGGCAAGGCCGAAATTCTCGGCGTGCTCGATGACCATGATCGTGGCATCCGGCACATCCACGCCCACTTCCACCACTGTCGTTGCCACCAGCAGGCGGGTTTCACCGCTCTTGAAGGCAAGCATGGCCGCGTCTTTTTCCGGCCCGGTCATACGGCCATGGATGAGGCCTATGTCTGCGCCCAGTGACTTCGAGAGGACGGCGTGACGTTCTTCCGCTGACATGAGATCGGATTCCTCCGATTCCTCCACCAGCGGGCAGATCCAATAGGCTTTCTTGCCGTCGGCAAGCGCGCTTTTCAGCCGCGCAACAATATCGCCGATGCGCTCGGTGGAAATCGTCACGGTCTGGATGGGTTTGCGGCCAGCCGGTTTTTCCGTCAGCTTGGAAACATCCATGTCTCCGAAGGCGGCGAGAACCAGCGTGCGGGGAATGGGTGTCGCTGTCATGACCAGCATGTGCGGCGAGATGCCCTTGGCGGTCAGTCGCAGGCGCTGGTGCACGCCGAAGCGGTGCTGCTCATCCACCACCGCCAGCACGAGGCTCTTATAGGTCACGCTATCCTGAAACAGCGCATGGGTGCCGATCACGATCTGGGCCTCACCGGAGGCAATCTTTTCTTCTATTTCCCGGCGCTCTTTGCCCTTCGTGCGCCCTGTCAGCACCACGCAGGAAATGCCAGCCGTGGCGGCGAATTTTGAGATGGTCGCAAAATGCTGGCGGGCGAGAATTTCGGTCGGTGCCATCAGCACAGCCTGTCCGCCAGCTTCCACGGCTGTGGCCATGGCCATCAGCGCCACAAGCGTCTTGCCCGC
The DNA here is from genome assembly GCF_031843705.1 of Rhizobium sp. WCS2018Hpa-16. NCBI lineage: Bacteria > Pseudomonadati > Pseudomonadota > Alphaproteobacteria > Hyphomicrobiales > Rhizobiaceae > Rhizobium > Rhizobium sp. WCS2018Hpa-16. The sequence goes on from NZ_JAVTIX010000001.1 coordinate 697,337, forward strand.
GCCGACATCACCTTGCAGCAGCCGCAACATGCGGTCTTCGCCCGCCATGTCGGTCAGAATGTCCTTCACCGCAGCGCTCTGGCTTGCCGTCAGCGAAAACGGCAGGTTGGCTAGAATCTTGGCAGCATATTCTCCCTTGGCGCGAATTGGTTGGCCGGTGACCTTGCGAAGCCGTTGGCGCACCAGCGCCAGCGACAGCTGACCAGCCAGAAACTCGTCATAGGCAAGCCTTCGCCGTGCAGGCGCTTGCGGGTCGATGTCGGTTTCGTCGCGGGGGTCGTGCAGATCACGAAAGGCGGTTGCTACATCGGGAAAGCTCTCACGCCGCGCCAGCGCCTCGTCGATCCATTCCGGAAAGACCGGCATTTTGGAAAGCGCGCCATCGATGGCCCGTCTTAGAACCTTGGGCGAAAGCCCTGCCGTCAGCGGGTAGACTGGCTCGACCAGCGGCAGGTTCTCGGCCTCGGAAACCTTGACCATGAAATCCGGGTGCACCATGGAGGCGCGGCCATTGAACCAGTCGATCTTGCCGCTGACCATCACCTCTTCATCAACAGGCAGAGCCTTGGAGAGCCAATCGCCCTTTGCGCGGAAGAAGGTCAGCGCCAGTTCACCGGTCTCGTCATGCAGAAACACGCGGTAGGGTGCTGCGCGGTTGCCCGGCGGTGCAGGCTGGTGGCGGTCTATGCGACCTTGAATGGTTACGATCGCGCCCTGTGGGGCGTGCACAATGCCGGGGCGGTTGCGCCGGTCGATAATGTTGTAGGGCGCGTGGAAGATAAGGTCGATGACCCGGCTTTCCAAAGCGTTTTCCCGACCCAGAAGCTTAGCCAGCAAATCGGCAAGTTTCGGCCCTACGCCTGCAAGCGTGGCGACAGTAGCAAACAGCGGATCGAGGAGGGCGGGGCGCATGGCGAGCAAAATCGTGGAAGGGCGGGCGTAATGCAAGGGCGGCTTGCCGATAAACTCAGTTTATCACCGGCAGTTTTGCGAGGTCCGGCAATATTTTCCTAAAAAACCGGTTCCCAATCGTTCCTGTCCTGTTCTATAGGAAAGGCCACGTCAACAAACGGGTGAATGCCATGACAGGACTGGTGCGCACAAGCGCTGACCTCGATCCGAGGCGCAGGCGAATTCTTTATCGGTGCTGGCACCGCGGCATCAGGGAAATGGATCTGGTTCTCGGCCAGTTCGCGGAAGAAAACATCTCCGATCTTTCCGAAGAGCAGCTGGACGAGCTGGAAATCATCATGGATGAGGAAGATCAGGACCTCGTGCAGTTCGTGACGGGGGCACAAGCCATTCCGGAGAAGTTCCAGACGCCTCTGTTCATGAAAATCATTTCCTACCGCCCGGATTTTGATCTGGTCACCGCCCAGAACGGAAATAGCCCTCAATGATAGCTGGATTCGATGTCAGGCTGGTGGCATCGGCCAACACGCCGTTGACCATTGGCAATGTGCCTTCTGGCACGGAAGCCTTTCTGCTGGCCGATATGGCCCGCCAAGGCACGCCCGTTGCCTATGTTCTCTCCGACGGCCAGCGCGTGGCTGATCTGGAGCAGATGCTTGGCTTCATTGCGCCTGATATTCCCGTTCTCTCACTGCCCGCCTGGGATTGCCTGCCCTATGACCGCGTTTCGCCCAGTGCGCATGTGTCGGGGCGGCGACTGGCTACGCTATCAGGCCTGATCCACCACCAGAAAAAGCCACATCCGGCCATCGTGCTCGTCACCGTCAATGCCATGTTGCAGAAGATGGCGCCGCGTGACGTCATCGAGAGTCTTGCGTTCTCCGCCAAGCCCGGCAACCAGATCCGCATGGAAGAAATTGCCGCGCGGCTGGAGCGCAATGGTTTCGACCGTGTGGCAACGGTGCGCGAAGTGGGCGAATTTGCCGTGCGCGGCGGCATTTTGGACGTGTTCGTGCCCGGCACGGAAGAGCCGGTGCGTCTGGATTTCTTCGGCGATACGCTGGAAAGCATCCGTAGTTTCGATCCCGCCAGCCAGCGCACCATCGGCCAGGCCCGTTCGCTCGATCTAAACCCTATGAGCGAAGTGACGCTGACGCCGGATACGATTGGCCGTTTCCGCAAGAATTACCTGACCATGTTCGGCGCTGCCACCCGGGATGACGCGCTCTATCAGGCCGTTTCCGAAGGCCGCCGTTACGCGGGCATGGAGCACTGGCTGCCCCTGTTTTACGAAGAGCTGGAAACCGCCTTCGACTATCTCAAGGGCTTCCGCATCGTAACCGATCACACAGCCCGTGAGGCCGCTGTCGAGCGTGCCAAGCTGGTGAATGACTATTATGATGCACGCCAGACGTCGGGCGAGAAAAAGGGCTCCACGCAGGGCGCACCCTATAAGCCGGTCGCGCCAAGCCAGATTTATCTGGGTGCGAAAAGCTTTGAGACGGCGCTGGATGCCGTCAATGCCGTTCGCCTGACGCCGTTTAACGAGCAGGACAGCAAAGACAAGCCGGTTGCCTTGCTGGATGCCCATGTCGGGCCGCGCTGGGCCAAGTCGCAGACGGAAACCGAAAGCGAAGACCGAGTCAACGTCTTCACCCTTGCCGTCAAGCACATTGCCGAGCGCCGGTCCAAGGGCTGGAAGGTGTTGATCACCGGCTGGTCGGAAGGTTCGCTCGACCGCATGTTGCAGGTGCTGAACGAGCATGGTCTTGAAAACATCAAGACGGTGCAGTCGTTCAAAGAGGTGGATAAACTCGGCAAGGGCGAGGCCGCCGCTGCGGTCTTAAGCCTTGAGGCGGGTTTCGAAACCGGCAATCTGGCCGTGATTGGCGAACAGGATATTCTGGGCGACCGCATGGTGCGGCGCTCCAAGCGCCGCAAGCGCGGGGCCGATTTCATCTCGGAAGTTGCCGGGCTGGATGAGGGCTCGCTCGTCGTCCACGCCGAACACGGCATTGGCCGCTTTGTTGGCCTGCGCACCATCGAGGCGGCCGGTTCACCGCGTGATTGCCTTGAGCTGCATTATGCCGATGAGGCCAAGCTTTTCCTGCCGGTCGAAAACATCGATCTTCTCTCACGCTACGGGTCTGATTCGGCAGAAGCCAGCCTCGACAAGCTGGGTGGCGGCGCATGGCAAATGCGCAAGGCCAAGCTCAAGAAGCGCCTGCTGGACATGGCGGGCGATCTCATCCGCATTGCCGCAGCCCGAATGGTTCGCCATGCACCGGTGCTGGCAGCGCCCGATGGTCTCTATGACGAGTTTGCGGCCCGTTTCCCTTATGATGAAACGGAAGACCAGCTCAACGCAATCGAATCGGTTCGTGAAGACTTAGGCGCCGGTCGCCCGATGGATCGCCTGATCTGCGGCGATGTCGGCTTTGGCAAGACAGAAGTGGCACTTCGCGCCGCCTTCCTTGCGGCCATGAATGGCGTGCAGGTTGCTGTCGTCGTGCCAACCACGCTTCTGGCGCGCCAGCATTTCCGCACCTTTACGGAGCGGTTCCGTGGGCTTCCCATCCGCATCCAGCAGGCGTCACGCCTTGTCGGGACGAAGGAACTGACGCTGACGAAGAAGGAAGTGGCCGAGGGCAAGACGGATATCGTTGTTGGCACCCACGCGCTTCTGGGCGCTGGCATCAACTTCGCCAATCTCGGCCTTCTCATCATCGATGAGGAGCAGCATTTCGGCGTGAAGCACAAGGAACGGCTAAAAGAGCTGAAAAGCGATGTGCATGTGCTGACGCTGTCGGCCACGCCCATTCCGCGCACGCTGCAACTGGCCATGACCGGTGTGCGGGAACTGTCGCTGATTACGACGGCACCCGTTGACCGCATGGCGGTGCGCACCTTCATCTCGCCGTTCGATGCGCTGGTTATTCGCGAAACGCTCATGCGCGAGCATTACCGTGGCGGCCAGAGCTTCTATGTCTGCCCGCGTCTGGCGGACCTTGCCGATATGCACGCCTTCCTGCAATCTGACGTGCCGGAGCTGAAGGTTGCCGTTGCCCATGGGCAGATGGGCGCTGGTGAGCTGGAAGACATCATGAATGCCTTCTATGACGGCAAATATGATGTGCTTCTCTCCACCACCATCGTCGAGTCGGGCCTCGACGTTCCGACAGCCAATACGCTGATCGTGCACCGTGCGGATATGTTCGGCCTTGCGCAGCTTTACCAGCTTCGCGGCCGTGTGGGACGTTCCAAGGTCCGCGCCTTCGCGCTCTTCACCCTGCCGGTCAACAAGGTGTTGACGACCATGGCGGAGCGCCGCCTCAAGGTTCTGCAATCGCTGGATACGCTCGGCGCAGGCTTCCAGCTTGCCAGCCACGATCTGGATATTCGCGGCGCAGGCAATCTGCTCGGCGAAGAACAGTCCGGCCACATCAAGGAAGTTGGTTTCGAGCTTTACCAGCAGATGCTGGAAGAGGCCGTGGCCGAGGTGAAGGGTGAGGACGAGGTTCTCGATACCGGCTGGTCGCCACAAATTTCGGTTGGCACATCTGTCATGATCCCGGAAGCCTATGTGCCGGATCTGCATCTGCGCATGGGTCTCTATCGCCGCCTGGGCGAGTTGACCGACCTCAACGAAATCGATGGCTTCGGTGCCGAGATGATTGACCGCTTTGGCCCGCTGCCGAAGGAAGTGCAGCACCTGCTCAAGATCGTCTACGTCAAGTCGCTGTGCCGCACGGCCAATGTCGAAAAGCTGGATGCGGGTCCAAAGGGCGTCGTCGTCCAATTCCGCAACAAGCAATTCCCGAACCCCGCAGCGCTGGTCGGCTATATCGCCAAGCAGGGCTCCATGGCCAAGATCAGGCCAGACCACAGCGTGTTCCTGACCCGCGATCTGCCAACGCCAGAAAAGCGTCTGTCCGGCGCAGCCATGGTCATGACGCAGCTCGCGGAACTAGCGAAAAACTGACCCGTATTAAATCGCCGTTTCTTACGGCGATTTAATCAAACGGACATGAAGCGGTATGGTCTGGAGGCATAGTCTCACCTCATCGGCAAGGCGCTCTTCGCCACACGCCGTCAGATGAAGGAGCAAGACTATGTTGACCACCATGAACAGGTTTGTCACCGCTGGTCTGGTTGCCTTGACAATTGCGGGCACCACAATTGCCACCGCCAGCCAGGCAGAAGCACATAACAATTTCGGACGCGGATTGCTCGCCGGTATCGCCGGCACGGTTGTCGGGGGTGCGTTGATCAACAGCGCATCGCACAATTATAATAGTGGTCCGGTCTATGCCGCCACTCCGGTCTACAGCCAGCCTGTCTATGGCCCCCCGGTCGTCTATCAGCCCGTTTACCCCCGCTGCCATGTTGCATGGAGACAGGATGGCTATGGCGATATGTACCGCGCCAGGGTGTGTGACTGATCAGGATCAGTTTGCGTGCGATTGATCTCTAGGGTCATCATCGTCGGGCGTCATGGCGACATTCACATTCTGATCTGCCGCCGCAACTGAAGTGGGCAGGGGCACGTGCCTCTGCCGCTCACGGATCAGCGTAATCAGTCCTGAGCCAATGATAAGCGCAATGCCCACCAGCATCCAGCCATCCACATGGTCACCGAAAATCAGGTAGCCGAACAGGATTGCCCACAGCATCTGGCTGTATTGCGTGGGCCCGATCATGGCCGCAGGCGCGTATTGGGCGGCATACATCACGAGCACATTGGCGAGAGCGCCGAGAAGGCCATAACCGGCCAGATACATCCATTGCTCGGCATTGGGCGGCGTGAAGGTCGAAATCATCGCAACTCCGCAAATCGCCAACGTGCCGATCAGCCCCGCCCCATAGAGCGAGATGTTCTTTTCCGATGGCCCCATGGCGCGGAGAACGACGATGGAAATCGCGCCGCATAGACCGGCGATGATGGCGGCGATATGCCCGGTCGAAAGCTCGCGGAAACCGGGCCTCAAGATAACCAGCACGCCGGCAAAACCGATGATCACGGCTGACCAGCGTTTGAACCCGACCTGTTCTTTCAGGAACAGGACCGACATGATGGTGACGAAGGCTGGCAGCAGGAAGATGAGCGCAAAGGCTTCCGCCATCGAAAGATGGGTGAAGGCCGTAACCGAGGTGATGGCGCCGACGCCTGATGACAGAAACCGCAACAGCCACAAGGGCCGGTTGGTGGTGCGGACGATATCGCGCCAGTCATCGTGTCGCTTGCGGATGAAGGGCAGGGCGCAGAGCCCGAACAATGCGCCGAAGAAGGCGGACTGAATGGGCGACAATTGCCCTTCGATGAGCTTCACGCTCGCATCGCTCCAAGCGTAGGCTGCGAAGGCTGCAAATGCGAGCAGAATGCCCTTCAGCGTGTTATCGGACACGGAGACACCAGAAAAAGGGAGGGGCCGGGAATCGCGAGCGAGGCGCTGACGATCAGTTCATTGCCCTATGCTCTTCCAGCTTCATTCTGGCAATATCCCGCAGCGCATTAATCAGCACTTCCTTGCTCTGCGCGCCGCTGACCGCATATTTCTGGTCCAGAATGAAGAATGGAACTCCCGATACACCCATCTGCTGGGCAGCGTCGATTTCGGCCACGATGGTGTCCTTGTCGGCATCGGAGGCCAGCAACTTTGTCACGACCTCGCGATTCATCCCGGCCTTTTCGCCAATGTCGGCCAGCACGGTGTGGTCGCCGATATTGAGGCCCTGTTCGAAATTCGCGCGGAACAGTTCGTTGACGACCTTGTCCTGAAACTCACGTCCCTCGGCATGCGCCCAAAGCGAAAGGCGATGGGCGTCCAGCGTGTTGGGGCCAATTTTGATCGCATCGAAATCAAAGGCAATGCCGACTTCCTTGCCAAGCTGTGTCAGCATCTCGTGGGCCTGCTCAACCTTGTCCTTGCCGCCTAGCTTCTTCTCCAGTTCGGCCTTCTGGTCCACACCTTCAGGCGGGTAATCCGGGTTAAGACGGTAAGGGCGCCAGTTGATGTCGACGCTCACCTCGTCCAGAACCTCAGCGATGGCGAGATCAAGCCGGGCCTTGCCGACATAGCACCATGGGCAGACCATGTCCGAGACGACGTCGATAACAATGCGTTGCATGGTGCTTCCCTTTCGGACTTGAAAAATATCCGCTCCATCTAGGAGCGTTGAGAGGCGTGCGCAAGGCGTTACCTCAAGAGAACCATCTCACGGGCTCTTCTGGGCGCGGGCATCCCACCAAGTCGTTTTCTGTGCGCCGAGAAGCGGTATGCCGTCTGGCCGCTCGATATATTTCCAGCGCGCCACCCATTGCGCACCGATGTAATAGAGCGGGATGACGTAATGCCCTGCCGTTAAAAGCCGGTCGTAGGCGCGGACAGCTGCCTGGAAATCCTCGGTTGAACGCGCCTGCAAAAGCGCCTCCAGCATCCGGTCCACATCGGGGTCAGCCACACCAGCATAATTGAAGCTGCCATTGGCATCGCGAGAGGCGGAGCCCCAACGGTTCAGCTGCTCAGCCCCCGGCGAAAGCGAGGAGGGAAGCGAGCGGATAATCATGTCGTAATCGAAACTGTTCGAGCGCGCCTGATATTGCCCGTCATCGACAGAACGAATCGCCATATCGACACCGATGAGGCGAAGCGAGCGCTGATAGGCCAGTGCGATGCGCTCCTGCGCCGGATTTTGCGTCATGAGTTCAAAGCTGAGCTGGCGGCCCGAGGTGTCAGACATCCTGCCGTTCTTGATCGTGTAACCGGCCGCCTTCAGCCTGTCGACAGCGAGTTTCAGCACGGTACGGTCAGCGCCCGATCCATCCGTCACCGGCATGGCGTAGGTACCTGCAAGAAGTGCGGGCGGCAGTTTTTTGGCGGCGTCGCCCAGCAGCGCCAGTTCACGCGCATCTGCCGCGTTGCCGAATGCGCCGAGGGTGGAATTTTGCCAGTAGCTCTGCGTTCGCTTGAACGCCCCGCCGAGAATGTTGCGGTTCATCCACTCGAAATCTAGGACATAGGACAGGCCTTCGCGAACATTTTTGTCGGCAAACAGCGCGCGGCGGGTGTTGAAGACCAAACCGAACATGCCCGATGGCATCCGGGTTTCGAAAACGTCTCTGGCAATCTCGCCGCGTTGAACCGCCGGGAAGTTGTATGCCTGCCCCCAATGGGACGTATCGGAGGTGCCATTGATCGCATCGCCTTCCGGGTAGATGTCGATATCACCCTTCTTGAAGGCTTCGAACATGGTCGTGACCTGCAGGAAGTAGAGAATGCTGATTTCGTCGTAATTGTCGAAGCCTACTTTCGAGGGAATATCCTTGCCCCAGTAATTGGGGTCTCGCTGCCAGACGACACGTTCGCCGGGCTTCAAGGTCTTGATGGTGTAAGGACCAGAACCAACCACCGGGCCAAGGCCGCCCTGTTCGAATGTCGCCTGGTCGATGGCGTGTTTCGGCAGTATGGGCGTGGAGGAGGCGAGAATCAGCGGCGTTTCGCGGTTGGCATTCTCGTTGAAGGTGAAACGCACGCCGTGCTCTCCAACCTTCTCCATTTTCGCCACGCCATTCAGGCGGCTGTTGAAGGGTGGACGTCCCTTTTCCTTCAACAGATTGAAAGTGAAGATCACATCATCAGGCGTAACCGGCTGGCCATCCTGCCACTTTGCCTTCGGGTTCATGTTGAACTGGATGTAGGTTCTATCGTCATCCCACTCGGCACTTTCCGCCAACAAGCCGTAAAGCGAAAACGGCTCGTCGCCGGAACGTTGCATCAACGGTTCATAAAGGAGATTGCCAAATTCCGGGTCCCACACGCCGCGCGCTGTCGTGCGCATGCCCTTCAACACAAAGGGGTTGAGGCTGTCAAAGGTGCCGACGACGCCATAGGACATGCGTCCGCCTTTTTTGACGTCAGGGTTCACATACGGAAGGTGCTTGTAGTCTGCGGGTAGGGCAACGGTGCCATGCATCGAAATCCCGTGGAGTGGTTCCGCCAGCGCCAGACCTGAAAAAAGAAGGGCGGGGATGAACGCCAAAAGGCTTCGCATATTAATGTCCTGTCGCATTCCGGCTGTCTGATCCCTGCGTTGATGCGGGAAACCCGTCTTGTATTGATTCCCGCGCAAATGTATCACAGACGACGCAACGGCGCGAAAATCGGTTTTGATTTTCGTAAAGCATGATGCGTAACTAAAATATGTTCGAGCGGTCTGAGTGTGTCGAATAGACACACAACGCTCGCGGGCAGGCATCCTGCGAGAGAAAACTTGTCGGGCTTCTTTAAAAACTCAAAGAAGTGCTGGATATCGTCCTCAACGGGATGTAACAGGTTTGCCGAAACACTCGGGTCACGCATTTGCCTCATTTAAACGACAGTTGAACGGGCAGACGGTTACCGGCGATGCCAAGCAGTTCGTACCGTTCTGCTTCGTCTAAGAAAATTCAGGAGACGGAACTCTTATGATGCATAACGCAAACACATTCAGCCGCGCAGCCCTGTCTGCCCTCGTTCTTTCGCTGGGTGCAGTGGCCGCACCGGCTGTGTCGCAGGCGCAGCAGGCTGCCGCTCCGGCCGGCGCACCGCCACTTGGCTGGTTCAAGACATGCAGCAAGCAGGAAGACAATGATGTTTGCGTTGTTCAGAACGTTGTTCTCGCGCAGAACGGCCAGATGATCACGGCTGTCGGCCTCATCAGCGTTGAAGGCAAGGTCAACCGCAAGCTGCTTCAGGTTTCCGTGCCAACAGCACGTCTGTTGCCTCCCGGCGTCATGATGCAGATTGATGGTGGCAAGGGCCAGAAGCTGGATTACGCAGTCTGCCTTCCAGACAAGTGCACCGCAGAAGTGCCTTTGACGGATGCGATGATTGCCAGCATGAAGAAGGGCACGGAAATCGTCTTTACGTCGATCAACTTCCGCCGCGCGCCGAACCCTATCAAGATCGCTCTGAACGGCTTCACCGGCGCTTACGACGGCCAGCCAATCACGCAGTCTCAGCTTGCTGAAAGCCAGCGTTCGCTGCAGGAAGGCATGCAGAAGAAGGCTGAAGAAGCGCGCAAGAAGCTCGAAGCCGCTCAGGACGCTGCCAAGACCAAGCCAGCGAACTAAGATATTGAATCATAAAAAAACCGGCCTGAGATTTCAGGCCGGTTTTTTGCTGCTCAGATTTCGCTAGCAATCTTAGTGCGTCATGGCTGACTTTGCCCGCAACTCACCATTGGGAGTGGTGTCGAATATGCGGGAGATATTCGGGTTGCGCAGCGGCTGGTCGCTCTCATCGTGCACCAGGTTCTGCTCCGATACGTAAGCGACATATTCTGTCTCATCGTTTTCGGCCAGAAGGTGATAGAACGGCTGGTCGCGCTCAGGGCGTATCTCAGCAGGAATTGCGTTCCACCATTCCTCGGTATTCGCATATTCTGGATCAACATCGAATACCACGCCGCGGAACGGAAACATCTTGTGGCGAACAATCTCACCAATCGTAAACTTAGCGTCTCTTTGTTTCATGGCATGCACATCCTTTCCCGATACAATTTGGGGTTAGAATGCAAAATATCAAGTTAATGTTTGGCTGATCTTCAAATTGTTACCGGCGTCCGAACGGTGCCGTTGCCAGCACCACTCCGCCTGTGACCAGCACGATGCCGAGCGCATGATAGGTCTCAAAGCTCTCGCCAAGAAACACCACGGCCATGACGATTGAGACCGGCGGCATCATATAGAGCGTGATTCCCGCCGTGGAAGCACCGAACACACGCACTGTGTGGGTGAAGCAGTAAAATGCGAAGATGGATGCGAACAGGATGATTCCACCGATCTTGGCCCATGCCATGGCCGTGTGGGGCAGCATGCCGCCCTGGGCTAGTTCAATCGCAGCCGGTGGCAAAAGAACGAGCGCGCCTGAGAACGCAATCAACCCGAAAAGGCTGAGAGATGCCATGTCCCGCGCCGCCGGATCTCGCAACAGCAGCGAATAGACCGCGAACGAAACCGCCGCGACGAGAATCGCGATATCGCCAAGATTGAATTTCAGGTGCAAAAGCGCGCTCGCATCACCCTTCAGGACAATGACTGCAACGCCCGCAAAGGCGATGGCCATGCCGACAACTTCCAGCCGCCTGATGGCCCGGCCATAAAGCACGCGCTGAAACAGGATGATGAAGAGGGACGACGTGGTGTAGATTAGGGTGCCATTGGCAGCCGAGGTCATGGTCAGGCCCCAATAGACAACGCCACCACAGATGCCCATGCCCAGAATGCCGAGAATGAGCCAGAGCGCGGTTTTCTGTCGGATAAAGCGTGCGCAGGCCCGCCAGTCGCTTGCGATGAAGGGCGCCACGCAGAGTAAGGATAGAGACCAGCGCAGAAAGGCCGTCACGAAGGGTGAGACTTCGCCAATCACGCCACGCCCGAAAATCACATTGCTGGAAAAGAAGAAGGGCACCGCGAGGAAAATCAACCAGTCACGCAGGCGAGGGGTCTTGTCTGTCGATGTCATGCTTATGTCAGCTTGGAGAATTGGCCGGTGCGCTTGCAACGTATGTGTTGCGGGGCTTGATCGGAATGCCATGAAAAGAAAAAGGCGCCCCGGAAGGCGCCTTTCCGATGGGCTGATTAAGCCGAGTAGTACATGTCGAATTCCACCGGGTGAGGGGTCATTTCGAAACGCATGACTTCGTGCATCTTCAGTTCGATGAAGGCATCGATCTGGTCGTCATCGAACACGCCACCGGCTGTCAGGAACTTGCGATCCTTGTCGAGGCTGTCGAGAGCTTCACGCAGCGAGCCGCAAACCGTTGGAATCTTCTTCAGTTCCTTGGCTGGCAGGTCGTAGAGATCCTTGTCCATTGGCTTGCCGGGATGGATCTTGTTCTTGATACCATCGAGACCAGCCATCAGCATCGCGGCAAAGCCGAGATATGGGTTCTGGGCAGGGTCAGGGAAGCGAACTTCGACGCGCTTTGCCTTCGGGTTGGAGCCGAATGGAATGCGGCAGGATGCAGAGCGGTTGCGGGCGGAATAGGCCAGCAGAACCGGTGCTTCGTAACCTGGAACCAGACGCTTGTAAGAGTTGGTCGTCGGGTTTGTGAAGGCGTTGATGGCCTTGGCGTGCTTGATGATACCGCCGATGTAGTACAGGCAGGTTTCAGACAGGCCCGCATATTCGTCGCCAGCGAAGGTTGGCTTGCCACCCTTCCAGATAGACTGGTGAACGTGCATGCCGGAACCGTTATCGCCGAAGATTGGCTTAGGCATGAAGGTTGCGGTCTTGCCGTAAGCATTGGCGACCTGATGCACAACATACTTGTAGATCTGCATCTTGTCGGCGCTGGAAACCATCGTGTCGAACTTCACACCCAGCTCGTGCTGCGCGGACGCCACTTCGTGGTGGTGCTTTTCAACGACCACGCCCATTTCGCCGAGAACGGTCAGCATTTCAGAACGCATGTCCTGAAGGCTGTCGACCGGAGGAACCGGGAAGTAGCCGCCCTTGACGCGTGGACGGTGACCCAGGTTGCCTGTTTCGTAGTCCGTGTCGTCGTTGGATGGCAGCTCGGACGAATCAAGCTTGAAGCCTGTGTTGTATGGGTCTGCCTTGTACTTCACGTCGTCGAACACGAAGAATTCAGGCTCAGGACCCACGAAAACCGTGTCGCCGATACCGGATGCCTTGAGGTAGGCTTCGGCCTTCTTGGCTGTGCCGCGTGGGTCGCGGTTATAGGATTCGCCAGAGACCGGGTCGAGAATGTCGCAGATGATGACCATGGTGGACTGCGCGAAGAACGGGTCCATATGAACCGTTCCCGTGTCAGGCATCAACACCATATCTGACTCGTTGATGGCCTTCCAGCCACCGATCGAGGAGCCGTCGAACATGACGCCATCGGCAAACATGTCTTCGTCTACACAGGCGATGTCCATGGTAACATGGTGCAACTTCCCCTTGGGGTCGGTGAAGCGCAAGTCAACGAACTTGACGTCGTTGTCCTTGATTTGCTTAAGAATATCGTTTGGGGTCGTCATTGAAAACTTTTCCTTGAGTGTTTGGATAACAAGGTGAAGCCCCGGCTTTCCCGGGTTCAGTCTTTTTATATGGCGTCTACGCCTGTCTCACCCGTACGGATACGGATGACCTCTTCAACATTGGACACGAAAATCTTTCCATCGCCAATGCGTCCGGTCTGCGCGGCGTTGCGAATGGCCTCAATCACGGCATCCGCATTTTCATCCGCAAGCACAACTTCGACCTTCACCTTCGGCAAAAAGTCGACGACATACTCTGCCCCGCGATAAAGTTCCGTATGGCCTTTTTGACGACCAAAGCCCTTGGCTTCTGTAACCGTTATTCCCTGAAGTCCGACTTCCTGAAGGGCTTCCTTCACTTCGTCGAGCTTGAAAGGCTTAATGATCGCTTCGATCTTTTTCATGAGAAAATATCTCTCCGCTTCTTCCGTTAAAGCGGTCTTTCCGCTCTCCGATAAGAATGCACGTATCGTGCCAGATCGGAAGTCGGTTTGAATAAAAAATCTTAAAAAAATGCGTGTCCAAGGTCAAAATCTGCCCTTCCTCACTGTATTCTTGGGTGAAAATGCTGTCAGCTCACAGAAATTTCGAGATTTTTTCACGATTTTGTCAAAATTCGCACCTGTTACTTATGGGTAAATGCACCATGCGCTGCGCGTAAATAATAGCCTTTTGCCTGTTTTTTGTGCGCGGTAATGTGCTTATTTTTGCGCCGGTTGCCTTTTGCGGAATTTTGAAGCGAATATGCGGGCATGACGTTTTCACCCACCCATATTTTGATCGACCCAGCCGCCATGTCGCAGATCGATACGAGCGCGATAGACAGCGGCATTCCCATCTATGCGCTGATGGAGCGCGCCGGGCAGGCCGTTGCCGCTTGCGCCATGAAACACTACCCACAAGCGCAGCGTTTCGTTGTTCTTTGTGGCATCGGCAACAATGGCGGCGACGGGTTTGTGGCCGCACGCGCCCTGAAGGCCTCAGGCGCCGAGGTCGTGCTTCACCTCTTGGGTGATGTCGGCAAACTGAAGGATGCGGCGAGGCAGGCGTTTGATGCGCTGGATATGTCACCACTGCCGCTTCACGCTTATCAGCCCAATCCAGGCGATGTGGTGATCGATGCGATCTTCGGCGCTGGCCTCTCGCGGGATGTGCCAGCCGAGGTCACAGCCATCATTGATGCCGTTGCGCAGGCATCCATTCCAGTCATTGCCGTGGATCTTCCCTCCGGCCTGTGCGGGCGGCGGGGTGTTCCACTCGGTCGTGCGTTTCAGGCAGCGCGCACCATCACCTTCGTGGCACTCAAGCCGGGTCATGTTCTGATGCCCGGTCGGTCGCTCTGCGGAGAGGTCGAGGTGTTCGACATAGGCATTCCCCACCGCATCGTAGAGGCGCATTCCACGTCCGTCGTTGAAAACCATCCCGGACTATGGGCCAGCGCCCTGACGAGGCCGGATGATGATACGCACAAGTTCAAGCGCGGGCATTTGACCGTCTTCTCCGGCCCAGCCCATGCCACAGGCGCGGCCCGTATGTCGGCCATGGCAAGCTTTCGGGCCGGTGCCGGCATCGTCAGTATCGCCGCACCACACGATGCGCTTGGCGTTCTCTCCGCGACACTGACCGCCGTCATGTTGTCGCCTGTCGAGACCGACGAGGAGCTTGAGGCGTGGATGAGCGACAAGCGCCATGCCACCTATATTCTCGGCCCCGGCTTTGGTGATCTGGAGCGTGCGCGCCGCTTCGTTGCTGAGTTGAAACACAAGGCGCTGGTGCTGGATGCGGATGGCATCACAGCCTTCAAACAAGCGCCGGGAGAACTCTTCGAGCTCTTTGCGACAGATGCGCCGCGAATTTTGACGCCGCATGAAGGTGAGTTCGGCCGGTTGTTTCCCGCCATTGCCGCTGACGCGTCGTTGAGCAAGATCGAGAAGGCGCAGGCAGCAGCAGCGCTCAGCAATGCCGTCATTGTCTATAAGGGTGCCGATACGGTCATCGCAGCGCCGGATGGCCGTGCTGCCGTCAACACCAACGCGCAGTCCTATCTTGCGACAGCCGGGTCAGGGGATGTGCTGGCCGGAATTGCGGGTGGATTGCTGGCGCAGCAGGTTCCGGCCTTCGAGGCCGCGGCGGCGGCGGTGTGGCTGCACGGCGAGGCCGCGCAGCGTTTGGGTCCGGGCCTGACGGCGGAAGATCTGGCTTCCGCCGTGCGTCCGTTTCAGCCTCAGTGAACCGGCTTGCTGTGGCTTCCAACGGTTGCCATGCGTGATGCGCTGACCACCAGCTTGCGCTCGGCGCGCTCCTGTTGCGGCGTGCGATTGTAGATTTCGCGATAACACTTGGAAAAATGTGATGCGGAGACGAAGCCGCACGCAACCGCAACTTCCACCACCGGCATGGCCGATTGCACGAGCAGATGGCGCGCGCGGTCCAGCCGTATCTCCAGATAGTAGCGGGCAGGGGATCGCCCCATTTCCTGCCGGAACAGCCGCTCGACCTGCCTGCGGGAAAGGTCGGCATCCTCTGCGATATCCAAGAGCGACAGCGGCTCTGACAGGTTGCTTTCCATGAGTTCGATGATCGATAGGACCTTGTCGTTCTGCACGCCCAGACGCGCGCGCAGCGGCAGGCGCTGACGGTCATGCGGGTTGCGCACCCGGTCGGTCAATTGCTGCTCGCAAACCCGGTTCACAAGGTTCTCACCGAAATCCTGACCGATGAGGTTCAGCATCATGTCCAGAGATGCCGTGCCGCCCGCACAGGTGTAGATGTTGCCATCCACCTCGTAGAGATCGGCATAGACCTCCACCTGCGGAAAGGCTTCGGAAAAGCCTGGAAGGTTTTCCCAGTGGATCGCGCATCGCTTGCCATTCAGCAACCCTGCCTGGGCAAGCACATGCGCGCCGGTACAGAGACTGCCCACCGCAATGCCGCGATTATGGGCCTCGCGCAGCCAGGCATTCACCGACTTGTTGGAATATTGCTCGATATCGATGCCGGAACAGATCAGCACCATGTTCGGGCGGTTCTCGCCGCTGACCGATTTGCGCTCTTCGGCCAGCGAGGTGTTCGCTTCCAGCGCAATGCCGCTGGAGGAGGCGACCTTTAATCCGTCGCTGGATGCGAGCCGCCACTCATAGGCCGCATAGCCCAGCATGCGATTGGCGATGCGCAACGTTTCCACCGCAGCCGTAAACGGCAGCATGGTAAATTGAGGCACCATAAAAAAGACGACCGTGCGCTTCTTTGGAGGCGTTTTGCTCATCAAACCAATGCTCCATTGCGGAAACGCAATTCCTCGCTGGGAATTGGTCTAGTGTATATCGCATTTGCGACACTCTCAGCGCAAGATGCGACGCGCATGTTTTGACGTTAAAAAAAGCTTCGCGCAGGGGGGCTTGGAGGGTCGCAGAAGGCAAAAGCTGCCAATGCAAATTAACGATCACTTAAAAAGGAATTTCGCATTTTATTAATATTGTTTTCAATTTTAGAGCGCAGCCTCTCACCACTATCTCCACGTCGCGCGTTCTGGTGATGTGACAAGGATGATCATGGGCAGCGGTGCTGCTGCTCCCATCCGGTGCTTTGAGCGGAGTATTGCGTATGTCTGAAGCTGGCTTGACCATTCTGGTCGTAGACGACGAACCGATCATTCGTTTGACCCTTGCCGATGCGCTGGAAGAGGCGGGCTACAGGGTTCTTGAAGCCTCAAACGTGTTGGAGGCAGTCGCCACCATTGGCAAGGTCACGGATATCTGCGCCATCGTGACCGATATCGATATGCCGGGCGGCCTTACAGGCATTGATCTGTTGCAGATGGTCAACAACTGTCAGAACCAGATTCCCGTCATTGTCACCTCTGGGGGACATGCGCTGGATACGCTTGACCTGCCTGAAAACACGCAATTTTTCAGTAAGCCCTACAATCTCGAAGACATTGTTCTTGCGCTACGAGCAACCATTGCTGCGAAGGCAAAGAGCAGAGCCAACCTCGGCGTTCGCTGGAGTGGCTTGCAGTTCGGCCAGCCATAAAAAAGACGCCGCTGTTTCCAACGGCGTCTTCGTATATTGGGTCTAAGGATCAGGCGGCGCGCAATAGCACGATGCTGCGAGCTTCGATCGTGTAGCTCTGCCCGTTGGCGATGCTGTTGGTGTCTGCATCCGGGTCCGCTGTCGTCAGCTCCGTCATCCAGCCATGTTCAGCATCCGGCAGGTTAAACTCGACCGAGCCATCATGCGGGTTGAAGAGAACCAGCACATCATCCCATTCATCCTGTGTCTCAACCGCGTCGCGGGACAGGCGCAGGCCAAGCGTCGTGGAACCCGCGTCGTTCCACTGCTCCTCCGTCTGCTCGCCACCCACCGGGTTCAGCCAGGTCACGATCATGCCATCCCGCCAGTTTTCACGTCGCAGGATCGAGTGCGTCTGACGAAGCTCTATCAATCGGGCTGTGAACTTGCGCAGGGCCTCGGCGCTATCGGGCAGATTTTCCCAATGCACCCAGCTCAACTCGCTGTCCTGGCAGTAGCCATTGTTGTTGCCCATCTGGCTGCGGCCAAACTCGTCGCCGGCCAGAAGCATGGGGGTGCCGTGAGAGAGGAACAGCGTGGCAAGGAAGTTGCGCTTCTGGCGGTCACGCACGGCGATGATGTTCTCATCATCCGTAGGGCCTTCAACGCCGTAGTTGAAGCTTCTGTTATGGTCGTGGCCGTCCTTGTTGTCCTCGCCATTCGCATCATTGTGCTTCTCATTGTACGAAACAACATCGTTCAACGTGAAGCCGTCATGCGCGGTGATGAAGTTGACGCTCGACCACGGCCTGCGGCCACGCAGGTCATAGACGTCGCCGGAACCCATGACGCGGGCTGCAAAATCACCAGCGGTGCCGTCCTCGTCCTTCCAGTATTCACGAACTGTGTCGCGGTACTTGTCGTTCCATTCCGCCCAGCCGGGTGGGAAGCCACCGACCTGATAGCCGCCGGGGCCGATGTCCCAGGGCTCGCCAACCAGTTTCAGACGCGACAGGACAGGGTCCTGGCCCACCGCATCGAAGAATCCGCTGCGCTGGTCGAATCCCTCAGGCTCGCGGCCGAGAATGGTGCCGAGATCGAAGCGGAAGCCATCGATGTGCATGTCGTCTGCCCAATAGCGCAGCGAGTCGGTCACCATCTGCAACACGCGGGGATGCGAGGTGTTGACGGTGTTTCCGGTGCCGGTATCGTTGATGTAATAGCGCGGCTGGTCCGGCATGGTGCGGTAGTAGGAAAAGTTGTCGATGCCCTTGAACGACAGTGTCGGCCCAAGCTCGTTGCCTTCGGCTGTGTGGTTATAGACCACGTCCAGAATGACCTCGATGCCGCCATCGTGGAATGCACGCACCATATCGCGGAAACCCGCCATGCCCTTGGGGCCGTAATAGCGCGAGGCGGGAGAGAAGAAGCCGAGCGAATTGTAGCCCCAGAAATTCTTCAGGCCCTTGTCCAGCAGATGGGAATCATCTGGGAATGAATGGATCGGCAGAAGTTCCACCGACGTGATGCCGAGGCTCTTGATGTAATCAACGATCTGCTTGTCGCCCAGACCTTCATAGGTGCCGCGTAGCTTCTCGGAGATACCGGGGTGAAGCTGGGTAAAGCCTTTGACGTGTGTCTCGTAGAAAATCGTCTTCGACCACGGCACGTTTGGCTTCGTGTCACCTGCCCAATCATAATCCTGGGGATCGATGACGCGGCACTTCGGCATTTTCGATGCGCTGTCGCTGTCGTTGAAGGACAGGTCCTTGTCTTCCGCATCGAGAATGTAGCCGAACTGCTCTGAGCCCCACTCGATATCGCCAACGAGTTCCCGCGCATAAGGGTCAACCAGAAGCTTGTTGGCGTTGAAGCGGTGGCCGTTTTCCGGGTCATATGGTCCGTGCACACGGTAACCATAGAGCGCGCCGGGCTTCAGGCCGGGAATGTAGCCGTGCCAGATTTCGTTTGTGAATTCCGGAAGCGTAATGCGCTCAATCTCGTTTTTGCCATCGGCGTCGAAGAGGCAAAGCTCTACTCGTTCAGCGTGGGCGCTGAAAATTGCGAAATTGACACCATCGCCGTCGAAATTCGCGCCAAGGCGGGTAAAATCGCCAGGCAAAATGGTGGAGCCGAACTGTGCCATTGATATCCTCGTGCTTGTTTGGGGCCGAGGAGAATGTGGTGGTCTGGTATTTGTTCCGCACCGCAAAAAAATGGCTCGCCGAGATCATTCCCGCGAGCCATTCATTCATCGTTGAAAACGGATATTATCGGCTGATAATCCGCGTCTGCTTTGCGTCTGTGGCTGGCCATCCAATATCCTTGAGTGTGTCTGCGGGCAGGGCTTCCAAGGCGCGGCGCGACTGCACGCGGCTCCATGTGTTGTCCAGCTCCCGAACAAGCTCAGTCAGGCGTGCCAGCCTGCTGCGTATGAACAGCCTTGCCCTTGATGGGCCTGGGCCGTGGTCTATGATCATGGTCATTTCAAAATCCTTTCATGCTCCATGTGTGTTTCGACATCATCGATATGCGCTGCAATTCCACATCAATCAATTGAATGATTATGATGTGATTGATCGTAAATCGTGATGCTTCCACGTTGCGAAGCGGTTGTTGTTTCCGCCCCTGTTTTTGACAATCCGAATTTATTGACATTCAATCAAACGAAATGATATCGATCTATCGATCAGAAAAATTGAAGGCGTACGTCATGACAGTTTCCTTCCGCCAGCCATTGCCACTGCTCGACAACGACATTTTGCGAACATTCGTCGCCATTGCGGAAACCGGCAATTTTTCAACTGCCGCCGAAGCTGTGTTTCGAACGCCCTCTGCCGTGTCCATGCAGATCAAGAAACTGGAAGAGCAACTCAAGACCACGCTGTTCCTGCGCGATGCGCGCTCCGTCACGCTCACGGCCCATGGCGAGACATTGCTCACCTATGCGCGGCGCATGATTGCGCTGTCCAACGAGGCTGTCGCCCGTTTCGTCATGCCGGAACTGTCAGGCGTTGTGCGCCTCGGCGCGCCGGAGGATATCGGAGAGCGCGGGTTGTTGCCCGGCATTCTCAAGCGTTTCGCCGAAGCCTTTCCGGCTATCATGGTCGATGTGGTGATCGATTCCAGTTCCCAGCTGTATCGGCGCATGGATGAGCAGCGGCTGGATATCGCGCTCGTCAACTGCGCGTCGCTGCCACTTCGCGATACCGGCGAAGTCCTGATGCGCGAGCGGCTTGTCTGGGCGGGGGCCAAATGTGGCACCGCGCATCTGCGCGAACCGATCCCGATTTCAATCTGGGAAGATGGCTGCATCTGGCGGTCCGAGGCCACATCATCGCTTGAGCGGCAAAACCGCGCCTACCGCATCGCCTATCTCAGCGGGCATACAATGGCGCAAAAAGCGGCGATTGAAGCTGATCTTGCGGTCGCGCCTCTGCCCCGCTCCTATGTGCAAAACAACATGGTCATTCTGGGTGAGAAGGACGGGATGCCCGAGCTTGGCTGTTTCGATATCCGCCTGATTGTTGCCGAGAAACCGACGCGTCCCGTGCAGGCCGTGGCCGATAGCATCCGCAATGCTTTCAAGGATCTCGCGCAGCCTCTCTAATTGTTGAAATATTTTTATCGGCGCGTTGGAACCAGATTGTCTACGTCGCGTTATCTGCCCGCTAATTCAATCGTTTTGTCGCTCATGCGCAGACATCCAGGGGAGTTTTAATATGTTCACACGTTTCGCCGCCACCACTGCCGCCGTCTTTGTAGCCCTCATTGCGCTGAGCTCTTGCGGCAACACCATCCGCGGCGTTGGCCAGGATGTTGCCGGCACTGTTGATGGCACGCAGGCCGCAGGCCGCAGCGTTGATCGCGCAGCCAAGCGTTAATCCAATACTGCATATTTTTGAAAAGGCTGGCGCATTTGCCAGCCTTTTTTGTTTCGGCAGCGCCTCGTTGCTGCGGCGCCATACTCTGGTCTTCCTCCCTCTGCTAAGCATGCAAACGAAGATTTCTTGATGAGGACCTATGAGGAAGCTTGCGCGATATATCCTGCCGTTTCTGTTTTCGGCATCGGCCAATGCTGCGGATCTTCCCGCCAACTGCAAGGCCGTGGAGCATATGGGCGGGCGCTACATCGTCTGCAGTTTCGATCCCGCGCAAAGCAATATCCAGCTCTATCAATGGGATCACGTTGCGGGAAAGCCCTATGGCTCCTTCGAAGCACTCTCATCAGCACTTTGGCGTCAGCACAGCTTCGTCACCTTCGCCATGAATGGCGGGATGTATCACCGGGATCTCTCGCCGGTTGGGCTGCACATTGAAAACGGCGTGGAAGTATCTCAAATCAGCACCGGGGGCGGGTGGGGCAATTTTCACATGCAGCCCAATGGCGTGTTCTTTATGGATGGGAAGAGGGCAGGCGTGCTGGAAACCAGCGCCTACCTCAACGCCAACAGAAAGCCTGAATTCGCGACGCAATCAGGTCCTATGCTGGTCATCGATGGGAAGCTTCATCCGCGCTTTCTGCCGGAAAGCGACAGCCTGAACACCCGCAACGGCGTTGGCGTTTCCAGCGATGGCATGGTGCATTTTGCCATCTCGGAAACTGCGGTGCGTTTCTACGATTTTGCCACCCTGTTTCGCGACAAGCTGAACGCGCCCAACGCGCTCTACCTTGATGGCAGCATATCCAGTGTCGATATACCCGCCGCACAGCGGCGTGACCGGTGGTACCCCATGGGCCCGATCATCGCCGTGGTGGAGCGGGTGCCGGATTAACGGGGAGGTCTCAGACGGGGGCTTTGGGGTAGGACTTTTCCAGACCGCCGGATTTTGTCAGGCCTGCGCGGAATGCAGTGAAGGCGGCGTGCTGGCTGCTCTTTGCGAGCTCGTGAAGGCGGATCTGCAGGCGCGCCGGGGCGTTGTTGCCAAACCATTCGCCGCATTTTTCCAGTTTCAGCGAGTTGAGAAAGCGTGCCTGAGATTGCTGGTCGATGAAAAGGCGCAGGCCTTCCAGCAGATTTTCGTCCTGCAGCGCGTTTTCCAACAGCAATTTGAGCCAGGCTTCGTCTTCCGTGCTCATGGATGCAATTTTGGATGCGACCGTCTCACGATCGGGAAATGAAGAAGGAGTGGCCTGCATGATCTGTCACCGCTTTCTGAAATGTTCGCACTATACTTTGCCCGATAATCCAGATGCAGCATAGGTTCAAGCTGGCTGAGACGTCTCATGTGGAGAAAGTCTTGTGGAGAGTGAGTTTATACACACCTGACTTTATCACGGTAAGGGAAAAGCTTCCGCCATTTACACTTTGGTCCAAATTGAGACAGGTGTTTCTCATGCGTTGTGTCGATACGAACAGGTAAGCTATTGTTATTTCATGTACCTATGCGCTGAGTGAATGGCAGATGGTCAAATGCGCCTTGCTTTAGCCGTTTTTTGCAATTGCGTTCGTCACAATTATTTAATAAATGCATCGCCACTGGGCCGCGGAAAACGCGCAGCCCGAGAGTGACACGCTGGAGTAACCATGGAAGAAACCGCACAGAAATCCTGCTGGGCCGTAACACTACGCGCACTTGCAGGCTTTGCCGCTTTTCTCGCTTTGACATATGTTTTTGGCAGCCCGTAATAATCTCTCTTAAAGAATTTCAGTTGAACAGCACAGCCTTCATCAAGGCCGTGCTGTTTGCATTTGTGCTTTGCCCATGTCGCAGTCAGCGCATTCCACGCCTATTTTGTGGTGGCGGATTGTTTCGGTTCGGATAGACTGGATCAATAAGTCTATACATAGGGCAGGTGCACATGTTTCTCTCGGTCTTCGACGTTTTCAAGATCGGTATCGGGCCGTCCAGTTCACACACCATGGGGCCGATGTCGGCTGCCAACCGTTTTCTGGAAACGGTCCTGTCGGATGAATGGCCGCGCCCATCAGGTGCTGTCGTGTCCGCCATCAAGGTCAGCCTGCACGGCTCCCTGGCGTTCACCGGCATCGGCCATGGCTCCGGCCGCGCCGTTCTGCTGGGCTTGATGGGCGAGCGGCCTGATCGGGTCGATCCAGATGCGATGGATGCCATGATCGCGCAGATCGAAGCCACAGGCCGTGTGTCACCAGCCGGTCACCCCTCTTATGCTTTCCGTCCTGCGGAAGATCTCATCTTTGACAAGAAGAACCCGCTGCCCGGCCACGCCAATGGCATGACCTTCTCTGCCTTTGATAAGCAGGGACGGATGCTGCTCAAGCGCATCTATTATTCCGTCGGCGGCGGCTTTGTGGTGACGGATACCGAGCTTGAGGCCATCCGCCAGCGCGGCAAGACCGTGGATAACGGACCGAAAGTGCCTTATCCCTTCGCAACGGCCAAGCAGATGCTGGAGATGGCGGAGCGTTCCGGACGCACCATCGCGCAGATGAAGCGCGCCAATGAAGAAACGGTCATCAACCGTGAGGAGCTGGACAGCCGCCTCGACCAGATCTGGGAGGCGATGAATGGCTGTATCGAGCGCGGCCTGAAGGGCGAGGGCATCATGCCGGGCGGCCTCAAGGTCAGGCGCCGGGCACGCTCCATTCACGACAAGCTCAATGCCGAGTGGCGCAGCAACCGGCTCAATCCGCTCCTGGCGAATGATTGGCTCAGCGTTTACGCCATGGCCGTAAATGAAGAAAATGCGTCTGGCGGGCGTGTCGTCACGGCACCCACCAATGGCGCTGCGGGCGTCGTGCCTGCCACGGTCAAATATTTCCGCCACTTCCATGATGATGCGACTGTCGATGATGTCAGGGACTTCCTGCTGACGGCAGCCGCCATTGGCGGCATCATCAAGCACAATGCGTCCATCTCGGGTGCAGAGGTCGGCTGTCAGGGGGAGGTAGGTTCCGCTGCCGCCATGGCCGCTGCCGGTCTTGCCGCCGTCATGGGCGGGTCTCCGGCGCAGGTCGAAAACGCTGCAGAAATTGCGCTGGAACATCACCTCGGCATGACCTGCGATCCTATTGCTGGTTTGGTTCAGATTCCCTGCATCGAGCGAAACGCCCTTGGCGCGGTCAAGGCTGTTACGGCGGCATCTCTGGCCCTGAAGGGTGATGGCGAGCATTTCGTGCCACTGGATGCCTGTATCGAAACCATGCGCCAGACCGGCAACGACATGAGCGAGAAATACAAGGAAACATCGACAGGTGGCCTTGCCGTGAATGTCGTGGAATGTTGATGCGAAGCTGCGCCCTTCGCGCTGTGGTCGCTTGACGGTGCCATCAAAACCGCATTGATAGCGTCATGGCTCTTCATCTTATCAAGCTTTGCGTCGGTGCCGACTCGATCGACGACCTGCGCGAATGGGTTTCGCACCGGGCGCTAACCGCAATTGCGGCGGGTCTGGAACCGCACAGCGTTCACACCACCCGCATGTTTCCAAAACGGGTCGAGGAGTTGCTGGATGGCGGCTCGCTCTATTGGGTCATCAAGGGGCAGGTCCAGGCACGCCAGATGTTGCTGGACATTCGCTCCTTCAAGGGAGAGGACGGGATCACCCGCTGCGATCTGATCCTCGGACCAGAGGTCATCGAAACCTCACCTGCGCCCAAACGGCCTTTTCAGGGCTGGCGTTATCTCAAAGCCGAGGAAGCTCCGCGCGATCTGGGTGGGGCAGGTCTGTCTGAAGACATGCCGTCTGATCTTCGTCGCGAGCTTGCCGAACTCGGCCTTCTGTAATAGGGAAAAGAAAGAGCCGGTTCCGGGGCAACAGAACCGGCTCTAGGCACGGTCTCGTCAACGGGGGTGACTTGACCGGGCCCACTCATGCGACGAGAGGGTGCCATAGCACCCCGCTCGCTTCATTCATTTGATACCGGCAACTGCATTCACAGCGCGGCCATCCTGAATTTTTACCCACCGACCGGCATTGGTCGAGTCCTGGCGCTTGAGATAGGTATATTCCGTCTCAGACCACTCCATCACCTTGTTGCGCAGATTGTCGAGAACGAAGTCGCCACGGTCGGTGCGCACAGTCAGCACCGCATGTCCGGAACCGTTCGGCTGCAGCACGACGGTAATCAGCAGGTCGGAAGCGGAGATGCCTTTGCCCATCAGCATCTTGCGCTTCAAAAGCACGTAGTCTTCACAGTCGCCAACGGTGGTTGGATAAGCCCAGCGCTCTTCAACGCCATAGATCTCCAAATCCGTCATCGGCGTGATTGTAGTGTTGACCGTGTAGTTGACGTCCAGAATGGCCTTCCAGCTTTCTTCCGTCAGCTTGAGCGGACCCCTGTCTGCCGAAGTCGACTGACATTCGCTCTGGTAGGTCTGGCAGAATTCATAGTGACCAATCGGCGGATTGGCTTTGCCCATAACGCGCATGGCAGCGGCTGGCGATGCGTGCGCCTGTGTGGCGAATGCACCTGCGATCATAGCTGCGATCAAAATTCCGAAACGGCTGATTTTTTTCATTTCTTGTCTCCCCGTTGTGAGGAGAAGAATGCCATCTATATTTTGATCGGCTGCAAATAACGGTGCTCAAATTCGACGCTATATTTAGGAAAAGCTGATCTTTATTTGATTTATATTTGAGAAAAATTTGATTAAAATTGTTTCGATCGGCTTAGTTTTTGAGTCCGGAGCCGGATTTAAGGTATTGAAATATATTGATATTTTTTGGCTTCTAGTTAATCGCTCCACGCGCCCGTTCGCGATCGTCGCAAATCTAAAATATTTCGTTACTATAGATGAGTACTTGAGAGGGTAGTTTTCAGCCCTAAAACGTCCATTTCAGCCCCAGATTTTCATTGAAAATCGTCGTTTTCGCTTCATTTTCTGGCCAATAGTTGTGCCGATATCGGATTATTTTCGCTGGCTGTGTCGATTTTCGCAAGTTATCGGCCTTTATCGCGCTCTTTGAAGGCCAGTCTGTCCCATCTGTTGGCACAAAAAAACCGGCTGACGCGAGGCGTAGCCGGTTAATGGGATGGGTTAGAAAGCGTGCTTAGAGAAATTCGATCAGCGCATCGCGGGACTGGACGGCATCGAACTCGATTGCGACACCTTCCATGAAGTGGCGCACGATACGGCCGCCCATGTTGCCGAGGCGGACATTGGTGCCCATCTGCGGCCGCACGTCGGTTTCGACCGCCGCGCCCGAAAGTGAAAGGTCGATGATGCGGCAGGGTGCGATCGTGCCATCGTTCAACATCAGGTCCGCACGCGGGTTGCGGGGTGTCAAACGGTCATGGCGTCGGTCTTCCGGCAGGCCCAGTGCGTGGCGCTTGGCAATCCATGCCAGCTGCGCCGCCAGCTTCTCGCGTTTGCGCTCGGTGCCCATGATAGCGATGGTGAAGCCATCCGCCGTCAGCGCCTTGACGATGCCTTCGATGCGGCCAATGTGCTGAAGGTAGGCGATGATACGGTCGCCGTTTCTCGGGCGCACAAAGCAGGTAATTCGCGCTGTCTCAGCCGTCATCTCATGGGCGGTGCAATCGAACTCGTCCTGAGAAGGCACCATCAACCGTCCCGTCAGCGCAACAGGAAGCACTTCTGCGGAGGGCGTCTCCACAGAGCGGGCTGCAAATGCGACGGTGGTTGAGCGAGATGAGAACATGTGAGGCACGGCATTGAGGAATGATCGCCCTTAATACCAGTTGCCGAGTTAACAGAAGGTTCTGCTTCCGACCGTAACTATTTGCAATTTTCTCATAAAGAGACGGATCGGTTGAGGGCGTAACCAAAGTCCGACCGTTGCGCCATCAATTGCGATGATGAAACGTCCAGCAATCGACTCTTCGTTAGAGACAATGGCTTGAAGGACTGTCCGAAATCCCCTAGCGGCGGTTCTGAAATCAGGCAGCCCAGCAGCCGGGCCGGGAAGTATGGCTCCACCGCCAGCGGCAGAAGCAGCATTTCAAAGCCCCGCACCGCCAAACCGGTCACGGTCTCGGACAGGATATCGAAAACGACAGGTCGCTGATGCTGAAGCACGCCGTTGGCGATGCGGCAGGCATCATGTGCCGCATCCGGTTGCCATATGCCCGAAAATGGCGTGTCGCTCAGTTCCCGGCCGAACAGATTGTACAGGCGCGTGCCCGTTAAGCGAAACACAGGCGCAGAATCGGCGGTTTCTGTCAGCACGAAGAGGTCTGGCAACAGATGGCGAATAGGCGCGGGGTCGATCTCGCTGCGCAGAGGTGCCGCGCGATCACCGCGCAGTTCATCCCAATAGGCAAAGATATCTAGGCTTGCATTTGTCTTCATGACACGGTCTCCAGGCCGCGGGGCACATGTCTCGTTTTGAGACGCATACCGCCTTCATTTGCGGTGCTGGAGATGGTGAAGCGAATTCCATGCCACGCGTGTGGCTATCACAATCCGCGAGGTCGCTGATAGTTGCAGACACCGCCCCACGGCGATGCTTCTTTTTCTCTAAACCTTCCTATATTGCTGCATAAGAGCTCACACAGAACACGACGCGAAGGAAGACGGCCTGATGACGCATAATGAAGGTGGATTGCCGGAAGCGGACGAGACGGCACAGAGCGGCACGCCGCCCAAAGCCCCGGTTTTCAACCTGCCCGGCGCGCTTGTGGCTATCATGGCTGTGCTGATAGCGGTCCATCTCGTCTCGTTCTATGTGCTGTCTGAAGAGGGATATGGCTGGTTCATTTTCACCTTCGGCTTCATTCCCCTGCGCTACGCCACGGAACTGTCCCAACAGGGTCTGGAGTGGCTCTGGACGCCTGTTACCTACTCATTTTTGCATGGTGGTATCGAGCATATCCTTTTCAACGGCTTGTGGCTCATGGCGTTTGGTGCCCCGGTCTTGCGTCGTATCGGCACAGCCCGTTTCATTCTGCTCTGGTGTGTATCCGCAGCCGTTTCCGCCTTCGGCCACGCATTTCTGCATTGGGGGGATGTCACCGTGCTCATCGGCGCGTCCGGCGTGGTTTCGGCGCTGATGGGTGCCGCCTGCCGCTTTGTCTTTCCGGCCAATGGTGGGCGCTACCACCCGGCCATAGGGCATCGCTTGCCGCGCCAGAGCATCCTGCAGGCCCTGTCCAACCGCACGGTTCTAATCTTCACGCTCATGTGGCTGTTCGGCAATCTGCTGATTGCTGTCGGCATTCCCCTGATGGGAGATGCTGGCGGAGAAGTTGCATGGGATGCGCATATTTTCGGCTTCCTGCTGGGCTTCCTGTTCTTTGCCCTGTTTGATCGAAAGCCCGTCATTCGCCACGATTTGCCCTGAGACATACAATCGATTGATATGTTTCCGCCTCGTTAAACATATTGCTTTCCGTGGTGTGCTGGCGCACCATCGACGTCCAGCTTGACCGTGCGCTTGTGGAGGAGACGCACCGCGCGGTTATGAAAGCCGTTTGGAAAAGGAGGGAAATATGCCTGTATTCGTGAAAGAACTTCTCGATTTGAAGGGCCGCAACGTCGTTACCATAAGGCCTGATATGTCGTTGGGCGATGCGGCCATCACGTTGAATGAGCATCGCATCGGCGCTGTCGTGGTCACGGATGAGAAGGGCGCCATCCTTGGCATCTTTACGGAACGCGATATGGTCAAGGCCATTGCCACACAGGCGTCAGACGCACTCCAGTCACCCGTCTCCACAGTTATGACGAAGAACGTGACGCGCTGTCATGAGGGGTCAACCTCCGATGATGTTATGGAGCTCATGACCGGCGGTCGCTTCCGCCATGTTCCCGTTGAAGCCAATGGCCAGCTGGTCGGCATCATCTCGATTGGTGATGTGGTCAAAGCCCGCATGAGCGAGATCGAAGCGGAAGCCGAGCATATCAAGGCTTATATCGCCGGATAGTGCAGGGGGCATCCGCCCCCAATCATCAACGCTGGAAGACCTGCTGCATGCGTTGCAGTTCCGGTATGCGTGCGCGCGCTTCTTCATATCCACGGTCAATCGATTCCGCCGCCCGATGAAATTCCGAAAGGCCTATCGTGTTGATGCGCGGGTGCAGCGTCAGGTCCGGCGGGTCGCCAGCCAGACGTGACCGGGAAATCCGGTCCTGAATGATGTTGAACGCCTGAACCATAACACCCGGCAAGCCGACAGATGGTCGCTCGGTTGATTGTTTGGCTTCAGGGTCAGCGTTGCTGGGTCCGGCGCTGTGCTTGACCACCGCCGAGCGACCAAAAATGTCATAGTTCAGATTCACCGCAACCACCAGATTCTGCTCGTAGGCACGGCAGACGGAAACCGGCACAGGGTTGACCAGCGCGCCATCGATCAGCGTTCGGCCATTGCAGCGCACCGGCTCGAAAATACCGGGCAGGGCGTAGGATGCCCGCAGCGCCGTGATCAGATTGCCCTGATGGATCCACACTTCGTGGCCGGTCTTCAGTTCCGTCGCCACCGCAATGAACGGGTGTTCGAGATCCTCGATGTTGAGCCCGACAAGATGCTCCTGCATGCGCTTGGTCAGCCGCATGCCGCCAAACAGGCCGCCGCCGCCAATGGTCAGGTCCAGCAGTCCGGCAATCCGGCGCACCGTGAGAGACCGGGCGAAATCTTCAAGTTCATCCAGCTTGCCAGCCAGATAGCAGCCACCGACCAGAGCGCCGATGGATGTGCCGGCAATCATGCCGATCTGTACGCCCGCTTCATCCAGCGCCCGCAACACGCCAATATGCGCCCAGCCACGTGCAGCGCCTCCGCCTAAGGCCAGCGCAATTCGGTTCGTCGGAATTTTAGGCAGGGTAGGCGTTGGCGCTTGCTGCTCGACCTTGTCCAAAGCCGCCATTGCGGCTGCATTTTCGCGGTTCAGACCCCAACCCAACATCCACTAAACTCCCACGCCAGAGGCACCCGGCTACCAGTCTACTGCGCCAACTCCTATAATTCTCGTAACAAAAGCAAGGAAAGGCGAAAGAAATAAGGCTCGCCTCATCTCCGCTTCGCGTCAGAGGAGTTGCAAAATATCGGCGTACATTTTTTCCCATTCCTCTTCCGTCAACTGACAGAAGCCGAAATAGCGAAGCGTGAACGCGCCTTCGATGGCAAGGAAGGCAAGACGCGCATTGCTGCTTTTATCACAGTGCGACTCAATCTGGCTGAGACGATTGCGGTACCATTGCCGTGTCGGCTCCAGATGTTCTG
This sequence comes from Rhizobium sp. WCS2018Hpa-16, assembly GCF_031843705.1. NCBI lineage: Bacteria > Pseudomonadati > Pseudomonadota > Alphaproteobacteria > Hyphomicrobiales > Rhizobiaceae > Rhizobium > Rhizobium sp. WCS2018Hpa-16. The sequence continues at coordinate 727,397 of NZ_JAVTIX010000001.1, forward strand.
GAGATTGCACCAGCGAAGCCAGCATCGCCGCAGCCTTGCTGTTATCCGCATGGCCGGATTTGAAGGTAATGTCAGCATGGGCGCGCAGAAACTGCGTCACTGTCGGGTTCTCCCCGGCAATCGCGGCAACCTGCTGATCGTAAGACGTGTTCCAGCGCTCAAACAAGGCATGGATCAGCGCCTCTTTTGTCCCGAACGCATATTGCACGCCACCCTTGGTGATGCCCAATCGCTTGGCGAGCGCGTCGATGGTCAAGGCTGATGCGCCATCCTGCGCGATGATCGTCTCCGCCTCATCAAGTAGTTGCTGCCTGTCAATTTTACGTGGCCGCCCAAGTTTTCCAGAATTTGGACTCGATTTTTTATTTTCCATACGTATGTATTTAAAATAAGTCTGCGCATTGATCAATATGGAATTCTGGAGAAGAAAATGCCCGTGGCACAAGCAGCCAATCGCTGGATCGTCCTGTCAATCCTGTCGAGTGCACTGTTTCTCATCACCATTGATGTGACGGTCCTCTACACGGCATTGCCGAGGCTGACGGCGGAACTGGGTGCCAGCGCATCTGAAAAGCTCTGGATCGTAAACGCCTACCCGCTGGTCATGGCGGGGTTGCTGCTGGGTGCTGGCACTTTGGGGGATCGCGTCGGCCACAGACGTCTGTTTCTCGTCGGCCTCGTTATCTTTGGCATGGCCTCTCTCGTTGCTGCCTTCGCTCCCAACCCGGCTGTCCTCATCGCCGCCCGCGCGTTGCTGGCCGTTGGCGCGGCTGGCATGATGCCCGCGACACTGTCCCTGATCCGCCTGATTTTCGATGATGCCCATGAGCGGTCTGTTGCTATTGGCATATGGGCGGCAGTCGCCTCAGGCGGTGCTGCCTTCGGACCCGTCCTTGGCGGCGCGTTGCTCGAATATTTCTGGTGGGGATCGGTGTTTCTCATCAATGTGCCCGTGGTGGCAGTGGCGCTGCTGGCGACCATCTGGGTCATCCCGTCTGTTCCCGGCAATCGGTCAAAGCCGTGGGACTCAGTGGGTTCTGCGCAAATCCTTGTCGGTCTGGTCGCATTGACCTACGCCGTGAAGGAGCTTGCCAAACAGGCGCCCTCCTGGTCGGCGCTGGTTGTTTCAGCTCTTATCGGGCTTGTCGCACTCGCTCTCTTCAAGCGCAGACAGGACAAGCGCGCCCACAAGCTGATCGACTTCACCCTGTTTCGTGATCGCCAATTTGCGTCCGGCGTGGCGGCGGCCATGGTTACGATGCTGGCACTTGTCGGTCTGCAACTCGTCCTTTCGCAACGCCTGCAACTGGTTCTCGATCTCACGCCACTTCAGGCGGGCCTCACGCTGCTGCCCATTCCGCTCGGCGCATTTCTCGCCGGTCCGATTGCAGGGTTGGTCGCGGCCCGTCTTGGCACCACGAATGTGCTGTGGATCGGATTGCTGCTCGCAAGCGCCGGGCTTATCCTGTCGCTTCTGGTTCAGGATGCATCCCAGTTCTCGCAGATCGGCAGCTTCTTCCTGCTTGGTTTCGGCCTCGGTGCCGCCATGACAGCCGCCTCCACGGTTATCATGGCCAATGTGCCAGCAGAGCAGGCGGGCATGGCCGCATCCATCGAAGAGGTTTCGTTTGAACTCGGTGGTGCCATTGGCATAGCCGTGCTGGGGTCCGCTCTGGCGGCTGTCTACGGCATGAGTATCGCACTGCCGCGACAGGCTGGCATCCCTGCAGAGGTATTTGACGGGCTGGATCAGGCTCTTGTCAGCGCAGCCACTGTGCCACCAGAAATGGGGCAGACCATACGCGATGGCGCACGTGCCGCCTTTGATCTTGGCTTCCTGACCGTCATGATTTTTGTAGCGGTGGTTCTGTTGCTCAGCGCCGTCAGCGTCTGGTTCGCATGCCGGTCGCCAAATCTCAAGGCACGTGATTGAGAATGGAGACGGGCCTACTTCCCGTAGGTTTCCGCAGGGTCGAAATGGCGCGTGTCATCGGTCACTGTCATCACCGCCTCGCCATTTTCAAGGGTCACTGTGCGGTAGAAGCAGGAGCGTCGACCGGTGTGGCAGGTCGCATCGTGACCGGCGACGGAAACCTTAAGCCACACGGCATCCTGATCGCAATCGGTGCGGAATTCCTGAACGGTCTGGAGATTGCCCGACGTCTCGCCCTTCTTCCAGATTTTGTCTCTGGAGCGGCTGTAATAGTGGGCAATGCCGGTTTCGAGCGTCAGAGACAGTGCCTGCGCATTCATGTGCGCCACCATCAGCAGCTCACCGTCCTTCGCATCCGTCACAACGGCGGTGACGAGGCCATTGGCGTCGAATTTCGGCGAGAACGCACCGGCAGCTTCAAGCTTCGCCTTGTCTGTGGGGGCGGGCGGAAATGTCGATGACATCAGAACCTCCATGGCACCGCATTTATCACGGAAGGGGGCAGCCTTCAGTTTGCGGGATACGCTAAGTGAATGCGAAACTTAGACGGCGAGGCGGTTGCCCGCCACGCGCCGTCCTTCAGTGCCGTATCAGCGGCTATAGACCATGGTCATGAACCGGGCCTGATTGGTAGGTTCGGACTTGAACTCGCCGGTGAAGCTCGTCGTCAGCGTCGTTGAACCCTGCTTCTGCACACCGCGCATGGACATGCACATATGCTCTGCATCGATCATGACGGCCACGCCGCGTGGCTTCAGCGAGGTCTCAAGAGCCTGGGAGATCTGCGCGGTCATCGTTTCCTGAGTCTGCAAACGGCGACCATAGATTTCGACAACGCGGGCAATCTTGGAAAGTCCCAGCACGCGGCCCGACGGCAGATAGGCAACATGTGCCTTGCCGATGATGGGAACCATGTGGTGTTCGCAATGGGAATGGAACGGAATGTCACGCACGAGGATCATGTCGTCGTAACCGCCGACTTCCTCAAATGTCGTACCCAGAACGTCGCTGGCATCAAGCTGATAGCCGCTGAACAGTTCGCGGTAGGATTTGGCAACACGCTTTGGCGTGTCGAGTAGGCCTTCGCGGTCTGGATTGTCACCCGCCCAGCGTAGCAGAACGCGCACGGCGTCTTCCGCTTCGGCCTGTGTTGGACGTGTATCAACCGCACCACTCTGTGTGCCAGTACCGGGAAAATTCTTCACGATAGCATCCATCTTTTGGTCTCCCGGTACGGTTGAAGGTCCGTGCCCGAATATAGCATACGGCTAAATCATTGCGATGCCGCGCCTGCTATCTGGTTGTTTTTAGTCAATTTGGCAAGTCTGCCAACATGAAATCGATGTTTGATGGTTTAAAATCAATGCACCTTGATGACGTCAGTGTCCGATAGCATATAGTGGCGATGGATGGCAGAAAAGCTTTGCCTTGAGATGACGCAGCGTTTGAAACATCAAAGCTTGCGCGATTGGACAGTGGTCATGGACGATATCTACAGCAACCGGATTCTCGAATTTGCAGGCAATATTCCGCTCGCAGGCGCCATGGCGGATGCGGATGCCAGCGCGCAGAAGCACTCCAAATTGTGCGGCTCCAAAGTCAAGGTCTATATCAAGCTGGCGGATGGCGTGGTGACGGACTTCTCCCATGAAGTGCGGGCCTGTGCGCTCGGTCAGGCATCCTCATCCATCATGGCCCATCACGTCATCGGCGCAAGCAGCGCGGAAATCCGCACCGCACGCAATGAGATGGTCGCCATGCTGACAGATAGCGGCGAGGGGCCTGCGGGCCGCTTCGAAGACATGCGTGTGTTGAAGCCGGTCAAGGATTACAAAGCCCGCCACGCCTCCACCTTGCTCACCTTCGATGCCGTTTGCGACTGTCTTGACCAGATCGAGGCAGAGAACTCCGTCTCGGCCTGACCCATGTGCAACGCACCGGACTGCGACCACGCAAAGCCACGCTCGCGCAACTGGGCCGGTGCTTACCGCAAAACGCCCGGCCGCTTGCTGGGCATGGGCTTCATCCGGCTCTATCAGCTGTCGCTGTCCGGTTTCGTCGGAAACTCCTGCCGCCACATTCCCACCTGTTCTGAATATGGATATGAGGCCATCGCCCGCCACGGCCTCTGGGCTGGTGGATGGTTGACGCTGTTTCGTGTTGCCCGTTGTGGTCCCGGCGGCACAAGCGGGCTTGATCCCGTTCGCGAGAACTTGCAAAAAAGGCAGGTCTGGTGGGCGCCTTGGTCCTACTGGTCGCGGACGGGCCACAAGGTGGATTGAGGGGGATAGCGAAATGCCAATGCCGATGGAATATCGTCAGGCGTCTGTTGATTTCGACCGGTTCGTGGAGGACCTGAAAGAGGTCTCCATGCTGAGCACGTCCCATCAGGCCTACACCATGTTGCAAGCGGTCCTTCAGGTGTTTCGACGCCGCTTGACGGTGCAGCAGGCTCTGGAATTTGCAAATGTCCTTCCGCCGGTCCTGCGCGCCATCTTCGTCAGTGATTGGGATAGCACCGAAGAGATGCGCGAATTCGGTACGGAAGCCGAGATGATGGCTGAGGTGCGGTCGCTTCGCTACAACCACAATCTCTCGACTGATTCTGCCATTCGAGATGTTGCCGAGGCCGTGCGCCGTAACATCGATCCCGTTGTTTTTGATCGGGCGCTTTCCAGACTGCCGCAAGCGGCCCGGGATTTCTGGCTGATGCCCGTTTCCGCTTAAAATTCTTTACTCACAGCGCGTTCCGCATTATCACCCGCGCGTTCACACCCCGGCACGCGCCGGTCAACACACCACCCGCATTCGTTGGCGGGACTGGTCAGGAGAATTAATATGTCTGAAGCCGTTTCCCTTACATTTCCCGATGGTTCCGTGCGCCAGTACCCGGTCGGCACGACCGGTCGCGATGTTGCCGAATCCATTTCCAAGTCGCTTGCAAAGAAGGCCGTCGCGATTGCGCTGGATGGCACTGTGCGCGACCTTTCCGACACGATTGTCGATGGCAAGATTGAAATCGTCACCCGCGATGACAAGCGTGCGCTTGAGCTGATCCGCCACGATGCGGCCCACGTCATGGCTGAAGCCGTGCAGGAGCTGTGGCCCGGCACACAGGTCACCATCGGCCCCGTCATCGAAAACGGCTTCTATTACGATTTCGCCAAGAACGAGCCCTTCACGCCGGAAGATCTGCCCAAGATCGAAAAGAAGATGAAGGAAATCATTGGCCGCTCCAAGCCGTTTACACGTGAAATCTGGAGCCGCGAGAAGGCCAAGGAAGTCTTTGCTGCCAAGGGCGAAAACTACAAGATCGAGCTGATCGATGCCATCCCCGAGGGGCAGGACCTCAAGATCTATTATCAGGGCGACTGGTTCGACCTGTGCCGTGGCCCGCACATGGCCAACACAGGACAGATCGGCACGGCTTTCAAGCTGATGAAGGTTGCCGGTGCCTATTGGCGTGGCGATAGCAACAACCCGATGCTGACACGCATCTACGGCACCGCTTGGGCAACGCAGGAAGAGCTGGATCAGTATCTCCACATTCTGGCCGAAGCTGAAAAGCGCGACCACCGTCGCCTTGGCCGCGAAATGGACCTGTTCCACTTCCAGGAAGAAGGCCCGGGCGTGGTGTTCTGGCACGGCAAGGGCTGGCGCATGTTCCAGACCCTGACGGCCTATATGCGCCGCAACCTCGAAGGCACCTATCAGGAAGTCAACGCGCCGCAGGTGCTGGATGCTTCCCTGTGGGAAACCTCGGGCCACTGGGGCTGGTATCAGGAAAACATGTTTGCCGTGAAGTCGGCCTATGCCTTCACCCATCCCAAGGATGAGGCAGCCGATAACCGTGTCTTCGCCCTGAAGCCCATGAACTGCCCAGGCCACGTACAAATCTTCAAGCATGGCTTGAAGTCTTACCGCGAACTACCTGTTCGCCTTGCGGAATTTGGCAACGTCCACCGTTACGAAGCATCTGGCGCTTTGCATGGCCTGATGCGCGTTCGCGGCTTCACGCAGGATGACGCACACGTTTTCTGCACGGAAGAGCAGATGGCGGCGGAGTGCCTGCGTATCAACGACCTCATCCTGTCGGTCTACAAGGACTTCGGCTTTGAGGAAATCGTGGTGAAGCTGTCCACGCGCCCTGAAAAGCGCGTCGGCTCTGATGAGGTCTGGGATCGCGCTGAGAGCGTGATGACCGAGGTTCTGAAATCCATCGAAGAGCAGTCCGATGGCCGCATCAAGACGGATATTCTGCCGGGAGAGGGCGCGTTCTACGGTCCTAAGTTCGAATATACGCTCAAAGATGCTATCGGTCGTGAATGGCAGTGCGGCACCACGCAGGTAGACTTCAACCTGCCGGAACGCTTCGGTGCATTCTACATCGATCAGGCGTCGGAAAAGCGCCAGCCGGTCATGATCCACCGCGCCATCTGCGGCTCGATGGAACGCTTCCTCGGCATTCTCATCGAGAACTTTGCCGGTCACATGCCGCTCTGGTTCGCACCGCAGCAGGTCGTCGTCGCCACCATCACATCGGATGCGGATGATTACGGTCGCGAAGTCGCCGAAGCCCTGCGCGATGCCGGTCTTTCCGTCGAAACCGATTTCCGCAACGAGAAGATCAACTACAAGGTCCGCGAACACTCGGTCACCAAGGTTCCTGTCATCATCGTCTGCGGCAAAAAGGAAGCGGAAGAACGCACCGTCAACATCCGCCGCCTCGGCTCTCAGGCGCAGACATCCTACGGTCTGGAAGAAGCGATTGCGAACCTCGTGGATGAAGCAACACCACCAGACGTCAAGCGCAAGCGCGCTGCTAAGGCTGCAAAAGCTGCCAAGGTAACGGCATCCTAGGCTAAACCGCCGTCATCCTCGGGCTCGTCCCGAGGATCTACTGCCGTTCAATTCGGTTTGGTGAAACAATGAGGGCGACGATAGCGTCGCCCCAACGTCACTCGTAATCGCCCATCGTATCATCAGGGGCCTGATCTTTCATCAGCACTTCCACGTCTGAATCCTGACCCGACGCGATCTTGAAGTTGCGTTGGTAGACCTTGTCCTTGTTGCGGGCGATGGCGGTGTATTCACCGTCGGCCAGCACCATGGTGGAAAAGGCGCTCACGCTTTCATTGACGATATCGCCTGAGCCTGTGAGCACCGACCATGCGGTATCGGCAATCGCTTCGCCACCATGTTCGGATACGAGCTTCAGCGTAACCTGCGCTGCGTGGTGTTGAAGCGTTGCTTCCGTCAGCTTGCCAGCTTCCACCTGAATATCGGCGCGCACCACGGCGTTGATGCCGCCATATTCGGACACCACGTGATAGGTGCCTGCATTGAGGCGGATCACCGTGTTTGGCTTGACGTCGGACATCACAAGACGCCGCTCGCCATCTTCCTGCGTGTCGGAGGAGTAGACCGAAAATTTCAGCTGGTTGGCCGAAATCCGTTTGTCGGCGCCCACAACGGCGTTGAGAACGAAGCCACCGGCATCGAGAATCAGCACCTGCTTGTCGATCTTGCCACTCGCCGGCACATTCAGTTTCTTGGTCACGCCTGCGCGGCCAAAGGAAACGTTGACGAAGTAATCGCCGGGCGACAAATGAAACTGGGCCGTGCCGCCCTCGGAACTTGCCAGCATGGGCAGCTTTCCATCCGGGCCGGGAATGGGGCTGAACACGCGCCATGCCAGCCCTTCCATCATGGGTTGGCCGTCATTGGTTAGCTTTGCTTCCATGACGATGTCGCGGGATGTGGACTTTGCCGCATCGGGCGCGGTTGGGGCGGTAAATGCGTTCAGCTTGGGCATCTTCTGCGTGCCGCCCAGCTGCTTGAAGTCCTTGAAGGCATCCTGAGAGAATGCAACACCCATCGGCGCGGCGCTCAATGCCAGCGCCAGACAAAGGCCAGTCGCAAATTTGATGAACGTCATTTCTTTTGACCGCATTGACTTCTTGTTTTTCTGGGGCCACTTCAAACGTAACGCGGTGGCTATTTCAAGGCTCTTAATTTTACATGTATGACAATGGAACGGTTCTGTCATGAAAGACAACATCACCCTTATCGATTACCTGAATATTCGTCGGTCAACGCCTGCACCACAGCTGACCGAGCCCGGCCCTGAGCGTGCTGAGATCGAGGAAATCCTGCGTCTCACCGTGCGCGTGCCAGACCATGGAAAAATCGCTCCTTGGCGCTTCATCGTTTACCGGGGCGGCGAGCGTGAGCGGCTGGGTGAGGCGGTCTTGGCGCGTGCGCTGGAAAAGACGCCGGACCTCAGTGCCGATCATCAGGCGGTTGAACGCGCCCGCTTCACCCGCGCACCCGTCGTCATCGCAGTTGTCAGCACGGCTGCGCCGCATGTGAAGATCCCTGAATGGGAGCAGGTCATGTCCGCCGGTGCCGTCTGCCTCAACATGTTGTTTGCAGCCAATGCCAATGGCTATGCCGCCAATTGGCTGACCGAATGGGTCGCCTATGACGAAGCCATTTTCCCGGCGCTGGGCGTAAAGCCAGGCGAGAAGGTCGCCGGTTTCATCTACATCGGTTCCACCACATTCCAGCCGGTCGAGCGACCGCGCCCGCAGCTTGGTGATGTGGTCACATGGGTGGGTGAGGCCTGATGTTTTACGCAGCGGACACGAACCTGCACGGCCTGGCGCACGATCCTTTCAAGGCCATCGTTGCGCCGCGCCCCATAGGCTGGATTGGCTCGAAGGGCAGGGATGGTTCGCTCAATCTTGCGCCCTATTCCTTCTTCAACGCCGTGGCGGATACGCCAAAGCTCATCATGTTCGCATCCAGCGGCCATAAGCACAGTGTCCGCAATGTTGAGGAAACCGGTGTCTTCACCGCCAATCTCGTCAGCCGTCACCTTGTGGAGCAGATGAATACGTCGTCTGCCCCGGTCGATTATGGTGTCGATGAGTTCGAGCTTGCCGGGCTGACGGCGCAGAAGGGAACGATCGTGGATGCGCCCCGCGTCGCAGAAGCCTATGCGGCGCTGGAATGTCAGGTCACGCAAATCATGCGTCCTGTCGATGTGAACGGTCTGGAAGCGGAGACATGGATTGTCTTCGGTCAGGTCGTGGGCATCCATATCGATGAATCGGTCATCGAAAACGGGCGCATCGATATGGCCCGCGCACGGCCCGTTGCACGCATGGGTTACCGCGATTATTCCGATGGCGGCACCGATGTTTTCCAACTCACACGACCCGCTGACCGGTGAGTGACGAAGCGCGTTAGTCGCTCAGAAATATGGTAAACCAAACGTAAACTATTTGCCCCTAGGTTTGGCAGTCAGAAGGCGGAAACGAGTCGCATGCGACCTCATCTGCCGGGGCAGCCGGATTTGTCTGTTGGTGGGGCGCAGGGTGATCGTACAAGCATTTCTACGTTGGTCTGAAAAGGCTCGGTCTGGCGACAGATCCAAGGCGGCAACAGCACTTGCCGAGGCTTATCTCCAGTCGTCGCTCCCCCAGGATCGGCAGGAGAGCGCCTTTGATGCGATGACCTATCTGCTGGATGACCCATCGCCCAAGGTGCGGTTGGCGCTTGCGGAAACGCTGGCATATTCTCCCTTCGCGCCCCGCTCCATCATCGTCTCGCTTGCCGAAGACAAGCCGGAAGTCGCCTGTGTCGTCATCATCCATTCCCCCGTCCTGCGTGAGACCGATCTGGTGGATCTCATCGGCAATGGCACAGCCATCACACGGGCAATGATTGCGGCACGACCATATCTCGAGCCGGGTGCTTGCGGTGCGCTTGCTGAAATCAGCGATGTGCTTGAGCTTTCCATTCTTCTGGAAAACAGCAGTGCCCGCATCACGCCGTTCACCTTGCGCCGCATTGCCGAGCGCCACGCCCATGACGCCGAAATTCGCGACCTGCTGCTAGACAGAGCCGATTTGCCAGCAGATGTACGTTACGCCATCGTCGGCCACATTGGCGCGGCACTGGCCGCATCCAATCTGGTCTGCCACGCCGTGCAGCCAACGCGCCTTTGCAACATCATTCGTGATGCCTCGGATGCCGCAACAGTCCAGATTGCTGGCGATGTCACGGCAGAAGCCATGCCGATGCTGGTGGAGCATTTGCGGGAAAAGGGCGACCTGACGCCAGCCTTCCTCATGAGCCTTTTGTGTTCGGGCAAGGTCGCGTTTTTTGCGCAAGCCATTTCCAACCTGTCCGGCCTTGGCGAACGTCAGGTCCGTTCCATCCTCGGCACAGGTCGCCACCACGCATTGAAAGCGCTGTTTCAATCCACGGGGCTTTTCGGTCCGGTTCTTGACATTTTCATGGAAGCGACGCGTCTGTGGCGCGAGGCGTCTGAAGCACCTTATGCCGACCCGGTCGCAGAACTCTCGTCCGGGCTTCTTTCCAAATTTTCCAACGCCGATGCCGACGCCACCATGCGCGAGCTCCTGCATATGGTCGAGAAGCTGCAAATGGCCCAACAACGCCACCGTGCCCGCTCTCTCTCAACCACCATCACAGCCGAAGCTGCTTGATAGATCGCTTTTAAGCCACCTAGTTGGACAGGCGGCGGGCGATCCAGGAATAGCTGTCTTCCACCATGCGCACCGGCTTGCCCAGAACTTCCTTTACACCCTCGGTCGAAGGCAGAATGCGGCGCACGCGGGTGATCGCCTTTTGCGTCAGCGTCTGTTCTTCCTGTGGCGCCAGTGCTGGTGCCAGGGTGGATGTATCTGGCGTTTGTGGTTCGGTCTTGGCCAGCCCGCTCTGTGGCTGCTCCGGTGTCTGGCACACGGCAACAATGACCGGATAGGACGCGTTGACGAAGTCGCCCAGCTTGGTTTCGGATTCGGCATCGCAGAGCTCGATGCTCGTCCAGCGCTGCTGAAGCGTGGCGACATGCTGGCAATCGGTCGCGCTGTCATCGCAGCCGAGAATGGTCATCAATACAAGCGCTGTTCTCATGGGGTCACGGTTGCCTCTGCCGGATAAATTATCTTACAAGCCATCCTGATCTAGCGGAATTGCAGTCTTATTGCGACGCATGATCGCGCTGTTGAAAAATAAATGGGAACCCTCATGCCAGTCGATATCAAGCTTGAACCGCCGCGCCAGCCAGAAGTCCTGCACCTCATGGATATGTCGAATGCCTATATGGCCTCGCTTTATCCAGCTGAAAGCAACCATATGGTGGATATCGACACGCTGGAAAAGCCGACAGTTTCCTTTTTCGTGGCGCGCAATGAAGGCCAGATCGTCGGATGCTGCGCTCTTGTCGAGGCCGGGGATGGCACGGGTGAAATCAAACGCATGTTTGTTGATCCGCAGGCGAGAGGCCTCAAGATCGGTCAGTTGATGATGGACGCTATCATTGCCCGAGGGCGAGAGCTGCGCCTCGGCGCCATCCGCCTCGAAACCGGCATCAGCCAGCCGGAGGCCATCGGGCTCTATCGCAAGGCTGGTTTCATCGAAATCGAACCTTTCGCGCCCTATAAGCCCGATCCGCTCAGCATGTTCATGGAATTGAAGCTCTGAGCCAGAAAGGGCCTGACTGACGTCACCTCACGTCGCTGTTTTTCGCAGCGGCGGCGGCTCTACGATGTCGGGCGTGGCTTCAATCGCTTCGGCTTCGATGGCTGCGATCTCCACTTCGCGCACCCATTCACGCCACACGGCAACCAGCAGCGCCATCAGGACCGGGCCGATGAAGAGGCCGAGGAAGCCCATGGTTTTTACGCCGCCAACCAGACCAAAGAAGGTCGGCAGGAATGGAAGCTTTATAGGGCCGCCGACGAGGCGGGGGCGGATGGTCTTGTCGACGATGAAGAGTTCAATCGAGCCCCATGCGAAGAGGGCGATGCCTTCAGGCACAGAGCCGCTGGCAACCAGATAGACCGAAACCAGTGTGAAAGACAGCGGCGCGCCACCTGGGATGAGCGCCATGACACCTGTCAGAACGCCGAGTGTAACGGGCGAGGGAACGCCAGCAATCCAGTAGGCCACGCCGAGAATAATGCCTTCGCCAATCGCAATCAGCGTCATCCCGGTAACGGTCGAGCTGATGGTGGCTGGCACCACGCGGGAGATTCGTTCCCAGCGGGTCGGCAGAATGCGTTCACCGACCAGATCGATCTGGCGCGCGAAGCTTGCACCGTTGCGATAGACGAAAAACAGCGCGATCAGCATGAACAGCAGCGTTAGAACCAGATGGAAGGCGCCGTTACCAGCGGCCACAATGGCGCGATAGATGTTGCCGATATTGGCACCGCTGACGAGCTGGATCACTTCACCGATGGCGCCGGGTGTGCCGACATATCGGATCCACTGCTCGCTCATCCAAACGCCGACGCCTGGCAGGGCAGCAATCCATTGGGGAACGGGAGCGCCGACCTTGTTGACCTCCACCGCCCAGCCGAACCATTCGCGTATTTCGCTTGCGGTATAGGATGCGGCGATGAAAATCGGCACGATAAGAAATGTGATGATGAGCAGAAGCGCGATCGTCGCCCCGACCGAGGTGTTGCCACCGACGCGGCGCAGCAATTCACGATAGACAGGCCAACTGGCAAAACCGATGACGAGTGCCGCCAGCACTGGCACGAGGAAGCCGTAGAAGAAGTAGATTCCGGCCAGAACGACCAGCACAAGAAGCCAGCGGGCTGCGGAAATGGGCGGCACCAGCGCGGTACGTCCGTGTGAGGCGGGACCAAGCCATCTTGGTTCGCTGGTCTTTTTGTGATTGTCTGGCTTGTTCAACAACGTCTCTTTCGCATTCCCCGGACAGATTGGGTTCTGTCGCTATATGGTGTTCGGTTCACAACATAGTCTAGCAGCATTTCGTTTTTATATTGTTCGCACGCTTTATTGAACGAATTTCGTAAAAATATCGCAACGAGACTTGGCCAGCCCATGGAAATATGAGAGTTGGGGTAAAGTTTCAGCATTGAGTGGCCCTGCCACACCATAGTGGACGATATCCCATGCTTCGCCGTTTTTTCTCATTCTACCAACCATACCGGCGCCTGTTCATTGTGGATTTTTCCTGTGCCGTGCTGTCGGGAATTCTCGAACTCGGATTTCCTATGGCGGTGAAGGCGTTTGTGGATGTGCTTCTGCCAGCGGGTGACTGGCAACTTATTCTGCTCGCCTCCATCGGCCTTCTGATCATCTATGTCCTCAATACGGGCCTGATGGCGATCGTCACCTATTGGGGGCATATGCTGGGTATCAACATCGAAACCGATATGCGCCGCCGCGCCTTCGATCACCTCCAGAAATTGTCCTTCGGCTTCTTCGACAATCAGAAGACCGGGCATCTGGTGGGCCGTTTGACGAAGGATCTCGAGGAAATCGGCGAAGTGGCTCATCATGGGCCAGAAGACCTGTTCATTGCCATCATGACCTTCCTCGGCGCTTTCCTGCTCATGATGTCGGTCAACGTTCCCCTGGCACTGGTTACGGCTGCCATCGTGCCGATTACGGCCTGGGTGACGAGCCGTTATGGCAGCCGCATGACCAACAATTTCCGGGCTCTCTATGGCCGCGTTGGCGCGTTCAATGCGCGCATCGAAGAAAATGTCGGCGGCATGCGCGTTGTTCAGGCCTTTGCCAATGAAGATCACGAGCGCGCTTTGTTTGAAGAGGATAACCAGCGGTATCGCCAGACCAAGCTGAATGCCTACAAGATTATGGCGGCAAGCACGTCGCTCAGCTATATGAGCATGCGCCTGACGCAGATGATTATCATGATCTGCGGCGCGTGGTTGGTGCTGACGGGTGATCTGACCGCTGGCGGTTTCGTTGGCTTCCTGCTTCTCGTTAACGTGTTCTTCCGCCCGGTTGAAAAGATCAATTCCGTTATCGAAACCTATCCCAAGGGCATTGCCGGATTTCGGCGCTTTACCGAGCTGGTCGATACTGAACCTGATATTGCCGATGCGCCTGAAGCCATCGAGGCCCCAGCGCTTCGTGGCGAGATAACCTATGCCAATGTCAGCTTCGGCTATAGCGATGGTAAACAGGTGCTCGGTGGCATCGACCTCAGTATTCGTACGGGGGAAACGGTGGCTTTCGTTGGTCCGTCGGGTGCGGGCAAGACGACGCTTTGCTCCCTGCTGCCGCGTTTTTACGAAGTTACCGGCGGTGCGATCTCCATCGACGGCATTGATATCAGGAAGATGACGCTGGCATCGCTGCGCAGCCAGATCGGCATCGTGCAGCAGGATGTGTTCCTGTTCGGCGGTACGATCCGCGAGAATATCGAATATGGCCGCCTGGGCGCCAGCGAAGCCGAGATATGGGAAGCGGCGCGCCGTGCCCGGCTGGAAAGTGTTATCGAGGGAATGCCTGACGGCATGGACACGGTCATTGGAGAGCGTGGCGTGAAGCTCTCGGGTGGTCAAAAACAGCGCATGTCGATTGCGCGCATGTTCCTTAAAAATCCGCCGATTCTGATTCTCGACGAGGCGACATCGGCGCTGGATACCGAGACGGAGCGCGCCATTCAGGCTTCTCTCAGCGAACTTGCGTCGGGCCGCACCACGCTGGTGATTGCTCACCGCCTCGCCACAATCAGAGATGCGACGCGCATCGTGGTGGTGGATGAGACCGGTATTGTAGAGACCGGCAATCATGAGGAATTGCTGGCATCCAAGGGGCCGTATAGCCGCTTGCACGATGCCCAGTTTGGCGCGCAATTGCTCGTCTGACCCACCACAATCAAGGTTGAACAGACTCTTCTATGCCGACATTCGGCTCTGTTTTGCCCGGATGTGACAAGACGAGGTAGCTGACGGCCATGGCGCCCGCTGCGATGATCAGCGCCAGAATGGCGAACATGGTGAAACTCCATGGCTTGGATTTCTTGCGGGACCAGACGAAACGGCGGCCTTTCAATCGGTCCTTATCCGGGTTGTTGTGATATTCCGGTCCGAGCTTGTCGGTGTTTGCCATGGTTGCCTCCGATGTCATCTTTTAGATCTATGGGCCAACGTTTGGCCCGGGCAGAAGTTCAATCCCGACGCGAACCGAACCGGCGTGGCTCTTGCGGACTTGCAGACGGCCAAGGCGCGGCCCATTCTGTGCCTGATGATTCCGAGGGGAGGACCGAGGTGATTGCTGATCCGCGTGCGTTTCTGGAGGCGCTGTTTTCTGAGGCTGTGAAGGCGGCTGATCCTTACGAGGCGATCCTGCGGCATTTGCCCGAGAAGCCGAAAGGCCGGACGGTGGTCATCGGAGCTGGCAAGGCAGCAAGCCAGATGGCGCAGGCTTTCGAGCGCGCTTGGCAGCACCCGTTCGAAGGGCTTGTTGTGGCGCGCCATGGAAGCATTGCAGATTGCGAGCGCACGACCATCCTGCAATCTGCCCACCCGGTGCCGGATGAGGCGGGGATTGTGGCCGCGCAGGCGCTGATGGCCAAAGTCAGCGGACTGACCGCCGACGATCTGGTGATCGCGCTGATTTCTGGCGGAGGATCGGCGCTGTTGCCAGCGCCGCCGGAAGGGTTTTCCCTTGCCGACGAGATCGCGCTTAATGAAGCACTGCTGGCCTCCGGCGCACCGATTTCGGCCATGAATGTGGTGCGCAAGCATTTTTCCCGCATCAAGGGCGGAAGGCTTGCAGCACTGGCTTATCCAGCGCGTGTCGTTTCCCTCGTCGTGTCCGATGTGCCCGGCGACAACCCCGCCTTCGTGGCATCCGGTCCGACCGTGCCGGATGGAAGCGGGGCGCAGGAGGCGCTGCGGGCGATCCGCGGATATCGCATCGACCTGCCGCAGCGCATTGTTGACAGCATCGGCAATGCGCAGGCTCCGAAACCCGATGATGCCGTCTTTAATGGCCACGAGGTTCACGTCATAGCTTCGGCACGGGTGTCTCTGGAAGCCGCCGCCAATCTTGCCCGCAGCCACGGCGTGCACCCGCTGATCCTTTCTGACAGCATCGAGGGTGAGGCGAGGGACATTGGCCGCATGCATGCGGCATTGGTGCGGGAATTTGCTGGCAACACTGCGTTTGAAAAGCCGATGGTGCTGCTTTCCGGCGGCGAGACCACTGTGACCATCGGGAGCGGTGGTTACGGCAAGGGCGGGCGCAACACCGAATTTCTACTGTCTGCCGCGCTCGATCTGCAAGGTTTTGAGGGCTTCACCGCGCTTGCGGCGGATACGGATGGCATTGATGGGTCGCAGGATAATGCGGGAGCTTTTGCCGATGGAAAGAGCATTGCCCGTATTCTTGCCGCGGGCGGTGATGCCAGAGCATTTCTGTCTGGCCATGACGCATGGTCTGCCTTCGATCTTGCGGGAGATTTGTTCGTGCCGGGGGCGACGGGGACGAATGTGAATGACTTCAGGGCGTTTCTGGTGGGTGAGTGAGGGCAGGTTGCGCTTCTCGGCAACTCGGCTTTCATCATCCCGTTCCTGTCAAAAAACGCGGCGACGCTTTGGCCAAGCTTCGCCGTTCACGCGGCAGCATCTGCCCGTGGCTTGATCTTTTCGTTCTGACCATCGCCGTTTGCGGCCATGGGTATTTCGGACGGGGCGCTGGAAGTTGCCTCGTTGGGTAGTTTAGTATTGGCACCTTTCAGCGCCCCGTTCAGCGGTTTATGTCCGCCCACGATCCTCTTGCCACGGCTGGCAAACCCGGATGGCAAAGGTTGAAACCTTGCCGCAGAAACGGTCGGACTTTTCAGGGCCCAACCCTTCACCCTCCGGGCGCGGCATTCCGTTGAAAGAATGCCGCCGCCAGTTCAGCCGCACCTGCCTTCGATACGCTACCGCCCCACCACCGGGAGGGCTGAAGGATCGATCTGTCCGCGCCATTGCTGGCGCGGGGCAGATGCAGCGTGTTCCTGTGTACCGCCTGACTTTCGCTTCAAGCACCTGATGGTCGCGTTCGACCAGTGCCGATGAGCTGTCGGTACACCCGGCGGCGGACAAACAGGATTGCCATGGCCTGGATCTTGAACCCCGTAAGGGCATTCAAGGCAGGCACGTCAATCCGGTTCTAACTTTGGGAGGGTAACACCAGCCGGTCCGAAACCGGTGTTGCCCGCCACCCGTTGCCGCCGGGGGGATTCGCTGCCGGACCCCGACAATGAAAGGTTGCGTAGCCTTTCACCACCAGCGCCGGTTCCGCCTCGCCGCAACGCCTTGCGGTGTATCCGAGGGCGGAACGGACACAGTGTGCGCCCGGTTTTAGGAACATTGAGAAAGTGCAGATCGATTTTTTTCCCTTCTTGCAGTTTTTTATCTAAGCGCTGCTTCAGGCCTCGCCTCTTGAATAAGCAAATCACGATGAATGATGATTGGCAGGGCGCTTAACACCTGCAAGATAGAAGTCCCGGTATGAGAATCACGCAATCAAGGCGTGGCAGGAATGACGGTGCCGCTGCGCGTGAGCGAGCATGTGGCCTGTGGAGGACGAAATTGGCAGCGGAAAGCAGCGCGGATCGTGACTTTGATACAGGAAAGTTCCTCGCGGGAATAGCGCGTGGAGGCGGGGGCGCACTGTTGTTTGCACTGCCTATGTTCATGACGATGGAGATGTGGGAGCTGGGCTTCTACATGGATCGCACCCGTCTCTTGCTTCTGTTGTTCATCAACCTGCCTTTGTTGATTGTTCTGTCTCACCGCATAGGGTTTGAGCAGACCACGGGTTGGCGGCAATCTGTGCGCGATGCCATTATCGCTTACGCCCTTGGCATGGTTGCCAGCGCCCTTATTCTTGCGTCTATTGGTGTGCTGCGGGCTGATCAAACCTCGCATGAAATTGTTGGCATGATTGCTCTACTGGCGGTTCCGGCGAGCATCGGTGCCATGTTGGGCCGCAGCCAGCTGGGGGGCAAGTCTGACGATGATGAAGACACTGAGGGTGACGAGGACCCGGTTCAAAACCGTGAGACGACCTATGCTGGCGAGCTTTTTCTGATGGCGGTTGGTGCGCTGTTTTTAAACCTGAACGTCGCGCCCACCGAGGAAATGATCTTGCTGTCCTTCAAGATGACGCCCTGGCATGGCCTTGCCATTATCGCGGCGTCGCTGATCGTGATGCACGGGTTCGTCTACGCGCTGTCCTTTCATGGGAGCCACGATCTCGCGGAGGGTACGCCGAGCTGGCATGCATTTGTGCGGTTCACCCTGCCGGGCTATGTGATTGCGGGCTCCATCAGCGCATATTGTCTATGGACATTCCACCGGGTCGACGATCTGGGGTCCACGCAGGTGCTGATGGCGATTGTGATCTTGAGTTTTCCTGGCGCTATCGGCGCGTCCGCCGCTCGACTTATCCTCTGAGGGTTCCATGACCAAAACGATTGGCGACAAAAATCTCGAGGCAAAAAATCCGCACTGGGTGGAGTGGCTGACCGGACTCGTATCCGCCGTGATTGTGCTGGCGGTGATCGGCTGGATCGCGAAAGATGCGTTGGTAGATCACGATACAACGCCCGATCTTGCTGCGACCGTTCTGATGACTGAACAGCGTAGCAAAGGGTTTCAGGTCTCGTTCGAAGTGTCGAATGGCGCAAGCGCTACGGCCTCGCAGGTGACAGTGGATGGCGAAATTCTTGATGGCTCCAATGTCGTTGAGAAAGCCAGCACGGTGCTGGATTATGTTCCCGGCAGATCCAAGGCCCGGGCAGGCCTGATTTTTAAGAATGATCCTACAGGCCGGATCACTCTGCGTGTGTCAGCCTTTAACGAGCCCTGAGCTAACACCGCTTTCCTCAAAATAACCAGCATATTTGCCTTTGGCGGTCTCAAGCGGGCCGCCGAAGGCATTTTGTTGGAAACAAACCGTGCAGCAGGGAGTTTGGTTCGTAACTGCAGCGAATGAGGAGAGACACCATGGCTGACGACAGCACCAACACCATCAAAGCAACATTCGATACGCGCGCGGCGGCTGATCTGGCGGTTGAGCATCTGGTTCAGCAGCACGGAATTCCGCGGCCTGACATCTTCATTCAGTCTTCCACGGATGAGAACACGGCAGGATCGGTGGCGTCTGGTGGGGATGTTTCCAAAACCGGCGCTGTGCGCAGTGATGCGCCTCTGGAAGGAGAGATTGAAGTGTCCGCAGATATTCCGTCTTCCAAGATTGCTCTGGTGCAGCGCAGCTTGGGCGAGGCGGGTGCGCTTCGAGTGTCTGGCGCTGCCTGAGGCTGGTCGCGGTGATTAGGGAAAGATGCCATGGCCGACCATTTGAGCAAATACCGATCCAAACGCGATTTCAAGCAGACGCTTGAGCCGAGTGGAGAGGTTGAGGTCAAGGCATCCAACCGCCGCCGTTTCGTGATCCAGAAACACGATGCAACACGACTGCATTACGA
The DNA here is from genome assembly GCF_031843705.1 of Rhizobium sp. WCS2018Hpa-16. NCBI lineage: Bacteria > Pseudomonadati > Pseudomonadota > Alphaproteobacteria > Hyphomicrobiales > Rhizobiaceae > Rhizobium > Rhizobium sp. WCS2018Hpa-16. The sequence goes on from NZ_JAVTIX010000001.1 coordinate 746,641, forward strand.
TTTGCGGCTTGAGCTTGATGGCGTGTTCAAATCCTGGGCGGTGACGAAGGGTCCTTCGCTCGATCCCAACGACAAGCGGCTTGCGGTAGAGGTCGAGGACCATCCGCTGGACTACGGTGACTTTGAAGGGACGATACCCAAAGGGCAATATGGCGGTGGCACGGTTATGCTGTGGGATCGCGGCTACTGGGAGCCAGAGGGTAACAAGACGCACGACGAAGCGCTGAAAAAGGGTGACTTCAAGTTTACTCTGGAAGGCGAGCGTCTCAACGGAAGTTTCGTTCTGGTGCGGATGCGCAATGACCGCGATGGCGGCAAGCGGACGAACTGGCTGCTGATCAAGCATCGCGACGACCATGCCGTTGATGAGAACGGTGCCGCTGTGCTCGATGAAAACGAGACATCCGTGGCGTCAGGCCGAACCATGGAGGCCATTGCCGCTGGCAAGGGCAAGAAACCGAAGCCGTTCATGACTGAGGGCGAGACGGTTAAGGCGGATGCGGTGTGGGACAGCAATGAGGGGCTGGCCGCCGAGGAACGCAAGGCCGGGACGAAAAAGTCGGCCAAGGCAAAGACCAAGCGAAAAAAGCCGACGAAATCCGAGAGCCCGACTTCTCAGATGCCGGGCTTTATCGCCCCGCAGCTCTGCGAGAGCCTGACGCGCCCACCCGCTGGCAAGGGGTGGATTCATGAGATCAAATTCGATGGCTACCGTGTTCAGCTGCGCGTTGCGGGCGGCGATGTAACGCTGAAGACCCGCAAGGGGCTGGACTGGACGACCAAATGGCCCGCAATCGCGGAGGCGGCGTCTGCGTTGCCCGACTGTATCATCGATGGCGAGATCTGTGCGCTTGACGAGCAGGGCGCGCCGGATTTTGCTGCCTTGCAGGCGGCATTGTCGGAGGGAACGACAGACGATCTGGTCTATTTTGCCTTTGATTTGCTGTTTGCCGGTGATGAGGACTTGCGAGAGCTTCCGCTTTCGGAGCGCAAGTCTCGTCTGCAAGCATTGATGTCGGATGCGGGCGAAGATCCGCGCCTGCGGTTTGTCGAGCATTTCGAGACCGGTGGCGACGCCGTATTGAAATCGGCCTGTCGACTTTCGCTGGAGGGTATCGTCTCAAAGAAGGCAGATGCGCCCTATGTGTCTGGCCGCAGCAAGACCTGGGCGAAATCCAAATGCCGCGCTGGCCATGAGGTGGTGATCGGCGCTTATGCCACGACGAATGGCAATTTCCGGTCTCTGCTGGTTGGCGTCTTCAGCGGCAAGCATTTCGTTTATGTCGGGCGGGTTGGCACGGGCTATGGCGCCGAGACCGTTGAGAAACTGATGCCGAAGCTTGAGGAAATGGAAACGTCCAAGTCTCCCTTCACGGGGATTGGGGCGCCAAAGGCGTCTGATGATATTGTGTGGCTCAAGCCGGAACTTGTGGCGGAAATCGAGTTTGCCGGATGGACCGCTGACGGGCAGGTGCGGCAGGGCGCGTTCAAGGGTCTGCGCGAAGATAAACCCGCGGCGGAGGTGGAGGCCGAAGAGCCTGCCGCACCTGATGATGCAGATGTTCCTGACCCCGAAACAGACAAGCCGCCTGCAAAGCGCGCTCGCAAGGGTGCGAAAGAAGAGGTTATGGGCGTGATGGTTTCCAGCCCAGACAAGGCGCTCTGGCCGGATGCGGGTGACGGGAAACCGGTGACCAAGGCTGACCTTGCGCATTACCACGAAGCTGTTGGGCCGTGGTTGATCGAGCATATCAAGGGCCGTCCATGTTCCATTCTTCGAAACCCCGATGGCATTGACGGCGAGCAATTCTTCCAGCGCCATGCGATGCCGGGAACATCGAACCTTCTGGAACTGGTGACAGTGTCTGGCGACAGGAAACCCTATCTGCAGATCGATCGCGTTGAAGGACTGGCCGCCATTGCCCAGATTGGCGGTATCGAGCTTCATCCGTGGAACTGTGCGCCGGACCAGCCGGATGTGCCGGGCAGGCTGGTGTTCGACCTTGATCCGGGTCCTGACGTCGAGTTTTCAGCCGTTGTTACCGCAGCCCGCGAGATACGTGACCGGCTGGAGGAACTGGGTCTTGTGAGTTTCTGCAAGACAACTGGCGGCAAGGGTCTCCATGTGGTGACACCGCTTGCCGTACCCAAGGGAAAGAAACTGAACTGGGACGAGGCGAAAAGTTTCGCGCATGATGTGTGCGAGGATATGGCGCGCGATAATCCTGATCTTTACCTCATCAAAATGGCGAAGAACCAGCGAGAAGGGCGGATTTTTCTCGACTATCTGCGCAACGACCGGATGGCGACGGCGGTCGCGCCGCTATCGCCGCGAGCGCGTCCGGGTGCAACGGTATCCATGCCGCTGAACTGGACGCAGGTGAAGGCTGATCTCGACCCGTCGCGCTTCACCATCCGGACCGTGCCTCAGCTTTTGGCAAAAAGCACGGCTTGGCAGGACTATGCTGAGGGTCACCGGCCACTGAGCGAGGCTATCAAGCGGTTGAACAAGGCCCGCAAGGCGGGAGGGTGAGAGCCGCGTGCATCTTTTCCCAGCCATGGGCGTTTTCGATGAGAGATATAAAAGGGAGAGCTGACATGAGCAAACGTGAATTGATCGATACCGGCACTGACAAGCGTTATGTGCGCCGCGATGAAGACGGAAAGTTCAAGGAAAGTGTGGATGTATCGCGTTCGCTTTCCGCCGATGCCCGCCATGATGCTAAGAGTGACACCAAGCCCGGTGAGGGCGACAAGGGCGACCGCAAGCGCTGATATTGATCAGTGAAACTTGCCACCTATAACGTCAACGGCATCAATGGCCGCCTCGACATCCTGCTTCGCTGGCTTGAGGAGGCAAGGCCTGACGTCGTGTGCCTTCAGGAGTTGAAGGCACCCTCGAGCAAATTCCCGCGCAAGGAGCTTGAGAGAGCGGGCTATGGAGCGATCTGGCACGGCCAAAAATCATGGAACGGCGTCGCCATTCTTGCACGGGATCGCGAGCCGCTGGAGACGAGGCGGGGACTGCCCGGCGACGTGGATGATAGCCAGAGCCGCTACATTGAAGCGGTTGTTGATGGCATCATCATTGGCTGCCTTTATCTGCCCAATGGCAATCCGGTGCCGGGGCCGAAGTTTCAGTACAAGCTGGACTGGTTCCAACGGCTGCAATCCTATGCTGCCGAACTGCTGGACCTTGAGGTGCCTGTTGCGCTTGTGGGTGATTTCAACGTGATGCCGACCGAGCTTGATGTTTATAAGCCGGAGCGCTGGTTGGACGATGCCCTGTTTCGGCCAGAGGTGAGGGCTGCTTACGCTGACCTCGTAGCTCAAGGCTGGACGGATGCGCTGCGCAAGCTGCACCCGGATGAGCGCATCTACACGTTCTGGGCCTATTTTCGAAATGCCTTCGCCCGAGATGCGGGCCTGAGGCTCGACCATTTCCTGCTCAGCCCTGACCTCGCAGAAAAGCTGACGGCGGCCCATGTCGATAAGCACGTGCGCGGCTGGGACCACACAAGCGACCACGCACCGGTGTGGATTGAACTTGGCGACAAACCCATCAAACAAAGGAGAAACGGATGACCGACAATTGGAGAGGCGAACTTCAAGGGAAGCTCGAAGCGCTCATTGATGAATTTGCGGTGAGGGGCGTCAGCCATGCGGAGGCTTGTGACGCCGTGGTGGAGGCGGCTGGCAATCACAAAAACACCGGTGAGCGTGATCCAGATCCGGCAGATGATGTGGCGATTGAAGAGCCTGCAAATGACTGGCCAGCGGCTGATCAGTCTCGACCGATTGAATGAGGTAATGGCTTTACCACAAAAGAAGGGCCCGGTTTTTCAACCGGGCCCTTGCTTATTTAGTGATGATGTTCTGGCATTTCTTTGAGCTGATCTTTCGTCCAGGATGTTACGGCGTGCACATCGCCGTCTTCATCGCGCATGAAATCGAGATCGCTCACGGAGACCGCGACTGGCTTTGCGCCAATTCCGAGGAAGCCGCCGACATCGATGATGACCTGGCCGCCAGCGCCTGCACCATGGACGTGATCCACCTTGCCAACCTTATGGTCATCCGCGCCGTAAACGGTTGCACCCTCCAAAATCTCCGAGGTCAGTTCCGCTGACGACAGACGAACATGGTTTGTATGATCCATTGGTTTTCTCCTTGTTGTATGAGGAGTTAACGGGATCAAAGGGCTTCGGGTTCCCGGCTGCTAGGCAAAAGGGTTACCAGCGATAGTCACGCGGTCCACGCCAATCGCGTTGATCGTAGAAATCGCGGCGGGCGCGCCATTCACGACGTTCCTGTCTTTCGCGCCACTCACGTCTGGCTTCCCAACGGTCGCGTCTGTCCCACCGATCACGATATTCGCGTGGTGGGCCGTTTGGACGGCAATAGCCGCGTGGAGACAGATGAAAACCACGTCCGCACGCGTAATCGACCTTCTGCACAAGGGATGCCGCTGGGACGGGTGGCTGGGCCGATGGCATCGCGTTTGCGACATTGGCTACCAGACTGGCTAGAACTATTCCCGCGCTTAGGATTATTTTGCGCATCTCACATCACTCCGTTTAGGGTGGCGTAATTTAGCGTTCCTCGTGGTGAACCGGTGCTGAATGAAGTTTGACGTTTTCGTGGCACTATGAAGCGATTGTGGCAGGTTATGTCTCATCCAATGACGCAAACCACGCCGCGTAGGGCGTGTTCTTGGCGAGATATCGATTGAAATCCGGCGCGCCATCATTCCACCAGACGGCACCCCGTTCACCGAGTGCGACCTTGGCTGCATCCACTCTCTTGCGGGCTTGCGCCATCTCCGCTGACGGTGTTTTCGCTTTCCGAACAGCCCTCCGGGCGGCCATCAACTCCTGCACCAGCGCCGCTCGCGTGATCTCATCAAGGTCTGGATTGCTACGACGCCAGAGCCTGCCCCTGACGACGAAGTACCGGCCATCGGGCGTGTTGGGATATGTGTCGCTCATTCGAACCCGAGCGTTCGTTGGGCTGGCTCAGTGGCTTCCGACGGTTTGTCCTGATGCCGACGGGCGAGTTCTGTCTGCGCGCTGAAGCGTATGTCGGCATCCCTATCCGCCGCCAATGTGTTGAGCATCTCAATGCCAAGACGATCCCACGACTTGCCTCGGTCTGGTCCGGCAGGCACGCGCGGCAGGAGGCCCGGCTCTTTGCTCCACGCCAGGCAATCCTCAAGCGATGCTTCGTTCAACATATCGCGGAGGTGATGGGCACTCACATAGGCGTCTGGCATGGCTCGGTGCGCGGGCAACCCGGTTTCATGCACCAGCCCTTCCGGCATTCGCTGATAGCGCAGCATCTGATTGGAAAACCGGGGAAGTTGCGGCCAGACGCGCAGGGCGCATTTCCAGGTGCAGATCCATGGCGTTCCGCCTGTAAACCGCGGCGTGCAGTACCTTTGCTCAAACGCTGCCCGGTGCGCTGCCAAGGCATCAATCTGGAAGGGTGGGCGAAGAACGGTCGATGCGATTTCTTTCCAGTATGGTGCATCCGCGACCTGGGAATCGAGAATGTGATGAATGGCCATGGTGTCTGGTGAGATGGGGCGGCCAGGGTTGACGAAGAGGGCTCCGCGCTCTTCGATGACTTGCCACCTGCCGTCCTCATTGAGAACTACATCCTGCCAGCCAATCTCGCATACATCATTTGGGCCGTTGCCGCCCGTTTCGAGATCGATGACGCGTATTCTGGCTCTGGCCACTGGATGCTGCCTTCCTCTGGAACTTCAGTGGTGGGGTAAGCGAGATCGATACCGGATGGTTCCCTGAGTGGAAAGCCGATCTCCGAAACGAGAAACGCCGCCCGAAAGGCTTCGGACGGCGTTGTGTTATCTGTCTGTCGCTACGATATTGCGCGGCTTAAATCAGCTGCAACCGCTTGTCGCGCCGCAAGTATCGCACTTCTCACATGTGCCGTTGCGCACCATGGTGAAGTTCTGGCACTCGCCGCACATGTTGCCGGTGTAGCCCTGAGCGATGGAGCGGATGCGGCGTTCGGCTTCCTTCTTTTTCGCTTCCGTCTTGGCAGATGCGGCGTCTGCTGCTGCCTTGTCGGAGAAGAGGGCGGTTGCGGCCTGTTCGGATTCTGTGGCGAGACCTTCTTCTACGATTTCGACGGCTTCCTTGGCACGCTCTTCATATTCGCGCTTGAAAGCGACGACTTCCGAGGTGGAGATCGCGACGGTTGGCTCTACCTTGCGGACCGTGTTGCCGGAGATCTGCGTGACCGTGCCGGAAGCACGCGCAGGGGCTGCCGTTGCTGAACCCTTCGGCTCAGACGAGGCGCGATCGGGGGTGTTGGAGACCAGAGTTGGCTTGTAACCACGTGTCCAGCCGGTGGAAACGAGGTTGGTCTTGCCTTCTTCAATGCCCTTGCCGAGTGCGGTCTGCGAGAAGTCCGACGTATCCACATGGGCCAGATCGTGACGGCCAAGGTAGGAGACGGCGAGTTCGCGGAACACGTAGTCGAGGATCGAGGTTGCGTTCTTGATCGCATCGTTGCCGATGACCATGCCGGCTGGCTCGAACTTGGTGAAGGTGAATGCCTCCACATATTCTTCCAGTGGTACGCCATATTGCAGGCCGAGCGAGATGGCGATGGCGAAGTTGTTCATCATCGCACGGAAAGCGGCGCCTTCCTTGTGCATATCGATGAAGATTTCGCCGATGCGGCCATCACCGAATTCGCCAGTGCGCAGGTAAACCTTGTGGCCACCGACGGCTGCCTTCTGGGTGTAACCCTGACGACGGTTCGGAAGCTTTTCACGCTCGCGGCTGACACGCTCGACAACACGCTCGATGATCTTTTCAGTGATGGTAACGGCCTGGGCTGCCTGTGGCTGGGCGATCAGATCTTCCAGCGCATCCTCATCATTGTCGTCTTCGACGAGCGAAGCGTTGAGAGGCTGAGACAGCTTGGAACCATCGCGGTAAAGCGCGTTGGCCTTCAAAGCCAGCTTCCAGGACAGCATGTAGGCTGCGCCGCAATCTTCCACCGTTGCATCATTCGGCATGTTGATGGTCTTGGAAATCGCACCCGAGATGAAGGGCTGCGCTGCCGCCATCATGCGGATGTGGCTTTCAACCGAGAGGTAACGCTTGCCGATCTTGCCGCATGGGTTGGCGCAATCGAAGACAGGCAGATGCTCGTCCTTGAGGAACGGTGCGCCTTCCAACGTCATCGCGCCGCAAACATGCACGTTGGCTGCTTCGATGTCCTTCTTGGCAAAGCCGAGATGCTCCAGCAGGTTGAAGCTCATGTCGGAGAGCTGCTCGTCGGAAACCTTCAGCGTTTCCTTGAGGAAGTCTGCACCGAGTGTCCACTGGTTGAAGACGAACTTGATGTCGAAGGCCGACTTCAGCGCGGCGTTGACAGTTTCGATCTTCTCATCGGTGAAGCCCTTGGCCTTCAACGTGGATGGGTTGACCGCCGGGGCCTGGTTGAGATTGCTGTGGCCGATTGCGTAAGCTTCGATTTCGGCAATCTGGCTTTCCGAATAGCCGAGCGAACGCAGCGATTCAGGAACGGCGCGGTTGATGATCTTGAAGTAGCCGCCACCGGCCAGCTTCTTGAACTTCACCAGCGCGAAGTCTGGCTCGATGCCGGTTGTATCGCAATCCATGACGAGGCCGATCGTGCCTGTTGGCGCGATAACGGTCGTCTGGGCGTTGCGGTAGCCGTTCTTTTCGCCAAGCTCCAGAGCCTTCTCCCATGCGGCAACCGCGTGGGTGATGAGGTCCTGGTCCGTGCAATCTGCATGGATGAGCGGAACAGGGTTTACCGACAGGCCTTCATAACCATAGGCCAGACCTTGGGCTGCGCGCTGATGGTTGCGCATGACGCGCAGCATGTTGTCACGGTTTGGTGCAAAGCCGGGGAAGGGGCCAAGCTCGCCAGCCATTTCGGCGGATGTTGCGTAGGAAACGCCCGTCATAATGGCGGTGAGAGCACCGGCAATCGCACGGCCTTCATCGCTATCGTAAGGAATGCCCGAGGACATCAGCAGGCCGCCGATGTTGGCATAGCCGAGGCCGAGTGTGCGGTATTCGTAAGAACGTTCGGCAATTTCCTTGGATGGGAACTGCGCCATCATCACCGAGACTTCGAGAACGACAGTCCACAGGCGAACAGCGTGTTCGTAATCGGCGATATCGATGTTCTTGGTCTTGGCGTCCTTGAACTGAAGCAGGTTCAGCGATGCAAGGTTGCAGGCTGTGTCATCCAGGAACATGTATTCCGAGCAAGGGTTGGATGCGCGGATGGGACCAGCCGCTGGCGATGTGTGCCAGTCGTTCATGGTGGTGTTGAAGTGCAGACCTGGGTCAGCCGATGCCCATGCAGCATGGGAAATCTTTTCCCAGAGGGCGCGTGCCTTCAGTGTCTTCATGACCTTGCCGTCCTTGCGGGCGGTGAGGTTCCAGTCGCCATCATCTTCCACGGCGCGCAGGAAGTCATCCTTCAGTGACACGGAGTTGTTGGAGTTCTGGCCCGAAACCGTGAGGTAGGCTTCCGAATCCCAATCGGTGTCGTAGGTCTTGAATTCGATTTCCTTGTAGCCCTGCTGGGCGAACTGGATGACGCGCTTGACGTAGTTCTCAGGAACCATGTCCTTCTTGGCAGCGCGGATTTCGCGCTTCAAGGCAGGGTTCTTGGCAGGGTCGAAGCAATCGCCACGGGTTGCTTCAGAGCCTGCTTCGCAATTGACGCAGGCCTTCATGATGGCCTTGAGGTGCTTGGCAACGATCTTGGAACCGGTAACGAGGGCAGCAACCTTCTGCTCTTCGTTCACCTTCCAGTCGATGTAGGCTTCGATATCTGGGTGATCGGCATCAACCACGACCATCTTGGCTGCACGACGGGTGGTGCCGCCGGACTTGATGGCGCCAGCTGCGCGGTCACCGATCTTGAGGAAGCTCATGAGGCCGGAGGAGCGACCGCCGCCAGACAGCTTTTCGCCTTCGCCACGCAGGTAGGAGAAGTTGGAGCCGGTGCCGGAGCCGTATTTGAAGAGGCGCGCTTCACGCACCCAAAGATCCATGATGCCGCCTTCATTGACCAGATCGTCTTCAACGGACTGGATAAAGCAGGCATGCGGCTGCGGGTGTTCGTAAGACGACTTTGACTTGGTCAGCTTGCCGGTGAAGGGGTCGACATAGAAGTGGCCCTGGCCGGGACCATCAATGCCATAGGCCCAATGCAGACCGGTGTTGAACCACTGTGGAGAGTTTGGCGCAACGCGCTGGGTGGCCAGCATGTAAGCCAGTTCATCCTTGAAGGCGGACGCATCTTCTTCCGAGGAGAAATACTTGCCCTTCCAGCCCCAGTAAGCCCATGTGCCAGCCAGACGATCGAAGACCTGACGCGCATCGATTTCAGAGCCGTAACGCTCACCTTCCGGAATATCCTTCATGGCCTTTTCATCGGCCACAGAACGCCAGAGGAAGGAAGGAACGTCGTTTTCCTCAACCTTCTTGAGGCGCGCAGGCACGCCGGCCTTGCGGAAATATTTCTGCGCCAGAACATCCGTCGCAACCTGAGAAAACTGCGCTGGAACGTCGATATCCGCCAGACGGAATACGATGGAGCCATCCGGGTTCTTGATCTCGCTAACCGCCTTTCGGAATTCAATCTCCGCATAGGGAGACTGGCCGGGCTTGGTGAAGCGGCGTTCGATGCGCATGTCTTAATCCTCGTCTTGGGGCGCCCTTGGCCAGGGCACAGAAATTCTCTCCAGCGTCGCGCCTCGTACGCGCCGCCGGTTCATGGCTCTCAGGTGAAACGTTCATCCTTGGATGTCGTTCCCTCTATATCATGGTGATTTCGGCTGCAAGCATACTATATGTAGTGTTAACAGTTTGCTATTGCCATATCCCGCATTTTGTCTTGGCAACACGTTTCCGCTCACAAACAGCCGATTGCGCTCCACCCACTTGTGGTAGGAACGCAAGACAAACGCGTGAACTGAAACTGGAAAGAACCTGTGGTGAGAAACCCGATTCCATTGCCGCCGCAACATGACCTTACATTGCGGGATATGAGGTGATTCCGTCAAGGCCTAGTTTGAAGGGCTTTGTTAACCACAAGATATTGTGTGGGGCTCCTGTGGAAAACGGGGAAAGAAAAAGGCATTATAAAATTCAGTAACTTGGATCGATTTTAACCATACCCGAACCGCCTTCCTCACGTTGCGGAATGCGACTTTTTGATTTTTTTGCGTAAAATTTCGGTGTTGTGTACAAGCAACAGGGGGGTGATTTCCACATCTTCCCACTTTGGTCTTGACGGGCCGCAAATGCTGCGCAGCAGACGCAAAAAAGCCGCCCGGAGGCGGCTTTGATGGAAAAATCGGCAGAGGAGGCGGCCTTAGCCGCGCGAGCCCTTTGCAATCGGTTCCTGATAGGTGAAGCCCAGATCCCAGGGGAAATAGATCCACGTATCCTGGCTGACTTCTGTGATGAAGGTGTCGATTGTTGGCACACCCTTGGGCTTTGCGTAAACGCAGGCGAAATGCGCCTTGGGCAACATCTCACGCACTTCGATTGCGGTCTTGCCCGTATCGGTCAGGTCGTCGACGACAAGAATGCCTTCGCCACCCTTTTCCAGCAGTTCGGGAGAGATGCCCTTGAGCAGCATCGTCTCGCCCTGATTGACATAATCATGGCGCGTCGCGATGCAGACGGTATCGATGAGGCGGATGTTCAGCTCACGCGAAATGATGGCTGCCGGTACGAGGCCACCCCGGGTGATGCAGACAATGGCGCTGAACTCCTGGTTCAGACCGGCAAGACGCCAGGCCAGAGCGCGGGCATCACGGTGAAATTGATCCCACGAGACGGGAAAGGCTTTATCGGGAAGGGACATGGGGCGTCTACCATCTGGTCAAAATTGTTGATGGCTTTGGCTAATAGCGGGAAGAAAGCCTGAAATGCAAGCACATCGCATCTGCCTTCAACCGCTTTCTCTCAAAGCCGCCTGAACTTTCAGCCATTGCTGCCCAGAAAAGTGCCGATGACGCGGTTGCGACCGGCATCCTTGGCTCGATAAAGCGCGCTATCGGCGCGGCGGAGCAACTGTTGCAGGCGCTCGCCGGGGCCTGCTTCCACCACGCCGAAGCTGCAGGTGATGCGACCTCGGGCCAGGGGATCGAGAAGGCACGTTTCAAAGGCGGTGCGCAGCCGCTCTGCAATGGCTACGGCATCCGTGCCCGATGTGCGGGGAAGGACGATGCAGAATTCCTCGCCGCCGATGCGGGAGGCCAGATCATATGGCCGCAGCGAATCCTTGACGATTTCCCCAACGATCATCAGCACCTTGTCTCCGACATCATGGCCGTAATCATCATTGATGAGCTTGAAGTTATCGAGGTCGAACAGAATGATGGACAGCGGATCGCCGGAACGGTCGGCCTGCGACTGCATGGCCGGGACCTGCTCGGTCAGCCAGCGGCGGTTTGCAAGCCCGGTCAGAAAATCCGTTGTGGCCTGATGCTTGAGCTGTTTGGTCAGTTCCTCGACCTGGATCAGCATGGATTGGGTGGCCTGCGTGACTATGGAAATCTCGTCCTTGCCAAGTGATTTCAGCTTCAGCAGGCTTTTATCCTGCGGATATCTCTCCAGCGCGCCTGCGAGATGATGCAGCGGACGAATGAAGCGCCAGAGCGCATAGAGGCAAAATGCGGTGCCCAGAAGGGTTGCGACGAGGATCAGGGTGAAGACCGGCACGGGGCCCGTATCCAGTCCGAACAGCAGAAAGAGGATCAAGGCAATCAGAGGAACGTGGACGCTCAGAAACGAAACGACGAAAATCTTCGCAATAAGGGATTGTCGAAAAGCTGGCATCAAGGGTCGTTTCTCAGTCGGCATTCTTCACCTTCTCTCGTTACGGGCGACGGGTACGTTATAGCAGCGCAAGCTAACACAACGAAAAGAAGCAATTCCGTGGCTTGCGGCATGTTTTTCCGGTTTGTCAGTGGTTTGCACAAGTCAAAGTGTCAAAACGCAAAGAGAACGGCGATTGGATCAGCTTTGTGTGAAAAATAGTTGAGATGATCGGCATCGTCTGATGGCGCAACTGCTCGGTCTCACCAAGGGCTAAAGCAGCCTTTGAATCGGCGTTGTGGTACGCAATCATTGTGCCTGTGGTGCAACCATTTTCACCCGATCCGTCGCTCACGGTCTGATCAATGCCGCTATTCAGAAAAAATAAGCCCCTGTTTTGAATAGGAAATCCTTATTTTGCAGGGCTTCTGGCGCGGTCTGTCATTTTTTTGTCAAAAGACGCATTTTCTCGCTTGCGATATCGAAAACCTCTGACTATAAGGGCGCCACACGACAAGTGTACGCGCCCTTCGTCTATCGGTTAGGACGACAGATTTTCATTCTGTAAAGAGGGGTTCGACTCCCCTAGGGCGTACCACTTGTGTGTATTTACCTCCCCACATGATTGAATATAGCATAAAACACGCATCGAAAAACGTGTGTTTTGTGGCCGATGAACTTTTCCATCATCTCTCGGGGTTGATTGTTTGCCCCATTCGCTGAAGCTTGCTCCGTGAAGAATCGGGAGGAGCTGTCCGTGAGCGTACCATTTTCCCTCGTCGGCATAGATCACGTCGTTCTGCTGGTGGATGACATGGACAAGGCCTTGCACTTCTATCACGAGGTTATGGGGTGCAGGCCGGGATATTCCTATCCAGCACTGGGCATGGAGCAGGTTTGGTGCGGGGCATCACTCATCGTTTTATGGGATATTACCCATCCAGGCGGACATAAGGCTGCCCCTCCGGTCGCAGGTGGTCGCAATGTCGATCACATCTGCATTGCCACAGGGCCATTCGAGCACAAGGCGCTACGTGCGCATCTGGAAAGCCATGGTGTGAAGATCGACCGCGAGGCCATGCATGGCGGCGCGCGCGGAATGGGCCACTCCTTCTATATACACGACCCCTTCGGCAACATGCTGGAAATCAAGGGACCGGCGGAATATCCCGACGGAAGAAACATCGCCACATTCCGGCAATGATGGGCACGGTAATGTGAGAGATGAACGTGCAACCTGGGCAATGGCGGGGCGTTGTTCCCCACCATCAATTTGGAGCATCGCAGCCATGAATCGTTTGTTGAGTTCGTTAAGCGCCGTCGTGGCGTTTTCCTGTCTTGGCGCAGGTCTTGTGCCTGAGGCGAAGGCGGAACCGTCAGTCGCGCAGGTAGACATGTCTCACTATCAGGGTAAATGGCTGGAAATCGGCCGGACGCCGATGTGGCTGACCGATGGCTGCGAAGCCGGTTTCACCATTTACAAGAAGGGTGCGGCGCCCAATCAGGTCATGGTTCAGGACGGTTGCCGCGAAGGTTCTCCGCAGGGCAAGCTCAAGACCATCGAGGGCCTGGGCACGCTGACGGATTCGAAGACGACCAAGGCCAAGCTGAAAGTTCGCTACCCGCTGTTGATCACCTTCGATTACTGGGTGCTCTACCAATCGCCGGATCGCAGCTGGTTCATCAGTGCCGACCCCAAGATGAAGAACCTCTGGATCTATTCGCGCACCGTGCCATCGAAACCGCTTCTCGCGCGCATGGTAAAAAAGGCCGGTGAATTGGGCTATGACACCAGCAAGCTGGAATTTCCCAAGTTCTGACATTGATCCGCTCATAATGAGAAATGCCCGCAGGTTTGCGGGCATTTTTTATTGCTCATCTGTGATTCAAGAAAATGCCCGCGATGAGGCGGGCATCTCTTTCCTTGATGTCACATCGCTTAAGCGATGACGGTTTCGCGGCGGCGTTCCGTATGGGCAGCGCCAATATTGCCACCGAAGAGAGCGGCAATTGCGCCAATCAACAGGGCGCCGAAGGCAACGTAGGATGCGGCAGAAACACCTGTCGCGGTTGCCTGTGCGGCTTCAGTTGCGGTTTTCTTTGCCTGTTCCATGGCTTGTTTGTACTGGTTTTCGTAATCCGTAACCTGCGTACGGGCCTGCTCTACGGGAATGTTCTGCGCACGGGCCAGCGCTTCGGCTGCACGGTTGCGTGCATCGGCGGCCTGAGACTGATCACCGGTCAAAGTGGCACGCATGGCGCTGACGGCTGCATCACGCAAGGCCTGTGGATCGTTGCCGCCGCTTGCTTCACGAATGCTCTGTTCGATGCTGGAGACAGGATCATTTGCGTTGGCGAGGGCAGGGGCCGCAGCCGTCGCTGCTGTTGCGACCGTGGAGCCTGCACCAGAGAAGACGCTTGTGACGCCGGTGAATGCACCGCCAACCAGCGCGCCAACCGATGTGCTGAGCAGATAAAACACAACAAGCGTTGTGACCGCCCAGGATGTGAGGCCGTGAAGTGCGCCGGTGGAGCGAACCACGCGACCGGACAGGCGGCTGGCGACATAAGCGCCGACGAAGGCTGCAATGATGCCGCTGACGATGACCCAGATGACCGAACCCATGGAGAGCGATGATGCGGTCGGCGTGTCATTTTGCGCTGGATCGATAACGCCAGCGCCGATGGCCAGACCCAGAAGGTTCAGCAAAAGGTGCAGGGAAAGTGCAATAGCAACACCGGCAAAGATGCTGCCCCAGGAAACATTGGCAATAGGTTCGCGGGATACAGGGGCGTGAACGCCTGCGGTTGTTGTTGCGTATCTGGTCTGATCAGTCATTTCGCTCTCCGGTAACGTAGCGCGGTTTTCGCGCCTGCTCAGAACGATGTCGTGATCTCTTTGTTCCTGAGTATTGTATGAAATACTAATTGAAATGGATTGGCGCTGTTGCGCGCCGGTCTTTCTTTTTACATGGGACGCGATAGTGACTGTTCATGCCAAGTCTGAACTGGCTGGAAGATCATCTGTTGAGTGGCTTTCTCAACCGTCCTGCGGCGTCCTGAATATATTGCCAGGCGACGCGGCCAGAGCGGCCACCGCGCGTCGTTGCCCATTCCAGCGCTTCGTGGTGGAGGGTGTCTTTCGGCAGCCCCAGGTCGAAATGGTCGGCATAGCCATCGATCATGGCAAGGTAGTCGTCCTGGCTGCACTTGTGGAAGCCGAGCCAGAGGCCGAAGCGATCCGAAAGGGAGACTTTTTCCTCAACCGCTTCAGACGGATTGATGGCGGTGGACTGCTCATTCTCCATCATGTGGCGTGGCAGCAGGTGGCGGCGGTTGGATGTTGCGTAAAACAGCACATTGTCAGGCCTGCCTTCAATGCCGCCATCAAGCGCTGCCTTGAGCGATTTATACGCCGTATCATCATGGTCGAAGGAAAGGTCGTCGCAGAAGAGAATGATGCGATGGTCTGCGCGCTTGAGAATGTCCATCAAGGCGGGAAGGGTGTGGATGTCTTCGCGGTGGACTTCCACGAGTTTCAGCGACACATCGCCCGCGGCCCTGACATCTTCGTGAACAGCTTTGACCAGCGATGATTTGCCCATGCCGCGTGCGCCCCACAGCAGCACATTGTTGGCGGCAAAGCCCTGAGCAAAGCGCAACGTGTTTTCGTGGAGAATATCGCGCACATGATCTACGCCGCGAATGAGTTGCAGGGCGATACGGTTTGGCCGTGCCACCGGCTGAAGCCAGCTGTTTGCGGGTATCCAGACGAAGCAATCAGCGCTGGACCAATCATTGACCGCTGGCGCGGGGCCTGCCAGACGCTCAACCGCAGCGGCCAGGCGACGCACTTCAGCCAGCAAGGCGAGGTTGGTTTCTTCCGGCGTCATCTCAACGTCTCCCGAATAATTGTTGTTGCGCAATCCACCATATGAGGACGGCATAACACTAGAATTTCTGCGGGGTAGCATGGTGTTTACCTTCTTGAAAGGTTATGAGGCGTGGAAACGGTACTGCGTATCGCCTGTGTCTGTTGCATTCCGGGCGATCACAACTATATTCCGGCGGCTTGAAAAGCCGGCCAGTGGCTAAGACTGCGCCCGAATAATCTGAGGAGTTCTTTATGTTCATTAGCCAAGCTTTTGCCCAGGATGCGGCAGGCGCACCATCTGCATTCGGGTCCGGCCTTGAAATGCTTTTCCTGTTCGCCCCACTCATGGTGGTCTGGTACTTCTTCCTGATCCGTCCACAGCGCGCGCAGTTGAAGAAGCGTCAGGAAACACTCACGGCCATTCGCCGTGGTGACCAGGTTGTTCTGGGCGGCGGCATCGTTGGCAAGGTAACCAAGGTTATCGACGACAACGAGCTGGAAGTCGAAATTGCCGAAGGCGTCAAGGTTCGCGCATCGCGCACCTACATCGCTGAAGTCCGCGTCAAGGGTGAGCCGGTCAAGACCGAAGCTCCTGCCAACGCAAAGTAAATGACAAGCAGGTTGCGGCATCCGCAACCTGGGTTCTGACACCCAAACTTGACCGAGACCTCAATGCTTCATTTTTCCCGCTGGAAAACAGCCTTCATCTGGCTGGTCGTGCTTATAAGCGTGTTTATCGCTTCTCCAAACCTGTTTACCGACAAGCAATTGGAGGGCATGCCGAACTGGTACAAGGATAATAAAGTAACTCTCGGTCTCGACCTTCAGGGTGGCTCCCACATCATGCTCAAGATCGAGCGTTCCGACATTGTGAAGGAACGTCTCGAGACCATCGTGGGTGATGTGCGCACCCAGTTGCGTGATGCCAATATTCGCTATTCGGGCCTTGCTGGTAACGGCCAGCAGGTGCAGGTTCGCATTACCGATCCAGCCCAGTACGAAGCCGCCAAAACGGCATTGCGTGACCTGACTCTGCCGGTTTCATCCGGCACGCTGGTTGGCACATCGATCACCGAAGTGACGATGACGGATGTGGGCGAAAATGTTCTGCGCCTCAATCTGACCGATGACGGCATCGCTTATCGCCTGTCGTCTGCGGTTTCCCAGTCCATCGAAGTCGTTCGCCGCCGCGTGGACGAAGTCGGCACGACAGAGCCTCTGATCCAGCGTCAGGGCAGCGACCGCATCATCGTTCAGGTTCCGGGTCTGCAAGATCCACAGCGTTTGAAATCGCTGTTGAACCAGACCGCGAAACTGTCCTTCCGCATGGTCGATACGTCCATGCCGGTGCAGGAAGCGATGAATGGTCGCCCGCCAGCAACATCAGAAGTGCTTTATTCGCAGGATGACCCACCGGTTCCATATCTGGTGGAGCGCCGTGCGCTTGTTTCCGGCGACAACCTCGTTGATTCGCAGGCCAGCTTTAACCAGCAGAACAATGAGCCGGTCGTTACCTTCCGTTTCGACAGCCGTGGTGCACAGCGCTTTGCGCAGGCCACCCAGCAGAATGTCGGCAAGCCATTCGCCATCATTCTCGACAATCAGGTGATCTCCGCACCCGTCATCCGCGAGCCTATCATTGGCGGTTCCGGCCAGATTTCCGGTAACTTCTCGGTTGAGGGCGCTAACGACCTCGCCGTTCTCCTGCGTGCCGGTGCACTTCCGGCAACGCTGACGGTTGTTGAAGAGCGCACCGTGGGCCCAAGCCTTGGTAGCGACTCGATCAATGCCGGTTTGATGGCTAGCGCCATCGGTGCCGCCGCCGTCGTCATCTTTATGTTCATCTTCTACGGCTTCTTCGGCCTGCTGGCGAACATCGCGCTGATCGTCAACATCGTCATGCTTCTGGCCGTGTTGAGTATCATCGGTTCGACGCTGACCTTGCCGGGTATTGCCGGTATCGTTCTGACCATAGGTATGGCCGTTGACTCGAACGTTCTGATCTATGAGCGTATTCGTGAAGAGGTAAGAAGCGGCAAGCCGCTGATTTCATCGCTGGAAAGCGGCTTTACCCGCGCTTTCGCGACCATCATGGATGCCAACATCACGACGCTGATCGTTGCCAGCGTTCTGTTCTACATGGGAACAGGACCGGTCAAGGGCTTCGCCGTGACGCTTGCCGTCGGTATCGTCACCACGGTCTTTACCGCCTATACGCTGACAGCGTGGATGTTCGGCGTGTGGGTTCGCCGCACTCGTCCGAAGGCACTGCCAAGAGGAATTCGCACGGCGATTTTCGACGGCAAAGACGTGCCTTTCATGCGTTACCGCCGCTACGTCTTCATCCTGAGCGGCGTGCTCATGCTGGCTTGCGTCGGTGGCTTCGCAACCAAGGGTCTCAACCTGGGCATCGATTTCCAGGGCGGCTCGGTTGTCGAGGTCAAGGCCAAGCAGGGTGATGCCGATATCGCTGATATCCGTGATCGTCTCAGCCAGTTGAACCTGGGCGAAGTTCAGGCGCAGGGCTTTGGAACGCCTCAGGATGTGTTGATCCGCATTCAGGCGCAGGAAGGCGGCGAGAATGCCGAACAATCTGCGATCACGCTGGTGCGTGGCGAGCTTGAGGACAAGTATGAGTTCCGCCGCGTTGAAGTGGTTGGCCCCGCCGTTTCCGGCGACCTGACGCTCACCTCCACCATCGGCATCGCGCTCGCCATGGTCGCTATCATGGCCTATATCTGGGTGCGCTTCGAATGGCAGTTCGCGCTCGGCGCCATCATCTCGATGGTGCATGACGTGGTCTTCACCATCGGTCTGTTCGTGTTCCTCGGCATCGAGTTCAACCTGACCAGTATCGCGGCCATTCTGACGATCATCGGTTACTCGCTCAACGATACGGTCGTCATCTATGACCGTATTCGCGAAAACCTGCGGCGCTACAAGAAGATGCCTCTCTCGATGATTATCGACGTTTCGCTGAACCAGACACTGTCGCGTACGATCCTGACCGGTCTGACCGTCATGCTTGCGCTGCTGTCGCTCTACCTCTTCGGTGGCGAAGTCATCAGATCGTTCACCTTCGCGATGCTCTTCGGTGTTGGTATCGGCGTCTTCTCGTCGGTATATATCGCCGCGCCGGTTCTGATTGCCTTCAAGCTTCGTCCAGGTGGTAACGACCCTGAAGATGCGAAGGCCGAAGCCAATGCCATTGGCGGCAAGCCTGCCGTCTGATGGCCGCTGGTATCGAAATACGCCCGGCCCATTTTCCCGGCCGGGCACCCATAGACGCCTACGGCAATGGCGGTTTTCGTTTCGCCGACATGTCGCATCGCGGTTCGCTTCTGTGCCTTCCCTCGGGAATTCACGGATGGGCCGTCAATGAGCCGAGCCAGCTCAGCATCGAGCATTTTTCGCAGATCATTGCCCAGGCCAGCGAGATAGAATTTCTGCTTGTTGGTATGGGTGATACGATGCGGATGATACCCAAAGAGTTGCGGGCCGCCTTGAAGGAAGCTGGCATCTCCGTCGATCCGATGAGCACGGGGGCTGCGGTCAGGACTTACAACATCATGCTTTCGGAATCGCGTGCCGTTGCGGCGGCGCTGATCGCCGTCGAGGGCTGAAAGAGCTTTATACAATGGCTGAGCGCATGACAGATACGGACGCGTGCATGAGCATGTTGCGCGATACCGATCGTGATCGGTATCTGGCATGCCTTTTGTCACCTCAGGATAAGCGCGCAGCACTCTGCGCTCTCTATGCCTTCAACGCTGAAATTGCCCGCATTCGCGACCTCGTGCGCGACCCGCTTCCCGGCGAGGTGCGCATGCAATGGTGGCGCGATCTGCTCGAGGGCAAGCCCCACGGTGAAAGCCTTGCCAACCCGGTTGCTGCCGCGCTTCTGGACGCCATCGAGACGCACAAGCTTCCGCGCCAAACGCTGATCAACATGATCGAAGCCCGGATTTTCGATCTTTATGACGATCCTTTCACCGATCGCAACGCACTGGAAGGCTATGCCGGGGAAACGGCGTCTGCCCTGATCCAGCTTGCCAGCATCGTGCTTTCGCCAGAAGATGCAACTGGCAATGCGGAGGCCGCAGGCCACGCTGGCGTGGCACAGGCCATGGCTGGCATGCTGTTGTTGATGCCACTGCACGCCAGCAGGGGGCAGGTCTTTATACCCCTCGACATGCTGTCTGCTGCCGGGCTGGACCGCGAGACGTTTCTGGAAGGTCAGGACAAGGCGCGGATCGGTGCTGCCATCGAGATCTTCTGCGTTCACGCACAGGGTCATCTGGATAAAGCGCGGCTTGCGCCCATTCCTAAGGCGGTTTTTCCAGCCTTTATTCCCGTTGCACTGTCAGGCGGTGTTATCGTCAGGGCGCGCAGGGCCGGGGTGGCGCTCTTGACGCAGGATATCCTGTCATCGCAGTTTCGCCGCCAGTGGCAGCTTGCAAAGGCGTCGTTCACCCGTCGCTTCTGATCATAGGTCCGCCCAGTCCATATTCGCGCAAGGCTTGACCACTATGTGATGATATTGCGAAGAACGCCTGAGCCGGGACGACGAGAGCAGCCGTATGGAGAGACATCGATGAGCCCTACAATTCTGATCGTCCTCTTTCCTTTGGCCATGTTGGGCCTTTATTTCTTGCGCCTGAAGCGTAACCCGGACGAGGATGACCTGCACGATCCGGGCCAAGCCATTCTCGATTTTGCTCGCGCCTTTCCGAATGAAGCTATCCGCAGCCTGCATATGACCGCTGATGGTAATGCGGTTTTTGTGCGCCTTCACGACAACAAGGCTGGCTTCATGCGCAACATGGGCAAACACCATGTCTGCATGTTGCTCGATCCCGAATGCATTCAGGTCGAGCATCTGGAAACCGGCGACGGGTTTGTCGTATCGTTTCTGGACAAGCCGAAATATAGTGGCGCCTACCGTTTCAAGACGGTGAAGGAGGCCGCAGAAGTGTCCCTATGGCTGCTGGGAAGCATGCTGGAAGCGGTCCCGGCCACAGAGCCGGAACCTGCTACGGATCAGGCCGCTGAGGCATCCGATACCAAGGTGTCGCCGCCTGTTTCCACCTGAGCAGAGGCCGTTTCCGGTTCTGCGAAGATAGGCGCGGGGACGCCGAGCCATGAGGCGCAATCTGTGAGGGCGCGTCTGGCCATCAAATGACGCTTCATAATGGTCTTGTCCTTGCCACGGAAGCGTTTGACGCCTTCCGGCTTGACGATCGAACCTGGCTCAAGTTCCGGGAAAAGTCCGAAGTTGATATTCATCGGCTGGAAGGAACGCTTGCCCGGCTCCTCATCGCTCGACAGATGTCCACCGGTGATGTGGCTAAGCAGGGAGCCGAGTGCGGTTGTGGCCGGAGGAAGGCTGACGGGTTCGCCCTTGCGCTCTGCACTGGCAAAACGGCCTGTTAGCAAGCCAATCGACGCGCTTTCGACATAACCTTCGCAGCCGGTGATCTGGCCTGCAAACCGCACGGATGGGCGTGACTTCAGCCGCAGGGATGGATCCAGCAGGCGTGGCGAATCGATATAGGTGTTGCGGTGGAGGCCGCCGAGACGTGCAAACTCTGCGTTTTCGAGGCCTGGAATCATGCGGAAGATATCGGCCTGCGTGCCGTATTTCAGCTTCGTCTGGAAACCCACCATATTATAGAGCGTGCCGAGCGCATTATCCTGCCGCAGCTGGACGACGGCATAGGCCTTGACAGTGGGGTTGTGCGAATTGGTCAAGCCCATGGGCTTCATGGGGCCGTGGCGAAGCGTTTCGCGCCCGCGTTCAGCCATGATCTCGATGGGCAGGCAGCCATCGAAATAGGGCGTGCCTTCCCACTCCTTGAAACCAACCGTATCGCCCGCGATGAGAGCGTCTATGAAGGCATGGTATTGTTGTTCGTCCAGCGGGCAGTTGATGTAGTCTTTGCCATTGCCGCCGGGACCGACCTTATCGTAGCGCGATTGGTACCAGCAAATATCCATGTTGATACTATCGCGGTGAATGATTGGGGCGATGGCATCGAAGAAGGCCAGCGCATCCTCACCCGTTTCCGCTTGAATGGAGGCTGCAAGGGCTGGTGAGGTGAGCGGGCCGGTGGCGATGATGGTGTTGTCCCATTCCTGCGGTGGCAGGCCGGAGATTTCCTCGCGGATGATGGTAATCAGCGGATGGGCTTCGAGTTTCGCCGTGACAGCCTCGGCAAAGCCATCGCGATCCACCGCTAGCGCGCTGCCGGCTGGCACCTTGTGCTCATCCGCGCAGGCCATGATCAGCGAGCCGGCAAGTCGCATTTCAGCATGGATGACGCCGACAGCATTGGCCGTCGCATCATCGGAGCGGAATGAATTGGAGCAGACCAGTTCGGCAAGCGCGGTGCCCTTATGGGCATCCGTGCCACGCACGCCGCGCATTTCATGCATCATGACAGGCACGCCCGACTGAGCGATCTGCCAGGCAGCTTCAGAACCTGCAAGGCCGCCACCGATGACGTGAATGGGGGAATAGGACTTGTCTTGCATAACGCACCCGCACCGCCATGCAGCACGACGTGCGTTGTGGCAGATATGTTTGTTTGATGGATAGCCTGCCATTTTCAGGAGGCGAATGTGCCGTTGCAGTACCACGAGAGCGGAATGTCGCCAAACATTTTCCGCATGTCGTTGGTGTGGCGATGCTGTCTGCACGGGCTTGCAATTTAACAGAGGGTGTTTATTCGCTGCCACCCTAAGGCGAAGGTCGTGTAAATAAGGCCTTAGACGCGAAAACCCCGGATGTTGTCACACGGTCACAGTTGATAAGAGATAAAGCATATTGTTCTAATATGATTGGCTAATGTAGCGCAGAATGAGAATAAATTTACGAGATTTTCGCTTGCCTTTGAGTTGTTCAGCATTTTACGTAAATTATTTTTGCACTGCAAAAACGCATGGCTGCCATGCGACAGATTGTCTTTTTTATCAAAGCATTGCACGGTCTTTCCATCGCATTGCCTTGATTGGGGAGAGACATGGCAAAACAACATATCATTCTAAGTGGTGCTTTGAGCTTTGCCGTCGGCTTGACATCGATGTCACCTGCATTTGCGGGCGGGTTGGAGCGCGGTGGCTATAATATAGACCTGCTTTTCGACGGCTCAAGATTTGCTGCTGAGTCGACTGCGACGTTCGTTGCGCCTCAACGCAAGGTGAAGAATGCGGTTGACACGAATACGGTCCTGAATCCTGCGGCCGGTCAGAACGGTAACAACAATAATCTATCCTCCTCTACTGACGATAGCGAAAATTATTGGGTTCCAAGAGTCGGATTGAAAGCGGGTTTTGGAGACGCTGTCGACTGCTTGGTGGATTATTCTCAACCATGGGGAGCGCACACAAAGCCAGGCGCAAACTGGGCGGGTGCCAACGAAAATATTGAAACAAAGGTCAAGAGCGACAATTACGGTCTTACATGTTCTTACAAGTTTGATGTGGGACAGGGCCAGTTGAGGTTCATTGGTGGTGGATTCTACCAAGAACTCTCCGGGTTCAAAGAGCGCCAGGTTTTGCCTGCTAACTTGGTAGGAGCTGGAACTGGCGTTGGTCGCCTAGACTTGGAAGGTGATGGCTGGGGATGGCGTGCAGGTGTTGCTTACGAGATTCCTGAATATGCTCTTCGTGCAAGCTTGGTATATAACAGCGAAGTGAAGCTGGACGATATCACTGGAACACTCAACCTTTCGCAAGTCGCAGCTGTGAATCGGCCAGTGGTGCCTGTTTTCGGTTCGCAAGCTATGCCAGACTCTTTGGAGTTTAAATTTCAAAGCGGTATCGCTCCAGGGTGGCTCGCTCTCGGTTCGGTTAAATGGACTGACTGGAGTCAGTTTTCGAAGATTCCATTTTATTGCTCGACGGCAGGTGTTGCTATCTGTGGAGCAACCCCCGCCACCTCTCTCGATCTGGGTTACCGCGACGGTTGGACTATCTCCGGCGGCGTAGGTCACAAGTTTAATGATCAATGGAGCGGTGCTGTTACCGTGACATGGGACCGTGGAACTTCTCAGGGCTTTGGCACTCAGACAGACACATGGACGCTGGGTACAGGTGTTTCCTACTCACCTACCGAAAATGTCGAGCTGCGTCTTGCTGGTGCTCTAGGCGTTCTCACAAGTGGTTCCTCTGGCCGGACTACCATCAACGGTCAAGTCTACGGTAATGAAGCCTCGTACACCTTCGGTAACGACCTGGTGGCGGCTGTTTCGACATCGCTTAAGGTCAAGTTCTAATCACTGCTTTAGCCATTCCGAAACCCGGTCTTTCGAGGCCGGGTTTTTTGTTGCCTGTCTGCAATATTGTGACGATTTAGCAACATATTTCTGCAACCTTCACGTTGCGTCAGAAAGCCGTCCTATTTGTCCATTTCCCGCCACAAACAAGTTGCTTGCTTGTCTTCAGGGACGCGGGAAACGGAAGAATATGCGGGCTTTTAAACAGGCTCTGCTGAAGTGGTTAATGTGAAAATGAAAGTGGATTCAGTGTCTAAGCAAGTAAACGCACGAATTGATTTCGTGGCCTTGCTGGAGACTATGATTGCGGCGGTCAAACGCCGTTATATTGCCGGAAACGGCGCTTATATCTCATTTCGTGCACACACCGACCTACAGACGCAGAAGCAGACCGGCAGCACCTTAAAAAGTGCGGCTGGAAAGACGCAGTGTGTTCGAAAATCGCAGCCTGGTGTGAATTGTCTTTGCAGTATTGCGTGAGTATTCGCTATACCCCGGGAAGAGTGAGAGAAGTCCGTTTAAATGCTGAAATGTGACATCAATGTTTTGAAGCCGCTATGGGCGGGTTTGTTGCTTGCAGCGCTGGCAATGCCTGCTGCAGCTTTTGATATCAATTCGGGCGTTACCAAGGAATCGGGTCCGTTTGACCTGTTCAAATTCGGCTTCAAGTCTTACAAAAGCGGCAAAAAGGACGACGCTGTCGAAGCATATCGCTACGCGGCGGAAAAGGGTCATACGGGCTCGCGCTGGGCACTCGCCAACATGTACGCCTATGGCGATGGTGTTGCGAAGAATGACTTCGAGGCTTTCAAGATTTACAGCGAGATTGCGAGCCAGGGCGTGGAGCCGGGCTCTGAAGACACCGGGTTTTTCGTCAACGCATTGCTGTCTCTCGCCGATTATTACCGCCATGGCATTCCCGGCAGCCCTGTGAAGAGCGATCTTTCGCAGGCGCGCCAGCTCTACTTCCAGGTTGCTTCCACATTCGGCGTTGCCGAAGCCCAGTTTGAGCTGGCGCAGATGATATTGGCGGGCGAGGGCGGACGTGCCGATGCGCAGCAGGCCAAGAAGTGGCTGAACCAGGCCCGCAAGCATGGCCATGCAGGAGCCATGTCCATTTTTGGAAACCTGCTGTTTCAGGAAGGTCAGACCGTGCGCGGCTTGGCGTTCATGACCGCTGCGCTGGACAAGTGTTCGTCGATCAACTGCAAATGGATCCAGAACCTGCAGGAACAGGCGTTTTCTGTTGCGGCGGAAGATGACCGGCGCATAGCGATCTCGCTGGCGCAGAATATCTCATCTGGAAACGCTGATTGATCTGTTGAGCTTGCTCAGGACCAAATTCTTCATTGACGATATGGATGAGCCTGCGCGCGGTGGTGCCCGCAATGCTTTTGCTTGCGCCTGATTTGACCCGACAGACGAACCCCGGCACGAGGCCGGGGTGAGGTTTTCAAGGGTTGTCGTGCGGCCTGTCAGGCCCTCAGGACGGCGTTGTCAGGGTCGAACGGGCTTTCACCCACCACTTCCGCATCATAGAGATCGCCGAGAATCTTGATCTTCAGCTTTGATCCGATCTTCGCTTCGGCAGGTGACAGCATGGCAAGCGCCAGCGATTTGCCGATGCGCCAGCCAAAGCCGCCTGATGTCGCGCGTCCGACGACATCGCCAGCCGCATTGTAGATGGCTTCTGATCCGCGTGCATCCACCGTGGTGTTGCCGGTGACGACGAGCGTGGAGAAGATCCAGCCCAAGCCCTTTTCCTTGCCAGCAACCACGGCATCGCGGCCGATAAACTGCTTTTCCGGCTTGATGAAGCGGTCGAGTCCCGACGTATAGGCATTGTATTCGACCGAGAGTTCGCGGCCCATGTTGCGGTAGGATTTTTCCAGCGACATGGAGACCATGGCGCGAATGCCGAAGGGCTTGATCCCGAATTCGGCTCCAGCTTCCATCAGGCGGTCGAAGATGTAGGCCTGCATCTCGATCGGGTGGTGCAGCTCCCAGCCGAGTTCGCCAACGAAGTTGACGCGCAGCGCGTGGGCAGTGGCAACGCCGACAGAAATTTCCTTGGCGGTGAGCCATGGGAAGTCCTTGTTGTCGAGGCTGGTGCGGGTGAGCTTTTGCAAGACCGCGCGCGACTTGGGGCCAGCCAGTGCCAGAACGCCGTATTTCTGGGTGATGGGCTGCAGGATGACGGAGCCATCTGATGGTGCGAGGCGGCGCAGCACATCGTGGTCGTGGTTTTCCAGGCCCCCAGCAGAAACGAGGTAGAACCGGCCGGGCGCCCACTCATAAACCGTGAACTCGGCCTTCACGCCGCCATCCTTGGTGAGAAGGTGCGTCAGCGCGATGCGACCACGCTTCTTCGGGATGGCATTGGCGAGGATGGATTCGAGCCACTGCCGCGCTCCGGGGCCTGAAACCTCCATCTTGGCGAAGGCAGACATATCCAGCACGCCGACATGTTCGTTGACGTGTTTGACCTCGTTGCCGACATGCTCGAAATAGTTGGAGCGGCGGAACGACCATTTTTCAACGATGCGGCCATCTTCCAGCGCGGGCGCGTGGTTGTGGTTGGTGATGACATCGGCACCGACGCCGAGTTCCTCTGGCTTCAGCGCGTAACCATCCGGCACGAACCAGTTGGCGCGTTCCCAGCCATAGACGCTGCCAAAGACACCGCCGAGCTTTTTCAGGCGATCATAGATCGGTGTCGTCTTGAGCGGACGGGCGGCGGCGCGCTCTTCATCGGGATAATGCATGGTGAAGACGTTGGCGTAGGCTTCCTCGTTTTTCGCAATGAGGTAGCCTTCGGTCGCATAAGGGCCGAATCGACGCGGATCGACGCCCATGAGGTCGAGGGTCGGTTCGCCTTCTACGATCCATTCCGCAAGTTGCCAGCCTGCGCCACCGGCAGCGGTGATGCCGAAGGAGTGACCTTCGTTCAGCCAGAAGTTCTTCAAGCCCGGGGCAGGGCCGACGATGGGGTTACCATCGGGCGTGTAGGCGATTGCGCCATTATAGACCTTCTTGATTCCCACTTCGCCAAAAGCTGGAACACGGGCAATGGCGGCTTCGATATGGGGCATGAGGCGGTCTAGCTCTTCCTGAAACAGCTCATATTCGCTCTGGTCCGAAGGACCATCGACATAACAGACGGGCGCGCCCACCTCATAAGGTCCGAGAATGAGGCCGCCCGCTTCTTCGCGCATGTACCAGGCGCTATCGGATTCGCGAAGAACACCCATTTCTGGCAGGCCCTGCTGGCGGCGCTCCAGAATGGCCGGGTGCGGCTCTGTGACGATATATTGGTGCTCGACGGGGATGACGGGGATGTTGATGCCGACCATCTCGCCCGTTTTGCGGGCAAAGTTGCCGGTGCAGGAGATGACGTGTTCGGCGATGATTTCGCCCTTGTCGGTTGTCACCTTCCAGTGACCATTCTCAAGCTGTTCCAGCGCGGTGACGGTGGTGTTGCGATAGATGGTTGCGCCCTTGTCGCGCGCGCCCTTGGCTAGCGCCTGCGTCAGGTCTGCGGGCTGGATATATCCATCGTCAGGGTGCTGAATGGCGCCCAGAAGTCCATCCGTTTCGCAGAGCGGCCAGATTTCCTTGACCTCTTCCGGCGTCAGCATCTTGACGTTGACGCCGATGGTTTCGGCAATGCCCGCATAATACATGTACTCGTCCCAGCGGTCCTTGGTGCGGGCGAGGCGGATGTTGGAGACCTTGGAAAAGCCGACATTCATGCCGGTTTCTTCCTGAAGCTCCTCATAGAACTTGACCGAGTATTTGTGGATCTGCCCCACGGAGTAGCTCATGTTGAACAGCGGCAGAAGACCGGCTGCGTGCCATGTGGAGCCTGAGGTCAGTTCCTTGCGCTCGATCAGCACAGAATCGCCCCAGCCTTTTTTGGCCAGATGATAGAGCGTCGACACACCGACAACGCCGCCACCGATTACCACCGCCCGCGCATGTGTCTTCATGATGCAAGTTCCCCTTGAGGCATAATGGCCCGCTTATGTGTGAGCCTTTTCAAACCAATATGGGCCAGACTATGCAATGTCGCATCGTTGCTCAAACGCCTGATTACGACATGCAAAAGGCTCGCCGCGACGGCGAGCCTTTTGACGATTTTCAAGCGCTGAGTGCGTCAGCCCGCTCTGTTGCGCGCAGATGGCTTGGATGCCTCGATCTTGGGCTCTTTCGCGGTGTCTGCATCGCTCTCGTCCAGTGCCTTTGGCATGTCCTGCTTGGGTGCGGCTGCCGCTGCTGTATGGGACACAACTGCCTTTTCGCCCTCTTCGGCCAGCAGCGCTGCGAGCATTTGCGGATTTGTTTCACCCTCGACGTGGATGTTCAAATTGCGCTGCGGCATGGGAATGGTGATTCCCTCCTGGCGGAAACGCTTGAGGATTTCCATGCGCAGATTGTTCTTCACCGTCAGGCCGTGATTGAGGTCTGACAGGTGGAAGCGCAACTCGAAATCCAGCGAGAAATCCCCGAATCGCAGAAACTCCACATGCGGTTCAGGATTGCGCAGGACCGGCGTCTGCTTCTTCACCAGTTCCAGCAAAATATCCATGACCTGCTGCGGGTCTGTTTCATAGGCCACAGAAACGGGGATTTCAGCACGCTGGATGCGGTTTCTGTGGGTCCAGTTTCCGACAGAGGAATTGATGAATTCCGAGTTCGGAACGATGATCGACTGGCCTCTGAAGGTTTCGATCTCGGTAGCGCGAACAGACAGGCGCTTGACGGTGCCTTCCACAGTGCCGGTTACAACCCAGTCGCCCACCTTGAAAGGCCGCTCGACGAGCAGAATGAGGCCCGACACGAAGTTCGAAACGATGTTCTGCAAGCCAAAACCGATACCGACAGACAGGGCGGAGGCCACAAGTGCCAGGCTGGAAAGATCAAGACCCGCAGATGAAATGCCGAATATGGCGGCGAAGACGATTCCGAGATAGCCAATACCGGTGCCAACCGAGTTGCGGACGCCAGCGTCCACCTGTCCGCGAGCCATGACGTTGCGGTCCAGCCAGCGCTGGAACCAGCGTGTTATGGCATAGCCAACGGCAAAGACCAGAATGCCGCTGAATATGCTGATGAGGGAGATGGACGTGTTGCCGATGGTGAAGCCCGTCAGCAGACGGTAAGCCCAATTTTCGATATCGCCCGGCTGGAAGCCCCATGAAAACAGGATGAGGGGAACGCCGAAGGAAAGCGCGATGCCGTAAATGCCGAGTCCGGCGGCAAGGCCTGCCTGATCCAGCGCGACCGGGCCCAGTTTGAACCGTCTGCCAAGATGGCGGCCGACGAGCGTTTCGGCAAAGGCACCCTGTTTGGCAATGGCCTTGCCTGAGAGGATGCCGATATAAACCGTTGCAAGAACGGCGCCGGTTGCGACGATCTGAGTGGCGAGGAAGCGTGCGAGGCCGACATAGCCTGTCAGGCAGGCACCGATCAGCAGAAGCCCGCCCATGGCCAGCAGGATTGAAAGCCAGAGGGGAAGGCGCTGACGACCGGTTTCTGCGTCCTCATCCTTGCCGATCATCGGCTTGAGGAACGACATGGCCAGAAGAATGGAGCCGATGATGATGGAGGCAACGAAGCTTTTTGCGACCGTCAGAATCAAAGGCGAGTTCAGCGTCTCGCTGATGGTGCCGAAAAGATAATCGAGACCATTGACGAGCGACATGAACAGTACGGCGGCAGAGAGTGTGCGCGCGCCGCGATTGGACACATGCAGCAGACGCCATTCCGGATGGTTCGGCGCAAAAATCGCATAGGTCAGTCGGGACACGAAATAGCAGAAGGCGAGAACCGTCATCGCCACGAAAACGATGGGCGCAATGTCGGGCCTCAGAACTCCGAAATTATCCAGCAGGAAGGCCGAGGTGACCATCAGCAGGAACACGGACGATGACTGGATCATCGTGGACCAGAAGGCGACCGACAGGCGGCGCAGATAGGATGGCTCACCCGAAAAGGCGCGGCGCTCCATTCTGTGGCCCAGCAGGCGGTATCCGCCAACCAGAAACAGCAACGCTGCCACCGCAGACAGCGACACCGCGCCAAACATGGACACACGCTTGTAATTCCACACGAAAATTGCCCAGCCCGAGAGCGAGCTGCTCACGGCTGAAATCTCGCCGAGAAATTCCTGGCCAGCCTCGCTGAGGACAGAGGGCGAAATTTCCGTGCGCTTGAACAGGGTAGCGGCGAAAAGAGAGCGGCGAATCGAGGTGATGTTGTTGGAAAGTTGTGTTGCGTGGCCCGCAACGGCTTCGGCCTCACCCAGAACCGCATTGATCTGGGATTTTTCCGAGTTCAGGCGAGTTCGCTCATCCGTTACCACGCTTGCTTCTGGCGGCTGACCTTCCTTCGGTGGCGCGCCAAGGGAATTGATGCGCGCATTGATCTCGTCAAGCCTGCTGCGCAGGCTGGCAACCGTGCTGGCCGCATTGCCGGCAAGATCATCCGCTTTGCTTTTCAGGTCGACCAGGCGAGGGTCCTCGGTGCGGGCTTCCTCGATCTGCTGGTTGATCTGCGCCATGGTCGCTCTCGACTTGTCGAGGTCGGTCTTGGACTGCTCAACGATAGGGAGCGGTTCCACTGGGGCTGTTTGAGCTGGCGCCTGCGCAAAAGCGGCGGATGATGCCACTATCGAAGTGGCTATCAGCAACATCAGCGCCGGAAACCACCGTTCCAGCCTTATCGAAAACATCATCAAGAGTGCCCTTTTAAAGTCGGCCAAATCATGCGGTCAAAATAGTCGGCATATTTGGTGTATCAAGAACCTACCGCAGAATTAGCGCGGAACTTCTTTCCAGTCTCAACCATTACCTTGCCGATCACATATCGTGCTTGAGCAAGGAGAACATCATGGAAAGTGCTGGAATTGGTTGGATCGCTGCAATCATCATCGGTGGAATAGCTGGTTGGCTCGCTGAACAGCTCATGAAGAGCAATATGGGTGTTTTCATGAACATCATATTGGGCATCGTCGGCGCGATCATCGCCAACACACTTCTTGCCGTCTTTGGCATCGTTCTGACCGGCTGGATCGGTTACCTGATCGCAGGCTTCATCGGCGCATGTATCTTGATCGCCGTTGCGAGAGCGTTTCGTCGCTAATGCAGAAAAAATGTTGCAGGGCAAAAAGCCCGGCAATGCGGGGTTTTCCAGCGTGGTCGATGTTTTTCCGAGATTAATTTCGCAAAAATGTCATTTCCACGCTGGACAAGCCGAAATATCCTCTTTATACGGCCACTCACACCGCCAGACAATGGCGGATGCGGCGGGTGATTAGCTCAGTTGGTAGAGCAGCTGACTCTTAATCAGCGGGTCGTAGGTTCGAGCCCTACATCACCCACCATTCTTTCTCAACGTTTTAAGGTATTGATTTTCTTAAACGTTGTGCGTGTGTGCAACACGTTTCAAAGCAATTTCTAAAACTTCTGGTTTTTCCCGGCAGGCTCCGCAAAGCGGTCTCATTTGGCCGCATAATAGCGGCAATGAGAGTTTTTGCGAACATTCTGATTCTGGTGGCAGGTGTCGTCGGCAGTGGCATGGCCGCTGCCTTCTCGGTCACCATGTTTGAAGATGCCGGGGGCTTGGGCGCGTGTTTTGAAGAAAATTGCGGCTATGCAGCACTTTTCATGGCATTTCCCCTGATGTGGTTCATCCTTTTTGCTCTGGTTCTGATGGCTATGCTGATCTGGAGGCGCAAGCCGCGGCGCGACCGGGAGGGGCGATTATAGTGTCCTCTTCAAAACCTAGGCCCGACTGGCGGGGCCGCGTGGAAGGCCTATCCACAGTTTCAATCTCGCTTATAACTTGACAGTGTCAGTCATATGACAGACTCTGCGGACCGCTGGGGGATTCGTTTTACTTGTGTCGCTGGTCGTCTCTCGAGATGTCCAGCGTTCTGAGTGTGTGAATGCACGTATGTCGTGACCTTGATGTCACGGGTGTTACGTAAAATGGAGTGCTTTAATGCGCGCTATGATCAATTCTCCTTCGCTTTCGGTTGATACGATGGATTATCAGGCTGAATGCCAATTCGCTCTTGAGCCATCAATCAATGGTCTCCTGGAAAAGGCTGAGGGTGCGGGCTGGGATCGTCAGCATGCGGTGCTTGCCATCATGGCACTTGCCAGCGGCAAGGTTCCTGAGAGCAGCTTTACGGATGACCGGCTTCTATCTTAATCACGATGACCTAAGCAGAGGTGGCGGGCGTTAGCCAGCTGAACGCTCTGCGCTGTTATCTCCTTATATATAGCCATGAAAAAACCCGCCGATATTCTCGGCGGGTTTTCGTTTTTTGGCTGTTTGCAGTCTTGCTTATGCGGCCTGCTTTGGCATGCTCTGCATGTCGATGACGAAACGGTAGCGCACGTCGCTCTTGATCATGCGCTCATAGGCTTCGTTGATCTGATCCATGTTGATCATTTCAATTTCGGCGGCAATGCCCTTTTCAGCGCAGAAATCGAGCATTTCCTGAGTTTCGGCGATGCCACCGATCATCGAGCCAGCGAAGGTCTTGCGGCCCGGGATGAGGCTGAAGGCGTGGACCGAAAGCGGCTTCTCAGGCGCGCCGACCTGCACCAAGGCACCATCGCGCTTCAGCAGAGCAAGGTACGAGTCGATATTGTGGTCTGCGGCAACGGCATCGATGATGAGGTCGAGGCTGGATGTTGCCTTCTTCATCTGCTCGGCGTCCTTGGAAACGATCACTTCATGCGCGCCAAGCTTCTTGGCGTCATCTGCCTTACCGGGAGATGTGGTGATCATGACGACGGTTGCGCCCATGGCGCTGGCGATCTTGACGGCCATATGACCGAGGCCACCAAGCCCAACTACGCCGACGCGGGTGCCGGGACCGGCATTCCAGTGGCGAAGAGGAGAATAGGTGGTGATACCGGCGCATAGCAGCGGGGCTGCTGCTGCTGCGTCGAGACCTTCGGGGATATTCAGCACGTAGCGGTCATCCACGACGACGTGGGAGGAATAACCACCAAGTGTGTGTGCTTCGCCGCCCATGGCCTTGTCTTGCGAGTTGTAAGTGCCCGTCATGCCGTTTTCGCAATATTGCTCGAGGCCTTCCGCGCAGCTTGCGCAATCGCGGCAGCTATCGACAATGCAGCCAACGCCGACGCGGTCGCCTGTCTTGAACTTGGTGACGTCAGAGCCGACGCGGCCAACACGTCCGACGATTTCGTGGCCGGGCACGCATGGGAAGAGCGAGCCTGCCCATTCTGCGCGTGCGGTGTGGATATCCGAATGGCAAACGCCACAGAATTCGATTTCGATTTCCACATCGCGCGGGCCCGGATCACGGCGCTTGATTGTGGCGAGTTTCAGCGGGGAGGAGCCATCATCGCAGGCATAGGCAGATGTTGTGAACATGAAATGGATCCTTTTTCGATTTTTCGATGAAAGCGAGAGCGGGATGATGATCCAGCTTTGCGCAATTGAGAAACGTTGATCGATACAGAAGGTTGCGGCTCGACATTAAAGTGTCTGATGAGCCACTTCGTTTGCGGTTGCGCCGAAGACCTCCTCGAAGGACTGGCGCAGCATGACATCGACATCACCCATCATAACCAGCAATCCGAGATCGACAAGACTGGTGACGCCATATTGAGAAATTCCGCAGGGCACGATTCCGCTGAAATGTCCCAGATCCGGATCGACATTAATGGAGAGGCCGTGGAAGCTGACCCATTTGCGAAGGCGAATGCCAAGGGCGGCGATTTTGTCTTCGCTCACGCTTCCGCCTGGCAGCAACGGCTTTTCAGGGCGCTGGACCCAGACGCCAACGCGGTCTTCGCGGCGCTCGCCCCGCACATTCATCTTATCCAGTGTGCGGATGATGACATCTTCAAGTGCGGCCACATAGGCGCGCACATCCTGTCTGCGGCGCTTGAGATCCAGCATGACGTAGACCACGCGCTGGCCGGGGCCATGATAGGTGTATTCGCCGCCGCGGCCCGTCGCAAAGACCGGGAAACGATCCGGCTCGATGAGATCGGCAGAATCGGCGCTGGTGCCTGCGGTATAAAGCGGAGGATGCTCCAAAAGCCAGATCAACTCGTCCGCTTCTCCAGCTGCAATCGCCGCCACCTCGCGCTCCATCTCATCAATTGCCACCTGATAGGGGACAAATCCGTCGGAGATTCGCCAGCGAACGGGCGCTGAGCCGGAAATTGGGAACATATCCGCCTTGATATCGGTACGTGTCAGCATAAAAAATCCTTTCCACAGCCTTCTCGCAGAATGATTTCTGAGCTGCAAGCCCTGCATTTGCGGGCTTCTTTCATATAGTGACGACGCTGGTGATTTTTAATTTCAAAAAACTGTCATGACGCTCTTGTGCACCCAAAATGCTTTTGGTACATGCACCTTCGTCGGCGCAAGTTGACATCTACCACGATGCGGTCGTGGCGGAATTGGTAGACGCGCAGCGTTGAGGTCGCTGTGGGGCAACCCGTGGAAGTTCGAGTCTTCTCGACCGCACCAAAGAAACCCGCTTAGGCGGGTTTTTTCTTTTTTATCAAACTGTACCGCGCTTTTGTTGATTTGAAAGCTTAATCAGTAACAGGTGCAGAGCACCTAACGCTGGCGGCTTCTGGCTGCGGCGGTGCGGCGTTTGCTGACCTGCTTTTTGGCGACACGCGTTTTCGGCTTTCGAGTGGTTTTCTCACCCAGCGCCGCCTTGAGAATGCTGCCGACGATGCCGCCCGCAATTGAGGTGCTGGCCTTTGCGCGGCGCTTTGTGCGTCTTGTCTGTCGGGTGCCGGATTTCTTGAGGATTTCCGCCACCGCGCCCTTGATGACGCCGCTGATCAGCTGATCGACGATTTTTGACAATTGGGCCTCTTTTTTTGGTGCCGCCTGTAAAAAGTTATTATTTTCAATATAGGTGCGCCCACCCGTATCAAGCAATCCTTTTGGGTTGCCGGCTTTTAGGATTGCTACAGATGACGAAGGTTTCGTCGCGACTGGTTTTTTATTTTCCTGGCTTTGATCCGCTGGATGCGCAGGCGCATCAGCGTCGTTATGAGCGAAGCGCTGCGCAATCGGGCAAGAC
Source organism: Rhizobium sp. WCS2018Hpa-16 (assembly GCF_031843705.1). Lineage (NCBI taxonomy): Bacteria > Pseudomonadati > Pseudomonadota > Alphaproteobacteria > Hyphomicrobiales > Rhizobiaceae > Rhizobium > Rhizobium sp. WCS2018Hpa-16. Next base: position 781,747 of record NZ_JAVTIX010000001.1, read on the forward strand.
TTTTGGCGTTGACTATCAGGTGAGTGGCATCAACGAGACGCCGGTGGGCAGTCGAATGGATGTGGCTGCCCTTCACAATGGTCATGCCACGCAGTCTACCATCCTCATCCATGACCATAATGACCTGATTTCACAGCTGCGCGCCGTGTCCATCTGGAAGCAGATTGCGCTCGGGTTCAAGGCAGGCGCCGGCATTATCGGTGAGGGGGGAGCACTCGCCTATTTCCGCCATGCGTGGCGGTTCGGGCTGTTCTTTCTGTTTCCGTTTTTGCTCATTGCTCTGGGCGCTATCGCCGCCGGGTTGATCGCGGCCTTGCCCTTGCTGCTGGGCGTTTCGGTTTTCCTCTGCCTTATCACCATTCCGCTCGGCTATTTCTTCTTCGTGAAAGGTGTGATGCCATTTTCGGATCGGTTTCACACACTGCATCTCTTTGCGGACTGGCGCTTTGCGCTGGCAGTTGGCCGTGACGAGCCCATGGCGCGTGACTGGATTGACGCCAAGGCGAAAGCTGTGATCGCAGCGCTGGAGCAGGGGTCTGAGGAGGTGCTGTTCGTATCCCACAGCATGGGTGCAAGCCTTGCGCTGGCGGTGGCTGGACGGGTGCTGGAGCTGAAGCCGGACGCGTTTGACGGGCGGGCTGTTTCGTTCGTCACATTGGGCGGAGCGGCGCTTCAGTGCGCGCTGCTCAAAAGTGCCTCAAGGCTGCGCCAGAGCATCGGCGTGATGGCTCGGCATGAGCATGTGACATGGTTTGATATTCAGTGCCTGACGGACCCTATCCACCTCTACAAGTGTCACACAGCCAAGCTGACAGGTCACGGCGATGCGGCCCAGCCGAAGATCGTGCCGATCCGCTTCAAGCATTCGCTTTCTGCCGAGCGATATAAGAAGAACAAGCGCAATTTTCTGCGCATGCACCGCCAATATGTGCTGGGTTCTGACCGCCGTTCGGGCTTTGATTTCGCGTTGCTAACGGCGGGGCCGATGCCTGCGGCATCCTTTGCCAATCTGCGCTCCGAGCAGCCGCCCAAAATGTAAAAAGGCCCGCGCGAGATTTTCGCGCAGGCCCTGATCTTAAAACGACAGATTCGTTATTCTGGAGCAGACGTTTGCAGTGCCAAGGCATGCAATACGCCGCCCATATTGCCTTTCAACGCGTCATAAACCATCTGGTGCTGCTGCACGCGGGTTTTGCCCTTGAAGGCTTCCGCCACGACTTCTGCCGCATAGTGATCGCCGTCACCGGCGAGATCACGAATGGTGACTTTTGCTCCGGGAATTCCGGCCTTGATCATGTCCTCTATGTCGCCGGGCTTCATGGGCATGCTATCTCTCCTCGATTATTCTGCAGCGGCGAGAAACTCGCCATCCATGAACTGAGGGAACCATGATTCATGGGCCGAACGCAATTCATTAATCGCTACTGCGCGGGCGTTACCCAGCTTAACAGTTGAGCCGCCTGTCTTGCCGATAACGGCAAGCGAAACGCCTTCTGCTGCCGCGCGAGCGGAGACGGTTTCAAGATTCGTCTGGCTGACTGTGAACACATAACGACCCTGGTCTTCACCGTAGAATGTGCGCACCGGGTGGTGACCTTCGACGGCATCAACCGTCGCGCCGATGTCGGACGCCATAGCCATTTCGGCCACGGCAAGCGCCAGGCCGCCGGATGAGCAATCGTGAACAGCACTTGTCAGGCCTTCGGTGATGATGGCGCGGACAAAATCGCCGGTCTTCTTTTCATGGGCCAGATCCACATGCGGGGCAGGGCCATCGATGCGGTTATGAATATCGCGCATGTAGACGGACTGAGCGATGTGGGAGCCGAGCCCTTCAGGCGCACCGGCCAGAAGGATGACCTCATCACTGGCTGCAAAACGGATGCGGGCCATCTTTCCCCAATCCGCCATCAAGCCAACGCCACCGATGGTGGGGGTGGGAAGAATGGCTTGGCCGTTGGTCTCGTTATAGAGCGAGACATTGCCGGAAACGATCGGGAATTCCAGCGCAAGGCAGGCTTCGCCAATGCCCTTGATGGCATGAACCAGCTGGCTCATGATCTCGGGCTTTTCCGGGTTGCCGAAATTGAGGTTATCTGTGGCAGCCAGCGGCAATGCGCCGGTTGCCGTGATGTTGCGCCAGCATTCGGCAACGGCCTGCTTGCCGCCCTCGAAAGCATCGGCTTCCACATAACGTGGCGTCACGTCAGATGAGAAGGCAAGTGCCTTCTTGTCATGGCCTTCGACGCGCACAACACCGGCATCGCCGCCCGGCAACTGCAGGGAATTGCCCTGAATCAGCGTGTCGTACTGTTCATAGACCCAGCGACGCGACGAGTTGTTGGCAGAACCGACGAGCTTGAGCAGAGCGTCGGCAATATCGGCGTCTGGAACATCGTTCTCAGCCAGTGGTGCGGGCACCTTGGCCGGGGTCCATGGACGATCATATTCAGGCGCTTCATCGCCCAGTTCCTTGATCGGCAGATTGGCGACTTCTTCGCCATTGTGCAGAACGCGGAAGCGCAGATCATCCGTAGTCTTGCCAACGATGGCGAAGTCCAGACCCCATTTAACGAAGATTGCCTTGGCAACATCTTCCTTGGAAGGTTCCAGAACCATGAGCATACGCTCCTGGCTTTCAGACAGCATCATCTCATAGGCGGTCATGCGTTCTTCGCGAACCGGAACCTGATCGAGATTGAGTTCAATGCCGAGGTCACCCTTGGCACCCATTTCAACGGCAGAGCAGGTGAGGCCAGCGGCACCCATATCCTGAATGGCGATGACGGCACCCGTCTTCATCAGTTCAAGGCAGGCCTCCAGCAAGCACTTTTCGGTGAAGGGGTCTCCGACCTGAACCGTCGGGCGCTTTTCCTCGATGGATTCGTCAAATTCGGCAGATGCCATGGTCGCGCCACCAACGCCATCGCGGCCAGTCTTTGCGCCGAGATAAACGACCGGCAGGCCAACGCCCTTGGCTTCCGACAGGAAGATGCCGTCAGACTTTGCGAGACCTGCGGCAAAGGCATTGACGAGGATGTTGCCGTTGTAGCGGGCATCGAATTCGACTTCGCCACCAACAGTGGGAACGCCGAAGGAATTGCCGTAGCCACCAACACCGGCCACAACACCTGCAACGAGGTGGCGTGTTTTCGGGTGGTCAGGGGAGCCGAAGCGAAGAGCGTTCATCGCAGCAATGGGGCGAGCGCCCATGGTGAACACATCGCGCAGAATGCCGCCGACGCCGGTTGCCGCACCCTGATAGGGCTCGATATAGGATGGGTGGTTGTGGCTTTCCATCTTGAAGACGACGACGTCACCATCATCGATATCCACGACGCCTGCGTTTTCACCGGGGCCCTGCACAACGCGCGGACCTGTGGTCGGCAGGGTTTTCAGCCACTTCTTGGAGGATTTGTAAGAGCAGTGCTCGTTCCACATGGCGGAGAAGATACCAAGCTCGGTAAAGCTTGGCTCGCGTCCGATCAGGTCCAGAATGCGCTGGTATTCATCGGGCTTGAGCCCATGGGATGCAATGAGTTCCGGGGTGATCTTGATATGATTTGGAAGTGTCATAGGTCTCACGGGGTTCGAGCCGGTACGGGAGTTTCCGGTTCTTTACCGCAAGAGACAGCAAGGCGCGACAGGAAAATGTTCTGAAGCCCCCGCAAAAACCGCCTTCACCCCAGTTTTTCGCAGTGTCTGCGCTCTCAGGCCACACCCTCATAACCCGCAGAGCCATTGTCCAGCAGTTGCCGCAGGATGCCGAAGGCTTCGGTCAACTCGTTGCGGGTTTTCGGTGCCGAGAAGCTGATGCGGACGCGGTGAAAGACTTTTTCCGAGCGCCCTGCTTTGAACTCATCCTCGTCATCAATCAAAATGCCTTCCTTCATGGCGGCGCTGCGGAAAGTGCCGGAAAGCCATGGCTCCGGTACTTTGAGCCAAAGGAAGGGAATATCCGGCATCGAGTTGAACTCGAAATCGGCAAAGGCATGGCGGGCAATCGCTACGCGGGCATTGATTTCTGCTGTGCAGTCTCTCCTGATGTCATGCGCGTCACCGCTGTTGACCATGCGGGCGCAGAGTTCAGCCAACAGAAAGGGCAGGCCGCCGGTCATCATGGCGTGGGAAATGCGAATGCGTGACGAGAAGTTTGGCGGGCATGCGACCCAGCCACCGCGAACGCCAGCGGCGACTGATTTCGACAGGCCGCCGATGACAAAGGTCAGGTCAGGGGCGAATTCGGCAATCATTGGCGGCTGGCTGGCAACCGTTGCGCCATACAGATTGTCCTCGATGATCCAAACATTGTACCTGCGGGCGATATCGGAAATGGCGCGACGGCGATCCTCAGGGAGGGTGGCGCAGGTCGGGTTCTGGCCGGTGGGCATCAGGAAAATCATTTTCGGATGCTGTTGCGCGCAGACGCGCTCCAGATCCTCAGGGATGATTCCTTGCTCATCGCATTCCACCACCGCTGCGCGCCGACCGGCAAGAATTGCCGCCCGGGCAATCTGCGAATAGGTGGCGGTTTCAAACACGATCCGATCGCCCGGCGAGGTCATTGCGGTGATGACGCTCATGATGGCGGCATGCGCGCCAAGCGTGGGGACGATGCTGTCCAGCGCAGGCGACCAGTCTCCCTGCGAAAGCCAGCGGACACCAGCCTGTGCCCATTCTTGCGGAAATGCCCTTGCATAGTCTGTGATCTCGAAGGAGCAGTCTCTGGCAATCTCTGCAATGTGCTTTTCGACAATAACACTTTGGCCGACATCCGGGGCGGCCGTGGTGTTCAGGCGGAATTTGTTGGGAGTTTCCGAAGCGGGCCTTGTGCCACCAAAGGATGCCACTGCACGTTCATGCGCTGCTGCCGGGCTCGGTGTCATGCTTGCATTCACATATGTGCCGCGGCCAACTTCGCCACTGACAAGCCCGCGTTCATGAATGAGTGCATAGGCACGGCTGATCGTTCCAATTGTCACCCCGAGATCGAAGGCGAGGTTCCGCTGCGGCGGCAGTTTCGCGCCAGCGGGCAGGGTACCATCCGCGATAGCTGCTTCGATGTGATCAGCAAGCCGGATGTAAATGGGGCCTGTGCCGCTTGAAAGGTCGGGTGTCCAATTTGTCATGGTGACAATATATGCATTGTATCTGCATTCATGTCAATTGTATCTCTGTTCAGGAATGAAAACCCAGACAATTTCTGAACGGCAGGTACAATATGCTCAAGATGGATCAGTATAACAAGACAATAGATACAATGTATCCCGATGGATACGAGCGCGAGCGGATCTTTCGGGATAGCGGCGATATGCTTGACCCTAAGTCGGTCTCCGTTGCAAGGGGGTTCTTTGCGCGGTTGTTCGAGAGGATTGCGCTCAGTACAGCCAAGCGTGCGGGTAGACTGGCCCTCCGCGAATTGTCCGAAGAGCAATTGGCAGACATCGGTCTCACGCGTCACGAGGCATTGGAGGAGGCCCGCAAGGCATCCCTCTTCTCGTGGCCATCTCGTTCCCTTTAAGTAAATTAGTATGTGACGATTTTTAAATTCAACTTTTAATCGTCGGTGGATAGAAGTACGCAATCTAGTTTATTAAAACTTAATAATAATTGGCGATATTGTCATGACGTTGCTAGGGGATATTGTGATGTCATCGATTCAGCAGAAAATTATTGTTGTCAGTCTGGGTATTTTCGCCTTAGCCGGGAGTGCCGCCGGAATTGGACTTTGGTCCGCTGCCGAACTAACCGGTAATGCCAATCGCATCGCAACGTCAGCGGAGGTGCTGCGCAACCACATGCAGGCAGACATGATGCATGATGCGCTTCGGTCTGATGTTTTCGCGTCGCTGCTGACCTCCAACCCATCCGCCGGAATTTCCCTGAAGGATGTAAAGCAGGACCTTGCAGAACACGTAGCTTCTTTCCGAGAAATGATCGCGGCAAACGAGGCTCTCGCAACGGACCCCGAAACGCAAAAAGTCGTGAAAAGCGTTGAGCCTCCTTTGCGCGCTTATATCGACAGTGCGACCAAGCTTGTGGGCTTGGCTGAAACAGACACCAACGCCGCCATGCAGGTGCTGCCCGATTTCATGAAACAATTTTCGGAGCTGGAAACGGCCATGGAGGTTGCGGGCGACAGTATTGAAAAGGTCGCGGAGAGTATCAGCGCAGAGAGCGGCGCTACCAGCGTCTATATCAATAGCATCCTGGAGACGCTCATCGTTTTGACCGTCTTCTTCTCAGGCATCATTTTCTATATCTCTCGGCGAACGATCAGTGCACCGATCCTCGCGCTCTCGAAATCCATGTCTCAACTTGCGCAGGGTCGCACCGACGTCATCAGCGCCGGGGTCGGTCGCAAGGATGAAATTGGTTCGATGGCTGCAGCGGTGGAAGTGTTCCGTGAAGCGGCCATTTCCAAAAAGCGAATGGAGGCGGAAGCTGAGGCGTTGCGCTTGCAGGCGGAAACCGATCGTTTGGCAGCTCAGGAACGAGCGGAAGCTGTTGCGGCTGAACGCTTGCGTGTGGCGACATCCGGCTTGGCGGGAGGCTTGAAGCGGCTGGCATCGGGCGACCTTTCCTTCCAGCTGAACGAAGCCTTCTCGCCAGAATTCGAGGCATTGCGGCAGGACTTCAATCTGTCCGTCAAACAGCTCGGCGATACATTACGGTCTATTGCAGACAGCATTTCCGCCATCGGCAATGGCACACAGGAAATTGCCTCTGGCGCGAATGATCTTTCACGCCGTACAGAACAGCAAGCGGCTTCGCTGGAGCAGACTGCCGCTGCACTGGATGAAATAACCGTCAATGTCACCAATTCCAGCCAGAGAACCATGGAAGCACAGCGGGCTGCGACTTCTGCGACTGATAGCGCTGCCAAGTCCTCCAAGGTTGTTAACCAGGCGGAAGAGGCGATGCAGCGGATCGAGAATTCCTCGCAGCAGATTTCCAACATCATCGGCGTCATTGATGAAATTGCATTCCAGACCAACCTTCTGGCGCTGAATGCCGGTGTTGAGGCTGCGCGCGCTGGTGAAGCAGGTAAAGGCTTTGCTGTTGTTGCGCAGGAAGTACGCGAACTGGCGCAGCGTTCTGCGAATGCGGCCAAGGAGATCAAGGCGCTCATCCAGACGTCAACGGCGGAAGTTGGAAGCGGCGTTGAACTCGTGCGTGAAACAGGCCTTGCATTGAACGAAATTGCAGACCGGGTCGCTGGCATCAATCAGCATATGAATGCGATTGCAACATCTTCGAAGGAGCAGTCTGTCGGGCTTTCCGAAGTCAATACAGCCATCAACTCAATGGACCAGACAACACAGCAGAATGCGGCGATGGTTGAACAATCCACCGCAGCTTCCTCGGCATTGTCGCAGGAGGTTGAAAAGCTTCGGGATCTTGTTGCTCAGTTCAGCCTGGGAACATCACAATCTGCGGCCGCTGGCGCAGCCCGCGGCAGAGCGCGCATGGTGGCTTGATTTCTCGCCCGATTGCCTTGTCAGCAAAAGCCCGCCATGTGCCGTTTCTTTGAGGCGCTGGCGGGTTTTGTCTCTCAGGAGCAGCCTTTGCCGCCATTCACCCAACGCTTCACGTCTGTGGTGATGCGTGCGGCGTGTGGTTCGTTCATGGCCGGGCCAAAGGCGTCAACCTTTGCTGGATTGCCTTCCGCCTGCACGACGAGCATGGGGCGCGATTCGGGGCTGTTGCGCGGCACCAGCAGAATGCGCGGGCGGCCGGAGAAAGAATTGAGTTCCGGTGCAAGGCGGTACTGCTTGAAAGCCGGGTCGCCTGATTTGAACCAGCAGGCATTCGCACCCAGTGCCACGCGCTCCATGACCGGCAATGCTGCCCGGGATGCCGACGCGGAGGCCACGGGAGCTCTTTCCGCCTGGCAAGCGGCCAGAGAAAGGGCAGCAAGGCCGAGGCCTGCAAGATTGAGAGCGTGGGGAAGGCGCAGGCGGTTCATCGCTTTAATTCCATATCAGTGAAATACAACAAAGCCGGTTTAACCCGGCTTTGTTAATTTTTAAGCTGCGATGACGCCGAGGGCTGAGGCAAAGATACCGCGCCCATCATTGCCGCCATGGGCGGCTTCGATGAGGTTTTCCGGGTGAGGCATCATGCCTAGAACATTGCCCTTGGCATTGATAATGCCGGCGATGTCGTTGAGCGAGCCATTCGGATTGGTGCCTTCCGCATAGCGGAAAACGACCTGGCCCTTGTCTTCGATGGATTTCAGCTCTTCCGGCTCAACAAAGTAGTTGCCATCGTGATGAGCAACCGGCGAGCGGATGATCTGGCCCTTGTCATAGGTACGCGTGAATTCGGTGTCGTTGTTGACGACCTCAAGCTTCACTTCGCGGCAGACGAATTTCAGCGATGCATTGCGCATCAGCGCGCCCGGAAGCATGCCTGCCTCGACCAAAATCTGAAAGCCGTTGCAGACGCCCAGAACCTTGACGCCCTGTTCGGCCTTCTCGCGGATAGCCTGCATGACGGGCATGCGCGCGGCAATCGCGCCGCAGCGCAGATAGTCGCCATAGGAAAATCCGCCTGGAATGACGATCAGATCAACGTCGGGAATGTCTGTTTCCGTCTGCCAGATGGTGATAGGTGCCTTGCCGGAAATCCGAGTCAAGGCCGCGATCATGTCACGGTCACGATTGAGGCCCGGAAGCTGAACGACTGCGGATTTCATGGATCGGCTCCTGAGCGTCAGAGAATAGCGATAGAGTAGTTTTCGATCACCGTGTTGGCGAGGAGCTTTTCGCACATCGCCTTCAGGTCGGCTTCAGCTTTCGCCTTGTCGCTGGTGGCCAGTTCCAGATCGAAGACCTTGCCCTGGCGAACCTGGCCAACGCCTTCGAAACCGAGGCTGCCGAGAGCGCCTTCAATTGCCTTACCCTGCGGATCGAGAACGCCGTTCTTGAGCGTAATAGTCACCCGTGCCTTGATCACCTGATGCTCTCCTGAATTCACTTGACCAGAACCGGGCCGGTACCACGGAGCGGTTCGTTTTCGTTGATAATTCCCAGACGGCGCGCCACTTCCGAATAGGCTTCCAGAAGCCCACCCATATCGCGGCGAAAGCGGTCCTTGTCCATCTTTTCCTGCGTCTCGATATCCCACAAGCGGCAGCTATCGGGAGAAATCTCGTCGGCCAGGATGATGCGCATCATATCGCCTTCGTAGAGGCGACCGCATTCGATCTTGAAATCAACCAGCTGAATGCCAACGCCGAGGAAAAGACCCGACAGGAAGTCATTCACGCGGATGGCAAGCGCCATGATGTCATCAAGTTCTGCCGGGTTTGCCCAGCCGAATGCGGTGATATGCTCTTCAGACACCATCGGGTCTTCAAGCGCATCGGACTTGTAATAGAACTCGATGATCGAACGCGGCAGAACCACGCCCTCATCGATGCCGAGCCTTTTGGAAAGCGAGCCAGCGGCGACATTACGCACGACGATCTCAAGCGGGATCATCTCCACTTCCTTGATCAACTGCTCACGCATGTTGAGGCGGCGGATGAAGTGCGTGGGAATGCCGATCTTGTTGAGATGTGTGAAGAGATACTCTGAAATACGATTGTTCAGAACACCCTTGCCGTCGATGACTGCGTGCTTTTTCTTGTTGAAGGCGGTTGCGTCGTCCTTGAAGAACTGGATGAGAGTTCCCGGCTCTGGACCTTCGTAAAGGATCTTGGCCTTGCCTTCGTAAATACGGCGGCGACGGTTCATATTAACAAATCTCTTGGTTGACGCCGGATGGGTGGCGTTTGTTTCGTCTATTGAAGCGGTCCCATAAAGGAAAAGAAGCCATTCCACAATGAGGCTGGGGCCGCGTTCGCTTCAATTGTGGCCCTTGAGTGCTGCTTCTGCGAGGTGGTGGTCGACTGATGAAGCCTTTTCAACAGCTTTATTTATCAGAAAATCAACGCCTTGCTGAGGGTAAAAACACTATGGGCCAAAACGCCGATGAAATTGTGGTTGAACCGTAGCATAATCAGACATGGGGGAGCGAAGGTTTCTCCGCCCTGCCGTGGGCTCAGCTCATTTTAACGGGGCGATGCCGGGGCCAACCCTCGTTGAGCGCTGAGTCTGAAAGGGAACGGTTCTCCAAGCCTGCGCCGCCACAAAATCGGCCACGGCCTCCGCAGGCAATGGCCGGCACAGGGCAAAGCCTTGCAAGGCATCGCAACCCATATCTTGCAGAATATGAATGTGCTCGGCGCTTTCCACGCCCTCAGCCACAACTCTGATGCCCAGCGAGCGGCCGATATCGATGATGGAGCCCAGCAATTTCCGCTGTTCGTTGGATTGGGGAATGAGCCGAACCAGCTCGCGGTCGATTTTCAGCGTGTGCGGGCTGACTTTCAGCAGGCTGATGATGGAGGCATGGCCCGTGCCAAAATCGTCGATTTCAATATCGATGCCCAGCTCCCGCAGCTTCTTCAGATTGTGGAGGGTGATGTCGTCGCTATCGTCCAGAAAGATGGATTCCAGCAGCTCGAATGCCAGCGTGCCTGCTTCAATCTTGAGACCATCGAGTGACTGGCTCAGCGCCGGATCATGCAGCCGTCTGGCGGACACGTTGACGGAAAGCTTGGGAATGGAAAGGCCCGCCGCCTTCCATTTGCTGAAATCCACCAGCGCCTTTTTTAGGATGATGCTATCGATTGCGGACACGGCATCGAGATCTTCCGCGATGGCGAGAAATCGGTCGGGGGTCAGAATGCCTTCGGCGGAGTGGTTCCAGCGCGCCAGCGTTTCGACACCGGTGATATCAAGGGTCTGTGCGCAGAACTGAAACTGGTAATAGGGAATGAACTCATCTCGCTCCAGTGCGGTCAGAATTTCATCCGAAACGCGCTTCGTGTTGATCAGCCAGTCCTGCGTATCCGATGAGAAAAATTCGAAGCGATTTCGGCCTCGCTTCTTGGCATTGTAAAGCGCGATATCGGCGTTGAGCAGCAGCTGCTTGTAGTCCATATCCGCTCCGATACCGCAGGCGATGCCAATGCTGGCACCGATGCGACATTCATGGCCTTCATGCAGAATGGGTTGCTTCAACTGCTTGATCAACCGCTTGGCCATCGACTCGATTTTGCGAGTGTCGCCATTGAAGGGGGACAGGAACACAAATTCATCGCCACCGATGCGCGCCACGAACTCTTTCTTCTTGCTGGCCTTGCGCAACAGGTTGGCGACATATTTCAGCATGACGTCGCCGGTGCGATGGCCGAGCGTATCGTTGATCTGCTTGAAGCGATCCAGATCGATGTGCAGAATGGCAAGGCCAGGGCCGGCTTGGCCCGTAAAAAGATCGCCCCGTGTCAGGACTTCGTCCAGATACCGGCGGTTTGGCAGGTCGGTCAGATAGTCATGCAGCGCATTGTGCTCGATGTTGATCCGGGCCTGCTCCAGTTCGTGGTTGCGCGTCTCCGTCTGGGTCTTGGCGCGTTCAAGCTCGTTGCGAAGGGCAATATCTGTTGTGACATCCCAATTGACGCCGATCATCTTTCGTTTGCCGTCAATATCGATGAAGGGCAGGGAGCGCGCGCGGATGTAACGCAGGGAACCGTCCGGCAGGATGGCGCGGTATTCTTCCGTGAAGGGCTCAAGCTTTTCCATTTTATCAGAAACGTTAACCAGAACACGGCTGAGATCATCCGGGTGAACGCGGCTTTCCCAGAGCCCGTCGACGAGGATGGGCATGCTTTTGTCGATGCCAAAAATCTCGTACAAACGGTCGTCCCATGTCGTTACGCCGGTCTCGAAATCCACTTCGAAAACACCGACCTGCGATGCTTCCAGCGCGAGTTTCAGGTGGCGGGCCATCCGCTCCATATCGCTTTCGGATGCCTTTCGCTCGGTGACATCGGTATCTGTGCCGACGATGCGCAGAGCCTTTCCGTTTTCGTCGCGCTCAATGCAGGCACCACGACATTCGATCCAGATCCAGTGACCATCCTTGTGTCGCTCGCGATACTGAAAAGCAGCATAGGCCGGATCGCCTTCCGTCTGCTTTTCGAGGCAGTGCACGGTGTGAGCGCGGTCATCAGGATGGACGAGGGTCAACCACTCTTCGAGGTTGGCTTCAATGGGATCATCCGGTGCCATGCCACGCATAGAGCGCCAGGTTTCAGAACCATACATCTCGCCCGTCGCGAAGTTCTGATCCCACACGCCAGACAGCGAACCCACCAGCGCACTGTTCCAGCGGCTTTCTCGCATGGCAATCTCGCGCTCACGCAGGCTTTGCGCTGTGATGTCGGTGAATTGGGCGAGAATGATCCCGCCTGCGCTCGCCTGCATGCGGGTCAGTGACAGAAGTGCATGGCGCTGTCTGGTCGGCTCATCGTTCAGCCGGACCTCCAACGTTGCAGGTCCGTTTTTTGAAACATTCACCAGTGCTTCAGTCGCGGCAGCTTGGTCATCCCTATGGATGAGATCCAGAAGGTGGGTCGGGTTTGCGCAGGCGCAGGAAAAATTAGGCGGCAGATATGCAATGTTTCCGCCAGGCAAAAGCTGGATAACGGGAACAGGCAATGCGTCAAGAATTTCTTTCAGTAAAAGATCTTGGTTCACGCGACCCTGCCACCGTTCCCACTATAGACGCCCTGCAATAAGGGTCGCATCGATTGCAGGTTATTGTCGCAGACTTACTCGCTGGTTGATAGCGCACAGGTGAATATTTAATGCCAAATCTACTATTCTTTGATTTGCTGATATATTCAGTCAAATTAAAGGTTAAAGCTGGCCGGTGGTTTCAGCTTGCTGAGGAACTGGGCAAATACCATCGTGCCTTCCGGCCATGGGCCATGACCTGATTCCGCATTGATATGGCCAGACATGCCCGCATCAATAAGCGTGGAGCCCCAGGCATTCGAAATCTCGCCCGCATGCTCATAGCTGCCGAAAGGATCGTTCTGGCTGGCGATGGTAATGGCAGGGAAAGGAAGGGGATCACGCGGGTAGGGGCCGAAGGTCATCAGGTGCTTGGGGCGGATATCCGGGTTTGCCACATCGGGTGGTGCCACAAACATGGCGCCTGCTACCTTACCGGCAATCTGCGGCAGCGCGTGCATAACAGTGGGCACGCCCAGAGAATGGGCAACCAGCACCACGGGCCGAGTGCAGGCGTTGACCTCTTCGATGAGTTTTGCGACCCAGTCTTCACGGACCGGCTTTGTCCACTCCGCCTGCTCGACACGGCGGGCGGTGGACAGCTTTTCCTGCCAACGGCTTTGCCAGTGTTCTGGGCCAGAGTTCGTGTAGCCGGGAACGATGAGGATATCTGCTTCAGATGCTTTCATGCCTCTTATCTGCTAGCGCCACCGCCCGCCGTCAAGAGAGGGGCGGTAAAGGCCCGTAAAATTAATGCAACGCGCGTGTTATTTTACGGAGCGCTCTGGCACCGCGTCCGTCAGGTGTGTGTATTTCGCGAAAATGCTGAGCCGTGCAGGAGCTGAAAACGCAATCAGCCGGCGCGGTATCCCGCGCCGGCTGATTTGATTGTTCGTCAGCGTGATCGGCCGATCAGCCGAAGACGCGGGAGAAAATCGTGTCGACGTGCTTGGTGTGGTAGCCAAGATCGAACTTTTCGCGGATTTTTTCTTCCGGCAGAGCGGCACGGACTTCTTCGTCGGCCAGAAGCTCTTCCAGGAAGTCCTTGCCTTCTTCCCAGACGCGCATGGCATTGCGCTGGACCAGACGGTAGGAATCTTCACGCGAGACGCCAGCCTGCGTCAGCGCCAGCAGAACGCGCTGAGAGTGGACGAGGCCACGGAACTTATTCATGTTCTTCAACATGTTGTCCGGGTAGATCACCAGCTTCTCGATAACGCCAGCCAAACGGTTCAACGCGAAATCCAGAGTGATTGTGGTGTCTGGGCCAATGGCGCGTTCAACCGAGGAGTGGCTGATATCGCGTTCGTGCCAGAGTGCCACGTTTTCCATGGCGGGCACGACGGACATGCGGACCAGACGTGCGAGGCCGGTGAGGTTTTCTGTCAGAACCGGGTTGCGCTTGTGCGGCATGGCCGACGAGCCCTTTTGGCCGGGAGAGAAGAACTCTTCGGCTTCCAGAACTTCTGTGCGCTGCATGTGACGAATTTCAATCGCGACGTTCTCAATGGAAGACGCGATGACGCCGAGCGTTGCGAAGAACATGGCGTGGCGATCGCGTGGGATAACCTGCGTGGAGACCGGCTCCGGCGCAAGGCCGAGCGCCTTGCAGACATGCTCTTCGACAGAAGGATCGATGTTGGCGAATGTGCCGACAGCGCCTGAGATCGCGCCGGTCGCGATTTCAGCGCGGGCGTTGACCAGACGGGCGCGGTTGCGATCCATCTCAGCGTAGAAACGGGCGAAGGTCAGGCCCATCGTCGTTGGCTCTGCATGGATGCCATGGCTGCGGCCGATGCGGACGGTGTCCTTGTGTTCAAAGGCGCGGGTTTTCAGAGCTGCGAGAACCCGGTCCATATCGGCCAGCAGAAGGTCGGCAGCGCGGACCAACTGAATGTTAAGCGTTGTGTCGAGAACGTCTGACGATGTCATGCCCTGGTGGATGAAGCGGCTGTCTGGGCCGACAAATTCTGCCAGATGGGTGAGGAAAGCGATGACGTCATGCTTGGTAACGGCTTCGATCTCATCGATGCGCGCAACATCAAACTGCGCCGCGCCGCCCTTTTCCCAGATCGTTTTGGCCGCTTCCTTTGGAATAACGCCAATTTCTGCGAGAGCGTCACAGGCATGCGCCTCGATTTCGAACCAGATGCGAAACTTCGTTTCCGGCGACCAGATTGCGACCATTTCCGGTCTTGAATAACGAGGTATCATGGCAATGACTTTCTCTCAGGAAGGAATATTTCTGCCCCTTTAGCAAAGTGTTCCGGCAATCTCAACGCATTCGTCGGCAAGGCGAAACATCGGCGGCTGGGCAAGGCCGCCGTTCTCTTTTGGGTTCAGGCGCGACCCTGCTCGGCGGCGGCGCGAACGGCGCTGACCATCTTGCGGTAATCTTCCACACCATCTCCCTTGAAAATAGCAGAACCGGCAACCAGAACATTGGCACCCGCCGCAATGGCGCTACCAGCCGTATCGATGGTGATACCGCCATCCACTTCCAGCTCAATCGGCCTGTCACCGATCAGAGACTTGGCTGCGCGGATCTTGTCCAGCATCGCGGGAATGAATTTCTGACCGCCGAAACCGGGGTTGACGCTCATGATGAGGATGAGGTCGACATCATCAAGCACATTTTCCAGAACGCTGAGCGGTGTCGCAGGGTTGAGCGTGACGCCGACCTTCTTGCCGAGCGAGCGAATGGTTTGCAATGAGCGATGCAGATGCGCACCCGCTTCGGCATGCACGGTGATGCCATCGCAACCGGCCTTGGCAAAGGCTTCGAGGTAAGGATCGGCAGGAGCAATCATCAGATGGCAATCGAAGAAAGCCTGGCTGTGGGGGCGAAGCGCCTTGATGACATCTGGCCCGAAGGAAATATTCGGCACGAAGTGGCCGTCCATGATGTCGAGGTGAATCCAGTCAGCACCGGCAGCCGTTACATCGGCAACCTCCTGTCCAAGTTTTGCAAAGTTGGACGCAAGGATGGACGGGGCGATCCGCACGGGAAGGGACATCTGCTTAGCTCCTCAAGCAAGGTTTTTCGCGCCTTATCATTGCCGGTGAAGAGCAATGATTGCGCGGGTCTTCATTGTTTTCAGCGCTCGGTATGCTCCACAGAAACAAAGGCCGAGCCGTTCCATTGTTGCAGGCGGTAGGGGTTGTCCTGAAGCTCATGGCTTTCGTTGAACATAACGGGGCCGATGGCGGTATCAAACCGAGTGCCGATCATCAGCGCGGATGCCGGTTTGCTCTGGGCTTCTGACAATTCGACCAGCTTTGCCGCCACTTGCGTTACCGCAAAGGCGGGCAGGGCGTAGCCTTCCGGCTCGACATTGGCTGCGCGCAACTGCTGAACCGCATCAACGGCTGAAGGTAGCGTGGCGTAATCGGGAAGCGTAACAGCAAGCACACCAGCAGGCATCGGCACGGGGCTGTTGGCAGCCCTCATCGTATCGCCCGAGAGGATGGTCAGCGGAAATTTCTCAGTTGTGGCATCGCGGGCGATGATGGCCACGTCGTTGCGCTCTGCGCCGATGAAGACATGGGTGATGCCGGTGCGGCTCAGGCGTCGCACAAGCGCGACCTGCTGTTCCTGGGATGGGCGAATTGTATCGGTAAAGGTGGGCTTCAGGCCGGACTCTTCGAGCTTTGCCCTGATGCGGTCCACCAGTTCGCGGCTGTAGATCGTGCCGTCATCGATGAGACCCAAGGAATGGCCCTTCCAGTCCCGCAAAATAGCTGCGCTCACGGCTTCAGCCTCATCGGCCTCGGATGGCGAAAGCCGGAATAGCGGCCATCCGCGCTTCAGCGTATCTTCCATCAGGCCGGATGCGCGGCTGGACAGGGTGATGGCAGGAATATTTGCGTTCTTGAGGGTCGGCAGCCCCTGAGACAATGTCTCGGTGCAAAGGAAGCCGACGACGATGCTGACCTTGGCTGCGACCAGACCATCCGCGATTGCGCCACCGCTTCCTTCTTCGCAACTCTCGTGAATTTCCATGACATCGAGGCCAGCTTTTGCGGCTGCAATCTTCACGCCGTTGCGGATTTGCAGGCCGAGCGCCTCATATGGACCGCTCTGCGGCGCGACCACGCCAATGGTCGCGGCACTTGCTGTGCCTGCCATGGCGAAAGTGGCAGCGATTGCGAGCAGGCGAGTTAGGTGCATGGCGGGGCGGGTTTCCTCTTGCTGTCCTGCGATGTTTAACGACACCGGACGTTTTGCAAAAGAGGAAATGCCCGTCAAAAAGACTGTTAGGCAGGAATTTTCGCGTATTTTCAGCGATATAGGATTAACGGAGCCGTTCACGCCCCGGCATTGCGCAATTGGAGAAACGCATCCCTTGCAAAAAAGGACAGCGGCTGAGGCGGATTGTCCACGTCAAACCAGCCAAACTCTGACAGCTTATCAGGCTCGGTCAGTGAGGGTTCACCCTTGAAATCATCTGTCATGTAGATGAGCGAAAGCCAGTGTTGCCCATCGGCGGCAATGATCTGCTCGCTGGTGCACAGAAAGCTTGCATCGCCAATGCTCAGGCCGGTTTCTTCTTCGGCTTCGCGTATTGCAGCAATTCTGGAATGCTCCATGTGGTCGACTTTGCCGCCCACGATGTTCCAGTGCCCGGCTTCGGGCGGATTGACCCGCCTATAGAGCAGAACCTTGCCATCGCGCCTGATGACAAGGCCAGCGCCAACGCCCGGAAAGTCAATGCCGGGCTTCACAATCACGCCTTCGCGGTTGCGACGATCAGCATGAAGGCTGGAATGTCATCACCGAAACCAACAGGTGTCGGGCCATCATCGTGGTCGCGGTAGTGGCGACGACGGTTGTCATCATTTGCAGGGGGCGTTGCGTTGTGGTTGCGCTCGAAATTGCGAGGTGCTCTTTCTTGCTTACGTTCTGCCTTCAACTTGTCGCCTCCATTTGCCGCGATTTCTACGATAGCGGCTGGCTGAATGATCTTTTCTTCGACAACCGGCTGTGGTGCTTCTGCCTGTGGAGCCGCATCACGACGGTTTCTGTCACGGCCACGACCGCGTTCCTTGTCTTTTTCCTTGCCACGGCGCGGACGCTCGGAAGCAAAGCTTTCCATGGGTTCCGGCAGGGCGGTCAGGTCACCGTTCAGCCATTCGATCTTCTCGTTAATGAGCTTTTCGATAGCGTCGAGATACTTGGTGTCGCGACGGTTGACCAGCGTGAAGGCAGCGCCGGAGCGGCCTGCACGGCCCGTTCGGCCGATGCGGTGCACGTAGTCTTCCGCGTGAATCGGAACGTCGAAGTTGAACACGTGGCTGACATCGGGGATATCGAGGCCACGCGCTGCAACGTCTGATGCAACGAGCAGCGTGATCTGGTTATCCTTGAAGCCCGCAAGCATCTTTGTGCGCGAGTTCTGGTCCATGTCACCATGCAGTGCGCCGACCGAGAAGCCGTGACGTTCCAGCGAGCGGAACAGGTCTGCGACATCTTTCTTGCGGTTGCAGAAGATGATCGCGTTCTTGAGGTCGGTCTGCGCGTTGATGAGATCACGCAGGATGGCGCGCTTCTCATAATCCTTGTCATGCGTCGCAACGATGCGCTGCGTCACGGTCTTTGCCGTCGAGGATGGCTTGGCAACCTCAATGCGGACCGGGTTCTGCAGGAAGCGGTCAGCCAGTTTCTGAATTTCCGTCGGCATGGTGGCCGAGAAGAACAGCGTCTGGCGTGTAAAAGGAATCATCTTCGCGATGCGCTCGATATCGGGAATGAAGCCCATATCCAGCATGCGGTCGGCTTCGTCGATCACGAGGATCTCGACGCCCGTCATCAAAAGCTTGCCACGTTCGCAATGGTCCAGCAGGC
The DNA here is from genome assembly GCF_031843705.1 of Rhizobium sp. WCS2018Hpa-16. Classification (NCBI taxonomy): domain Bacteria; kingdom Pseudomonadati; phylum Pseudomonadota; class Alphaproteobacteria; order Hyphomicrobiales; family Rhizobiaceae; genus Rhizobium; species Rhizobium sp. WCS2018Hpa-16. Next base: position 800,224 of record NZ_JAVTIX010000001.1, read on the forward strand.
GGCCGGGGGTGCAGATCAAAACGTCTGCGCCACGCTCCAGCTTGCGATCCTGCTCATCAAACGACACGCCACCGATTAGCAGCGCGACGTTGAGCTTGTGATTCTTGCCGTATTTTTCGAAGTTTTCCGCAACCTGTGCCGCGAGTTCGCGGGTCGGTTCAAGGATAAGGGTTCGCGGCATTCTTGCGCGCGCACGGCCTTTTTCCAGAAGGGTCAACATGGGAAGTACGAAGGACGCAGTCTTGCCCGTACCCGTCTGCGCAATGCCGCAGATGTCGCGACGTTCCAGCGCTGGCGGTATCGCGCCTTCTTGAATAGGTGTCGGTGTCGTGTAGCCGGCACTTTCAATAGCGGAAAGAACTTTTTGGCTCAGGCCAAGATCAGAGAATGTTGTCAAAGGAAAAACTGTTTCCATGTTGGTTCGAAAAGAACACTTAGCTGTCATAACGGCGGCGCCGCAGACTGTAGCGGCGGAATAGGCCGAATTAGCCAGAAAGTCAAGGAAACAGGGATTTATCTCAAAACAATACAGGTTGCCGCACCGCTTATGGTGCGCCTGACGACTGAAATGTCGTCAATAACCCGATAAGTCATGCGCCGTTTGATCTATTGCAGATAGGTTTTAAGTTCAGTTCCGGCCAGCAGAAAGCGTGCAGGATCGACGGGGTTATCGTTCAAACGCACCTCATAATGCACATGCGGGCCAGTTGAACGGCCCGTGCTGCCCGCTTTGCCGATGACCTCGCCAAGCGCAACCTTGTCGCCTTCCTTCACGAGAATTTCCGAGAGGTGGCCGTAGCGGGTGGTGATGCCATTGCCATGATCGACCTCGACCATGTTGCCGTAACCACCTGAAAAGCCTGCGCTTGTCACCGTTCCAGCGCCTGTTGTCTGAACCGATGCACCCGTTTCGGCGACGAAATCGATTCCCGCATGCAGGGCAAGGCGGCCGAGGAACGGATCGATGCGGTTTCCGAAGCGGCTGGAGATTTCACGGCCCGGGGCAGGGTTACCAAAGGGCAGCGATACAGCCGCGCCGCGCACTGTTTCCAGGCGGATCAGGGCGCTGTCGAGATTGCTGAGTTGCTCTTCAAATGTTGCAGAACTCGTATTCACGGGCTCCACGAAGGGGCCACCAATGTCCTGCGGGACCGAGTCGTCGATGCGGATGCCAGTTCTGCGGATGATATCGGCCATGGCGTCTGCCTTGCTTGCAGCGCCCAATGTCAGCGAGGCGATCCGGCTCAACTGTTCAGACTCGACCTTGTCGAGCGAGGCGATCATCAGCGAAAGGCTGCGGTCGGAAAGTTTGTCGTGCCCGGATGCGTATCCGATGCTGCCCTTCATGCCTGTGGAAGGTGATGACAGGGCGCTGTCGATGGCTTTGGCAGCGCCCGAGAGGCTCGCCTTCTTATCCGGCGCGTAAGCACTGGCGGGGCTGGGTTCGATTACGGGTTTGGAAAGACCGGATTTTTCAGCGCGCTCCAGCAATTCGCTCATGCGGCCATGCCTGGAGGTGAGGGCGCTTTGTTGGGCCAGAAGTTTCTCCACCTTGCGTTCCACTGCTTGCTGATCCAGCACATGCTTGGAGGTGACGCGGTCCACTTGGGCGCGGAGTGCGGCGATGCGATCTTCATATTCTGTCTGCATTCGAGACTGGCGGGCGATGGTCGCGCCGACGAGATCATCGCGCAGAATGAGGTAGGCAGTGGAGCCGATATAGCCGATGCTGAGCAGACCGGCGACGCATAAAGCAGTCGCCGCAAGCCAGGGCCGGATCGTGATGTGGCGCACTTTCTCGCCGCTGGCGAGAATAAGGACGTGCTGCTGGCGTTTTTTGCCAAATGCCAGGTCTTTACCCGCTCTCGTCAAAACGCATCCTCCAGCCAACATCCTATTTGGCTGGATAGTAATTCGTTAAGGTTAACGAAGTTTTGACTTTATCAGCAAGGCAGCAACTACTGAGCGTTTACGGCCTCAAGAACCTCTTGTGCGTGGCCGTTGGCCTTGACCTTGGTCCAGATTTTGGCAATCGCGCCACCGGGCGAGATCAGATAGGTCGTGCGCTCCACGCCCATGTATTTTTTGCCATACATGCTTTTTTCTTTCCACACGCCGTAGCTTTCCAGCACGGTGCGCTCTTCGTCCGACGCCAGCATGACCGAAAGGGAATGCTTGGCTGCGAATTTATCGTGGCTCTTGACCGAATCGGGGGAGATGCCGATCACGACAGTGTTGGCTGCTTCGAATTGCGCACCCAGCGCGCTGAAATCAATGGCCTGCACGGTGCAGCCGGACGTGTCATCCTTGGGGTAGAAATAGAGGACCACTGTCTTGTCGCTGAGGCTTGAAAGAGTGACTTCACCTGAGCCATTTCGGGGCAGGGTAAAGTCCGGTGCTGTATCGCCAATTTTCAAATCAGTCATATATGACCTTTCTTTCGCCGGATTGTTGAGTGAATGGGCCGTTATTCGATATATACCGAATAAGTGCTTCGTCCAGTCTTGTGGCGATACAGACGGTGTGATTGGTAGGACCGTCACGCCGAAAAGACCCTGATAATGATCGAGGGTCGTGGCAGTTTCGGGAGCAAGCACAGGCGGATGGCGGAAATTCGTGGCGAAAAGGTCAGCTTCAGCAAGCGCGATATAAAGCCGCTGCATGCGATGCCCTCTGCCCAGGTTGAAGACCCCATTATTGTTCACTGCCCGCGCCCGCGTTCCATGACGCGATCGCTGCTGAAGGTGTTTGGGGCGCTGGTCATTCTCGCCTTCATTTCCATTGGTGGCATTATCGTTTCGGTCGAAACCGGTTCCATCGACGCCGCATTGACGACACAAGCCAAGCAGGCGCTCGAGCGTGCGCTGGGCTCCAAATACGATGCACGAATCGGCTCCACATCCGTGCGCTTTGCCTCCGGCTTCAATCTGGCTCTGGTGGCGCAGGATGTTGACATCATTGATAAGGAAACCGGCCAGCATTTGAGCCGCGCCCGCGCCATGGGCATGGCGCTCAACCCGCTGGCATTGCTGGCGGGTCGCGTTTCGGTTCAAAGCCTTGAAGCAACGGGCATGGAGCTGGATACCGCGCTTTTACCAAAGGGGCAGGGTATCGACTTCGCCAAGCTTCGTGTGGCTGATGTTCCCGCCTATCTCGATCTGGCATTTGTTGAGCTGGATCGCTTCGCTCAGGCCTTCAAGGCAAGCGGCACAGAGGAGATTGATCTCTCTGAAATCGCCATTCGTTTGCCGCCCCGTGATGACGGCCAGCCTCGCACCATTACACTTCGCGAACTCTCACTGGTGCCCGATGGGGAGGGTGGCTATACGCTGGATGGCAATGTGGCGTTCAACGGCGAGGTGGCGACCTTGTCCCTTGCCGCCAAGGAAATGGCCGACAAGATCGGCAACTTCACGGCAAGGCTGGATGGTTTCGATATCGGTCCACTTCTGGAGCAGCATGATCCCCAGGGGGTGATGCATCAGGGACTCAACGTCAAAGCCGGAGTGAACATCATCGGCAACCGTGCGCTGGGTGACGCAGCGCCGTTGCTCACAGTCTCCGCCGGTATTGGCGATGGCAAGCTCTACATTGGTGGTGATGCGCAACCCGTGTCCAGCGGGGTGATCAACGCCCGATACGACTTCAAAAAGAGCGTTGTGGCAGTAGAAAACTCCCACCTGACGCTCGGCCAGACCGTTCTTCCGCTTCGCGCCCAAATCAAGGACAATGCCAAGGGCTATGACCTGATGATGCGTCTGGAAAGCGCAACTGCGCTTGCCGAAGCGGGTGGGGAGCCGCCTGTCGGCTTTGACCTTGTGGCGGATGGAACATTTGACCGGTCATCGCGTCTGCTCGATATTCCCGGGCTCTATGTGAAGAGCGCGTTGGGCGACATGGCGGGCTCACTCAAGGTCCGGTTCTTAGGCCATGGTTCGCCCGAAATCAGCTTTGGTGGCCAGATTGCCAAGATGGAGGCCAGTGCCGTCAAGCAATTGTGGCCCTTCTGGATGGCGCGCAAGGCACGTCCCTGGGTCGTTTCCAACCTGTTTGGTGGCACGGTCAGAAACGGCTCCATCTCCGTCTTCATACCAGAGGGACGGATGTGTGGCCCGGGTTGCCCGCTGGAACTGTCTGCCAGCGAATTGCAGATCAAATTCGATGTCGACAATACCCGTCTCAACGTAACGGGTGACATTCCGCCGCTTCGGGATGCCTCAGCGCATTTCGAGCTGGTGGGCGAAACCATCAATGTCAATATTATCAAGGCAACGTCGTTCTTCCCGTCCAACCGCACGCTTGCGCTGGATAACAGCAAGTTCTCGATCAAGTCTGTCTATGCCAAGCCGTTGATGGCTGATCTTGATCTCAACGTCTCCGGCTCTGCGGATGCCGTGGCGGAGCTTGCGACATTCCAGCCCATCAACGCACTGAGAGATTCCGACTTCAAGCCGGAGGATTTTGCGGGGCAGATCAAGGCCAACGCAAAGCTGACAGTTGGGCTGCTGACCAGCCAGAACCCACCGCAACCGACGTGGAATGCCAAGCTGGACATGGATGGCGTATCGCTTACGCGCCCGTTCTTTGGCCGCCAGATTTCCGCGGTTAACGGCCCCATGACCATCGACAATGAGGCGTTGCGCCTGAAAGGCAAAGCCCGTGTCGATGATGTGCCTGTGGATATCGACATCGTCCAGCCTACACGCAAGACCAGCACCGTGGCGCGGCAGATGCTTGTCAAGGCAACGCTTGAGCCGGGGCAGGTTGCCAAGCTTGCGCCCGAACTCACAAGCATTCTGGGCGGCACCACCTTGCTGGAGCTTGATGCGTCCGATGCGCGCCGGCAGAACGTCAAACTCGATCTGTCCAATGCTTCGATTGTTTTGCCAGGAATTGGCTGGACAAAAGGTGCAGGTATTGCCGCCGGTGCATCCTTCGTGATGGAAACCGTCGATGGTCTGACAAAGGTTGATAATTTCTCGCTGAACGGCGATGGTTTCGGTGCATCGGGCGATCTCAAATTCGATAAATCCGGCCTGACTGCCGCCAATTTCTCCCGTTTTCAGCTTTCACCGCAGGATGATGTTGCTGTTTCGGTCACGGCATCGCGCAAGAATTACACCGTCAACGCCCATGGCAAATCTCTTGATCTGCGGCCGCTGATCGCAAGATTGCGAAGCTCATCGGCAAAGAATGGCCCGACGGATAAGCCGGATAGCAATTTTGGCGCTTTCAACATCAAGGCCCAGCTGGACAAGGTTTACGGCTTCAATGACGAGGTGATGAGCAACGTCAATGCGGACGTCAATCTGCGGGATGGAAAGCTGCGCACCATCGATCTGAAAGCCGTGACCAGCCGAGGGCAGGCGCTTGTTGCCCAAACCATCAACCGTGGTGATGGCGGAACGATCAACCTGACCAGCAGCGATGCCGGTTCCTTCGCCCGCTTTACGAACCTCTATTCGCGCGTGCGCGGTGGCCTGCTGAACCTCGCTTTGACCACGGCCAATGGCAACGATTGGAGTGGCTCACTCGACATGCGCAACTTCGCCGTTCTGAATGAAGCGAAACTTCAGGATATCGTCGCGACACCGACAGGTGACGACGGGCGAAGCCTGAACACGGCTGTGCGTCGCAACATCGATGTCAGCTCTGAGAAATTCCAGCGTGGATTTGCGCGGGTCGTCTATGTGAACGGCACTCTGGCGCTGGAAAACGGGGTGATACGCGGCGAACAGATTGGCGCGACCTTCCAGGGCATCGTGAAGGATCAGAACGACAACATGGATATGACCGGCACCTTCATGCCTGCCTATGGCCTGAACCGTCTGTTTGCAGAATTACCCTTCATTGGCATCTTCCTCGGCAACGGGCGTGATCGCGGTTTGCTGGGGATCACCTTCAAGCTGACGGGCCAGACGGATTCGCCGCGTCTGGCGATCAACCCTCTGTCACTGATTGCGCCCGGCGTGTTTCGTCAGATTTTCGAGTTCCAGTAGCCGCCCGATGGGCGCTAGCGATCCCGCAGTCTCAGCTCGTCTGTCTGCATCTCAAGTGAACCGAAGGTGGAGAGGAATGTCATGCCCAGCAGGCTCTGCTCCAATTGCCCATCCTGCACCACGAGTGCCGAGACGTTGCGACGTACAATCGGGCCAATGGCGACTTCTGAAAGGCGGACCGGGGCAGCCGACGTGCGCCCGTTGGCTGTCATGACGGTGACCGTATAGCCAAGAGTATCGATGTTTATCCCGACTGCTTTTGCATCCGTTGTGGACAGAACGACTGAACTCGCTCCGGTGTCGACGAGCATATGCACCGTAGTGCCGTTGACCTGTGCATTGGCTTCAAAATGTCCGCTCATGGATTTGTTGAGGATGACCTCCTGCTTGCCACTTTGCGTGGTCACCACAACGGCGCGGCCCGGCATCAACCCTGCGAGCAGTCTTTCACCGAAACGCTGCGCGTCATAGCGATAGAGATACATGGCAACGAGGCTGAGAATGATGACGAGCCAGATTGCCATCTGGCGCAGCACTGTGCCCCAGCCGCCGCGATTGCCTGCCAGAATGCCCACTGACAACAGGGCGGCGATGGGTATCAGGTAGACGGCCTCACCGAATTGCTCGTTGCTGATGCCAAAGGTCTGGCCGCTTTCGTGGTTGAAGATGAGCAGTGCCAGACCAATGCCAAGCACGAGGAACACGAAAGTCAGCCGGTTCATGCGGTCGCTGTCTCCTGAACGGGTGGGCGCATGCGATCCTTGGCGCGTTTCGGAAGGCTTGCCATGATGGTTCGGCGCTCAAATGACGTTAAGCGTGACCAGGCCATGATCTCTTCAATGCTGCGATGACAGCCGTCGCAAAGGCCGTCATGCGAATCGAGAGAACATATGTCGATGCAGGGTGATTCCATGATTTCCATATCTGTATTTCACACGATGAGAGCAAGTGCCGTCAGCATCACGATCTCTGTGATCTGCTGGGTGGCGCCAATGGTATCGCCCGTGTGGCCGTCTATCCTGCGGTAGCAGAAGCGGTTGAAAACATGCGTCACGCCAAACAGGGCGGCAATGACGATGGCGAGAAGATAAGGCGAGACAATCGGAAGGCAGAGAAGAACCGCAATTGCCAGGCCGCAGATGATCGCGCCCTTGCGTTCCCGCTCGCCCGGCTGGCCTGCCATGGCTGCTAGACCGCCATCGCGCGCCGGTGGCAGCGTCTGCCAGTGCCAGACCATCAATCCCCGGCTGAGACAGGCGCTGGCGACGAGGCAAGCGGCGATTGCCAGTGGTGATAGTTCGCGAAAGAGAACGGCGATTGCCGTTGCTCTGAGCAAAAACGAGACGATGAGCGCAATGGCACCATAGGAGCCGATGCGGCTGTCTTTCATGATTTGCAGCGCGCGCTCTTTCGTGCTGCCACCGCCTAAGCCATCGGCAGAATCAGCAAAGCCGTCCTCGTGCAAGGCTCCGGTGGTGATCGTCGCAACGGTCAGCACCAACATGGCAGACATCAGCGGGTCTGCGTCAGCCCAGGCCAGCAGAGCGGCAAGGCACGCTGCCGGGAGAGCAATCAGAAATCCAGCTACGGGGAAGGCTCGCACCATCTGGCCGAGCGGGCGATTATCATCTTCAAAGAAGATATCGTTCACGGGAATGCGGCTGAGAAAACTCAGCGAACGCATCATGTCCGTCACAAAATTCCCCGCCTGCAAACGTCTCTCCTTTGGTTGAGGCTCGGCATATCGTATTTGAGGTTGTTCCTCTGCGCATCCGCGATTATGAGAAGGGCCTACAAAGACCGATTTGCCGGAAAAGACAAGCGTCCGGCGTGACCAGAAAGACCTGTTACATGAGCATGAGCGGATTGCCGTTTGATGATTTTCGCACGCTGCTGCGCGACCTGCCGGGCCCACATACATTTGCGCTTGTCGCTGCCAAGGAGCGCAACGCGCAACTGACCAAGCCTGAGGGCTCGCTGGGCCGTCTGGAAGAAATCGCCATGTGGCTGGCGGCCTGGTCTGGTCGTGCGCCTGCGGTCAACCGTCCGCTGGTGGCGATTTTTGCTGGAAACCACGGCGTTACCCGCCATGGCGTTACGCCTTATCCGTCGTCTGTCACGCAGCAGATGGTCGAAAACTTTGCTGCAGGCGGTGCCGCCATCAACCAAATCTGTGTAGCACACGATCTCGGCCTCAAGATTTTCGATCTCGCGCTGGATTATCCGACGGGCGACATCACCATGGAAGCCGCACTTTCCGAACGCGATTGCGCAGCCACGATGGCTTTCGGCATGGAGGCGATTGCCGGTGGTACCGATCTTCTGTGCATCGGCGAGATGGGCATTGGCAACACGACGATTGCGGCTGCAATCAATCTGGCGCTCTACGGTGGTACGGCGGAAGAATGGACCGGCCCCGGCACGGGATCGGAAGGCGACATCATGGCGCGCAAGATTGCTGCCGTGAAGGCTGCCGTCGAATTCCACAAGGACCATCTGTCCGATCCGCTGGAGATCATGCGTCGATTGGGCGGGCGTGAAATCGCGGCCATGGCGGGAGCCATTCTCGCTGCTCGTGTCGAGAAAATTCCCGTTCTGATAGATGGTTATGTCGCAACTGCTGCTGCCGCCTTGCTCAAGGCTGCCAACCCTGCAGCGCTTGACCATTGCCTCATCGGCCACGTGTCCGGTGAGCCGGGTCATCTGGCTGCGGTGGAAAAGCTGGGCAAGACACCGCTTCTGGCGCTGGGCATGCGTCTAGGCGAGGGCACTGGTGCCGCACTGGCAGCCGGTATCGTCAAAGCGGCTGCTGCCTGCCATTCCGGCATGGCAACGTTTGCTGCAGCGGGTGTAACGACCCGCACCGACCGCTGAGACTGCCATGGACAACCTAAACGCCTCGCCACCATCGGAACCGGTCTTTCGCAAGGAGACCGGCTTCAGACATCTGATCGCAGCGACGCGTTACTCGGCCCAGGGCCTGTTGCGTCTTTGGAAAGAAGCGGCGTTCCGGCACGAGGTTTTGGCCTTCGGAGCGGGGCTGGCACTGATGGGCGTCATCGGCGCGCCGCTGGTGCACTATCTGATATTTTCGGTGCTGATGCTTCTTCTGTTTTCGGTGGAAGCGCTGAACACGGCTATCGAGGAAATCGTTGACCGGGTATCGCCGGAATTTTCCTCTGCGGCTCGCAATGCAAAGGACCTCGGTTCCTTTGCCGTGTTCTGTCTTCTGCTGGCCAATGGTGGATTCGTGCTCTACTCGCTGGTCAGCACCATCTTCGGGTCCGTTGTTCTGCTTTAAGCAAACGAGCGCCGGCGCGGCTCCACGAACTGCACATCTTCGACAGCCGGAATGCTCTGAAGCACCCGCTTGGCGGGCAGGATGGCAATGACCTCTGTGCCTTCGCGCAGACGGGATCTCAGCACGAACTGTCCATCATGCTTTGCCAGAATGGCCTGAACGATGGGCAAGCCAAGCCCGGTGCCTTGCTCGGCGCTCTTGATGGCAATGGAACCCTGACCAAAGGCCGATAGAACCACCGGAATTTCTTCTTCAGGAATGCCGGGGCCATTATCCCTTATCGAAACATATTGCCCACCACCCGCCGTCCAACCGGCCTTGATGGTGATTTCACCGCCCTGCGGCGTGAACTTCACGGCATTCGACAGGAGGTTGAGGATGACCTGACGGATCGATTTTTCATCCGCCCAGACATGGGGCAGGGTCGTTTCAAACTGCTGAACAATGCGGATGTTCTTGGCACGTGCACGAAGCTGGATCATGCCCACGCAATCATCGGCGATTTCCAGAAGGGCAATCGCTTCCTCATGCAGATCGTAACGTCCGGCCTCGATGCGAGAGAGGTCGAGAATCTCATTGATGAGATCAAGAAGGTGCTGGCCGGAGCGGTGAATATCGCCGGAATATTCCTTGTAGAGCGGGTTGTTCAGCGGCCCTAGCACCTCTTCCGCCATGACTTCGGAAAAGCCGAGAATGGCGTTCAGCGGTGTGCGCAATTCGTGAGACATGGAGGCCAGGAAACGCGATTTGGCCATATTGGCCTCCTCGGCTCTGCGTCTCGCCTCATCGGACATGGATTTGGCAACTTCCAGCTCTGCAATCAGGTCGTCCTTTTCGGACTGGAAGGTCAAGAGCTTGATGCTGGACTGGTAGATCCGTTTCGTCACATGGTGGCAAAACAGCATGGCTAGAGAGAACATCAGCGCCAGCCCGATTTCCATCGGACTGCGAGATAATATGGCCGTGACGCTGAGGGCCACCACCACGGGCAGAAACGTCATCACCATCGCCCGTCGGAGCAGGTTGTTGGAGCTTGCCGTGATCGTCAGGGCAATCAACAGGGTGCCGCCCTTGTAGAACATGACCAGCGATGGATCTTTGCTTTCAATATGCTGGATGGTGAACAGGACCCAGACCAGACCCATGACGATCTGTGCTGCAAGGAAAATGTTCTGCCATGCGGACAGGTTGGAAGCGCTGATCTCCTGTTTTGATGCTCGCTTGGCAAATAGAAGCGTCATCGCATGCACGGTCAATGCGATAACGGCCCAACCAATAATTTGTGGATCGCGGCTGATATAGATGCCGACGCCTGTTGTGAGAATGATGAACAGAGGCATGATCGTTGCGCCCTGCAACGTCTCGACAATGTGCATTTGTAGCAGATCACGCTCAAAGCCGTTGGTGCTCACCGGCCCATATTGCAGCCGCTCACGCGTCGCCTTGACCGTCTCGAACACCGCCTTGTTACGGCGGGTGCGGGAACGATCGACGATGTTCTTGTCAGCGGTGTTGCTAGCGCTCTTACTCATGGACACAACGCAAATGATCTAAAGACTTGCAGCTTAATGGCAAAATCTTAAGAAGATGCTGCGCCGAAAGGTTTTGTTTGCCATTTCTCCAAAGGGTTTGTTCGTACATGAGACGAAAGTCAGGCAAGATCAGCCGCTGGTTGAAGGATAGCATTATCGCAGCTCTTCTTCTGGTAGCAGGAACGCTTGTTGCAGCACGGGTGGATGGCATTCATCAACAGACATTTTCGGGTCGCTTCAGCGTTGTGGATGGAGACACAATCGCCCGTGACGGTGAACGGTTTCGCCTGATGGGGATTGATGCGCCAGAGCTGAGTCAGACTTGCAGTCGCGAAGGAAATGACTGGCCTTGTGGCAGGCAGGCCAAGACATATGTTCAAACCTTGCTGCAAAGCGGAGATTTGGACTGTGAGGGTAGCAGCCGGGACCGGTACAAACGCCTGCTTGTGCGGTGTCATATCGGTGAGCGCGATCTGGCTGGGGAAATCGTGGCCGCCGGTTATGCGGTGACAACGGAATACTTCCTGTTTTCGCGTGAGCAGACCCTTGCTCAGAACAAGGGGCTCGGCATCTGGTCCGGCACATTCGAGATGCCCGCGGACTGGCGCAAAGAACGCAAGGCGGCCGATATGGATGTGCCGCTTGCCGGTGTGCTCACACTTCTGCGCCATCTTCTGGGTTGGTGATGCAGACATGAAGGATGAGGAGAGCTTGGAGGCCTTACGGTTAAGGATTGCGCGATGCCGCATCTGTCGCGATGCCCCTCTGAAGGGGGAGGCGGACCGCCTGCCGCACGAGCCACGGCCTGTCGCCGTCATTTCCAGCAAAGCGAGGGTGCTGATTGCCGGACAAGCGCCGGGCCTGCGGGTCCATGAAAGCGGGCTGCCTTTCGACGATGCGTCCGGCAACCGGCTGCGCGAATGGCTGGGTGTGGACCGGGAAACGTTTTATGATGCGGACAGGTTCGCAATCGTGCCCATGGGCTTCTGTTTTCCCGGCTATGACGCCAAGGGCAGCGATCTGCCGCCACGACGCGAATGTGCGCCGCTCTGGCGTGAGGAGGTCATGAAAGCCATGCCGCAAATTGAGCTGGTTCTGGCTGTCGGCCAATATGCGCAAGCCTGGCATCTGGGTTCGCGCCGCATGAAGACAATGACCGAGACGGTTCTAAACTGGCGCAGCTCTTTCCACACCAATCAGCATACGCCTATCATACCTCTGCCGCATCCCAGCTGGCGCAACACGGCGTGGCTGAAGAAGAATCCATGGTTCACTACGGAGTTGTTGCCGGTGCTTCGTCAGTCTGTGGAAAGGCTGCTTCGGTGAAACAAATTTCTTTTTTTATCTGTGATTTCGTATAAACAGAGGAAAATATTCTGGAGGAGCGAAAATTGGACCGTCTCGACCGAAAAATACTACGGATTTTGCAGGAAGATTCCACGCTGGCTGTTGCTGACCTTGCAAAAAAGGTCGGACTTTCCACCACGCCATGCTGGCGCCGCATCCAGAAGATGGAAGAGGACGGTGTCATTCGCCGTCGCGTTGCCATCCTCGACGCCGGTAAAGTCAACACCAAGGTTACGGTTTTCGTTTCGATCCGCACCGCCTCTCACTCCATCGAGTGGTTGAAGCGCTTTTCGGAAGTCGTTTCGGAGTTTCCCGAGGTTGTCGAATTCTACCGCATGAGCGGTGACGTTGATTACCTGCTGCGGGTCGTTGTGCCTGACATTGCGGCCTATGATGCGTTCTACAAGCGCATGATTGCCAAGATCGAAATCCGTGACGTGTCGTCTGTCTTTGCCATGGAGCAGATCAAATACACGACCGAACTGCCGCTGGATTACATGCAACTCGACAACGCGAAATCCGGCGATGATTCCTGATCACTGTTGTCAGAGCGTTTCCCGCTAAGGAAACGCTCGAAGGGTTTGGGCGCGCGAGGCGCCCATGCTTCAACCCTTGTATTTCGCGATGACAAGATGACCCGGTGTTGGGTGGCCGTCCTGCATCCGGACGTTGATGTCTGTGACCTCGACAATGTCAAAGCCCGTGGCAGCCAGGCGCTCGCGGATATAGGTTTCGGAATGCGCGAAACGCTGGTGCGGACCGACCATGTAAGGGCGACCGGCCATGGTTTCTGAAGGCAGGGTTTCGGACGAGAAGACAAACAAACCACCTTCGACCATGTTCTCCGCTGCACCAAAGAAGATCGGCTCCAGCGCGCCGAGATAGGGCAGGACATCGGTTGCCGTGATCAGGTCAAAGGCCTCGTCGTCATTGTCTTCCAGAAAATCCTCGACTTCCGCCACGTACAGCGTCTCATAGATATCCTTTTCATGGGCAATTTCGACCATGTTTTCGGAAAGATCCATGCCGGTAATATCGGTGGCCATATCGCGCAGCGCTTCGCCTGTCAGGCCTGTGCCGCAGCCCAGATCGAGCATGCGCTTGAAGGGTCCCAGTTCCAGAGTTTGCAGGCGCTGGCGAACGACCATTGGCACCGCATATCCCAACTGATCAACCAGAATGTCCTCGAAAGCCTCAGCCTGCTGGTCAAACAGCGTTTCGACATAAGCGTCGGGTGCCTTGGGCGGCGTTTCGCCGCGACCCATGGAGGCGATGCGAACGGCCGCGCCACCATGATCTTCCGGGTCAATCGCCAGGACCTCTTCATAAGCCTTCACGGCGGCGTCGATATCACCCGCTTTTTCCAGGGAAAGAGCGCGGTTATACGCCTCGGCAAGAGCTTCTTCGTCGATTTTCTGGTTGTTTGTCATGGCGCGCATCCGGACTTTGCTTAAAATTCGCAGTCTGCTTAAGCCGCAAAGTCGGATGGCGCAATCTTTGTTTTGTCAGTGAAGAATGAACTCGCCCTTCAGCGACCGCCACTCCTGCGCCGAAATCAGCTGGCGGTGAGTGTAGCGAACCGAGTGCAGCGGACCGTCCAGTTTCTCCTTCCAGAATTTCAGGAAGCCGTGCATTTCGGGAAAGTCAGGCGCAAGATCATAGTGCTGCCAGAGGTAGGTTTGCAGAACGACCGGGTGATCAGGCATTCTGTAGAGTATTTCAGCAGTGGTCAGGCCGTAGCCTTTCAGCATCATTTCCATGTCTTTGTTCATGCTGGCTGCTCCCGTTCTCAATGGTCGCCGATATCGCCTTCGATACCGATAACCATGGGAACACGAGATCCTTAACCGAACCTTGCTGAAAGACCTTTCTGTCACAAAATATTTATATTTATCAGCCTGTTAGCATTCATTCCGATGGAGTGCTGCCAGACTTTTACCGGATGAGATGCCGAGTGAGGCGCTTCTCGATCCGAGCCCATGTGTTGCGCAGGATTTCAACGATGGTCAGATAGAAGATCGCTGCCCACAGATAGGTCTGGTAATCAAATGTCCTTGAGAAGGCGTAGCGGGTCTGGCCCATCAGGTCGAACACGGTGACGATTGAGACCACGGCTGATCCCTTGATCATAAGAATGATCTCGTTGCCATAGGGCCGCAGTGCGACGATCAGTGCTTGCGGAAGAGTGATTTTCCAGAATGTCACGGCCTTTGAAATGCCGAGCGAGGCTGCGCCTTCATGCTGGCCCTTGGGAACGCTGATAATTGCGCCACGCAGGATTTCCGCCTGGTAGGCTGCCGTGTTCAGCGTGAGCGACAGGAGACCGCAATACCATGCTTCACGGAAGAACCACCACAGGTGAACACTTTCGAGTTCCGGCCGGAAACTACCAAGGCCGTAATAGATGAGGAACAGCTGCGCCAGCAAAGGCGTGCTGCGAAACACGTAGACATAGACATACGCCAGCGTGCCAATAACACGGTTTTTCGACATGCGGGCAAATGCAAGCGGCAGCGAAAGCAGAGCACCAAGAATGATGGACGTTCCGACCAGCGTGATCGTGGTGATCAAACCATCGATATAGCGCGGCCCGTAGCGGGTGAACTTGTCGAGGCTCCAGCCTGATATCATGAAGGATAGCAGGGCAAGGCCCAGCAGCAGCCACAGACCAATGACGCCATAGCCCAGCACTTTTGAGGCAGACAGGGTTCTTGCCACGGCTGGCGGGGCGGGGCGGGCAGGGATCAGTTCTTGCGCATGGCTCATCGGCTGGCCTCCGAGCGACGCGACCAGCGGTCAATATAGCCAAGCCCCAGCGACGAGATCAATGCAAGGATGAGGTACAGAAGACAGGCGATGCCATAGAAGAAGAAAGCCTCTTTGCTGACACGCGCCGCGATGCCAGTCTGGCGTACAATATCCGAGAGGCCAATGATCGACACATAAGACGTGTCTTTCAGCAGGATCATCCACAAATTCGTCATTCCCGGCAGCGCGATGCGAATGAGCTGCGGAATGATGATAAGCACCATTGTGCGGCTGCGCGAAAGGCCAAGCGCATCACCCGCTTCATATTGTCCCTTGGGAATGGCACGGAAGGCAGACAGCAGAACTTCGGACGCATAGGACGAAAACACCACCGACAAAGCGATCATGCCAGCGACAAAGGCGTTGATTTCGATTGGTCCTGTAAAGCCGAGGTAACCGCCCGCCGACTGCAACAGCATCTGAATGCCGTAATAGACGATGAACAGCGTCAGCAGTTCCGGCAGGCCGCGAAAGATCGTCGTGTAGATGCCGGCAGCCAGCCGTAGAGATTTTTCTTGCGATTGCGCCGCCAGAGCGATCAGGAACCCAAGAATGAGGCCAATCGGCAAGGTGGCTATTGCCACGGAGATGGTGATCTTGACGCCGAAAGCGATTTCATCGCCCCAGCCTGCGTCCCCACAGGCCACAAGTGTGCCATTGCCGAAGAGGGAGAAAATGCCAGCCGGGCCGCAGAATGGATCGAAGAGATACGTGAGATAGGTCCAGAAGGAACCTATGGCGGAAAATGCTCCGCTCATGCCAATTTCCCCTACGGTCTTCGCCGCTTGTTTCGTATTGTTTTATGTTTCTGTTCTCAAACAAAAATGGCGGAAGGGCAAGCCTTCCGCCATCATATTTCAACAGAACAATCGCTTACTGGCCGTAAACGTCGAAATCAAAATACTTGTCGTTGATCTTCTTGTATTCGCCACTTGCGCGGATGGCCGCAATGGCTGCCGTCAGCTTGTCTGCCAGCGCCTTGTCGCCCTTGCGCACTGCAATACCAGCGCCCTGACCGTTGATGACTTCATCAACAGGCATTGCGGTCAGAATTTTGCAGCATGCGCCTGCGTCAGACTTGACCCACTGCGACAGCACAACGATGTCGTCGATGACGCCATCGATACGACCGTTGGTGATGTCGAGCTTGTACTCGTCAGCAGTTGGGTAAAGTTTCAGCTCGGAATCAGCAAGGTGCTTTTCGGCGTAGTTTGCATGGGTGGTGGAACCCTGTGCGCCAATCGTCTTGCCCTTCAGGTCTGCGGGAGATTTGATCGTGCTGTCCTTTGGCACGGCAATGGCTGGTGGTGTGTTGTAGTACTTCTTGGAGAAGTCGACCTTTTCCAGACGCTCAGGCGTGATCGACATGGACGCAACAATTGCGTCGAACTTCTTGGCCTGCAGAGCAGGGATGATTCCATCCCAGTCGTTGGTCACGAAAGTGCACTCGGTCTTCATCTCAACACACAGCGCCTTGGCGATATCGATATCGAAACCGGTCAGCGTGCCGTCTGCTTCCAGAACGTTGAATGGGGGGTAGGCGCCTTCCGTGCCGATGACCAGCTTGTCCTGCGCCATGGCGGCACCGGAGAAAAGCGACATCGCGGCAATCGATGCAGCAGCGAGCAGACGGGTGGAAATACGCATTGCGATCCTCTCTTTCGGCGTGTCTTCCGTCCAGCTTGTTATTTTTTCTGGACGGTAAATGTTTCGCGCAATTGGTTGAAGGTATCAAGTGCAATCTGCGCTTGGCGGATAGTCTTATCCCTTCATCTAAAATGCAACCCTAATCGTTTTGCATTGCGAGATACGCCACATTCAGTTCACGAAATGGCCTAAATCTGTTCATTTCCGGTACAGCCCGCCTTCGCCATGATGGGAACAAGCCTGAAGTTCAGGCGTTGTTCAGCGCCTGCATGTGCAGCCTGTTTTTAGCAAGCTGCAATACACGCGCTACAAGACCATCACTAGGTGAGGAACTATAATGCTCAAGAAGAACAAGCTGCTGACCGGGGTGGTTTTTCCCCTGATGTCTTTCGCAATAGCGATTGATCCCGCAATGGCGGCATCTTTTGCTGGCGAAAGCGCTGCACACTATACATCCCGTCAGGTCGAACCTGCCACAGTTACGGGTGTGTTGATGGCGCAGGCGGAACCACCAGCTGAAGAGCTGCCGAAAAAGCGTGCACCAGCGAAAGAGGCCGAGCCAGAGCAGCCCAAGGCTGAGCAGCCAAAGGAAGAAGCGCCGCGCCGCGAGGCTGCGCCTGAAGCCGAACCCAAGCGCGAAGCTGAACCAAAGCGCGAAGCCGCGCCCAAGCGTGAAGCGCCACCTGAGCCGGCAGCCGAGGCCGCTCCACCACGTCCTCGCCGCGAAGCTGCGCCAGAAGCCGGTGCCGAGCCACAGCGCCCACGCCGTGAAGCCAAGCCAGATGCCTCAGCCGAACAGGCTGCACCGGAGCAGCAGCAGGAACGTCCTCGCCGCGCCAAGCCAGACCAGCAGCCCGCTGCCGAAGGTGAAGCAAAGCCCGAGCGTCCGCGTCGTGATGCAAAGCCTGATGCAGCCGCGCCAGCTGATGCAGCCCCAGCTGAGGCAGGAGCAGAACAACAGCAGGAGCGTCCTCGTCGCCCGAAAGCTGACCAGCAGCCAGCAGCTGAAGGCGAGCGTCCACGCGCGCCTAAGGCGGAAGCCCCAGCGGCCAGTGAAGCGACACCCGAATCTGCAACCCCAGGCAAGAAGCCTGCCGCACCAGAGCCCGATGCAAAGGCCGCACCTGTGCCAAAGGAGCCGCCGACACCCGGCAGAGCGCCTGCGCCAAGTGAACAGCCGAACCCGGCCCCTGGTCAGCAGCCATCTGAGCAGCAACGCCCACCGCGTGCCCAGAGCGGTGAGCAGCCAGCCATCCCTGTAGCGCCAGCCGCACCACAGGATGGCCAGACCACTGGTCAGGCACCTGCCGGCGAGCCTGTTCCGGCGCAGATTGCGACGCCACAGCAGGAAGCCGCTCCATCGACCAAGCAGGAGCTGGACAAGGCTCGCGCCGTCGCCAAGGATCCTTCGAAGTCCGCCGACACGGTCATTCTGCCTATCGACAAGGGCGCAGCCGTTCTGGATAGCGACAAGGAAGCCGAACGCTCTGGCAACCAGCAGTCACGCGATCAGCGTCGTCAGGAGCGTGAGGCCGTTCGTGACTTCAAGGTGCCGACATCTGACGCGGAAGCACAGTCCCGTAGTGGTGACAGCAATGCGGCACAGATCGTCATTCAGGCCATCACCTCCATGCAGGGTGAGCGCGTAGAACGTCGTCCGGAGTATGACCGTCCCGAAGGCGTGCGTGAATGGCAGCCACGCGACATGCCACGTGGTGGCCGTGATCGCGACATGGGCGACCGTGTGTTCCTGCAGTATGGCGACCGAGTCGTTGTGCGCGGCGATGATAATGACCGTTTCGTTCGTGATGGCGCCAAGCCATACTACGAGCGCCTGTCCGAAGGTCGCGTTCGTGAAACTGTCGAGCGTCGGGATGGAAGTCAGGTCGTGACGATTCGCAACCGCTACGGCGATGTCGTTCAGCGTTCGCGCATCGATGACCGTGGTCGTGAATATGTGCTGTTCTATGCGCCCGAGCTCGTAGACCAGCCAGACCGCGAATATGTGTATCGTGACCCGGGTCTGGATCTTCCACCAATGCGCCTGCGTATTCCGGTGCAGGACTACATCATCGATACATCAAGCGAGCCGGACCGCGACTACTATCGTTTCCTCGAGCAGCCACCGGTAGAGCCTGTAGAGCGCGTCTATTCCATGGATGAAGTGCGTTACTCTGCCCGTATCCGCGACAAGGTGCGCCGTATCGATCTGGATACCATCACCTTCGCAACAGGCAGTGCCGAAATTCCGATGAGCCAGGCGCAGTCATTGCGCAAGGTGGCGGATGCCATGAACAAGGTGCTTGAAAAGAACCCCGCCGAGACCTTCCTGATTGAAGGTCATACGGATGCTGTGGGCGATGACCAGAGCAACCTCGTTCTCTCTGATGAGCGTGCTGCTTCCGTTGCCAATGTGCTGACAGACGTCTACGGCATCCCGCCGGAAAACTTCGCAACACAGGGTTACGGCGAACGCTTCCTCAAGGTCCAGACGCTCGGCGCTTCGCAAGAAAATCGCCGTGTCACGATCCGTCGTATCACGTCGCTTGTGAAGCCAGTCGCTCAGAAGTGATGTGACGCGAGCCTGAATAAATCGGGATTGTCCCGACAAATTAAGCCCCCGAAAGTTGATCTCAACTTTCGGGGGCTTTTTAAATTGGGGCGCGCAAAACTCGCCCGCAGAACTGCAATTAGAACGTCACGGCAAGGCCGATGTTCACAGCGTGCTGTTTCGTGTCGAAGTTGAGTGGCGAGCTGGATATGCGAAAATCAGTGTCGCCATAGTCATTGTAGCGATATTCGACGCGCGTAAAGATGTTTTTGGTCAGCGCAAAATCGACGCCGGCACCAACAGTCCAGCCCTTAAAGGTTTCTTTTTCGTCTGCAAGTACGTTTTCCCAATATCCCTTCGTTGCGGTGAACCCGCCGGATACAAAGAACAGTGCGTGATCTACAGCATAACCTGCGCGTCCGCGGACAGAGCCAGAAACGTCTGTTCCGACTTTGTTGGTGCTTGTAAAATCGACGTCATTCCAGTCGTAACTGACATCGGCTTCAACGCCGAGAATGACGTTGTGTCCAACGTCAAAATTCCAGCCGCCAAAACCGCCAACGCGTCCGCCATTGAAATCACCTTCTGCCTTGGCACCGCCCTGTGAAAGTGTGCCTTCCATCCAGCCATACCCGCCATGGATACCTGCATAACCGCCAGCCCACGAGAACTCAGAGGTTTCAACAGCTGTCGGCGCAGATGGAACTTCATTCACGGCATCAGCCGCGATAGCGCTGCTGCCCCAGACTGCGGCAATCGTTGTAGTTGCAAAAATAAAGCTTCTGAACATATGCGTCTCCACTCGCTTTGATAGGTATCGGCATAATCAGCGTCGCGTCGCGCGTATGTGGTAAAAAAGACACAGAACTCGCTATGTGCAGTGGAGGAAAATATTCGATAAATATAATTTATATCGAAGGCGCTAGTATTCCTGGCTTATTGCAAATTATAAATGTATCATTAAGTAAAAAAATTACACTATTTGCACCCGCATCCACCGCGAATACAACCATGTGTTTGTTCGCAGCTGCGTAACTCTGACGCGGAAATTCGCCTTCCAGAAAGCGAATCGCTCATTCAAACGTTGCATGCAGCTAAGGCTACCCCGCAAAATTTATTATCCTGCGGGGTCAGTGTCGCGCAAATGCGACGGGCTTTCTTAATCGCCAAGCGCTCAGATAAGCGCGACGGCGATCTCTGCGGCCAGACGGGCATTGTTGCGCACCAGTGCGATATTGGTGTCCAGGCTGCGGCCTTCGGTGATCTCGAAAATTTTCGAAAGCAGATAAGGCGTAACGGACTTTCCAGCGATCTCGTCTTCCTCTGCGTGGGAAAGGGCGCGGGTGATGTAGATCTCCATCTCCTCGCGGGAAATTTCGTCCTCTTCCGGCACGGGGTTCGCAACCAGCATGCCACCATCGATGCCAAGCTGTTCGCGCGTTGTCTGGAAATTGGCGATTGCAGCGGGACTGTTCAGCGAGAGCGGGCTTTTAAGGCCAGACGCCCTCGACCAGAATGCCGGAAACTCCGTCGATCCGAAGGTCACGACAGGAACGCCATTCGTTTCCAACACCTCAAGCGTCTTTGGAATGTCGAGGATTGCCTTGGCGCCCGCGCAAACAACGATAACGCCGGTTCTTGCCAGTTCGGTCAGATCAGCGGAGATATCGAAGCTTGTCTCAGCACCGCGATGTACGCCGCCAATGCCGCCTGTTGCGAAGACCTTGATGCCTGCGTGTTCAGCGGCAATCATGGTGGCGGCAACTGTCGTCGCGCCTGTGCGACGCTCGGCAATGGCGAAAGCGATATCAGCACGCGATACTTTCATCGCATCTGTTGTCTTTGCGAGCGCTTCGAGCTCTTCTTTTTCAAGCCCGATGTGCAAGGTGCCGTGAATGACGGCGATGGTTGCCGGAATGGCGCCCTGATCGCGGATGATCTGTTCCACGCTTTCAGCCATCTGGATATTGCCGGGGTAGGGCATGCCGTGGGTGATGATGGTTGATTCGAGGGCGACGATGGGCGCGCCGCGCTGCTTGGCGGCGGCGACCTCAGTCGAATAAGCGATGGGCAAAAGCGGGGGAATGGATTTTGTCATTGGTTCTTCCGATCTATTTCAGCGGTCTGTTCATACCATTTCAGCCGGTGGCACAAGGGCCAGCATGGCATCGAGCGTGTTCTGGTTTAATTCCGGGGGTGTTGCGCTAGGGGATTGCACGGTGATGGCCGCAGCCGCAGCACCCCAGCGCAGCGCCTGTGATGGTGGGTGCCCCTGCCTGATGGCGGCTAGATAACCCGAGGCCATCGCATCTCCCGCACCGGTGACATCTCGTACTGAGGTAATAAGAGGTGGGTGCAGAATGGCCGTTTCCCAATCGTTGAAACCCACGACGTGCCGCGCACCGCTGGTGATGACGCCGCCGCGAAGGCCGAGCGATTTCAAAAGTTCCGGCCATTCTCGCACGTCGTCCACATCAGCGCCGGTCAATGCCCGCGCCTCTGCCTCGTTCATAAAGAGAATGTCGATATCGGCCAAAGCGGGCTTCAGCTTCACAACCTTCGCAGGCGATATGGCGATGGCCGCGAGTGGCTTCTCGCAGGCGCGCGCAGCAACGCTCAAAGCCAGCAAAGTGGCTTCCGGCAGGTTGGCATCGCAAAGAACCGCATCGCTTGCCATGATGGCCTCGCGCACGGCGCGCACCCGCAGGCGTCGCGGGGTGAAAAGCGTGTAGAGCTCCATATCTGCGATGGCGATGACAAGATTTCCATCGCGTTCAAGGATGGCCGTGTAGCTAGGGGTGCTGCGATCAAGGAATGTGAACGGGGTATCTTCGACGCCAGCGTCTCTCGCCGCCGCGGCGACTGTCTCTCCATTCGCATCGCCACCCCGCGGCGCCATGATCCTGACCTGGAACCCGAGACGCGACAGGTTGCGGGCTGCATTGAAACCGCCGCCGCCAGCCTCCTCCATCCATGCGCCGGGATTGCTGGCTCCGACCACGGTTTCCGTCTGGATCATCCCTCGACGGTCAATATGTGCGCCGCCGAGAACGAGTAATTTATTCACTGCCGTTTTTCCCCATGTCAGCCGTCAAATGCATATCGATTCGGTTTTTGAGAGCCTTAGAAACCACGATGCAAGGTAATGTTTTTCCACAGCTTGAAAACAAAAACAAATGTAGAACAAAGGACTTATCCATATTTGATTTCAATATGATGATGCCCCATTGCGGGATGAGAACAAATAAAGTACAAAACGGCCATCGAGAGCTTCATTGCCTGTGCGGCTTCAATAACCTAAAGGTGGTTTCCAGATGGCACAAAATTCTTTGCGTCTTGTAGAGGACAAAGCAGTGGATAAAAGCAAGGCACTGGAGGCGGCGCTTTCCCAGATCGAACGTTCGTTCGGCAAGGGATCGATTATGAAGCTCGGTTCCAATGAAAGTATCGTCGAGGTCGAGACCGTTTCCACAGGTTCGCTCAGCCTTGATGTGGCGCTCGGTATTGGTGGTCTGCCCAAGGGCCGTATCATCGAGATTTACGGACCTGAAAGCTCGGGTAAGACGACGCTCGCTTTGCAGACAATTGCAGAAGCGCAGAAAAAGGGCGGAATTTGCGCCTTTGTGGATGCCGAGCATGCGCTCGATCCAGTCTATGCCCGCAAGCTCGGTGTCGATCTCCACAACTTGCTGATTTCGCAGCCCGATACGGGTGAACAGGCGCTTGAAATTACCGATACGCTGGTGCGTTCCGGCGCGGTCGACGTGCTTGTCATCGACTCCGTTGCTGCGCTGACGCCGCGTGCGGAAATTGAAGGCGAAATGGGCGACAGCCTTCCCGGTCTTCAGGCTCGTTTGATGAGCCAGGCGCTGCGCAAGCTGACCGCCTCGATCTCGAAGTCGAAGACCATGGTCATCTTCATCAACCAGATCCGCATGAAGATCGGTATTTCCTATGGCTCGCCGGAAGTGACCACAGGCGGTAACGCGTTGAAGTTCTACGCATCTGTGCGTCTCGACATTCGTCGCATCGGCGCCGTCAAGGACCGTGAAGAGGTTGTGGGCAACCAGACCCGCGTTAAGGTCGTCAAGAACAAGATGGCACCTCCCTTCAAGCAGGTCGAATTCGACATCATGTATGGCGAAGGCGTATCCAAGACGGGCGAGCTTGTCGATCTGGGTGTGAAGGCTGGTCTGGTCGAAAAGGCCGGTGCATGGTTTTCCTACAAGAGCCAGCGTCTGGGGCAGGGGCGTGAAAACGCAAAGACGTTCCTCAAGGAAAATCCTGCTGTGGCCGAAGAGATCGAACTGGCGCTGCGTCAGAATGCCGGTCTTATCGCTGAAAAGTTCCTCCAGAACGGTGGACCTGAGGCGGATGCGGATGGGGTTGATCCCGACGCATGATGCGCGTTGCCGGACAAAATTTTCGGCAATATTCTGATGTTTGAAGATCAAAGGTCGTGCGATTGTGTCGCGCGGCCTTTATTTGTGCTGTGTCCTTGCCCTGTTTGGCTGGACAGGCCGTGTGGCTGACGATAAAAGCCAGTGTTTTTTATGCTATGGCCGCGGGATCGCGTGGAAATGAAGGACTTCTGATGAGCGGTGTAAATGAAATCCGGTCGACCTTCCTCGACTACTTCAAGAAGAACGGTCACGAGATCGTGCCATCCAGCCCGCTTGTGCCGCGCAATGACCCGACATTGATGTTTACCAATGCGGGCATGGTTCAGTTCAAGAACGTCTTTACCGGATTGGAAAGCCGTCCCTATTCCACAGCGGCATCATCGCAGAAATGCGTTCGCGCCGGCGGCAAGCATAACGATCTTGATAATGTCGGCTACACCGCCCGCCATCACACTTTCTTTGAAATGCTCGGCAACTTCTCCTTTGGTGACTATTTCAAGGAGGAGGCGATTACCCACGCCTGGAACCTGATCACCAAGGAATTCGGGATCGACAAGAACCGTCTGCTGGTCACTGTCTATCATACCGACGACGAAGCCTTTGATCTCTGGAAGAAGATTGCTGGTTTCTCCGATGATCGCATCATCCGCATTCCCACCAGCGATAACTTCTGGGCGATGGGTGATACCGGTCCTTGCGGTCCCTGCTCGGAAATCTTCTATGACCACGGCGATCATATCTGGGGTGGCCCTCCCGGATCTGCCGATGAAGATGGCGATCGCTTCATCGAGATATGGAATCTCGTTTTCATGCAGTATGAGCAGGTCACGAAGGAAGAGCGCATCAGCCTTCCGCGTCCGTCCATCGACACCGGCATGGGCCTGGAGCGTATTTCTGCGCTTCTTCAGGGCAAGCATGACAATTACGATACGGATCTGTTCAAGGCGCTGATTGCCGCATCGGTCGAGGCCACCGGCGTTCCGGCGGAAGGCGATAACCGCGCCAGCCACCGCATCATTGCTGATCACCTTCGCTCGACGGCCTTCCTGATTGCCGATGGCGTTCTGCCGTCGAATGAAGGTCGCGGCTATGTGCTTCGCCGCATCATGCGTCGCGCCATGCGCCATGCCGAATTGCTTGGCTCACGCGAGCCGTTGATCTGGAAGCTGTTGCCCGCGCTCGTTCAGCAGATGGGCCGCGCCTATCCTGAGTTGGTACGCGCCGAGGCGCTGATTTCCGAAACGCTGAAGCTCGAAGAAACCCGGTTCCGCAAGACGCTGGAGCGCGGCCTCTCGCTGCTGTCTGATGCAACGTCGACCTTGAACAAGGGCGATATGCTGGACGGCGAAACGGCCTTCAAGCTCTATGACACCTATGGCTTCCCGCTTGATTTGACACAGGATGCGCTGCGAGCGCGTGAAATCGGCGTCGATGTATCAGGCTTTACCGGCGCTATGGAGCGCCAGAAGGCTGAGGCGCGCTCGCACTGGACAGGCTCCGGCGACAAGGCGACCGAAACTGTCTGGTTCGAGCTCAAGGAAAAGCACGGTGCGACCGAGTTCCTCGGTTACGACACCGAGACCGCAGAAGGCGTCGTCCTGGCCATCGTCAAGGATGGCAAGTCGGTGGAAAGTGCTGCCGAGGGCGAGACCGTTCAGATCGTCGTCAACCAGACACCGTTCTACGGTGAGTCCGGCGGACAGATGGGCGATACCGGTGTCATCTCGTCCGACGATGGCGCGTTTTCCGTGTCTGATACGCACAAGAAAGGCGAGGGCCTGTTTGCGCATATCGGTTCCGTTTCCAAGGGCGGGATCAAGGTTGGTGATGAAGTGCAGCTGACTGTCGATCACGACAGACGGTCGCGCCTGCGCGCCAACCATTCGGCCACGCACCTTTTGCACGAAGCTTTGCGCGAGGTTCTTGGCACCCATGTGGCTCAGAAGGGCTCGCTGGTTGCGCCAGAACGCCTGCGTTTCGACGTCTCTCATCCCAAGCCCATGTCGGCTGAAGAGTTGAAGATAGTCGAAGACATGGCCAATGAAATCATCCTGCAGAACTCACCTGTCGTGACGCGCTTGATGAGCGTTGATGATGCCATTGCCGAAGGTGCTATGGCGCTGTTTGGTGAGAAGTACGGTGATGAAGTACGCGTTGTATCCATGGGCACCGGCATCCATGGTGCCAAGGCCAATCGCCCATATTCCGTTGAGCTTTGCGGTGGCACGCACGTCTCCGCGACCGGCCAGATCGGTTTGGTGCGCGTGCTGGGCGAAAGCGCAGTGGGTGCAGGTGTGCGCCGCATCGAAGCGGTGACCGGTCCCGGCGCACTCGCTTATCTTGCCGAGCAGGATGAGCGTGTGAAGGCTCTGGCCTCATCATTGAAGGTTCAGCCTTCCGAATTGCTGGCGCGCGTTGAAAGCCTTGTCGATGAGCGTAAGAAGATGGAGCGTGAGCTGAATGACGCCCGTCGCAAGCTCGCCATGGGTGGCGGCTCCTCTGAAGGCTCTGCTGGTGATGTGAAAGACATCGGCGGCGTCAAGTTCCTGGCCAAGACCCTGTCCGGCATTGATGCTAAGGACCTGAAGAGCCTGGCTGACGAAGCCAAGTCCGGTCTCGGCTCCGGCGTCGTATTGCTGATTGCCGTCTCCGAAGACGGCAAGGCCAGCGCTGTTGCAGCTGTGACCGAAGATCTCACAGCGCGCTTCAGCGCGGTTGATCTCGTTCGCACAGCCTCCGCTGCACTTGGTGGCAAGGGCGGCGGCGGTCGTCCTGATATGGCTCAGGCTGGTGGCCCGGATGGTGACAAGGCAGATGCGGCGATTGAAGCTGTATCAGCGTCTCTGGCTGGCTGAGTAAAGTGGTTCTCTCACCTCGGAAACGAGTAGCAAGATCGAATGTGGTTAGACCCTCGGGACAAGCCCGAGGGTGACGGAGGGGAGGTAAGACTTGCGTTTTAGCTCCCCCATTTCTCCTTAAATATCGGCGGTTTATCCAGCCGCCTGCTGTGCCTTCAGTGCATCGTCATCCATTTGCGTTGCGCGCTTGTAGGCTTCACGCTCTTTCAGATTGGCGACATAATCCACGAACCGCTGACGTTTCTCGATCGTCCCGAATTGCATCCCCCAGCTGAGTTGTGAGCCGATTTAGACGTCGGCGGCGGTGAACTGATCACCTGCAATATAGCGGTTGGCTTCAAGCGCCTTTTCGATTGTATCCATGACATCGCTATAGGCACCGCAACCCGCCATGCGCTGCTTGTCTGGCCCAATTTCAAAACCCATGGCTTTCGTGGTCACAGACATTTCCAGCGGACCTGCGGCGTAGAAGAACCAGCGATAATATGTGCCGCGTTCCGCGATAGGCGGAGCAAGGTTTGCCTGCGGAAATGCATCTGCGAGATAGGCGCAGATCGCCGCAGTTTCGGTTATCACCGTGTTTCCATGCTTGATGGCCGGAACCTTGCCCATCGGGTTGATGGCCTTGTAGGCATCCGATTTCATCGCGCCTGCATAATCCAGATATTCGGTGTTGTAGGTCGCGCCAACTTCTTCCAGCATCCAGCGCACGATGCGCCCGCGAGACATGGGGTTGGTATAGAGTGTGAGGTCGCTCATGGTGTCTTCTCCCTATTCGACGTTGATGCGGCTTGGCATCCATCTAACTCAAAAGAAAACCCGGCGCAGCGGCCGGGTTCTCAATGTCAGTGTCTGTGCAAGGCCGATCAGGCAGCCATTGCCAGCTTGAGGTTTTCGTCGACCTTGTCGAGGAAAGCCGTTGTGGACAGCCAAGGCTGATCTGGGCCGATGAGCAGCGCCAGGTCCTTTGTCATGTAACCGGCTTCGACAGTATCGACGCAGACGGTTTCCAGCGTTGCAGCAAACTTTGCCAGTTCGGCATTGTCATCCAGCTTGGCGCGGTGAGCGAGACCACGGCTCCAGGCGAAGATCGACGCGATGGAGTTGGTCGATGTTTCCTGACCCTTCTGGTGCTGGCGGTAGTGACGGGTCACTGTGCCGTGAGCAGCTTCAGCTTCAACCGTGCGGCCATCTGGCGACAGAAGAACCGAGGTCATGAGGCCGAGAGAGCCGAAGCCCTGAGCAACCGTGTCGGACTGAACGTCGCCGTCGTAGTTCTTGCACGCCCAGACATAACCGCCGGACCACTTGAGCGCGGATGCGACCATGTCGTCGATGAGGCGGTGCTCATAGGTGATGCCGACTTCAGCGAACTTCGCCTTGAATTCAGCCTGATAGATTTCTTCGAAGATATCCTTGAAGCGGCCGTCATAAGCCTTGAGGATGGTGTTCTTCGTGGACAGATAAACAGGCCACTTGCGCATCAGGCCGTAGTTCATGGATGCGCGTGCGAATTCGCGGATCGACTCATCCAGGTTGTACATGGCCATGGCCACGCCAGCGCTTGGCGCATCGAAAACGTCTTTTTCAATAACCTGGCCGTCTTCACCAACGAACTTGATCGTCAGCTTGCCCTTGCCTGGGAATTTGAAGTCGGTTGCCTTGTACTGGTCGCCAAAAGCGTGACGGCCAACAACGATTGGCTTTGTCCAGCCTGGAACGAGGCGCGGCACGTTTTTGCAGATGATGGGCTCGCGGAAAATAACGCCGCCCAGGATGTTGCGGATCGTGCCGTTCGGGCTCTTCCACATCTGCTTGAGGTTGAATTCCTTGACGCGATCTTCGTCTGGCGTGATCGTTGCGCACTTGATGCCAACGCCGTGCTTCTTGATGGCGTGAGCAGCATCAATCGTTACCTGGTCGTTGGTAGCATCGCGGTTTTCAACCGAAAGATCGTAGTATTCGATGTCGAGATCGAGGTACGGCAGGATCAGCTTGTCCTTGATGAGCTGCCAGATGATACGGGTCATTTCGTCGCCGTCTAGATCGACGACCGGATTGGCTACCTTGATCTTTGTCATAAATTCCTCACCTTCGAGAATGATGCGCCGGGAGGGCGCGATATTCAAAAAATATCCCGTGGCGCTATAGCATCGCGAGCGTCGAAGGCAAAGCCATATGCATGCCTTTTTTGGGTGTGAGACAACCAAAACGCGTTGCTAAAAGTCGCGGGCGATTTAAAGTCTGCCGATTCGCTTACGTCGGGTAAGCCTTGCTCCAGGACATCATCATGCGGAAATTTCTGCTCACCACTGCTGCCATTCTCTTTTCCACCCACGCCATTGCCGCAGACCCGACAGAACCTGTGAAAAAGGTGATGGATATTACCGTCAAGAACTGGTCGGGCGAAGCGCAAGACTGGAAATACATATTCGATGAAGACCTGCTGAGCACGCTGTTCAGCAAGGCATTTGCGGCACAATACCGCGAAGCGTCGAAGAAGCCCGCCTCCGAAGTGGAGAGTGGCGAAAAGGGTGACCCGTTCGGTTACGACGTTGTCACCAACTCGCAGGATGGCTGCCCGTTGCAGGATGTTGCCATAACGCCCGCGCCCGCCAAGGACGGCATGACCAGCGTGAACGTCAAGTTCAAGCTGTGGGCCTGCATGGATGAGGCCGAGATGAAGGCGAGCGTCGATCAGGTCGATTTCGATGTGATCGAGGAAGACGGTAAGCCAGTGATCAGCGATATCCATCGCGTGGGCGATGATGGTCGTGATTCCCTCGTTCAGGAAATGACAAATATCATCAAGGGTGAATAAGCCGCATTTCCCGACTCGTGCCTTTGATTTGTCCTTAAATCTGTGCCAGTGAAACGCCAAAATATTGGAAGGCGACTATGGCAGGTACAAACAGCGAGCTTGAGCTTCTGGCAGAGGGTCCGGCGATCATTCTTGTCGAACCCCAGCTGGGTGAAAACATCGGCATGGTGGCACGCGCCATGGCCAATTTTGGTCTGGCCGAGTTGCGGTTGGTCAATCCGAGGGATGGCTGGCCGAATGAGAAGGCTCGCTCTGCCGCCTCGAAAGCCGACCATGTCATCGATAGCACGCGGGTTTTCGATACGATCGAAGAGGCGACTGCCGATCTGCAATTCACCTATGCTACGACGGCGCGGGAACGCTATGGTTTCAAGCCTGTGCGTGCGCCCGTGGTTGCGGCGGAAACCCTGCGCTTGAAATTCAGATCCGGCGAGAAGACAGGCATTCTGTTTGGTCGTGAGCGCTGGGGCCTGACCAATGAAGAGGTAGCGCTGGCCGATGAGATCGTCACGTTTCCGGTCAATCCAGCTTTTGCCTCGCTGAACATCGCGCAAGCCGTTCTGCTCATGTCCTATGAGTGGATGAAGTCCAGCATGGAGGACCTCAGCCAGACACTGTTTGAGCCTCTGGAGCAGCAGCCGGCGACGAAGGAGCAGCTTTACGGCCTGTTCGAGCAAATGGAAGAAGCCCTGGATGCCCGCGGATATTTCCGCCCCGAAGGCAAGAAACAGCGGATGATTGAAAATCTGCGGGCGGTCTTGTCTCGCCGCGCGCTTTCTTCACAGGAAATCAACGTTTTGCGCGGCGTCTTCGGCACATTCGATAAATATGGACGCCAGACGCCGAGGGGCAGCAATGGCCCCTATGCTGCAGAAAGCGTGAGGGAAGATGGCGCCGACGACGCGTGATCCCATGCCGCCAGCGTCAAAGCCGGTGCTCGTTCTGGATAGCGGCATTGGCGGCTTGACCGTCTTGCGTGAGGCAAGAGTTCTGATGCCGGAGCGCGGCTTCATCTATGTTGCTGATGATGCCGGTTTTCCCTATGGCGGGTGGGAAGAGGGCGCGCTGACTGAGCGGCTGGTTTCACTGTTTGGCTGGCTGATCGAGACCCATCAACCGGAAATCTGCATTGTTGCCTGCAATACGGCGTTTACGCTTGCAGGTGCTGCTCTTCGCGCAAAATTTCCCGATATGACGTTTGTCGGCACAGTTCCCGCCATCAAGCCGGCGGCAGAGCGCACGCGTTCTGGCCTCGTTTCGGTTCTGGCCACGCCCGGCACAGTGAAACGTGCCTATACGCGTGATCTCATCCAGTCTTTCGCTTCTCAATGCCATGTGCGGTTGGTTGGGTCGGAAAACCTCGCGCGCATGGCGGAAGCATGGATACGCGGAGAGCCTGTTTCGGATGACGCGGTGCTGGCGGAAATATCGCCGTGCTTCGTTGAGGAGAAGGGCGCGCGCACGGATATCATTGTGCTGGCCTGCACCCATTATCCCTTCATGGCCAATGTCTTTCGTAAGCTGGCGCCATGGCCCGTGGACTGGCTGGATCCCGCTGAAGCCATCGCGCGACAGGCCCGCCGAAAAGTCGAAATGGTGCAGGGTGCCGAGCATCCCGAAGGCTTCGACTTTGCGATTTTCACATCCGGCCAGCCCGACTTCACAACGCGCCGCCTCATGCAGGGCTTTGGTCTTAAGGTCGCCGTCCCCCAACGGTGACTGTTGCATATTTGCTTCAATTTTGATTTCGGTTGCAATTTTCGATTGAGGCTGTTGCCTTGTTAAAAAAGCTGTGGCAAAAATTACAAGCTCGCAACTCAAACTCAGGAGGCGTTATATGACTACATTTACGAACCATCGTCTCACTGGCGTAGCACGTCGAATGATGCCGGTCCTTATCGCAATTACCGTGGTATCTTTCCGATAAAGGTCTGCTGACGCGGCCTTTCTCTGCCTCTGGGCATTCCAACACCTAACAACCGCAGACTTATCGTGTCGTCGCATTTTTGCACGTCCGATTCCCTTTGCGCATTTTTCCCATCACGAAAGGGCCTGGTTGCTGAAACACGCCGGGACGGATTCTTATGTCCAATGAACAATCTATACGTGTAACTGATGCTTCGACCGCTGTTGATGAGCTGTTCAGCCATTTTGGCGTCTGGGTAACATTAAGAGCCATGCTCGTCGTTGCATGGAAGCGTCACCAGACGCGGGCTCACGTTTCGCATTTGTCCGATCACATGCGGCGTGACATCGGCCTGCCGGTTATCAAAGAACGGCAAGCGCCGCCACTGATACCCCCCCTGGGCCCCGCGCTTTTGAGACGGCCACCTTCTCGGCGGCGATGCTGCCGAGAAGGTTTTCACATTAGACGACAGGATTGAGAATGCTGATGCAAGTTACAATAAACAAGCTGTCCGGCCCTGACGCTGGAGACTATCGTTCCCTTCGGCTGGAGTGTCTGGCCGCCCATCCGGAATCCTTTGGCTCATCCTTCGAAGAAGAGTTCCTGCTACCCCTCGAAGACTTCGCACAGCGCCTCGAACAACACGATATTTTTGGTGCTCGACGATCTGATACGAATGTCATGGTTGGCACTGTGGGTCTGCATCTCTCCGCAGCTGCGAAACTCAGGCACAAAGGGTTGATTGTCGGGATGTATGTGCGGCCGGAAATGCGCGGATTGGGCGTCGGTGCAGCGCTTGTTCAACACGTTCTGGACTATGCACGGCCAATTGTTGAACAGGTCAATCTCGTCGTGGAGGCATCGAATGTTGGTGCATGCGGGCTCTATAGGAAGCTAGGTTTCGAGCAATATGGATACGAGCCACGTGCGCGCAAAGTCGGGCAGACCTATTATGACGACGTCCTGATGGCGCTCGCGCTGCGCGATGGGCAAGCTTGAGCTTCCCGTTATCGCAATTTTCCTTGATCTTGTTCCGGCTTGGTGGCTTGCTTTCCGTTATCATCGCCAAGGGAGACATTATTATGCCGATTGAGAACTGGCTGGCCTTTGTTGCCGCATCTGCCATTATGCTTGCCATTCCCGGACCAACAATCCTGCTGGTCATTTCCTATGCGCTGGGCCATGGGCGGAAGGCGAGTTCTGCCACCGTCGCTGGCGTGGCGCTGGGCGATTTTACGGCGATGACGGCGTCGATGCTGGGGCTGGGTGCGCTGCTTGCGACATCCGCCGCGCTGTTTACGGGTCTCAAATGGGTGGGGGCCGCCTATCTCATCTATCTTGGTATCAAGATCTGGCGGGCGCCAGTGAGCGGCGAGGGCGCAGGGGAAGAGCAGACAAAGGGCAGGGAACGTCCGCTCAAGATATTCCTGCATACCTATGTCGTCACGGCGCTCAATCCCAAGAGCATCATCTTTTTCGTGGCGTTCCTGCCGCAGTTTCTCACGCCATCTTTGCCCTTCTGGCCACAGGTCATGATCTTTGAGGTTACATTCCTTGTGCTTGCCACCTGCAACGCGGCTCTTTATGGATTGCTGGCAAGTGCGGCCCGCAACTCCATTCGCAAGCCAAATGTTCAACGTATCGTCAACCGTACGGGCGGCAGCCTGTTGATCGGGGCTGGTGTGTTGACCATGGGTTGGAAACGGGCCGTCGGTTAAGAGCGCCGCGATTTCCTGCGGCACCGATTGGAATTCACATGGCAGTGCCGCACATATTTCTCGCCCTCATCACCGTGTTTTTGTGGGGCTTCAACTTCGTTGTCATCAAGGTTGGCGTCATGGATATGCCGCCCTTGTTTCTGACGGCTTTGCGGTACTTTTTCGCCGCTGTCCCGCTCATCTTCTTTCTGCCGCGCCCCAAGGTGCCGTGGCAGCATATGGTGGTCTACGGCATGGTCATGGGCTGCGCGCAGTTCGGGCTTTTATACACGGCCATCAAATGGGGCCTGCCTGCGGGGCTGGCTTCGCTGGTCATGCAGTCGCAAGCCTTTTTTACCATGGCGCTGGCGGTCACGCTGCTGGGTGAAATTCCGCTGAAATCCCATGTGGCAGGGGCCGTTATTGCGTTTAGCGGTCTGGCCGTCATCGGGCTGGAGCGGCTTAACATCAGCGCCATGGTGCCACTGTTGATGTCTGTTGGCGCTGCCTTCAGCTGGGCAATCGGCAATATTGTCAACCGCAAGGTTGGCCGGGTCAACGCAATTTCCTTCGTGGCCTGGACCAGCCTTGTGCCGGTGCTGCCCCTCGTTGTCCTTTCACTTCTTCTGGAAGGTCCGCAGGCGATTTCGGCGGGTCTGGCAACGGCAAATCTCATGACAGTTCTTGTCGTCGCCTATATGGCTTATGGCGCGACAATCGTTGGCGCAGGGATATGGAGCTTTCTTCTGCTTCGCTATCCAGCGGGAACCGTTGCGCCATTTTCACTTCTCGTGCCAATTGTCGGCTTCATCGGTGCGTATTATGCTTTCGACGAGGAGATCACGTTGCTGGAGATAATCGGCAGCGCGCTCGTGGTCGCAGGACTTGCGCTCAACGTGTTCGGACGCCGCATTTCATTGGGGCGCGGCTGATAAGGCGTTTGCGATATTCCCTGTGCATTGTCGCGATGCGCGGGCGCATTTGTTGAAATATTTGGTAAAGAGAAGGTTCGCGCGGCGCATCGTCAGCACGTCATCCTTTCGCAGTGCAGGGAATTGTCAAATTGCAGGTCGGTATCGACATGGGAACGCTATCGGGCGGGCAGTCAGCCAAGCTCGATATTGAGGAATTGCTCGCCACACGCTTGCTGGTGCAGGGCAACTCCGGCTCAGGGAAATCCCATCTGCTCCGCCGTTTGCTGGAGCAATCCGCTCCCTGGGTGCAACAGGTCATCATCGATCCGGAAGGCGATTTCGTTACGCTGGCCGATAAGTTCGGCCATGTGGTGGTTGATGGTGAGCGCACGGAAGGCGAACTTTCCGGCATTGCGAACCGTATTCGCCAGCACCGGGTGTCCTGCGTTCTGACGCTGGAAGGCCTGGATGTCGAGCAGCAGATGCGCGCCGCCGCTGCCTTCCTGAACGGACTTTTCGATGCAGACCGCGAGTTCTGGTATCCCGTCCTTGTCGTGGTGGATGAGGCGCAGATGTTTGCCCCCTCCGTTGCCGGTGAGGTGACGGAAGACGCCCGCAAAATGTCGCTCGGTGCTATGACGAACCTGATGTGCCGTGGCCGTAAACGTGGCCTGGCAGGCGTTATTGCCACGCAGCGTCTGGCAAAGCTTGCCAAGAACGTCGCAGCCGAGGCATCCAACTTTCTGATGGGCCGAACTTTCCTCGATATCGATATGGCGCGTGCAGCCGATCTGCTGGGCATGGATCGCCGTCAGGCGGAAATGTTCCGCGATCTGCAGCGCGGAAATTTCGTGGCGCTCGGCCCCGCGCTGTCGCGTCGTCCCTTGCCGATCATCATTGGTGCGGTGGAAACCTCGGCACGCTCGTCGTCGCCGAAGCTCATGCCGCTGCCCGACTCGCCGCAGGATGTGGAAGACCTGATCTTCACGCCTGACCCGGAGGAATTCACCCGCGCACCGGTGCGCCGAACGCCGCCGGCACCGCGCCCAACGACCGATATTCTGGCAGAGCTTGCTCGTTCCACGCCAGCCATTGGCGGCCCGGAGCCGCAGCAGCCGACACAGCGCAGCAGCCAGCCGGAAATGTCGCCAGAAGAGCGCGAAGATAAGATTTCTGCGGTGCTGACTGAAATTATGGACGATCCGCAATCCGCCTATCGTACTGATGCCGTCCTCTATCAGGAGTTTCTGGTGCGCGCCCGCATGCGGCGCATTCCTGGCACTCCCATGGCGCTTTCCGAGTTCCGCCGTCAGGTGGCCATCACCCGCTCCGGCGTGGATGCGGAGATGGCGGCAAGCGAGGATTGGGAAAAGGCACTCGCGCTCTCCAAGAACGTGTCAGACGATTTGCAGGGTGTTTTCCTGTTGCTGGTCAAGGCCGCTCTCAACGAAGAGCCATGTCCTTCAGATGCCCGCATCGCGCGCGCCTATGGCACGCATTCTGCGCGTCGCGCCCGTATGCTGCTCGGCTATTTCGAGGAGAAGGAACTGGTTGTCGTGCATGCGGATTTCTCCGGTAAGCGCATTGTTGCTTTCCCTGACCTCGACGCAAAAACCGCACCCGGGGATGCGGATGCGGCTGATGAAACTTCAAAGTTGGCAGCAGAGTAAACCATGAAGGCGGCTTTCGCCGCCCTCACATCTGTCATTATTCTACAGCTTTCGTTTCATTGCGGGTTGCCCACAGAGAGCCGATGATGCCGGTCGCAAGGATTGCGACTGTCACACCGAGCGATAGGGTCGGCGGGATCTTGGCAATGCCGAGCATGTCAGCCACAAAGATCTTGGAACCGACGAAGACCAGAACCGCAGCCAGCGCATATTTCAGGTACGCAAAGCGGTGGATGAGGGCAGCGAGCGCGAAATAGAGTGCGCGAAGGCCAAGGATCGCGAAGATGTTCGACGTGTAAACGATGAACGGGTCTGTGGTGATCGCGAAGATCGCCGGGATCGAATCGACGGCGAAGATAAGGTCGGCAATTTCGACCATGATCAGCGCGAGGAAAAGCGGCGTTACAAAGGTCTTCAGCTTGCCCGTCTTTTCGTCAACTTCCTTCACGATGAATTTTTCACCGTGCAGTGCATTGGTGACTGGCAGGTGCTTGCGCAGGAACTTCAGGATCTTGTTGTTGCCGATATCGTTCGCATCATGATCTGACGAGAACAGCATCTTGAGGCCGGTAAAGACCAGAAACGCCGCAAAGATATAAAGCACCCAGTGGAAGTTCTCGACGATGGCTGCACCAGCGGCAATCATGATACCGCGCAGAACGATCACGCCCAGAATACCCCAGAGCAGCACGCGGTGCTGATATTGGCGAGGGATGGCAAAATAGGAGAAGATCATGGCGATGATGAAGATGTTGTCCATCGCCAGGCTTTTTTCAACGACAAAGCCTGTCACATATTCCAAAGCCAGTTGCTGGCCGGATTGATACCAGATCCAGCCGCCAAAGGCCAAGCCGATACCGATATAGAAGGTGGACATCAGCATGCTTTCGCGAATGCCGATTTCCTTGGAGTTTTTGTGCAACACGCCCAGATCAAGGGCGAGAAGACCTAATACAAGAGAAATAAAGACAGCCCACATCCAGGTGGGGGTGCCGAGAAAATCAGCGAAGAGAAATTCCATCAGTCAACCTTTGGCCGGACGAGGTTGGCTTTTCAGATGGGGACGCGTGAGCAATATTTAGACGTGGCCCCACCCTCAAGAGACTCGACATCGCGTATTGTCCGGTAATACGCCAGAGGGGCCCGAGTCCTGATCACGAACGAGAAAATAATGTGGCGAAATCCTGTTTCAAGAGGGGCGTCAAACTTTTTTCTCATTGACATATTTATGAAGGAACCATAGAAGCCGCACAACACCGGGCAGCAATGCTCGGTGTTATCTGTTGATTGCCTTGCAGCTCGAAAGTTGTCGTTCGGCAATCGACATCACCGACATGTCCCGTGGCTTCTCCATTCGCAAATGTGAGAAACCTGTCAGAGGTCCTAAAACAGGACCTCAGAGGAGGGCGTGTTTCCTTGATCCGGTTTGGTAACAAACCGGTGTAACATTCTGAAAGGAAATACGATGAGCAAGCGCGAATCGTCTAAGTATAAAATTGACCGCCGCATGGGCGAAAATATCTGGGGTCGTCCTAAGTCCCCAGTAAACCGCCGCGAATACGGCCCAGGCCAGCACGGCCAGCGCCGCAAGGGCAAGATGAGCGACTTCGGCACGCAGCTGCGCGCCAAGCAGAAGCTCAAGGGCTACTACGGTGAAGTCCGTGAAAAGCAGTTCCGTGCAACTTACGACGAAGCTAACCGTCGCAAGGGTGACACATCCGAGAACCTGATCGGTCTGCTCGAGTCCCGTCTGGACGCGATCGTATACCGCGCAAAGTTCGTTCCGACTGTTTTTGCTGCTCGCCAGTTCGTAAACCATGGCCACGTCACGGTTAACGGCGTTCGCGTCAACATCGGTTCTTACCGCTGCAAGCCAGGCGACGTTATCGAAGTTCGCCAGAAGTCCAAGCAGCTGGTAACGGTTCTGGAAGCTGTTGCTCTCGCAGAGCGCGACGTTCCTGACTACGTTGAAGTTGATCACAACAAGATGGTTGCGACATTCGTTCGCGTTCCTGCTCTTGCTGACGTTCCTTACGCCGTCGTCATGGAACCACACCTCGTGGTCGAATTCTACTCGCGTTAATCTGCGTGTAGCATCCATTGAAAAAGCCGCCTTTCGAGGCGGCTTTTTTTATGCACTGTCTTTGGGGGAATGCCGTCACCTCGCAGAATGCGTGATGACGGGCGAGGTGGGCTGAACCTTAGACTGTTGCTGCTGCCCGCTGTTTGATCAGCCGCTCAATCAGCGCTGCATCAAGTTCGTCGTAACTATCGATCACCACGTCTGGTTCAAGCTCGGCCATTGGCACATCCGTGTAACCAAATGTGACGCCGACCGATGGTATCTGGGCGTTCTTGGCCGAAGCGATGTCGTTCAGGCTGTCGCCCACCATCACGCTGCGTGCGAGTTCTCCGCCAGCTTTTTCGATCGTGCCCAGAATGTGGCGCGCATCCGGCTTGCGCCATTCGAAGGTATCGCCGCAGGTCGTGGCTGCGAAATAGTGGCTAAGGCCCAGTTTCTCCAGAAGCGGTATAGCAAGCGCGGTAGTCTTGTTGGTGCAAACGGCGAGGGTGAAGCCTGCGTCTTTCAGCCTGTCGAGTGCATCGACAATGCCGGGGTAAGGAACGCTCTGACCAGGCATCTGTTCGAGATAGTGGGAGAGAAAGCGCTCATAGAGCGGCTCCAGCTCGTTGTCGGGCAGTTCCCTGTCGCGCAGCGCAAAGGCCCGCTTGATCATGACGCGCGCGCCGTGACCAACGAGGTGCTTCAGGTCATCATAGGTCGTTGGCGCGAGACCGGCGGCGGCAATCGCATAATTCAGGCTGTCGATGAGGTCGGGGGCGGTTTCGACGAGTGTTCCGTCGAGATCGAATATCACGAGAGTGGAAGTCAAGGCATGCCTCTTGGTGTGCGGTGTGTCGTGCCACCAAGGCTAAGCATCGTTCTTGCGTTTTGCAATGAAACCTTTGAATCGTTGCGCGTATCCCTTGCAAGGGCTTTCGTTTGTTATTCGACCCGTGTAAACAGCACGCCAGCGTGGGTATCCTGTGGCAGGTTCTCCACGTTCATCGATCCACGACATGGAGTTTGCAGCCGCATGGATGCCCGCCAAATGAAGATCAAGGCCGCAGAAGCGGCGTTGTCCTA
Source organism: Rhizobium sp. WCS2018Hpa-16 (assembly GCF_031843705.1). Lineage (NCBI taxonomy): Bacteria > Pseudomonadati > Pseudomonadota > Alphaproteobacteria > Hyphomicrobiales > Rhizobiaceae > Rhizobium > Rhizobium sp. WCS2018Hpa-16. The sequence continues at coordinate 838,826 of NZ_JAVTIX010000001.1, forward strand.
CGTCGAAGACGGTATGCGTCTTGGAATTGGAACGGGCTCCACGGCAGAAGAATTCGTGAGGCTTCTGGCCGAAAAAGTGTCCAACGGCCTGAAAGTTCAAGGCGTGCCAACATCCGAGCGCACGGCACGTCTGTGTGTGGAGCTGGGCGTTCCCTTGAAATCGCTGGACGAGCTTCCAGAACTGGATCTGACCATTGATGGTGCCGACGAGGTCGACCACGGCCTGCGACTCATCAAGGGCGGTGGCGGTGCCTTGCTGCGCGAAAAAATCGTTGCGGCATCTTCATCTCGCATGATCGTGATTGCCGATCAGACAAAGGTCGTGGAGACGCTTGGCGCTTTTCCACTGCCTATCGAGATCAATATTTTCGGGCAGGTTGCGACCTGCATAGCTATTGAGAATGTGGCTTCAAAACTCGGCCTGACAGGCGATTTGAAGCTGCGTTCGCTGGAGGATGGCCCCTTCACAACAGACGGTGGCCACCTCATTTTCGACGCATCTTTTGGCCGTATTCCTGATGCAGAAGCACTGGCACGCGAGCTGAACGCCATACCGGGTGTTGTCGAGCACGGACTTTTCATTAATCTGGCATCGCTTGCCATTATCGCCGGGCCGGATGGCGCCCGCGTAATGCAGGCGAAACTATAACAGGAGCGAGAGATTTCATGATCAACCTTGCGGGACTGGGCAAAGCTGCCGCTGCTTCGATCTTCATTTCCGGCATCGTGTTCGGCACCGCCGTTCGTGCGCAGGAAATTTCCGAAGCGCATATTGCTGCTGCAAAGCAGGCAATCAGCACGCTGGGCGTAACAGACCGGTTCGACGATATTCTTCCGGGCCTTGCAGAGCGCCTGAAGTCTGAGCTCATTCAGGCTTCGCCAAATGTTGAAGACGCGATTACCGCGACCGTAGACGCCAAGGCGCTTGAACTCGCATCGCGTCGTGCCGATCTGGAACGCGAAGCCGCTTTGACTTACGCGCGCGCATTCTCGCTCGATGAGCTGAAAGCGATCTCGACTTTCTACGGCAGTGAAGCTGGCAAAAAGTTGCTGAAAGACGGCCCGATTGCCACACGCGAATTGATGAAGGCCGCTGACATCTGGGCAGCTGGTATCAACCGCGATCTCAACACGTCCAGCATGGCAGAACTTCAGAAGGTTGCCGGCGCTGATCTTCAGCCGCTTCCTGCCAATGGCGCCAATGTTGGTGGCGCACCAGGCGCAACTGCTGCACCGGCGCCTGCCGCACCGGCTGCCAAGCCAAAGCCCTGATCTTTTTCAAACAGGTTTGAGAATATTTCAAAGCCCGGATTAAACTCCGGGCTTTTCATTTGTGTCATGCGCCACCTATATGACTGTATCGGGGATGACCAAGGTCGTCCTTCCCATCAGAGGCTCTGGCATGACATCTTACGATTATGATCTCTTCGTTATTGGCGGTGGTTCCGGCGGCGTGCGCAGCGCCCGTGTGGCTGCGTCCCTCGGCAAACGAGTCGGTATCGCAGAAGAGTACCGCTACGGCGGAACATGCGTCATCCGTGGTTGCGTGCCGAAGAAGCTGTTCGTTTATGCCTCGCAATTCCGAGAACATTTTGAAGATGCCGAGGGCTTTGGCTGGACTGTCGGCGAAAGCTCGTTCGACTGGAAAAAGCTGATTGCGGCCAAGGACAAGGAAATCACGCGCCTGGAAGGCCTCTATCGAAAGGGTCTTGAGAACGCCAAGGCCGAAATTTTCGACAGCCGCGCCGAGCTCGTTGATGCACACACCGTCAAGCTGACGAAAACTGGCCACACGGTTACGGCGGAGCGTATCGTGATTGCCGTTGGTGGAACGCCGAACCCGCATGCTTCGCTACCCGGCCATGAGTTGACTATATCCTCCAATGAGGCGTTTGATCTGGATGAGTTGCCCAAGTCCATTCTGATTGCCGGTGGTGGTTACATCGCGGTGGAGTTTGCCAATATTTTCCACGGACTCGGTGTCGAAACCACTCTGATCTATCGTGGCAAGGAAATCCTCTCGCGCTTCGATAATGACATGCGTGCTGGCCTGCATGCGGCCATGGTTGAGAAGGGCATTCGCATCATTCTGGAAGACATTATCCAGGAGGTTAGCAAGGATGAAGCCGGTGGTTTGATTGCCCGCACCAAGCAAGGCCACACATTGGCCGTTGGTCAGGTCATGCTGGCCCTTGGTCGTGATCCGAACACAAATGGCCTCGGTCTCGAAAATGCTGGTGTTGCGGTCAACGAGCGAGGGGCCATTATCGTCGACGATTATTCGCGCACCAATGTCCCCAGCATCTTCGCGCTTGGTGATGTCACTGACCGGGTACAGCTGACGCCGGTGGCGATCCACGAAGCCATGTGCTTCATCGAAACCGAGTTCAAGAACAACCCCACCAAGCCTGACCACCACCTCATCGCGACCGCCGTTTTCTCTCAGCCGGAAATTGGCACCGTGGGAATTTCGGAAGAGGAAGCTGCTGCCAAGTTCGAGGAAATTGAGGTGTACCGTGCCCAGTTCCGCCCCATGAAAGCGACACTTTCCGGCCGGTCTGAAAAGATGATCATGAAGCTCATCGTCAATGCGGCAGACCGCAAGGTCGTCGGTGCGCATATCCTCGGGCACGATGCGGGCGAGATGGCGCAGCTTCTGGGCATCACGCTGAAGGCCGGTTGCACCAAGGACGACTTCGACGCGACAATGGCGGTTCACCCCACGGCAGCGGAAGAGTTGGTAACGATGTACACGCCGACCTACCGGATCAAGAACGGGGAAAGGCTATAAGCGAAGCCTTGCTTCGCTCGCCATTTCCCAGTCGGCTCAAAAAAATAAAATTCTTTTCTCAATGTCCCTAACACCCGTGCCTAAAATCCATCCGCGTCTCTGACGGTAGTGTATCGCGAGACATTGCTGACAGGGAGCAGGCGGCGTTGGTTTTGACCCGGAACGTGCGGGCAAGGCTCTATGCTGTCAAGACTGCAGGCTTTGATTGCCCTTCAACCATTCACGGGTGGAGCGGCGACGAGGGCTTGATGGATAACGATTTGGCGCACGGCCGGGACCATTCACGGCTTGGCTGCTGCCCTAAGACGTTTCGACGCCAGGGGCCACGCAAATGCGCAGCCACAGAATGAACCATACCAGAGACACAACAGCATTTGCGTGCGCTCTCCGGGTCGAATGAACATGCCACGGGTGCCAGCGCGCCGCGTGAATGCTGACGTGTGTTCAGGGGATTTTTGAAAATCGAATCTTTGTACAAAAGCGCTGTGTGGTGGTAAGATGCCGCATGTTCACAAAACGTTGGGAGGCGTGGCCGTGAAATCATCGATATTGTTCAAGGAAGACAATTCCGTTCGCCCGGATCCCGATCATAGATCGCGCAAGGCTGGGGCGAATGACAATCTCCGCAGTCTGGAATTCGAGATGGACGGGCAGGGGCGCGATTGGCGCTTGCCATGCCTGATTGCCGCCATTTCAGCCGCTTTTGCTGCCTTCATCTTCCTGCCGATGTGGTAAGCCGCGCAGACAAGAGATTTGTGCTTGAAAAAGCCCGGTTCGGCCTTTAGCCCCTTGGTCAGAACAATCTGGCTGGATGGGTATCTGACTGATGGCAATGAATGAACCGGTCGATGCTGTGCCGAGAGCCTTTCTCGGGGTGGATCGGTCGGCAACGGAGCAGAAGTGGATGTCGCGGCTGGATCAGGCCGGGCAGAACCGTGCTCTGGCCATGTCGCAGGTTCATGCCATTCCCGAGCTGGTGGCCCGTGTGCTGGCAGGCCGTGGCGTCGGCGTCGATGATGCGCTGGCCTTTCTGGACCCCACCATCCGCTCCCTCATGCCAGATCCGCTGACGCTGACGGATTGCGAAAAGGCGGCAACACGCATTGCGACCGCCATCAAGCGACAGGAAAAGGTTGCGATCTTCGGAGATTATGACGTGGACGGAGCCTCTTCATCCGCGCTGATGTTCCGCTTCCTGCACCATTTTGGGCTGGAGCCGGAAATCTACATTCCTGATCGTATTTTCGAAGGTTACGGCCCAAACCCCGCCGCCATGCAGCAGCTTGCCGCCAATGGCAACTCACTCATCATTACGGTCGACTGTGGCTCCACAAGCCACGAGTCCCTCGCCGCTGCGCGTGACGCCAAGACCGATGTCGTCGTTATCGATCATCACCAGGTTGGCACTGAGTTGCCGCCAGCCGTGGCGCTGGTCAATCCGAACCGCGAGGACGACCTTTCCGGGCAGGGGCATCTCTGCGCGGCGGGCGTCGTTTTTCTGGTGCTGGTCGCCACGCTGCGGGTATTGAAAGACGCGCGAGATAGCCGGGCCTACACGCTCGATCTTCTTTCGTTGCTGGATATCGTGGCGCTTGCCACCGTGTGCGATGTGGTGCCGCTCAAGGGCCTGAACCGCGCCTATGTGGTGAAAGGCCTGATCGCCGCGCGCCACATGAAGAATGCAGGCCTTGCCGCCCTGTTCAAAAAGGCTGGCCTCGGCGGGCCTGTCACGCCCTATCACTTCGGCTTTCTCGTCGGCCCGCGCATCAATGCCGGGGGCCGCATTGGCGATGCGGCGCTCGGCAGCCGTCTGCTGACGCTGGATGACGAATCGCAAGCCGAAATCATTGCGGAAAAGCTGGATGAGTTGAACCGTGAACGTCAGGCCATGGAGGCTGCCATGCTGGCCGAGGCGGAGGCTGAGGCTCTCTATGAATATGGCGACGGCACTGGCGCTGGCGTGATCGTTACGGCGCGGGAAAACTGGCACCCCGGCATCGTCGGTCTGCTGGCTTCCCGCCTGAAAGATCGCTTCCGCCGCCCCGCCTTTGCTATCGCTTTTGACTCGCAGGGCAAGGGCACAGGCTCCGGGCGCTCAATCAATGGCTTCGATATGGGCAAGATGGTGCGCAACGCCGTGGATGCCGGTCTGCTGGTCAAGGGTGGCGGTCACGCCATGGCGGCTGGTCTGACGGTTGAGCGCGCCAATCTGGGTCGCCTCAGAACCTTCTTTGAAGAAGCGGCGCAAAAGACAGTCTTCCAACTGGTCGAGAACAGTGTGCTGAAGATCGATGGTGCGATCGGCGCATCCGGCGCCACGCTGGAATTGGTGGAGCAGATGGAGCAGGCAGGCCCTTATGGCTCCGGCCATTCGCAACCCATCTTCGCCGTGCCAGCCCACCGCCTGCGCGATGTGCGCATCGTCGGTACGTCCCACGTCAAGATCACGCTTGAGGCCATGGATGGCTCTCGGCTGGATGGCATCGCATTCCGTGCCGCAGACGCGCCTCTCGGCCAAATGCTGATGAACGCCCGGGGACGCCAGATCCACGTCGCGGGCACGCTGGGCGCAGATCAATGGCAGGGACAGAAGAGGGTGCAGTTGCGCGTGCTGGACGCCGCTCTCGCGCCATAAATAGCGCAGGACGCAGACGAAGTCTTAAGCCGGAAGCCATTTCAAACAGCTTTAACTGACGCTTCTATTAGGATGAAATGATTGGGGAAGTGGTACGCCCTAGGGGAGTCGAACCCCTCTTTTCAGAATGAAAATCTGACGTCCTAACCGATAGACGAAGGGCGCATACCTTGTGTGGCGCCCTTATAGTCAGGCACTGGATTCTCCGCAAGCGCCTATTTTCATTTTTTTGCATTTCGATGACATTTTTTGTTTCAACAGCCGGCGAGGCTGTGGAAAACCCGCGCAACATCAGAATGATGCGGCGTAAAACGTTGTCACAATGAAATGGGAGAGGGGGAAGCGTGGGATTACAGCGGGGTACAGGGGGCGTTCCCACATTGTAACCCCACGCCTCATCGGGGGACGTGGGAATAACGGACAATCCGGAAACTGGTTCCGCAGGTTTTGCAAAATATTTGCAGCCCATTCCAAAAACAAAACCGCCCGCAGACATCTCGTTGCGGGCGGCTTGAAAACTGGATATCACCGCATGGTGATAAGGGCATCGCCTTGTGGCGACTACAGATCGACGTCGAGGATGGCCATGGAGAAATTGTAAGAGCGGTCGCCGTCTTCGTCATCGATATAGACGACGCCAAGGAATTCTTCGCCAGCATAAACTTCGGCCGAATCGTCCTTGCGTGGGCGGGCCTTCACAACCATGTTTTCATTGAAGGTACGCTTGAAATAGGCGTCGAGCTTTTTGATTTCTTCGGCTTTCACCACTGTTCTCCTGTGCGGTTCACGTTGCGCCGCTTTTGGCATGGCTTAAAGGCGAAAGTAAAGTGGAGCTGTAAAAACGCACAGCTCCGAAAGCCTAGATATCCGCCCCGACGATCTGATCCATGATGCGCGATGGCTCGCTGCATCCGGCTTCGCCAACCACACGCGCTGGCACACCGGCAACCGTCGCATTGGGCGGCACTGGCTTGAGAACCACGGAGCCTGCGGCAATGCGCGAGCATGCGCCGATTTCGATATTGCCAAGGATCTTTGCACCCGCACCAATCAGAACGCCGCTGCTGATCTTGGGGTGGCGGTCTGCGCCTTCCTTGCCGGTGCCACCAAGGGTGACGCCATGCAGAATGGAGACATTGTCGCCAATGACAGCGGTTTCGCCGACGACAAGGCCTGTGGCGTGATCGAGGAACATGCCCTTGCCGATGCGCGCTGCGGGGTTGATGTCGGTCTGAAAAACGCTGGAGGCACGGCTTTGCAGATAGAGCGCGAAATCGCGACGTCCCTTCTGCCACAGCCAATGCGCCAGCCGGTGCGTTTGAATGGCCTGAAAGCCCTTGAAGTAAAGGACAGGTTCCAGAAAACGGGTGCAGGCGGGGTCGCGGTCATAAACCGCCTGAATATCCACGCGCAGAATGGAGCCCCATTCCGGCCAGTCTTCCAGCATTTCCTCGAACGTCTGGCGCAGCAGAACGGCCTGCATATCCCGGTGGTCCAGCAACTCGCAAATGCGATAGGTGACGCAGGCTTCCAGCGAGTGGTGGTTCAAAATTGTGGAATAGAAAAAGGCCGAGAGCAGCGGATCTTGCGCCGCTGCCGCACGTGCTTCGTTTTGTAGACTTCCCCAGATGGGATCAACCACGGAAAGGTGCTCCTGCTGGCGTGCCTCTGTACGTGCGACCATAACTGGTCTCCCTCGATTTCGTGCCGTTCTTATACAGAAAAAACTGTTGCCTAGAAATGGTGATTTACCAACGCGGTTAAAGACGCGAAAGCATCAGTTTTTTTGACAGAGTTTTGGAAATGATTGTCTTGATCGCGCTCAAGCATCGATCTCGCGATAAAACTCCAGCACGGCTGCCTTGAACACGCGGTCGCCAACGGCCAGCATGTGGTCGCGTCCGGGAATATCGATGGCTTTCGCATGCGGCATCAGATCAGCAAGCTCCTGGCCTGAACCGGCAATATCATCCTTGGTGCCAACGGCGATCAGCGTCGGAATGTCGATCTTTGCCGCTTCCTCGCGGGTCACGAGAACGCGAGAGGTTTCGATGCAGGCGGCAAGGGCAATGCGGTCGCTTTTTGTCTGATCGGCGAATGCGCGGAACATGCGGCCACGCTCATGGGTCACGACATCGAGCGAGGGCGCACGAAGGGCATCCGCAATCGGGTCCCAATCACCAACGCCATCCACCATGCCGATGCCGAGGCCACCAAACACCAACGAAAGCACGCGCTCAGGATGGGCCATGGCGAGAAACGCGGAGATGCGCGCACCCATGGAGTAGCCCATGATATGGGCTTGGGAAATGCCCAAATGATCAAGCAGGCCGATGGCGTCTTCTGCCATGGTCGCGGGATAGTAGGCGTCGGAATCATGCGGCTTGTCGCTTGCGCCATGGCCGCGATTATCCAGCGCAATGACGCGGTATCCGGCATCGCCCAGCGTCTTCAGCCAGCCGGGATGCACCCAGTTGACGGAGGCGCTGGATGCAAAGCCATGGATGAGCAGAACCGGGACGCCTGATGGATCGCCCTCATCGAAATAGGCCAGTTGCAGACCATCGCGGGTGAAAGACAAATATTGCGGCACATTGAGATTCATCAAGCACATCCTTTTTTGCGCAGCATATGTCAGGAAATCGATGCGTTGAACATATTGCGCGATGATTTCTGTGGAGGTCAAAAGCATTTGAGGTTACATATCCGCAAAAGCTGAGCTTCTGCTCAATGATGAAATCGCATTTGGAGACGATTATGGCCGGGCATACCATTCCCCACTTCCAGAACGACGGCGGACATCGCATGATCGAAATCGGCGTCAAGGAATTCATGTGCACGGGCGCATCCGTGCCATTCGATCATCCGCATATCTTCATCGATATGGGTGATGACAATGAAAAGGTCTGTTCCTATTGCTCGACGCTTTATCGTTATAATCCGGCGATCAAGGCCACGCAGACAAACCCACCCGGTTGCGTCTTTCACGTGAAGGCCGCCTAACTTCCTTTCAGACTGGCGATTTTCATGCCTGTAAAATCTGTGGCCATTGTCGGTGCCGGTATTGCCGGTCTGACCGCGGCCCTTGCCTTTGCCAGACACGGCATCCGTTGCGATATCATCGAGCGGGCCGAGCGGCTCGAAGAGGTTGGCGCGGGCCTGCAAATCTCGCCCAACGCCAGCCGCATATTGAGCGCGCTGGATGTGCTGCCGCAGATTGAAAAGCAGTGGCTGGAGCCTGACGCGGTTAACCTTGCGTCCGGGCATTCCCTCAACCAGCTCGTCTCATTACCAATGCGACAGGTTGCGCGTCAGAGATGGGGTGCGCCTTATGGCGTGATGCACAGGGCGACCTTGCAAAACGCCCTTCTGGCAGCGGTGCGGCAAAACCCGCTCTGCCGTCTGCATCTGGGAAAACAGGTGGACGCGGTCAACACGGCCAACCTGACCGCCATGACCTTTCATGACCATGACCTGATCGTTGGCAGCGATGGCGTCTGGTCCAGCGCCCGTTACGCCATTGCAGGAAGTCCCGCCGCGACCTTTTCCGGCAATATCGCCTGGCGTTTCACCACTGCCGCCGATCAGGTGCCGGATTTTCTGCAAAAGCGCAGCGTTACGGCGTTTCTCGGGCCATCGGCGCATCTGGTGGCCTATCCGCTGGCTGAAACCGGTGGCTTCAATATCGTTGCTATTGCGACGGGTGCGAACCCCGGTGATACTTGGAAGGCAGAGGCGCAGGGCAAGCAGCATGCATTGCTGCTGAAGCAATTTCGCAACTGGCATCCGGCCTTCGCACATGTTCTGGAAGCTGTGTCAAAGCCAACATTCTGGCCATTGTTTCAGGCCGGAGAGGGCAGGTGGCAGAATGGCCGGGACACGGTGCTGATTGGCGATGCGGCCCATGCCATGATGCCATTCGCGGCTCAGGGTGCGGCCATGGCCATCGAAGACGCCTTCGAGCTTGCCACATTCGTTACCCGCAACGACAACCTTGGCGATGCGCTGGCTCAGTTCGAAGCGCATCGCGTTCCCAGAATTGCTAAGGCACGCAAGCGGGCGGCGCTCAACAAATTTGCCTACCACGCACGCGGGCCGATGCGGCTGGGCCGCGACCTGATGCTCTCGATCAGGCCGCCAGAAGCGTTTCTGGCGGACTTTGATTGGCTCTATGGCTACAGAGCCGAAGGGCTTTAAGCCGCCGCCGCCGCTGCGAATCCGGCTTCCAGATCACGCTTGAGATCGGCAACATCTTCAAGGCCGATCTGCAGGCGAATGAGCGGGCCTTCGCTCGGGCCTTTCGCCACGGTGCGATCCCGCACGGACACTGGCACTGCCAGCGATTCGTAACCGCCCCAGGAAAAGCCGATACCGAAAATCGACAGGGCATTGAGGAAGGCGTGCGATGTGTCGGTAAAGCGGTCTGCTTCAGCTTTCAGGACGAAGGAAAAGACGCCGCTGGAGCCTTTGAAATCCCGCTTCCAGAGATCGTGGGTGGGGAAGCTTGGGAGGGCAGGGTGCAGCACCTGCAAGACGTCATCCCGCGCTTCCAGCCAGTTGGCAATCTCCAGCGCGCTTTTCTGGTGATGCTCCAGCCGCATACCCATGGTGCGCATGCCGCGCAGAACCTGATAGGCATCATCTGAGGTGACGCAAAGACCCATATCGCGGTTGATATCATGCAGCTTTTTCCAATGCTTCTCATTGGCTGACACAAAGCCCATCAGCACATCGGAATGGCCAGCGGGATATTTCGTGGCTGCATGGATCGATACATCGACGCCGTGCTCCAGCGGCTTGAAATAGAGCGGGGTGGACCACGTATTGTCCATGGTGACGACGCAATCATGGCGGTGGGCGATGGACGCCATCAGCGCCACATCCTGCATCTCGAAGGTGTTGGAACCGGGCGCTTCCAGATGAAGAAGCCGCGTATTGGGCCGGATCAGCGCTTCGATCCCGGCACCGATAGCCGGATCATAATATTCCACCTCAACGCCAAACTGCTTGAGCATGGTGTTGCAGAAGCGGCGGGTGGGGAAATAGACGGAATCAACGATGAGCGCATGGTCGCCAGCCGAGAGATAGGCAAGGAACGGCACAGTCACGGCAGCAAGACCAGATGACAGAAGAATGGTGCCCGCCGAACCTTCAAGTGCATTGATCATATCACATAGTGCATCGGTGGTGGGGGTGCCGTGCGTGCCATAGGTATAGGCCTGATCTTCGGACACGAGCGTCTGTGCATCTGGAAACAGCACCGTTGAGCCGCGCACGATCGGCGGATTGACGAAGCCGTGGTTGCTGGCTGGATCACTGCCGAGATGAGCAAGCCGCGTGTTGATGCCAGCGGCGTCGAGGAATCCGTCTTTGAATTTCATGCTGAATTGTCTCTCAATGATGTGTCGTTGGAAAATGAGACGCAAAGCCTGCCTTGGTCAAGACTTCGTTACATCAGGCACAATTGTTTGAGGATATTTTCAGCCCGCCTATACTCTTCCTCATATGGGCAGCAGCATGAACCGCTAAAGCGCGTATTAGGTGTGACGCACGCAAAAATTCAGTCTACCTGCCTGACAGCATGAGCAGAATTTAATCTGTTTTAGCGCATTTTATAGTCATATGCCCATAAAACGGACGGTATTTTAAAAAATCCGTTTTTTGGACACAATTATTCGGGGTGAGACTTGACCCTGACTGCGATTACGATTGTGATAGGTGCGCGCACCGGGAGGTGAGGCGGGGAGCTGACCGTAGACGACAAGATTACGGCTTTCTTCTGTGACGAATTAAGAAACAAAGGTTGGGAAAAAAATGAAAAAGGCAATTCTGTCAGCCGCCATTGGCGCAGCAGTTCTCGGAGCTGCATCGGCTGCATCTGCCGCCACGCTCGCAGACGTCAAGGCAAAGGGCTTTGTAACCTGTGGCGTGAGCTCTGGCATTCCAGGATTCTCTAACCCGGACGACAAAGGCGAATGGTCTGGTATCGACGTTGACTATTGCCGTGCGATCGCCTCTGCCGTTTTCGGCGATGCAAAGAAGGCAAAGTTCGTTCCCCTCACATCCAAGGACCGCTTCCCTGCGCTTCAGTCCGGTGAAGTCGATGTTCTGACACGTAACACCACATGGACAGCCAGCCGCGACACATCGCTCGGCTTCAACTTCCGTACCGTCAACTACTATGACGGCCAGGGCTTCGTTGTGAAGAAGGCGCTGAACGTTAAGTCTGCCCTCGAGCTTTCCGGCGCTGCCGTCTGCGTTCAGCAGGGCACGACGACCGAACTCAACCTCGCTGACTACTTCAAGACCAACAACCTTCAGTACAACCCTGTTGTATTTGAAAAGGAATCCGACGCGACTTCTGCTTACGACAGCGGCCGTTGCGACGTTTACACGACCGACCAGTCCGGTCTCTATGCCATCCGTTTGAAGATGAAGACACCGGACGAAAACGTCGTTCTGCCTGAAATCATCTCCAAAGAGCCGCTTGGACCTGCCGTTCGCCAGGGCGACGACCAGTGGTTTGACGTTGTAAGCTTCGCTCACTACGCCATGGTCAACGCTGAAGAACTCGGCATCACCTCCAAGAACGTTGATGAGCAGAAGACTGCTGCCAACCCAGACATCAAGCGTCTGCTCGGCACCGAAGAAGGCACCAAGATTGGTACCGATTTCGGCCTCACCAACGAATGGGCATACAACATCATCAAGCAGGTCGGTAACTACGGCGAAGTGTTTGATCGCAACGTTGGTGCCGGTTCTCCGCTGAAGATCGAACGCGGTCTGAACGCATTGTGGAGCAAGGGCGGCCTGCAGTACGCACCGCCAATCCGTTAATATCCTTTAAAACGGCATTTTCGGGAGGCAGGGCCAACGCTCTGCCTCCCGGCACACAATAAGCTCGAAAAGAGCAAAGAGAGGGAAAGGTGCCGATGGCAGGCAATGCGCTCCAATCGCAACCGTCGAGCGCAAACAGCGCGACGTCCATGATCAATGATCCGCGTGTGCGGGCGATTTTTTATCAAATTATTACTGTCGTTCTTCTGGCGCTGTTCGTATGGATGGTCGCATCCAACACCGTTCATAATCTTCAGCGCTCCAACATTTCTTCAGGCTTCGGCTTTCTCGAAGGCAGAGCTGGTTTCGATATCGGCCAGTCGCTGATCGAGTACAACAACGACAACACGTTCGGACGTGCGTTGATCGTTGGTATTCTCAACACGCTTCAGGTTGCTATCCTCGGCATCATTACCGCTTCCATCATCGGTTTCATCGTCGGTATTGCGCGCCTGTCTCGCAACTTTCTGATCTCGAAGCTGGCACAGGCCTATGTGGAACTCTTCCGCAACATTCCGCCACTGCTCGTTATTTTCTTTTGGTACAAGGGCGTCATCACCATTCTGCCGCAGGCGCGCGACTCGCTGCAACTGCCGCTGGGTACCGTTCTGAACAACCGTGGCTTTTTCTATCCCAAGCAGGTTTGGGGCGATGGTAGCTGGTTGATTCCGCTGGCGTTTTTGGTTGGCATCGTCATCACCTACTTCGTCTATCGCTGGGCAAAGGCCCGCCAGATGAGAACGGGCCAACCGTTCCGCACTGGCCTTGTGGGCACAGCCATCATCATCGGCCTGCCGCTGGTGACATTTCTGGCGCTCGGCTCACCGCTGACTTTCGATTACCCCGTTGCCGGACGCTTCAATCTCTCGGGTGGATCGGTCATCGCACCTGAATTCCTGTCGCTCTATCTCGCTCTGTCGTTCTACACGGCTTCTTTCATCGCGGAAATTGTCCGTGGCGGCATCAAGGCTGTGCCGAAGGGACAGACGGAAGCGGCTGATGCGCTGGGCTTGCGTTCCAGCACGACAACCCGTCTCATCGTCGTTCCCCAAGCCATGCGGATCATCATTCCGCCGCTGACGAGCCAGTTTCTGAACCTGACCAAGAACTCGTCGCTTGCCGTCGCTGTCGGCTTTTCTGATTTGGTTTCCGTGGGTGGTACCATCCTCAACCAGACCGGACAGGCTGTCGAAGTCGTCGCAATCTGGCTGGTGGTCTACCTTTCATTGTCGCTGACAACCGCGCTGGTCATGAACTGGTTCAACGCGAAGATGGCGCTGGTGGAGAGATAAGCAATGACAACAACAACCACCTCTTACGTTCGTGCCAACATGGCCGCTGCCGAGCCTGCGCCCTCCAGCCAGGTTGGTGCCATACACTGGCTTCGCACCCGGCTGTTTGCCACGCCCAAGGACTCGATCCTGACCGTGCTGGCAATCGCGCTTCTGGTCTATATCATCCCGCCGATGGTGAACTGGCTGTTCATTGACGCGACATGGACAGGTGCTGACCGCACGGCCTGCCTGACCGTTGCCCAGGGCGGCGCTTTGCCTGATGGGCAATCCGGCGCATGCTGGGCTTTCGTCAACGCCAAGTTCGAGCAGTTCATGTTCGGGCGCTATCCATTGGAAGAGCGCTGGAGACCGCTTCTGGTTCTGGCGAGCTTCACGGTTCTGCTGATCCCGATGCTCATTCCGAAGGCACCGCACAAGGCTCTGAACGCGCTTCTGCTGTTCATCATCCTGCCGTTTGTGTCCTTCTTCCTGCTGGTTGGTGGCTATTTCGGTCTGCCGGTTGTGGAAACACAGCTGTGGGGCGGGTTGATGGTGACATTGATCCTTTCCTTCTTCGGCATCACCGTCTCGTTGCCTTTCGGCATCATTCTGGCCCTTGGACGGCGCTCCAACATGCCGGTTATCAAGACGCTCTGTGTGACCTTCATCGAGGTGATCAGAGGCATTCCGCTGATTACCGTCCTGTTCTTCGCCAGCATCATGTTGCCGTTGTTCCTTCCCGATGGCTGGACCTTCGACAAGTTCCTTCGCGCGCTCGTCGGTGTCTCGCTGTTTGCCTCGGCCTATATGGCGGAAGTCATTCGCGGTGGCTTGCAGGCAATCCCGAAGGGGCAGTCCGAAGGTGCGGATTCGCTGGGCCTGAACTATTGGCAGAAGACACGGCTGATCGTGCTGCCGCAGGCGTTGAAGCTCGTCATTCCCGGCATCGTCAACACCTTCATCGGCCTGTTCAAGGATACATCTCTCGTGTCGATCATTGGCATGTTCGACCTTTTGGGTATCGTCAATCTCAACCAGTCGGATGCGAACTGGGCGACACCCGTAACACCTGTGACCGGTTACATCTTCGCCGGGTTCATATTCTGGATATTCTGCTTCGGCATGTCGCGCTACTCGCTGTTCATGGAACGGCACCTCGACACCGGACATAAGAAATAAGGGGAAAAATCATGGCAGAAGCCCAAGCACAAAAACTCGCCGTTTCATCGACTGATGTCGCGATTGAAATCACCGGCATGAACAAGTGGTATGGCGATTTTCACGTTCTGCGTGACGTCAACCTCAAGGTCATGAAGGGCGAGCGCATCGTTGTTGCTGGTCCGTCCGGATCTGGCAAATCCACGATGATCCGTTGCATCAACCGGCTGGAAGAGCACCAGTCGGGAAGCATTCAGGTCGATGGCATCGAACTGACCAACGATCTGAAGAAGATCGATGAAGTGCGCCGCGAAGTTGGCATGGTGTTCCAGCACTTCAACCTCTTCCCGCATCTGACGATTCTGGAAAACTGCACGCTGGCTCCAATCTGGGTTCGCAAGACACCCAAGAAGGAAGCCGAAGAGATCGCGATGCACTACCTGAAGCGCGTCAAGATTCCTGAGCAGGCCCACAAATATCCCGGTCAGCTTTCCGGTGGTCAGCAGCAGCGTGTGGCCATTGCACGCTCGCTGTGCATGAAGCCGAAAATCATGCTGTTCGATGAGCCGACATCGGCTCTCGACCCTGAGATGGTGAAGGAAGTTCTGGATACGATGGTGGGCCTCGCCGAAGACGGCATGACCATGATCTGCGTGACCCACGAAATGGGCTTTGCGCGTCAGGTCGCCAACCGCGTGATCTTCATGGATCAGGGCCAGATTGTCGAACAGAACTCGCCTGCCGAATTCTTCGACAACCCGCAGCACGAGCGTACACGTCTGTTCCTGAGCCAGATCCTGCATTGATCGGCTGACATCATACGGAATGCAAAAAGGGGCGGTCATTGACCGCCCCTTTTTCGTTATCCAACTTGCTTCGACTGCTAACTAGCGCGACATCAAGGTCAGCGCGGTCATCTTGCCGAGCAGCGAGCGGGTGACGCCGCCAAACAGCATTTCCCACCAGCGCGAGTGACCATAGGCACCCATGACCAGCAGGTCGATGCTGTTATCTGACAGGCGTTGCTCGATGGCTTTCTCTGGTGCCAGGGTGTGTGCACGTTGCTCCGATGTGACCACGACATTGATGCCATGGCGAGCAAGCGTTGCGGCGATCTCAGAACCGGCCAGTTCGGCTGATTGCGTGTCACTGTCTTCGGCGCCTACGGAGAAAATCTCGACACTTTCGGCGGCAAGCAGGAAGGGCATGGCATCGAATGTGGCGCGAGTGGCCTCACGGGATCCATTCCATGCAATCATCACCCGCCGGACAGATTTGGGTGAGCGCAGCACATGCGGAACGAGCAGAATGGGGCGACCAGTCTCGTATAGAAAATTATCGAGATCCAACCGGCTGTCGGAGATCGACGAGTCCGTTGACTGCCGGGCGATGACGAGATCGGCGCAGCGCGCGCTTTGGATTGCGGCACTGGACCCGTATCCGACCGATGATATGCCGGTGCGCCATTCGCTGGATATCTGTTCCGCCGCCATCTTCGCCTTGAAGATGGCTTCGACCTCAGTGGTTTCCTGATGAGCGACTTCCTGCATGGCCTGGATGGTCACCGGATCGGGGAACTCCATGGGTGCGGCCAGAGGAGCCGTCTCGGCAGTTTCCATATGAAGACCGATGACGTGGGACGCATAGGTCTGGGCGAGCGTCGCTACGAAGTCTCCCAGCCCATGCGCATTTTCCGCAGTGTCCATGACTGCCAGTATCGTCTTGTAACCCATGACCTGTCTCCTCATCGTGATAAGCGGGATTATCCCAGTGCCAGCACAAAGGTTGTGTCAGGCCTCATCATCCAGTCAGATCGGCTTGATGGCCTTGATCGCTATCAAATTCATGCGTTACTGAGTGTTTTACGCCGACTTTGCGGCCTTTTCGCGGGCGATCTCTTCGATCATCGCAGTCACGTCCTGAACTGCAGCGTTGAGAGCGGCTGCATCGCGCGCACGCACGATGATTTCGGTAGAGAACCGCTGCCCATCATATTTAGGGTAAGAGCCGATGCTCGTTTCCGGATGCGCCTTCTGGATGCCGGCAAGGGGTGTTCCGATATCGCCTTCCGCAAACGGAGAGTGGACAGCATTCGAGAGGATTTTCGCTCCCGTGCTCAATGTTGGGAGAACGTTATCCAGCATGGCCTGAAAAATATGCGGCACACCGGCCATGACATAGACATTCTCCACAATGAAGCCGGGCGCTGTGGAAACCGGATTGGCAATGTGTTTCGCACCACGTGGCATGCGCGCCATGCGCTTGCGGGCATCGGTAAATTCCAGTTCTCTGACGCGGTACATATCACCCAGAAGACGCATAGCATCGGCGTCATGCTCGCATGGCAGGCCGAAAGCGACCGAGACCGCATCTGCGGTGATATCATCATGTGTTGGGCCAATACCGCCCGAGGTGAACACATAATTATAGCGTGCACGCAGTGCGTTCAACGCCTCGACGATATCGGCCTCCTCATCCGCGACAATTCGCACTTCCTTGAGATCGATGCCCGCCATTGTCAGCACATCTGCGAGATGGCCGATATTCTTGTCTTTCGTGCGCCCGGACAGGAGTTCATCTCCGATGGCGAGCATGGCTGCAGATACGACTTTGGAAGCGGTGGAGGGTGCGGACATGAGGGTGCTCTTTATGGGGGAATGGCGATTGAAACCGAGCTGAGCCTAACGCCCCTGCCAGCGAATGCAATAAGCCGAATGGAATAAGATGTGTGGAAAAGGCCGCCCAATGGAAAGGCTTGAATCTCAAAAACAAAATGCGGCCCAGAGGCCGCATTTTGTTATCGCTATACTGCGTAGCGTCGCTAAATTTGAGAATTAATTGCGCTTACAGGATGGGATTAACCATCATAAGGCAAGTAATAACGACAAAACCAAGCAGTGAAACTTCAAGCAGACTGTTAAGACCGTCGCGCATCGCTTTTCTCTCCATCGTTCGTGGAAGAAGAACGTGCAATCGTTAACGGAGTTCCACGACGGGGCTGTGAATTATGCGGAAATTATGTCCATCAGCCGCGCGTCACGATTTTACATGACAGCCAGCGAGAAGACCCAGTGTCCGACGATGCTGAGAAAGAGGCATGCGACGAGAAGGATAAAAACAAATTTCTTCATGGAAGGGGACGCCTCGGTCTTTTTGATTTTGGTCACATCTTATCTAGGAAAGGCTGTGACCTTAAGCGGGAAAATCCCACTGCGTCATTATGACTTTACGTCAAGCCCGGCCTCGATAGCCGCCTTCACGAAGGCCTCACGGGCATCCTCAGGCTTTTTCTTGCCAGCATCAACAGCCGCAAATACCAGCAACGCACGGTCCAGCATTTCGCCATCTTCGGCTGGCCAGTCTTCGATCAGCGCCCATGAGGCGGCCTGCGTGGACTCGATGCTGACGTAAACGCCGGGTTCTTCCAACGCGACGAGAACCGGCTTTTTCCAAGGCGTCTGCATAATGTTTCCTGTGATTTTACGATTGGAAACAGCGTTTAGAAGCTTATGCCGCCTACATCAATGGGCAATCGCGCTTAGTCATCACGACCAAAGAATGACCAGTCGCGAATGATACGTCGATCGATGATCTTCAGCGAACGGTCTGGCTGGATCTGGTAGGTTTCAATCACCCGGTCATCGAAGCGTCGAAAGTTATGAGTGAATGTGCTGCCGATGGGCGATTTTGTCAGCTTTGAGCGTGGCTGCCCCTTATAGGTGATGCTGCCGGGAATAGGGTCGACGCTGTAGGACGTAATGGGTGTCGTGCACCCGGCAAGACCGAATGCCAGGCCTGCGCATAGAGTAACAGCGGATAGTTTCATGGGTTTCTCCCGATAAACACTGGCTTACGCTTGAATACGCAATTGCCAATGGCGAGTAAACTGGCTGGCATTGCCGATGTTCCGCTGCGTGGGAACTTTGTGATTCCAGCCAGTATCGCGCTCAACCTGCATGGCGAAAGCCTTGAAAGCGGGAGATTCTAGAACTTGATGCCGAGGCCGATGCGTAGGGCCTGCTGGTCTATTTCAGCGTCCAGTTTGGCACCGCCAAGGGCGGGGAAAACAAAAGAGTCGTTGCCGAAATCGGTGTAGCGATATTCAAAATGGCCGAAAACCCGGTCCGTAAATGCGTAATTGAGACCCGCGCCAAAGGTGTAGCCAGTAAAGTTTTCTTGTTCTTCTTCCCCGCCGGCGACGGATGCATAGGCGCTTCCGACCGCCCAGCCAGCCGTGCCGTAAAATAGCGCCCGGTCTGCCGCGTAACCGATGCGGCCGCGCACGGAGCCCTGCCAATCCAGGCCATAGTTGATATTGGTGGCTGCCAGAAGAAGATACGATGTCTTGTCGCTCCGGTTCTTCTCCAGGTCTGCCTCGATGCCGAGCACCAGATTATTGTCGAACTGATAGTTGAAACCCGCAAATGCGCCGCCGACCGCGCCATTGAAGTCAGTCGCAAGGCCCGCAAGCCCACCAACTGTGCTGTCCTGACTGTTCCGGCTATATCCGCCCTGAACGCCGACGGTGAAGCCGGTCCATGAAAAAGCCGCTGCATCTTTAACCTTAGCCGCGCCCGGCATTTCGGTTGCGGAGTCGGCAGCAATTGCCGTTGAGGCAGCAAGGGTAAAAAGAATGGCTGTAAATGTTTTTCTCATGAATCGATTCCCCCGTTTCAATGGGGATTCAATAACTCAACGCAGAAAAAGCGCCATGGCAAAAATGCAACTCAGGCGCGGAAGCATAACCCAGGATTGCGCGAGGCTGGATTCAAGAGATTTGTGACAGACCAACCCTGACTGCAAAAGGGCTTGTGGACAAATTGTCTTGAAGATTGTGATGATATTTTGGAGGCCTCGCCCGGAATTGAACCGGGGTACGAGGATTTGCAGGCTTCTATCCAACACTGTTTTTGTTGGTGAAATTCCCAACGTGTCGCGTCCATGTTGCGTTCAGTTGAGCAGAATGTTCGCGGCTTGTGCTAGTTCTGTCCCATCGTCGGCGCGCGGGAAGAGGTGGCCATAGGTGTCCATGGTCATGACGATTGATGAATGGCCCAGCCGTTCCTGAACCATTTTCACGGGCAAGCCCAGGCCGCCGTCTTCTTTTCGATTGATGAGCCAGCTCGCGTAGAAGTGTCGCAGTGAGTGGAGACCAGTGTACTTGGCTTTCATGACTGGCTTGCCCCGCGCAGTCACTTCTCCAGTGTCGATCGCCACGCCGGCACGGATCATGGCGGGGATCAGGCCCTTCGTCACTACGTTGGAATGCGAACGCGAATCGCCATCCGGGTTAGGGAACACCAGGCCGGAACTATCCGCCTGCTTCAGCTTCAGCTCCTTGAGGGCGTTGATCACCATTGGCGGCACTGGAATGGTTCTAATGCCTGCCTCTGACTTCGGCGGGCCTACTTCCCGGTATTCATCGACGCGCTGGCTGACCCGGACCTCAAGACGTTTAAAATCCACATCTTGCCAGCGGAGGCCTCTCAGTTCTGAGGAGCGCATACCGGTGAATATCAGCGTGAGCATAATAGGGCGCCAGTGATCGTCCAGCGCGGCTACCAGTGCTTTGATCTCGTCGCGGGTAGGGATGTCTACCCCAACCTCAACACGGCCCTTCTGGCGTCGCTCCGCGCGCCTGTCCCGGCCCTTCCGACCACCACGAATGTCTCGCACGGGATTACGTGTTGCAAGGCCCCGCTCGCCAGCGTCGGAAAGGATCGAACCGAGAGAGGTGATCACCTTCTTCGTCATTGACGCGGATCGGCCTTCCTTGCGCAGCCGGTCTTCAAAATCGCGTACCATCGGCACTGTCAGCTTGGACAAAAGGATCTCACCTATCAGCGGCATGATGTGATGCTGCAGGTGGCTCTTGCGCTGATCGATTGTGGACCGCTCAAGGCCCGCATTCTCGCCAGAGGCGATCCACAGCGCTGCTGCTTTGCTCACGGTGACGCTGGCGCTGTCCGCGACGTGAACGCCTTCCCTGACCTCGACAGAGGCGGTAGCGGAGAACGCATCGGCTTGCTTCTTGAGCTTGAACGTTTTGAGACGACGAGTGCCGGTGCCGTCGACATAATCGACAACCCATGCGGATTTCTTCTCGCCCTTGTCAGTGGTCCACTCGCGCTTACGAACGCTCATTACGCCCTCCTAGAACGGGATGTCATCGTCAAGGTCAGAAGTGAAATTTGATTTGATTGAAGGTGGCGGGGCCGGTGTTGGGACGCTGTCTTTTATCGGCCATTCCGGTGCCTTTAAGTTTGCTTGCTTCAAAGCTGCCTGCATGGCTTTGCCAGCTGCAAAGTAGTCAGTCCCTCTATTGTCGTCATGAAGTGTCTGGAACTCATCGATCCGCGGCCAGAGCACATCAACGTAGTGGTTCAGAAATGACTTCTTTTGCTTGGTCGCCCAGAAGAAAGGCCAGTGCTCTTTGCAAAAAGCCACCCGCTTATCGTCTTCGTAGCTCGGGAAGAACTCACTGCGACTAGCGATTTTCAGGAAACGGACCCCTTCACTTACGTCCCAGAAGTCATGCCAGTTGAGGGTGCCGCCAAACTCTTGATCGATCACCGTTTCGTCAGACGCCGAATTGACGATAGCGCGCTCCACGACAGTCGTGATCGTCTGCCCTTTCATCTTGGAAACGTACTCAAGAATGAAGCGGATCTTCGGATCGAGCCTGATGGTCAAACTCTCGCTTTTACCGGATTTCGTAGTGTCTCTAGCCATATGATTCCTCGCTGGTCACATGCACATACATGTAATGCGCGTGTAGTGCAAATAAAGCTTGACGCATACTGCCAGATACGCAATCATCATTGTAATGCAGAAGCAGTGCAAAGGAGTATGTGGAATGACGAACAATACAGAAACAAAGCAACTAGACCTTCTCTGGGGAGCAGAGGAAATCGCCCAGGCAATTGGACGTTCTCGCAGGTCGACATTCGATATGCTCGACAAGGGTCAGCTGCCTGCCAAGAAAGTGAATGGCCGCTGGGTTATTGAGCGTAGCAAGCTCGTAGAATTCTTTACGGAGGCAGCATGATCGCTCTTACTCCACCGGAACATGAACACAGTGAAGCCGTGGTTCAGGCAGCACAGTGGTTAGCTGAGCAGAACCCAGCACTAACTTCCGTGATCTCCGCTCTTCGCGAGCGGTTCGGCCTGTCTGTCCTTGAGGCAACCAAAGTATGCGCGCTGTCGAGCAAGTACCGGGTTTGGCGGAGGGCGCACGGCTAATGGCGAAGAAGCGACCACAGAAAGATGAGCGTAAGGCAAGTTTCACCACTTGGAAGCTGAACCTTGAAAACACAGTGAGTGCAGATCCTCTGGCTGATGGGGCATGCCTTCAGATCGTCCGGGCATATCTCGATTTCATGGGCTCACCAGACGCCCGCCCTTACCGTTCACTCATTGATCTACAGGTAGCGACAAGCCTTTCTGAGAACACCATCATCAACAAGCGCAGAAAGCTGGAAGCCCTCAAGTACTTCGAGGCTGATGGCAAAACAGGGGACGGTGCCACTCGCTACAAGATCATCAATGCGAGGGAAAACATTGTTCTCGATCACCAGACGATATCACGCGAGACCCTTCTAAGACTTGACGCTGAGAAGAAAGAGAAGACGCGACTGAAACGCAAAATTTCTTGTTCGTCCCCCTCAAATATTGAGGTGCAAATGTCCCCCTCAGATTTTGCGGGTCTGAACGCTTTTGAGCCCCTCAAGGATTGCGGGGACAGCCCCTCAGATTTTGAGGGGAATTACGTATATAACACCGTGGAGTCTTATAGCAGTGAAGAGAGAGAGGAACTTATTAGTCCTTCTTCTCTGTCAAATTCCTATTCATCAACGCTGTCTCCTGACGAAGCAAACATGCCTTTGCCAGTTCCAGAAGATGACCACGAAGCAAACGCGATGATGGATCAGATATGCGAAGGGCGATCAGTCCATCCTTCTGTGCGAAATCGTCTCATGAGCATGTTGAAAGCGGGGGTGCTGACGCCCCGTATGGCCAGCAACATCCTTGGACCGAGACAGGAGGCAGCAGCGTGAAGCAACTCGACTTGTTCGCCTGGGCAGATAACCGGCCATCCAACGTAATTGATAGTCGGTGGAGATTTGAGCGCAAGGTCGAGGCTTTGGTGCGCGACATGCTTGACGGACGTATGCCGCCGCAGATTGACGGCAAGGTCATCACACCTGCATTCCGGCGCGAAAGGAACGTGGCATGAGCCCAAGAAAGCAAAGACCGGAGCGCGGCGGGGTTTTGCCTGAGAACCCAAGTCAGAGAGACATTGCCGCTTTTACGGGCCTCTCTACCCGGAAAATATGGCAGGCGAAAAAGATAGCAGATACTCCGGAGGATCAATTCGATCGTCTGATAGAGAGTGATAACCCGCCGACGATAACACAGCTTCTCAACATGGCTCACCACCGAGACGAGTCGCAGACGACACCATGGGATCGGCTTGTCACGGCATGGAACGCCGCGTCAGATGAAGATCGCCTACGGTTGGTCAAAGAGGCAACGGGAGACGCCGCATGACATCTCAACCAGTCACGATAAGTGTTATTCCCGATAGCTACGAGCCGGTTGATCCTGCCGCGCTGGCGTGGGTAATTCGGCACCAGCCGACGCGGGAAGCCTATCGGAAGTGCACCGGCGAAGATGCTGGCCCTGTCCTCGATCGATATGTTGCGTGGGCGCAAGAGAACATCATCGGAGGCGCGCAATGACCGCCACGCTCTTCACATCGCGCGAATTACTCGAATGCGAAGGCTTCAGGCTGGCGCCGATTCTCATGCGTAGAGATGAAATAATTAATCTGAAGACCGCTGTTCACCTTACCGGCCGTAGCGAAAAGACTGTTCGCGGCTGGTGCAAGCAGTATGGTATAGGGGCTCAATCCTGTGCCGGCGCACCACTAGAAATATCAGCGCCGGGCCTCGAGATGGTACGCCACGGAGATATTATCGCCCTAGAATTGCTGCGTGCAGGCAAGCGTGATCACCCACGTGTCAGCCGTATTTTTGACCATTTAGGACTGAGCGGCGCTTAAGTCAGTTCGACAGCGGAGACTCCAATCAGCGGAGAACCTGTCTGCCCAAGATATGCTTCCTTGCTTTGCCAGACACGCCATCGACCTATTGGCGCAGATTCCGCTTGAAGCGGAGTGCCGACCATCTCGTTGGTGGTAAGATCGTAGTAAATCTCACCATGACGCGTGTCCGTGGGCGATGGATGGACCGCTAGTATCCAGCTATCCCCTTGAAGTCGAAGCGCACCTGAAGCCCATCGCAGGCTTTGCGAGCCTGTCTGAAAATCGGTGCCTCGCTCGATCTCTAGATACCAGTCGGGACCGTAGGATATCGCGTAGCCATCGTTAGCTGGTGAGAAATGGAAGGGATATTCCACCCGATCCGGCAGAGGCTCAAGAGTGGCTAGCACTGTATTTCTTCTATCCTGTCCGATTACGATCGCGAATAGCGCGTGCGGTCCCACTGTAACGCGGACCAGATCGCCAGCCGACGCCTGGGACAATCGGATCACCTTTTCATCTGAAACTTGCATTCGTAATCCCCCTCTGAATTCCAAGATACACACTACCGCATATCTCCAATCTGAAAAAGGCGCGCGACATGCTTTGATAGGACCATGTCAAAACGACAGGAGTTCAAGCGATGTCCAGCGCTGCAAAACAGAAGAAGCATAAGGATCCAATCGTCAACGTAATGCTGAACGGTGGAAGGGTCACTGCGGGCTTCAGAGCCGCACTGTTTGCAGCTGCAAGCCGCGCTGGCGTATCGGTCAATGAATTCGTGCTGACTGCTGCCGCCGAGAAGCTTCGAGCGTGTGGTGGTCAGTTTTCCGGTGTGTTCGAACCTGGCGATCTCCTCAATCTCAATGACAACTCCAAACAGGAAGCAGCCAGCGAATGAAACAGGATATTCAAACGCGCATTGCCAATGCTTTTGATGCGGACCTCTCGGCCAAGGAACTCACCGATCTGATTGCAGACGTCGCTCTTGCTGACGGCGCAGCGAAGAATGCCAGTGAGGCCGCCAGCGAGACAGCATTGAACCCAGCCACACGGCCTGAAGCCGTTTCGCAAGCCCGGAAAGAAATGGAAGACGCCAACTTCCAGAGGCTTCGGATGGAGCGGGCAGCTGCTAAACTTGCAGAGATGCGAGATGCCGCTGTCAAACGCGAAAAATCAGCAGCCGAGAAGGTTATTCGTGACGCCGCTATAGCAGAGCGCGACCAGATGGTTCTCGACTTGGCGGAGTACGAAGAACTGTCGCGGAAAATCGAAAAGCTGCTTGTACGGCTCGCCGCCAGCAACGCCAAGGTCGGCCAGTTCGAGACCGCGGAAACAATCGCACGTGGCGCGGAGGAAAACTGGATGGTTCGTGTCGACAGCACACTGCCGAAGCTCCTCGAAGACACACGGCTTCCCAAATTCAGGCGCGATGGCAGCAATCAGGGGTTTCTCTGGCCGAAACGATAATTACCCAGCGACTGGTAACCGTCGGGTGATGCGGCGGGTGATTTATTTAGGGTGGATCACCCGCCGCAACTTGAGAAGGATGAGTTATGACCTGCGATCACAAGAGTTTACCTGGGCAACCCTGCAAGTGCGGTGCCGTCGTTGATGGCATCGTGCAGGACGGCAGATGGATAAACATTCCCCTCATGCTCCGCGACGGTGCGTCCAAGCCCCACGAAAGAAAGACACTCCAGATGATGACTGATTCCGAGAAGAAAACCATGCGCGACAGTGTGCGCGGAATGACCCAGATCGAAGCCGCGAAGTTGCCGATCTACGACGACTTCAGAGGCCTTCTTGAAGGATCTGGCGCACCAATGCCTGAAATGATGGCACTACGCGATGGAGCCACATACCAAGCACCGGCGGCGACAACAGATCAATGCAGAGCCGAAGCCGCCCGTGACCATATGATCCATCAACAGAACAACGCCTGGCGCAGCGAAGCTCAAAACGACAACCGGACTCTGCCGACGGTTACTCGGGATGGCCGTCCGATGTCATCTCTATCCGATAGCGAGCGAGCTCGGGAGGAAATGGTTTACGAACTGAACAATCAGTGGCGCTCCGATCAGTAACGATAACCGTCTTTATCGTGAGCATCGCCACGTCCTAAACGCCTTAAAAACTGGTTCCAATCCACGTGAAGCCGAGAAAGCAAGAAATGATTATGGTCCGGAAATCTATCCAACACATCATCGCCGTTGCGTTGCTGCTCGTCGGCCTATCGGCGTCCTCGCTAGCTTGGGCGCAGGACGCGGGGCCGGTCATTGCCCCTTCCTCGATATGGTACGACCTCTGGACCATAGTTCAACCTGTCATCGTTCTGCTGGTGACCACCGTTGGCCCAGTATTGGTGACGTGGATTGCGGCAAGGATCATCTCATTGCTCAAAATCACGGATGAGAAACAGCGTATCGATATCGAAGCGAACCTCCGTACTGCCGTCCACCAGTCATCGCTCAACGCCGTGAAATATGCTGTCACCAGGGCTGGCTTGCCAGTCATGGGCGGGGTGATCAGTCCCAACCTAATTATCGACGCTGTCACCTATGTGACCGAAAAAAACCCCGACGCCCTCAAGAAGCTCGGCGTCGACGACAAGGCGCTAGAGGAAATCATCCGCTCTAAAATACCGGAAGTGGTGCGGGCTGGTAGGTGAGCATCCTCGATACTTTAAAACGGTCGTTTTGTCTGACCGGGTTGGACGCGTATCCCCTGATGATGAGGTGAACCCCGAGATTGCCGCCAAACGCTTCCACATGCTTCCACTACTAACTTTCAGTCTGAGATGGTCTTATGGGTCTAACAAAGTTTGCGGCCTGACCGCTGCCCGGTCCGCCCCTAGGCAAGGCGCTCGCCAATCTCAGATGGAGCCTCAATGCCTCTTAATCCAAGCGCAGACATTGTTTTTGCCGATGGCCCGCTTGCTGCGCCCTACCAGCCGCAGAAGCCTGCTATCCGAAAAATATTCAAACAGCTAGAGCAAGCAATCGACGCGTTCACGTCTGGTGCGGGGTCGATTGCAAAGGCGACGAGATCGCAACTTGATGATGATCTCTCACACTCTGCCGATCGGACTGCCTGGGTCTACAGTGACCCCAATGTTGCAAATAACGGCATCTATCGGAAAATTGGGTCAACTGGTGCTGGGAGTTGGACCCGAATACTCGATCTTCCATTTTCATTCATCGTCGCTTCTAACCCGGGCGCTGGCACTGGCAACGCTATCCAGGCGACAACGAGCATTCCTGTTTCTTCGAGCACACTGGTGATCTTGCCCGTTGCCGTGACCAACACAGGATCACCGGTAACTGTTTCGTTCAACGACGGCACTGAGCTCATTGTTAAGACTAATGGCGGCAATGACATCTTAGCGGGCGGCGTTGTCGCTGGGATGATGCTCCTTGGTATCGTCTCGGGCTCGACATTCCGTCTCGTGAGTGATCAGGCGAGCGCTGCAATCTTGGCAGCCGCAGAAGAAGCAATAGTTCAGGCGCAACTGCTAATCGGGAAAGCTGAAACAGCTGTTCAGCCGGGGCCTGACTTGGTGTCCGCACTTGAGGCCGCCGTGCCTTTACTACCCACTGCATTGCCTGCCACATCCGGAAAGCTCTGGAATAATGGCGGCCTTATCAGCATTAGCTAAGAGGAAAAACACCATGAGAAAATGGTTGATTACGATGTCCGCGGTCATGTTCGCAACCGCAGTGGCCGCGCAGACGCTGCCTTCTCCGACTTTCGGGGGCGCTACGGTCAAGAAAGCGACCACGCCTTCGATAATGCTCGACTCCGCTACGACCGATACTAGCATCAACAGTATTTTCGGTCAGCGACAGGGGGCTAATCAGTGGCGCCTGGGCCTCGGAGGCAGTAGCGGATTCTTTCAAGTGGAGCGTTATGTTGGCGGCGTCCCGATGGATAATCCGCTAGCGATTAACAATGCGACTGGCGAAACTACCGTGACAGGAAGGAACTTCCGCGTTCTCGACGCGGGAAGGACAAGCCAGACGGACAACTCACCGGCGATGGATCTCACATCGACTGAGGGTGTAGGATATCCCTCCTACGTCACTAACTACGGCCTCATAGTCAACCGGCGAATGACCGCTACCGGCAAAGGCGACCGCATCGGTGGAGGCTTTTATCAGACCTGCGATGCGACGCTTGCCGGAAAATCTTGCGTTGGTACTGCGAGCGTGTCTGTCGCGGGAGGCGCGGGCGTCGGCGGCTATACAGGCGGCAACAGCATCGTGAAAGTTCCGCCTGGTTTAACCGGGCCAGCGAGCGCGGCCGTTGGACTGGAGGTAGATACTCAGACCCACAGTCCCGTAGGCATTAAGAACGGCCTGCGAATTGCTGACGAAAACATGTACAATCAGCCGTCTGTCGCCGGTAGCGTTGAGGATGCGGCGATCGCAATCGTCACAAGCAATTTCTACGAGCTCCCGAACCATAATCTGGGCTACAATGTCGGTATTCAGTTTGGTGAAGCTGATCAAGGATACCCACAAAATTGGCCCATTCGTGCCAACGGGACTTTGATCCAAGGGAACAATCCGAACGTCCGGCTCGACTACGGTATTGACCTCAAGGGATCTACTTCGGGATTCAATGGAGCGGCCATCGCACTGCCGGTTAATTCAACGAACAATAACCTCACATGGGGCAACAACAAACAGGGCGGTAGCATCGCGAGCACCGCAACGTCCGCTGGTCCTCTTGTCACGTTTACCGACAACGGTTTTTTCGTGAACAACGGCATTGGGAATTCACTTTTCGCAGCCTGGAATGATGGACGGCTTCAAGCCCCGCTTCAGACCCCTGCATCATCCACCGCCGCATGCCAAGTTGGTCAGTTCATGAACGATGCCAACTTCCACTACGTGTGTGTAGCGGCCAACAGTTGGAAGCGCGCCGCGCTGTCTGCGTGGTAAGATGGCTAGCGATAACGGTTATTCTCGCGACAAGAAACTGGAGCTTGCCGCCGACGCGATTGAGCGTCTTGCTGCCGGTGAAAGCATCGAGCAAATCAAGGCAGGACCACGAGCGGAATATGATCCGACGCCGGCCGAGAAAGAAGCCATCCAAGAGTTCCTGGCGCTTCCAGATGAGCTACCACAGTATGTCGCTGTTCCTCATTTCCCCAACATGATCAAGTTCCGTCACCCTCGACAGGAGGTAGCCGGGGCCGTCGTCATGAAGGCGCTGGGGATATCTGATCAGCGCTTGTACACATCCTTGATCGCACAAGTGACCAATGCCCTATCAAGAGGCAAGGAAGCAGACGTTGCAGAATTGAATGCAGCCATAGCCATGGTGTCAGGGATCGAACCCAGAAACCACCTCGAGGCGATGCTGGCTTTCCAGATGGCAACAGTCCATGTCCTGTCTCTCCGGCATGCTCGGTCGATGGTCACCTCTGAAACCATTGATCAACTCGATATCCAAGAGCGTGTCGTCAACAAGCTGATGCGAACCTTCACCGCCCAGATGGAAGCCCTGCGCAAGCATCGGAACGGCGGCAATCAGAAGGTGGTTGTCGAGCATGTCCACGTCCACAGCGGTGGCCAGGCGATCGTTGGGAACGTCACCCACGGGGGGCGGGGCAGAAACAAAACGAGGGCGCAATCCCATGAACAAGAAGATCTATCCATTCCAGCTAGCGCTGCGATGCTCGGCTATGTCGAAGCGGACCAAGAGCAGATGCCAAGCGCCGGCGGAGCGCGACAAGAGCGTTTGCCGGTTTCACGGGGCCAGGGCAGGGGCGCCAAAGGGTAGGCTGAATGGCGCCTACAAACACGGGCGTTTTACCTGCGAGATGATCGAGATCAGACGTGAGATGGCCGAGATCGGCCGCCGTCATCGTGACTTGATACAGCTGATGACAGACTGACCACCGGGAGACAGCTTTGCCGCTTGAAAACGAGCCTGATGCCCGCCGCCTATGCGCCGAGTTTGAGATTGTAGTCATTCCCGCCAATGAGATGCCCGTTCCCGGTCAGACGCGCGCCATAGGAACTATCTGTCGTATCATGGCAAAGCATGGTGAACCGCACGCGCGCCTGGTGCTGTCCACGCTGGCAGAGACAAAGAACAATCAAGGGCTCATAACGGAAACGTCGCTGTGGGCTGCCAGTGATCTCGTGCAGTCCTGCAGCGACTGGATCGATAAAGACCTGTCGTCATGGTACGCGGCGTGGGATGCTATCCCGCTCGGTTATGTTCTCTGGCACGTTCAGGAACTCTCTGGAAAGAGCCACATGCGCCACGCGCTGGCTGGCGCCGTCTATCTCATGCTGGTGCACTACAGCTCGGGCAAGAAGGCAAACCGCGATGTGAGCTATTCATTCCTTCGCCGCGTCCAGAAAGCCGAGGGAGATCTATCAGTTCGACAACTCGGACGCCAGGAAGCGATCGAGATGTGCCGCGAGCTCATCCGTGTCAAGGGAAGCCTCCCAGTGGGGGACTGGATTCCGTGGGTGCGTAAGCGGTCTGGTGTGAGCTATTCAACCGCACTCAAATACATGCAGCTTGCACGCTCGGCATAACGCAGGTGCTCATTTGCAAGCGACATACATGAAATAGGTTCGAGATGGCCTACCGAAGCCGTAGGTGCCGGTTTCCAGTACTTTCTCCCCCATGACCCTGCCTTTCGGACATTGTGTCCCTAGGAAGCGAAGCGCCCATTGCTCGCGATTTGGTTTGTCGTCGGGATTGAAACCTATATCTATTAGGTTGCGGATCTTGACGACATAGTCGGAGCCTACCGCCGTTGAAGGCTCGGCAGTGATTGCACCGTCCTGTTCAAGCATGCGTGTCTGTGTCTGGCAGCCTACGAGTAGAACCGCTGAGAAAGCCGCGTAACACGCTGTTCTGATTTTCATCTCATTACCCCAACCGTAGTGTCTATAACTGAGCGTGACCACGTCTGCGGTCAAGGCCTAAACGTTTCACCAAAGCTTCCAGCGGTCGCTCTCAACGACCTTCAGCGTGGGAGGGGCGCCGTCGAGCCGGAAGCTGCGTAAATCTACCTGAATCATCGGCCCACGCTGCGTATGCATCGTTAAAGTGCTGACGTCGACATCGAGACCGGACTTGTGGCAATCGCGGATTGCGTCATTCAGTTGGCGCAAGGCTGCGCCGAGCCTCTCGTCGTAATGCTTCCGGCGGGCGTGTATCGAATCCATGGGAATACATCTCGTTGCTCATCTCGATCGCTTGCATCACAGACGGGCAGGCGGATCAATAGCGAGAATGACGATTATCGATAGCAACTGATACATCCGGAGGCTTTGATATGCTCGCAGCGAGTACCTCTTTTCCCACTCGGAACTTTCGGGCGATAGTGGGGGGGGGGAAGGAGGCTACCTATTTCCAGTAGCCGCGCCAGTTGATCCCTCTACCTGCCAGGGTACTCGTGATCTCTGTGAGGAAGGTCAGAAACATCATCAGGGCCCGCGCGGGATCGTCAATTGTTATGAAGTCCTCGACACCACTTTTGCCCAGTAGCAGGCCCTCGTTTTTGATCAGCATCCCGGCAGACAAATCTAATACGAAATCGGGTTGAGTATCACTAGCCATCGTTTTTAGTACTTCGTGCAAACTGGATAGCGAAGATCCCCCGTAAGTCAGAACGCCACTTAGTATCCGGCTCCCTGGCCAGGTGTGGGAAACATTGGTCGAGGTGTGTCCCCAAATATTGGGCCGTAAGGCACGAACCGACGAAATGCCATTTCCAATCTGTTTTAATGTTGGTCCATTTAGCCGGCTTTTAATCTCAAGCGTAGCGATGACGCCCTCGGCGAATACGAGGTCGACACCGCTCGCGAATGGAAGGCGCGGTACATTTGACAACGTGATGATTACGTCCTGCTGTGTCGATCTCTGATCCTGAGCGTCAAAAACCTGGCCAGATACAATTCTCGAAACCGAGGGCAGATGGTCGACAAGAAAATCCGTAATCAGCTGCTCTCTGATGCTTCCGAGGGATGATCCGTGATCGAGGACTTTTGTAGCGTCAAACGACGCATGCAGCCTCTTCAGCGAGTATTGGCAGTAGTCGTACAGAATTGTTTTCATCAGGCACCTGCTCGCAAAAGTGAAGATTACACCCCAAAAAGAAGCCGCCGTTTGTCTTCATCGCAATCAATACCTGCCATAAACGAAACGTCGATTTTCACCGGTGGAGAGGCTAAGTGACCCTTCGCCAGCGATAGGACCGTTAAACGGCCTTGTCATATTCACTGATCCAGTTGCGCCGTCGGTGCAGGTGACGGGGAACACGATGGTTAAGTTTGTCCAAGACGGAAATTTGCCAGAGCAAGTAACGCCTTTATCTGAAATTGAGAAGGCGCCGTCGCTCATGTTGACCGGACCGCCATTGATTTGGCCAGATCCGAACTTTCCGCTGGCACCCACGTAGGTGACAGGCATCGCATTGCACGCACTGAGAATTAGGACCGATAGGAAAACGAACCACGATTTCATCTTGGCATTCTCAATGTTGAGGAGTCTAATTTAAGAAAATTCGGATGGAAGCCGGCAGAAATTCAGATCTATGCTTCTTCTAGAGATGCAATTGCAGCGAGCGAGAGTCAAGCACTCCACGTTGACGCGCCGCTGAAGGCGACGAAGATCAATTTTAGATAGCGAGAAAGACCCTTATCGATACTGATTTCTCTCTGTGCTGACTAACATTCTTACGCCCTTTTCCTCTAGGTGCCATGCCTCCACAAACCATTTTCAGTTGACGGCGCGGGGCGTACGATCGAAAGCTCTACGAAACAAGGGAACACGCCCTCAAATCCGAAAGAGGCTTTTATGACTGAAGAGTTCGACAGCTCTACCTGGGCCGGGGACAAAGAAGAAAACAGTAAACGCCTCCGATCCCTTATCCAGCAGGGCGCGAAAGTCGCAGGGGGAGCGGTCGGGGCGGCCTTAGGTTTTTTTGCGGCTGGCCCTGCTGGAGCGGCGGCACTAGGTGCAGCAGGAACGATGGCTTCTGAGGCGCTCGCTCATATCGGAGAAGACGTATCCCAAAGGATGCTCGGTCCACGTGAGCGCGTTAGGGTCGGCGGAGTGATAGCACTCACTGCGCAAGGCATTCAGGACCGTTTAAGGGCAGGTAAGCAAACACGCAGCGATGGTTTTTTCGATGAGCGCGAAGATGGTCGGTCAAATGCTGATGAAATTGCTGAAAGCATCATCACAAAAGCACAACGTGAGTCAGAGGAGAAAAAGCTCCCCTACATGTCAAAAATGCTCGCTAATATCGCTTTTGAAACGTGGGTCACGCTTCCGATGGCGCAGCAATTAGCAAAAACAGCTGAGGTGCTCACGTTCCGGCAATTCTGTATTCTACGCTCGACAGTCGTCATTATACAGAACAGGCATCTGGTACGGCAAAGCAGTTACAGGACACAAACGAATTTTCCGTCACCACTCTTAGATACACTTTATGAAATTCACGATCTGGTTCAGCGAGGTCTAATCACTATCGATGGCGTTGCGGCCTTGGGCTTGACTGACATCGAGCCTTCCAAACTTAAACCGCAGGGCTTGGGTGTGTATCTTTACAATCTAATGGAGCTAGACGATATGCCACACGCTGACGTCAGGCCAATACTAGAGGTGTTAAAAACCTAGAGAAACCCATCGCCCGCGTGATCCTTAAACCTATCAGCACGGCGCACATATGTCTCAACGGTGCGCGGATCACGGTGCCGTGTGACTTCCATGATGCGCGATATGCTGGCTCGGTTCTCTGCAGCTGATGTCACGAAGCCAGCGCGCAACGAGTGACCCGACAGGCTCGCAACATCAAAGCCAGCCGCCTCGGCATACTTCTTCACCACCAGTGCCACGGCCTGCGGTGTGAGCGTATCGTCTGACAGGCGGTCGCCACGCTTGAAGCGGCGAAAGATCGGGCCCGAGACTATGCCAGCAGCATCAAGCCACTCCTTGAGCCTGTCAGCCGGTTTTAGCGCCTTGCCGTTGAGGATGGCAACCGACTGGCCTTTCGCCTCTTGGTCGGTCTTGGATTTAGGCAGGAATACGTCCACGCCCTCATCGCTGAAGGTCAGATCCTCAACAGTGATCGCGACAAGCTCAGACCGGCGAAATGCACCAGCGAAGCCGAGCAAGAGCAATGCCCTGTCACGCTTCCCCTGAAGGCTCTCTGTGTCGATCCGCGCAAGCATCGCATGAATGACATCAACCGTTGCTGGAGCCTTCTGGCGGCTTGCTGTGCCCACTGTGCGGCGAATGCCTTTCAGGATAGCAGCTACGCCCGCGTTATCAGTCGGGTTCTCTAGATTGGCGCCACGATGGAAGAACCGGACAGCAGCCAGCTTGCGGGCGATTGTCGGCACCTTCTTGCCAGCATCGGCCAGCGACGAAGCATAGTTTGCCACGGTCGCAGGGGTGGCCGGGAGATGCGACCGTGCTCGATCTCTGCACCAGCCCTCAAACTCCAGCCAATCGCCTCTGTATGCTCGCATGGTGTTCTCTGACAGGGCAGCGCGGCCGTAGTCGAGCGCAGCGTCAGATAGATCGGATGCAGCCTGTATTCCTGGCTGCGAGGAGATCAACGTCAATGCGGACATTCAATGTTCTCCTGTCGAGAGGTGTTGCCGTGGTGGCAATCCTTTGGGTGGCTGTATGATGCAGGTGGCTCAAAGGTATGTGTGTCATGCACGCAGGGGATGGGCATGATGACCATACCTTTGGTAGCGATAAGCGGGTTTCTCGCTATCTGGTTTGTGGCTGTTCGATCGTTCGATCAGAAAGGTTGGTCAATGTCCTTCCAGCGTTGCTAGCAATTGTTGAAATATGGTTCGCCTGATCTAGAACGTGTCTTTGGAAGTCGTCGCTCCCGAATGATCCGCCAGCTCTCCGCATATCGAAATTGTGTCGTTGCAATGAGTGGCGAACATCAAGCACCGATCTGGCTAAGCTGGCCGGGAGGAGCGACATAGCCTGAATATCGTCCACTATGGGATGGATATCGATGATTGTCTTCGCCCTGACATCATCATTCACATCTGTCCTGCTTGCTACGACAACCTTTATGGTCCCGACTGCTTGCTTAGCGAGCTCTCCAACGCGAATGAGATCTGCGCCCAAAACTCTTGCCACATATGCCATCCTCCGTCGCTCTTCTGCCTCCGTCTGAAGCTTCTGTGCTTCGACCGGCAATCTCGAAGACCTGAGAACATAAGAGCCACCTATCAGTGCTGCTCCTATAGCAAGCAGCCCGGAGATAAGGGTTTGAAACTCAAATATGCCGGTGCCAAGCGTGACGAGCAAATTGCTCATTTTGCCATCCTCACGCCTGGTCCACCTTCGCTTGATCCTTCATCGATCAGGATCACGCCAGCCTCTTTGAGAGCATCGACGATAGCGTCAAGCGTATCGGTTCGAACCCTGATGCGTTCTCCGGCACTGCCCTCCATATTGCGAACTGTGTTGATGCCAATCTTCGCTGCGTCAGCAAGCTCTTGCTGCCCCATGCCGACGAGTGATCTAGCTGCTCTAATCTGGTTTCCCGTAATCGCCAAGTTGGTCTCCTTAAATCGGTATTTGGGTAAAATACACAATTACCTATTGACAGCAAATCATTTCTATAAGATGGTTAATCCACACAAACTGATGTGTAAATAAACCAACTAGGAGTGTTTACGATGGCAAACCAAGTTCGTCTTTCCAGCCTCTTCACAAACCCAGCACTCAAGGCAGCTTTCGAACGTGCCGAGCGCGACAACGGCGCAGCCTTGGTTGTCCCGGCACCACGCCAGCCGAACTTTATTGGTGGAGCTGCAGTGTCGATCGAGCGAAATTACAAAGTTCTCGAACTCGCATAACTGACCGGCAAACAGCCACACAAAGCCTCTTCCTACACAATTTGGAGATACCCAATGCCGAACCTATCAGGTCAGGCCGCTGGCGAAGCCATGCCTAAAAGGAGACCGACAGACGAGGAAGTCGCCAGCGCCATGCGTAATCTGGAGGGCGTAGTGCGAGAACTGATGCACATGTCCGATATCATGGCTAACGCTTACGACGACACTTTCGGACCGAGCAGCCGCGTCGGCGATAAGAGCACCAACTCCGTCACTTACCGCTTAACCGTCCACGAAGACGATCAGATGGCTTTCCTCGTTAACAACGTGGCCAGCCGCTGCAAATCCCTGATGAATCAGTTCGACGCGGCCTGGAACGGGGAGAGCCCAGAATGAGCAGCAGCACGGTCACAGAAGGAATGATCGACGCAGTCTATGACGCTTTGGCCGTCATGAACATGTTCACGCAGCGCCTTGCCGATGGCGAGGTTAGCCAGAATGAAGGCACCGACATGTCTTGGATTCTTGGCAGCACCAAGCGCCGTCTTGAACCCATTCTTTCGGTTCTCGAACATATTCAGAACGAACAGCGCAACCCGCAGGAAATGCAATCTGCGTTCGTACCTCTCGAATTGCTGTCCGAAAACCAAGCCACTACCGAAAAGTTTGATCGCCGTAGGCAAGGCCATAAGGGAGAGCTCTTATGAACACCACACGTCGCGCTTTCATTGGCAGTGCCGCCGTCGCATCGCTACCTATTTCAGCGGCAGCCAGTGCAGTTATTGCACCGGTGGAGACACAAGAAGCCAAGTGCAGCCGTCTGCTGATCGAACTCTTGGTAGAATGCCGGAAGCTTCCTCGCACGAAAGAAACGATGTTCGGCTGGAACGCAGCCATAAATCTTCCGGACGGCACCAGCTACGCCAGTCATTCAATGGCCCACGACGACAAAGATTATTCCGAGCAGCTCACGGTTCTCATCAAGAGACCGGAAGGGGAAACATGAGGGCCTCAATCGAAACCACCCGCGCTCGCCTCGAAGCCAAAATTGAGGAACTTGTGGCCCTGCTTGATCTTGTCGACGGCGATTCTGATCTTGAAGAGGGCGGCGATCTGGAGCCGTCGATAGGTGGCCAGGCCCATTGGATCGGCACTCGCATCGAGGACGATCTCGAACTCGAAACCGACGATTCCGAACTCACTGGCGACGACATGGACCATAGTTGCGGCCGTCTGTCTGGAGGGTGCGGGCTATGATCGCCCACGGCAACCTCGACTACAAATATGGATAATTACGAATGTGCTTGAGGTGGGTTTCCCAGTCACGGGAACCCTTGTCAGTCAGAGACACCTTTTCGTCTCGATACTTTCCGCTGTCGGCTTTCAAAATCGCGATGTATCCACGACTCAAAAGCTTCTCTTCAGTGGCGACTCCGAGTGATTTTATCTTTCGAGAAAGCTGTTTCACATTTGGGCCGAGTGCCGCGAGAGCCTTGATGACCGCATATTCGTACCTATTGAGCTCTGGCTCAATAGGCGAAGTAGGGGGCTTGTGACGCTGGAAGGTACTGCGGTTTTGCTGCGCCTCTTGTTTATCGTCTGCCTTGGCATAGGGCGCCACCCGGACAATTATGCCGTTTAACTCCCGCTCTACGACTACGTTGAATTCCTTGGCGACCTTTGCCATCCGAATCAGATCAGCTTGTCGGACGGTAGCTTCTTTCGTCATTTCCGCCGCTCCCAGCCCAGAAGCTGAAGAAACTTGTCCATCCTGACCCCCGCACCTTGTCGGCGCAACGTGCCAGACTGCCCGCGTCTGTCAAGACTGGGCTGAAAGCTTGACGGCTGTGGCATGGCCAGCCTCTGTGAGAACGTAAGCTTCTACCTGATCCGGAAACTTATTGTGCATTTGGAATTCTATGAAGCCACGCGCCTCTAATCTCTCTTCAGTCTCTGACCCACATGGTTTGATGAGGCTGTTGTTTACTGGCACGCCAACTCCGTATGCCAAAAGCTGCCGCAACGCTGACCTCTCCAACTTCGTCATCGGGAGGCTCGGAATTTCCTTCCTCCTTTCTTGCTCCTTGGCAGCGAATAAGCGTTTGTAGTCGTCCCCATTCATTGTTTTTGGGTCGTAACCGAGGTAGGCGTTCCAATCATCGATAGTTTTATGGACGTCGATCGCCTTCTGTCGGTTGTTTTTGGGCGTGGAAATACTCGATACCGACCAATCATCACCGCGCAACCGGTCATCCCGCTGAGCTCGCCACTCGCCCAGAAAGCTAGGGCCGTGATTCGTGGTACTTGCAGACGTTATTTCAGGGACGAATGGACTGACCGAAAACTTCCGTCCATCCATTTCGATTGAAACGACTACGCCTTCGCTTTTCGCGATAGCTGCCATTCGCTTTAGTTCGGCCTGTTTTACGAAGGTTTTTTTCGTCATTTACGCCGCTCTTTCGCAACCAACTTTGCGCGGAGGTCAGCGGTATCCTTGTCCGTCCATTGGTGTGGGGAAGGGGTAGGCGGCTTAAGCGCAGGCTTCGCTGCCTCCAAGAGTGCGTCGATATCTTCCGGCATGAAGAACATGGCCTTGCCGATCTCGCGGAAGGCACCAATCCTCCTCGCGCGCTCTCTCAGGGTGCGTTCGGAAATCTTTATGCCACGAGAGCGAAGCGTTTCAGCCACCATACTAGGGGTCATCGCTTGGGATAGATCGACCATCGCCTACATCCATAGTCATGTTGCATGTTGCAATTCATGTCGCATGGAGCAGCGGAGGTCAAACGGAAACGCCCGGAATCAAAGGGAAGTAGAGCGCAACACAAAGCAACAAGGAACCCTGACTGCAAGAAGGGTTTGTTTTCTTAACGTGTTGATTTTATTGGTGATTTTTTGGAGGCCTCGCCCGGAATTGAACCGGGGTACGAGGATTTGCAGTCCTCTGCGTCACCACTCCGCCACGAGGCCTCACGCGCCTGATTGCTCAAGCATGGCGGGGATTTAGAACGAATCCATTTTCCGCGCAATAGGGTACGATTGAAAAAAGGCAGGAGTTTTGTGGAAAACCGCGTCGCCACCATTTGGGAAACGCGGTTGTCTCGTCTGTGTCAGATCCGGCCTAGGAGGACGAGGATCAGCACAATCACTAGAACGAGGCCCAAGCCGCCTGACAGACCGTATCCGTAATTGTGGAAGCCCCAGTTTGGCAGGGCGCCGATGAGGAAGAGGATAAGCAGGATAACGAGAATTGTGCCGAGCATGGTGGCCTCCAATGTTTTGTGTCGTCTCTCACTGCAAGAATGGTTAGGCAGATAAAAAGTTCCTGAATGGGCAGTTCGCACGGGAAGGTCGCCTGGGAAGGGGTGCAAAATTGCAAGGCCGGGCGGCAAGCCGTGTTTTTAACGGTTCGGGTGTATGCTTGCGCTTGAAAGCATCCGCGCGGGCAATTAAGACGGTAGGCAACCGCAGTCATAATTTAAGGCTGCTCTCGAGCTTGTATTGAGGCGAAACGACATGATGGACTTCGAAAACGCACGCGGCAAAATGGTGGACAGCCAGTTGCGCACGACAGACGTGACCTCGCATTCTGTATTGAAGGCATTTCTGGCCGTGCCGCGGGAAGAGTTCGTTCCTGCCGACGTGAAGAAGATCGCCTATGCAGACGAAGATCTCCAGATCTGTCCAGCAAAGGACGGGCAGGCGGCTCGTTACATCATGAAGGCATCGCCTCTGGCCAAGATGCTGCAGCTCGCAGCCATCACCAAGGATGATTTGGTGCTGGAAATTGGCGGCGGCCGTGGCTATGTGGCAGCTGTTCTGTCGCAGCTGGCTGGCTCCGTCATCTCGCTGGAGCAGGATGAAGAGTTGAGCGCCAGCGCGACCACGACGCTTTCTGCGCTGGGTTATGACAATGTTTCGACGGTGAAGGGCGAGCTTGCGCGCGGCCATGCAGCGGATGCGCCTTATGATGTCATCTTCATCAGCGGTTCTGTGGAAGAGGTGCCTGCAGCACTTCTCGAGCAACTGGGTGATGGCGGACGTCTGGTGGCCGTGGTTGGTTACGGCAATTCGGCCAAAGCAATGGTTTATCGTCGTGACGGCAAGGGCACATCGTCCACCGCATTCTTCAATGCCTCGGTGAAGCCGGTTCCGGGCTTTGCCAAGGCACGCGAATTCGTTTTCTGATCAGTTACGCTGCATCAAACGTCAGTTACGCTGCATCAAACGTCATGAAATGCCGGGCCGCAGGGTCCGGTATTTTTGTTTGATTGCCCATTCCATCGAAATAAAGCTGTGCAGTGAGCAGCTTGAGGGGGCCTGACGGATTCATTTCTTCTTCACGGTGTCATACAGTGTGGGTGATTCGGAAGCTGACCATCTTCCGGTGTGAATATGAAAATCGAGGATGAACAATGGCTCAGTCCAGCGTCGCGCGCGAACCATCGATGGAAGAAATTCTGGCATCCATTCGCCGGATAATCGAAAGCAACGAGCCCGCCTCGGCTGATGCTCTATCTGCGCCTCTGGCTCCAGCCTATGACGAATACGAAGACGCGGATTCGGCCTATGCGGCCGAACCAGCCAGCCCGCCTGCCCATGTGCCGCCTGCGGCCAATCAGGGCTATGGCGCGCGCCAGCAGCACGAGCCGAGCATGATGGAGCGGGTCGATATGGCCATGGCTGATTCCGGTGAAAAGACCATGTCTCTGGCTGATGTTGCCGCCCGCGTGCGTGCAGCGGCAGACCGCAATGCGGCGCTCGGCCCGCAGGGCGTTGCCGCCCAGCAGCGCGCGGCTGAAGCCGCTGCGGCCTCCCAGCCAGCGCCTGTTTCGCAATCCTATTTTCAGCAGGAGCGCCCTGCGCCAGCACCACGCCCGACAGACATGCGCCCCTTGCTGAATGCCGCACAGGCACGCCCGCAGCCACAGGCGGTGCCAGCCTACACGCCGCCCGCAGCGGAAGCGCCAGCACCGGCTCCTCAGATGCCTTTGCCCGTGTGGGAAACCATGGAGCTTCGCGGCGCCGTGGAGCCGGAACAGCCTTCTGCACCCATGCCGCAGATCGTTGCCCAGCCGCCTGTCAGCGTTGCGCCAGAAAAGCCTCAGAGCGAAGATCGCCTGTCGCTGAAGCTGATTTCGGAAGCCGCTGGTGCGCAGATCGCGCAGTCCTTCGGTGAGCTTGCCGAGCTTTTCGACGGCGTGGAGCGCCCAACCATCGAAGAGATGGCGCAGGACATGTTGCGCCCTATGCTGCAGGAATGGTTGGAAGACAACCTTCCGACGCTGGTGGAGCGGTTGGTGCGCGAAGAGATCGAACGCGTGGCCCGCGGCCCGCGTCGCTAAGAGCGAATTCAAACCTGATCAGGCCGCTCCATCACCATGGGGCGGCTTTTTTGTTTGCAGCGCTTTGCCGTTGAAATGTGCAGATGCTGTTGACTCTCGACCCCCCATCCTTATTTAAAAATTCATCCCTATGGTGCGTCACGTTTGGTCAGATTCGTGAAGTGCTGTAGTTTCTTTGAATTGTCGCGTGTGATTACCGTAAAACTGCTCCATTGTTTTGCGCAACATGCTCTGGAACTCTAAAATTCAGGTCCGTAAATGCTCGAGAAGACCTACGATTCCGCATCCGTAGAACCCAAGATCGCCAAGGCTTGGGATGATGCAAACGCTTTTCGCGCTGGTGCTAATGCAAAGCCCGGCGCGCAGTCGTTCACGATTGTCATCCCGCCACCGAATGTGACCGGCTCGCTCCACATGGGGCATGCACTGAACAACACGCTTCAGGACATCATGGTCCGCTTCGAGCGCATGCGCGGCAAGGACGTGCTGTGGCAGCCGGGCATGGACCATGCCGGCATTGCCACGCAGATGGTTGTCGAGCGCAAGCTGATGGAAAACAAGCTTCCTGGCCGTCGCGAGATGGGCCGTGAGGCTTTTGTCGAAAAGATCTGGGAGTGGAAGGAAGAATCGGGCGGGTTGATCTTCAATCAGCTGAAGCGTCTGGGCGCATCCTGCGACTGGTCGCGTGAGCGGTTCACCATGGACGAGGGGCTTTCCGAAGCCGTTCTCGAAGTCTTCGTCACGCTCTACAAGCAGGGGCTGATCTACAAGGACAAGCGCCTTGTGAACTGGGACCCCAAGCTGCTGACAGCGATTTCCGATCTGGAAGTCGAGCCGCAGGAGATCAAGGGCAATCTCTGGCACTTCCGCTATCCGCTTGAAAAGGGCGTAACCTACCAATACCCGTGTGCTTGGGATGACCGTGGAGAGCCGACGGAATACGAGACCCGCGACTATATCGTCGTTGCGACCACCCGGCCCGAGACGATGCTGGGCGATACCGGCATTGCGGTGAACCCGGAAGACCGGCGTTACATGGGCATCGTCGGCAAGCATGTCATTCTGCCAATCGTCGGGCGCAAGATCCCGATTGTCGCGGATGACTACGCCGATCCGGCTGCCGGCACCGGCGCGGTGAAGATTACGCCTGCGCATGACTTCAACGACTTTGAGGTCGGAAAGCGCACGGGTCTGCGCGCCATCAACATCATGAATATCGATGGTACGATCTGCATCAAGGAAAACGAAGATTTCGTGGAGGGACTTGATCATCCGGCCGCTCTGCATGGCGCTTGGGACCGTCTGGAAGGGCAGGACCGCTTTGCCGCGCGCAAGATCATCGTGGAAATCTTCGAAGAAGCCGGTCTGCTCGACAAGATCGAACCGCACAAGCACATGGTGCCGCATGGCGACCGTGGCGGCGTTCCTATCGAGCCGCGCCTGACGGAACAGTGGTATGTGGACGCCAAGACGCTGGCCAAGCCTGCGATCGAGAGCGTCCGCGAAGGCCGCACCAATTTCGTTCCGAAAAACTGGGATAAGACCTATTACGAGTGGATGGAAAACATCCAGCCGTGGTGTGTTTCCCGCCAGCTGTGGTGGGGACACCAGATTCCCGCATGGTACGGTCCGGATGGTCAGGTCTTTGTTGAAAAGAGCGAAGAAGACGCGCTGCAGGCTGCAATCCAGCACTATCTGTCCCATGAGGGACCATGGAAGGCATGGGTTGAGGAGAAGCTTGAGAACTTCAAGCCGGGTGAGATTCTGACCCGCGACGAAGACGTTCTCGATACATGGTTCTCCTCTGCGCTGTGGCCATTCTCCACGCTGGGCTGGCCGGAAAAGACGCCGGAAGTTGCGCGCTATTACCCGACCAACGTGCTCGTCACGGGCTTCGACATCATCTTCTTCTGGGTTGCCCGGATGATGATGATGGGCCTGCACTTCATGAAGGACGATGCGGGCAACCCTGTCGAGCCGTTCAACACGGTCTATGTCCACGCGCTGGTTCGTGACAAGAACGGCCAGAAGATGTCGAAGTCCAAGGGCAACGTCATCGATCCGCTGGACCTGATCGACGAGTATGGTGCGGATGCACTGCGCTTTACGCTGGCCGTGATGGCAGCGCAGGGCCGTGACGTGAAGCTGGATCCGGCCCGCATCGCCGGTTACCGCAACTTCGGTACCAAGCTGTGGAATGCGACCCGCTTTGCCGAAATGAACGGCGTGAAGCGTGACCCGCATTTCATTCCTGAAGCCACGAAGCAGACGATCAACCGCTGGATTTTGACCGAGCTTGCCAATACGGCAAAGGAAGTCACCGGCTATATCGAGAACTACCGCTTCAACGATGCGGCAAGCTCGCTCTATCGTTTCGTGTGGAACCAGGTTTGCGATTGGTATTTGGAACTGTTGAAGCCTGTATTCAGCGGTGACGACGAAGACGCCAAGCGGGAAGCGCAGGCTTGCGTGGCCTACGTGCTGGAAGAAATCTACAAGCTGCTGCACCCGTTCATGCCGTTCATGACGGAAGAGCTTTGG
Organism: Rhizobium sp. WCS2018Hpa-16; assembly: GCF_031843705.1. Classification (NCBI taxonomy): domain Bacteria; kingdom Pseudomonadati; phylum Pseudomonadota; class Alphaproteobacteria; order Hyphomicrobiales; family Rhizobiaceae; genus Rhizobium; species Rhizobium sp. WCS2018Hpa-16. Next base: position 882,302 of record NZ_JAVTIX010000001.1, read on the forward strand.
GCGCATTCGGCAGGTGAGGGCGAGGAACGTGCGGACCTGCTGTGCCACACGGATTGGCCAGCACCGCAGTTCCGCGATGATGCGGCGGCGGCTGAAATCAACTGGCTTGTCGATCTCGTGTCCGGCATTCGCTCGACCCGCGCAGAGATGAACGTGCCACCGGGTGCCACCGCACCGCTGGTGATCGTTGCCGCAAACCCGACCACGGAAGCGCGCCTCGACCGCCATTCTGCTGCTATCCGCAGGCTGGCACGCGCAGACGAGATTCGGGCCGCCGATGTGGCTCCGAAGGGTTCTGCACAGTTGGTCTTGGGTGAGGCGACCGTGTGCATTCCGCTCGGCAACCTCATCGACGTCGCGGCTGAAAAGGCGCGTCTCGACAAGGCTATCGGCAAGGCGGAAGCTGAGCTGGAGCGGATCGACAAGAAGCTCTCGAACGAGAAGTTCGTGGCCAATGCAGACCCTGAGGTTGTTGCTGCAGACCGCGAGCGCAAGGCCGAGCTTGACATGCAGGTGGCAAGCCTGCGCACCGCGCTGCTTCGTGTGAACGAAGCCGGATAACATTCAACATTTGGCCGCCTTCGGGCGGCCAAATTGTTTGCGCGTCATATTTGTTGTGATGGCAGAGATTTATCGCGTAACAACGCGATCAGGGTGCTGCGAAATCAAAATAGCCGCAGACCGGCACGTGGTCAGAGGGCTTTTCCCAGGCGCGGACGTGCTTTTCAATCGAGACGGACTGAAGTCTATCAGCAGCCTGTGATGACAGCATGAGGTGATCGATGCGGATGCCGTTATTCTTTGGCCATGCGCCAGCCTGATAATCCCAGAACGTATAAAGGCCCGCCTCATCGGTGGTAGTGCGGGTGGCATCGACAAGGCCAAGATTTTCCAGTTGTCGGAATGCGGCGCGGGTCTTGGGCAGGAACAGCGCATCGCCTTCCCAGGCGCGTGGGTCGTAGCAATCGAACGGTTCCGGGATGACGTTGTAATCGCCCGCCAGGATGAGGGGTTCTTCGAGCAGAAGACGGTCCTTGGCGTGAAGGCGCAAGCGCTCCATCCATGCCAGCTTGTAGGGGTATTTGACCGGATCATCAGGTGGGTTGCCGTTCGGCAGATACAGCGAGCAAACGCGGATAACGCCGCCTTTGACGGAAAAGACGCCTTCGATGAAGCGCGCCTGTTCATCCGCATCATCACCGGGCAAGCCGCGATGGATTTCATCCGGCATTATCTTGGAAAGCAGCGCGACGCCGTTGAAACCTTTCTGGCCGTGGGTTTCCACATGGTAGCCAAGCGCCTCTATTTCGAGGCGGGGAAAGTTCTCATCGACCGATTTGATTTCCTGAAGGCAGGCAATATCCGGGCTCGAATCCTTCAGCCATTGGCAGAGGTTTTCGATGCGCGCCTTGACGCCGTTGATGTTCCAGGTGGCAATCTTCATCGGACATTCCATTTTCGCTACGGTTTGTATTTAAACCATAGCCGCGCGAATGCCACCCGTTTTCACAGTTTCAACAGGGTATAAGCGACGTGGTTCAGACCGAAAAGCTGGTGCCGCAGCCGCAGCTTGCCACGGCGTTGGGGTTCTTGATCTGGAAGGACTGGCCGAGGAGGTTATCGACAAAATCGATCTCGGAACCTTCCATGTAGACAACCGACATGCTGTCGATTAGCACCTTGGCATTGTCTCGGGAAATCACGAGGTCGTCGTCCGTCGGCGCGCCATCAAGATCGAACTTATAGGAGAAGCCGGAGCAGCCGCCGCCTTCGACGGAGACGCGCAGGGACTGCTTGCCCTCTTCGGAAGAGACGATCTGGGCGATTCGCTTTGCAGCGGATTCTGAGAGTGTAATCTGTGTGGTCATGTGGTTTCTCCAACCGGGGTCAAGAACCGGAGAGCGGTGTTTTTCTGTAGAGCGATTATAAACCAGTCAAATTAACGGTCTATAGCCGTGTTGCGCGGCGATGACGCTTTGCGGCAACCTTCGAGATAGGTATGAAGGGTAAAGGCAAAGGTCAATGGCAAGACCGCCGGATAACGTTCAGCAGGAGAACGAATGATAATCGATCAGCGTGCACTGGGTTTCGGAAGCGGAGAGCGGGCGGTTTATGCCACCGACCCATGGACGACGCGTGGACGTCTGTTTCCCGAGACATCCAGCCTGACGCGCTCCGAGTTTCAGCGTGACCGCGACCGCATCGTTCACACAACCGCCTTTAGACGCCTGAAGCACAAGACACAGGTGTTTATCAGCCCCGATGGCGACCATTATCGGACGCGACTGACGCACACGGTGGAAGTGGCGCAGATTGCCCGCGCGCTGGCCCGCGCGCTGAAGCTGGATGAGGACCTGGCGGAAGGCGTGGCGCTGGTTCACGATTTTGGCCACACACCCTTTGGCCACACCGGCGAGGACGCGCTGGACGAGATGCTGAAGCCCTATGGCGGCTTTGACCACAATGCCCAGTCGCTGCGCATAGTCACCAAGCTTGAGCGTCGCTACGCCGAATATGACGGCATCAACCTGACATGGGAAACCCTGGAAGGGCTGGTGAAGCACAACGGCCCGCTGGTGGGTGAAAACGCCAATGGTAGTCACGGCCCGGTCGCCTTGCCCATTCTGGAATATTGTGAACTGCAGGATCTGGAAATCGGCACATTTGCCAGCCTTGAAGCGCAGGTCGCGGCCATTGCCGATGATATTGCTTACAACACGCATGACATCGATGACGGCCTGCGGGCAGGGTATCTGACCTTCGACATGCTGGAGGAGGTGCCTTTTCTCAGCGGCCTGATGGCAGAAGTTCGGGCGAAATATCCTAATCTTGAAGATGATCGCTTTGCCCATGAAATCATGCGCCGCCAGATTACCCGCATGGTGGAGGACGTGATCGGCGTTGCGCAGCAAAACCTATTGAAGCTGAAGCCAACTTGCGCCGCCGATATCAGGGGTGCCAGTTTCACGGTGGCTGCGTTTTCGCCTGAGATGGCCGAAACCGACAGGCTGATCAAGAAGCTGCTGTTCAAGCATATATATCGCCATGCCGACATCATGCGCATCCGGGCAGGTGCCACGCAAATTGTGACAGACCTGTTTCACCGTTACATGGAAGTGCCCGCAGAAATGCAGAGCCACCATTGGGTGGATGTCATTTCCGGCATGAGCGTGGGGGCAAAAGCCCGGCATGTGGGGGATTATCTCGCCGGTATGACCGACAGTTATGCACTGAAAGCCCACCAGCGCCTGTTTGACCACACACCCGATTTACGATAGGCAGCGGCACCGCAGAACCGGTTTTTCAATGCCGGGACCTCAAGAGACAGCCTTCGCGCAGGTATATTATCATGAACCTTTTCGCCGATTTCGATACCAGAATCAAAAACGCGCTTGAGACGATCGACCTCGTCAAAGCCAACCGCGATGCTGTCGATTTCGGCCGAATCACCGTGGAATCGCCGCGCGATCCAAGCCATGGTGATGTCGCGACCAACGCCGCCATGGTGCTGGCAAAGCCGCTGGGCACAAATCCCCGTGCACTGGCAGAGCTGATCGTTCCCGCACTTGAGCAGGACGAGGACATTGACAGCGTCAATGTTGCCGGCCCCGGCTTCATCAATATCCGTGTTTCCGTGGCCTACTGGCAGCGTCTGCTGGCGGGCATGATCGGGCAGGGCGACAATTATGGCCGCTCGACTGTTGGTGCAGGCAAGAGCATCAACGTTGAATATGTTTCTGCCAACCCGACCGGGCCCATGCATGTGGGCCACTGCCGTGGCGCTGTGGTGGGTGATACGCTTGCCAATATTCTGGCGTTTGCCGGATATGGCGTGACCAAGGAATATTACATCAACGATGCCGGCTCGCAGATCGATGTGCTGGGCCGCTCCGTTTTCCTGCGTTACCGCGAAGCGCTGGGCGAAGATGTGGGTGCTATCCCGCCGGGCCTCTATCCCGGTGATTACCTCGTGCCGCTTGGTGAAGCGCTTGCGCAGGAGTTTGGCACCAAGCTTCGCGCCATGCCAGAAGACCAGTGGCTGCCCATCGTCAAGGACCGCGCCATCGACGCGATGATGGCGATGATTCGTGAGGATCTGGCCGCGCTGAACGTCAAGCATGACCTGTTCTATTCGGAACGCACGCTGCATGCGGCTAATGGCGGACCAATCCAGTCTGCCATCAACGATCTGACCTTCAAGGGCCATGTCTACAAGGGAACCCTGCCGCCACCGAAGGGTGAGTTGCCGGACGATTGGGAAGACCGCGAACAGACCCTGTTCCGCTCCACCGAAGTGGGCGATGACATGGACCGCGCGCTGATCAAGTCCGACGGCTCCTACACCTATTTTGCTGCCGACGTTGCCTATTTCAAGGACAAGTATGATCGCGGCTTTGGCGAGATGATCTATGTTCTGGGTGCCGACCATGGCGGCTACGTCAAGCGTCTGGAAGCGGTTGCGCGGGCTGTCTCCGAAGGCAAGTCCAAGCTGACGGTTCTTCTGTGCCAAATGGTCAAACTTTTCCGTGATGGCGAACCGGTCAAAATGTCGAAACGCTCCGGCGATTTCGTGACATTGCGCGATGTCGTGGACGAGGTTGGACGCGACCCGGTGCGATTCATGATGCTCTATCGGAAGAATTCCGAGCCTCTGGACTTCGATTTTGCCAAGGTAACGGAGCAATCCAAAGATAATCCGGTATTTTATGTGCAGTATGCGCATGCCCGCTGCATGTCTGTTTTCAGGCAGGCGAAAGAGGCGTTTCCGAACCTTGATGTTGCTAATGCAACACTTGTAGATGGCGCTTCTTTGATCAGTGATATCAATGAGTTGCAGCTTATTGCTAAACTGGCCGAATACCCTCGTCTGATCGAATCTGCGGCGCTTAATCACGAGCCGCATCGTCTGGCTTTTTACCTGTATGATCTGGCCAGTTCCTTCCATGGACACTGGAATAAAGGTAAAGATCAGCCAGAATTACGTTTTGTTAACGATAAAAACCGAGAATTGAGCGTTGCCAGATTAGGGCTGGTGAATGCTGTCGCAAACGTACTGCGGTCGGGACTGACGCTTTTAGGAGCGGACGCACCTGACGAAATGCGATAACATCTCACCATTATTTGCTCACAATACGCTGGCAAGTGCTGTGATGCGTAGATGGTGGAACACGTAATGGTCGAAAAAAATGTCGCGTATAACCGGGATAACCGGGCAGATGAGTTCGCTGACAACGATCCCTTGGCGCAATTGGCCCGTCTTGTTGGCCAAGAGGATCGCCCATCCCATGTTGCTTCCCCGGCTGCGCAGCATCCGGCGCAACGTCGGGAGCCTGAATTCAATCTCGAAGACGAACTGCTTCGCGAATTCGCGATCTATGATTCGCCACGCTACGAGCCCGTAGCGCTGGATGCGGCAAACGACACCCGTGCGTCGGTTCCTGCTAACGAATTCCTGCAGCGCGTCGAATCCGTGTTTGCCCGCAAGGAGCCAGAAATGGCCCCGCCAGCGCCTGCACCTGTGGAACACTATGCGCCGGCCGAAACAGAAGAGTTTCTGGTTGCCGAGCATGGAGCTCAACCAACTGCCGCTTCCGACCTGCGTGATGAGTTCAGCGATGACCCTGAGCAGGTAGCAGCACTGTTTGATGTTGCGCACCGCCAGACGCCAGCGCCGCAGCCGGTTTATCAGGACGTCAGCGAGCAGGCACCTCAGCATGTTGAGCCAGCCGCCTATGTCGCGCCAGAGCCGCAGGTCGAGCAAGCCTATTATGCTGCGCCAGTCGCTGAGCCTGTTTACGCAGAACCGGCCTATGACATTCCAGCGGAGTCGCAGCTCGACGCATCGGTTGCGAACCAGCCGAACTGGGAGCTGATGGCTGAAACTTCTGGCGAGACGGCCATTGATCTGGCCAGCGAGCTGGAACTTTCCGTTGCTGAAGACTCATCCGTCGCAGCACCCGTTCAGGCATCCCCCTCCATCGCCCGTCGTTCTTCGCTGGATTATTCCAGCCTTCGTCTGCCGTTGGCCAATTTCGGTGCGCCACGCGCAGCACCCGTTGCGCCTAAGGCTGAAGAGCCAGCAGCTGTAGCGGCGCAATTCGTGCAGCCGGTTGAAGCGCCGGTCAGCCACGTTGAGCCTGTGTTGCCTGCCGGACAGAAGCTATCCGCAATGGATGAACTGATCTTCGACGTTGCAAAATACGAAATCGGCACGAGGGACGCCCGCGTTGCAGAGCCTGCAGCGCGCATTGAGCCTGTGGTTTCTGTCGCCCCGCCAATCGTCGCGGCACCTGTCGCAGCGCAGCCTGTTGCGCCGCAGCCAGCACCTGTTGCCAGACGGGAAGAGCCAGCCTTCGTGGCGGCACCCGTTCAGCCTGTGGCAGCACCGGCGGCGACTGCAAAGTCCGAACCGGCATTCGAAGAGTTCAAGGACGATGACTTCGAACTGGCGCTCGATGATTTCGATTTTGATATCGACCTTTCCGAGATTGCAAACATCGATGTGGCCGTAGCTCCACCTGCAGAGCCTGTTGTTGCAGCGCGTCCTGCACCGGTCGCGCCAGCACCCGTTCAGCCAAAGCCTGTTGCCGCTGCACCAGTCGCTGCCGCGCCAGTTGCACGCGTAGAGCAGCCGCGTCCGGTTGCGCCTGTCGTAACCGCACCGCCAGCCACGCTGGACAGCCTGCCATTCGACCCATCGCAGATCGGCGAAACGGAAGACCAGACGGAAACCATCGCCGAGATGGAAGTTCCTGAGCTGCCCGTTGGCGTTTTCGAGCCAAAGCCTGCGCCACGTCGCCAGGAAGAAGACCTCGATCTTGACACCGAACTGGCCGCGCTTTTTGCACCGGCCATGTCTGGCGGGCTTGATCGCCACAAGAATGCCGCTGCCACACGTCAGCCTCAGCCAACGCAGGATGAGGTCGATGAGTTTGAACGCGCGCTGGAGCAGGATTTCCGCCGCAGCATGGAAGAAGCCGCCAAATCCGGCTCCTACACAGACCGTGTGACGCCGACTGATCTGGCGCAGAACGCGCGCTACGAGGATGAGGAGCGCGGCGCTGGCCGTCGCTGGTTCGTGCCAATGGCCGCTGCAATCGGCGTGTTGCTTGTTGGCGGTGGCACCTATGCGCTGATGTTCGGTGGTTCGTCGAGCGAAGGCTCGAATGGCGCTCCCGTCATCATCTCCGCCGATAGCGAACCGACAAAGGTTGTGCCTGATAATCCGGGCGGTCGTGTTGTTCCGAACCAGGACAAGGCGGTTTATGACCGTGTGGCCGGAGCCGCGCCTGCAGACCCCAAGCAGCCTTCGCTGATTTCCAGCAACGAGCAGCCCGTGGATGTCGTGCAGCGCACGCTGATCCCCGAGCAGTTGCCGCTTGAGGGCGAAAATGAAGACATGGAGGCACTGGCCTCGACACCGGTGGGTGAGACGGAAGATCCGCGCTTGTTGTCTCCGGAAGAAAAGGCGCTTTCGGAAAACAATCAGAACGGCTCGCCAGTCAACGTATCGCCGCGCAAGGTTCGCACGATGATCGTTAAGCCTGACGGCACGCTTGTTGCGCAGGACGTACCAGCGCCGGCTGCACAGGCTGCGCCGCAGGCTGACAAGATCGACGAGCTTGCCGCACCGAAGGCCACGGCTGCTGCAGAAGCTGCCCCAACTGTGATTGCCGCGTCGCGTGTTCCTGTTGCACCAGAACAGCCCGCGCAGCCACAGACACCTGCAGCGACAACAGTTGCGGCGGCACCAAAGCCTGCCCAGACTGCTGCTCCGCTTCCAGCATCGCGTCCGTCGGCACAGCCAGCCAATGTAACGGCAACGGTAACCAGCCAGGGCAACGTTCGCCCGGCAGCGCCTTCGCAGCCTGCGCAGGAAACCGCTGCTGCTCCAACGCCTGCCACCAACACGTCCTCGACGGGTGGTTACTATGTGCAGGTCGCCTCGCTTCCAAGCCAGGCTGAAGCACAGAAGTCCTACCAGAGCCTGTCGGCCAAGTTCGGCTCGGTCATTGGTGGTCGCGGCGTTGATATCAAGGCTGCTGAAATTGCCGGAAAGGGCACCTTCTACCGCGTCCGCATTCCAGCCGGTGACAAGAATGAAGCGGCAGCTCTTTGCGAACGCTTCCGCTCAGCCGGTGGCAGCTGCCTCATCGCCCGCTGATTTGGGGTGACAAACATTGAAGCCGGGACGTTATCGCTCCCGGCTTTTTCATGCCTACCGATTTCCAAGCAGGACACATCCATGACCGACACAAAAGCTATGATCCTTGGCTGTAGCGGCCTGACACTGACGGATGACGAGATCGCGCTTTACAAAGCCGAGCGTCCCTGGGGCTTTATTCTGTTCGGGCGCAACATTGGCGACGCCAAGAAGGTTGCCGATCTCGTTGCCTCCATGCGCGATACGGTCGGGCGTCCAAATGCGCCTGTGTTGATCGATCAGGAAGGCGGGCGCGTTCAGCGCATTCGCCCACCCATCCTGCAATCCTATCCCAATGCACAGTCGCTGGGAGAGATCTATCTGCGAGACCGCAGCCAGGGCCTGCGAGCTGCATGGCTGATGTCGCGTCTGCATGCCTTTGACCTGATGAAGCTTGGCATCAACGTGGATTGCCTGCCTGTGCTGGACGTTCCAGTTGAAGGGGCGAGCAATGTTATCGGCAACCGTGCCTATGGGTTCGATCCGGCGCTGGTATCGGCCATGGGGCAGGCGGCAGCGGATGGCCTGAAGGCGGGCGGCATGCTGCCTGTCATGAAGCACATGCCCGGCCATGGGCGAGGCATGGTCGATTCCCACCATGAATTGCCGGTGGTTGATGTGCCACTGGCCGAGCTGGACGCGCATGATTTCGTGCCCTTCCGCGCCCTGAACAAGGAGCTGATGGCGATGAGCGCGCATCTGGTGTTTACCGCCATTGATGCAGAGCGCCCGGCCACGACCTCTCCAGTCGTTATCGAAGAGATCATCCGCAAACGGATCGGCTTCTATGGTCTCCTGATCTCCGACGACAGCTCGATGAATGCGCTGAAAGGCACGCTGGGAGAGCGGGCGGCGAATATTGTTGCGGGTGGCTGCGATATAGTCTTGCATTGCAATGGCGTGATGGATGAAATGCTTCAGGTCGTGAGGGAAGTTCCTATTCTTTCCGGCAAAGCTCTGGAGCGTGCGCGCGCTGTCGAAGTCGGTTTTCCGGTTGCTGATGGTGCGGAAGAGGCGGCGCTGCGAGACGAATTCAACGCCATGCTGGCGGTTGCCTGAGAGGCAGCGCGGCCGGGCGGCTTTAAAGATCAGGCCCGGTGGACGAATGAATGGCGGCAGATAAATCTCGCGGCGGTGTGCCGATGGAAAAGCTCTGGGAGGATATCAAGCCCGAGCGCGCCACCGGTGAAACCGCTTTGATGATCGATGTAGCGGGCTTTGAAGGTCCGCTCGATCTTTTGCTGCACCTCGCCCGCACACAGAAAGTCGATCTGTCACGCATTTCGGTGCTGGCGCTGGCCGAGCAATATCTCGTGTTCGTGGAGCAAGCACGCCGCGTCAGAATCGAGCTTGCAGCCGACTATCTGGTCATGGCGGCGTGGCTTGCGTTTCTCAAATCCAAGCTCCTCATTCCCCAGCAAAGCAAGGATGAAGGCCCGAGCGGCGAGGAAATGGCGGCGACGCTTGCCTTCCGGCTGAAGCGGCTTGAAGCCATGCGGGATGCGGCGGAACGGCTGGTGAACCGACACCATCTGGGCCGCGACGTGTTCGCCCGCGGTGCGCCTGAGCATATTCCCCACAAGAGTCGCTCATCCTTTGAGGCAAGCCTTTATGATCTTTTGAGCGCCTATGCGAACCTGCGCCAGCGTCAGGCCATCACCCTGGTCACCATCGAAAAACGGCAGGTCTGGTCGCTTGTGGACGCACGAGAGTTGCTGACCTCCATGCTGGGCGATATTGCGGAGTGGACGGAGCTGGATGGCTATTTGCTGCAATATGTTGCCGACCCCACCATGCGGGCAACAGCGATGGCGAGCGCCTTTGCCGCATCGCTGGAGCTGGTGCGTGAAGGTTCACTGGAAATCCGCCAGGACGGAGCCTTCCAGCCCATCTTCATGCGCAAGGGGTCTGGCCGTGAAAGGACAGATGATGTCAAATGAACTCGACCTCGACGACGAGGCCCCATCGAGCCAAGAGCAGGCGAGCGTCGCGACCGTGACCGAGCGGCAGATGAAAGAGGCCGAGCGCATTGCCGAAGCTCTCGTCTTCGCCTCAGCGCAACCGGTCTCCGAAGCCTTCATTGCCGAGCGTGTGTCCAAGGGAATCGATGTCGCCATGCTGATGGCAAAGCTGAAGGGTCATTATGGCGAGCGCGGCGTCAATCTCATTCAGGTTGGTGGAAACTGGGCGTTCCGCACGGCTGGCGATCTATCATTCGTGATACGAACCGATGAGAAAGAGCCGAAAAAGCTCTCGCGCGCTGCACTGGAAGTGCTGGCCATCATCGCCTATCACCAGCCGGTGACGCGGGCGGAAATCGAGGAAATCCGGGGCGTTCAGACCTCACGGGGAACACTCGATGTGTTGATGGAAGCCGGGTGGGTGCGCTTTCGCGGACGCAGAAGGACGCCGGGAAGACCCGTTACGATGGGTACGACCATTGAGTTTCTCGACCATTTCGGGCTGGAAGAATTGCGCGATTTGCCGGGGCTGGACGAGCTGAAGGGGGCAGGGCTGCTTTCTGGCCGCATTCCGTCCAACTTCGGTATTCCGTTGCCATCCATGAGCGATGAACTGACCGAGGATGAAGATCCCATCACGCAGCTGGACCTTGAAGAGCTCGGTCTGCTCTCGCCCAGTGGCGACGAGCCGGAGAGATGATCGAAGTTTCGTTGCTGGCTACATCACAAAGAGTTGCCAGCATTTGGCAATTGCTGAATTTATAGTGTCTTATCGTTTGTTGAATCGCCATTTTGGTGTTTGAAAAACCTCCGCAAACGTCTTACATCGGTGCAAAGCAAAATTCAGGGAGTTTGCGTTATGGGTTCTTTTAGTGTGTGGCACTGGCTGATCGTTCTGGTGATCGTGCTTGTCCTGTTTGGCCGTGGCAAGATTCCCGAATTGATGGGCGATGTCGCAAAGGGCATCAAGAGCTTCAAGAAGGGCATGGCCGACGAAGACGGCACGCCGCGCGCTGCTGATCGCGACACGGCGCCTGAGCCGACCACCACCGTTCACGCCAAGACTGTCGACCATAAGGCTGACGAGCTCAAGTAAATGATTTTACGGCGCGGCGTTGAACGCTGCGCCGTGACACTGCGCATGTCAGGAGCTTTATGATGTTGGATATCGGCTGGAGCGAGCTGCTGGTGATTGCGGTCGTCTTGATCGTCGTCGTCGGACCCAAGGACTTGCCGCCCATGATCCGCGCCTTTGGCAAGACCATGGCTGGTTTGCGCAAGATGGCGGGCGACTTTCGCTCTCAGTTCGATGAGGCCTTGAAAGAGGCCGACATGGACGACGTGCGCCAGACGATTTCGGACGTGCGCAATCTCAACCCGACAAATTCCATTCGTGATGCGATGAACCCGCTTCGCCAGCTGGGAAATGATCTTCGCAACGACCTGAACGGTGTAACAACATCGTCCACTGCGACGAGCGCCCCTGAGGGTGCACCGGCTGTCGATCTTGCTGATCCAGAAATGAAGCTGCCTGAAGGCCCACCGCCGATGGCAACCCCGGCAACTGTGGCTGCTGCGGCCACAGCGACAGCAACCGTTGCCACGCCCGCTGCGGCACCCGTTACTGCGGCGAATGTAACGCCTGTTGTGACGACGCCAGCAGTCGAACCAGCTGAAAAGCCTAAAACCCCTCGCAAACGTGCCGAGAAATCCGTTCAGGAAGTTGAGGCGGAAAAGGTTGCCGCAAAGCCCAAGCGCGTGGCGAAGACCGTTTCTGCAAAGGACGAGGTTGCAAAGCCCGCCCGCAAGCGCGCAAGCGCCGCCGAGCCGGGTAGTGTCGCCTTGAGCAAGGATGCGCCTAAGCCCAGCACGGCGAAAGCTGCGAAAGCGGCGGTCGAGGCTGCAGCGCCCATGGTTGAGCTGGCAAAATCGATTGTCGAACCATCAGGTACCGGGGCATCCGCTGCGAAACCAGTGAAGAAGGCCAAGGCCAAAAAGGGTGAAGCATGACTGCCGATACCGATGATAAGCCGCAGCCGCTTATCGAACATCTCATGGAGCTGCGCACGCGGCTGATATGGTCGCTCGGCGCATTCTTCGTCGCCTTCATTGGCTGTTTCGCCATTGCCAAACATCTCTTCAACCTGCTGGTCATTCCCTATAAATGGGCGGTCATCTGGGCCGGGCTCGACGTTGCCAAGTCGTCGCTGATCTACACTGCGCCGCAGGAATTCTTCTTCACACAGATCAAGGTCGCCATGTTTGGCGCGCTTGTGATTTCCTTCCCGGTCATCGCGTCGCAGCTTTACAAATTCGTGGCGCCGGGCCTTTACAAGAACGAGCGCGCGGCCTTCCTGCCGTTCCTCATTGCGTCTCCGCTCCTGTTCCTTCTGGGCGGTGCGCTGGTCTATTTCTTCTTCACGCCCATGGTCATGTGGTTCTTCCTCGCCATGCAGCAACTGCCGGAAGATGGTGAAGTTGCGATTTCGCTGATGCCGAAGGTGTCGGAATATCTCAGCCTCATCATGACGCTGGTGCTGTCCTTTGGCCTCGTGTTCCAGCTGCCTGTGGTGACCACGCTTCTGGCGCGTGTCGGGCTGCTGACAAGCCAGTGGCTGCGCGAAAAGCGCAAGTTCGCCATTGTTGCCGCCTTCGTGGTGGCGGCGGTGCTGACGCCGCCGGATCCGATGTCCCAGATCGGTCTTGCGTTGCCCGCAATCATTCTCTACGAGATTTCCATACATTTGGCACGACTCGTGGAGAAGAAGCGCGCTGAGGAAAATGCAGGCCGTGAGCTTGAAAATTCCAGTGACGACTGACGGTATTCGTCAGTATCTTCTTCAGACGCCGGGCCATGTGTCCCGGCGTTTTGTTTTTCAAAACATGATGTAAATTACGGTCTGGAACCACGATGCACGACATTAAATGGATACGCGAAAACCCTGAAGCTTTCGATGCCGGGCTTGCTCGCCGCAATGCAGAGCCGCAGTCCGCCATGCTGATCGCGCTGGATGAAAAGCGCCGCTCCGTGATCCAGACCCTGCAAGACATGCAGTCCCGCCGCAACCTTGCCTCCAAGGAAATCGGCGCTGCCATGGCGCAGAAGAACGCCGAACTGGCTGAGAAGCTGAAGGCCGAAGTGGCTGACATCAAGGACAGCATGCCACGGCTGGAAGAGGAAGACCGTCAGGTTTCGGCAGAACTCAACGATGCCCTGTCGCGCATTCCAAACATTCCATTTGATGATGTTCCCCTTGGCAGGGATGAGCACGACAACATCGTTGCCCGTGTTGTCGGCCAGAAGCCCGGCTGGAACCATCCGGCCAAGGAACACTACGAAATCGGTGAAGCGCTCGGCTACATGGATTTCGACCGCGCCGCCAAGCTTTCCGGTTCGCGCTTCACGGTGCTGACCAGCCAGATCGCTCGGCTGGAGCGCGCGCTTGGGCAATTCATGATTGACCTGCACACGTCGGAGCATGGTTATACGGAAGTGTCTTCGCCGCTGATGGTGCGCGATGAGGCGATGTATGGCACGGGCCAATTGCCAAAATTCGCCGAAGATCTGTTCCGCACGACCGATGGCCGCTGGTTGATTCCGACTGCCGAGGTGACGCTGACGAACCTTGTTGCTGGTGAGATTCTCGATGCTGAGAAGCTGCCGCTGCGCTTTACGGCGCTGACGCCTTCCTTCCGCTCTGAGGCCGGTTCGGCTGGTCGTGACACACGCGGCATGTTGCGCCAGCATCAGTTCTGGAAGTGCGAGCTCGTATCCATTACCGATGCGGAAAGCGCGGTTGCAGAGCATGAGCGCATGACGGCCTGTGCCGAAGAAGTGCTGAAGCGCCTCGGCCTGCATTTCCGCACCATGACGCTGTGCACCGGCGATATGGGCTTTGGTGCGCGCAAGACCTACGATCTGGAAGTGTGGCTGCCGGGTCAGGATACGTACCGCGAAATCTCGTCCTGCTCCGTCTGCGGTGATTTTCAGGGCCGTCGCATGGATGCGCGGTACCGGGGCAAGGGCGAGAAGGCGACGAAGTTCGTCCACACGCTCAACGGTTCAGGCACGGCAGTCGGTCGCTGCCTTATCGCCGTTCTGGAAAACTATCTGAATGAAGATGGTTCGGTCACAATTCCGGACGTGCTGCTGCCTTACATGGGCGGCCTGACGCGCATCGAAAAGGCTGCCTGATAAGCCTGGGAGGACAATCATGCGGATTTTGCTGACGAATGACGACGGCATTCATGCCGAAGGGTTGGCGGTACTGGAGCGCATCGCCCGCACGATCTCTGACGATGTCTGGATCGTTGCGCCGGAGACGGACCAGAGCGGCCTTGCGCATTCGCTGACGCTGTCTGAACCGCTGCGACTGCGCAAGATTTCCGACAAGCATTACGCGCTGCGTGGTACGCCGACCGATTGCGTCATCATGGGCGTGCGCGAAGTGCTGCCGGGCAAGCCTGATCTGATCCTATCCGGCGTCAATTCCGGTGCCAACATGGCCGATGACGTGACCTATTCCGGCACGATTGCGGGGGCTATTGAAGGCACGCTGCAAGGCGTTCGCTCCTTTGCGCTGAGCCAGGCCTATGCCTATACGGGCAACGCCGAACGGGTGGTGCCTTGGGAAGTTGCCGAGACCTATGCGCCGGATTTGATTCGCAAGCTGATGAATGTCGAGCTGCCGAACGAAACCTTCCTCAACCTCAACTTCCCCAATTGTGCACCCGCCGATGTGAAGGGTGTGAGCGTGACGGGGCAGGGCAAGCTGGATTTCGGCATGACGGTGGAGCAGCGGCAGGATGGTCGTGGAATGCCCTATTACTGGCTGCGCTTTGGTGAGCGACTTGGCACGTTCCTTGATGGCACGGATATCCATGCGGTCAAGGCGGACAGGATTTCGGTTACGCCGCTCAAGCTTGATCTCACAGATTACACCGTGAAAGATCGCGTCGCGAAGGCCCTTGGACTGGGAGTGGACGGTTGAAATCGGCCATGGTGGAGAAAGAGGGCTTTGCCGCCCTCGTTCTGCGGCTGCGGGCCGAAGGGATTTCCGACATTGACCTGCTGACGGCTGTGGAGCAGACGCCGCGTTCGCAGTTCGTGCCTGCGCAATTTGCAGCCGATGCCTATTCCAGCCGAACCATTCCCATTGATTGCGGTGCCTTCATGGAAAGCGCGGATATGGCCGTGAAGCTGGTTCACCGCCTTCAGGTGAAGCCCGGTCAGCGTGTGCTGGAAATCGGCACCGGCAGCGGGTTCATGACAGCTGTGCTGGGCAAGCGGGCTGAGCGTGTGGTTTCCATTGACCGCTACAAGACGCTGGTGGAAATGGCGCACAACCGGATGGACGATCTCGGCATTCGCAATGTCGTGATTCGCCACGCGGATGGCACGAATGGGTTGGTCGGCGAGGGCACTTTCGACCGGATCATCTCCACGGCTGCGTTTCCGACCCTTCCGCGCTTCTTTACCGAGCAGATTGTCTCTGGCGGCATGATGATCGTGCCCATCATGATGGAAGATGGGCGCTGCATCATGACCCGTTTTTCCAAGACCGGCAGCCGATTCGAGCGCGAAGAAATGTTCGAGACTCCCTATCTGCCGATAGAGCCGCATATCGCCCGATATTTGTAACATATCGGCACACCGCGCCGCGCGCCGGGGTGCGGGTGGCGTGCAGGATTGATTTTATTCAAAATATTGCATGTGCGCTGCTTTGTGCGGGAACCCCCTGCCAAACAAGGCTTTGCGTTGGGCGCATGGTTATCGAATTGTCAAAAATTATCAAAACCCTATGCCGTTTTAACGGCGTGGTAACACTAACACGCTTTAATCATCTCCATCGACGCATGGTTTTCCCGAGACGGGAGAGGGGCCTTGCAAAGTGTAATTCAGCCGGATCGATCCCGATGCGGTGGTTGGCGTCAGTGTAGATCGAGTCATGCGTATGAGTAATTCGCCCAAAATCGGAAAATCAATCGCAAAGATGTTCGCAGCGGCATTGCTGGCAAGCGTCGCAACGGGTTGTAGTTCGGACGCCACGCGATTTGGCGGCCTGTTTTCCAGCGGCCCGGACCAGATGACCACGGCATCCATTCCATCTCGCAGCGGTAATGTGCCAGCGCCTGTTCCGCAGAACGACATGGGCGGTGGCGGATACGCGTCTTCCGCGCCGCAGGGCGGCTACGCAAACCAGAATTCTGGAATGAATCAGGCTTATCCGGCTTCTAACGGCGGCTACGGTTCGGTCCAGCCTTCGTCGGCGCGCGCGGCCTCGTCTTCGGCTTCGGTTCAGCGTCAGGAGCTTGCGGCTCCATCGCCTGCGACACGTCGCGAACCGGCAAACCGCAGCGAAGCCATGGCGCAGCCAATGCCAACGGGCAAATCGACAGCCGCGCCTTCCATGGCGTCGGCACGTGTCAATTCCAACACCGCAGACACGCTTTCCACCGGTTCCGTCAAAGCTGCCGATACCGGCTGGCACACCGATGGTGCGTCTTCGGTAACGCTGAAGTCCGGCGAAACGATTGCGACGCTGTCCAAGCGTTACGGCGTGCCTGAGAAGGCTCTGCTGCAGGCAAACGGCCTTTCCAGCGCCTCTGCTGCTGCGCCCGGTCAGTCCGTCGTCATTCCTAAGTTCGGTCAGTCTCGTAACGCCGCACGTGCCGCATCGGGCAATATTGATCTGAGTAAGGACAATAACGGCCCTGCGCCAACACGCGGACCAGAGCAGAACGTCGCTGTGCTGCCAAGCCAGAATGCCGCCCGTGACAAGGCTTCTGCAGAGGCCGGAAAGCTGACGCCTCCCGGCGGCAAGCCGCTTCCGCCAACGGGTGGATACAAGGTTCAGTCAGGCGATAGCCTTGCAAAGATTGCCCGCGCTAACGGCGTTTCGGTTGCAGACCTGAAAGCTGCAAACGGCATCACCGATGGCAATGTGCGGATCGGCCAGACCCTGAAAATTCCGGGTGCAGGCACTGACGGCATCAAGACGGCATCGGTTCAGCCACAGGCGCCAGACGCTTCCAAGCCGGTTGAAGCCCCAGTTGCTGCGGCCAAGGTCGAGGCACCAAAGGCTCCAGCCGCCGCAGATGCGAGCGTCAGCGATGTCGAGAAGAAGTCCGACATGGCGTCACTTGCGCCTGAGTCCACAGGCATCGGCAAATATCGCTGGCCGGTTCGCGGCGCTGTGATCTCCGGCTTCGGTGAAAACGTCGATGGCAGCCGCAATGATGGTATCAACATCTCCGTGCCAGAGGGTACGCCGATCAAGGCTGCTGAAAACGGTGTCGTCATCTATTCCGGCAACGGCTTGAAGCAGTTGGGCAACACGGTTCTGATCCGCCACGACGACGGTCGTGTCACGGTTTACGGCAATGCGGCAAACCTTGAGGTCCAGCGTGGCCAGAAGGTTCAGCGCGGCCAGACCGTTGCCACTTCAGGCATGACGGGCAGCGCCAAGCGTCCACAGGTTCACTTCGAAGTCCGCAAGGACGCGACCCCTGTGAACCCATCCTCTTTCCTTGAATAGGATCCCCCTTTCTCTTTCCTTGAATAGGATCCCCCTTTTTCCTTGATCAGGTATTGCGTCTCAAGGATAGGAAAAGCCGGGCTTGCGCCCGGCTTTTTCGCATTTCAGGGTTGGTTCAGGGCAGGTCTCGTCAGGCCGACTGTGCGCTCGATGAAGTCGGCGATTGTTGCCGTGTCATCCAGATCGAAGACCGGCAGCGTGGTGTCTGGGACTGCGTGGTCAGCGGCGATGGCGATGATATTTGCATCATTGGGTGCAAGCGGCTCGGTCTTTGCGGCGTCCCGCCTGCGTGCCTCGATCTTGGGAATGGGCTCGTATTTGTAACCTTCGATCAAGACCAGATCGCAAGGGGCGATGCGGGCGAGGATTTCCTCGAATGACGGCTCCGGCCCGCCCCGCAATTCGTGCATGATGGCAAAGCGTGTGCCTGAGACGATGGTAACTTCATGTGCGCCAGCCTGCCTGTGCCGCCAGCTATCGGCACCGACCTTGTCGATATCAAAATCATGATGCGCATGCTTGATTGTGGAGACGCGGTAGCCACGGGCCGTCAGCTCGGTCACGATGCGAACGGCAAGGCCGGTCTTGCCGGAGTTTTTCCAGCCGGAAATGCCAAATACTTTCCGCGTCATTCAGACAGGCTCCTCAGAAATGTCTCGGCGGTCGCGAGTTCATCCGGCGTGTTGATGTTGTAGAACGGGTCAATGGAGGCTGTTGCGCTTTCGACCGGGGGAAAGGCCACGCCAAGCGTGACATGCCGCGCCATATAGCTGCGGATACGGCGGTTGTTGTCATCCTCCAGCCATTGCTCAAGATCGTCAGCAATCGAGACAGGCCACAGCCCGAAGACGGGATGAACATGGCCGCTGGATGCGGCGATGACGATGGCATCCTCACCTGTAACGTGCTGTGTGAGTTGCGTCGAAAGATCAGCCGGAAAGAACGGGCTATCGGCAGGCACAGTCAGGAAATGGCTGGCCTGTGGCGCATGGGCCGCAAAATGGCGCATGCCCGCAAGAATACCGGCCAGTGGCCCGGCGTGCCCGGACTTGGTATCTGGCACCAGCGGAAGCGCGAAGGCGTGGGCCCAGTTTTCCGGGGCGTTCAGCACAAGCTGTGACACCTGCGGTGTTACCCGATCAATCACATGGGACAGAAGAGGCCTTTCGCCGAGGTGGCTGAGCGCCTTGTTCGTGCCCATGCGGCGCGATAGTCCACCGGCAAGGATAAGGCCAGGCAGCGTATCTGTTTGGTTCATTTCATGCCTCGTATATGGCGATTCTCCTGCATGCCTGTATAGGCACTTGCTGCCAGCGCAAGAAGCGCGTTCACCGTCATGACCAGCAATAACGGCGTGGTGCCTGCTTCCTTTGAAAGCAGCGAAGACGCAAGGACGGCCAAAGCAGCGCCTCCGCCAATGGTCAAGGCACCGCCAAGGCCGGATGCCGAACCGGCCAGATGCGGTTGGACATTGACCATGCCAGCATTGGCGCTGGGCAATGTCACGCCATTGCCGAGGCCGATCAGGGCAAGCGGAAGAAAGAATTCGTAATGGCTGTTCAGCCCTAGATAGGACAGCGCCAGAGCAACGAAAATGCCGGCTGCGGCAATGGCGTTTCCTGCCAGCATCATGCGCGAGATACCGACGCGCTGCGCATAACGCCCGGACAGGAAATTGCCGAACATGTAGCCGCCCGCCATGAAGAAGAATTGCATGCCGAGCACCGCCGGTGACAGGCCGTAAAGCACATTGCCAACGAAGGGCGCGCCACCCAGAAAGGAGAAGAACAGGCCTGACGAGAATGTAGACGTTAGCGCGTAGCCCCAGAAGCGGCTGGAGCGCAGCAATTGCGGCCAGGCATTGAACTGAGCCGAAAAGCTTGATGATTTCTGTGTGTTCGTTTCGCCAAGGTCGAAAAAGACGAGGGCGAAGATCGCAGCGCCGCAGAGGGCGAGCAGTATGAAACTTGCGTGCCATGACGCGAAATCATTGAGGAAGCCGCCGATGGTGGGTCCAACCATGGGAACGACGGACATGCCCATGGTGACGTATCCAATCATGGAGGCGGCCTGATCTGCCGGAACCATATCCCGCACCACGGCGCGCGCCAGTACGAAGCCTGATGCCACAACGGCTTGCAGCATGCGCCCAATCATAAAGACGGTGACATTGGGCGCGAACGCGCAGATGAGGGTGGCGATGACCATGACGGCGAGCGCAACGAGCATGACCGGACGACGCCCGAATAGATCCGATAGCGGGCCGATGACGAGTTGCAGAATAGCTGTGGTTGCCAGATAGCCAGAGACGGCAAACTGCATGACGGCATAATCGGTCTCGAAATAGACCGCCATGGCGGCAAGCGAGGGCAGGAAAATGTTCATGCTCAGCGCCGCAACGCCTGAGATCAGGACGAGCGTCGCAATATGCGGCGGCGTCGAGCGCTTGAGAAAAACGACCGCACTCATGGTATTCTCGTTGAGGTTTTCGCGATAGGCGGTTGTTTGCGCCTGCTTTCGCGATAGAACGTGTAAAGCCCTGAGGCAACGATGATGGCCGTGCCGCTAAGGATAAAGGCGTTCAATTCCTCTCCAAACACGAAAAAGCCGATGGAGAAGGCCCAGATCATGCTGGTGTAGCGAAACGGTGCCACGAAGGCGATCTCGCCACGGCGCATGGACAGAATGACAGCCTGATAGCCGATGACAACGAGAACGGCAGAGGCGAAGAGGTGCGACCAGATATAGCCGTCCATCGGCTGCCAGCCGCCAAACGGCAGGACCAGGGCTGCGCCAAACAGCGTGTTGACGAAGGCGGTGGTCATTGTAATCGTCATGGACGGGACATCGGTATACATGCGCCGTGTGAGCAGATCGCGCCCGGCGGTAACGAAGACGGCGCCAACGACCAGCAGGGCTGCCGTGGTGAAGCCATCGGGGCCGGGCCGCAGAATGATGAGCACGCCCGCGAAGCCGACCAGAATGGCGCTCCAGCGCCGCCAGCCAACTGGTTCGCGCAGAAAAATGGCCGCGCCGAGCGTAACCGCCAGCGGGAGCGATTGCATGATCGCCGCCACATTGGCAAACCCCATGACCGCCAGCGCGCTAAGGTAAAGAATGGATGCCGCGACCTCGCACAGGCAGCGAGCGACGATGATGGGTCGCAGCATCATTTTGATAGGGCGCAGCGCGCCCATCTGACGGGCAATGACATAAACCAGCACGCAGGTGATGATGCCGCGCACGAAAAGGATCTGGCCTGTGTTGATGTAGGGCGTGACGGATTTGGTGAAGGCGTCATTTATGGTGAAGCAAGCCATCGCGAGCGTCATGAGCAACGCGCCGCGCGTATTGTCCGTCAGTGCCATTTTATTCACATTCCCAGATACAACGGTGTCCGCGATGGTGCCTGGCACATCGTACGACTCCGCCCACTCCTCTTACATTGAATGCGTGGCATGCTGCCGAGGCGAATTCAATCGAATTATATTGGAAGACGGAATAAAGCTTCGCGTCAGACGGGTCTGGATTCCGAAAATGCCATCAGCCGCCGGTCACACTCATGTGGCGGGCAACAGCGGGGCGCTTGTGGGTGCGGTCGATGATGAAATCATGTCCCTTCGGCTTGCGCAGAATGGCATCATCAATGGCCTGAGACAGAAGTGCGTTGTCATCGGAAGCGCGCAGCGCCGTGCGCAGATCTGCGGCATCATCCTGCCCCAGGCACATATATAGGGTGCCGGTGCAGGTGAGGCGTACGCGATTGCAGCTTTCGCAGAAATTATGCGTCATAGGTGTGATGAAGCCAAGGCGGCCACCGGTTTCCTTAACGCGGACATAGCGCGCCGGACCGCCAGTCTGGTAGCCGATATCATCAAGTGTGAAACGCTCTTCCAGCGAAGCCCGCACCTGCGACAGCGGCAAATAGCGATCCGTGCGGTCTTCCTCGATTTCGCCCATCGGCATGGTTTCGATGACGGTCAGATCCATGCCGCGCTCATGGGCGAATTGCATGAGGTGAGGAATTTCATGTTCGTTGAAATCCTTCAGCGCCACGGCGTTGAGCTTGATCTTGATACCGGCAGCCAGTGCGGCATCAATACCGCTCATGACCCGCGAGAAATCGCCCCAACGCGTGATCTGCCGGAATTTATCCGGATCGAGCGTATCCAGAGACACGTTGATGCGGCGAACACCGCAATCGAACAGTTCTGTCGCATGAGTTGCCAGTTGCGAGCCGTTGGTCGTCAGGGTCAGTTCGTCCAGCGTTCCGGCCTGCACGTGGCGACCGAGGTCACGGACCAGATGCATGATGTTCTTGCGAACCAGCGGCTCGCCGCCTGTCAGTCTGATCTTGCGCACACCCTTGGAAATGAAGGCGGAACAGAGCCGATTCAGCTCTTCCAGCGTCAAAAGATCCTTCTTGGGCAGGAAGGTCATGTGTTCGGACATGCAGTAAGTGCAGCGAAAATCGCAGCGATCCGTAACTGACACACGCAGGTAGGTGACGGCGCGACCGAAGGGATCGACCATCGGTGCCGTGCTTTCCGTCAGGGAATTCGCGTGGGGCAGCGAACCGAGAAAGCTGTTCAAACTGAAGTCTCCAGTCCATTCTTTGGGAGGCGGGCGAGGCTTGGGCCTTCATGTAGTGTCTTGCCCGCAGAGCGGCAAGGTCATAAGTGTGCAGTATATTATCATGTTGCGGAAATGAAAAATGAGTGATCCCTGGCCCACGGAACTGCGCGTCTCGAAAGACAAGCGACATCTCGTCGTGACATTCGACAATGGCGCCTCTCATGATCTGCCCGCCGAAATGCTGCGGGTGCTTTCGCCGTCTGCCGAGGTTCAGGGCCATGGGCCGGGACAGAAGGTTACCGTTCCGGGCAAGCGCAACGTTGGCATTCGCGCCGTTGTCGCCACGGGCAATTATGCCGTGCGCATCGCGTTCGATGACGGTCATGATAGCGGAATTTTCACCTGGAGATATCTGCTGGAGCTTGGGCAGACGGGTGACACACTGTTCTCTGAATATGAGCAGGAGCTGAAGGAAAAAGGCTTGAGCAGGGAGCCTAAACTCCGCTAGCAGACATAAACGAATTCATGCAGGGACAGGGGTGACACTTGGCAGTCGAGGGAAATGCAAACGATCTGGCGCAAGTGGTCGTCCTGTTGGCGGCGGGGGTCATCGCGGCGCCTATTTTCAAACGAATAGGCCTCGGTTCGGTTCTAGGCTATCTCGCCGCCGGTCTCGTCATAGGTCCGTTCGGGTTCGGTGCCTTTTCCGATTCACAAGCCATCATCCATATAGCCGAACTTGGCGTGGTGATGTTTCTCTTCATCATCGGGCTGGAAATGCAGCCATCGCGGCTGTGGTCCATGCGCAAGGATATTTTCGGGCTCGGTGCCTTTCAGGTGCTGACCTGCATGGCGGGCTTGACGATGGTGGGCCTTGCGCTCGGCTTCTCGCTTGCGCCGTCCTTTGTCGCGGGCACCGGCTTTGTGCTGACATCGACTGCTATCGTCATGCAGATGCTGCAGGAGCGCAACAGCATGTCGACGCTGAAAGGCCAGCGCATCATTGCTATTCTTCTGTTTGAAGATCTGGCCATCGTGCCGCTTCTGGTGCTTGTCGCGTTTTTGGGTGCGGGTGGCGAAGCCGTGACGCTGACGGAGCGGATGACCTCCATTGGCATCGCGCTTGCCGCCGTCGTGGCGCTTGTCGTCGCAGGCCGCTATCTGCTCAACCCGTTCTTCCGGCTGCTGGCGGCATCTGGCGCGCGGGAAGTGATGACGGCAGCGGCTTTGCTGGTGGTTCTTGGTTCCGCACTTTTGATGCAGGTCAGCGGGCTTTCCATGGCGATGGGTGCGTTTCTGGCGGGCGTGCTGCTGTCTGAATCCTCGTTCCGGCACCAACTGGAAGCCGATATCGAACCCTTCCGCGGCATTCTTCTCGGCCTGTTTTTCCTCGGCGTCGGCATGGCGATCGATCTGACTGTGATTGCCGCCAACTGGCAACTGGTCGTGATGAGCGTGGTTGCCTACATGCTCATCAAGGCGCTGTTGATTTACTGCGTGGCGCGGATGCTGGGAACGTGCCAGCGCGAAAGCATAGAGCGGGCCGTGCTGATGGCGCAGGGTGGCGAATTTGCCTTCGTGCTTTATTCGGCAGCCGTTGCGGCTGGAATACTCGACGCTGAAGCCAATGCGGTGCTGACGGCGACCATCATCATTTCGATGATCCTGACGCCGCTGATGGTGATTGCTCATGATCGCATCATGCCCAAGCATGTTCCCGATACCGGCGATCTTGATCTGCCAGAGAATGTCGAGGGCAGCATTCTCATGATCGGTTTTGGCCGGTTCGGCCAGATTGTCAGCCAGCCGCTACTGGCGCGTGGATACACGCTGTCGCTCATCGATAAGGATGCAGACTTCGTGCGCGACGCCGCCGGTTTCGGCTTCAAGGTCTATTATGGCGATGGCTCACGGTCTGAAATTCTGCATGCGGCAGGGGCAGGGTCGGCTAAGGCCGTGCTGATCTGCGTGGACGACAAGGACGCTGCCGTTCGGATCGCCGAAATTGTGAAGCACGAATTTCCCTTGGTGCCGGTGCTGGCGCGCGCCTATGATCGAGGCCATGCGCTCGACCTGTTGAAGGCGGGTGTCGATTACCAGATCCGCGAGACCTATGAGTCAGCTCTGGATTTCAGTGGAAAGGTGCTGACCGCTATTGGTGAGGAAACCGATCTGGCCGAGCGGCTGGTGGAAGAATTCCGCGATGTCGACAGAGAGCGGTTCGCGCTCGAGGTCGTTGGCGGTATCTATGCCGGGCGCTCGCTGGTGCGCGGCAACTCGCAGCCCGCCGACCTTGTTGCTGCCCGCACGGCCCGCGAGCGCGCGGAACGAGAGGCCCGCGAAGAGGCGCAGGAGCAAGGCTGACGCGCTATGCGAGGCAAAGAGAGGACATCATGACAATCATCCGTTCCGTCGACGAACTGAGAGCCATTTATGGCGAGGTGAAGGAAACCTCTTACACCAAAGTCACCAGGGCGTTGACGCCGGGTTACAGGCGGATGATCGAAGCATCGCCATTCATGGCGCTGGCAACCGTGGGGCCGGAGGGACTGGATTGCTCACCGCGTGGTGACAAGGGCGGCATTATCAGGGTTGTTGATGACAAGACGCTGATGCTGCCGGATTGGCATGGCAACAAGCGTGTGGATTCGCTGACCAACATCGTGCGCGATCCCCGCGTGGCCCTTCTGTTCCTGGTACCCGGTTCCAACACAACGATGCGTGTGAACGGAACTGCCGAGGTGTCAATCGACCCCGAATTGCTTCAGAGCTTTGAGATGGATGGCAAGCATCCGCGAACGGTCGTTGTTTTCACGATTGGTGAGGTCTATTTCCAGTGCGCGCGCGCATTGCTGCGCTCAGAACTGTGGAACCCGGACAATTTCCTTGATCCCGCGTCCTTACCCACGCCGGGCGCACTGGTTAAAGATGCAAAAGCGGATTTCGATCAGGAAACCTATGATCGCGAGTGGCCGAAAATCGCTGAGAAAACCATGTGGTGAGTGGGTGAGAAACCGCGGATGCGGTTTTCTACTTGTAAATGAGCCAGCTCTTGCCGCCATAATTTTTCTGCATGCCGTCCTGGAAAAGCACGGTGCGGTTCCGTCCTGTTTCCTTGGCCTGGTAAAGCGCGATATCGGCGTTTGCATAGAACTCGCCGGGATTTTGCGCCTGCGATGCCATCGTGTAGCCAAGGGATATTGTGACCTGACCGTAGTCGATCCCGGATTTCGAGTGGCGGAACGGGGTCTTCTCGAGCGTGGTTCTGATCCGTTCGCACATCACGTTGATTTCTTCCTGGCTGCTGCCTTCGAGAATGATGGCAAATTCTTCACCGCCACTACGGGCAACAAAGATATCCTTGCGCACGCAGGCACGGATGACCGAGGCGACGCTGGCGAGGATCTTGTCTCCCACGGGATGACCGAACGTATCGTTGATACGTTTGAAATTGTCGACATCCACCAACACAAGACCGGAAAATTGCAGGCCGATGGTGCTGTCATACATGGAGGCCAGCTTTTCATCGAAAGCGCGGCGGTTGGAAAGCCGCGTCAGGGAATCGGTGTTGGCGATGCGCTTATATTCATCAAGCTCAAGGCGAACCTGCTGCATTTCCTCGGCATGTCGATCCACGCTTTTGGATGTCGTCTCGTTTTCCGCCATCTTGTTTCCAGTCGCCTCCACAAGCATGGCGACAGCGGTGCGCAGAAGATGGGTACTTGCGTGGTTCTTATCCGCAATACCGGCACGGGTTTCATCCAGAATGCGGTTGTAATTCTCAAGGTTCGTCTGCTCGTGTTGAAGAACACCGAGCACGCGGCTGAGCTCCGTCGCCAGCTTTGCACGGGCCGATTCCAGCAATTGCCCCTGGTTATGATCGAAATACCGTGAACCGAGTTCGTCCAGATCTTCCTGCGTCGCATTATTGCCCAGCGCAGCGAGATCCTTGGTCAAATCCGGATTGGAGCCGATATAGGCTTCGTAGAACAGGCTGTAATTGCGCGGAATGGGAACAACGCCCATATTGCGCATGGCAAACAGAATCTGCGCGGATATATCCAATCCCTTGGACGTCGACGGCATCTTCATCAAGTCACTCCCGGCAATATGTGCGTCTGTAATCCGCGATCATCATAAAGTTCTAATGGAAATCTCAATTAACGAAAATCTGTATTTGTCGAAAATACGAATATTCCAATATGTCCACGGCTCTGTAAGGCCTTGTTTTTAAATAATTAGATTCGCCTAACAAAATCGTGGGTAGCACCCAATATCACCATGCAGCCAAAATTATAGTGGTAATTTCTTATAGGGCCAAAATTTTTTTGTTGTCTTAACAATCGTCAAGAATATCGAAAAAAATGGAGGCGGTTCATGAGAGCCGCCTCCACAGTCTCGTGTTATTTAGGGCCGATCATGTTTTCCGGACGAACATACTGATCGAACTCTTCATTGGTGAGATACCCACCGCCGACCGCTTCTTCGCGAAGCGTCGTGCCGTTCTTGTGCGCGGTCTTGGCGATCTTGGCGCAGGCGTCATATCCCAGCTTGCCATTGAGGGCTGTGACCAGCATGAGCGAGTTTTCGACGCCCTTTTTGATGTTGTCTTCACGGGCTTCAATGCCGACGACGCAATTGTCTGTGAAGGAAACGGCCGCATCGCCTAGAAGTTGTACCGACTGCAGAAAGTTATAGGCCATCATTGGGTTGTAGACGTTGAGTTCGAAATGGCCCTGGCTGCCTGCGAATGTGATAGCCGCCTGATTTCCGAAGATGTGTGCGCAGACCTGGGTCAGAGCTTCCGATTGGGTCGGGTTGACCTTGCCCGGCATAATGGATGAGCCGGGTTCGTTTTCAGGCAATGCCAGTTCACCAAGACCGGCGCGTGGGCCGGAACCGAGGAAGCGGATGTCGTTGGCAATCTTGAACAGTGCGGCCGCCGCGGCATTGATGGCGCCATGGGCAAAGACCATCGCGTCGTGGGCAGCCAGTGCTTCGAACTTGTTGGGGGCCGTTACGAAAGGAAGGCCAGTGATCTTTGCGATCTCTTCGGCAACCTGTTCTGCAAAGCCGACGGGCGCGTTAAGACCTGTACCGACGGCGGTGCCGCCCTGTGCCAGTTCATAAAGACCCGATAGAGTGAGTTCGATGCGCTTGATGGCGGAAGCGACCTGCGCTGCATAGCCGGAAAATTCCTGGCCGAGCGTGAGTGGTGTTGCGTCCTGCGTGTGGGTGCGGCCAATCTTGATGATGTGGGCAAAGCCCTTTGCCTTGGCATCCAGGCTCGCATGCAGGTGCTTGAGGCTTGGCAGCAGGTGGTGAACCATCTGCTCGGCGCAGGCAATGTGCATGGCCGTTGGGTATGTGTCGTTGGACGACTGGCTCATATTGACGTGGTCATTCGGGTGAACGGGCTTCTTGGTGCCCATCTCGCCGCCGAGCATTTCAATCGCCCGGTTGGAAATGACTTCGTTGGCATTCATGTTGGACTGCGTGCCGGAACCGGTCTGCCAAACCACCAGCGGGAAGTGATCGTTGAGCTTGCCATCGATGACCTCTTGTGCGGCCTGGATGATGGTGTCGCCAATCTTCGCATCGAGACCGGCCAGTGCCATGTTTGTGCGGGCAGCGGCCTGCTTGACGATGCCGAGCGCACGTACGACCGATGCGGGTTGCTTTTCCCAGCCGATCTTGAAGTTTCCAAGCGAACGCTGTGCCTGGGCGCCCCAGTAACGGTCGCTTGCAACATCGATCGGGCCAAATGTGTCGGTTTCAGTGCGTGTGGCTGTCATCAGTCCTGCCTCTCCTGTGTATCCTCCGGCAAGCCAGCTTTTCGCTTAAGGCTTTGCGCGCGGGCCGACATATAAAGGGATAGCGCAATCATGGAAAGCCTGTCGCAGCAGCCGGACGCCATATTTCGCCACGGATTTGACGCCGCGCATGGCTTGGTTCCGAAAGTCCGGCAGCGTGGCATTTGGGTCACGTTACTGGAGGCACGGAAATGACGCTCAATGTGTACCCGCGTGACGAAAACTTGTTTGCTCAATGATAAGAAACTAAAGAGAAATTTAACTATTCTGGCCAAACGTGGAGCCCACGCCAGCACGATTTTTGTCGGGCTGGAAACCCATGTCTGATAAAGGATTGGCCTTCTTCCGTTTCTTCCCAAAAGAAGACCAATCAGCTAGACAGACACATACTTCTCATATGCGCATCGATGAATGATGGCGCGGGACGCGGCGAGGATTACATTGAAAATCACATCAGGAAAAATATCGGCAGCATGGATTTTGGCTCTCGGTCTTTCCGTTTCGGCTGGCGTGCCAAGCACCGCCAGTGCCGTCACTCTCATGGATCTTCTGCGTGGTGGACCGGGCAAGGTTGAGCGTGAACGTGAGCGTCAGGAGCGCAGTCTTCCGGGTGTGACCCAGCCAGGTATCGCTGCCACCCGTGATGTGGACCCAGAGCCGCTGCCACGCGTGGCCGGCCCTCGCTATTATACCTACAAGGCAGACAGCACGCGCGTCATCGACAGCTCGAAGTTTTCGTCTGGTCTTGCCGGTGTCAAGGTTTCCGCAACGCCTGAAATCGCCAAGGCTGTGGAAGCCTATTACAACGCCGGTGGTGCGCCTATCTGGGTGTCGAACGGCGACATCAGCGAACGCGCAAGCGCCGTCCTCGCATTCTTTGAAACGGTCGGCGACAGCGGTCTCAACCCTGCCGACTACGCCGTTTCCGCACCATCGCAGGATGTGACCGCCAGCATTTCCGCAGAGCCGCAGGCGCAGGTCCAGAATGTTGCCCTGACCGACGAGCAGAATATTCCGCCTGCGATGATGCAGTTTGAACTGGCATTGTCCGTCAAGGTTCTGACCTATGTGCAGGACACGGCGCGTGGCCGCGTCGATCCCAACAAACTGTCTGGCTATCATGATTTCAAGCGCAAGACGGTCAATCTCGCGCCGGTGCTGAAGCTTGCCAGCATGAGCCCCGATGTCGGCGCTTATCTGCGCAGCCGCGAGCCATCTAATGTCGAATACCAGGCCCTGAAGGCGGAGCTTGTGAAGCTGCGCAACGAGGACCGGGATAGCACCAGCAAGATCGCGGTTCCCACAGACCTCGTTCTGAAGCCGGGTGAAAACAACGTCGAGATGGCGATGGTCGTCAAGGCCATTGAGCATCGCTCATCTGCCGGGTTGAAGACCGAGCACGCCATGACATTGGCTGGCTATCAGCAGACACCGGAATACACGCCTGATCTGGTTGATCTGGTAAAGTCGTTCCAGGCTGAAAATGGTTTGAAGGCCGATGGCGTGATTGGCCGCGCAACCGTGCGCGCCATGACCGGTGACAGCAATGAAGTCAAGATCGCAAAGCTTGAAGTAGCGATGGAACAGGTGCGCTGGCTGCCAGCAGATCTGGGTGACCGCTTCGTGTTCATCAACCAGCCCGCATTCATGGCTTACTACCATAATGAAGGTAAGGAAGATTTCGGCATGAAGGTGGTCATCGGCTCCAAGGCCAACCAGACCTACTTCTTCCAGGATGAGATTCAGACCGTTGAATTCAACCCTTACTGGGGCGTTCCGCAGTCCATCATCGTCAATGAAATGCTGCCAAAGCTGCGTCGTGATCCATCCTATCTGGATCGTCAGGGCTATGAAGTCTCCGTCAACGGCCGCACCGTGTCTTCGTCCAGCGTTGACTGGTACGGTTCGACCAACGCGATTTCGGTTCGCCAGCCGCCAAGCAGCGACAATGCGCTGGGTGACCTGAAGATCCTGTTCCCGAACTCCCACGCCATTTACATGCACGACACGCCAGCCAAGAGCTTCTTCAGCCGCGATATGCGGGCTCTCAGCCACGGCTGCATTCGTCTTGTCGATCCGCGCCGCATGGCTGCTGCCGTTCTGGGCACGAGCATCAACGATGTCGACAAGCAGATTGCCGCTGGCCAGAACCGCGCCGTGCAGGTGCCGGGCAAGATCCCCGTCTATGTTGCCTATTTCACGGCATGGCCAGACAAGGACGGCCACGTGCAGTATTTCGACGACGTCTATGACCGCGACAGCTACGTCATGAAGGCCTTCGACGCGACGACCAAGACGCGCTCGTCATCCATCTGATAGCGAGCGAGCAAGAACAGAAAGCGCCTTGACGGGCGCTTTTTTATTATCAAAGGGCAAGGGCCATGCGGGACATTCAGACGGTACTCGATTCCATTTGCAAGCACATGCAAACCCGTCTGGGTGAGGGCAAGGTTGCTGATTATATCCCGCAACTGGCCAAGGTAGACCCCAAGCAATTTGGTATCGCCGTGACCACTGTCGATGGCGAAACCTATGTGGCCGGGGACGCCCGGGTTCCGTTTTCCATTCAGAGTATTTCCAAGGTGTTCATGCTGACGCTTGCGCTGGGCAAAGCCGGTGAAAGTGTGTGGAAGCGGGTGGGGCGGGAGCCATCTGGTTCATCGTTCAACTCCATCGTTCAGTTGGAGCGCGAGGCGGGTATTCCGCGCAACCCCTTCGTCAATGCTGGCGCTATCGTCATCACCGACATGGTGCTGGCCGGTCACCAGCCGCGCGAGGCCATTGGCGAGTTGCTGCGCTTCATTCAATATCTGGCCAATGACGATACGATTTCCATCGACAACTCCGTCGCGAAATCTGAACAGACGACGGGCTTCAGAAATCTGGCGCTCGCCAATTTCATGCGCAGCTTCGGCAATCTTCACCACCCGGTAGAACACACGTTGGGCGTTTATTTCCATCAATGCGCCATTTCCATGAATTGCGTTCAGTTGGCGCGGGCAGGGCTGTTTCTGGCTAATCATGGCCGCAACCCGGTCACGGGCCATTCAGTGGTATCGGACAAGCGGGCGCGACGCATCAACGCGCTGATGCTGACCTGCGGCCACTATGATGGGTCTGGTGACTTTGCCTATCATGTCGGCCTGCCGGGCAAGAGCGGCGTTGGCGGCGGCATTTTAGTGGTTGCGCCCGGCAAGGCGTCCATCGCCGTCTGGTCTCCTGGTTTGAACGAGGTCGGCAACTCCGCACTGGGTTCTGCAGCACTGGAAATGCTGGCCAACGAAATGGGCTGGTCCGTATTCGGGGCTTGATCTTCCGCTCATATGCGGGCATTGCCTGAGGCCGGGACGCTTCAAACGTTCAGGACCAAGCGAGATTGCCATGACCATTGCCGCAGAAATCGATGACATGCCAGAGGGCGTCGAGCTTGATGAGCAGAGTGGTACTCATCCGCTGTTTGCGCATGTGCCGCAATCCGTCTCGTTCAACAAGCTGCGGAAGCGTCTGCTGCGCAATGTGCGCCAGGCCTTCGAAGATTTCGACATGCTGAAGGGTCAGAAGCGCTGGCTGGTGGGCTTGTCAGGCGGGAAGGACAGCTATGGTCTGCTGGCGCTGCTGCTGGACCTGAAATGGCGTGGCCTGCTGCCGGTTGAGCTCATTGCCTGCAATCTCGATCAGGGCCAGCCTAACTTTCCCAAGCATGTATTGCCGGAATATCTGACCAAGATCGGCATGCAGCACCGCATCGAGTACCGCGACACCTATTCCATCGTGAAGGAAAAAGTGCCTGCGGGTGGCACCTATTGCTCCCTCTGTTCGCGCCTGCGCCGCGGTAATCTCTACCGTATTGCGCGCGAAGAAGGTTGCGATGCGCTGCTTCTGGGTCACCATCGCGAAGATATTCTCGAAACATTTTTCATGAACCTCTTTCACGGCGGACGGTTGGCGGCCATGCCGGCGAAGCTGATGAACGACGAAGGCAACCTGATGGTGCTGCGTCCGCTGGCCTATTGCGCCGAGGACGATATGGCGAAATTTGCCGCAGCCATGGAGTTCCCGATTATTCCCTGTGATCTGTGTGGTTCACAGGATGGTTTGCAGCGAAATGCGATGAAGGACATGTTGGCGGATATCGAACGCCGCATGCCTGGCCGCAAGGATGTGATGTTGCGCGCCATGGCCCACGTCAATCCGTCGCATCTGCTTGACCCGAAGCTTTTTGATTTTGCGGGCCTTGCTGTCACGGAGCCGTCACGCTTGGAGCTTACGTGAGCACAGCATTTCATCCTTAAAAGAAGCCCTTCATGACCATTTCCGATTCCGATCTCGATTACCTTGTTTCCATCGTTGCCGATGCTGGCGTAACTGAGATAATGCCGCGCTTTCGCAACCTCAGTGCCTCCGATGTTTCGGAAAAGACCTCGGTCATCGATCTTGTCACTGAAGCCGATCTTCTGGCGGAAAAAAGCATCACCGCCGCGCTGCTGGAGCGTTTTCCAACGGCTCATATTGTCGGTGAAGAGGCCTATGATGCCGACCGCTCGGTTGTGCCCGCTCTTGTCGATGCTCCCTTGGCCTTCGTGATTGACCCCATCGACGGCACGTTCAATTATGCCTCAGGCCTGCCAGCCTTCGGCACGTTACTGGCCGTAACCATCAAGGGTGAGACCGTCGCAGGTATCATCCATGACCCTGTGATGGGGGACACGGTCGTCTCCGTGAAAGGCGCTGGCGCAAGGTTGATCCGCAAGAACGGCGCAGAGGTGAAACTTGATGTCGCCAAGCCGGTCGAGCTCTCACAGATGGTCGGCGTGTTTTCCTGGGGGCATAGCTTTGAGGAGCGCCGCCCGGTTATCGCGGCCAATCTGACGAAAGCCAAAATGGCGCTTTCGCTGAATTGCTCCGCGCACGAATACTGGCTGGTTTCCAGCGGCAAGATCCACTTCATCGGCCATGAAAAGTTGATGCCCTGGGACCATCTGGCCGGTGTGCTGACGCATCAGGAAGCCGGCGGGTATACGGCCAAATTCGATGGCACGCCCTATCGTCCCGGAGATCTGGCAGGCGGTATCCTGTCTGCCCCCGACAAGGAAAGCTGGAAGATGCTGCGGCGCGAAATCGTCGGCCTTTGATTTGAGACCTGTTGTAATGCGTGTCGTCCACTGGTGCGACATGCCTTGAGGAAGGAACGACCCATGACCGTGGAACTCGACATCGCATCTCTTGCCAACGCCCTGCAAGAGGCGGCGGCAGTGGAAATCCTGCCAAGGTTTCGCAATCTGGGTGAAGGCGATGTGCGGATCAAGACTGAGGCCATCGACCTTGTGACGGAGGCCGATGAAGCTGCCGAACGCCTGATCCGGGCACGCGTGGCCGAGTTCATGCCGGATGCGCTGTTTGTGGGCGAAGAAGCGGTTGCTGCCGATCCGTCCCTGCTGGGCAAGCTGGGGCAGGCGGATCTGGCCGTGGTTGTCGATCCCATCGATGGCACATTCAATTTCGCCGCCGGCCTCCCGCTTTTCGGCGTCATGCTGAGCGTGATTTCCAAGGGCGAGACTGTCGCTGGCCTGATCTACGATCCCATGGGCAATGACTGGGTGATTGCCGAGAAGGGTTCTGGCGCATGGATGTGCAGCGCCGATGGCTCACAAACCCAGATGAGCGTCGTGCCACCGCCAGAGCTTTCACAAATGGTGGGCATCGCCAACACCGGCTATTTTGAAGGTGAAGTGCGCCGCCGGCTGCTGAACAATCTGGCCGATGTGCGCCTGTTCACAAGCTATCGCTGCGCAGCCCATGAGTACCGCATTTTCTGCGGTGGCCACATGCACTTCCTTATGTACAACAAGTTGATGCCTTGGGACCACCTTGCTGGCACGCTGATTTCGCAGGAATCCGGCGCTTACGCAGCACGTCTTGATGGTTCGCCTTACCTGCCCCACCATGTCGATGGCGGGCTTTTGCTGACGGCGAACGAGGAAACCTGGGAACTGCTGCGCGAGAAGATTTTCACGGTCTGAGCCAAGGCTCTCCCGTACAAACGCAAAAGGCGCGGATGTCACCATCCGCGCCTTTTCTGTATTTGGCACATTCAGTGCGTGGGTTTGTTCTGCGGCTGGAAGAGAACGCCCTTTTCACCCAGCAGTACGAACAACAGCCCAACGACCGAAACGACGAAGAAGCCAGCCACCATGGGCAGCGCCGTGCCGTTATAAGCCTGACCGATGACTGCGCCGATCAGCGAGCCGCCAATGGTGCTCATGAAGCCGATGACCGACGAGGCGGTGCCAGCGACGTGGCCAAGGGGTTCCATGGCCAGCGAGTTGAAGTTGGAGCCGATGAGGCCGAACTGGAACATAGCGAGCGCAAACATGACGATGAACAGCACGAATGGCATGGGCTGTGGCCCGTACATCTGTGCCAAGAGCCACACGAAGGTGATGACGATGAAGCCGATCAACGATCCATGCGACAGCTTACGCATGCCAAAACGGCCAACGAGTTTGGAGTTGAGGAACGAGGACAACGCCATGAAGAGTGCGACGCCCGCAAAGGCGGCGGCAAACCAGGGCCCCAGTCCATAAATGCCCTTGTAGACCTGCTCCGCCGAGTTGATGAAGCCGAAGAGCGCACCAAAGATGATTGTGCTGGCGATGGTATAGCAAAGCGCTATCCGGTTGGTCAGCACGATCTTGAAGCCCTGCAAGACGGAGGCGACGGTGAGCGGACGCACATCTTCAGCATGCAGGGTTTCCGGCAAGCGAAGATACATCCACAGGGTCACGATGGCAGCAATGCCCGCCATGAAGCCGAAGATCAGGTGCCAATCGCCGAAGAACAGAACGATCTGTCCGGTTCCGGGTGCGATAACGGGCACGACCATGAAGACCATCATGATGAGCGACATGACTTCCGCCATCTGCCGTCCGCCATAGATATCGCGAACGATGGAAATGGTGATGACGCGTGTGGCAGCCGAGCCGATGCCCTGAATGAAGCGCAGCACGAGAAGGCCTGCAAAGGACGGCACAAAAATAACGGCAATGGACGAGATGATGTAGATCGCCAGGCCGACCAGCATGGGCGTGCGGCGACCGAAACGGTCAGCGAGCGGGCCGTAGAAGAGCTGCGAAATACCAAAGCCTATCAGATAGGCCGAGATGACATATTGACGGTGATTTTCATTGTCGACGCCAAGCGAAGCGCCGATTTCCTGCAAGCCCGGCAACATGATGTCGATTGCCAGCGCATTGAGCGCCATCAACGCTGCTGCCAGCGCGATGAATTCCGTACGCCCCATGGATATGGTGCGCGCTGGATCTGATTGTGAAGGATTTGTCACAGAATTTGTCCCAATAGAACGGCAAAGGCGTTGCTTGGGGCAACGCCTAGACAGGTTTTTAAAAGTAGGGGGGCCGGTCTGCACCGGCCGGAATCATGCCGCGCCGCGGACGCTGATACCCTGTTCCTGAAGATGGTCCTGCAGTTCGCCGGACTGGAACATCTCTCTGATGATGTCACAACCGCCGAGAAACTCGCCCTTGATATAGAGCTGAGGGATGGTGGGCCAATTGGAGTAATCCTTGATACCCTGGCGCAGATCTGCATCGGCAAGCACGTTGACGCTCTTGTACTGCACGCCGAGGTAATCAAGAACCTGAACGACCTGACCGGAGAAACCACACTGTGGAAACTGTGGGGTACCCTTCATGAAAAGCACGATATCGTTGCTCTTCACTTCTCCGTCGATCATTTCGTGAATGCCGCTCATGGCCATATCCTTTCACATGCGGTTCAAGGCCGCTGCTTCGTTTGTTCTTAGATAACACGGGAGCGCACGATTTCCAGCCGGAAATGGCAAAAAATCAAATCCGCCCGAAACCGGCATTGTCAGATATCGAGATTTTCCGCAAATGCCGAGCGATCCTGAATGAAACGGAAACGCGCCTCAGGCTTTGAACCCATGAGGTTATCAACGGCTTCGCGGGTTCCCTCAAAGTCCACGTCATCGATCTCCACCCGCAGCAGTGTGCGTTTGGAGGGGTCCATGGTGGTTTCCTTCAACTGCGCTGGCATCATTTCGCCAAGGCCTTTGAAGCGACCGATCTCGACCTTCTTGCCCTTGAACACCGTCTCCATCAGCTCGGCGCGGTGAGCGTCATCGCGGGCATAGACGGTCTTCGCACCCTGACGGATGACGTAGAGCGGCGGAACGGCCAGATAGAGGTGGCTGCCGCGTATAAGCTCCGGCATTTCCTGATAGAAGAAGGTGATGAGCAGCGAGCAGATATGCGCGCCGTCCACGTCGGCATCTGTCATAATGACGATGCGTTCATATCGCAGATCTTCGTCTCGATATTTGGTGCGCGTGCCACAGCCCAGCGCCTGAATGAGATCGGCAATCTGCTGGTTGGCAGATAGCTTCTCGCGGCTGGCGTTGCCAACGTTGAGGATCTTTCCGCGAAGGGGAAGAATGGCCTGATTGGCGCGGTTGCGCGCCTGCTTCGCAGAACCGCCAGCCGAATCACCCTCGACGATGAACAGTTCGGCGCCCTCAGCAGTGTTCTGCGAGCAATCCGCGAGCTTGCCGGGCAAACGCAGCTTGCGAACGGCCGTCTTGCGGTTGACTTCCTTTTCCTTGCGGCGGCGCAAACGCTCTTCGCAACGTTCGATAACCCAGTCCAGAAGCTTTGCCGCTTCATTAGGGTTGCCAGCCAGATAGTGATCGAACGGATCGCGAAGCGCGTTTTCAACGATGCGCTGTGCTTCCACCGTTGCCAGCTTGTCTTTTGTCTGGCCCACGAATTCCGGTTCGCGAATGAAGACGGACAGCATGCCGACAGCCGAAATCATCACGTCATCGGTCGTGATTTCGCGGGCGCGTTTGTTTTGCGTCAACTCAGCGTAGTTCTTCAGGCCCTTGGTCAGAGCAATGCGCAGGCCAGCCTCATGGGTGCCGCCTTCAGGCGTGGGGATGGTGTTGCAATAGGAATGCAACTGGGCATCGCCACCATACCATGTAACAGCCCATTCCATGGCGCCGTGGCCACCGGTCTTTTCCGTCTTGCCGGCAAAGATTTCGCGCGTGACGGTGAAGTCCTTGCCAAGCGTTGCGGCCAGATAGTCCTTCAATCCGCCGGGGAAGTGGAATACGGCCTTTTCAGGGATGTCACCATCCGGTGGCACCATGCCGGGATCGCAGCTCCAGCGAATTTCCACGCCACCGAACAGATAGGCCTTGGAGCGCGCCATGCGGAAAATCCGCGCCGGTTCAAACTTCGCGTGGTCGCCAAAAATCTGCGGATCCGGGTGAAAGCGAACGCGTGTGCCACGGCGATTGTGAACATCGCCCAGCTCTTCCAGGCCACCCATGGGAATGCCGCGGGAAAAACGCTGGCGATAAAGCTTGCGGTTTCTGGCCACTTCCACTTCGAGAAGGTCCGACAACGCATTGACCACGGATACGCCGACGCCGTGCAGACCGCCTGATGTTTCATAGGCCTTGCCATCGAACTTGCCGCCCGCATGCAGCTTCGTCATGATGACTTCGAGCGTGGATTTGCCCGGAACCTGCGGATGATTTTCCACTGGAATGCCGCGACCATTATCGCTGACCGTCAGGAAGCCTTCCGCATCCAGATGGACTTCGATGAAGTTGGCGTGGCCGGCGACGGCCTCGTCCATTGAGTTGTCTATGACTTCGGCAAACAGGTGGTGCAGCGCTTTTTCGTCCGTGCCGCCAATATACATGCCGGGCCGCATGCGCACCGGCTCCAGCCCTTCGAGAACCCGAATAGAGGACGCGCCATATTCCTGTTCGGAAGACGTGGTCACAGTGGCAGGCTTCGGCGTGCTCGCAACTGCCTTCACGGCAGGCGCAGACTTGGCCACGGCCTCCTTAGGCTCTGGTGGCGTGGCTACAGGTTGGCTTGAAAAAAGATCGTTGCTATCGTCCATTGTGCCCAGTTCAATCAGAATTTGGCCATGCGAGCAGGCTTATGATCTGCCACAGACGGCAACGCATACTTGCTGCTCAAGCACGGATGATCGGTTTTCGCGTATCCGAGGATTGCGCCGCGCACGCCCGGATGGCAAGTGTTGTGGCCGAATTGAATGGGTTCCTCAAGGCATGTCCACAGCTATTTTCACCTTTTGTACTCTTATTTGCCTCTCTGTGGCCATCGTGCCAGCCTCGGCGCAAACCTCTAGCGGGCCGCTGAAACCCTTCAAGGATGAGCTTTTCTCGGCCCAGACGGTGCTTTCCACAGGTGATGGCGGTGCGTCGCAGGTCATCGATTATCAGGAGATGCGCGATATCAACGGCCGGGATGAGACGCCGGAACGCCGCGTCAAGCGGCAATATGTCGACCTTTCGCCAAAGAAGTTCCAGACGCTGGAAACGATTTCCGTCGAGGGCAGGGCGCTTGATGTTGGCCGCGTTGGCCCGGCCTCCGGCCAGGCATTTACGGTGATATTCATCCACGGTCGTGGCGGAGACCGGCGGCTGGGCATGAATGATTACAGCTTCGGCGGAAATTTCAACCGGCTGAAAAACCTCGCCATTGCAAATGGCGGCACCTATTACGCGCCAAGTGCGCGCAGCTTCGACCAGAATGGCGTGGATGACATGGCGGCATTGATTGCCGATGCCAAGGCAAAGTCCGGCGGGCGTCCGGTTATTCTCGCCTGCGCCTCCATGGGCAGCTTCTTGTGTTACGGCATTAGCCGCGATGCACAGGCCGTGGCGAATTTGAAGGGCATGGCAATTCTGGGCGGTGCGGTCGATCCTGATTTTCCGAAAAGCGCATTTGCCAAGGCGAAAAAGCCGGTGTGGTTCACCCATGGCAGTGCAGATACCACGTATTCGGCAGAGCAGCAGGCGGCCATGTTCCGCACGCTGCTGAAGGCAGGACAGCCCGTGCGTTTCACGCTTTACCAGACAGGAACACATGGTACGCCCGTTCGGATGACGGACTGGCGCGCTGTTCTGAACTTTTTGGTTGCGCATTGAGCAGAATTCTCGCCTTGCACTCTTAAATACGTGCAGGCTGCTGAGAATTTAACCAAGGTTGTGAACCAATAACGTTCTTTTTTGTACCAAAACGTGGGCTGAGCCTTTAAGAGAAAGAGGAATAGGCCACGAACAGGCACTCGTCATAATCGAGCGCTTTTTTAGCTAGAAGGAATGGATCGCATATGACCCCTGATGTTCGCCCGCTCGTCGCTGGAAACTGGAAGATGAACGGAACACGCGATTCGCTCGATCAGATCAAAGCGATGGCTGAGGGTGTCAAAGGTCCGCTTTCCGAGAAGGTGGATGCGTTGATCTGCCCGCCTTCGACACTGCTCTATGTGGCGACTGCGCTGTGCGATGACAGCCCGCTTCTCATCGGCGCGCAGGATTGCCACCAGAACCCGTCAGGTGCTCATACGGGCGATATTTCTGCCGAAATGATTGCCGACTGCTTCGGCACGCATGTCATCGTTGGCCATTCAGAGCGCCGCACGGACCATGCTGAAACAGACCATCTGGTGCGGATCAAGGCGACGGCTGCCTATGCGGCCGATCTGGTTGCGATCATCTGCATTGGCGAGACGGCGGATGAACGCAAGTCCGGTCAGACGCTGGATGTGCTCAAGCGCCAGCTTGCTGGCTCCGTGCCGGATGAGGCCGTGGCTGAAAACACCGTGATTGCCTATGAGCCCGTCTGGGCCATCGGCACGGGTCTCACGCCCACCACGCAGGATGTGCGCGAGGCTCACGCCTTCATGCGTGACGAGCTGGTCAGGCGTTTCGGCGCTGAAGGGCAGGGCATGCGAATCCTCTATGGCGGCTCGGTCAAGCCAAACAATGCGCTGGAGCTGATGGGCGTCGAAAATGTGGATGGCGCGCTGATTGGCGGCGCCAGCTTGAAAGCATCCGATTTCCTCTCCATCTATGCCGCATATGAGCAATTGACGGCTTGATACCGTCTTTCGTCTCTCAGGGGGTTGGAATACGCTTTCGCCTCATGTAAAGAGCCGCAAACTTCTTCATTGTGCTCCAAACGGGGCATGGAATGGATTGTCATGCAGAACGTACTGATTGTTATTCATCTCATGATCGTGCTGGCGCTTGTCGGCGTGGTCCTGATCCAGCGGTCCGAGGGCGGTGGTCTTGGTATTGGCGGCGGCTCGGGCTTTATGTCCGCACGCGGCACTGCAAATGCCCTGACACGCGCAACGGCCATTCTCGCGGCTTTGTTCTTCGCAACATCGCTCGGCCTGGGCCTTCTCACACGCTACGAATCGCGTCCAACAGATATTCTGGATCGTATTCCGGCTACACAGGGCCAGGGTAACGGCATTCTGGATACGCTTGGGCCTTCGTCGTCCACGCCTGCAGCGCCGGCGCAAAACGGCGTTCCATCATCCACGAATGGTGCCGCTGCACCGGCAACGCCTGCCGCTCCGGCACCGGCTACGCCCGCTCCGGCAAATCCGAACGCAGTTCCAACCGGTCAGTAAACCCGGTTGATGCATAACGCTCCGGCAGGCCAAAAGCCTGCCGGTTTTCTTTTGTTCATATTCCGGCCAGGCTCTGCCCTTCATCAACAGGTGAATGCAGGCTTTCAGAAATTTGGACTGGCGGAATCACTCTTTTAAAGGTAAGCGGTAAATCCCATGGCGCGATATGTATTCATCACAGGCGGCGTGGTCTCCTCACTTGGTAAGGGCATTGCGGCCGCAGCACTCGGAGCGTTGTTGCAATCCCGTGGTTACCGGGTGCGGCTTCGCAAACTTGACCCCTATCTTAATGTCGATCCCGGCACCATGAGCCCCACCCAGCATGGTGAGGTGTTCGTGACGGATGACGGCGCGGAGACGGACCTCGATCTCGGTCACTACGAACGCTTCACGGGGCGCTCGGCTACCAAGACCGACAACATCACTACGGGTCGGATTTACAAGAACATCATCGATAAGGAACGGCGCGGCGATTATCTCGGCGCGACGGTGCAGGTCATTCCGCACGTTACCAACGAAATCAAGAATTTCGTGACTGAAGGCAACGAGGAATACGATTTCGTCATCTGCGAAATCGGCGGCACGGTGGGCGATATCGAAGCCATGCCGTTCATGGAAGCGATCCGTCAGGCCAAGAACGACCTGCCACGCGGCACGGCCATCTTCGTGCATCTGACGCTGATGCCTTACATTCCGGCAGCTGGCGAGTTGAAGACCAAGCCTACGCAGCACTCCGTCAAGGAATTGCAGGCCCTGGGTATTCACCCGGATATTCTGCTGGTACGTGCCGACCGGGAAATTCCGGAAGCCGAACGCCGCAAGCTTTCTCTGTTCTGCAACGTGCGTCCTTCCGCCGTTATTCAGGCGCTGGATGTTGCCAATATTTACGACGTGCCGATTGCCTACCACAAGGAAGGCCTCGACAACGAGGTTCTGGCTGCGTTCGGCATCGAGCCTGCACCAAAGCCACGCCTTGAGCAGTGGGAAGAGGTTTGCAACCGCATCCACACGCCGGAAGGCGAGGTTACGATTGCCATCGTCGGCAAATATACTGGCCTCAAGGATGCGTATAAGTCGCTCATCGAGGCTCTGCATCACGGTGGCTTTGCCAACCGCGTGAAGGTCAAGCTGGAATGGATCGAGTCTGAGGTCTTCGAAAAAGAAGATCCGGCGCCCTATCTGGAAAAGGTTGATGCCATTCTCGTTCCCGGCGGTTTCGGTGAACGCGGCTCGGAAGGCAAGATTCGCGCAGCACAGTTTGCCCGCGAGCGTCAGGTTCCTTATTTCGGCATTTGCTTCGGCATGCAGATGGCGGTCGTGGAAGCGGCCCGCAATCTTGCTGGAATCGCGAACGCCTCATCGACCGAATTCGGCACCACGCAGGAACCAGTCGTCGGCCTGATGACCGAGTGGGTGAAGGGCAACGAGCTTGAAAAGCGCAATGCTGCTGGCGATCTTGGCGGTACGATGCGTCTGGGCGCTTACAAGGCTAAGCTCAAGAAAGACACGCGGATTGCCGATATCTACGGCTCCACGGACATTTCCGAACGCCACCGCCACCGCTATGAAGTGAACGTTGATTACAAGGACCGCCTCGAAAACTGCGGCCTCGTCTTCTCCGGCATGTCCCCGGATGGCGTTCTGCCTGAAACGGTGGAATACCCTGACCACCCATGGTTCATCGGCGTGCAGTACCACCCCGAGCTCAAGAGCCGCCCATTGGACCCGCACCCTCTCTTCGCTAGCTTCATTGAAGCTGCGGTGGAGCGCAGCCGGTTGGTTTGAGGCATCAGTGCTGAGATCAAATTGCAGAAGGCCGCAGTGATGCGGCCTTTTTTTATTGAGTCTATTCGCGGAACCTCTGCCATTGGACGCCTGATCTGACCAACAGCGATGGCTGGCCTGCGGGTGCATTTCTGGCAGCTGAGATAGGCGTTGCTAATATCCCTTAGATTTTAATGGTATTTAAATAGAAGCTGTTTAGTCGTTAACCAGACAAGTTTACCGAGCCGCGATGATCGCGAGCGATGGTTGTCATCAATCATCAAAATGCCGATTTCTCCGTAGTGGCACTGGCTTTGCTCAGTGAGCGTCTTCTTGCGTGCTGCTACGCGTTTGGCGATCAACAGGGTTCCCCAAAACATGTCATTTCTTAAAAATGCGAGCATACGCACCAAGATCCTCGCTCTCGTCTTACCGCTCTGTATTGTGGGATTGAGCGCGACGGCGTTTATGTCAAACAGCTTCAAGAGCGCTGATAACAGCTACACGGATTTCATTTCCAACGATACTGCTGGCGTGACAGCAATGTCTCGCGCAAATAGAAACCTTGCAGCAACGGCCTATGCCGCATACCAAACCCTGGTCTATGGCAGTGATACTGCCGGCATGAAGGCAGCCTTAGCGCTTTATGCGGATGCCAAAGCCAAGCTCTTTGATCGGTTGGAAACGACGGCTAAACTTCTGCCAGCTGAAAAGCCGGCTCTCGACGCCTTTATTTCCAAGTCGAAAGAGGTGATTGCCTTGACCGACGAGGCTGTCAAGCTTGGCGCAAACGATCAGGATGATGCTGCCAAGGCCGCTCTGGCGAAAGCAGATTTGTTGATCGTGCCGCTGGCAGCAGATGCAGCCAAGTTCCTCGATAAGGTTATGAAGGATGTTGCAGGCAGAAGTGACGCGCTGTCCCATCAGACGGACTCTACGATCTTTTGGTCGCTGACGATTGTCGGTCTGACATTCGCGCTTGGCATCATTGCTTCGCTAGTGGTTGCAGCAAAGGGCATTACCACGCCAATTGCGAGCCTGTCCAAGCGCATGATAACGCTGGCCAATGGCCAGACAGATGCGCCGGTTGATGGGCAGGATCGCAAAGACGAAGTCGGACAAATGGCGCAGGCTGTTGCAGTGTTCCGCACCAATGCGCTTGAGACCATTCGCCTTGAAACCGAAGCCGCAGCAAACCGCAGCATGTCTGAAAAAGAACGTGCAGCCAATGAAGCGCAGAAGGCCAAGAATGCTGAAGAAACGCAGTTTGCTGTTGATAATCTGGCAAAGGCACTCAACCGCCTGGCAGACGGCGATGTTGCCTATCGCATCGAAACGCCATTTGCTGCGCATCTCGATACGCTTCGCGCCAACTTCAACAGCTCCGTCGGCAATCTGAACGACGCTCTGCGTGCTGTTGGACAGAACGCCCGTGGCATCGACGCTGGCGCAAACGAAATCCGCTCCGCCGCCGATGATCTTTCCAAGCGCACCGAACAGCAGGCTGCTTCTGTTGAACAAACAGCTGCCGCGCTGGAAGAAATCACCACGACGGTGAAGGACAGCAGCAACCGCGCAGAAGAAGTCGGCCACCTCGTTTCAAAGGCCCGTCAGGGCGCTGAAAAGTCCGGCGACGTCGTTCGTCAGGCCGTAACCGCCATGAATGAGATCGAACGCTCCTCCGGTGAGATCACCAACATCATCAGCGTTATCGATGAGATCGCGTTCCAGACCAACCTTCTGGCCCTAAACGCCGGTGTCGAAGCCGCGCGTGCCGGTGAAGCAGGCAAGGGCTTTGCCGTTGTTGCTCAGGAAGTGCGTGAACTGGCGCAGCGTTCTGCCAAGGCCGCCAAGGAAATCAAGGCGCTGATCACAACATCTGGCGAGCATGTCCGCTCTGGCGTCAACCTTGTTGGCGAAACCGGTCGTGCGCTTGAGGTGATTGTCGGAGAGGTTCAGGAAATCAACCGCCACATCACCGCGATTGTTGAATCCTCGCGTGAACAGTCTGTTGGACTTCAGGAAATCAACACCGCCGTCAACACGATGGATCAGGGTACGCAGCAGAACGC
Source organism: Rhizobium sp. WCS2018Hpa-16 (assembly GCF_031843705.1). Classification (NCBI taxonomy): domain Bacteria; kingdom Pseudomonadati; phylum Pseudomonadota; class Alphaproteobacteria; order Hyphomicrobiales; family Rhizobiaceae; genus Rhizobium; species Rhizobium sp. WCS2018Hpa-16. Next base: position 926,735 of record NZ_JAVTIX010000001.1, read on the forward strand.
AGCCATGGTCGAGCAATCGACCGCGGCCAGCCACAGCCTTGCGAAGGAAGCCGCATCTCTCAACCAGTTGCTGGCACGCTTCAACGTTGGAAATGGCGAAGGCGCAAGCCGCAGCGTTCCAGCTGCCCCGGCACCAAAGGTTGCGTCCAACCACTCAAGACCCGCAGCATCGCCAGCCCGTGCCCTCGGCCGCAAGATCGCCAGCGCCTTCGGCGGCGGTGCATCGTCTGCCGCAGTCGCACAGGACACGTGGGAAGAGTTTTAAGCTCTTGTGCGAATCCAACGGCTAGTGCGCTCCACGGCACACGGCCAACACATTGAGTGAAATACAAGGGCCGCAGCGATGCGGCCCTTTTGTATTGAAGTACGGTTTGCGCCAAAGGAAGCCATAGATGGTTCTGATGGTTTCGTGCTATTGGCATCCAGGTTTTGAAACTAGCACCTATCCTCGGTTACAGCATACGGGGTCTACACGAGTAAGGATCGAGCAGTGGCCCGCAAGAATAGAGATGAGTTCGTTTCATGGGACGAGCCTGCGCCTGAGCCGGTAGTCTGCCCGATGTGCGAGCGCGTCATCCCGGAGGATCAGAGAGACGAGCATCATCTCGTTCCCAAGAGCAAGGGTGGAAAGAAAACCGTTTCCCTGCACCGGATCTGCCACGACCAGATACATTCGATCTTTACCGATGCCCAACTCGCCAAGAAGTTTTCCACGATCGAAGCCATTTTGGAAGATCCTGCGGTGGAGACATTCGTGACTTGGGTGAGAACCAAGCCGCCTGGCTTTTCGGATTCTGCAAAGGAATCACGTCAGTCATTCCGTCGAGTCCGCTAATCGTCCCGGGCGAAAGTTTCAGCCGGAATAGAATGCTGCCGTAGCGGAAATGCGATACAAGCGAACCTCTGATCGTGTAGGTCGGGCAATCTTAAACACCTGCCAGAATTTGGCGCTTTCCCTTCGCAATACGACATCCGCGCGTCGTGCAGTCACCATCCTCGACTAAGCCGATCGTCTATACCATCGAGTATCTGCAGGTCTTGCTTGGGGGAGCGAGTTGGACATGAACCCGGCACGCGATCGTCTTAATGGCATCTACATGGTCATTGCCTCAGCGGTTATGTGGAGCACTGCCGGTCTTTTCGTTCGCATGGCGGATATGGATGTATGGTCCATGGTTGCATGGCGCTCGGGCTTTGCGGCAATCACGCTCGGCGCCTTCCTGCTTGTTAGACAGAGGACCACCAAGCGGCATCCGGCGAAGACCTTTGGACTGCCAGGTGTTGTGGCGTGCGTTGTGTCAGCCTTCACGGCGATAAGCTATATTGCGTCACTGCAATGGACGAGCGTCGCCAATGTCATGACGGTCTATGCCACTCTGCCCTTCGTCGCGACAGGTATCGCCTTCGTGTGGTTGCGAGATCAGGTAACGCACCGCTTCGTCATCGCAGGTTGCGTCGCTTTCATCGGAGTAGCAATTTCAGCTGGCGCGGCGGTTTCGGCAACCGATTTCATTGGAATCCTTGCGGCGTTTCTCATGACCGCGGGTTGCGCGACGCAGATCGTAATCGCGAAGCGTTTTCCCAGTATGGATTCCACGCTGATGACGGTCTGTGCGGCTATCTTATGTTTATGTGTTGCTCTGCCCTTCATGCAGTTTTCGCTTCCTGCGCCAACACAGCTTATCGCCTGCGCTTTTTACGGAGTCTTGACCACAGGTGTCGGCTATATTCTCCTGCTCCTAGGCTCTCGTCGCGTCGGCTCCGGGGAAGCTGGTCTGCTCTCGATGCTTGATGTCGTGCTCGGCCCTCTTTGGGTCCTGCTGTTCTACAAGGAGTATATCTCGCTTCCTGTTCTGGCCGGCGGGGCGGTCGTGCTGACAGCCGTAGCTTGGTACGTGATAGCTGACCGCAAGACTGTCTCTGCAGCGGTTTCAACCACGCCTTAGGGCCAAGCAGAATCGGTATTTTTGGCGCGCTACAGAAACTGTCAGCCTACCTCAGCCTCACCACCACACACTCGCCACCAGCCTGCAACTCCTCAGCAAATGGCGCACGCACAATCAGGCAATCCGCCTCGGCCATGATCTTCATCATCGAAGAATCCTGCTTGGTGAAGGTTTCGACGATGGGGTTGCCGTTCTCGTGGCCGATGATGCGGGCGCGCAGATAGTCTTGGCGCTGGTCGTTGGCTTTTAGCGTTGTGGCGGTTTGAGCGGAAGTCTCGCGGGAGGTGGGCTTGCGGTGGCTGAGTTTTTGGATGAGGGGTTCCAGAAACAGGAGGCTGCAGACGAGGCTTGCGACGGGGTTGCCGGGGAGGCCGAGCACCTGCATGTCACCGATTGAGCCGACCATCAGCGGTTTGCCCGGGCGCATGGCGATGCGCCAGAAATCGAGTGCCATGCCTTGCGCTTTAAGCGCCGCCTGCACCAGATCATGATCTCCAACCGAAGCGCCTCCGAGCGTTACCAGCACGTCGGCTTTGGCGGCTATGGCGTTGTCGATGGCTGCGCGTATGAGCGCTTCGTCATCGACCACGATTCCGAGGTCGAGAATTTCTGCACCGGCCTTCCGCGCTAATGCGGCGACGCCGAATGTGTTGGAGGCGACGATTTGCGCTGGATTGGGCGAGCCGCCGGGCGGCACGAGTTCATCGCCGGTGGCGAGAATAGCGACAAGCGGTTTGCGAAAGACCGGCAGTGCCGCATGGTTCATGGCAGCGGCGAGGGTGATATCGGTGAAGGTTAGTTCCGTTCCGGCCTTGAGGACCGTTTCCCCCTCGGCAAAATCCTGACCACGGGGACGGATATGTCGCCCTTCGGTGACCTGGAAAGTCGTGCGGATTTTACCCTCGCCGATCACCTCGGCATCTTCCTGAATGAGAACGGCGTCGGCACCCTCTGGCAATGGCGCACCGGTGAAAATGCGCACGGCCTCGCCTTCGCCGACATGGCCCGCAAAGGCGTGCCCTGCGGCGGCCTCACCAATGACGGTCAGCAAGGAGCCGATCTGTGGGGCATCGACGGCCCGCAGTGCATAGCCATCCATGGCAGAGGCGTGGAACGGCGGCTGGGTGAGGCGGGCCTTGAGATTTAGCGCAAGCACGCGCTGGTCTGCGCTCTCAAGCGGCACAGTTTCCACAGAGGTGATAGGGGTCGCTGCAGCCAGCAATCGGCTTTGGGCGTCCGCAACGGGCAAGAGAGGTTTCATGGGGGGTGTCCTCTTTTATGAGCGCGATGCAGGTCGCAGAACGTCTTACGCCTTGTAGTGACCGGATTTTCCGCCAGTTTTTTCCAGAAGGCGGATGGAGCCGATTTCCATGCCCTTATCAGCGGCTTTCGCCATATCGTAGATGGTGAGGCACGCGACAGATACGGCGGTCAGGGCTTCCATCTCGACGCCCGTCTTGCCGGATAGCTTGACGGTCGCCTCGACCCGCAGCCCGGGCAGGGCGTCATCCTCGGTAATATCGACGAGGATTTTTGTCAGCAGCAGCGGATGGCAGAGCGGAATGAGGTTCGATGTCTGCTTGGCGGCCATGATGCCGGCCAGACGCGCTGTGCCGATGACATCGCCCTTCTTGGCGTTGCCGTCGCGGATGAGATCAAGCGTTTCTGGCTTCATCTTCACGAAGCCTTCGGCGACTGCAACGCGGGTGGTTTCGGCCTTTTCGCCGACATCGACCATGTGGGCTTCGCCGGAGGCACCGATATGGGTGAGCTTCGCGTCGTCGCTCATTCAGCAGCAATCGCGTTTTCGCCATTCAGCAGCGTGCGGGTAGCGGCCGTCACATCGGTCTTGCGCATTAGGCTTTCACCCACCAGGAATGTTGTGATGCCTGACGTCTGAAGGCGCTTGCAGTCTTCGTATGTGAAGATGCCGCTTTCACCGACCAGCAATTTATCGCCTGACACCATGGATGCGAGACGCTCGCTGACATCGAGGCTGACCTCGAATGTGCGCAGGTTGCGATTGTTGACGCCGAGCAGCGGAGAGGCGAGTTTAAGTGCCCGCTCGGTCTCTTCCTCGTCATGCACTTCCACCAGCACATCCATGCCAAGCGAGAAGGCTTCGTCTTCGAGACGCTTTGCTTCATCATCAGAAAGAGATGCCATGATGAGCAGGATGCAATCGGCACCCCAGGCGCGGGCTTCATGCACCTGATAGGTTTCAAACATGAAATCCTTGCGAAGTGCGGGCAGGGAGCAGGCGTTGCGCGCTGCTGTCAGAAACTCCGGCGCGCCTTGGAAGCTCGGCGTATCCGTCAGTACGGAGAGGCAGGCCGCACCGCCAGCTTCATAGGCTTGCGCCAGCGAAGGCGGGTCGAAATCCGGGCGGATGAGACCCTTGGATGGGCTGGCCTTCTTGATCTCGGCAATAAGACCGAAGGCACCGTCTGCCTGTTTGCGCTTCAACGCATTGTAGAACCCGCGTGGTGGCGCTTGGTCAGCAGCCATCGCCTTGAGATCATCAAGTGAAACCCGGGCCTTGGCCGCCGCGATTTCCTCGCGCTTATAGGCTTCGATCTTCTTCAGAATGTCGCTCATGGCTTTGCCCTATTCCTCGTTCGAAACGGCAATCAGCCTGTCCAGCGCAGCCGCAGCTTTGCCTTCGTCCAGGGATGCGCTCGCGATTTTCATGCCTTCCGCCAGCGTTCCGGCCTTGCCGGAAACGACCAGAGAGGCTGCCGCGTTACAAAGAGATACGTCTCGATAGGCATTTTTGTGACCAGCCAGAACTTCGCGCAGCGCGGCCGCATTGGCAACGCCATCGCCACCCTTGAGGTCATCGATGCTGGCGGGTTCAACGCCGAAATCGGCAGGTGTCAGATCGAATGTTCTGATCTTGCCGTTTTCCAGCGCCGCGACATGGGTGGTGCCTGTCGTGGTGATTTCGTCCAGGCCATCGCCATGCACGACCCAGACCGATTCTGAGCCAAGGTCACGCAGCACTTCGGCCAAGGGTACAAGCCAGCGCGGAGCAAACACGCCAAGTAACTGCTTTTTTGCGCCTGCCGGATTGGAGAGCGGGCCGAGCAGGTTGAAGATTGTGCGGGTGCCAAGCTCGACGCGGCTGGGGTTCACATGGCGCATGGAGGAATGGTGACGCTGTGCGAACATGAAGCCAAGCCCCGCCTCTGTGACGCAGCGGGTGATCAATTCCGGCTCAATATCCAGCTTCACGCCGAGCACCGAGAGGGCATCGGCAGTGCCGGACTTTGAGCTCAAAGCACGGTTGCCATGCTTGGCGACTGGCACACCTGCACCCGCCACAATGATGGAGGCCAGTGTGGAGATGTTGTAGGTGCCGAGACCATCGCCACCCGTGCCGACGATATCCATGGCATCGGCGGGTGCCGTGACAGGCAGCATGCGCGCACGCATGGAGGAAACCGCACCGACGATTTCATCAACCGTTTCGCCGCGCACCCGCAAGGCCATGAGAAAGGCGCCGATTTGCGATGGCGTTGCCTCGCCGGACATCAGCACGTCAAAAGCCTGACGTGCCTCTTCCCGGTTGAGGCTTTCGCCATTGGCAACCTTCGCAATCAGCGGCTTTAAATCAGCCATGTCACGCCCCCTGAAGTCCAGTTTTAATAAGCAGCCGTCATAGCCTGATCTGCCGCAGCCTGATTGATGGTCACACCATAATCATTCTGCAGGCGATTGACCATCTGGTCGAGCATGTCGTCGCCAGCGGCGCTGGCCATGGCTGTGACCTGCTGATCGCTGTCTGCAAGCGCGTCTGTCGAGGTGCTTGTGTTGACCTCGGTCACCTTGAACAGGATGCGGCTGGAACCTTCAGTATCTGGCGCAGTGCCGACGAGGCCATTTGCGCCTGCGAAGACGGCAGCCACTGCCTGCTGGCCCAGAACCGCATCTTCACTCGTGCGGCGAAGGCCCATCTTGTTTTCAACGGAAAGGCCCATCTCGCCGGCAATTGCTGCAAGCGTTTCGCCCTTTTCAGCGCGCGCCTTCAGCTCGTCTGCCTTTGCCGCAAGCGCTGTGCGCTGCTGCTCGGCAGTCCAGTCGGCAACAACCTGCTCCTTGACTTCGCTCAAGGTACGGTCGCGCGGCGGTGTAACCTGCTGGAGGTCGAACCATACGTAACCATCACGACCGATATTCACGGCTGGTGCATCTGCACCCTGCTCGGCCTTGAACACCTCTGCGATGAGGGCAGGGGTCGGCAGACCTTCGACGGCAGTGCCCTTCTCGTCTTCGCCCTTTTCATCGATTGCATTGACGGTAACGGGCTTCAGCTTGAGCTGCGTTGCCGCATCGCTCAGCGACGAACCACCGCCACGCAGATCTTCGTAACGGTCATGAACATTGTTCAGTTCTTCCGCTGCATTTGTCGTGGCAAGGTTGGTGCGAATTTCTTCCTTCGCCTCATCCAGCGTCTTCATGCTTTCATTCTTTATGCCTGTGACGCGCAGGATAACTGGGCCAAATGCGCCATCGACCACAGGCGAAACGCCGCCATCCTTCTGGATTGCAAAAGCTGCCTCGGCGACGGATTGATCCGGCACGGTGTCTTTCGTGAACTCGCCAAGTGTTACGTCTTCAGGACGCTTGCCCTGATCCTTCACCACCTGATCGTAGGTCGTCGTGCCAACGCGAATCTGCGTCGCAGCGGCTTCGGCCATTTCCTTGTCGGTAAATGTCAGCTGCTCGATGGTGCGGCGACCGGCTGTGCGGAAATTGTCTTTGTGCGCGTTGTAGAAGTCGGCGATCTGCTGGTCGGTAATCGCTGCCTGGTCTGCAATGTCGGAAGGCTCAAGCTTCACATAGGTGAACTTGCGATATTCCGGAGCGCGATACTGTGCCTTGTTCTTTTCAAACCATGGAGCAAGAACGTCGTCGCCCGGTGCCTTAACCGGATCGATATTGGCGTTGGAAAGCAGCACGTAGTCAATCGAGCGCTGTTCATCGCGATACTGCTTCAGCGCATCGACCAACACCTTAGGCGCTGTGAAACCATCCGAAATGGCATCGACGATCTGGCCGCGCACGGCAACCTTGCTGCGTTCTTCGACGTAATCGTCTTCGTTGAATCCTGCACCACGCAGGCGCTGGCTAAACAGAGCGCGGTCAAACTGGCCGCCCGGTGCCTTGAAGGCAGGATCTTCCGCGATCAGCGTGGCAAGGCGGTCTTCCGAAAGTCCGAGGTTCATGTCCGATGCAAGCTGGTCAAGTGCAGCACCTGCGGATAGCTGGCTGAACACCTGACGGTCGATTCCGAATGCCTTGGCCTGTTCCGTCGTCAGGCGCGTGCCGAACTGGCGGCCTACATCTGCGAGCTGGCGCTGATAGGCAAAGCGAAACTCGTTCTGCGTGACCGCCTGGTCGCCAACTGTCACGACAGAATGCGAGTTAGGAGACACCAGAGATGCGGAAACGCCCCACACGCCGAAGGAAAGAACGAGGAGGAGAAGAAGAATCTTCGCCGCCAGGGTACGAGAAGCATTTCTCAGGGAATCGAGCATCGTTATGCAAACCTCACAATATCAGCCCGTTACGCCGGGTCTATGGGGCTTCCTTAAATCAATCCACTTTGAAATTGAAGGCTAAATACCGCTGAAAATGGCGCAAGCGCAAACGAAGGCGTGAGTGGGAGCAATTGCGCGCCCTAAACAGGTGCAACCACGTATGCAGGCACAAAAAAACCGCCTCGGATCAGGCGGTTTTGTTTATGACGCAGACATTTACAGGCTCGACGGCCTTAAAACGATTTGCTGCGCTCGATCATTTTTTTGAACTGTTCGTCTTCTTTCTTGGACTCGATCACGGCTGTCATAACAGAGGCTACGAACATGGCGCTGATGAGGGCTGCAAGCAAAGTCAAGAAAGTAAACATGGAGAATCTCCAGAAAAGTGGATGATTACTCCCGCTCGATCAATAGTAGTTCATATATTGAGTGCGGGATGTGAGCTGTGGAAAGTCCGGGCCGTTCTGAGCCGACTTTTCGCTGTGAAGGCTGAACATGACAGCGACCATAGCGATAACCAGCATGGTCCAGGCTGTGCTGATGACGCCAATTTTAGCCGAAGTAGACTGTTTTTCTTTGGAAAACATGTGCTTGTTCCTTACCTGCGATTTCAACGCGCAATCTCTGATCCGGTTCCGCGTTATTGTTAAAAATCGATTAGCATTGCGCCTCTGAAGCGTTGTTGAATGCTTCGTTCATCTGCCGTTCAGAAAATCGGCAGTTTGCGTCAATCCATGAAAACGTATTCGACAGCAAAAGATGTTGCGATTGTCAGCATCATCATGAACACCAGCATTTCCGTCTCCGTGAGGGCATCTTGCCCGTTCGCCATTCGATGAGACCTTTATAGACATTGGCTTTGAAGCCGCGCTGAACGGGGTATTCATGTGATGTTCACTCCGCTGTTTGGCCGCTGAGACAAGCTTACGGTCTTGCGAAGACTGGGCTTCCATGACAAAAGGCGGCACAACCAACGTTAAGTATCGGGAGCGATATGACGATTGCCTTTTACCCCGGATCATTTGATCCGATGACCAACGGACATCTGGATATATTGATCCAGGCGTTGAACGTTGCGTCAGAGGTTATCGTTGCTATCGGCATTCACCCCGGCAAGTCGCCTATGTTCAGCTTTGAAGAACGGGCTGACCTTATCCGTCGCTCGATGAACGATGTTTTGCCGGAAGCGAGCGCGCGCCTGCGGGTCGTCTCTTTTTCCAATCTGGTCGTGGATGCCGCTCGTGAACACAGCGCAACACTACTGGTGCGCGGCCTGCGCGATGGTTCTGATCTCGACTACGAAATGCAGATGGCTGGCATGAACAGCCAGATGGCGCCTGATGTTCAGACCATCTTTCTGCCTGCGGCAACGGCATCCCGGCCCATTACCGCCACATTGGTTCGTCAGATCGCAGCAATGGGCGGTCGTGTAGAGTCCTTCGTGCCGAAAGCTGTGCTTGAAGCCCTTAACAGCAAGCTGAAACGCTAGTTCAGCCATTATTCTGGAGCCAATTCCGATGAAACTGCTTCGCTATGCCTTTGCCGGCGCACTTTTTGTCAGCGCCGTTGCTGCCAGCACATTCGCTTCTGCTGCTGAATTTCTGACTATCCAGCTTAAGGATGGCCCCGTCGTCATCCAGCTCGCGCCCGAAGTTGCGCCCAAGCACGTTGCGCAGATCAAGGCGCTGGCTGAAAAGGGTGCCTATGACAATGTCGCGTTCCACCGCGTCATTCCAGGCTTCATGGCCCAGACGGGTGATGTGCAATACGGCAATATGGCCAAATCCTTTGACGCCCAGCGCGCAGGAACAGGCGGCTCGGACCTGCCGGACCTTCCAGCCGAGTTTTCCAAGACACCGTTTGAGCGCGGCACGGTCGGCATGGCCCGCTCGCAGAGCCCCAACTCTGCCAACTCGCAGTTCTTCATCATGTTCGATCAGGGTTCGTTCCTGAACGGACAATATACCGTTGTCGGCCAGGTCGTGTCCGGCATGGAATTTGTCGACAAGATCAAGAAGGGCAAAGGCGGTAACGGCGAAGTTTCCGATCCTGACCGCATGGTCAAAGTTACCGTCGGCAAGAAATAAAACCGGGCGAAGACGCCCAAAATTAGGAGAGACATCATGGCCGAGATCAAAGATCCCGAAAACACCCTCATCATGGAAACAACGACTGGCAAGGTCGTGATCCAGCTTATGCCAGAAGTGGCACCGGGCCACGTTGCACGCATCAAGGAACTGGTGTCCGAGCAGGCTTATGACGGTGTTGTTTTCCACCGCGTCATCACCGATTTCATGGCGCAGACCGGCGACGTGAAGTTCGGCAAGAAGGGCTCCGAGAGCTTCAACCCGGCACGCGCCGGCATGGGCGGCTCTGAAAAGCCTGACCTGCAGGCTGAATTTTCGGCCATTCCGCACGTTCGCGGCACATGCTCCATGGCCCGTTCGCAGAGCCCGAACTCTGCCAACTCGCAGTTTTTCATCTGCTTCACAGACAGCCCATGGCTGAACAAGCAGTACACTGTCTGGGGCCAGGTCATTGAAGGCATGGAAGCCATCGACAAGATCAAGCGCGGCGAGCCTGTGAAGGATCCCGATTCGATCGTCTCCATCCGTCTTGCTTCTGCCGCTTAAGCGTAGGATAAAGACTTGTCACCCGCCTCGCAGGCAACTGCGGGGCGGGTTAATTATGTTTGTTATGCACTGATTTCTCCTTCGTCATCCTCGGGCTTGACCCGAGGATCTACCCACGTTTGATGTTGGGGTTCGTTAGATCCTCGGGTCAAGCCCGAGGATGACGGAGGGAAGCTCAGCGCATGACCGCAAACCTCTACTTGCCTTAGCCCAGCGTGAAGGCGGGTTTTGCTTTAGAGCCCATCATGCGTGTAGACCTTTTCGACTTCGACCTTCCAGATGAGAATATTGCGCTGCGCCCGGCCAATCCGCGTGACAGTGCGCGTTTGCTTGTGGTCGATCCGAATGTGGACCGCATGACGGACCATCAGGTTTTCGATCTTCCCGGCTTTCTTAAACCCGGCGACGCGCTGGTGTTCAACGATACGCGGGTGATTCCCGCCCAGCTGGAAGGTGTGCGGCTGCGCGAAGGTGCGCCGGAAACGGCTGTTTCCGCTACGCTTCATATGCGCGTTGATGCCAGCTGCTGGAAGGCTTTCGCGCGACCTGGGAAGCGCATCAAGCAAGGCGACCGTATCCGCTTCGGTTACGAGCGCGACAATGCCTGCGGTCTCGCGTTCTTGGAAGCGACGGTTGAGGAGAAAGGCGAAGAGGGCGAAATCACCCTGCTTTTCGATCTCTCCGGCCCCGCTCTCGATGAAGCCATCGCATCTGTCGGCCATATTCCGCTTCCGCCTTACATCGCGGCCAAGCGACCAGAAGATGCGCAGGACCAGATGGATTACCAGACCATTTATGCTCGCGAAAAAGGTGCCGTTGCGGCGCCCACGGCTGGCCTTCATTTTACGCCCGCGCTTTTTGATAAGCTCGATCAGGCCGGGGTGGAACGCCACTTTGTGACGCTGCATGTGGGTGCGGGCACGTTTTTGCCTGTCAAGGCTGATGACACCGAGGAGCACAAGATGCACCTTGAAATCGGCTATGTATCCGAAGAGACGGCAGTGAAGCTGAATGCTGTGAAGGCGCGGGGCGGGCGCATTATCTGCGTCGGCACCACCTCGCTGCGCCTGATCGAGAGTGCGGCGACAGATGAAGGCCAGATCAAGCCTTGGTCTGGCGCGACAGGCATTTTCATAACGCCGGGATATCGCTTCAAGGCGGTCGATATTCTGATGACGAATTTTCACCTGCCGAAGTCCACGCTGTTCATGCTGGTCTCAGCGTTTTGCGGGCTGGATACGATGCGCAAGGCCTATGCCCACGCGATCTCGACCGCCTACCGTTTCTATTCCTATGGCGATTCCAGCCTGCTTTTTCGGAAGAACTGATGCAAGAGAACTTTACCTTCACCCTCAAAGCAACCAGCGGCGGTGCGCGCCTTGGCGAAGTGGCCATGCCACGCGGCGTCATCCGTACACCTGCCTTCATGCCGGTTGGCACGGTTGGCACCGTCAAGGCCATGTATCTGGATCAGGTGCGCGATCTGGGTGCTGATGTCATTTTGGGCAACACCTACCATCTGATGCTGCGGCCCGGTGCGGAGCGCGTGGCGCGACTGGGCGGCCTGCATGAGCTGATCCGCTGGCCGCACCCGATCCTCACCGATAGCGGCGGGTTTCAGGTCATGTCGCTGTCTGGGCTGCGCAAGCTGGATGAGAAGGGCGTAACCTTCAAAAGCCATATCGATGGCTCCTATCACCACATGTCACCGGAGCGCTCGATCGAGATCCAGGGGCTGCTGGGATCTGATATCCAGATGCAGTTGGACGAGTGCGTCGCACTGCCAGCGGAGCGCAAGGAAATCGAGCGCGCCATGGAAATGTCGCTGCGCTGGGCAGAGCGTTGCCGCGTTGCGTTCGGCGAACAACCGGGCAAGGCCATGTTCGGCATCGTGCAGGGCGGCGACCAGCCGGACTTGCGCATCCGCTCGGCTGAAGCACTGAAGCAGCTTGATCTGAAGGGCTACGCTGTTGGTGGCCTTGCTGTGGGTGAGCCGCAAGAGGTGATGCTGGGCATGCTCGACATTACCGTTCCGGCCTTGCCGAGCGAAAAGCCACGCTACCTGATGGGCGTGGGAACACCGGATGACCTGCTGAAATCTGTGGCGCGTGGCATCGATATGTTCGATTGCGTCATGCCGACACGCTCAGGCCGTCATGGTCTGGCCTTCACCCGTCGTGGCCGGGTCAATCTTCGTAACGCCCGCCATGCGGAAGACATGCGTCCGCTGGACGAACAGTCCAACTGCCCGGCATCGCGGGATTACTCGCGCGCCTATCTGCACCATCTCTCGCGCTCCAACGAAGCGCTCGGCGGCATGCTGCTTTCATGGCACAATCTGGCCTATTATCAGGAACTGATGCAGGGCATCCGCAAATCCATCGAAGAGGGCCGCTTTGCGGATTTCTACGCCGAAACCATTGAAATGTGGGCAAAAGGCGATATCGATCGCCTATGATGTCATTTATGGCGGGATCGAATGGATTTGCTGACTTCGCCCTATGTTCTGTTTCGCGATGACAAGACCGGCACGGTAACGCTGTTTACCGAGCCGGACGAGCTTATCGTGGCAAATGAGGCGGAGGACTTCTTTCCGGCGCTGGAGCGGATGCAAACCGCGCGTGCCAGTGGCAAATATCTTGCCGGTTACATGTCCTATGAAGCCGGGTATCTTTTCGAACCCAAGCTGGCTCCGCTTGCGCAGGTGAAGCGGGACGTGCCGCTGCTGTGCTTTGGCGTGTTCGCGTCGCCCTCCGGTGACATGTCGCCGCCCCCGTCTCTCATGAATGCGGACGACTTTCTGGGCGATATCAAGCCCGGAAGGACGCTTGACGAATACAGCGCGCAATTTGCCAAGCTGCATCAGCATCTGCGGCAGGGTGACTGCTATCAGGCCAACCTGACCATGCCGATCAATGCCCGTTGGTCGGGGGATCCGCTGACCGCTTTCTGGTCGCTGATATCCAGGCAGCCGGTCAAATACGGCGCGCTTCTCGATCTCGGTGGCCCTGTCATCCTGTCGCGCTCACCAGAGCTTTTTTTCTCATTGAAGGATGGTTGGATCGAGACGCACCCCATGAAGGGAACGGTCAAGCGTGGCGCATCGCCTGAGGATGACGCCGCATTGATCGCGACCATGCTGCAGGACGAAAAGACGCAGGCCGAGAACCGCATGATCGTGGACCTCCTGCGCAATGACATATCCCGCATCATCGAGGTCGGCACACTGGAAGTGCCCAAGCTGTTCCACATCGAAACCTATCCCACCGTGCACCAGATGGTGAGCCATGTGCGGGGCAAGCTTCTGCCTGACATGACCGTCACGGATATTTTCGCAGCACTCTTCCCCTGCGGTTCGATAACGGGTGCGCCGAAAATGCGGGCCATGGAAATTCTGCACGATCTGGAGATCGGTCCCCGCAACGCCTATTGCGGCGCAATCGGCATGATGTCACCCGATGGAGATATGCGGTTCTCGGTGTCAATCCGCACCATCACGCTGTTTGAGGATGGCACTGCCACCTTCAACGTCGGCGGCGGGATCGTGTTCGATTCGGTGGCTGAAGCGGAATATGAGGAGTGCCTGCTCAAGGCGAAATTCGCGACGGGTGACAGGCGGCTGGGGTAGAGCTGTTTGGCTAGACCGATGGCACTACATGCACCGTGAACGTCATCCTCGGGCTTGTCCCGAGGATCTAACGAACCCCAACATTGAACGTGGTCAGATCCTCGGGACAAGCCCGAGGATGACGTTGAGGTTGCCTTGCTCCTCTCGTCTTTTCGGCAAAACAGGAACGGCATTTCCCAATAGCAGCGTCCTCCGGCACATGGCACCGAAGGACAATTTCGGTTGATTGATCAATCAATCAATAAACGACAACGCCACGGATGCTTTCACCCGAGTGCATCATGTCGAAGCCCTTGTTGATGTCTTCGAGCGGCATGGTGTGGGTGATCATTGGGTCGATCTGGATCTTGCCTTCCATGTACCATTCGACAATCTTCGGAACGTCGGTGCGGCCACGGGCGCCACCGAAGGCGGTGCCCATCCAGTTGCGGCCTGTGACCAGCTGGAAGGGACGCGTAGAGATTTCCTGTCCTGCACCGGCCACGCCGATGACGACCGACTTGCCCCAGCCGCGATGCGATGATTCCAGCGCCTGACGCATGACCTTCGTGTTGCCGGTGCAATCGAATGTGTAATCCGCACCACCGATCGTGTCGCCGTTGCGTTTCGTCAGATTGACGAGATAAGGCACGATGTCGTCGCCGACTTCCTTTGGATTGACGAAGTGCGTCATTCCGAACTTTTCACCCCAGGCCTTGCGGTCATTGTTGATATCGACGCCGATAATCATGTCGGCACCGGCAAGACGCAGGCCCTGAAGCACGTTGAGGCCAATGCCGCCGAGACCGAAGACGATGGCCGTCGAGCCGATCTCGACCTTGGCGGTGTTGATGACGGCGCCGATGCCCGTCGTTACGCCACAGCCGATGTAGCAAATCTTGTCGAAAGGCGCGTCAGGATTGACCTTGGCCAGCGCAATCTCCGGCAAAACCGTGAAATTTGCGAAGGTCGAGCAGCCCATATAGTGGAAGATCTTGTCCTTGCCGATGGAAAAGCGGCTGGTGCCATCTGGCATCAGGCCCTGGCCCTGCGTGGCGCGGATGGAGGTGCAGAGGTTCGTTTTACGGCTGAGGCAGGAATAGCATTCGCGGCACTCCGGCGTGTAAAGCGGAATGACGTGATCGCCTTTCTTCAGCGACGTTACACCCGGGCCTACGTCAACGACGATGCCCGCACCCTCATGTCCGAGAATGGCTGGAAACAGGCCTTCCGGGTCTGCGCCTGAGAGCGTAAAATCATCCGTGTGGCAGATGCCGGTCGCCTTGACCTCGATCAGCACTTCGCCAGCGCGTGGTCCTTCAAGCTGAACCGTCATGATTTCCAGTGGCTTGCCTGCCTGAACAGCGACTGCGGCGCGAACGTCCATTTGCGTCTCCATGATTGCTTTGTAAATTCGAAAAGACTTTTGCCCGACCTCAGCGGTTGGAACAAGGGTAGGTGTCGATTTTCGTCAAACTTCTGAAACCGCAACGATGGTGCGGTTTGCGGCGCGGCGCTCTCGCCAGATGATGAAAAGGCCTGATGTAACGATGATGACGATGCCGAGCCATTTCGATGCCGTTGGGAAATCGGAAAACAGCACGTAGCCCAGCACGGTTGCGGAAATGATTTCGAAATACTGAAACGGGGCGAGCAGGGACACGGGTGCTAGACGAAATGCCTTGACGACGAGGAGGTGCATGTAGCCGGATATGGAGCCGAGCAACACAAGCAGAACGAGGCCATGGCCCCAGCCGGGCAGCGCCATTTCGAAATTCACATCGCCGAGCCCGTGGCCTATCAGCAAGGCAGCGGCCATGAAAACCGTTCCGGCAATGCCAGCCATGGTCTGCATGACGAGCGGGCTGTCCGCATCCCCCATCGCACGGTTGAGAAACAGATAGAGCGTGAAAAGGAATGCGCAGGCAACCGGCAAAAGCGAGGTCCAGCCGAAGACTTCGAAGCTGGGCTGTATGACGATCATCGCGCCGATGAAGCCGACTGCAATGGCCGACCAGCGCATCCAACCGACCCTCTCGCCCAGAAACAGCGCGGACATCATGGTCAGCAGAAATGGTTCGACGAAATAGATGGCGAAGACATCTGCCAGCGGCATGTATTTGACCGCCGCGAAGAAGCAGAGGCTGGCCGCCGCATGCAGCACGCCGCGCAACAGGTTCAGCCACGGGCGTTTGGCCGCCAGCAACGCCTTTGGCGACATGATCATCAGCAATGGAAGTGTGCAGACGAGCTGAAAGAAGAACCGATAGAAGGTGACCTGCGCAGGAGACATGCCTTCGCTGACCGCCATATATTTGGCAATCGCGTCCATGATCGGCAGCACGATCATGCAGCCGGCCATGATCAGCATGCCCTTCAGTGCGTCTGAATTTGTGATTGTCGAGGTCATTCGATCACCATTTGTTCCGAAAGTGACCTTCATCTGAGTCTGAACGCCGTTGCAACCGGAATGACGGAAAAACTGGATTTGGGCGAGGGCAGGTTGGCAGAGCTGACGTTGCCCGCATGGCCCGTTTGAGGGGCCATGCGGGTGGCTTCACTTCATTTGTCGCGGGTGACGGACATTTCACCGAAGATGCGGGCCATTTCCTTCTGGACATTCTCGTCCGTGGAGCTGCTCGTATTTGCAGGAGCAACCCGTTCCGGCTCAATCTTTCCGCCAAGTTGCTCAAGGGTCACGGCAGGTGCGCCAGCAGCATTGTTACGGGCAATTTCCGCCTCTAGGAAGCTTTCGAAATCACTAGTCAGCTGATCGCCGAAAACAGCGCCGTTTTCATCCGGTGCAAGCGGCGCTGGCTTGGCCGGGCTTGCCGTGGCGGTGATGGGTGCCTCGGCGCGGTATGTCGGCAGCACGCGCTCCCTTGCAGCCTCAAGGAAATCGACAGCGCTATTTTGATCGATGACTGGAGCAATGAAGGCAGGCTCCGGCTCTATTAAAGGCGTCGGTGCAGGCGCTTGGACAACTGGCGGTTCCTGCACGGCCGGGGCAGGCGGCTTAGGCCTCGCAACGGGTTCCGCTGCCACGGCTGCCGGTATCATCGCAGGCACTACGGCTGCTGTGAGCGGCGCAGACGCGGGTTCTCTGGCAAAACTTCTCGGCGCGTTTGAAACGTCTGGAACGGGTTGTACTGCTGGTGGCGCTGGTCTCGGTGCGGGCTGGACTGGGGCAGGGATGCTTGCCGCAGGCGCTTGAGACGGGGCAGGCCTTGGTGTTGGCGCTGGTGCGGCAGTTGCAGGTGTTGGCCGCGCAGCGACAGGCGGTGCTGGCTGTGGAGCAGGCGAGGGAGCGCGTGCCGGTCTTTGCTCAGGCTGAGGTGCGACTGCTCTAGGGGCCGCTGGAATTGGCGTGCGCATCTCTGTTTCGGTGCTTGGCGCCAGTGCTCTTGTCCGTTCGACTGCAATTGCCTTTTCGGGAGTCGTGGTTTCAAGCATCGCATTCTGAGGCTCTTGCACGTCCTTCATGAAGGGAATGGCACCAATGCCGCTCTCAATCACGATATCTGTCGGGCCGCCGATCATGACGAGATGTTCGACATTGTCCCGGCGAACGAGAACGAGCCTGCGGCGCGCATCGACGGCGGTTGCATCCAGAACCTGCAGGCGGGGTTGGCGATTTTTGCCGCCGCGAATGAAGGGGGAAGATCCGCCACGCCGGCGAATGATCCACAAGATGATTGCCAGAGCCAGAAGCGCCGCGCCGACGCCAACGACAGCAACGATGAGGTTGTTGCCATAAGCGCCGATAAATTCGTCCATCATGGAGCCAATCCCTTTGGTCTTTTGTCGGTCAAATGAATGTCGCACCCGAAGTCATCAAGCTATCTGGTGCGAAAAGACGATTTTTTTCCGTCGAGTACAAGTTTTTATGCGTTGGACTTAGCCAAATTGCTGAGCATTTCAACCGTCCTCAACGCTTCGACGTGGCAAAGGTGCCACGCGAGCCTCGATATCGCATGAAAAATGTTGCATTCGCTGTGTATTGACAAAGGTTTATGGGGGCTTGGAGCTTTTTGACATTTGAGCGAATTGCTACAAGGGATAGACAAAGACGATTCCGTTCGGGGCATTTGTGCCCGAATGCGCAGGGATCGGCAAAACTGCAAGGGTTAGAGCCTCAATGACCAAGGTCAGCCAAGCCAGCGACAATGACTTTCCGTTGGTGGACAGGCGCGCCCGATCAGGCACCCTGTTGCGCATTCTGTTGCTGGCACTTGTGCTTGTGGCTGCTGCCGTCGGTTTCGTCTATTTCAAGGATTCGCTGGAAAATGAGGTTGTCCTCGGTATCCTCGGCATTCTTGCGATGCTGGGCATCTTCTTTCTGGTGTCGTCTGCCATTGGCTTCATCGAGGTCATGCCGCAATCCCAGTCCGATGGTATGGCGAGGCGCTTCCTCTCTTCTCACCCGGATGGAACGCTGATCACCGATATCAAGGGTCGCCTGGTTTATGCCAACGCGACCTATTGCCAGATGACGGGCGCGACACGGGCAACCGACATTCAGAGCCTGGAAACGCTGCTTTCAAAAGACAGGGAATCCACCGAGGCGCTGTACCGGCTGATCAACGGCCTGCGCGATGAGAAAAATGGCTATGAGGAGTTCCGGCTGCTCAGGCCCTTGAGCGAGACGAAATCTCAGGCCGGTCCGCACTGGTATCGTCTGAAAGCGCGTCTGCTGAAAGATACGAGCGACAACACTCTGCATGTGTTTCAGATTGCCGATATCACCACCGAACGCGAAGATCAGGAGCGGTTTTTTCGCGAATTGCAGAATGCCATCGACTATCTCGACCACGCTCCGGCTGGCTTCTTTTCTGCGGGCAAGAAGGGCGAGATCGTCTATCTGAATGCCACCCTGTCACAATGGCTTGGAATTGATCTGGCGCAGTTCTCCCCGGGATCGCTGACCGTATCCGATATCGTGGCCGGTGAAGGCATGGCGCTCATCGAATCCGTTCATCCGCAGGCGGGCACGAACCGCACGGAGATGCTGGATCTGGACATGCGCCGGGTCAACGGCCAGAGCATGCCAGCGCGGCTGGTACATCAGGTAACCGCCACACGCGATGGTGCGCCGGGCGAAAGTCGCACAATCGTGCTGATGCGCTCCAAGGGCAAGGAGGATGCCGAATCGGCGTCCGCCATGCGGTTTACCCGGTTCTTCAACAATACTCCGATGGCGATTGCCTCTCTGGATGGCGAAGGTCGCATTCTGCGCACCAATGCGCCGTTCCTCAAACTGTTCTCGGGCATTGTCGGGCGTGACGATATCGACAATGGCGTCGTTCTGGATGCGGTGCTGCTGGAAATTGACAAGCCGAAATTGCTGGAGGCGATCGAAGCCGCCAAGGATGGTCAGGGCGATATAGCGCCTTTCGACTCGCGCCATCCGACCGATGAGACACGGCATTTCCGTTTCTATGTTCACGCTGTGCTGGATCAGGATGACGAGGCGCCGGAAGAGGTTGCCATTGTTTACGCCATCGAAGTGACCGAGCAAAAAGCGCTTGAGACGCAGATGGCGCAGACGCAGAAGATGAATGCGGTCGGCACGCTGGCGGGCGGCATCGCGCACGACTTCAACAACGTTCTCACAGCCATTCTGCTGTCGTCGGACCACCTTTTGCTTCAGGCGCGCCCGGCGGATGCAAGCTTTGCAGACCTTATGGAGATCAAGCGCAATGCCAACCGCGCTGCGGTTCTCGTGCGGCAGTTGCTGGCCTTCTCCCGCAAGCAGACGATGCGCCCGGCCGTGCTGAACCTGACCGATGTTATTGGCGATCTCAGAATGCTGGTTGACCGGTTGATTTCCGGCACGAATGTCAAGCTCGAGGTGGACTACGGTCGAGATCTCTGGCCGGTTAAAACCGATCTTTCGCAGTTCGAGCAGGTGCTGATCAATCTCTGCGTCAATGCGCGCGATGCGATGCCGCAAGGCGGAAAAATCAAGATCATTACCCGCAATATGGCTGCGGATCAGGTTATCGCGCTTGGGCGTGCAGACCTGCCGCAGGAAGATCTCGTTATGATCGAAGTGGCCGATACCGGCACCGGTATTCCGCCCGAAATCATGGACAAGATTTTCGAGCCCTTCTTCACCACCAAGGAAGTGGGCAAGGGGACCGGGCTTGGTCTTTCGATGGTCTATGGCATCGTCAAGCAATCGGGCGGCTATATCTATCCGGATTCGGAAGTGGGCAAAGGTACAGCCTTCCGCATCTTTCTGCCCCGTCACATTATCGAAGTGGTGCATCAGACCGAAGAAGAGATCGCTGCACGCACAATCGCAGATGCCGCTGCCGCAAAGGATGTGGCAAAGGCAGAGCTGCTTGATCTGACGGGCAAGTCCGCTGTCGTGCTTCTGGTCGAGGACGAGGAAGCGGTGCGCCGTGGTGGAAAGCGTATGCTGGAAACGCGCGGCTACACCGTGCATGAGGCAGGCTCCGGCACCGAGGCACTTGAGGTTCTCGAAGAGCTGGAAGGCAAGGTCGATATTGTCGTTTCAGACGTTGTCATGCCCGAAATGGATGGCCCGACGCTGCTCCGTGAGCTTCGCAAGACCTACCCGGACATGAAGTTCATTTTCGTTTCTGGATACGCGGAAGACGCCTTCGCCAGAAACTTGCCCGCCGACGCAAAATTCGGTTTTCTTCCAAAGCCGTTCTCATTAAAGCAGCTTGCCGTTGCCGTGCGTGAAATGCTCGATAGTGAAAATTGACAGGTCACGGGACTTCAAATACCCTGATTTCCGGGTATTTGGAGATCGTGCGTTGACAAGCTGGCCTATCGAAGCCTTGCGTCTCCACTTTCGCCATTTGGAGGCGCAAAATTTACGATGACCTGCTGATACAGCTGCAGAATAACAAGACGCTGGACGAGGTCGGAGACACTCTGGCCGAAATTCAGGCTCTCTTCGGGTTCCGTTGCTACTACGTGCTCGATATGTCGCGTCTGGTGGCAGAGGAGCCGATTTCCTCGCTATTTCCCTTCAATATCGCATCTTCCATCGTCTACAAGCTGGATGAGGGGCTGACGGATTTCGCGTCCCATCTTTTCACGCATTCACCTGATACGCTTGGGCCGTTTCAGTGGCAGCTCGACGAGTTGGAAGCCATGGGCTGCGCCCCACCGGCCATGTTGAAATCATTTCGCGGTTTCGACCTCTCCATGGGAGCGGACTTTCCGGCCTTGGGCATGTTCGGAGCGCCACGGATAATCGGTTTTGCAGGCGCCAGGCCACCGCTGGATGTCGATGAGCTGGAAAGCCTGAGCGTTTTAATGTTCCAGCTTCACGCCCGCCTGACGGTGATCGGAAACGCGAGAACGGAAAAGAAGGCGCCGTTGACAAGCCTTGAGCGAGAGATTCTCAGCCTCGCATCAGATGGAGAAAGCTTCGAGACAATTTCAGCGCATATGGAATTATCGAGCCGCACGATCAATTATCTTGTTGATTCTATATGCAAGAAAATGGAGGTGGCGACGGTTGAGCATGCCGTTGCGTTGACGTTGAGACGGCGGCTGGCATCGTGAGGCGCATTTTTATCATGTAGCCGCGTTTCGGTGAACTGTTTCATCGCGGGAACGGATTATTGATTGCAGTGCGGCGCAAGGGGCTTAAAATCACGTTGTAACGACCTAAATAGAGGTCAGCGAAATTCTGGCGCGCCCCAATAAGGAGTGGAGCGTGTTTGATCTGGAGAATGATAAAAAATGATCGAGAAGTCGATCTACATGCAAGGTGATGGTGAAGGGGAAGATGGCGGTCCCAACCGCGGCACATCTGTTATCACCCGCACGAAGCCTAAGACAAAAAAGCCCAATCTATACCGTGTTCTTTTACTGAACGACGATTATACTCCCATGGAGTTCGTCATTCATATTCTGGAGCGTTTTTTCCAGAAGGACAGGGAAGGGGCAACCCGCATCATGTTGCATGTACACCAGCACGGTGTCGGCGAATGCGGGGTGTTTACATATGAGGTCGCAGAGACAAAAGTAAGTCAGGTCATGGATTTCGCCCGACAGCACCAGCACCCGCTTCAGTGCGTCATGGAAAAGAAATGAGGATCGCAACGTGCCAACTTTTTCCCCAAGTCTAGAGAAGGCGCTGCATCAGGCACTGACCTTTGCTAACGACCGCCACCACGAATATGCGACGCTGGAGCACCTTTTGCTGGCGCTGATAGAGGACGCGGATGCGGCAGCCGTGATGGGTGCCTGCAACGTAGATCTGGACGCGCTTAAAAAGACAGTTGTCGATTATGTCGACAATGAATTGTCCAACCTTGTTACGGGTTACGATGAGGATTCAAAGCCGACTTCTGGCTTCCAGCGTGTGATCCAGCGCGCCGTCATTCATGTCCAGTCATCCGGTCGTGAAGAAGTAACCGGCGCCAATGTGCTGGTCGCAATCTTCGCCGAGCGCGAAAGCCACGCCGCTTACTTCCTGCAAGAGCAGGAAATGACGCGCTATGACGCGGTGAACTTTATTTCTCACGGCATCGGCAAGCGTCCCGGCACATCCCAGACCCGCACGCCACGCGGTTCCGAAGAGAGCGAGAGCGAATCCAAGCCACCGCGCAGCAGTTCTGACGACGACAACGCAGCGCCCAAGAAGCAGCCGGATGCGCTGAAAGCCTATTGCGTCAACCTGAACGACAAGGCCCGCAACGGCAAGATCGATCCGCTGATAGGTCGTCATGCAGAGGTGAACCGGACGATCCAGATCCTGTGCCGCCGTTCCAAGAACAACCCGCTTTATGTCGGTGATCCCGGCGTTGGCAAGACGGCGATTGCCGAAGGTCTGGCCAAGCGCATCGTGGAAGGTAAGGTTCCAGAGGCGTTGAAGAACGACACGATCTTCTCCCTCGATATGGGAACGCTTCTGGCAGGCACCCGTTATCGTGGTGACTTTGAAGAGCGTTTGAAGCAGGTCGTCAAAGAGCTGGAAGAATATCCCGGCGCGGTGCTTTTCATCGACGAAATTCACACCGTGATCGGCGCTGGCGCGACATCTGGCGGGGCCATGGATGCTTCCAACCTACTCAAGCCTGCTTTGTCTTCGGGTGCAATCCGTTGCATCGGTTCGACCACCTACAAGGAATATCGCCAGTTCTTCGAGAAAGACCGGGCTCTGGTGCGTCGTTTCCAGAAAATCGACGTCAACGAGCCATCCATCGAAGATGCAATCGAGATCATGAAGGGTCTGAAGCCCTATTTCGAGAGCTACCACCACCTTCGTTATTCCAACGAAGCCATCAAGGCGGCGGTGGAGCTTTCGGCCCGCTATATTTCTGACCGCAAGCTGCCGGACAAGGCGATCGACGTCATCGACGAGACCGGTGCCGCCCAGATGCTGTTGCCGCCATCCAAGCGTCGCAAGCTGATCACCGAAAAGGAGATCGAGGTTACGATTGCGACCATGGCTCGCATCCCGGCAAAGACCGTTTCCAAGGATGACGAGATGGTTCTCGCCAATCTTGAGAAAGAGCTGCGCTCTGTGGTTTACGGTCAGGATATCGCGATTGAAGCGCTGTCTACCGCCATCAAATTGGCGCGTGCGGGTCTTCGCGAACCGAACAAGCCGATTGGCTCCTACGTCTTCTCCGGCCCGACCGGTGTGGGTAAAACCGAAGTTGCCAAGCAGCTTGCCGCCTCGCTCGGCGTTGAGATGCTGCGCTTCGACATGTCGGAATACATGGAACGGCATACGGTTTCGCGTCTTCTGGGTGCACCTCCCGGCTATGTAGGCTTCGACCAGGGTGGGCTTTTGACCGATGGCGTGGATCAGCATCCACACTCCGTGGTGCTGCTCGATGAAATCGAAAAGGCCCATCCAGACATTTACAACATTCTGTTGCAGGTGATGGACCATGGCTCGCTGACAGACCATAATGGCAAGAAGATCGACTTCCGCAATGTCATCCTGATCATGACGACCAATGCGGGCGCATCCGAAATGGCCAAGTCGGCCATTGGTTTCGGTTCTTCCAAGCGCACGGGCGAAGATGAAGAGGCGCTCAACCGCCTGTTCACGCCGGAATTCCGCAACCGTCTGGATGCTATCATTCCGTTCTCGCCGCTTCCGACTGCGGTCATCCACAAGGTTGTGCAGAAGTTCGTCATGCAGTTGGAAACCCAGCTGTCCGAACGCAATGTCACCTTCGACCTGCACGAGGACGCCATCGCCTGGCTGTCCGAGAAGGGCTACGACGAGAAAATGGGTGCGCGTCCGCTGGGTCGCGTCATTCAGGAGCACATCAAGAAACCGCTCGCCAATGAGATCCTGTTCGGGAAACTCAAGAAGGGTGGCGTCGTCAGCGTGTTCGTTGGTAAGAATGAAGACGGCACGGATGGTCTCAAGCTGAATGTTTTGCCGGAGACAGCGCCGGTGAAGCCCAAGCCTGAAGCTGAGCTGAAGGCGGCAAAATCGCCCGGCAAATCCAAGGCCAAGGCGAAGGTGGCAAAGCCTGAGCCAGAGGCCGAGGTTGTGGCTGCAGCGACCGACAAGACGACCGAGGAGGTCGCTCCCCGCCGCAAGGCAAACACAGTGCCGAAGGTGCCTAAAAAGAAGTAAGCTGCGTTCAATGATACAGACCAGTGCCGGGCTTCTTGCCCGGCACTTTATTTTTGCCGATACCGGATGATGACATGGATCTAGACCGCGATGCAGGGCCCGCCTACCTCTGGTATTTCAGAGGCATGAAAGGGATTTTTTCTCTGCCCTCGCTCATTCTCATGATCTCATTCGTGGGGTTCAGTGCGTTTGCGCTGGAATCGGGCGTTCCGCGCGAAGAAGCGGTTTTCATGACGCTGGTCATCTGGGCCTTGCCTGCAAAGATGATCCTGATTGGCGCGATGACGAGCGGGGCGGGGTTAGCGACATGCTTTCTGGTCGTCACACTGTCATCCATACGTATGATGCCGATGGTGGCGTCCATCGTTCCGGAAATGCGCACTGCAAAGACGCCGACCTGGATCCTGCTTTTTCTCTCACACTTCGTCGCCATCACGGCATGGGTCTATGCCACGCAAAACCTCAGCAAGGTGCCAAGGCCCGCGCGTGTGGCATGGTTTATCGGCTTTGGCATGACGCTGACGCTGGTGAATGCCGCCATCGTCGCCGTCTGCTATGGCGTCGTTGCAGCGTTTCCGCCGCTTGTGGCTGGCGTGCTGTTCTTCCTGACGCCGGTCTATTTCATTTCCTCGATCTGGGCATCGGCCAGACACAGCGTCGTCAAGGTGGCCTTCGTCATCGGCGTGATTGGCGGCCCGCTATTTGCTGTTATCGAGCCGGAATTCGACATTCTCTATGCCGGTATTGGTGGTGGAACGCTGGCCTACCTGATTGATCGCTTCTGGTTTCGCCGCAAAATCGAGCCTAGTTCAGTGGAGGGAGAGCCATGATGACCGATGCGTGGTGGGCACCCTATCTCTTCATCGCGATTGCAGGCTGGATTGCGACAGACCTTTGGCGCTGGCTCGGTGTTCTCGCTGGAAACCGCCTGAAAGAGGGATCTGAGGTCCTGAACTGGGTAAGAGCCGTAGCAACCGCGCTCGTGATGGCCGTCACCGCAAAGCTGATCGTCTTTCCGACAGGTGTTCTGGAGCAAACGCCGCTTTGGCTGCGCATTGGGGCGGCTGTGGTGGGGTTCCTCGTCTTCCTCCTTGCCCGGCAGAGGGTGATCGTGGGTGTGGTCGTGCCACTGTTTTTACTCGCGGTCGGCCTGTTGGCACTGGGTTTCCGCTAGAACCAGCATTTACGCGAATTTCAGGCATCCCGTTTAAGATCAGTCGCAATGGAGATACCCATGCGATTTTTGCCAGCCGAACGTTTCTTCGCCTTTATCATCATCACCATAGCCTTAGCTGATCTGACACTGATCACTGTTAGGGGCATTGCGGTTGATTCGCTGGGTTACGCAGTACCGGCTTTCGGCGCGTTAGCGCTCATTGGTGGCGGCCAATATTATCGCGTGCATAGGGGTGAGGAGCGCATTGCGCTCGCACTTATTGCGTCCGGCCTGTTCATCATTTTTACGCTCGTCGCATCTGTCTTCAACTATATGCTGCTGCCAATCACGGCTGTGCCTGGAGATGTGCTGCTGGCACATGTGGATGCGTTATTCGGATATAAATGGCCAGAAGCCGTTGCATTTGTGGCCGAATGGCCCGCGTTCTCCCGGACGCTTTATTATGTTTATTTCAGTTCTCTGCCACAGCTTGCATTCGTCGTTCTTCTGCTGGGCTTCTCGGGAAAGGCGGATGCCCTGTGGCACTTCCTGCTGACAGGAGTTTTGGGCGTAGCGGGCTGCATCGCGATCTGGTTCGCCTTTCCGAACTTTGGTCCTTCGACGCTTTTCGTGCTGTCACCCGATTTGCTGTCGAGGATCGAGCTTGGCGTGACGCCGCAATATGGCGAGGAGCTTTTACGTTTGAGCCGTGACGGTCCGACTTACATCTCGCCAGCCAATGTGCTGGGTCTGATCGGATTTCCCTCTTTTCATACTGTGATGGCATGTATGTCGGTGGTTTTTCTGGCGCGGTTCAGATGGATTTTTCCGTTCGCGCTTTGCCTCAATGCAATAATGGTGCCCGCCATTCTTGTTCATGGCGGACACCACTTGAGCGATGTCGTGGGGGGTATTGCTATGTTCGCTGTTGCATACCTGCTCGGCGGTAAGCTGGTCGCCCGACTGGCGCAGCCTGATGGGCCGATGAGGCATCCTGAGGTAACCGCACCGCCAGCCGTGAAATAATCAGGCTAGCGCCGCCTTGATGCGCTCGGCGTGCACCCTCAACATATCCCCATCCGCCATCGCGCCACTATGCGGCTTCATGGGCTCGACTTCGTTGCGCGGTATGACGTGGAAGTGCAGGTGAAACACCGTCTGGCCTGCTGCTGGTTCGTTGAACTGCGCGATGTAAACACCATCGGCCTCGAATGCCTGCTTGGCGGCGATGGCGAGTTTTTGGACGACGGCGATGGTTTTGGCCAAAACATCCGGGTTAGCATCCAGAATGTTGCGGGAGCCTGATTTGGGAATGACGAGCAGATGGCCCGGCGCCTGTGGCATTACATCCATGAAAGCCAGCGTGTGGTCGTCTTCGTAAACCTTTGCGCAAGGGATTTCTCCGCGCAGAATCTTGGCGAAAATGTTGTTGGTGTCATAGGCGGCTGTCATCAAATATCTCCTCAGGCAATCAATCGTCAGTTTCGGGGCGCTCTCCCTTGCGGAAGGGGCTGTGCTCATCAAGGTAGTCGCCGATCTGCTCCACCTCGTTTCGCTCGCGCTCAAGATAATTAGCTATGGCGCGGCGAAGGCCGGGATGGGTTATGAAGTGCGCAGACCGCGTGGTGACCGGTGTGTAACCCCGTGCCAGCTTATGTTCGCCCTGCGCGCCAGCCTCAACCCGGGCAAGGCCACGCGCCAGCGCAAAATCTATGGCCTGATGATAGCAGACCTCGAAGTGCAGGAACGGGTGATCTTCGATGCAACCCCAATGGCGGCCGTAAAGCGCTTGTCCACCAATGAAGTTGATCGCACCTGCGATATAGCGACCTTCACGCTTTGCCATGACCAGAAGAATATCCTCCGGCATGCGTTGGCCAATCAGGGAATAGAATTCGCGGGTGAGGTAAGGACGACCCCATTTGCGGCTGCCCGTATCCCTGTAGAAGGCATAGAACTGGTCCCATATGTCTTCTGTCAGGTCGCTGCCCGTCAGCCAGTCAATCTCTATGCCGTTCTCAAGCGCGGCGCGGCGCTCTTTCTTGAGGCCCTTGCGCTTGCGAGAAGAGAGCGCATCAAGAAAATCTGCGTGGTCGCGGAAACCATTGTTGATGAAATGAAACTGCTGGTCGGTGCGGGGAAGGAAGCCTTGCTCTACCAGCGCATCCATGTCGTCATCCGGGGCGAATGTCACATGCGCGGAGGAAACCTCGATGGCTTCCGTCACCTGCCGTAAACCGGACGCCAGTACCTGTCGGAAAGCGGCATCGTCGATACCAGTTGTGAGAAGCCGTGGTCCGGTTGCAGGCGTAAAGGGAACTGAGCATTGCAGCTTGGGATAATAACTGCCGCCCGCCCGCTCCAGTGCATCCGCCCATCCATGGTCGAACACATATTCGCCCTGGCTATGGCTTTTCAGATAGGCAGGGATCGCGCCCTTCAATTGTCCCTCACCATCTTCCAGAAGCAGATGGTGGCCCCGCCATCCCGTCTTGGCGGTGGCCGAACCAGACTCCTCCATGGAAGAGAGGAAAGCGTGGGATATGAACGGGTTGTAGTCATCTGTTCGCGTAAGTTTTGAAGTCCCGGAAAGCATGTTCCAGCTTTCCGGGGCAATGTCCTTGAAGGACTGTTCTACGCGAATGGAATATTCATCGCTCATGCGCTGGCTGTAACGCCTTCTCTTGGGTCGAAACCTTCAAACGTCATCTGGTCCGCATATTTATAGGTATTCGCGCGACCGGTTTCATCCCGTACAGTCCAGGTAATCACGGGAATCCCGAGTTTTCTTTGCGCATCGATGAAGCTGTTGGGCAGATGTGACCAGGCATAAGAGATGAAATCAAGGCCGATCTGCATGGCTTCATCGTGCTTGAAGAAGTCTTCAGGCTTTGCGCCCTCTGCCGTCAGGCCAAGCGGCCATGGCGAACCGGCGGCCTTGAGGTCTTTCAGCAGATGACGATCGAAGCTCATCAGCGCGACATGGCCTTCGTAGCCTTCAAGCTCTTCGAGAACCGCTTCGGCAAATCCAATATCGACATTGTCGCCCGCACGGCCTTTGAGTTCCAGAACCAGCGGGACCTTGCCGCCACAGAGCTTCAACAACTGCTTGAGCGTCGGCACCCGGTCTTTGGTCTGCCCGACGGACAACATACCGAGTTCGCCAGACGTGCGCTCCCGCACATCACCCTTAATGCCGGTCAGGCGGCTCATTTCATCATCGTGGAAGACGACGGGAACGCTGTCCGAGGCCAGCTGCAAGTCGCATTCGATGGCGAAACCCGCGTCGATTGCCCGCGAGAACGCCGTCAGGGTGTTTTCCCAGACGGTTTTGTTCTGATCATGGTAGCCACGATGAGCGACGGGGTTGGCGGTTAGCCAGGAAAGTTTCAGCGTCATACGTCAATTTCCACGATGGCGTCGATTTCAACTGCGGCATTGAAGGGCAGGGAGGCCATGCCCACAGCGGCGCGCGCGTGTTTGCCGGCATCGCCCAGAACATTTGCGATCAGGTTCGATGCACCGTTGATGACAAGATGCTGCTCGGTGAATTCAGGTACGGAAGCGACAAAGCCGTTCAGCTTCAGAACGCGGCGGACCTTCGAGAGGTCACCGTTGAGCGCGGCTTTGACTTGCGCGAGAATGTTCACGGCGCAGAGTTCGGCAGCGCGCTGCGCAGTCGCAACATCGACATCGCGGCCAACATGGCCCGTCACCGCAATCTTGCCGGATTCCATCGGCAATTGACCTGAAATGTAAAGCAGATTGCCGCTGATTGTGTAGGGTACATAGTTTGCAGCAGGCGCTGCGGCGGCGGGCAGGGTGTGGCCAAGTTCCTTCAGGCGAGCTTCGATGGCATCCGACATTTTCGTCTCCGCTTTTGTTGTAAATCTTTCAAAAATCCGGCAGACAGATCATGATGTCCAGAAGCCGGGCGATTGCTTGTACAATATGAGCGGTGAGTCCAACAGGAGATATTGAATGTTTGTCAGGAACCTTGCCATCGCACTTGGCTGCGGCACCCTTTTGGTGATGCCCGGTGTTGCAAGTGCTGTGCCTGCCTCCGTTCCCAACCTGATCTCTCACCGTGCTGTCTATGACCTGGAATTAAAGGATGCGTCGGATCGCTCCGGTATCGAGGGCATGACCGGGCGCATGGTGTATGAGTTTACCGGCTCGTCCTGCAAAGGTTACAAGACCGATTTTCGCTTCGTTACGCAGATCAATACCGGCGATGCGGTGCGCATGACGGACCAGCAGACCACGACCTTCGAGGACGTGGCTTCGCAGAAGTTCACCTTCGCAACCAAGTCATTTACGGATGAAAAGCTGGACAAGGAAGTGACGGGTTCTGCAGCGGACAAGGATGGGGCGATGAAAATCGACCTCGTCAAGCCAGATGCGCGCACGATCGACTTGGATGCTGGTGAGTTTCCGACCGAGCACATGGTGCAGGTCATCGAGAACGCGAAACTCGGCAAGCGCATTTTCGAATCCCGCGTTTTCGATGGTTCTGATGACGGCGACCAGAGCCTCATCACCTCGACCCTGGTTGGCAAGCAGCAAACGCCCGGTGATGCGGACCCGGATGCTGGCAAAGCAGGCGATTTCGCCAAGACCTCGTTCTGGCCGGTGACGATTGCCTATTACAACGACAAGTCCGCCACCGATTCGCTTCCCATCTACCGCATCTCGTTCAAGCTTTATGAAAATGGAATCACACGCGATCTGACCATGGATTACGGTGACTTCGTGCTGACGGGCAAACTGGCCAAGCTTGATATTCTTCCGCCAGAAAGCTGTGAAAAGCAGCCACTTCGCTGATCATATCGGCTATTTTCGCATATTGACTTGCGTTTTGTTGAAACAGTCTGTATGCGGCACACCATTCCACACGCGAAGCTTGGGATGTTCCGGGAGAAATCCGGATCATTCCGCCCGGTGGTGCCAGTTTGCTGGCGCTGTTTGCTTCGCGGGGGTTAAACCGGAAAAGGATAACTAGGCATGGCATTGCCCGATTTCTCTATGCGTCAGCTTCTGGAAGCTGGCGTTCACTTTGGTCACCAGACACATCGCTGGAACCCAAAGATGAAGCCGTACATCTTCGGCGACCGCAGCAACATCCACATCATCGACCTGGCACAGACAGTTCCTTTGCTGTCGCGCGCCCTTCAGGTCGTGTCTGACACGGTTGCCCGTGGCGGTCGCGTTCTGTTCGTTGGCACGAAGCGTCAGGCTTCTGAAATCATCGCCGACAGTGCAAAGCGTTCTGCCCAGTACTACGTCAACTCGCGTTGGCTCGGCGGCATGATGACCAACTGGAAGACGATTTCGAACTCGATCGCACGTCTGCGCAAGGTCGACGAAATCCTCAACTCCGACGCATCTGGCTACTCCAAGAAAGAGCGCCTGAACCTTGAGCGCGAACGCGAAAAGCTTGAAAAGGCTCTCGGCGGTATCCGCGATATGGGCGGCGTTCCTGACCTGATGTTCATTGTTGACACCAACAAGGAAAAGATCGCTATCGAAGAAGCAAAGCGTCTGGGCATTCCAGTCGTCGCCATCATCGACAGCAACTGCGATCCAGACCAGATCGACTTCCCAATCCCCGGTAACGACGATGCTTCGCGCGCCATCTCGCTCTATTGCGATCTGATTGCTCGTGCAGCCATCGACGGTATTGCACGTCAGCAGGGTTCTTCCGGTCGTGACCTCGGCGCGATGGAAGAAGCTCCAGTCGAGCCAGCGCTCGAAGACGAAGCTGCTGCTGGTACAACTGCCTGATAAGGCTACGGGCGGCGCTTATGTGCCGCCTTCTCCATGAGACGAGACAAGGCCGTTCTGGACTAGAAAAGTTCGGCGGCCTTGTTCGTTTCCATCACGCCGTTTGCTTGGCGAGGCGTGAATTTTGACGTTTCGTGATGGCCTCTTCATCAGGCTGTCACAGTTCCGGGTACATTCGTTCCCAAAATCCGATTGAGGTCTGGCCGCATTCGTGCCGTGACCGACGAACCGACAAGAGGCACACAATGAGCGAAATCACAGCCGCAATGGTAAAGGAACTGCGCGAGAAGTCTGGCGCAGGCATGATGGATTGCAAAAAGGCGCTGTCCGAGACCGGTGGCGACATGGAAGCCGCAATCGACTGGCTGCGCGCCAAGGGTATCGCCAAGGCTGACAAGAAGTCTGGCCGTACGGCTGCTGAAGGTCTCGTTGGTATCGCATCTGCCGGCCACAAGGCTGTTGTTGTTGAAATCAACTCCGAAACCGACTTCGTTGCACGCAACGATGCGTTCCAGGACATCGTTCGCGGCATTGCATCCGTTGCGCTGACAACAAACGGTTCTGTTGATGCAGTTGCTGCAGCAACCTACCCAGCGACCGGCAAGTCTGTTGCAGACACCATCAAGGACGCAATTGCGACCATTGGTGAGAACATGACGCTGCGCCGCTCGGCGATGCTTGAAGTCGAGCACGGCGTTGTTGCGACTTACGTTCACAACGCAGCTGGCGATGGCATCGGCAAGCTGGGCGTTCTGGTTGCGCTCAAGTCCGAAGGCGACAAGGCCGTTCTGACATCCATCGGCCGCCAGATCGCAATGCACATTGCTGCGACCAACCCGCTTGCTATCCGTTCGGAAGAAGTTGACGCGGCTGTTGCCGAGCGTGAACGCAATGTCTTCATCGAGCAGGCTCGCGAATCCGGCAAGCCAGAAGCCATCATCGAAAAGATGGTTGACGGCCGCATGCGCAAGTTCTTCGAAGAAGTCGCTCTTCTGTCGCAGGCATTCGTCATCAACCCTGACATCACGGTTGGTGACGCTGTCAAGGAAGCTGAAAAGGAAGCTGGCGCGAAGATCGAGGTTGTCGGCATGGCTCGCCTGCTGCTGGGCGATGGCGTCGAAAAGGAAGAAAGCGACTTCGCAGCTGAAGTTGCTGCTGTCGCCAAGGGCTGATCTATTTACCCAAATACGGGAAAACTATGGGGCATCGCGTGACAACGCGGTGCCCTTCGTGTATCGGCGTTGCGGTTATATCCTGCAGTGGGTGGCGATCATTCAGATTCGCCGTGCGCTGCTGTTTTTCAAGTTTCGCATGTTGCTATGTCTCGACAGCCATTGCTGCAAGATCACGCATCCATTCCTCAAGGAGTCATGATGTCTTCCAAGCCGCTTTATAAACGTGTTCTTCTCAAGGCGTCGGGCGAAGCCCTCATGGGCGATCAGGGTTTCGGCATCGATGTCGCGGTTGCAGATCGGATCGCATCTGATATTGCCGAGGCAAGGGCCATGGGTGTCGAGGTGGGCGTCGTTGTTGGCGGCGGTAATATCTTCCGCGGCGTGGCCGTTGCATCCAAGGGTGGAGACCGAGTGACGGGCGACCACATGGGTATGCTCGCAACCATCATCAACGCCCTGGCGCTCGCGACATCACTGCGCAAGCTCGATATCGACACTGTCGTGCTTTCTGCCATCGCCATGCCGGAAATCTGTGAGAGCTTCTCTCAGCGCGCGACGCTTTCGCACATGGCGCAAGGTCGCGTCGTGATTTTCGCCGGTGGTACCGGCAACCCGTTCTTTACCACGGATTCGGCAGCTGCCTTGCGTGCTGCTGAAATGGGAGCTGAAGCGATCTTCAAGGGCACTCAGGTTGACGGCATCTATTCTGCCGACCCGAAGAAGGACCCGACGGCAACGCGCTTCGAGGAGTTGACGCATTCGGAAGTTCTTGCCAAGGGACTGGCCGTCATGGACGTAGCAGCCGTTGCACTGGCGCGGGAAAACCACATCCCGATCATCGTCTTCTCGATCCACGAAAAGGGCGGTTTCGCGCAAATATTGACGGGTGGCGGTCGCAAGACCATCGTACACGACAAGTAACACCCGGCGCTGATTCCACGCTACACATAAGGCCGCGAGCGCCAAGAACTGATGGAGTATGAAAATGAGTGATGTTGACCTCAACGATATCAAGCGCCGCATGGACGGTGCGATCAATGCATTCAAGAGCGACATTGCATCGCTGAGAACCGGCCGCGCTTCTGCCAACATTCTCGATCCTGTCACGGTTGATGCCTACGGCTCCCGTGTGCCGCTCTCGCAGGTCGCAAACATTACCGTGCCGGAAGCGCGCATGCTGGGCGTGAATATCTGGGACAAATCGATGGTTGGCGCGGTTGATCGTGCCATCCGCGAATCCAATCTTGGCCTAAACCCGATCGTTGATGGCCAGAACCTCCGTATTCCTCTTCCAGAGCTGAACGAAGAGCGCCGCAAGTCTCTCGTGAAAGTCGCGCATGACTACGCGGAGAAGGCCAAGGTTGCTATTCGCCACGTCCGGCGCGATGGTATGGACGGCCTGAAAAAGGCTGAAAAGGATGGTGACATCGGCCAGGATGAAAGCCGTGCAAAGTCTGACAAGGTTCAGAAGATGACGGATGACACAATTTCGGATATTGATCGCTTGCTTGCTGAGAAAGAAAGAGAAATCATGCAGGTATAGTTGGTCGCAGACCAACAGCATATTTCCCTGTCAACGCCACGCTGCTTAAACTGGATCGAGATGTCGGACACTAGCCGTTCCTCACTACCCGAGCATGTTGCCATCATTATGGATGGTAACGGGCGTTGGGCTAAGCAGCGTGGGCTTCCGCGCATCATGGGCCATAGACGTGGCGTCGAAGCCGTGCGCGAAACGGTGCGGGCCGCGGGTGAATGCGGCCTGAAATATCTGACGCTTTTCGCATTTTCCTCGGAAAACTGGCGCAGGCCAGAGTCCGAGGTGAGTGATCTCTTAGGGCTTCTCAAAGCCTTCATTCGCCGCGACCTGGCGGACCTGCACAAGGAAAATGTGCGGGTTCGTATCATTGGAGATCGGCAGAATTTGAAGGATGACATCCGCAGCCTGTTGATCGAAGCCGAGCAGATGACAGCAGCCAACACGGCACTGACGCTGGTTATCGCCTTCAATTACGGTTCGCGCGATGAAATAGCCCGCGCGGCGGCATCGCTGGCAGCAGATGTGGCTGCAGGCGTGTTGAGCCCGTCTGACGTCGATGCCGACGCGATCTCTTCGCGCCTCGATACTGCGGGAATGCCGGACCCCGATCTCATCATCCGCACCAGCGGCGAAGAGCGGCTCTCCAACTTCATGTTGTGGCAAGCGGCTTATGCAGAATTTCTCTTCATTCCTGAGTACTGGCCGGACTTTGACCGCAAGACGTTTGTCTCAGCCATTGACCAGTATATGACGCGTGATCGCAGGTTTGGCGGCCTTTCGAGCCAAGTCGCTCTGGCGGGTGCCTGATGAGCCGGGAACTGAGGCTAAGGCTTATCTCCGGCATCGTGCTCGCTGCCGTTATACTCACAGCCACCTGGTACGGCGGAATGATGTTCCGCCTTGTCGCCGGGGTTCTGGCGCTGTTGCTCTATTTCGAGTGGAGCACCATTACCAAGCTGTCTGATACCAATCCGACGGGCTATGCCTGGGGGTGGTTTTCTGTGGCTGTCATGGCTGGCAATACGATTTTCGGCGAGTCTTCGCTCGATCTGCCCCTTCTGTCAGGTTTCGCGCTCACCGCAGCGCTTTTTCCGGTCTTGCGTGGTCGCAATTGGTGGCTGGTGGGCGGCATCGTCTATGCCGGTCTCAGTGGCATTTCCCTGGCGGCAATTCGCGGTGACGAGCTGACGGGCTTTGCAGCCATGGTCTTCGTCTTTGCCATCGTCTGGGCCACGGATATTCTGGCCTACTTTGTCGGTCGCGCAATTGGTGGGCCGAAGCTTGCACCCGCCATATCGCCGGGAAAGACATGGTCTGGCGCCATTGGTGGCACGGTTTCCGGCGTCGCAGCAGGCTCGGCAGTGGCCTATATCGATCACGGTCGTATCGGCATGGGGATCGTTGGGCTTGCGCTGTTGCTGTCCGTTTTCAGTCAGATCGGCGATCTCTTCGAATCCTTCATCAAGCGACGTTTCAAGGTCAAGGATTCCAGCAATCTCATTCCCGGACATGGCGGGTTTCTGGACCGGGTTGACGGTCTTGTTTTCGCCTGTTTTACCGTATTCCTCATTGCTGTCGTTCATGCGGCGATAACGGGTGATGTGCCAGGTTCAGGCAGCGGAATTCTTCCGGGGTTCTGACAAGCGTAGAGCGGCATTAGCGAAAGGCTAGACACATATGGAAATGGTGACGGCGACGGTTGGTTTTTTGACCGGGTACATGGTGCCGTTCATTCTCGTCCTTTCCCTGCTCGTTTTTGTTCATGAAATGGGACATTATCTGGTTGGGCGCTGGTGCGGCATACGATCCACAGCTTTTTCCATCGGTTTTGGACCTGAGCTTATCGGCTTCACCGACAGCCGCGGCACCCGCTGGAAGATCTCGGCAGTGCCCTTGGGTGGCTACGTCAAGTTCTTCGGTGACGAAGACGTCGCCAGCAAGCCAGACAGTGATTCTCTCGCAGGTTTGACGCTGGAAGAGCGTTCGCAGACTCTTGGCGGCGCAAAGCTGTGGAAAAGAGCAGCGACGGTTGCTGCAGGCCCAATCGCGAACTTCCTTCTGGCAATCCTTATTTTTGCAGCACTTTTTGCAATTTACGGGCGGATGATTTCAGATCCGATCGTGTCTGAAGTGCGGGAAAACAGCGCCGCGCAAGTTGCAGGTGTTCTACCAGGTGACAGGTTGGTTGCAATCGACGGCGAAAATGTCAGGACTTTCGAAGACGTTCGTCGCTACGTTGCCGTCCGGCCAGCCACGCCGATCAAGGTAACGGTGGAGCGCAATGGGCAGCAGCTGGACTTAGGCATGGTCCCTACGCGGACCGAGACGACAGACCAGTTCGGTAACAAGATGGAATTGGGGATCATCGGTATCGTGACCGATCAGACCCGCGGAAACTTCAGGCATATCAGCTTTTCCCCAGGGGAGGCGATGGTTGAAGGTGTGCGTGAGACGGGCCATGTCGTGACCGGAACCTTTGCCTATATCGGCAATCTGGTGACGGGGCGCATGAATGCAGACCAACTCGGAGGACCTGTGCGGGTCGCTCAGGCTTCGGGCCAGATGGCATCGCTTGGCTTTGCGGCTGTCATCCAGCTTGCAGCGCTGCTTTCGGTGTCGATTGGCCTGTTGAACCTGATGCCTGTGCCGGTTCTGGACGGGGGGCATCTGGTGTTCTACGCAATTGAGGCGGTGCGGGGAAAGCCGCTCGGCTCCGGCGCGCAAGAGGTCGCATTCAGGATTGGTCTTGCGATGATCTTCAGTCTGATGGTATTTGCGACTTGGAATGATATCAGCAGCTTGATTGGCTAAATTGGGCTTTTTAGGCTGTATTTTAAGGGGTCGTTTACCTTGTTTTCATGCGAAAGTGGCGATTGAGCCACGGTCGCACGCGAAGTAAACAGAAATTAACGGTCGGGCTTGCTTGTAGAGGAAAAGCAGGTAAAAACGACGACAGATGGCCGGAGTCGGGTTCCGCCCGCTGAGGGACAACGGGAAAAGGTAAGAATTGAAAATGAAGGCTGGTTCAAGATTTTTGAACGCGGTGTCGGCGGTTGCGCTGTCTGCTGGTGTTTCTTCGGTTGCGGCTCTCGGAGTTGTTGTCTCCGCTGGTGTTGCCAATGCGGCTGTCATCAGCAAGGTTGATGTTCGTGGTGCTGAGCGCGCCGGTGCAGACGCTGTGCGCTCCAACATCACGATCGCTCCCGGTCAGAACTTTTCCAACGCTGACATCGATGAATCGGTCAAGCGCCTTTATGCGACGGGATACTTCTCCAACGTCAGCATGAGCGTTTCTGGCAAGACTCTCGTTGTTACGGTGAGCGAAAACAATCTCGTCAACCAGGTTGTGTTCAACGGCAACCGGAAGATAAAGGACGACAAGCTTCAGGGCATCGTTCAGACACAGTCCCTCGGCCCATACGATCAGACGCTGGTAACTGCCGATATCGCTCGCATCAAGGATGCATACGCCGCGATTGGTCGTAGCGACATTCAGGTTACGACGCAGGTCGTGAACGTCGGCCAGGGCCGCGTGAACCTAGCTTTTGTGATCAACGAAGGTGAGCGCACAAAGATTGCACGCATCGATTTCGTTGGTAACAACGCCTACAGCGATGGTCGCCTTGCTGCTGTTCTGAATACCAAGAAATCCAACATGCTGTCGTTCCTGACGCGTAAGGATGTATACAACGAGGACAAGCTGCGCGCTGACGAAGAAGCGCTGCGCCAGTTCTACTACAACCGTGGCTATGCCGACTTCCGCGTGACGTCTTCGGACGCCGTGCTGGACGAAGCCACCAACGAATACACCATCACCATCAATGTGGATGAAGGTCAGCGTTACGCATTTGGTAATGTGGCTGTTGAATCGACCGTTCCTGGTGTTGATGGTTCGCAGTTGCAGGGTCTGGTCGAAACCAAGGCTGGTTCCGGTTACAGCGCCAAGGAAGTTCAGCAGAGCATGGAAGCCATTTCCAAGCGCGTTTCCGCTGAAGGCTATCCATTTGCTCGCGTCACCCCGCGTGGCGACCGTGATATGGCTGGCAACACCATTGGCGTGACCTACATTGTTGATCAGGGTGAGCGCGCTTACGTTGAGCGTATCGAAATCCGTGGCAACACGCGTACACGTGACTACGTGATCCGCCGCGAATTCGACATCAGCGAAGGCGATGCGTTCAACCAGACGATCATCTCGGCCGCCAAGCGTCGTCTTGAAGCTCTGGGCTACTTCTCCAAGGTTAATATCGGCACTTCGCAGGGCAGCGCTCCTGACCGCGTCGTGATTGTTGTGGATGTTGAAGATCAGGCAACCGGTTCGTTCGGTATCGGTGCTGGTTACTCGCAGAACGATGGCGCGCTTCTCGAAGCTTCCATCGAAGAAAAGAACTTCCTCGGTCGTGGCCAGTACATTCGTATCGCTGCGGGTGCCGGTCAGGATGACGCGCGTAGCTACAACCTGTCTTTCACAGAGCCATACTTCCTGGGCTACCGCCTTGCAGCAGGTTTCGACCTCTTCAAGAGCCAGAGCTCGAGCGAAGATTATTATGACTATGACGAGCAGGGCTTCGCGCTTCGCGTAACCGCGCCGATCACAGAAAATCTCGCGACGACGTTCAAGTACACTTACAAGCAGATCAATTATGATGGCCAAGGTGACTGGGATAATCCTGCAAACCTCGCGTCGCCTTATCGTGACCTGATCCGTGGTGGTGATTGGACGCAGTCCATTATCTCCAACACGCTGGCTTACAATTCTCTCGACGACCGCAACATGCCGCGCGATGGCTGGCAGGGCGCTTTGACGAACGAATTTGCCGGACTTGGTGGTGACTCCGAATACTACAAGATCTATGCCAAGGCTCGCTACTACCACACTCTTTCCGATGAGTATGACATCATCGGCTCGATCACAGGTCAGGCTGGGTATGTTGCACCAACGGGTGACAATCTCCTCGTCTTCGACCAGTTCAAGATCGGCGGACGTGTGATCCGTGGCTTCGAGAATGATGGTATTGGTCCTCGTATCAACGGCGACTCCATCGGGGGCACGACATATTTCGCAGCTTCTGCTGAAGTGACTGCGCCTATGCCGGGTATTCCTGAAGACTTCGGTCTGCGTGTTGCTGGTTTCGTTGATGCCGGTACGCTGTACGGTAACAAGGTTGCAAATAGCACAGGTGTGCAAGACGACAGCTCTATCCGTGCATCCGCTGGTATCGGCGTCATGTGGGCTTCGCCATTCGGTCCTCTGCGCGTAGACTACGCAGTACCGTTCATGAAGGAAGACTACGACGAAGTGCAGAACTTCCGGTTTGGCATGTCCAACACTTTCTGATATCGGCAGTCCAGAACTGCAAGTTTGAACGTTCTGGAGTATTCGGTTGATGGAATATAATGCTTTTTTTCCGCCCCACGAAGGCATGCGATTGAAAGATATCGCAGACCGTCTTGGGGCGGAACTGTCTGATGAAACGGCGACTGATCGTATGGTGCGTTCCATAGCACCCGTTTACAGGGCCAAGTCTGATCAGCTGTGCTACATCCTGTCTCGGAAGAACCGTGAGGATATCGAGACCTGTGACGCTGCGGCGATCATTTGTGATCCTGCTCTGCAATATCTCGTGCCAGCCCATATTCCGGCTCTGATTACCAAGCATCCGCATACGGTATTTGCGCAGGCTGGGGCCTTGCTGCATCCCTCAGCCATGAAGCCATCGGCTGTTAGTGGGCAGGATGAAGAAATTTCGCCTCTCGCGCATATTCATCCCTCTGCCAAACTTGAAGCCGGTGTTATTGTCGAGGCCTATGCCGTCGTCGGTTCCAACGCGAATATTGGCTCCGGCACACGAATCGGACCCGGCGCCATTATTGGTGAGGAAGTGCAGATCGGACGCGATTGCACGATCGCCGGTGGCGCGAGCATTCTCTCGTCGCTGGTTGGCAATGGCGTCATCATCCACAATGGTGCGCGCATCGGGCAGGATGGCTTTGGTTACGCC
The DNA here is from genome assembly GCF_031843705.1 of Rhizobium sp. WCS2018Hpa-16. Classification (NCBI taxonomy): domain Bacteria; kingdom Pseudomonadati; phylum Pseudomonadota; class Alphaproteobacteria; order Hyphomicrobiales; family Rhizobiaceae; genus Rhizobium; species Rhizobium sp. WCS2018Hpa-16. The sequence continues at coordinate 966,715 of NZ_JAVTIX010000001.1, forward strand.
CCTGGTCCACGTGGCATGCTGAAGATCGTGCAGATCGGGCGTGTGATCATTCAGGATCATGTCGAGATCGGCGCAAACACCACGGTCGATCGCGGCACGATGGATGACACCATCATTGGCGAAGGCACGAAAATCGACAATCAGGTCCAGATCGGCCACAATGTTCGCATTGGCCGCCATTGCGGTATCGTCAGCAAGGTCGGTATTGCTGGCAGCACGCGGATTGGCGATGGCGTGATGATCGGTGGTGCCAGCGGCATCAACGGCCACATTTCGATTGGAGATGGTGCGCAGATCGCCGCAATGAGCGGCGTCGTTGCCGATGTGCCGGCTGGTGCGAAATATGGCGGCGTACCGGCGCGGCCTCTGAAACATTTCCTGCGCGACATGGCAGAACTGCTTGCGCGCGCCGAGGAGCGAGACAAGAAGACAGGAGAGAAGAATGTCTGAAGAGACGAAGACGGTGCTTGGCGCGGCTGACATCCTTGAAGTGATGAAGCTGCTGCCACATCGTTATCCCTTTTTGCTGATCGACAAGATCATCGACATTGATGGTGATAGCTCCGCGACGGGCATCAAGAATGTTACGGTCAATGAGCCGCATTTCACCGGCCATTTTCCAGATCGTCCCATCATGCCTGGCGTGCTGATTGTTGAAGCCATGGCGCAGACAGCCGGAGCCATCTGCGCCCGCAGGCAGGGTGATGGCGGCCATCTCGTTTACTTCATGACGATCGACAATGCGCGCTTCCGCAAGCCTGTCGTGCCGGGCGACCGCCTGGAGATTTACGTCGTGAAGCAGCGCCAGCGCGGCAATGTCTGGAAGTTCCATTGCGACGCCAAGGTTGATGGCGCTCTGGTGGCTGAGGCGGATATTGGCGCGATGATGATCCCCGAGGGTCAGCAATGAGCAAGATCGCGGCTTCGGCCAAGGTTCACCCGTCTTCATTCATTGAAGACGGAGCTGTGATCGGTGAAAACGTCGGCATTGGTCCGTTTTGTCATGTTGGCCCTAAGGTGACGTTGCATGATGACGTGCAATTGCTCAGCCACGTCGTTGTGCTGGGCTGCACGACTGTGGGCAAAGGCACAAAGATCTGGCCATCTGCCGTGATCGGCGGCGACTCTCAGAGTGCCCATCATAGCGCGGTTGATACAACGCTCGTCATTGGTGAAAACTGTACTATCCGTGAAGGTGTTACAATGAACACAGGCACGGTGGAACATGGCGGAACGACGGTTGTCGGCAACAATAACCTGTTCCTGGCCTATGCGCATGTGGCGCATGACTGCCGTTTGGGCGACAACATCATTCTGTCCAATAACGTCATGCTGGCTGGCCATGTGACGATTGAGGACCGCGCCATTCTGGGTGGCGGCTCTGCCGTGCACCAGTTTACGCGCGTTGGCCGTCAGGCCTTCGTTGGTGGCCTCTCTGCCGTCAGCTATGACGTCATTCCTTATGGCATGCTGAATGGTAATCCAGGTATTCTGGGTGGTTTGAACATTGTCGGGATGACCCGTGCAGGTATCGAGCGCGCGGAAATTCACAAGGTTCGCCGCGCCTACAAGCAGATCTTCGAAAGCGAAGGCAATGTGCGCGCCAATGCTGCCGCCATTCGTGAAGAGTATCTCGATTGCCCGCAGGCGCTCGAAGTCATCGATTTCATCGCTGCTGCCAATGAGCGGGCCATTTCGTCGCCCAACCGGGGAAAATAGCGCGTGCCACAGGATGCGGGGCGTCTCGCGATCATAGCTGGCAGCGGCTTTCTGCCCTTTTATGTGGCGCAAGCAGCACTGGACGCAGGCGAGACGCCCTTCATCATCCGCTTGCAAAACCAGGCCGATCTTGATTGGTCGGCGTTTGAAAATGCATGCATCAGCGTGGGTGATGTGTCGAGCCTCGGAAGGCTCCTGGCGAGCCATGGCATTGATCGCGTTGTGCTGTCTGGCGCGGTATCTCACCGGCCTGAATGGCGGGAAATTCGCCCCAATTTCAAAATGATTGCAAAGATGCCGTCCATCATCCGCACGCTTCTGTCGGGCGGAGATGATACCGTGCTGCAAATGGTGATCGGGCTGATTGAGGCGCAGGGTGCGCGTGTCATCGGCGCACATAACATCGCACCGGGTCTGCTGGCCACAACTGGCTCTTTGGGAAAAATCGAGCCAAGCGATGAAGACCGGAGGGATATTGCCAAAGCGGCGAAGGCGGCACTCGCGCTCGGCGCGCTCGATGTAGGGCAGGGTGCGGTCTGCGTCGGCGGTCGTCTGGTTGCGCTTGAAGGCGTCGAGGGCACCGATGGCATGCTGGCTCGGGTCGCTACATTGCGTGCCGAAGGCCGCATTTCCAGCCGTCGAAAAGGTGTGCTGGTCAAGCTGTGCAAGCCGCAGCAGGACATCAGGGCCGACCTGCCTACTATTGGCCCATCGACCGTGCACAATGCCGCCAAGGCTGGGCTTGCCGGCATTGCAGTCGAGGCGGGCAGGGCATTCGTACTGGATCGCGACGCCATGCTGGCTGCGGCCGATGAAGCCGGGGTGTTCGTCTGTGGAATCGATACAGGCCTTGCGGGAGAGATGATGTGAGAGACACGGTTCTGAAACTGGCCGTCATTGCCGGTGAAGTCTCTGGCGATCTCTTGGGCGCCGATCTGGTTCGCGCCTTGAAGGTGCAGTATCCGGGCAAGGTTGAGCTGGTTGGCGTTGGCGGCGATGGCCTGACCGGCGAAGGTATGACATCACTATTTGATTATTCCGAACTGTCGATCATGGGCTTCACGCAGGTTCTGAAAAAACTGCCGCAGCTGCTTGCGCGAATAAAAGAAACGGCAAACGCGATCATCGCAGCCAAGCCAGATGTGCTGCTTATTATCGATAGCCCGGACTTTACGCACCGTGTGGCGCGACGTGTTCGTAAAGCGATGCCGAACCTGCCTGTGGTGAATTACGTGTGCCCCAGCGTTTGGGCCTGGAAGGAAAAGCGTGCGCCGGCCATGCTTGGCTATGTCGACCACGTTCTGGCGCTGCTGCCATTCGAGCCAGAAACCATGCGGCGTTTGGGCGGCCCGCCCACGAGCTTTGTCGGCCACCGCTTGAGTGTTGATAATGACCTGTTGGCTGTTCGTGAGCAGCGCGCTGAACGGGCGTTGCCAAAGGATGGCGAACAGAGAACCATTCTTTTGCTGCCCGGCTCACGCTCAACAGAAATCACGCGTTTGATGGAGCCGTTTCAAGCTGCGGCTGCAGCATTTGTGGAGCGTAACGGGCCGACGCGATTCGTGCTTCCCACGGTTTCGAGACAGGAAGCCCGGATACGTGAACTTGCTGCATCCTGGCCAGATCATATCCGACCCGAAATCGGAGCCGATTCGGCATTCAAGTGGAATGCCTTTGCGCAGGCCGATGCGGCGATTGCTGCGTCCGGTACGGTCATTCTGGAGCTTGCGCTTGCCAATGTTCCGGTTGTTTCCGTTTACAAAACGGACTGGATCTTCACCATGTTGAGCAGGCGCATAAAAACCTGGACTGGTGCACTGCCAAACCTGATTGCCGATTACGCGGTGGTTCCGGAATATATCAACGAGGTTGTGCGCGCAGGCTCCATGTTGCGCTGGGCCGAGCGCCTTTCTGCCGATACGCTGCAAAGGCAAGCGATGCTGGAAGGTTTTGCGCTGGTGCGTGAGCGTCTGCACACAGAGCGTCCGCCGGGTGAGGTGGGGGCAGAGATATTGCTCTCAGTTTACCGCCAAAAGTCGGGCGCTGCGATCACGGCTTGATCCGCCCAATATTTGGCCGTGATGCGAAATATCGCTGTCTAAAAAATCATCATTGGTCATCGGCGCACATTTAAGTGCCATCGCGAAGGCCGTTTTGCAAAGTCCGCACAGAATGGCACGCACCTTGCTTTCTGATCTTGTATGCAAGACAGACATACAGGCGAGACAGATCAGAGTGCGATAGAACAGGCCATCTTTTCCGGCATCCTGTCTGCACGCATACGCCCCGGCACACGGCTGGGCGAATCGCAGCTTGCGGAAATATATGGCGTCTCCCGCACCAAGATCCGGGAAGTCATGATGCGGCTCGTCACGCGCGGTGTCGTTGAGGTCAGCCCCCGTCGCGGCTGGTTCGTTGTGGAGCCATCGGCCGAACAGGCGGTGATGGTGTATCAGGCGCGGCGCGTGATCGAGTTTGGCCTGCTGCGCACCATGACGACCCTTTCTCCCGCCGGGCGCCGGATACTTCTTGATCATCTGGATGAAGAGCGGGAAGCGCTGGCCGTGGCCGATCGTCAGCGCCTGACATGCCTGATGGGTGATTTCCACATCCGCATTGCCGAGATTGTCGGAAACGATATCATTATCGATCTTCTGCGGGACCTGACCGCACGCACAATCCTCATTTCGATGCTTTATCAATCCGACTTCCATGCTGCCCAATCCCATGAAGGGCACTGCCGCATATTTGAGGCGATGGATGCGGGCGATTTCGTGCGCGCAGCAGAGCTTGCCGTCACGCATCTGGATGAGGTCGAGACCGGGCTGGACCTCACGCGCCAGCGAGACCCGCTCCGGGACCTTCGCAGTTCACTATCCCTACCACCCCTTCATATTGCCAACTCATAGGAGAATTTGAAATGTTCAGCAGACGCATATTTCTCGCCACTATTGCCATTGCAGCCACCTGCAGCTTTGCAGCACCCGTCTTCGCAGATGCCTTGAGCGACATTTCATCTCGCGGTGCGATCCGCGTTGCCGTTCCGCAGGACTTTCCACCATTTGGCAGCGTTGGCGGTGATATGGCCCCGCGTGGCTATGACATCGATGTGGCCAATCTGATTGCCGAAAAGCTGGGCGTAAAGACTGAGCTCGTGCCCGTAACCAGCGCAAACCGCGTGCCCTACCTCCAGACCAACAAGGTCGATCTGGTAATTTCGAGCCTCGGCAAGAATGCAGAGCGTGAGAAGGTGATTGATTTCTCCGTGGCCTATGCACCGTTCTTTAACGGTGTGTTCGCGCCTGACGCCGTCAAAATCGAGAAGGCAGAAGATCTCGCAGGCAAGACAATAGGCGTCACACGCGGTGCGGTGGAAGATCTGGAGCTGACGAAAATCGCGCCAGCCGATGCCACCATCAAGCGTTATGAGGACAATAACGGCACGATCTCGGCATTCCTGTCAGGCCAGGTCGAAACCGTTGCCACCGGCAACGTAGTTGCGGCCGCGATTCTCGAAAAGAACCCGCCAAAGCGCCCGGAACTGAAATTCCTCATCAAGAACTCGCCTTGCTACATCGGTCTGAACAAGGACCAGCCCGCTCTGCGTGAAAAGGTCGATGCCATCATCGCTGCTGCAAAAGCCGATGGCAGCCTGAATGCCATTGCACAGAAGTGGCTGAAGACGGATCTGCCGAAGGATATTTAAGACCATTGAGAATGCGCACCCCGTGATGATCCGGGGTGCGTGTCCCGTCTTTATCCGAAAGGACCCGTCGTGAATTACACCTTCGAATTTGGGTGGCTTCTCGAATATTACCCTGCAATCGTGAAGGGGGTGCTCATCACTCTTCAGCTGATTGCGATTGGTGGTATCCTGGGAATCACTCTTGGTATTATCTGCGCCTGGGTCCGTGCGCTCGGGCCGCGGTGGCTGCGCCCGCCTGTTGCGCTTTACGTTGAGCTGATCCGCAACACGCCGTTTCTGATCCAGCTGTTTTTCATCTTTTTCGGTCTGCCATCCCTCGGCTTACAACTGACGGAACTGACCGCCGCCAATATTGCCATGGTCATCAATCTCGGTGCCTATAGTTGCGAAATCATTCGCGCTGGCATTCAAGCGACACCCAAGGGGCAGTTCGAGGCAGGCGCAAGCCTTGCCATGACGCGATTCGAAACGTTCCGTCATGTCGTGCTGGTGCCATCGCTGCAGCGCATCTGGCCCGCTCTGTCGTCCCAAGTGGTCATCGTCATGCTGGGTTCCTCCGTTGTGTCGCAGATTGCAGCCGAGGACCTGACCTTTGCGGCCAACTTCATCCAGTCGCGCACGTTCCGCGCTTTTGAAGCCTATATGGTTTCGACGGTGATCTATCTCGGGCTTGCGATTTTGCTGCGACAGATATTGCTTGTGCTTGGCGGCTTCATATTTCCCAGAAGGAGCGTCAGATGATTGAGTTTTCCACCTGGGACATACTGAGAAACCTGCTTCTGGCCGCCCGGTGGACGGTGCTGCTGTCTCTGGTTTCGTTCATTGGCGGCGCGATGGTTGGCCTCGCGTTGCTGTTCATGCGGATTTCCAAGAAAAAATCGCTCCGTGTCTTTTCCAAATATTATGTCGAGCTGTTTCAGGGCACACCTCTGTTGATGCAGCTGTTCATTGCCTTTTTCGGTCTCGGGCTTGTCGGCATCGATGTGCCTGCCTGGCTCGCCGCCGGAATAACGATTATTCTCTGGGCCGCGGCCTTTTTGACAGAGATATGGCGTGGTTGCGTTGAAGCCGTTGCCAAAGGCCAGTGGGAAGCATCCGCAAGCCTTGGCATGGGGCGCTTCCAGCAGATGCGCTACGTGATTCTGCCTCAGGCCCTGCGGGTTGCCATTCCACCAACCGTGGGCTTTGCCGTTCAGGTCATCAAGGGAACAGCGGTAACATCGATCATCGGCTTCGTGGAGCTCTCCAAGGCCGGTACCATTGTCACCAACGCCACCTTCCAGCCCTTTACCGTTTATGGCCTCGTTGCCCTCATTTATTTCGCGCTGTGCTGGCCACTGTCGAAGAGCAGCCAGATTCTCGAAAGGAAGCTTAATGTCGCTCATCGAAATCACTGAAGTCCGCAAGAGCTTTGGCAGCAACGAGGTGCTGAAAGGCATCAACCTCGATATCGAGCCGGGTGAGGTGATCGCCATTATCGGCAAGAGCGGCTCCGGAAAATCAACGTTATTGCGCTGCATCAATGGTCTCGAGACCATCTCATCTGGTGCAATTTCAGTTGCAGGTGCGCAGTTCATCGACGATGAGCTTCATCTGAAAGCGTTGCGGTTGAAAGTCGGCATGATCTTTCAGCAGTTCAACCTTTTCCCTCATCTCAATGTTGGGGAAAACGTCATGCTTTCTCAAACTGTTGTGAAGAAAACGCCGAGGCCTGAGGCGGAAGCCTTGGCGCGCAAGATGCTGGAGCGAGTGGGCCTTGCCCACAAGTTCGATGCCTATCCCGATGAACTTTCTGGCGGCCAGCAGCAACGAGTCGCCATTGCCCGCGCGCTCGCCATGCAGCCGACAGCACTTCTCTGCGACGAGATTACATCCGCCCTTGACCCGGAACTGGTGGCCGAGGTTCTGGCCGTGGTGCGGGAGCTGGCGGCGGAAGGCATGACGCTGGTGATGGTCACGCACGAAATGAAGTTCGCCCGCGATGTCTGCTCCCGCGTTGTCTTCATGCACGAGGGAAAAGTCCACGAAATCGGCCCGCCGGAAGAGGTGTTCTCAGCGCCTGAGACAGCGGAGTTGAAGCAATTTCTGGGTGTGACGGCTCATTGACGCGCTGGGGTGGCGTCGATTCAGACGTTAGTGACGCAATAAAAAAAGCCGGGTATTGACCCGGCTTTTTTCTTGTTTCGTTGCTTCCGCGCTTAGCGCTTGGAAACTGGCAGGTAATCGCGCTTTGCTTCGCCGGTGTAGAGCTGGCGAGGGCGACCGATGCGCTGCTGTGGGTCTTCGATCATTTCGTTCCACTGTGCGATCCAGCCGACGGTGCGGGCGAGCGCGAAGAGAACTGTGAACATGGTCGTGGGGAAGCCGAGTGCCTTCAGCGTGATGCCGGAGTAGAAATCGACGTTCGGGTAGAGCTTCTTTTCGACGAAATAAGGATCGGACAGAGCGATCTTTTCCAGTTCGAGCGCGACCTGCATGATAGGATCATCCGAGTTGCCGGTGGCTTCCAGCACTTCGTACATCGTCTTCTGCATGATCTTGGCGCGCGGATCGTAGTTCTTGTAAACGCGGTGGCCGAAGCCCATCAGGCGGAACGGATCGTTCTTGTCCTTGGCGCGAGCGATGAATTCCGGAATGCGATCAACCGAACCGATTTCGTTGAGCATGTTGAGCGCAGCTTCGTTCGCGCCGCCATGGGCAGGGCCCCAGAGGCAAGCGATACCTGCAGCGATACATGCGAACGGGTTTGCACCAGACGAGCCGGCGAGGCGCACGGTCGAGGTCGAAGCGTTCTGCTCATGGTCGGCATGCAGGATGAAAATGCGGTCCATGGCGCGTGCCAGAACTGGGTCAACCTTGTAGTCTTCGCATGGTACGGCAAAGCACATGTTGAGGAAGTTGGACGCGTAATCCAGATCATTCTTCGGGTAAACGAAGGGCTGGCCGATGTGGTACTTATAAGCCATCGCCGCAATTGTCGGCATTTTCGCGATCATGCGGAGCGACGCGACCATGCGCTGGTGCGGATCGGTGATGTCAGTGGAGTCGTGATAGAAGGCCGAAAGAGCGCCGACCGTGCCGCACATGACAGCCATCGGGTGGGCGTCGCGACGGTAGCCGGTGAAGAAGCGGCTCATCTGCTCATGCACCATTGTGTGGCGCGTAACCCGGGTATCGAAGTCCTTCTTCTGTGCAGTTGTTGGCAGTTCGCCGTAAAGCAGCAGATAGCAGGTTTCGAGGAAGTCACCCTGTTCGGCCAGTTGCTCGATAGGGTAGCCGCGGTGAAGCAGAACGCCTTCGTCACCATCGATGTAAGTGATCTTGGATTCGCAAGAGGCCGTCGACGTAAAGCCGGGGTCGTACGTGAAGGTGCCGGTGTTCTTGTAAAGCGTTCCGATATCTACGACCTTGGGTCCGATCGTGCCTTCCCGAACAGGAAGATCGACCGTGCTATCGCCGAGGGTCACTTTAGCGCTTGATTCCGTCATACCATACCTCCGATATATGCGGGCGATGCGGGATAACGCATCAGCCTGTTAAGCGTTACCGATTAGCTATATGATCCTAGTCATGATGCCAAGCTATCCAACCGGCAAATTGTGCATTGCGACACGCCAATATCCCAAAATGGTGCGATTCCGAGGCAGAGTGTTTCATTCTAGGTCAATGCTTCCTTAACTCAGCAAATGGTTGCAATAATACTTTGAGGGTTGCAAACTGAAAGGCTACGGCAGGGGGCGCCGGGCTTTGAATACGCAGAACGAAAAAATATTACTTTAGCGAGACCCAGACGAGATTCATTCCGCATGGAGAACTCGATGACTTGCTGTCGCCCCTGCATACCTCAAGTGGTAACGCGCTTGCAAAAAACGCGCAATCGGACTTACGTCTAGGTGCGATGGCGCGCTTCAGGCGCTGGTTGAATATTTGCCTTGCTGAAGAGGCAAATCATCGCCACGAATTTCTCTTCATTCCGGTGTTGATTGCTGCGGGAGCCGCCCTCTGGTTCAGCCTGCCGACGACACCGCCGCAGTGGCTTCTGTTTTCGCTTTCCGCATGCGCCATCATCATCGTTTGCGCGCTATTTTATAGGACTGGCCCCATTTCCATGGCTTTGAAGGCTGGGGCGCTTGTGGTGCTGGGCATGGTGCTGGCTGATGGGCAGTCTCGGCGGGCGGGTACGATCATTCTCGATACCCCGGTTACGACCGAGATTGCCGGAACGGTGGAGCGCCGCGAGCTGGATGCAAGGGGGAACTGGCGATATGTCGTTGCGGTGAAACAGACATCAGCCCCGCAGCTTGCGCGCGCGCCGCAAAAGGTCTCACTGGTTGCTCGCAGCCGTCATGAGGCGGTAGCGATAGGTGCGTCGATTATCGGCAAGGCGCGTCTGTCGCCGCCTTCAGGTCCGGCTCTGCCGGGGCTGAACGATTTCGCCTTCGGCTCCTATTTCAGCGGCGTTGGTGCAACCGGGTTCTTCTACTGCGCGCCGAAGATATGGACGGATCCGGCTGGCGAGGAGCAAGGCGGCACGTGGGCAGGGGCGGCGGATCGGTGGCTTTATGCGCTGAGAAGCAACATAGCGAACCGCATTCGCGACCTGATCGGCGGTGATGCTGGAGCCTTTGCGGCATCCATTGTCACCGATGAGAGACGTGCGATATCAGGCGAAACGATGGAGGCTTTGCGCATCTCGGGCCTCGCGCATATCGTCGCGATTTCCGGGCTCAACATGGCGCTCGCGGCCGGTATTTTCTTTGTTGGCATGCGAACCGTATTCAGCTTCTTTCCCGGCTTTTCTCAACGCTGGCCCGTGAAGAAGATTTCCGCCTTTGCGGCACTTCTCATGACATTCTGCTACTATCTGATATCAGGCTTCGCCGTCTCTGCGGAGCGAGCCTGGCTGATGATGTCGATCATGCTGGTTGCGGTTCTAGTGGACAGGCCATCGATCAGCGTTCGAAATGTTGCGCTTTCGGCCATCGTCATCATCGTCTTGTCTCCCAACGAGGTGATGGGCCCGAGCTTCCAGATGTCATTTGCAGCAACGCTGGCTCTTGTGTCGGGCTTTGCAGCCTGGAGCCGGTGGAGAGGCGAGCGCGAGCGCCCTGTTATCGCGCATCCGCCGTGGTGGCTCAGCGCCGCTTTTAAATGCGCAACCATCATTGGCGGCGTTATCGTGACATCGCTCATTGGCGGACTTTCAACGGCAATCTATTCCATCGAACATTTTCACCGCATCACAACATACGGGCTGGCCGCAAATCTTGCTGCGATGCCAATCATGTCACTCATTGTCATGCCGTTTGCGCTGATGGGCATGCTGCTGATGCCGTTCGGGCTTGATGCTCCATTCATCAAGGTCATGGGGTATGGAATGGCAATGGTCATCGACATCGCGACAACGGTGTCAGGCTGGGGCGGGGATGTGACGATTGGACGGCAGAACAGCTGGTTCCTCGCTGTGTCGACGACAGGTTTTCTGCTGCTCGCCCTTTTACGCACCCGGCTTGCATTGATTGGTCTACCCTTCGTTGCCGCGGGCTTTGTGCTGCTGAGCGCGGAGCAATGGCGCAGCAAGCCGGACTTTTTGATCTACGAGGATGGGTCGCTCGTTGCTCTTTTGAATGACGATGCGGTGGCAACCACAAAGCAGCGGGCGTCGGGCTTCATCTATGATCAGTGGGCGAGGGCGCTGCCCCTGCCGGAGCGCCATATTCCAGCAGATATGCTTGACGCAGAAAAGTCACCGGATAGTGACGACGAAGTTGGGGATGACTCACAAACCGGACGCCGCTCAACGCTGACGGACCAAGCCAAAGCGAAAGAACGGAAGGAGATGCAGAGGGCTCTCCTGAAACCAGATGGATTCACCTGTCGAAAAAACAGTTGGTGCGTATCGAAATCCAAAATCGGCATCACTGTAGCGGTAGTCTTCGACACTGCATTCGCGGGATTGGCCTGCGATATTGCCAATATTGTTGTCACGACACGCAGCGTTCCCTTCACCACATGCCGTTCTGGCGCCATTCTCATCACTCACGAAACCTTGCGCCGCACGGGGTCGATGGAGCTATGGCTAGGCGATGCAACAAAGCCGGTCCTGACCACAAGGGCTGCCATGCTGAGCGACAATCGGCCATGGACGGAGCACCGCCACTACGACTGGCGCGACAAAAGCTTCAATACAGGAATTCCGGCCCATATCGAACACCTGCTCACAGGCCGTCCATAACTCATGTGCTTTGGAGCGCGCCGCTGCTCGTCACGTCGGGACTGCGCGCAAATCCGCAAGCCATTCCCCCACATCCCGCGCCTCAGCCTCATGCGCATCATCGCGCCACGGTTCGAGAAGGGCCGCCTGTTCCCATTCCTGCATTGCCGGTAGGGAGAGGAGGTGATCCATATAGTGCTTCGATGCTGGAGACAGCGCCGTTCCGTAGGTCTGAAACCGAAACGCAACCGGGCAGAAAAACGCATCCACAGCTGTGAACCCGGCCCCGGCCAGGAATGGACCGCCATGGGCTGCCAGCCCTTGCTGCCACAAGGCGTCTATCCGGGAAATATCTCTCTGCAATGCGTCCGATATGGAGGATGGCCTAATTCGAAGACCAACACTCATGGGATGGTTGTTGCGCAATGTGGAGAAGCCAGCATGCATCTCCGCCGCGGCAGAGCGAGACCAGGCCCGTGCCTTTGCATCCGCTGCCCATACGCCATCATGCTTTTCCGCAAGATACTCGGTGATGGCGAGCGATTCCCAAACGGTCAGATCGCCATCCACAAGACATGGAACTTTCGATGTCGGTGAAAACTCCGAAAACGCATGGTCCTTGTCATCGAAACGCATGAATCGCTCGGAAAATCCAATTCCGAGCGTGCGCATCAGCACCCAGATTCGCAGTGACCAAGACGAGTAATTCTTGTTGGCGATGAAAAGTTGATACATGAGCAGCGCTCCTAAAAGGCAGCGATCAAAAAGAGAAAACTATCAGTAAACGAGAGAATTTCTTGCATAAAGCCATCCACAGCGATGGCATCATTCAAATTATTTGATGACCGTAACCAGCGTGGCGATCACGCCGGCTCACAAGCACCAGCTACAAACGCAACGGCGAAATTCCCATGCCATAAGTATCTGCTGACATAACGGAAAATCCACTCCAAATCACCGAATCGCAGTGGAATCGATACCCGGCTAACAAGTTCTATCACCGCGCGGTGACTTGAGGCCCCGCGAGCGTCAACAGAGTTAAGACTGCGCCTGAAAAGCGAGGCAAGAGCCTGTCAGGCTGGTCAGTGATAACGCCTGATCAGACCAACAAGCTTTCCCTGAATCTTGACCCTGTCGGGTCCAAATATGCGGGTTTCATAAGCAGGGTTCGCAGCTTCAAGTGCGATAGACGCGCCGTTGCGACGGAAGCGCTTAAGCGTTGCCTCCTCTTCGTCCACCAGAGCCACGATGATATCACCGGGATTTGCGGTGCTGGTATCCTTGATAATGACGGTATCGCCGTCAAAAATACCGGCTTCGATCATCGAATCGCCTTTGACCTCAAGCGCGTAATGCTCACCCGCACCCAGCATATCCATCGGCACGACCACATCATGAGTGTTGTTCTGGATGGCGGAGATTGGCACGCCCGCTGCAATGCGTCCCATGACCGGTACGCTGACTGATTCAGAATTTCTGCTGTTGGAAGATGATGGCTGAGGCCGTTGCTCAACAGCTGCGGTTTTGCCGAGACTGCCCTCAATAACACTTGGCGTGAAGCCGCGCTGTGGCTTTTCCGGGGGCGAATATGATTCGGGAAGCTTGATAACCTCGAGCGCACGGGCTCTGTTCGGTAGCCGGCGAATGAAGCCGCGCTCTTCAAGCGCTGTGATCAACCGATGGATGCCTGACTTTGATGCAAGCTCCAGTGCATCCTTCATTTCATCGAAAGATGGTGGCACGCCGGACTCTTTCATTCTCTCATGAATGAATAGAAGCAGTTCCTGCTGTTTGCGCGTGAGCATGAAGAGACCCTTGACGATTCGAGGCGGAGATTCGGGAAACAAATACAGAACGAACACTATCTGTTCCATATGTGTTCTGCAATCCCTTAAAACTCAGTGAAAGTACAAACGAGTTTCAGCGTTGCCCACAATCCCGCCGAATACCGCTCCTATACCGTGACTCGCTGTCGGCTTACTGCTACATGCGTTGCCAAGATCGGGCGTGATGCCCGTGCACTGTTTCATTTGTTCCAAGGGAAAACCATGAGTGCGACGAACAATCTGAAGGTCATTGCCGGCGAGGGCGCTGCTGCGGTCTCTTTCTCGAACACCGAACGGTTTTCCCTGATTGCCGGTCCGTGCCAGATGGAAAGCCGTGACCATGCTTTCATGATTGCCGAAACGCTGGCCGAACTCTGCGGCAAGCTGGGAATCGGCCTTGTTTACAAATCATCCTACGACAAGGCCAACCGCACCTCGCTTTCGGGCCAGCGCGGCATCGGCATCGACAAGGCGCTGGAAGTCTTCGCCGAGTTGAAGGCGCAGTTCGGCTTTCCAGTCCTTTCGGATATTCACACAGAAGAGCAGTGCGCCATTGTTGCGCCCGTCATAGATATTCTGCAGATTCCGGCATTTCTCAGCCGTCAGACGGACCTGCTGGTGGCTGCTGCAAAGACCGGCCGAGTGATCAACGTCAAGAAGGGCCAGTTTCTGGCACCCTGGGACATGAAGAACGTGCTGGCCAAGCTAAATGACAGCGGCAACTCCAATGTGCTGCTGTGCGAGCGTGGTGCATCCTTCGGCTACAATACGCTTGTGTCGGATATGCGCTCACTGCCAATCATGGCATCGCTCGGTGCGCCAGTTATATTCGATGCGACCCATTCCGTTCAGCAGCCCGGCGGGCAGGGTGGCTCGACAGGTGGTCAACGCGAGTTCGTGGAAACATTGGCACGCGCGGCGGTGGCCGTTGGTGTTGCCGGTCTTTTCATAGAGACGCATGAGGACCCTGATAATGCGCCGTCCGATGGCCCCAACATGGTTCACCTGAAAGATATGCCGAAGCTTCTCGAAAAACTTCTGGCTTTCGACAATATCACCAAATCCGCCTGATATTTCGGCGCCGAGAGGCGTCGATGGAAACCATCGCGCAGGACGGGGCTTGTCATTGTAATTTCTTCCGCATCGGCTACAGCGGAAGACGAATACCAAACGACTCGCCGCTCTGGCGACGTGTTTTTATCGCATGCCGGAATCTGAAACTTCTTCACAGCTTCCCTCATGCGCTTTAAGACATGCACCTGAAAAACACTGTTCCAATCCTAAGGGAGAGATCATGACAGCCATTACCGACATTATCGCACGCGAAATTCTCGACAGCCGCGGCAACCCGACCGTTGAGGTAGATGTCTATCTTGAAGACGGCTCTTTCGGCCGCGCAGCGGTTCCATCGGGCGCATCCACCGGCGCGCATGAAGCCGTAGAGCTGCGCGATGGCGGCAAGCGTTACCTCGGTAAGGGCGTCGAGAAGGCAGTCGAAGCCGTCAACACGGAAATCTTCGATGCGCTGGGCGGTTTCGATGCCGAGAGCCAGATCCATGTCGACCAGACACTGATCGAACTCGACGGTACTCCGAACAAATCGCGCCTCGGTGCCAATGCCATCCTCGGCGTTTCGCTGGCTGTTGCTAAGGCTGCTGCTGAAACCACGGGCCTGCCACTCTATCGTTACGTTGGTGGCCCGAACGCGCATCTGCTGCCAGTTCCTATGATGAATATCATCAATGGTGGCGCGCATGCCGATAACCCAATCGACTTTCAGGAATTCATGATCATGCCAGTCGGCGCGGAAAATATCCGTGACGCGGTGCGTATCGGCGCTGAAATCTTCCACGTTCTGAAGAAGGAACTGTCTGCGCAGGGTTTCAACACCAATGTGGGCGACGAAGGCGGCTTTGCGCCGGGCCTGAAGAGCGCGCCGGAAGCACTCGATTTCATCATGAAGTCCGTTGAAAAGGCTGGTTACAAGCCAGGCGAAGACGTGGCGCTGGCTCTCGATTGCGCCTCGACGGAATTCTTCAAGAACGGCAAATACGTGATGGAAGGCGAAGGTCGCACGCTGGAGCCTGAAGCCATGGCGGATTATCTCGCCGAGCTCGCTGGTAAGTATCCGATCATCTCGATCGAAGACGGCATGGCCGAAGACGATTGGGACGGCTGGAAGTACCTTACAGACAAGATCGGCAAGAAAGTTCAGCTGGTTGGCGACGATCTGTTCGTGACCAACTCTGCCCGCCTTCGTGACGGCATCAAGATGGGCGTTGCCAATTCGATCCTCGTCAAGGTCAACCAGATCGGATCGCTGACGGAAACGCTCGATGCTGTTGAAACTGCACACAAGGCTGGCTACACGGCTGTCATGTCTCACCGCTCTGGTGAAACAGAAGACTCCACGATTGCCGATCTTTCAGTTGCCACCAACTGCGGACAGATCAAGACAGGCTCGCTTTCGCGCTCTGACCGTCTGGCCAAGTACAACCAGTTGATCCGTATCGAAGAAATGCTCGGCCCACAGGCCGCCTATGCAGGTCGCTCCATTCTTCGCGGCTGATTTCGATATCGATATGACACGACGAAAAGCCCGGTTAACGCCGGGCTTTTTTGTGCGCTGCGGTCGGAGCGTGCGTTAAGGTCAACGGATGGTTAAGCATATGTCGCTATGATGCCTTCAGTAACGCGTTTGAAGGCTGTTTCAGAGTATGTGGACCAAGCATCACAAGAAAAGACGTTTTGGCCGTCTTGTCGTTCCGGCAATCACGGTCGCGTTTCTCTCCTATTTCGGGTATCATTCCATCCATGGTGATTTCGGGCTGAAGGCTGCGGAGCAGTTGGAGAAGCAGCGCGTCGCCCGTTCGGCGGAACTGGCCAAGCTTACCAAGGCTCGCACGGCGCTGGAGCGCCAAGTTGAGTTGATGAGTGATGGCTCGCTCGAGCGCGACATGATCGATGAGATCTCTCGCTATCAGCTGAACATGTCACGCGCCGACGAAATCGTCATCATGAACACATATTTTTGATTAACCGAATTTCAGTTAATCTCATTTTTTAATTTATTCGCAGTCACTTAGGGCGAATACGAGCCATGCGTTTATGCCATTGCTGCTTCGCGTTTTCTTGCATATGGTGCGCACCGATCCAACCATTCTAAATGGCAACTCAGGGAGGGATGTATGGCACCGCGAAAAAACGCGACCGTATCCGGCCGCAAGACCACGGCAAAGACAGCCGCTAAGGAATTTACCGGCCAGAACACGCCGGAGTTCGGCAAAGATGAAGAGCTCCACGCGTATCGCGAGATGCTGTTGATCCGCCGATTCGAAGAAAAGGCCGGCCAGCTTTATGGCATGGGCTTCATCGGCGGCTTCTGTCACCTCTACATCGGGCAGGAAGCTGTCGTTGTGGGCATGAACATGTCTCAGAAGGAAGGTGATCAGGTTATCACTGCCTATCGCGACCACGGCCACATGCTGGCTGCTGGCATGAGCGCGCGTGGCGTCATGGCTGAGTTGACCGGACGAAGCGGCGGCTTGTCGAAAGGCAAGGGCGGCTCCATGCACATGTTCTCCAAGGAAAAGCATTTCTACGGGGGACACGGCATCGTGGGTGCCCAGGTTTCTCTCGGAACCGGTCTTGCCTTTGCTAACAAGTATCGCGGCAATGACAGTGTTTCCGTCGCCTATTTCGGTGATGGCGCGGCCAACCAGGGCCAGGTCTATGAGAGCTTCAACATGGCTGCTCTCTGGAAGCTCCCAATCATTTATATCGTCGAAAACAACCATTACGCCATGGGTACATCGACTGCGCGCGCAACCGCCCAGTCCAACTACTCGCTGCGTGGCGTTGGCTTCGGTATTCCGGGTATGCAGGTCGATGGTATGGATGTTCGTGCCGTCAAGGCTGCTGCCGATGAGGCGCTGGAACATTGCCGCTCCGGCAAGGGTCCGATCATTCTTGAAATGCTGACCTATCGTTACCGTGGTCACTCCATGTCTGACCCGGCGAAATACCGTTCCAAAGATGAAGTGCAGAAAATGCGCGCGGAACATGACCCAATCGAGCAGGTCAAAGCCCGTCTCCTTGAAAAGGGCTGGGCGTCTGAGGATGAACTCAAGGCAATCGACAAGGATGTTCGTGACGTCGTTGCCGACAGCGCGGAGTTCGCCCAGACCGATCCGGAGCCGGATGTATCCGAGCTCTACACCGATATTCTGCTCTGATTTGGGAAGGGAGACATCATGCCTATAGAGATTCTCATGCCCGCCCTTTCCCCAACCATGGAGGAAGGCACGCTTTCCAAGTGGTTGAAGAAAGAGGGTGACAAGGTTGTTGCTGGCGACGCTATCGCTGAAATCGAAACAGACAAGGCAACGATGGAAGTCGAAGCCGTGGATGAAGGCACGATTGGCAAGCTGCTGATCGAGGCTGGCACCGAAGGCGTCAAGGTCAACACCGCGATTGCTGTGCTGCTTCAGGATGGCGAAAGCGCAGATGATATGTCTGCTGCATCCGCTCCCAAGAAGGAAGAGCCAAAGGCTGAGGCTTCCAACTCCGGTTCGGACGCTGCTGGTGGCAAGACCCGCGAAGCAACGGAAGAGCCTTCTGCTGCCAAGGAAGCAGCGAAGGTTCCAGCAGCACCGAAGATCGAAGTTGCTGCCGACCCTGACATTCCAGAGGGCACCGAATTCGTAACGCAGACAGTGCGTGAAGCACTGCGCGATGCGATGGCGGAAGAAATGCGCTCTGACGAAAACGTCTTCGTCATGGGCGAAGAAGTTGCCGAATACCAGGGTGCCTACAAGATCACTCAGGGCTTGTTGCAGGAATTTGGCGCCAAGCGCGTCATCGATACGCCGATCACCGAGCACGGCTTTGCCGGTATTGGCGTCGGTGCTGCGATGACGGGTCTGCGCCCGATCGTTGAATTCATGACGTTCAACTTCGCGATGCAGGCCATCGACCAGATCGTCAACTCTGCTGCCAAGACGCTCTACATGTCTGGCGGTCAGATGGGTGCGCCAATGGTGTTCCGTGGTCCATCGGGCGCTGCTGCCCGCGTTGGCGCACAGCACTCGCAGTGCTACGCGGCATGGTACAGCCATATCCCGGGCCTCAAGGTCGTAATGCCGTATTCGGCTGCTGATGCCAAAGGTCTGCTCAAGGCTGCGATCCGCGATCCGAACCCTGTCGTCTTTTTGGAAAACGAAATTCTTTACGGTCAGAGCTTCGAAGTGCCGAAGCTGGATGATTTCGTGCTGCCAATCGGCAAGGCGCGCATTCACCGCAAGGGCAAGGACGTTACCATCGTTTCCTTCGGTATCGGCATGACCTACGCCATCAAGGCTATTGCGGAACTCGAAAAGCTCGGCATCGACGTTGAACTCATCGATCTGCGTACAATCCGTCCGATGGATCTGCCAACAGTGATCGAATCGGTCAAGAAGACCGGTCGTTTGGTGACGGTGGAAGAAGGCTTCCCGCAGTCATCGGTCGGTGACTTCATCGCTAACCAGGTCATGCGCGCCGCATTCGATTATCTCGACGCGCCGATCCTGACGATTGCTGGCAAGGACGTTCCGATGCCTTACGCTGCGAACCTTGAAAAGCTTGCTCTGCCGAACGTTGACGAAGTTATCGAGGCGGTCAAAACCGTCTGCTACAAGTGAAGGGGGAGAGTGTGAGTAAAATCAAACAAATCCTCCCGGCAACTGAAAACTGGCACCGCGTTCTCGGTTCCAAAGATGCCCCGCAATTCGAGCGGGTTATCTTCTGGGCTGTGGTCAATGATGGTGAAGGCGATGTGGTCGTTGGCGTTCCGCGTGAGAACATCGGCGTCATCGGTGCCGTCAGCGAATGGCTGAACGACGTTGCGGGATATATCGAAATCGACCCGTCGCAGATCAGCCGGCTCGCGGAACATCCCGAAGAGTTGGAACAGTATAATCTCGTTTGGGGGGAGGGCTAGTCATGCCTATCAACATCACAATGCCTGCCCTGTCTCCGACGATGGAAGAGGGCAATCTGACGAAGTGGCTCGTCAAGGAAGGCGACAAGGTCGGTCCTGGCGACGTGATTGCCGAGATCGAAACAGACAAGGCGACCATGGAAGTGGAAGCCGTGGATGAAGGCATCGTTGCCAAGCTCGTCGTCCCAGCCGGTTCCGAAGCGGTCAAGGTCAATGCCGTGATCGCCATTCTCGCCGCCGAAGGCGAAGATGTGGCTGATGCTGCCAAGGGCGGCGGTTCCGCACCTGCAAAGGCAGAGGCGAAAGCCGAAGCACCGAAGGCTGACGCCGCCAAGGCTGATGCACCTGCGGACGTGAAGGCTGAATCAGCACCTGTAAAGGATGAAAAGCCTGTTGCTGATCAGGGTCCTGCGCCATCCACACCAGCACCGGTCTCGAAAAGCGGAGAGCGTATCTTCGCTTCGCCTCTGGCCCGTCGCCTGGCGAAGGATGCCGGTCTTGATCTGTCTGCAGTTTCCGGTTCCGGCCCGCATGGCCGTATCGTGAAGACGGACGTTGAAAAGGCGGCAGCTTCTGGCGGCGCAAAGGCGGCTCCTGCTGCTGCACCATCGGCTGGTACTGCGGCTCCTGCGCCTGCCAAGGGTGCGTCGGACGAAAGCGTGCTCAAGCTGTTTGCGGAAGGCTCTTACGAGCTTCTGCCACACGATGGCATGCGCAAGACAATCGCCTCGCGCCTCACGGAATCGACTCAGACCGTACCGTCCTACACGGTATCGATGGAGTGCGAACTCGATGCGATGCTGAAGCTGCGCGCCGAGATCAACGCATCCGCACCGGTGAAGAAGACCGAAAAGGGCGAGGTTCCAGCCTTCAAGCTTTCCGTCAACGACTTCATCATCAAGGCAATGGCGCTTGCTCTGCGTGATGTGCCGATGGCGAATGCTTCGTGGACATCGACCGCTCGTGTTCTGCACAAGCATGCCGATGTTGGCGTTGCCGTGTCGATCCCAGACGGTCTGATCACGCCAATCGTTCGGAAGGCAGAGACAAAGACCCTGTCTGCCATCTCCAACGAGGTCAAGGATCTTGCCAAGCGTGCGCGTGACAAGAAGCTGAAGCCGGATGAATACCAGGGCGGCACGACATCCGTGTCCAACCTCGGCATGTTCGGTGTCTCTTCCTTCACGTCCATCGTCAACCTGCCGCAGGCATCCATTGTGTCTATCGGCGCTGGCGTCGAGAAGCCGGTTGTTCGTGGCGGCAAAATCGAAGTTGGCACGGTAATGACGGCAACCTTTGCCTTTGACCACCGCGTCATAGATGGTGCGCTGGGTGCAGAACTTGCATCCGCATTCAAGCGCTACATCGAAAACCCGATGGGTATGCTGGTCTAAAAAACGCGGAGCCGAGAACCGATCAGGTTTTCGGCTCGCTCCATTCGGGAGGCCGACGTGACGAAGAACGTTCTCTGCTATGGCGACAGTCTGACATGGGGATATGATGCCGAAAATCTCGGCCGTCATGCTTATGAAGACCGTTGGCCGAGTGTCCTGCAAAAGGCGCTGGGCGCCAGTGTCAATGTCATCGCCGAAGGGCTGAACGGCAGAACGACGGCCTATGATGACCATCTTTCCGACTGCGACCGCAATGGCGCACGGGTTTTGCCGACGCTTCTGCACAGCCATTGCCCTGTTGATCTCGTCATCATCATGCTCGGCACCAACGATCTGAAGCGCGGCATTGGCCCGGGGTCTGCCGTTGGTGCGGTGAAGGGCGTTGAGCGACTTGTGGCACTGGTTCGCCAGCACGCCTGGCCATTCGGATATGAACAGCCCGAAATCCTGCTCGTTTCCGCGCCGCATATTTGCGAAACAGGCAATGAAATGTTTGCGGCGATGTTCGTAAACGCCATCGAGCAATCGCAGATGATGGGTTCGTTGTACCGGGATCTGGCGGATGAAAAGGGCTGCGGCTTCTTTGATGCGGCATCCGTTGCTGTGACGACGCCGGTCGATGGCGTTCATCTGGATGCAGAAAATACGCGTGCAATCGGACGAGGCCTCGAGCCCGTCGTTCGCATGATGCTTGGACTTTAAAATAAATTGATTGAGGCGGCGACCATGTTTCGCCCTCAAGAAGCAAAGACAGGAAACAGACATGGCTCAGTCTTATGACGTCATCATCATCGGTTCGGGTCCGGGCGGTTACGTCACGGCCATCCGTGCGGCACAGCTTGGCCTCAAGACTGCGATTGTCGAGCGCGAACATCTGGGCGGCATCTGCCTGAACTGGGGTTGTATTCCTACCAAGGCCCTGCTTCGCTCTGCCGAAGTTCTGGATAATTCCAACCATGCCAAGAATTACGGTCTGAAGCTGGAAGGTACAATCACTCCGGACGTGAAGGAAGTTGTAGCCCGTTCGCGGGGCGTTTCTGCGCGCCTGAATGGCGGCGTGGCTTACCTGATGAAGAAGAACAAGATCGACGTTATCTGGGGTGAGGCAAAGCTCACGAAAGCAAACGAGATCGTTGTCGGCAAAATTTCCAAGCCAATCGTTCAGCCACAGAACCCCGTTCCAAAGGGTGTGCTGGGCGAGGGCACCTATACGGCAAAGCACATCATCGTTGCGACCGGTGCGCGTCCGCGTGCGCTGCCCGGCATCGAGCCGGATGGCAAGCTGATTTGGACCTATTTTGAAGCGATGAAGCCGGATTTCCTGCCGAAATCCATCGTCGTCATGGGTTCCGGCGCCATCGGCATCGAATTCGCGTCCTTCTATCGGTCCATGGGCGTCGATGTGACGGTTGTGGAATTGATGGCCAACATCATGCCGGTCGAAGATGTGGAGATCTCCGCCTTCGCCCGCAAGCAGCTGGAAAAGCGCGGCCTCAAGATCATCACCGAAGCCAAGGTTTCCAAGGTTGAGAAGGGCGCTGACTCGATCACGGCCCATATCGAGACCAAGGATGGCAAGGTTCAGACAATCACCGCAGATCGCTTGATTTCGGCTGTCGGCGTGCAGGGCAACATCGAAAACCTTGGTCTGGAGGCGCTTGGCGTCAAGACGGATCGCGGTTGCGTTGTCATCGATGGCTATGGCAAGACCAATGTTCCCGGTCTCTATGCCATTGGCGATGTGGCCGGTCCGCCAATGCTGGCGCACAAGGCAGAGCATGAAGGCGTGATCTGCATTGAAAAGATTGCCGGGTTGCCCAACGTGCACTCAATGGACAGGCTGAAGATCCCCGGCTGCACCTATTGCAACCCTCAGGTCGCCTCTGTCGGTCTGACAGAAGCCAAGGCAAAGGAGCAGGGCCGCGAAATCCGCGTTGGCCGCTATTCCTTCGCAGCCAACGGCAAGGCAATCGCGTTGGGCGAAGATCAGGGCATGGTCAAGACCATCTTCGACAAGAAGACGGGCGAGCTGATCGGCGCGCATATGGTTGGCGCCGAAGTGACCGAGCTCATTCAGGGCTTCGTGGTCGCCATGAACCTTGAAACGACCGAGGAAGAGCTGATGCACACCATCTTCCCGCATCCAACGCTTTCGGAAATGATGAAAGAAAGCGTGCTGGACGCCTATGGACGTGTGCTGAACGCATAACATCTGCCCGTTACCCGGCATTGCCTCGCAAAGCCGGGTACACCATATGTCGTTGAAATGCGATTGACGGAGTTTGAAGATGGAAAGTGTGGGCTGGATAGCAGCAATCATCATCGGCGGACTGGCGGGTTGGCTCGCGGGTAAGCTGATGGATATGCGCTTTGGCATTTTCATGAATATCGTTCTTGGCATCGTTGGCTCGGTTGTTGCGGTCGCAGTGCTACGAACATTCGACGTTTTCGTGCAGGACAGCCGTCTAGGCTATTTCGTCACATCTTTCCTGGGCGCGAGCCTTCTGTTATTTCTCGCCAAGCTCGTAAGGCGTTAGACCGTATCGGTACGGTGGAAGCAGGTTTCTATGGTCACTATTCTCGACAGGACATCGCAGGACGACAAGCGTGTTCGCCACCCGGAAAAGGCGCATCGTCCCGACACCGAGGTGATGCGCAAGCCCGAGTGGATTCGCGTCAAGGCGCCGACATCAAAGGGCTATCACGAGACACGCGAGCTGGTGCGTTCGCACAAGCTTGTCACCGTGTGCGAGGAAGCGGGCTGTCCGAATATCGGCGAATGCTGGGACAAGAAGCACGCCACCTTCATGATCATGGGCGAGATCTGCACACGCGCCTGCGCCTTTTGCAATGTCTCCACTGGCAAGCCAAATGCGCTTGATATGCTGGAACCGGAAAACGTTGCCAAGGCCGTCAAGCAGATGGGCCTCAACCACGTGGTCATCACCTCTGTCGACAGAGATGATCTGGCCGATGGTGGAGCGGAGCATTTCGAGAAGGTGATCTGGGCCATTCGCGCCGCATCGCCCGGCACGACGATTGAGATCCTCACGCCAGACTTTTTGAAGAAGCCCGGTGCGCTGGAGCGGGTCGTCGCCGCCAAGCCGGACGTTTTCAATCACAATATGGAAACAGTTCCAGGCAACTATCTGACGGTTCGTCCCGGTGCGCGTTACTTCCACTCCGTGCGCCTGTTGCAGCGGGTGAAGGAACTGGATCCGACAATGTTCACCAAATCCGGCATCATGGTTGGCCTGGGTGAAGAGCGCAACGAAGTGCTCCAACTGATGGATGACCTTCGCACTGCCGATGTCGACTTTCTGACCATCGGCCAGTACCTGCAGCCGACCAGAAAGCACCACAAAGTGGAAGCCTACGTGACGCCGGAAGAGTTCAAGTCCTACGAAACGATTGCTTACACCAAGGGCTTTCTGATGGTGGCCTCCAGCCCGCTTACCCGTTCATCGCACCATGCGGGTGATGACTTTGAGCGCCTGCGCGCAAACCGTGAGCGCAAGCTTCTGGCAGCGGCTGAGTAATCCTCAGCCCGCCTTCGCTGGCCGGTGCGCCTGCATGCACAGCAGCACGCTGAGCACGACTGAGACGATAGCTGCGGCTTCGATAACGGTCGGTCCGCGCTGTTCCCACATGAAGCCGTACAGAAGCGCAAACAGCGTTTCAAACAGGATCATCTGACCAACCATCGTCAGCGGCAGCAGACGGCTCATGCGGTTCCAGAACGCATTTCCTAAGATCGAGGCCGAGATGCCGAGACCAACCGCTATGGAGGCGAATTGGAACCAATCGGCATTGCTGTGGACGTTTTGGCTGAAGGCGAATGCGGGCACCGCAACAACCAGCGCCAGACCACCAGTGACCACGCCCGTCATGAGGTTCCACTCATCGGCGCTGACATCATGAAGGCGTGTGAGCCAGCGGGCGTTTCCAACAGCAAAAGCGGTCCATGATGCGAGCGCGCCGATGGCGCAGATAAGGCCGATGATCTTTGTCGGATCGAGACTGCCCTGACCTTCAAACAGTGACTGCCACGAAATTCCAAAAATGCCGATGGCTCCAAAA
The DNA here is from genome assembly GCF_031843705.1 of Rhizobium sp. WCS2018Hpa-16. Lineage (NCBI taxonomy): Bacteria > Pseudomonadati > Pseudomonadota > Alphaproteobacteria > Hyphomicrobiales > Rhizobiaceae > Rhizobium > Rhizobium sp. WCS2018Hpa-16. Next base: position 991,634 of record NZ_JAVTIX010000001.1, read on the forward strand.
AGAAGCGAGGGCCACAACCGTTTCAGAGAAACCGCGCCATGGTCGCGGCTGCCGATGATGGAAATGGCCACGGGCATGAAGCCTATGATGATGGATGTGAAGGCGACGCCGCTGAGTTGCACGGCGGTTGAGATCAGGAAATAATAGGCGATATTGCCGATGAGGCTAAGCCAACCCAGAGCGAGCCATTCGGCCTTGCCGAAACGCGAAGCTACACGCCGGATTTTGGGGGCGATGAGTACCAGTGCCAGCAGTCCATAGGTCAGATATCGCGCAGTCGAAAGCTGCAAGGGCGTAAAGCCGGCTGGGATGAGTTTTGGAGCCAGAAAGATACCGCCCCAGAGTGCGCCCGCCATCATTCCGTAAAATACGCCCAGTCCCGTCTTGTTCATGCCATGTCCATCCGTTGCATGGCGCTGTTTGCCATGGGGTGGAACGGCTGTCTTGACATAAACTACTGTTAAGGCGCGGAAAGTTCACGACGATAGGCGGCGGGCGTCGTGCCCGTGGCTTTTTTCATGGCGCGGGTGAGGGCGGTCTGATCTGAAAAACCTGCTTTATCGGCAATCTCGGCAATAGGGAGAGGCGTGTTGGCGAGATAATCGCAGATTTTGCGCATACGGATGTCGGCCAGCCAAAGATGCGGCGTTTCATCGAACTGTTCGCGGAAAATGGCATGCAAGCGGCTGACGCTGATTTCAGCCTGATCAGCCATCCGCTCAAGGCTCCACGGCATGAACGGGTCTATTTCGACAAGCGTTCTCAGCAGCGAAACTCGGGATAGAACATCCGGGCTTTCATCGGTCAGGCTGGCAATCAGAATGGGTGCCCAGGCAATGCTGGCCTTGGCGTTCAGTTCGCCTCTTTGCAGCATGCCATGCATATAATGCGTCAGCCTGTTCGTTCGCGGCTGGATATCGAAAAATGAGTTTGACGAGAACGTGTCAAGCATCTGCGCAGAGACTGCCTGTTCGTTGACATCAACGATCAGAGATTGGTTCAGGCCCGTTGCGACCTGCGTGTGTGACGTGCCCTTGTGAACAAGTGCACCCTTCAAGGGTGATAATCTTTGCTGACGCCCGCAGACGTCTATGTCCAGTTGGCCTGACAGGGGGAGGACGATCTGCACGAAGGGATGGCGCTCATCCGGGGTCTCACCACGATAGGAGCGCAGGTCGACTGAAACGGTCGGCATTGAGCGTCCTCCTGGATATTAATCCGAACTTGGTCACAGCTGGCCGGTCGGACTTCCGTTCGTCTCAGACTTCAACTTCCTGCTTCACCGTCGATTCGCCACGCTTGCGCTTGCGAAGAACCGGCTTGTTCTCTCGTGCTTCGCACTTGGCGACATCAATGAGGTAAGCCAGCATCGGCATGCTGTTCATGGATGCAAGTTGCTTCGCGGATTCTAAGAGGTTGATGATATTTGCAAAGTCGTCCATCGTATCACTCGGCTGTTTGGTTGCACCCAAGGCTGCAATCGGTGGTGTTCAATAACGCCCAGCACGGCCAGCTTGCAATAGTCAATTTCTGCAAACAGCCATGCGTGGAGTGGGTAAGATGAACCTTCTGTATGATATCGAGCAGGCTGCCCGGCTCGTATCCAACGCTTCACGCGTCATGGTGCTGGGCAATTCAGGCGCGGGGAAGACTACGCTCTCGAAAAAGCTATCTGGTCATCTCAACTGCCAATATTTCTCGATAGACCGCGATGTGAGGTGGCAATCCCACTGGACGCAACGTGACAGCGCGGAGCAGCGCAGAATTTTACACGATATAGTCGGGCGCGAACGTTGGGTGCTGGATGGCGCCAATCCATCCACCCTGGATATCAGATTGCCGCGCACCAATGTCGTTATCTGGATGCGCCTGCCGCGCATGACGTGCTTGCTGGGTGTGGCGCGGCGTGTGGTGAAATATTACGGAACGGTGAGGCCTGATATGGCGGAAGGCTGCCCGGAACCGCTGCCAAATCGCGAGTTCCTCACCTATATCTGGAACTTCGAGACACATCACGCACCGAAATTCATTCGGAATTTTGAGCTGTACGGGCCTGAAACACCAATATTTCAGGTGAAATCTCGAGCGCAGGCAAGCAAGCTTCTTGATCTTGTCAGCGCAGCGCATTAACTGCGCCTCATGCCGCAATTCGAAACCCGCCGCCCTGTCAAGCACTCCCCCGAACGGATGTATAATCTCGTTGCCGACGTGGAGAAATACCCGGAATTTCTGCCACTTTGTGACAGCTTGACTGTTCGTTCGCGCAAAGAGCGAGACACCAAGACCTTGCTGGTTGCGGATATGACGGTTGGTTACAAAGCCATCCGTGAAACCTTCACGACCCAGGTTTTGCTGAAGCCCGAGGAATCGGCCATCGACGTGAAATATCTGGATGGTCCGTTCAAATATCTCGACAACCGCTGGCGTTTCGAACCCGGCGAGAATGGCGGCTGCTCGGTCTACTTCTTCATTGATTATGAGTTCAAGAGCAGGTTACTGGGCGCTGTTATGGGCTCCATGTTCGACCGTGCATTTCGAATGTTCGCGGAAGCTTTCGAGGCGCGCGCCGACAAGATTTACAAGGACTGATGGAGTTCTAAGAGCATCTCAAGCGCCGTCTTGACGGTGGCGAGACGAACCTGCTCGCGCCCAATATCGCCATATCGCATTTCTCGATGAAGCATATGCCCGGAACGCCCCGTTGCGGCGAGATGCACAAGGCCGACGGGCTTGGTGGCCGATCCACCGCCCGGACCCGCGATTCCTGTTACCGCGACTGAGAACTCAGCCCTTGAGCGGTAAAGTGCCCCATGAGCCATCTGGAGTGCGGTTTCTTTTGAGACTGCGCCAAACTCATCAAGTGTCGCAGGGCTCACCCCAAGCATGTCCATTTTGGCATCGTTGGTATAGGTGACGAACCCACGGTCCACCACGGCTGACGACCCGGAAATCTGCGTCAGCGCACCGGCAATCAATCCGCCTGTGCAGCTTTCCGCCATTGAGACCATATGACTGGACGCGCCAAATTCCTGCACGATGCGTTGCGCCAAAGCCTCAATGTCTGCCGGAAACAGGCTCATTCCGACCTCTGCCGATAGACGACCGTCGCCGTTGCGATTGCGGCGATACCTTCTCGCCGCCCGACGAAACCAATGGTCTCGTTTGTGGTGGCCTTCACCGAGCAGCGGTCTAGCGAGATATCAAGAATAGCAGAAAGGTTCTCGCGCATGGCTTGCCGATGTGGGCCTACTTTTGGCGCTTCGGCAATCAATGAAACATCCGCATTCATGATCGTGCCGCCATAATCACGGACGATTTTCGCCGCATGCGCCAGAAAAATCCTTGATGCCGCGCCCTTCCACTGGGGATCGGAGGGTGGGAAATGGTCGCCAATATCACCCGCACCACAGGTGGCGAGTAGAGCATCCGTCAACGCATGAAGCGCGACATCGGCATCCGAATGGCCCATTAGTTTCTGATCATGCGGAATGAAGACGCCACACAGGGTGACGCCGTCGCCCGGCACGAGTTGATGTACATCGTAGCCATTGCCAGTGCGCACATCCGGTAACGCAGCGCCAAGCTTTTCATCGGCCATTGTAATATCCCGTTTCAGCGTGAGTTTAACATTATCAACGAGGCCTTCCACCAATTGAACGGCAATGCCAGCCCATTCGGCAATCGCCGCATCGTCGGTGAAATCAAGCCGTCCCGATGCTGCAGCGGCCTGGTGTGCCTCAAATATAGAGGGGTAGTGGAAGGACTGGGGCGTTTGCGCGGCGTAAAGGTTGGTGCGAGACACCGTCTCGCCAACCAAACCGTCATGGCCGCGCTTCAGCGTATCAGCCACCGGCACCGCTGGCAAAACCGCTTTGGCGCCTGCCGAAAGTGCTTCGGTGATCCGTTGCAGCAAAGGTGCATCGATGAAAGGGCGAACGGCGTCATGGATCATAACGTGGGTAATGCCAAGCCCGTCCAGCGCTTCGAGGCCTGCAAGAACCGATTGTTGACGCGTCGCCCCACCCGTTACCGTGGCGAGTCGGCTTCCCGCATTGAGCCTTCTGGCAATTGGCTCGAAAAGCGAGGCGTCGTCGGCGTGAGTGACGACCACGATCTTGGCTGCATGTTCCCAGCCAAGAAACCGCTCCAGCGTGTGCTCAATGACGGGCTTTCTACCAATGAGGCGGTACTGTTTCGGCCCCTCTTGCGGAGAGCCAGCGCGTTCGCCACGCCCCGCCGCAACGATGACGATTGCTGTTGTCATTGCACTTCCCTGCATTGAACCCATGTTATTTATGCATTTCTTCAAAGGTTTACACGGGGTTGTCTAGCGTTTTAGAAAACGAATGGCCAGTCAGAATGCCGGACATGATGCACGCATCGAAAGCCTGCGATTAAGCAAATTCCATTTTACCCTGTCGCAAAACAAGGCACGAAAAAAACAAATGAAAATCCGTGCAAAAGTGCTTGGCAACTGCCCAAACACTGTCTAAAAATAATGCAAATTTTAGAAATGCATGAAAGTTGACCATTTGGCCATTCCAACGCTGGCAGACCCATTTCAGATCGATGCCGTGACGGTGCGCAACCGTGCGGTACTGGCACCCATGTCTGGCGTAACCGACCTGCCGTTTCGCAAACTTGCCTGGCGTTTCGGCGCGGGTCTGGTGGTGACGGAGATGGTGGCAAGCCGTGAACTCGTCGCCAACAGAGGCGAATCATGGGCGAGGCTGAAAAATGCGGGCATGGTTCCGCATATGGTGCAGCTTGCGGGGCGCGAGGCGCACTGGATGGCGGAAGCGGCGAAGATATCGGCCGATAACGGAGCTGGCATCATCGATATCAATATGGGTTGCCCGGCAAAGAAGGTGACCGGCGGTTATTCCGGTTCTGCATTGATGCGTGAGCCGGACCACGCGCTCAGCCTCATCGAAGCGACGGTAGAGGCTGTCGACGTGCCGGTGACCCTGAAGATGCGGCTGGGCTGGGACGATGATTCCATCAATGCACCAGAGATCGCCGCGCGGGCCGAAGCTGCTGGCGTGAAGCTCATCACCATTCACGGCCGCACACGGATGCAGTTCTATGAAGGCCGCGCCAACTGGGATGCGATCAAGGCCGTTCGTGACGTCATATCCGTGCCGCTGATTGCCAATGGCGACGTGGAAACCTCTGCCGACGCCAGCGAAATTCTGCGCCGTTCGGGCGCGGATGCTGTGATGGTCGGGCGAGGGGCTCAGGGGCAGCCCTGGCTGCCGGCGGCTCTTGCTGGCCATGCGCCGCCAAAGGCTGAAGAAATCGCCGACATCGCCGTCGAACATTACGAATTGATGCTGGAATTTTACGGTATCGAGGCCGGTCTTCGTCATGCGCGCAAACATCTCGGATGGTATCTGGATCGGTTTGCGCCAGACATGAAGACAGATGACAAGGTTTCCATCATGACATCTAAAAACAGCGTGCAGGTGACGGAGCTTCTGCGCTCTGCCCTGCAGCAGGGTGCGGAAATTTCCGCTGCGAGGAAAGCCGCATGAGCGTCGATACCGCACCTCCCGGCGGCGGGGCAAACAACACGCTTGCCATGGCTGTTCTCAACGCCGTGCAGAACCCCGTCATTCTCGTGGATGGCGAAGGCTTCATCGCCTTTGCAAACTGGGAGGCGGAGGCCTTTTTCGGGGCAAGCGCCACGCATCTGGCGCGTTACCGCATTTCCACCTTCATTCCCTTTGGCAGTCCGCTTTTGGCCCTGATTGATCAGGTGCGGGAGCGGCGTGCGCCGGTCAATGAATATCGGGTTGACCTGTCATCGCCGCGTCTTGGGCAGGACAAGGTCGTTGACCTCTATGTGGCACCTGTTGTCAGTGAGCCGGGTTCGGTCGTCGTGGTGTTTCAGGAACGCTCCATGGCCGACAAGATTGATCGCCAGTTGACGCATCGCGCTGCGGCTCGCTCCGTTACTGGCCTGGCATCCATGTTAGCCCATGAAATCAAAAACCCACTCTCCGGCATTCGCGGTGCCGCGCAGTTGCTGGAAACGTCGGTACCTGACGAAGACCGCTCGCTGACGCGGTTGATCTGCGATGAGACGGATCGCATCGTCTCGCTGGTTGATCGGATGGAGATATTCTCCGATGAGCGCCCGGTCGATCGCATGCCGATCAACATTCACTCGGTGCTGGACCACGTGAAGGCTGTGGCGAAGGCCGGCTTTGCCCGCAACGTCAAGATCAGCGAAAACTACGATCCATCCCTGCCGCCCGTTTATGCCAACCGCGACCAATTGGTGCAGGTCTTTCTCAATCTGGTCAAAAATGCTGCCGAGGCGGTTGGCAATCAGCAGGATGGCGAGATCATCCTGACGACGGCCTACCGCCCAGGTATTCGTCTCTCGGTGGCAGGCAGTCGTGAGCGAATTTCACTGCCGCTGGAGTTCTGCGTGCACGACAATGGTCCCGGCGTTCCGGCAGACCTTGTGCCGCATCTTTTTGACCCGTTTATTACCACCAAGACCAACGGTTCCGGTCTGGGCCTTGCGCTCGTTGCAAAACTCATCGGTGCCCATGGCGGCATTGTTGAATGCGACAGCCAGAATCACCGCACCACATTCCGCGTTTTGATGCCCGTTTCCCCCGAAGTGGCGGCTGACGACATTTTGCCGAACCCGACAGGACTAAATCGATGACAGCAACGATTCTCGTGGCCGATGATGATGCGGCCATCCGTACCGTTCTCAATCAGGCTCTCAGCCGTGCCGGGTATGATGTCCGCATTACCTCCAACGCGGCGACGCTGTGGCGCTGGGTGGCAGCGGGCGAGGGCGATTTGGTCGTGACCGATGTGGTGATGCCGGATGAGAACGCATTCGACCTTTTGCCGCGTATCAAAAAGGCTCGGCCAGATTTGCCGGTGCTGGTCATGAGCGCGCAGAACACCTTCATGACGGCCATCAAGGCCTCTGAAAAAGGTGCTTACGACTATCTGCCCAAGCCCTTCGATCTGACCGAACTGATCGCGATCATCGGTCGGGCATTGTCCGAGCCCAAGCGCAAGCCTGCGAAGCTGGATGATGACATGCAGGACGGCATGCCGCTGGTTGGCAGATCCGCTGCAATGCAGGAAATCTACCGCGTGCTTGCGCGCCTGATGCAGACCGACCTGACGCTGATGATCACAGGCGAATCCGGCACGGGTAAGGAACTCGTTGCCCGTGCGCTGCATGATTATGGCAAACGCCGCAACGGCCCGTTCGTCGCCATCAACATGGCCGCTATTCCGCGAGACCTGATCGAATCAGAGCTGTTCGGGCATGAGAAGGGCGCGTTTACTGGCGCGCAGAACCGCTCCACCGGCCGGTTTGAGCAGGCTGAAGGCGGCACGTTGTTTCTGGATGAAATCGGCGACATGCCGATGGATGCCCAGACCCGTCTGCTGCGCGTACTTCAGCAGGGCGAATATACCACGGTTGGGGGACGTACGCCGATCCGCACGGATGTGCGCATCGTTGCCGCAACCAACAAGGATTTGAAAACCTCGATCAATCAGGGCCTGTTCCGAGAGGACCTTTATTATCGCCTCAACGTCGTTCCTCTGCGGTTGCCGCCTCTGCGCGACCGTGCGGAGGACATTCCAGACCTCGTTCGCCATTTCATCCAGACGGGTGAGAAGGAGGGCTTGGAAGGCAAGCGCTTCGAGACGGAAGCTCTGGAGTTGATGAAGGCCTATGCCTGGCCGGGCAATGTGCGTGAATTGGAAAACCTCATCCGCCGCCTGATGGCGCTCTATCCACAGGAAGTTATTACACGCGAAATCATCGATCAGGAACTTCAGTCTGACGTGCCTGATAGCCCGATCGATCGCACGGCTGTCCGAAATGGTTCGCTGACCATCTCTCAGGCCGTTGAAGAAAATATGCGCGATTACTTCTCCGGTTTTGGCGAGAACCTACCGCCGGCAGGCCTTTATGATCGCGTATTACGCGAGATGGAGTATCCGCTGATACTCGCGGCGCTGACCGCCACACGTGGCAACCAGATCAAGGCTGCTGACCTGCTGGGGTTGAACCGAAATACCCTGCGCAAGAAGATTCGTGAGCTGGGCGTATCTGTTTACCGTAGTTCACGAACTGCTTGAACGGTTGACAAGAGTCATCAGTCGTTGCATTTTCGCCACATTGTGTTGCTTGAAAATCACGGGACCGCAGGTGTCGCTTCGCAGCGTCCAGCGGTCTTTTTCAAGAATATGGTGCTGCATTATGCGGCATAGGAAAATGTTCGATGCGCAAACCTGTCCCAGATAAGGTTTCCGACCGTGCGTCGGCAGACGTAGTGATCGCTGACCGAAGAATGTCTTTTGCCTTGCCGGGTCTGGTGCTGGCAGGCGTTGCGCTGGTCTGCGCCACACTGACGCTGTTCGTGCTGCTGGGTCTCACCCCTATCGCACCCACCACCAACGTCGTTATCGCCTCTGTCGTCATCAACTCCCTGCTGGTGCTTGGCTTGATGTATCTGATCGGTCGCGAGATCGGTCGGTTGGTCAAGGCGCGGCGCAGGGGCCGCGCAGCAGCACGCCTCCACGTTCGTATCGTTGGGTTGTTTTCCATCGTTGCGATTACGCCCGCCATCCTCGTTGCGGTGTTCGCCAGTATCACGCTCAATGTCGGTCTGGATCGTTGGTTTGCGCTGCGCACGCAGTCCATCGTGGATTCGTCCAGCAATATTGCTCAAGCCTATATGCTTGAAAATGCCGGCTATCTACAGGGCCAAACCCTGTCCATGGCAACTGATCTCGATCGCAACCGTGCACTTTTCTATCTCGACCGTACCGGTTTTGTTGAACTGATGACGCGCCAGGCCAAGGGCCGCGGCTTCCTGGGAGCTTTTCTGGTTCAGGAAGATGGCGACGCCGTTGTGCAGGCTGACATCAAGACGGAAAGGCCGCTACCTGCCATTCCGCAGGATGCGCTGGAAAAGGCCGCCGCTGGCCAGCCAACCCTCATTCCGCCCGGCGTGACAAATCTCGTCGGTGCCATCATCAAGCTGGAAGGCATTGGCGGCACGTTTCTTTACACCGTTCGCGCCGTGGACCCCAAGGTCATGGCGGCGATGCGGCAGATGGAGGAAAACCGCGCCGAGTACAAGGCGATGGAAGCCGGTCGGGCGCCGCTACAAATCGCCTTTGCTATTCTCTACTTGGGCTTTGCGCTGATTGTTCTCCTCGCCGCCATCTGGACGGCCATCGCCATTGCCGACCGAATCGTTCGGCCTATCCGGCTGCTGATCAGCGCCGCCGACAGTGTGGCGATGGGCAATATGCATGTTCTGGTGCCTGTACGTGCCGTGGATGGCGATGTGGGCCGATTGGCGCGCACCTTCAACAAGATGATTTCGGAGATACGCAGCCAGCAGGATGAAATCATCGAGGCGAAAGACGACATTGACAACCGCCGCCGCTTTATCGAAGCTGTTCTTTCAGGCGTGACGGCGGCTGTTATCGGGGTTGATGAGCATCGCAACATCACCATCGCCAATCCGTCTGCAGAAGAATTTCTGGCCGTGCCATCCGACCGGCTCGTCGGCTCACCTCTCGTCGAGGTTGCGCCTGAGATCGAGCAGGTCGTGACGGAAGCGACCGCTTCTGCGCGAATGGATTTCCGAAAGCAGATCAACATCATCAGGCGCGGCAAGGAACGCACATTGAACGTGCAGGTCACCCGGGAAGACGCACGGGATGGCCACGAATCCTACGTCATCACGCTCGATGACATCACCGATCTGGTCATCGCTCAGCGATCCACCGCCTGGTCCGAGGTCGCGCGCCGCATCGCCCACGAAATCAAGAACCCGCTGACGCCGATCCAGCTATCCGCCGAGCGCATCAAGCGTCGGTTTGGTAAGCAAATCCACGACGAGGGTGACCGCGCTGTGTTTGATCAGTGCACGGATACCATCGTTCGACAGGTTGGCGATATCGGTCGCATGGTAGATGAATTCTCGGCTTTTGCGCGCATGCCGAAGCCGACCAAAGAACTGTCCGATTTGCGCACAATTCTGAAGGACGCGACATTCCTGCGGGAAATGGGTGCGGCCCATGTGAAGTTCGCGACCGAGTTGGGTGAGCGCGAATTGGAAGGCATGTTCGATCAGCGCATGCTCGGTCAGGCCTTTGGAAACCTCATCAAGAACGCAGCCGAAGCCATCGAATCGGTTGAGACGAGTGATACGCCGCGTGAGGGGAAAATCCTTGTGCGTGCGTCCTACGACGAGGATAACAACCGGTTCATAGCCGATGTGATCGACAATGGCCGTGGTTTGCCCGTGGAAAACAGGCACCGCATTCTTGAGCCCTATATGACGATGCGCGACAAGGGCACCGGTCTGGGTCTCGCGATCGTCAAGAAAATTATTGAAGAGCACGGTGGTCATCTTGAGTTGCATGATGCGCCCGCCGATTTCGATCATGGCCATGGAGCCATGATTAGAGTGCTGCTGCCGCGTGTCGACCTGGCAGCCAGCGAGAAAGACAAGGAAATTGCATATGGCGTCTGATATTCTGGTCGTTGACGATGAGGCTGACATTCGCGAGATCGTCGCAGGCATCCTGTCCGACGAAGGTCATGAAACCCGCATGGCGTTCGACAGCGACAGCGCTTTGGCTGCCATTTCTGAGCGTGTGCCTCGGCTGATCTTTCTTGATATCTGGATGCAGGGCAGCAAGCTGGATGGTCTGGCGCTTCTTGACGAAATCAAGAGCCGCCATCCGGACCTTCCCGTCGTGATGATTTCTGGCCATGGCAATATCGAAACCGCCGTCAACGCGATCAAACGCGGGGCTTTCGACTTTATCGAGAAACCCTTCAAGGCAGATCGGCTGATTCTCATTGCTGAGCGTGCTCTGGAAAACTCCAAGCTCAAGCGCGAAGTGTCGGAACTGAAAAAGCGCACCGGCGATGCAGTCGAGCTGATCGGTGCATCGCTTGCGGTTTCGCAGCTGCGCCAGACCATTGATCGCGTTTCGCCCACCAACAGCCGGATCATGATCCTTGGCCCCTCCGGTTCCGGGAAGGAGCTGGTGGCGCGCATGATTCATAAGAAGTCATCGCGGGCAACCGGACCATTTGTGGCGTTGAACGCCGCGACCATCACACCTGACCGGATGGAAATCGCATTGTTTGGCACGGAAGGCCTGCCGGGCCAGCCGCGCAAGGTCGGCGCACTGGAAGAGGCCCATCGCGGCGTTCTCTACCTCGATGAAGTGGGTGAAATGCCGCGCGAAACGCAGAACAAGATTCTGCGCGTGCTTGTCGATCAGCAGTTCGAGCGCGTTGGCGGTGGAAAACGCGTGAAGGTCGATGTTCGCATCATCTCGTCCACGGCGCATAATCTGGAAGGGCTGATTGCCGATGGTCTCTTCCGTGAAGACCTGTACCACCGTCTCGCCGTTGTTCCCGTCAAGGTGCCAGCGCTGTCTGAGCGTCGCGAAGATATTCCGTATCTGGTTGATATGTTTATGCGCCAGATCTCGGAGCAGGCAGGCATCCGTCCACGCAAGATCGGCGATGACGCAATGGCGGTTCTTCAGACGCATGACTGGCCGGGCAATATACGCCAACTGCGCAACAACATCGAACGCCTGATGATTCTCGCACGGCCCGAGGGCAATGACATGCCCATATCGGCCGATATGTTGCCCGCAGATATTGGTGACATGCTGCCGAGAATCGCCGCTCAGGGCGACCAGCACATCATGACTTTGCCCTTGCGCGAAGCCCGCGAAATGTTCGAGCGCGACTATCTTGTGGCGCAGATCAACCGGTTTGGTGGCAATATTTCGCGAACGGCAGAATTTGTTGGCATGGAACGCTCAGCACTGCATCGCAAATTGAAATCGCTCGGCGTATAACGATCCGCAGTTGCGGCAAATTTCCGTCAGAGAGAGCGTATGAAAGTCATCATTTGTGGTGCTGGCCAGGTGGGCTACGGCATTGCCGAGCAATTGTCGCGGGAAGATAACGAGGTTTCCGTTATCGATACCTCATCGGCATTGATTGCGGCGATTACCGAAACGCTCGATGTGCGTGGCTATGTCGGGCATGGCGCTCATCCGGATATGCTGGCCAAGGCGGGGGCCGATCAGGCCGACATGATCATCGCGGTTACGCTCCACGATGAAATCAACATCGTGGCCTGCGAAGTGGCGCACGCTCTGTTTAATGTTCCGACGAAAGTCGCCCGTATCCGTGACCAGAGTTACCTCGCGCCTGAATATGGCGACCTTTTCAGCCGTGAGAACATGTCAATCGACGTGACGATTTCGCCTGAAATCGAGGTTGGCAAGATGGTCCTGCGGCGCATCGCATTTCCGGGCGCTACGGATGTCGTTCGCTTTGCTGACGATAATGTTTTCATGCTGGCGATTGAATGCATGGAAGATTGTCCTGTTATCAACACGCCGCTGCAGCAACTCAGCCACCTCTTTCCCGATCTAATCGCTACCGTGGTCGGCGTTTATAGGGACGGCCATCTCCAGGCCGTCGACTCGGCTGAGCAGCTCCGGGTTGGCGATCTTGCCTATGTCATCTGCCAGCAGCAACACGCACGCCGTACGCTTGGACTTTTTGGTCACGAAGAAAAGGAAGCCAGCCGCATCGTGATCGCTGGCGGAGGCAATATCGGCCAGTATGTTGCGCGCTCCATTGAGCAGCTTCAGCCGAAAACACGGGTTAAGATCATCGAGTCTGACCGGGAGCGCGCTGTTGCAGCCTCTGAAAGACTGAATTCCACAATCGTTCTGAATGGTTCTGTGCTTGACCAGAAGATACTGCACCAGGCCGATATCGCTGATGCGGATCTGATCGTCACGCTGACCAATAACGACCAGACCAACATTCTTGGTGCCGTGATGGCAAAACAGCTTGGCTGCAAGTCCAACCTTGCCTTGTTGAACGGACCATCCTTCCATGATGTGGCCAAGTCGCTCGCGCTGGACGCCTACATCAATCCACGAGCCGTGACGATCTCACGTGTCTTGCAGCATGTTCGAAAAGGCCGAATCCGCTCTGTCTATGCCGTGCAAAGGGGCAATGGCGAAGTCATCGAAGCCGAGGCACTGGATACCTCGCCACTGGTGGGGCAGGCGTTGCGGGACATAGACTTTCCGCAGGGCGTGCGAATCGGCGTGATCTACCGCGACAAGAAAGTTCTGCGTCCGGATGGATCTACGAAAATCAAGGCGAAGGACAGAGTCGTCCTTTTCGCGTCATCAGACGCGGTGCGGGAGGTTGAACAGCTATTCCGTGTATCAATTCAATATTTCTAATATCTTTAGTTTCTAAGGGAAAAAGGACATTCCGAGAAATTGGGGTGAGTTTTTCCACATTGCGGAACAGATCGTGATTTGATACCAGAGTTGCTGATCGGCTGACGGGGGACAAGTTTCAACCGATCCTATTATTGATTGTTTATTTCCCGGTCTCCCATCCGGGCAAGAAAGAAAGAATCGGCGCCATGGCGGAACGTTCTCAAAACCTGCAAGATCTGTTTCTCAATACCGTTCGCAAGCAAAAGATCTCGTTGACCATTTTCTTGATCAACGGCGTCAAACTGACCGGTGTTGTTACATCCTTCGACAATTTCTGCGTCCTTCTTCGTCGTGACGGGCATTCTCAACTTGTCTACAAGCATGCAATCTCGACGATAATGCCGGGGCAACCCATGCAGATGTTCGAATCGGAAGAGGGTGCCGCGTAACGGCAAAGGCGATCTGATCGTCACACACCTCATGAGTTGATGGACAACGGAACCTTAGCCGGGGACCGTTGTTTTCTATGACATGCGCCGGACATTTCCGTTGCGCTACGGCAGACAATGAAAAGGTGCGGGCTCATTTCTACACGCGACACATCCAACGAATCCATCATCCCGGAACTCGAAAAGCACCGGGACGATATGCGTGCTGTGGTGATTATCCCGGTTTTGAAACAGGGACGTCAGCCTAAAGAAGCTTCGGCAACAACTGCCCCTCGCACCATGGAAGCCAAGCTTGAGGAAGCCAAGGGCCTCGCTCTGGCCATTGATCTCCACATTACTCAAGGCCTGATTGTTCCGGTCAATCAGCCGAAGCCTGGAACCTTGTTCGGCAGTGGCAAGATAGAGGAAATCAAGCAGCTTCTGAATGAAACGGACGCAGGTCTCGTTATCATTGACCACCCCTTGACGCCGGTGCAGCAGCGCAATCTTGAAAAAGAATGGAACGCCAAGGTCATCGATCGGACCGGTCTGATCCTGGAGATTTTCGGTCGTCGCGCGTCTACGAAAGAAGGAACGCTGCAGGTTGATCTCGCCCATCTGAATTATCAGAAGGGTCGTCTGGTCAGAAGCTGGACCCACCTTGAACGTCAGCGCGGTGGTGCGGGCTTCATGGGCGGTCCCGGCGAAACTCAGATCGAGGCTGACCGTCGTTTGCTGCAAGACAAGATCGTCAAGCTGGAGCGCGAGCTGGAGCAGGTGGTGCGTACGCGCCAGCTTCACCGCGCCAAGCGTCGTAAGGTGCCTCACCCCATCGTCGCGCTCGTCGGTTATACCAATGCCGGCAAGTCCACGCTGTTCAACCGTATCACCGGTGCAGGCGTGCTGGCTGAAGACATGCTGTTTGCCACGCTGGACCCGACATTGCGCCGCATGAAGTTGCCGCATGGTCGCACGGTTATCATGTCAGACACAGTTGGGTTTATTTCCGACCTGCCCACCCACCTTGTGGCCGCCTTCCGTGCGACACTGGAAGAGGTGCTGGAGGCGGACCTCATTCTGCACATCCGCGATATGTCAGACCCTGACAATGCCGCGCAATCGGGCGACGTGCTGCGTATTCTGAATGATCTGGGCATTGATGATAAGGTCGCTGACGAGCGGATTATCGAAGTCTGGAACAAGGTCGACAGGCTGGAGCCGGAAGCGCACGACGCCATCATGCACAAGGCCGAAGGTCGGAACAATGTTCGCGCCGTGTCGGCCATTACGGGCGAGGGCGTTGATAGCCTCATGGACGAGATTTCTCGTCGCCTGTCCGGCGTTCTCCTGCCAATGACCGCCACGCTGAGCGTCGAGCAGTTGCACCAGCTCTCCTGGGTCTATGACAATGCCATCGTTGATTCTCGTGAGGATAACGAGGACGGTTCAGTGACGCTTGATCTGCGCCTTTCAGACGCCCTGTGGCAAGAGCTTGAAAGACGCACCGGCAAGGGCCAGAAACCTGCCGAGGATGATTGGCAGCGCTGAGGTGCTGGAAAATGGGGGACCTCGCAAACGCGAGTTCCCTTCAATCATCACCTTGATAATGTGCGCTCGATAGCTTTGGCCGATTGCCACAGTTCTTCCATACGTTCCAGCGTCGCGGCCTCCAGCGTTTCTCCGCTTTCCGTCAAAGATGTCTCTATGTGGTGAAAGCGGCGACGGAACTTTGTGTTGGTGCCGCGCAGCGCGTTTTCCGGGTCTGCCTTCACATGTCGACCAATGTTGACGACGGCGAAGATGAGATCGCCCAGTTCATCGACAACCCTTTCCGGCTTCCCTTGAGATAGTGCTTCGCGCAACTCGCGTACTTCCTCCTCGATCTTGTCGAGGATCGGCTCCGGCTCCGACCAATCAAAGCCAACGCGGGCGGCTTGCTCTTGAAGTTTCAAAGCTTCCGTTAGCGCTGGCTGCGTGCGTGCAATGCTGCCCAGAAATCCTGCTTTGAAATCACCGGTAATGCCGCGTGCGAGGCGGCGCTCGGCGCGCTCCTGCTTTTCCTGTTTCTTGATAGCATCCCACTGAATCTTGACGGATTCCTCCGTATCGGCCCCAGAGACCGCGAAAACATGAGGGTGGCGTCGTATCATCTTTGTTGTGACCGCGTGGACAACGTCACCGAAAGAAAACGCGCCAATCTCTTCGGCAATACGAGAATGGAAAATCACCTGCAACAACAGGTCACCAAGTTCTTCGCAGAGGTCGTCCATGTCGTTACGCTCAATCGCGTCAGCAACCTCGTAGGCTTCCTCGACCGTATAGGGCTTGATGGTCTCGAACGTCTGGACGATGTCCCAAGGGCATCCGGTCTGGGGATTGCGTAACGCTTCCATGATCTCGATGAGACGGGAAATATCCTTCGAGGCTTCCATGTGACTGCTTTCTGCGGTTTTCAATTCAAGGGAATGTTGTTGTCATCTTTCGATGACTGATAGTCTGATGAGAGAGCATCGTATGCCGCTTTGATACGGGCTGCCTGATCCTTTAGGCGGGAACGAAGAGGCTCGGCTTCGGACTCGACAAGGTCGGCAATGAAGTATGAATTCCAGAAGGCGTTGCTGCGCCTGTAGCCGCCCGGCTCCAGCCCGAAAACTTCCTTGAGGATTTTCAAGTCATGCGGAATGGCGAAGGCATCGCGGGAATCCTCGTGGCTGAAAAAGGAGTAGAAGTTATCAAAGCCAGCCCAGGTAATGGCAGACATACACATGGTGCACGGTTCATGTGTGGACAGAAAGATGAGGTCTTTCGTGTCAGGCTTTTCTCCCAATTCGTGGAAGCGTTTCAGCGTGTGGACTTCGCCGTGCCACAGCGGGTTCTCCAGCTCATTGTTGGTTTCTGCGACAACCAGCGAAAGATCAGACTTTCTCAGAATCGCAGCACCAAACACCTTGTTGCCAAGCGCGACACCTTTTGAAGTGAGGGGGAGAATGTCGTTCTCGATGACATCGAGCAAGCGGGACGCTATCGTGTGTTCGGTCAAGTTTATGATCCTGTTCGATTGATGCCTAACGATTGGACGCTTTGGCCCGAATCTGCTGAAAAAAGATACGGATGGGCGCGTGAAATGTGTGGGATTACAACAGCGTGACACATTCGTTGCGTCGGTTTGTTTTCCTCCAAATCAACGCTTGCCCAGAAATAATAATCTACTGCACTATGGCAAGGGAATTTCTGTACCTTCAATCCTGACGCCGGATCGGACATATTATGAGCATGCTTAAGACCGCTTCAGATAGGGCTGACCACCGGCTTACGACTTTTCCCGCTTTTTTCAAGGTGGACAAGCGTCCTGTCGCGGTTTTTGGAAATGGCGATGAGGCCTATGCCAAGGTGCGCCTGCTGCTGAATACCAGCGCTGATATCCGCGCTTTTGCCGATGCGCCGCAGGATGACTACGCGGCACTGCTGAGCCAAGGCAAGGTGTCACACCACCCGCTTCCATTCTCGCCAGAGCTTGTGGACGGCATGGTGCTGGTTTTCGCGGCAACGGGCGAAGAAGCCCTGGACCGTGAGATTGTGGATGCCGCGCGCGCAAAATCGATCCCCGCCAATGCTGTCGATCAGCCCGGCTATTGTGATTTCTATACGCCAGGTCTCGTTTCTCGCGCTCCTCTTGCCGTGGCAATCTGTACCGAAGGGGCAGGGCCTGTTCTGGGCCAGATGGTCCGTGCGCGGATCGACCAGATGCTTGCACCATCGCTCGGGCATTTGCTGCGTCTGGCTATCGAGTATCGGGATGCGGCGGAACAGAACATCAAGAAGGGCGCACTGCGTCGCAACTTCTGGCGCCGCTTCTTTACTGGCAGTGTTGCCGACTCCGTGGCTTTGAATGATGTGGACGCAGCCAATAAGGCCGCACACCAGCTTCTTGCCAATCCAGAACGGCCGGAGGGCTATGTCTGGCTGGTAGGTGCCGGTCCAGGTGCCGAAGATCTGCTGACATTGCGCGCACAGCGCGTTCTGATGCAGGCCGATGTTATTGTTTACGATGCTCTGGTGCCGCAGGAAATCGTCGATATGGGCCGCCGGGATGCCGAGCGTCTGTCGGTTGGCAAGCGCAAAGGCTGTCACTCCAAGTCTCAGTCCGACATCAACAAGCTGCTCGTTTCGCTTGGCGAAGAGGGCAAGCGGGTCGTGCGTTTGAAGTCTGGAGATCCGCTGGTTTACGGTCGTGCGGGCGAAGAGATGGCTGCACTCCGGGAAGCCGGTATCGGCTACGAAATTGTGCCGGGCATCACTTCTGCATTTGCGGCCGCTGCTGACTTTGAGCTGCCGCTCACGCTGCGCGGCATTGCATCATCGCTGATTTTCACGACAGGCCACGATCTGGCCGGGGATATTCTGCCGGATTGGGCACGTTTAGCCGTATCAGGCGCGACCATCGCCGTTTACATGGGCCGCACAGTAGCGGCATCCGTGGCAACGCGCTTGATGAGCGCCGGTCTTAATGCCGATACAACGGTCGCAGTCATTGAAAATGCCAGCAGGCCTTATCGTCGGCTGATGCATGGTACCTTGAAGGATCTTCCGCAATTGGAACACCGCGATGAGCTGAGTGGTCCGGTCATGGTTATCATTGGTGATGCCGTTGCGGGCGCGAATTTCGAACGGTCCGAAGCGCTTGGATTTACCGAAGCGCCTTCAGACATGAAGCAGGAGTATGCAAATGGTTGACAAGGTTCTGACGGCCAACCGTCTCGATGACGGCATTGCGGTCTGGCTCAACGCAAACGGTGAGTGGACCGAAGATCTGCAGTCCGCACTTATTGCCCGCCACGCGGAAGCAGAAGCTTCGCTTGAGCAGATCGGCAAGCGCGATTTTTCGGCCAACAAGGTTGTGGATGTCAACATTGTCGACGTGACCGAAGAGAACGGCCAGCTTTGGCCAACGCGCCTGCGTGAACGCATTCGCGCAGCAGGCCCAACCATTCATTACGCCACCGGCTTCAAGGCAGCCGACGCGGCATTCATCGCAGTCTGAGGAATACCATGTACCGTTACGACGAGTTCGACCATGCTTTTGTCCAGGGCCGCGTAGACCAGTTCCGCGACCAGGTAGAACGACGCCTTTCCGGCGAACTGGCCGAAGATGCCTTCAAGCCGTTGCGACTGATGAACGGCGTCTACCTCCAGCTTCATGCCTACATGCTGCGCGTCGCCATTCCCTATGGAACGCTCAACGCGAAGCAGATGCGGATGCTGGCGCATATTGCGCGGAAATATGACCGCGGTTACGGCCACTTCACCACGCGTCAGAACATCCAGTACAACTGGCCCCGCCTTGCCGATACGCCGGATATTCTGGCTGAGCTCTCAAGCGTTGAAATGCACGCCCTTCAGACATCGGGGAACTGTATTCGTAACGTGACGGCTGACCATTTTGCCGGTGCTGCTGCCGACGAGGTTGCCGATCCACGCCCATACGCTGAAATCCTGCGTCAATGGTCATCCGTCCACCCGGAGTTTTCGTTCCTGCCACGCAAGTTCAAGATTGCGGTGACCGGAGCAGAGCGCGACCGTGCTGCCATTCAGGTGCACGACATTGGCCTGCATCTGAAAAAGAATGATGATGGCAAAATCGGCTTTGCAGTCTATGTTGGCGGCGGGCAGGGCAGAACACCGATGATCGCCAAGAAGATCAACGACTTCCTGCCCGAAGAAGATCTGCTGTCCTACACGACCGCAATCATGCGCGTTTACAATCTGCATGGCCGCCGCGACAACAAGTACAAGGCGCGCATCAAGATTTTGGTGCATGAGACAGGTGTCGAAGAGCTTTCGCGTCAGGTGGAAGCAGAGTTCGCACAGCTGAAAAACAGCGAGTTGAAGCTGCCGGATGCGGATATCGCCGCCATCACATCCTATTTCGCTCTGCCGGATTTGAAGGCACGTCCCGAAGGCTGGGAAAGCCTCGCACGCTGGAAGAAAGCCGATCCGGATTTCGCCCGCTGGGTGGACCAGAACGTCCAGCCGCACAAGAACCCAGACTACGGCATGGTTACCGTATCGCTGAAGCCAATCGGTGGCATTCCGGGCGACGCGACGGATGAGCAGATGGAGCTTGTTGCTGATATTGCGGAAGAATACGCGCTGGATGAAATCCGTATCAGCCACGAGCAGAATATCATCCTGCCGCATGTGGCGCTGGCTGATCTTGAGCCGGTCTATCGGGCGCTTGCGGGTGCGGGTCTGGGCACCGCCAATGCCGGGTTGATTACCGATATCATTGCCTGTCCCGGCTTGGATTATTGCGCGCTGGCCAATGCGCGCTCTATTCCAGTGTCTCAGGAAATCTCCAACCGTTTCGGCGCACCAGAGCGTCAGGCCGAAATTGGTGAGTTGAAAATCAAGATTTCCGGCTGCATCAATGCCTGCGGCCACCACCATGTCGGCCATATCGGCCTTTTGGGGGTGGAGAAGAAGGGTGCAGAGCTTTACCAGATCACGCTTGGTGGGTCAGGCGACGAGAACTCGTCCATTGGTGAAATCATCGGGCGTGGTTTTGAGCCGGAGAAGGTGACTGACGCGGTGGAAACCGTTGTCGATACCTATCTTGGTCTGCGCCTGTCCAAGGAGGAGACTTTCCTTCAGGCCTATCGCCGCGTCGGAGCGCAGCCTTTCAAGGAAGCACTCTATCCGACCGCATCTGCAGCCGCATAAGGAACCGTATCATGACAAAGATTTGGAACGAGAGCGGTTTCGTGGATAACGACCCTTGGGTCATCGAAACGGAGGAAGTGAAGGCTGAGGGTGACCAGCATGCGGTGCTCGGTTTCGATGCCTTCATTGCACGCGCAGAGGAAAGCAATGATGTCGGTCTTGGCGTGCTGATTGGCCCCGCCGATGACGTGGAAAAGCTGCGTCCCTTCATTGACCGCATCGGGCTTGTAGCGGTGAGCTTTCCTGCATTCAACGATGGCCGAGGCTTCAGCCACGCTTCGCTGTTGCGTTCGAGATTGGGTTATGACGGTGAGCTTAGAGCCGTGGGCGATGTCTTGATTGACCAGGTTCCGCTCATGCTGCGCACCGGCTTTACCAGCTTTGCTGTGACGAACGAGACGGCCATTCGTCGCCTCTCCGAAAACCGCCTGCCAGCCATCGACGTTTATTACCAGCCGACGGCCAAGCAATCCGAAGGTGGCGAGGCGTATAGCTGGCGCAGCCGCAAGGCGGTCTGAGCCATTGCCAAGCGCGGGGCTTTGATCAATATTTCTACGCGCATCGCTGCAATGAACAAACCTGTACCTTCAATAGTCGGTTCAGATGGTATATTGCCCCACACGAAAGTGTCGCTCACAATTTGAAAATGGATCGATAGAGAATGAACGCTCCAGCCAAGACGGAAGAATTTGCTGCGAAAATCCCTGACGGTGTGTATGCCGAGACGGTTCTGTCGGTCGAACATTATACCGACCACCTGTTCCGCTTCCGCATGACCCGCCCGGCAGGCTTTCGTTTCCGCTCTGGCGAATTTGCCATGATTGGCCTGATGGTTGGTGAAAAGCCCATCTACCGCGCCTATTCGATTGCCAGCCCCGCATGGGACGAGGAACTGGAGTTCTTCTCGATCAAAGTTCCCGATGGTCCGCTGACATCCCATCTTAAGCAGATCAAGCCGGGCGACACAGTGCTGATGCGCAAGAAGCCGACAGGTACGCTGGTTCTGGATGCGCTGACACCGGGCAAGCGTCTCTACATGTTCTCGACGGGCACGGGCATTGCGCCATTTGCAAGCCTCATCCGCGACCCTGAAACCTACGAAAAGTTCGAGGAAGTCATTCTCACGCACACCTGCCGCGATGTTGCCGAATTGCAGTATGGCTTCGACCTTGTTGAAGAAATCAAGAACCACGAATTCCTAAGCGAAATCGTGGGCGACAAGCTGAAGCACTACGCCACAGTCACTCGTGAAGACTATGCGTTCACGGGTCGCATTACTGACCTGATCGAAAACGGCAAGATGTTTACGGACCTTGGCGTGCCGCCGCTGGACCCCGCGATTGACCGCGGGATGATCTGCGGTTCTGCCGCCATGCTGAAAGACACCAAGGCGCTGCTTGAAAAAGCTGGGCTGACCGAAGGTGCCAACAACAAGCCTGCAGAATTCGTTATCGAGCGCGCCTTCGTAGGCTGATCGGGCACAGATACTGAAATTGAAAAGGAGGCCACGGCCTCCTTTTTTGTTTCAAGCCGTCAATTTCTGACCGTCGCCTTTTTGGGCAGGCGCGATGTCATGCCGGTAGACGAGAAAGAGCGCAATCGCGATGGCGGCTATTCCGGCACCCACAAGGTGAGAGAGGGCGTAGCCGCCTTGCGTGGTCAGCCAGCCAGCGACCCCGTTGCTTAGCGACGCGCCTATGCCTTGCACCGTCATCACGCTGGCGAGGCCCACATTGAACCGTCCAGTACCCTTCAATATGCGCTCCACCGCGATGGGCGTTGCGATACCCAAAAGGCCCGCGCCGATGCCGTCCAGAAGCTGAACGGGATAGATCACCCAGAAATCACTAAACGATGCAGCCAGCAAGCCACGCACGGGCAGGGCGGCAAGCGCGATCACAAACACGATGGAAAGCCCGAAACGTCTGATGAGCCAAGGCGTAATTGCGGCCACGAATATCATCGCCAATTGGGCGACGCCGGTGATGATGGCGGTGGTGCGGAATGGTGTGTTGAGCTCGATGGCGAAGTTTTGCGCGATCAGACGTCCCATCGGTGCATTGCCGAAATGGAAAATGAGGAGAATGATCGACAGGAAAATCAGGCCGCGTTCCTTGAACAGGACTTTGACACCTGATGGCCCCGGCTTGCCCTTATCCTCTCCCAACCCACGGGCCACCTTGTGGTCGATCTTTTTTGGGTCGATGGCCGAGATGGCGATGAGGGTTCCAAGGGCCGTTACGATCATTAGACCAATGACGCCGGAGATGCCGAAAGCTGTAACGGCAAAATAGGTTGCGAACAGCGAGATGAAGTTTCCGCCGTGGTTCCAGAACTCGTTTCTGGAAATCTGCCTTGAGAACAGCTTTTCTCCGACCAAACCCAATGTCAGGCCAGCGAGCGCGGGACCGACAACCGCGCCGACGACAGCTGTCATGATCTGCCCCGTCCAGACCACGGCTTCATTGGTAAAGAGCAGTGTGATCAGTGCACCAATGGTGACGAGAACGACAGGTATCGCGATCAGCGTTCTTTTCCAGGTGGAGCCGTCAACCAACGCGCCGCACAATGGTGTCGCCGCAAGACCAATTAGGCCGCCAACAGTCGCGATCACGCCAAGCTGCATTGCCGACCAGCCATTTGTTGCCAGAAAGGCGTCCAGAAATGGCCCGAGCCCGTCACGTGCATCTGCGAGAAAGAAATTGAGGGCTGCGAGTGCGAAAATCGAGCGATCAGACAAGCCGGTATTGGGCGTTCCGCCAGCGGTAACGCCGCGTTCGGTCGAAAGCAATGACATTGGGGGAACTCCAGATGGATGGGGAAGCTGGCGTGAAACGCGCGACATCAATTTAGGTTGCTGCCGCTCCATTACGATATGATGACGGAACAATAGGATTTGCGGAGCGTTCGGTCTCCACACACAGAAGGATGATGCGCATGATCCGCAGGCTGATTTCCACTATAGCACTTTCGACCGCTCTCTTGGCACCACCCGCCATGGCCCAAGAGGCCCAGTTTCTGTCCACGCTGAAAGGAAGCTGGAAGGGTACGGGCACTGTCACAACCAAGATCGGCTCCCGACCGATCAACGTGAACTGCACATTCGATTCGACAACATCGGGGCCGTCCCTGCAAATGAACGGCACATGTCGCGGTCTAGTCGTCGTGAGGCGCGCAATTTCGGCAGATCTTCGTGCCAGCGGCACTCGATATGGCGGCAACTATGTCGGCCCATCCGGCATCCCATCAGCACTTTCCGGTAGCCGCAGCGGCAATTCCATCAATCTCTCGATCACATGGAAACGTGTTATCAATGGTGACAAGGTCGCGGGCATGACCATCACCAAGGTGGGCAATAATGGCCTGCGCCTGCGCACCACTGACAAAGATGGAGCCAATGGGCCAACCGTTGTGACTGCCGATATCAGGCTGACGCGATAGCGACATGTGCATATAACAAAGAAAAGGCCCGGAGCGATCCGAGCCTTTTATCGTTTGAGCCTTACTCAGCCGCCTCGGCGTATTCGCTCATGGGCGGGCATGTGCAGACGAGGTTTCGGTCGCCATAGACGTTATCGACGCGATTGACCGGCGACCAGTATTTGTCCACACGGAACGCGCCCGGCGGGTAGCAGGCCTGCTCGCGGGAATATGGGCGATCCCAGTTTCCAACGAGATCTTCCACCGTATGAGGTGCGTTCTTGAGCGGGTTGTTGGTCTTGTCCGAGCGACCTTCCTCGATATCCCGGGCTTCCTGACGGATGGCCAGCATCGCGTCGCAGAAACGGTCGAGTTCAGCCTTGGGTTCGGACTCGGTCGGCTCGATCATCAGCGTGCCAGCAACCGGCCAGCTCATGGTCGGTGCGTGGAAGCCGCAATCGATGAGACGCTTGGCAACATCGTCAACAGTCACACCGCAGCTATTGGCGAGCGGACGGGTGTCGATGATGCACTCATGCGCAACGCGACCGGCTTCTGACTTGTAGAGCACGTCGTAAGCGCCCTTCAGCCGTGCCGCGATATAGTTTGCATTGAGGATCGCGACCTTCGTTGCCTGCGTCAAACCTTCACCACCCATCATGAGGCAGTAGCTCCAGGAAATCGGCAGGATGGAAGGCGAGCCGAAAGGAGCAGCCGAAACGGCACCTGAGCGTCCATCGCTTGCGGGATGGCCGGGCAGGTGAGGTGCCAGATGCGCCTTGACGCCAATAGGACCCATGCCAGGACCGCCGCCACCATGTGGAATGCAGAAGGTCTTGTGGAGGTTGAGGTGCGATACGTCAGAACCAATATCGCCCGGGCGGGAAAGGCCGACCATGGCGTTCATGTTTGCACCATCCAGATAGACCTGGCCGCCATGGGTGTGGGTGATATCGCAGATCTCGCGAACAGTCTCTTCAAACACGCCGTGGGTCGATGGGTATGTAATCATGCAGCACGAGAGGTTTTCCGCATACTGCGCTGCTTTTGAACGGAAATCATCGATATCGATGTCACCGTTTTCACGCACCTTGACCGGTACGACACGCATGCCGACCATCTGCGCGGAGGCAGGATTGGTGCCGTGGGCAGAGGTTGGGATAAGGCACACATCGCGGTGGGCATCGCCGTTTGCGAGGTGGTAGTTGCGGATGGTCAGAAGGCCCGCATATTCACCCTGCGCGCCTGAGTTGGGCTGCATGGAGAAAGCATCGTAACCCGTCACCTGGCAAAGCTTGGCGGAGAGATCATCGATCATCTCTCTATAGCCAAGAGCCTGATCGGATGGCACGAAGGGGTGGATATCCGAAAACTCCGGCCATGTGATCGGAAGCATTTCGGCTGTCGCGTTCAGCTTCATCGTGCAGGAGCCGAGCGGTATCATGGAACGGTCGAGCGCCAGATCCCGGTCCGAAAGGCGACGGATGTAACGGGTCATTTCGCTTTCGGCGCGGTTCATGTGGAAGATCGGATGCGTCATGTACTGGCTGGTACGCAGCAGATCCTTCGGCAGACGATAATCTGGCTCGAAATCCGAGATGGAGAAGTTGCCACCGAATGCACGCCAAACGGCTTCCAGCGTGGCAGGGCGCGTACGCTCGTCCAGGCTCACGCCGATCTTTGTCGAGCCGACCTTGCGCAGGTTCACGCCTTCAGCAACCGCTGCCCGCAGGATAAGGGCCTGCATGTGGCCGACATCGACCGTGATGGTGTCGAAGAAGGTTTCTGGCTCAATGGTGTAGCCAAGCTTTTCCAGACCTTTGGCCATAAGAACGGCCTTCTGGTGGGTCTGCTGGGCAATGGCCTTCAAGCCTTGCGGGCCATGGAAGACGCCATACATGGACGCCATGACGGCAAGCAGCACCTGCGCAGTGCAGATGTTGGACGTCGCCTTCTCGCGGCGGATATGCTGTTCGCGGGTCTGCAGCGAGAGGCGGTAGGCGCGGTTGCCACGAGCGTCGACGGATACGCCGACGAGGCGACCCGGCATGGAGCGCTTATGTGTGTCCTTCACCGCCATATAGGCGGCGTGCGGGCCGCCGTAACCAACAGGCACGCCGAAGCGTTGCGAGGTGCCGATTGCAATGTCTGCACCCATCTCTCCAGGAGATTTAAGCAATGTCAGCGCCAGAAGGTCAGCAGCAACCGTTGCGATGGCGCCCGTCTGATGCAGGCGGGAAATCAGCCCGGAGAAATCGCTGACATGGCCATGCGTGCCGGGATACTGGAAGATGGCGCCAAAGACGTCGACCGGATCGAGATCAGTGAAGGGATTGCCAACGATGACGTTCCAGCCGAGCGGGGCGGCGCGGGTTTCGATCAGTGCAATGGTCTGCGGGTGGCAGTTTGCGTCCACGAAGAAGGACGTAGCCTTTGACTTCGCCACGCGCTGGCACATGGCCATGGCTTCGGCAGCCGCAGTCGCCTCATCCAAAAGCGACGCATTTGCGACATCAAGGCCGGTCAGATCGGAAATCATCGTCTGGAAATTCAGCAGGGCTTCAAGGCGGCCTTGAGAAATTTCGGGCTGGTAAGGCGTATAGGCCGTGTACCAGGCAGGATTTTCCAGAATATTGCGCTGGATGACGGGCGGCGTGATGGTGCCATAGTAGCCCTGACCAATCAGCGAGGTCAGAACCTTGTTCTTGTTGGCGGTTTCGCGCAACCTGTCCAGTGCTTCACGCTCCGTCAGGGCAGGACCCCAGGCGAGTGCGGCCTCTTGGCGGATGGATGAAGGCACTGTTGCGTCTATTAGGGCGTCAAGGCTGTTATAGCCGATGACCTTGAGCATATCCGCCATTTCCGACGGCGACGGGCCTATATGACGCCGATTGGCAAAGTCATAGGGCTGGTAGTCGGTAAAATGGAATTCTGTCGGGGTCGTCATCAGGCAATAAGCTCCTTATAGGCAGCTTCATCCAGCAACGCATCAACATCAGACGTGTTGGAAAGCTTGAGTTTGAAGAACCAGCCAGCGCCCTGTGGGTCAGAGTTGACGAGCGACGGGTCATCAACTATGGCCTGATTGATCTCGGTGATCTCACCATCCAGCGGACAATAAACGTCGGATGCTGCTTTCACGCTTTCAACGGTTGCGGCATCGCCATCCTTCGAGAAGGTTGCGCCCACTTCCGGCAGTTCAACAAACACCAGATCGCCCAGCTGTTCTGCAGCGTGGGTGGTGATGCCAACAGTGGCGACATCGCCTTCGATCTTCAGCCACTCGTGCTCTTGAGTAAATTTCAGCATTGGTTTCTCCGGAAATTAGCGTTTGTAAGTGGGAGTAATAAAGGGCAGGGCAGCAACGGTGAGGGGCAGGTACTTGCCGCGCACTTCTGCAAAAATAGCGGTGCCGGGCGTTGCAAACTCTTTGGGCACATACCCCATGGCAACAGGGCTCTCGACTGTCGGGCCAAACCCGCCAGAGGAGACTTCTCCGATTTCCTGGCTGCCATCTGCATCTGCAAAAAGCTTCGCATGGCCGCGCACAGGTGCTTTGCCTTCCGGCTTCAGACCCACGCGGCGGCGCGCCGTGCCATTGGTCAGTTCACCCAGAATGCGTTTCTCACCGGGAAAACCGCCTTCGCGATCTCCGCCTGTGCGGCGTGCTTTCTGAATTGCCCATTCAAGCGATGCCTCGATGGGAGAGGTCGTGGTGTCGATGTCATTGCCGTAGAGGCACAAGCCAGCTTCTAGGCGCAGGCTGTCACGCGCACCGAGACCAATAGGCTCGCAATCGGGATGCTCCAGAAGCGCCTTGGCAATCGCCTCCGCCTTGTCGGCCGGGATCGAGATTTCGAAGCCATCTTCGCCGGAATAGCCCGAACGGGACACGATGCACTGCACGTCCAGCAGCGGTACTTCGCGCACATCCATGAACTTCATGCCGGAAACGCCAGCCCAGAGCTCGGCCAGAACCGCTTCGGCACGTGGTCCCTGAAGTGCGATCAGAGCACGGTCGTCCAATAGCGTGATATCGCAGGCGCCGGACAAGTAAGCCTGCATATGCGCCAGATCCGCATCTTTACAAGCAGCATTGACCACCACGAAAAGATGGTCGCCACGGTTGGTGATCATGAGATCATCCAGAATGCCGCCATTCTCATCGGTGAAGAAGCCGTAACGCTGGCGGCCTTCCTTCAGACCGAGAATGTCAACGGGAACCAGCGTTTCCAGAGCAAGCGCTGCATCTTCCACTTTGCCAGACTTGGCCTTTATAATGACCTGGCCCATGTGGGACACATCAAACAGGCCAGCAGCGGCGCGGGTGTGCAGATGCTCTTTCATGACGCCGGCAGCGTACTGCACCGGCATGTCGTAACCGGCAAATGGCACCATGCGTGCGCCAAGCGACAGGTGAAGGGAATGAAGCGGGGTGACTTGTAACTCGGCTGTTTCGGCCAAGGACGCCTCCAGGGTTACGCGATGTCGCGCGGGCTCATGTCATGGCACTCTTTAAAGCGCCGGGTTCAAGAGCCCCCTCTGTCCTTGTCGCCTGAGATTGTTATCCCTTCGGCGAGCCGTCCTTTGCAGGTGGCTTCTCTCCAGAGTTCCGTCCTGTTCCGCTGGTCCTTTTGCCTGAGAGTTTCCGGGGCGGTTGCTCCTTCGGCCCCGCACGAATGCGGTGTCTCCCAGCGGGATAGAAGCTCATTATCTGCTAAGCCGGTTTATTGGCAAGGACCAAATGACGCAGTCAAACAGTTTTTTGTTCAGCCTGCGCCATTGCGCCGGAGCGTCTCTGGATGGCGCTCGCCATCTCGCTTCAGCCGAAACTACTTTTCTTTCTTCTCAGGCAAAGACTTGCGCTTGGTGGTTGCGATTTCTTCGAGTTCTTTTTCAGTCATGGACTTAGCCATGTTTTTTGAAGCGCCTTGTAAACGGGAATTGGGTATCTCGCCGCGTTTTGAAGCAAGGGCGGCGCCAGCAGCTTTCTGCTGAGCTTTGGATTTTGCGGGCATGGCAGGGTTTCCTCGGATGTTTCCATACGAAGCGAAAAACCCTCGGACCGAGCTCGGAGTTCCGCCTGCTTCAAATTGGACTTTGATTTACCGCAAAAACCGGGATATCGCTTCGTGGCATGGGGAGTGCAATGAACAAGCGAGCAACCACGGCTGAAAGACTTTTGCGCATGCTTTGCGCCGTCGTCATGCTGTCGCTCGGTTTTGCGCACAAGCCGGTGGTAGCGATTGCAGCTCCGGTTATGGCACTCGATGAAGCCTACCGGTTGCCGGATGGCAGTTTTGCCGAAATCTGCGCTGCACATAGCGATGTTGAGTCGCACGCCAAGGGCAACACCGACCACCCCGGCATGAGTTGGCCTCTTTGCGAAGCATGCCTTCTGGCCGCTTCCATCCTGTTGCCGACGCCGGATACGACATCCTGGGCGAGGGCGGACATTGCGTCGCTCGAAAATGCCCCGGTTCTGTATCAGGCCGTGGCGCATGATGTGCACATGCAACGTCCCAAAGCCCGTGCGCCCCCGGCATTTCTTTAAATCCTATTTGAACGAAATCATTATGGCAGCCGCGATCGAGCGGCAGAGACGACTGCTGATGCCAAGGGCCGCAGTCGAGAGGAACATGAAATGAATATTGTTAAAATCACAGCTTTGGCCACCTTGATGGCGTCTGCCTCCAGCGTTCACGCATTCGCGCATGCCAGCTTCGTCAATCCTGTCGCTGAGCAGGAAAGCACAATTGTCGCAGCGCTTCAGGTTCCGCATGGCTGCGAAGGCGGGCTTGCCACGACTGAAGTCCGTATGGTTCTGCCTGAGGGGTTTATAGCGGCCAAGCCGCAGCCCAAGGCTGGCTGGGAATTGGAGATCATCTCAGGCGACTATCGGAAGGCTTATGATAATCATGGCACGGAGATGAAAAGCGGCCCTGTTGAGATTCGCTGGAAGGGTGGCAATCTGCCGGACGCTTTTTATGACACCTTCAACGTGCGCGGAAAAGTTTCCGGCATCGATGCCGATGTGGACCTGCCTTTCAAGGTGACGCAGCTTTGCGGAGCGACTGCCACTGCGAAATGGGACGAGATTGCCAAAGCCGGTCAGGACCCACATTCGCTGGACCACCCGGCACCAACAATTAAGGTCTCGGCAAAGAAGGAAAGTGCGCACGCCGGTGGTCATGACCATGGCGCTGCCAGCCACCATGCTTCTGATGTCGTGAAGGTTGGCAATCTAGAGCTTTCCGGTGCTGCGGCGAAGGCAATGCTGCCGGGCCAGCCTGTTGGCGGTGGCTTCGTCACCATCAAGAATGACGGGTCATCTGATGATCGGCTGGTTGCGGTGGAATCTCCACTTGCTGGCCGCTCTGAAATTCACGAGATGGCAATGGTCGATAACGTGATGAAGATGCGCAAGCTGGGTGACGGCATCGCCGTTCCCGCGGGCAAGACCGTGGAGTTGAGCCCAGGCGGCCTGCATTTCATGTTTTTCAATGTGAAGAAGCCGTTTGCAGAGGGCGACATGGTGCCCGCGACGCTGACATTTGAAAAGGCTGGCAAAGTCGACATCATGATTCAGGTCGGAGCGGCCAACGGTGAAGGCCATTCCCACAATCACAACTAATGGAAACAAGATCGCCGGGGCGGTTATCGTCCCGGCGGTTTTCGAATGGAAGGCGGTTGCCTATTTCGTGACCGTCAATCTGGCCTGCATTCCGGCCGAGTAGTGGCCCTTGATATTGCAGAACAGAAGGTAGCTGCCGGGCGTCAGGTTCGCTTTCAGCGTTCCGTGTTTGCCGGGTTTCAAATCCGCCACTTCACCCAGGCTTTTCAGCTTCTTTTCATCGATACGGTCTTTTGCAGGATCAACCGGGATCGTCTCATCGGGCGTCTTCAGCTTGATAAGAACCATCTCATGTTCTTCAGACACGGCATCATTGTGTACGTTGAACGTGGTGCTGCCCGCTTTGACAGTTGATTGATCGAGCACGAGCGTCATCGGCTGACCGCCTTCACCGCTTTCAGTTACTTTAATGGTGTTTGCCGCGAAAGCTGGTGCTGCCATGAACAGAACGGCTGCGGCGAGTGTGTATTTGGAAGGCATTTTCATTCGGTGGCTCCTTGTTATAAGAAGCACTTTCACCGTTATGCTGACACCAGACTGAACGCCGGGCGACAATCTGCGCAGATCAGTCCGACGCCGTCTTGTTTTCTTCGTAGGCCTCGATCACCTCTTCCAGAGTGGCCTGAGGGTTCTGGTGCCGTCCGGCGGTCAGGAATTCAAGTGAGAGCGCGGGTTCCTTGACGACCGCAGACATGGCGCTGACAAGACTGTCTTCGACTTGTCCGGTTCTGCGCGCAAGCTCGCGGCCAGCCTGCTCGATCTCTGCTTTTCTGGAGGCACGCTGCGTGGACTTCAAGCTGTCCGCCACATAACCTGCGGTGGTCGCTGAAACTGTTAAAACCTGCGCCATGCGATCACCTTCTTGATCCAGAATTGAACCAAGATATCTCAAGCGAATTTCTTCTCGATTAAATCCAACCGTTCAATTTTATCGAATTTTTAACGGTCTCAAAAATGCAATTTTTACCAATGGATATGTGCACTCAGGAATTTCACTTATCCTCACTTTGTCGTAGACAAAAAGCATATCGAATGGAGTGACCCCATGCTGAATATCTTCCTTGTGGCGCTGGGTGGTGCGCTCGGCTCGGTGGCGCGGTATCTTGTTTCCGTCTGGAGCGTGAGACTGGCGGGGCCGAACTTTCCTTGGGGTACGTTGACAGTCAACGTCGTCGGCGCTTTCCTCATCGGGCTGATGGTCGAAACGATTGCGCGCCGTTTTGATGCCTCCGCAGAAATGCGCCTGTTTCTGGTAACGGGCATTCTGGGCGGCTTCACAACCTGGTCGTCCTTCACGCTGGATGCCGTGGCGCTGTTTGAGCGCGGCGATTTAGGGCTTTCGGCCCTTTATCTTGGCGGTAGTCTTGTCGTTTCTTTCGCAGCGGTCTTCGCCGGGCTGGCCTTAGGCCGCGCTTTGTTCTAAAGGCAACGGAAAATACCGCACACAGACGATGCGGAGTTGAGAAAAGAAAGACTGGAATTACCATGGCAGGTATCGAGCATATCAAGGTTGAAGCCGAAGAGTCCGGCATGAGGCTCGATCGCTGGTTCAAGATCCATTATCCCGGCCTCGGCTTTGGTCCTCTTCAAAAGCTGATGCGCTCCGGACAGGTGCGCGTGGATGGCGGTCGTGTAAAGACGGATGCGCGCGTCGAAGCTGGCCAGATGGTGCGCGTGCCGCCGCTGGATGTCGATGCCAAGGTCAAGGGCGGGCCTATCAGCTCGACCGACCTGAAGAACTCCGACGATGTCGATCTTTTGAAGCGCATGCTGCTGCATGAAGATGACAAGGTCTTCGTGTTCAACAAGCCCGCTGGCATCGCCGTGCAGGGCGGGTCTGGCATCAATCGCCACATGGATGGACTGCTGGAAGCATGGACAAGCTCCAAGGGCGAAAAGCCGCGCCTCGTTCACCGCATCGACCGCGATACATCGGGAGTTCTCGTGGTGGCCCGCACCAGAGGTGCCGCCCAGAAACTCACCGCCGCCTTCCGTGAACGCGACACCAAGAAGACCTATTGGTCTTTGGTCAAGGGCGTGCCGCGTAAGCATCAGGACAAGCTATCGACCTGGCTGGTCAAGGAACAGACACCGGACGGCGACCGCATGCGCATTGCCAAGCACGGTGAAGAGGGTGCCGACCACGCCGTTTCCTATTACCGCGTTATCGATACAGCTGCGCAAAACCTGGCATGGCTTGAGATGGAGCCTTACACGGGCCGCACCCACCAGCTGCGTGTTCATGCGCTGCACATGGGCCACCCGATTATCGGCGACCCAAAATATTTCATCGAAGATACCAACTGGGATTTTCCCGGTGGTGTTCAGAAGCGCCTGCATCTGCATGCGCGCCGTATCGACATTCCACACCCATCAGGTGGTCGCCTGCGCGTGACGGCACCTCTGCCACCGCACATGGTGCAGACCTGGAACCTGCTGGGTCTTGACGTTGCCGATGGCGACAGGGACGACGAATGAAACTGGTCCTTTTCGATTGCGACGGAACGCTGGTGGACAGCGCTGGCCTGATCCATGAGGTCATGGCCCGCACCTTCGTTCATTTCGGCCACGACCGGCCGGAGATGTCGCTGACCAAATCGATCATCGGCCTGACGCTCGATATCGCCATTGCCCGCATGCAGGGAAAGCCGCATGTGGATGATGAAGCGATAGCGATGACGGCGCACTATAAATCGATCTACGGCGAAACCCGCGCAGAAGCTGGTTTTCAGGAGCCGCTGTTTGACGGTATCACCGCCATGATCGAAACGCTGGCAAAGCGTGACGAACTGCTGATGGGTGCGGTGACTGGCAAATCCCGCCGCGGTCTTGACCTCATCATGGACACCCACGGTTTCCGTCCGCATTTCATCGTGTCTCGGACTGCCGATGATTGCCCGTCCAAGCCGCACCCGGCCATGGTGACGGAATGCTGCAGCCAGACCGGTATCGTTCCGGCGGATACCATTGTTATTGGCGATGCGATTTACGATATGCAGATGGCCAAGGCGGCAGGTGCGAAGGCTATCGGTGTCGCCTGGGGTTATGCCTCCGTGGATGATCTATGGAAAGCGGGCGCCGATGCCATCGTCGAGCATGCGAGTGAAAGTCCCGGTCATATTCCGGGCTGAGAAGGACGTATCATGCGTGATCTGTTGAATGATCTTACGGAAGGACTGAGCCATCCCGATCCCATTCGCCGTTCCCAAATCCAGATGCAGAAGCGGCTGCCAAAGCGCTTCTATAAGGATGTGAGCGTGGGTGAAACAGAGGAGGGTGCTTTCACCGTTCTTCTGGACGGTAAGACCATGCGTACGCCTGCCAAAAGCCCGCTTTCCGTGCCCACCCGTGCCCTGGCGCAGTTGCTGCGAGACGAATGGGACGCACAGACCGAGGTCGTCGACCCAACGATCATGCCCGTTTCGCGCCACGTCAACACGGCTATTGACGGTATCGCCAGCGATCCGCAGGCCGTGTTCGAGGATATACTGCGTTTTTCCTCCAGCGATTTGCTCTGCTACCGCGCAGGCGAGCCGCAAGAATTGGTCGAGCGCCAATCCGATCAATGGGATCCCATTCTGGACTGGGCGGCCAATATGCTGGGTGCACGTTTCATTCTCGTTGAGGGCGTCATCCATCAGGAACAGCCCCGCGAGGCAACCGCGGCCTTTGCCGTGACCCTGAGAAAATACGATACGCCAATCGAACTGGCCGCGCTCCACACCATGACGTCCCTGACCGGCTCGGCTATTCTCGCTGTCGCCCTGGCCGAAGAAGTGCGTGATCTGGATGACATCTGGACGCTTGCGCATCTGGATGAAATCTGGACGGCGGAGCAATGGGGCGAAGACGAAGATGCCCAGATCCGCACTGCCAAGCGCCTTGTAGACATGCGCGCCGCCGTGGACGTCTTGCGGGCGGCACGTTCCGATCTCAAGTGACGCTTTAACGGTTTTCTAACCGTAAATGATGATGATGGATGCAGAGCCTGACGTTGGGGGAGGCGTCTATCATGCATCACTCGCTAAAGCGTCTTTGCATACTTGTTCTGGCATCGCTCGCACTCATGTCCTTCAGGCTTGAGACCGAGACGCGAGACGCTGACCGTCTGCTTTATGATGTCCGGGGCGCTTTTGTTGCGGCGAGACCCGAAGTCTCCGCCGACTTGATGCAGACAATCCACTACGAGATTTCAAGCGCCATACAAGCAACGACCCGAGATAAAACCCGGCCACGCGTGGTGCTGACGATCCGTCTTTTAAAAGTCACCAACACATCCTTGATTTTTGGGGAGAGGGCGTCGGCGCGCGTTCTCGTACGCGCCGCAGCAGTGCAGACGGGCGAAGTGGTCGCGGAGACCACATTCACCGCCACCATACTCGGCCTCGACAGATCAACAATACAGCGGGAACTTGCCAGCGGAATTGCCGAGAGGGTGATTACCGAGTTCCGCCTCGATAATCCCTCATCGGTCACGACAGCCTTGTTCCCAGGCCGGTAGCGTGATCAGCCGAGCCGCTCGGCGTGCCACTTCAAATGGTCATCCATGAATGTTGAGATAAAATAGTAGGAGTGGTCGTAGCGTTCATGCATGCGCAGCGTCAGATCGATATCCGTGCCCTTGATTGCCTCTTCAAAAAGCCATGGCCGAAGACCGGTATCGAGGAAGTTGTCCGCTTTGCCTTGATCGATCAGGAACTCCGGGAATCGTGCGCCGTCTTCCACCAATGAGCATGCGTCGTATTGGCGCCACGCAGCCTGGTCTTTGCCGAGATATTTCTCAAATGCAGGCGCTGACCAGTCAGCCGATGAGGGCGCCACAATGGGAGCGAAAGCCGAGCAGCTTTTGAAACGCTCAGGGTTTTTCAGCGCTATGGTCATGGCGCCATGTCCGCCCATCGAATGCCCGAAAATGCCTTGGCGGTTCATGTCGACTCGGAATTGTTCAGCAATAAGGGCAGGGAGCTCCTGCGTTACATAGCTGTACATCTGATAATGTGCCGTCCACGGCGCCTCGGTCGCATCCAGGTAAAAGCCTGCGCCTTTGCCCATCTGCCAGTTGGTCAGCTCATCTGCGACGTCGTTGCCGCGTGGGCTCGTGTCCGGGCATACGATGATGAGGCCAAGCTCTGATGCCATGCGGCGATATTCACCCTTGTCCATCACGTTAGCATGGGTGCAGGTCAATCCGGAAAGATACCAGACAACGGGGCAGGGCTCGTGAATGGCCTTTGGCGGAACATAGACGGCAAAGGTCATCTCGCATTGATTGACGTCTGAGTCGTGGGAAAAGACGCCCTGCATGCCGCCGAATGCGGTATTCTGAGAAATGATTTTCATGGGATTCCTGTGTTGACTGGAGCGATCAACCGGCCAGCGAAACTGCGGCATTGACAGCCGCCGCAACCAGCACGGTGTTAAAGAAGAACGACACGATGGAGTGCACAAGCACAAGCTTTCGCATGGATGTCGTCGTGATGGTCACATCGGATGTTTGCGCTGTCATGCCGATGACGATTGAGAAATAGAGAAAATCGTAAATTCCGGGTTCTTTTGTCTCAGGAAATTCCATCCCGCCGCGCATTTGCTGCTTCCCACCAATCTTTGCTGGACGCCAGAACACATGGGCGTAGTGCATCGCGGTCATTGTATGGATGGTCAGCCAGCCGAAAACGACTGAGAGAATTGCGAGTGACAGAGACCAGATCGTTTCGCCACTCGTATGATTAAGCGCACTGAAAAGCGATACGACCGCAACGCCGACGGCAAGACACGCGATCGCAATAATCACGAATGTGGGCAGATCATCGCTATCGGCATGCGCCTTCAAATGGGCCGCGGTGAGACGCGGAAGCCGGAATAACAAGCCAAAGAGATAGGTCAGGAAGAAAACGATGACAGCGCCTTCGACCGCCAGAGATGGTCTGATAATCAGCGCGCCGATCAGCACCAGTGCACTCAGCAAAATCGCAATGATGAATGAGCGGTGGCGCTGGAAATTATGGACCGGCGGCTGAGTGGTTTTCATGATCGTGTTCCTAGGCATTGCCTTTTTTGGCACGACGGCAAAGGCGGTCAAGTGTCTCCAGAAACTGTGACCGGTCGCGCGGTGAAAATGCCGCGTTATAACCCTTGCTTTCACCCGTTTCGCGCAAATGCGCGCCGAGATCGCGCATCGCTGTTGCCATGCCGATGTTTGTCTTATCGAAAATCCGGCCGGTCGGTCCGGTCACCTGCGCACCATTGGCGACGCAACGCCCAGCCAAGGGGACGTCCGCCGTAATAACGATATCGTCTTCGCCGGCACGTTCGGCAATCCAGTCATCGGCCGCATCGAATGAGCTTGAAACAATGACGTTCTTGACCATAGGGTCGCGGGAAGGGCGCAAACCAGAATTGGCAACGAACGTCACTTCCAGCCCGTGCCGTTCCGCAACCTTCAAAATCTCCGCTTTCACAGGGCAGGCATCGGCATCAACGTAAATCTGCGGCATGGTTCTCTTCTCAAGCTCAGTGTTCAAATCGCTTTTAGAAGGGTGGGTCGCAATTCCCAAGCGCTATTTGCGGCGGATGACCAAAGCCACGATTTGGCGGGATTTCAGGTAAGTGGAAAACGGCAAATTTCAACGCGCCAGAATCGATGTCGTCGCTCGTATTCCCCCGACAACCTGTGTGACGACCAACTCCAGCTCCTCGCGTGTCGCGCCGTCTTTGGCTTGAACGGAAAGCCCTTGCAGCACGGTTGCGAGATAACGGGCGAGGGCATCAGCGCGATCCTCATCAAGCCATCGCAAAATGGCACGCTTGATCGTTTCGCGCATATCATTCCGTCGTTTGGTCAGTTCCAAAGCCAGCTCTGAATGGTCTGGGGAAACCTGGACCATTCCGCTGGACACCATGCAGCCTTTTTCTCCCTCAGCGGATGTCACGGCCTCAATCGCCTTGCGCAGCATGGTCTCCACGGCCTGTGGCAATTCCAATGCTTCACCAAGATCGGTAAGAGCACCCGGCATACCGAAATATCGGTCCAGTGCCTCCCTATAAAGTCCGGCCTTGCTGCCAAATGCTGCATAGAGGCTGGGTGGTGCGATGCCAATCGCCGACGTCAGATCGGTCAGCGACACCCCTTCATAGCCGTGGCGCCAGAAGAGATGCATGGCCGTTTCAATGGCCTTGTCTCTATCAAAGGTTCGGGGGCCGCTACGCCGCTTTCGTATAATCTTGTCCATAGTGATCACTAAAGATCACTTGACACAAAAAATCAAGCCGATAACCTTTAGTGATCAATACAGATAAGCGCGGAAATATCGTCCGGGCTGCTCAATATCGAATTTCGGAGTCTCGGCCCATCCTCCTAATCATAGGCTCCGGCAACACCAGCAAGGATTTTTGTCTGATGATCTTGAAGTACTTAATCGGAATGGTACGAACATTGACTGTCTCCATTCTCATCGTTGGTTTCGCGTCTGCTGCAGAGGCCGGCGGAAAAAACTACACCGTCGAATCCTCTGATGGGGTGGCCATTTCCGTTCAGGAGGCCGGAAATCCTGACGGCAGGCCGATCGTCTTCATTCATGGTCTCTTCGGTAGCCGCCTCAACTGGGAGGAGCAAACACGCAGCCCGGCATTACAGCAATATCGGCTTATCACCTATGACCTGCGCGGCCATGGGCTATCTGAAAAGCCGGATGATGCGGAATCTTACAAAGACGGACGTCGCTGGGCTGATGATCTTGCCGCGGTACTGACGGCCAGTGACGCCAGAGAGCCTGTGGTGGTAGGATGGTCTCTGGGAGGCGTGGTGATATCGAACTACCTCGCTGCCTATGGCGACGCGAAAATTGGCGGCATCATCTATGTTGACGGCGTCATCGAACTCAGCGCGGCCCTGATTACGCCTCATCCCGAGGTCTATGCGGGTCTGGCTTCCAAGGATTTGAAAACGCACCTTGATACCGTGCGAACATTTCTCGCTCTGTGCTTTGAAATCCAGCCAGATTCAGCAACGTTCGAGCGTCTCCTGTCCAATGCCGCAATGGCATCCTGGGTCATGACAAAAACCGTGCCATCAATGACGGTTTCCGTCGCTGAGGGACTACCAAAGGCCAAAGTGCCGGTGCTGTTATTGTATGGCGGCAAGGACAATCTGGTAAAGCCAGAGCCAAGCATTGCGCGCGCCAAGGCTCTTAATCGAGGCGTCCAGTCCAAGATCTATCCGGACTCCGGCCATGCACCATTTCTGGAAGAAGCGACCCAATTCAACCAAGATCTGTCTGAGTTCGTCAATTCCATCAATGATGAGAGATAAGTGGCGTCGGGGCAAGTTCTCTTGCCCCGTTCCGCGAACGTCCATACAACGCCTCGAGGCGAGAGTGCGCTATGGAGAGTCAGATACACTCGATGCGATCTTCAATCGCTGTGGCGTCAATGGACCGGGGAGTAGAGTGACATCAGGTCTGTGGCAGCACAGGACACACAATTATCCCGGCAATACCGCCACTACATAAATCACATAAGATATATTATGGAACTTTTGATATCTGTGTCTGGCTAGCGCACATTAAAAGCTGACCAACTTGGCAACAAAAGAACCGTGATATGTCATTGCCTTACCTGGAAAACCTCCACCGCAATCATATCTCTCCAGACGCTTCACGGCGTCTAATATCGAGTTCTTCTGTGTAGCGTCGCAGCGTGTGGCTTTCGGTCAGAAGTCCGATAGGTCTGTTTTCGATTTTGTCGTTGACGACCGCCAGCGCTTCGCTCTCCGTGGTGTCGAACAAGGCTGCGGCTTGGCGGGCGTTCATCGTTGGAAGAAGCACGTCGCTTTTGTAACGTAGATAGGCTTCCAGGCTTATCTGCGTTGCGTCGCGTTCCATCGGGTCTGCATAGATTTCCGCCACCAGGACGATGCCGGCGTAGCGCCCGTCATCATGCACCATGATCACGCGTTGCGTCGACCCTAAGGAGAACTCCTCCTTGAACGCTGGCAAGCCCATGCTGACCTTTGCCGTGCGGACGTCTGGACGCATGATCTTGCCGACCGTCAGGTCACGTATCCAACCGATATCGTGAGCACTGCGGATGCTTTCTCCGCGAAGATGAAAGCGCCACGTGGCGAAGGAGTAACCAAATGTCGTGCGCACAACCAGCGACGTTGTGATGACTGCCGCCAAGACCAGCACGGTGATCTGAAAGTCCCCTGTCAGCTCCAGAGCCAGAAATGTCATGGTCAATGGCCCACCGATGATGGCTGCCGCAAAGGCGCTCATGCCGATCACGGCGTAAACGATGGGCTGAGTGTCGCCGTAGCCGATATGAGGCGCGCAGATGGCGAAGATTTTGCCGATCAACGAACCCATGAATAGTGAAGCAAAGAAAAGGCCGCCTCGGAAGCTGGAGCCGATGGAAATCGCACTCGCCGCCGCCTTGAGCAGGAATATACCGATCAAACCCGCCAGTGTCATATTGGCATCAAGGTTGAGATGCAGTGCGCCGTGGCCGCTGGATAAAACCTGCGGCGAAATGAGCGCCAGAGCACCTACCGCAACGCCGCCAATGGCTGGGCGCAGCCAGATGGGTATTCTGCTCTTTCGTGCAGATTCCTCGATGAATGAGACCGTTTGCATCAGCACGATGCCCACGCCGGCGCAGACCATGCCGAGGAAAATTGCCGGCACATAATCCGGCGGCGTCACTTCGCTGGTGCCGAAGATGTCGATGCTCAGACCATGCTGCGATAATAGCCCGGCAACGATGGTCGAAACCAGCGCCGAGACAATCAATGGCGCAAGCGTTACAATGGTGTAGCTGCCGATAATCAGCTCGATGGCGTAGAAGGCGCCAGTCAGTGGGGCGTTAAAGGCGGCCGCAATTGCGCCTGCAGCACCGCAGCCAACGAGGATGCGCATATCCCCTCGCCGCATTTTCAGGTTTACGCCGAGCTTGGACGCTATGCCACTAGCCACCTGTGTGTAGCCAGCTTCCAGTCCGACCGAGGCACCAAACCCGTTGGAAATGATATTCTGAATGCAAACGATGAGACTGTCGGTCAGGGAAAGCCGGCCGCCATGCAGCGCATTGGCCTCGATCGGGTCGATCATCGGCTTCTTGCGGGTTCTGGAAATGACGAACATGAAGCCGCCGAGGAGAATCCCACCCATCACGGGACCGGCCAGCACGATCCAGCTGGACAGATCGCTGCTGCTCAGCCTCTCAACGCCGAAGTTGATGACATGCAGTTGCGTGGCGATTGCGCTGATCAGGACGACGAAAACGCCTGCGCATGCACCGACTAAGATTGCGAGGAATACAAGTGCAAGCTCACCCCGGCGGAAAACGGCGCGAAGCCGCGTTGTTCGCAGATTATCAAAGAAGCTTGAAAGGCTGGGTGCGCGGAAGGGTTTTGTAGACATGAAGTTCCTCCGGCATTTCCAAACGCCCGTAAATTACGAATCCTGAGCGGCGACGTCGATTTCAAGTTGCATCTGGTCATAGCCAGGCTGAACGTGATCAGGCGTTTCGCGCATGACTGTGTCGTAATCAAGTGGCGTGTGCATATGCGTCAGCACGGCGCGTCTGGGCTGGAGCTTTTCGATCCAGCCGAGCGCCTGTTCCAGCGAGAGATGGCTTGGGTGATATGTGTACTGCAGCGTATCGATGATCAGCAGATCTAGCCCCAGAAGCTTCGCGACAGAGTGTGGCGGAAAATCGCTGACATCCGTGCAGTAGGCGACATCGCCGATACGAAAACCGAGCGAATGCGTGTCGCCATGCTGCTGCATATGCGGCATGAAATGAATGGTTCCGCCTGCCCCGCTGATTGCAATTGGCGTGTCCAGATCGACAATCAGGTGGCCATCGATGATGGGCGGGTAATTGCTGCCTGGCGGCGTTTCCAGACAATAGGGAAATCCATCTCGAATACGCTGCATCGTGACGGTGTCTGCGTAGATGGGAACGCGTTTTCTGGTGGAGATGAAATAGCCGCGAAGGTCATCAATGCCGTGCAAATGGTCTGCATGGGCATGGGTGTAAAGCACGGCATCAATGTTCGACACTTTCGCCGCTACCATCTGGGCGCGGAGATCGGGCCCGGTGTCTATGATAACGGTGGTAACGCCGCCATCGGGCGCAATCTGTTCGACCATGAGGGCGGCACGACTGCGTTGGTTTTTCGGGTTTTTCGGGTCGCAAGCTCCCCAGTCACCGTTGATCCGCGGCACGCCGGGAGACGAACCGCAACCAAGTATCGTAAACCGACGCCGAAAGCCTGCCACAGCCTACACCTTTGTCATTTTCGGAAAGCAGCGAAAGGCGTTTTCTGTCGTGATCTTCGCCATCTCATCAAAGCTGATGCCATGGACCTCAGCCAGAACTTCCGCCGTGTTGACAACGTAGGACGGTTCGTTGCGCTTTCCGCGCCAGCGTTTCGGCGCAAGATAAGGCGCGTCCGTTTCCACCAGCAAACGATCCAATGGCACTGTCGCGGCAATATCGCGGATATCCTGCGACTTGGGAAATGTCAGAATGCCCGAGAATGAGACATATCCACCGAGTTCCACACCAACTTTCGCCAATTCCGGTCCGGCGGAAAAGCAATGCAGAATGAAGGGAAATGCCCCCTTCCCGCTTTCCTCACGCAAGATCTCGATCATGTCATCATCGGCACTGCGGCTGTGAATGACAAGCGGAAGCTGCGTCACTCTCGCAGCCTCGATGTGACGTCGCAGGCCGGTTTTCTGATCCTCCGGCTTTTGCGTGTCGTAGAAGTAATCGAGACCCGCCTCGCCGATTGCAACAATCTTGTCGTGGCTGTTGGCCAGCCGCACCAGATCGTCGGTCGTAATGTCGAGTTCTTCATCCGCATTGTTGGGATGCGTACCGACAGAGCAGAAAACAGACGGATATTTTTCCGCGATCTTCAAAAGCTCCGGTAGCCGCGCCACGCGGGTGGAGATCGTTACCATTTGTGCGACGCCTGATGCGTGAGCGCGCGCAATGAGATCGTCGCGCTCTTCATCGAAATCGGCAAAGTCCAGATGGCAATGGGTATCAATCAGCATGTTCAGTTCAAACCTCTGGCGCCACATAGCGCGGGAAGACCGGCTTCGGCGCTTCGAGCGGTGTACCCGGAACAAGGCGTCCCGCTTCACCCAATGCTGCAAAGTCACGCTTTTCAGCCGGTGCGGCAACCAGATCAAGCAGCTTTTCACAGGACCCTGGCATGAACGGCTGGAGCAGGATGCCGATCTGGCGAACCACTTCCGCAGTTACGTAAAGCACCGTGCCCATCCGTTCTGGATCGGTCTTTTTCAACGCCCAAGGCTCCTGGCCGGCAAAATAGCGGTCCGTTTCTGAAATGACGGCAATGATCGCGGCAAGCGCCTTATGGATCATCTGCTTGCCCATTTCATCGCGGCAAGTAGCCTGCAACGCATCTGCGGCGGCAAGCATGGCCTTGTCTTCATCGGTAAAGGCGCCGGGCGTCGGAATCTGGCCGTCACAATTCTTGACGATCATGGACAACGAACGGCTGGCGAGGTTGCCAATACCATTGGCAAGATCGGCATTGATACGGGTGGCAATGCCTTCTTCACTGTAGCTGCCGTCCTGACCGAATGAGACTTCGCGCAGGAAGAAATAGCGCACGGGATCCAGCCCGAAATGGTTCACCAGATCAACAGGATCGACGACGTTGCCGACGGACTTCGACATCTTCTCACCCTTATTGAGAAGGAAGCCGTGGGCAAAGACGCGCTTGGGCAGCGGCAGACCGGCGCTCATCAGGAAGGCTGGCCAATAGACCGCGTGGAAGCGGATAATGTCCTTGCCGATAATGTGCGCATCAGCAGGCCAATATTTGGCACGGGGGCCATTCTTGTCTTCAATGTATCCAGTTGCGGTGATGTAGTTGGTCAACGCATCGACCCAGACATACATCACATGCTTTGGGTCATCGGGCACCTTGATGCCCCAATCGAATGTCGTGCGCGAAATCGAAAGGTCCTTGAGACCCGATTTAACGAAGGAAATGACTTCGTTGCGGCGCTCGGAAGGGCCGATAAAGTCCGGCTGCTCCTCGTAGAGCTTCAGAAGCTTGTCTTCATATTCAGACAACTTGAAGAAGTAGCTCTCTTCCTCAACCCATTCAACAGGCGTGCCCTGTGGTCCGTAGCGAACGCCATCGGCACGCACTTCCGTCTCGTCTTCGGCGTAATAGGCTTCGTCGCGGACGGAATACCAGCCCGCATAGCTATCCTTATAGATATCGCCGCTTGCTTCCATCAGCTTCCAGATGTTCCGCGACGTCTCATGGTGTCGCTCTTCCGTGGTGCGGATGAAATCGTCATTGGACGCATTGAGCAGCTTGCCCATGGCGCGGAACTGATCAGAATTGCGCTGCGCCAGCTCTTCTGGCGAA
Source organism: Rhizobium sp. WCS2018Hpa-16 (assembly GCF_031843705.1). Classification (NCBI taxonomy): domain Bacteria; kingdom Pseudomonadati; phylum Pseudomonadota; class Alphaproteobacteria; order Hyphomicrobiales; family Rhizobiaceae; genus Rhizobium; species Rhizobium sp. WCS2018Hpa-16. Next base: position 1,035,555 of record NZ_JAVTIX010000001.1, read on the forward strand.
ATACCTTCGGCGCGGGCGGTCTGCTGCATCTTCTGGCCGTGCTCGTCGGTCCCCGTCAGGAAGAAGACGTCCTTTCCATCCAGGCGCTGGAAACGTGCCATGGCATCCGTCGCGATAAGCTCGTAGGCATGGCCGATATGCGGCTTGCCATTGGGATAGGAAATCGCGGTTGTGATGTAGAAAGGTGTCTTGTCTGTCATGACGCTCAATCGGTTCTAGGGTCTGTTTTTGAGATAGTCCGCTCTTAGCCTATTGTTCGCACAAGCGAAAGCAAAAGCCTTAGAAATTGTGCGGTATCAAACCGAGCGCATGTCTTCCAGAATGGACAGCACCATCTGTTTCTTGTCGAGATTATAAGCCTGCGCGACCGTGATGCGCTCTGTGAGTGTTGATGACAGGCGCGCATGTCGCTCGGCAGCCGCCAGATCACCCGCCATGGCCGCCGCCCGCGCCCGGTCCATCAGGGCTTCCGTGGCATGCTCCATAAAGAAACCAAGAACGATATCACCGTCCTTTTGCGCCAGAACATCAGCCAGTTTGTGCATCTGCCTGCGCGCGGCTGGCCCCGTTGCCACCATCACTTCGCTGAAGACATCAACAATATCGGAGCCGCCGTAATTCAACAGCTTCAAGGCCTGCGAAACGCTGCCTTTTGAGGCTTCGAGAAGCTTATCGCGCTTTTCGGCAGACATTGTCGGGCCAAGATGCTGTAGCGCCTGCTCCATATCGTCGCTCTGCAATGGCATCAGACGGAGCGGCATGCAGCGGGAGCGGATGGTGGGCAAAAGCTTCCCCGGCGCGTGGGACAGAACGAGGAAAAGAGCGCGCTTGGGCGGCTCTTCCAGTATCTTCAAAATGGCGTTGGCCGCATTGCGGTTGAGATCGTCCGCCGGGTCGATAATGACAATACGCCAGTTGCCGGTGCCTGAGGTCTGCGAGAAGAAATGCCCTGCCCTGCGCACCTCATCAACGGTAATGGCGGACTTCACCTTGCCCGTCTTTTCATCGACCGGGCGCGTGAGATGCAGCAGATTGTGGGACGCACCAGAAGATATCTGACGGCTGACCATAGAGCCAGCGTCAGGATCGGCAAGGTGCTCGGGCGCCAGTAATGGATCTGGATGAGACAGCACGTGGTTGGCAAACCGGAATGCCAGTGTAGCCTTGCCAATCCCTTCCGGTCCCTCGATTAGAACCGCATGGTGACCTTTGCCAGAGCGGTAGGATTGCGCAAGAAATTGCTCCGCTTCATCGTGGCCGAATAATTTCGTATTCTCCTGGGGCGGAATTGCGCCATCCAGAACGCCCTGAGCGTCACTCATTCCGCAACGTCCGATCTAACAATTTTGCTCGCCAGAAGCGGCTCCACCAGCGCCCAAACGTCCTCAGTCACCTTTTCCTTGGGCTGTTCGGCATTGACGGTGCGGCAACGTCGGGGTTCATTGAGAGCGATATCGAGATAGGCCTCCCGGCGCTTCTCATGCGTCTCCAACTCTTCCTTCTCGAAGCGATCCGGCGTTGCGCCTTCATCTGCCCGCTTGCGGGCGCGGGCAAGACCAGCCGCGGCTGGAATGTCGAAGATCAACGTCATGTCGGGCATCGTGCCGTCTATGGCAATGCGCTGAAGTGTTTCGATAAATTCCAGCTCCAGATTGCCTGTAGCACCCTGATAGACCCGGGACGAATCGAGGAAGCGATCACACAACACGACAGAACCACGCTGCAAAGCGGGTCGGATCACCTCTTCAACATGGTCGTTGCGGGCCGCCGCAAACAGCATCGCTTCCATACGCACGCCGAACGGTTCCGCCGCGCCAGAAAGCAGAACGTGCCGGACCGCTTCGGCACCTGGCGATCCGCCAGGCTCGCGCGTCACGACAACATCCAGACCCCGTGCGCGTAAGGTTTCAGCGAGAATATTGATCTGAGTCGATTTCCCAGCACCCTCGCCGCCTTCAAAGCTGATGAACAATCCGGTGTTTTCGGGCAATTTCTCTTCCTGACTTCAGCAGTTCCGCCTGCTCGAGTTTAACCCATATAGAACTGTCGGCAAACCGGGCAAGTCACAGCCAAAAGAAAAGCAGTTCCTTCAGCGCACCGGCGGCGTTCTGGGTCAACGTCCCCTCTGTCACCGCAGCTGTGGTGTAAAGGGGCACTTCGCGAAGCAGCTTCTCGCCGGAGAAAATCTTCAACGTCGCCGCCTTTTGGCCGGCCTCAAAAGGTGCGTTCATGGGCCAGTTGTAGACGATACGCCCGGAAAGCCGGTCTGGGTTGTTGAGAGGCACCAGCACGCTCACCGGCTCGTGCACGGCAAGGTCAACAGCGCTCGATGCGCCGCCATAAACGCTGATATTCCCGACGGTTTCGTCCTTTTGAAACAGATTGCGCTTCTGAAAGGCCGTCAGCCCCCACTCCACCACCCGGCGAACTTCTTCCTGCCGTGTCTTGTCGTCAGGCATCCCTGCCAATGTCAGATAGATACGGCGGCCATCCCGTTCAGCCGAGACCAGCGCTGAAAATCCGTGGCCCTCCGCAAAGCCCAGACCCATGCCATCGATACCGTTGCCAAGAAGCGCGTTCTTGTTGCGCTGGAATATCCGGTTCCATTCGAAGTCCGGTTTGCTGAACAGGCTGTACCGATCCGTATAGGTGTCGTGAATATGCTTGCCCAGAACCACCATGTCGCGCGCGGTTGTCTTGCTGACCTGATCTGGTAGCCCGGTGGAATTGGCAAAGGAACTGCCCGTCATCCCCAAAGCCCCAGCTCGCTCGCTCATGCGCTTGGCAAATGCGGCATCCGACCCGGCCATGCCTTCTGCGATGACAAGGCAACCGTCATTGGCGTTCTGGACGATGACGCCAGTCAGCAGATCATTGATTCCGACGGAGGATTTAAGCGCTGCGAACATTGTGGATGCGCGGGACGGCGCGCCGCCTGTGCGCCAGGCATATTCGGACACCGGGTAGCTGGTCTCCGCGCTAATCTGACCTTTGGTCAGCGCGTCCATCACCACCTCAACCGTCATCAACTTGGCGAGAGATGCAGGCGCGAACTGTGCATTTTCATTGATGGCCAGCAGGACTGTGCCGGTTTCGGCATCAATCATATAAGCCTGCTGCGCTTTCAAGACCAGACTGTTACTGGCTTGGGCATGCACGCCTGAAGTGCTTGCACCGAGAAGCGTTGCAACAACCATAACGGTGCGAATGGATAGGTTCAGTATATCGCGCATCAACACGCCAGCCCGTTGTCTTGCATTAACAATGCCTGCGCACTCTGAAGAATATGATAACCGCGCCTGACAGTTGTCACGCACTCATCGGCATAAGGGATGCCTCAGCTCGGGATAGAGATCAACGACCTCTACCCTGCCTGCTTACGAAATCGAGAATGGACTGTTCGTTCAGGTTGCCCTTGTTAACGAGGACCTTGTCAAAGGCGCTTGCTGCCTTGGAAACTGCTTTTGTCTCTTCGGAGTAGGCAGAGGCGAAACGAGCCGAAGGCGTCGGTGCACGCAGGTAGTTGCCCTCTGGGCGCTCTATCAGGAACGGTCCAATTTCAGGAAGCACGACGAATTGCTCGCTCGCGCCCTGTCCCATCACAGGTGCCGGACCATTGACCAGCGGCATGGCCTGCAATGCCTGACTTTTCTTTGAGCCGACCAGTGCTGTCTGAGCCGAGCCGCCATAGGCGGGGCTCTGTGGAATTGGAATATTGGTTGCCGAAGCAGACGCGACCATCACACCGCTTGCAATCTGGCCTTCAGGATTGATGCCCGGATTGCGTGAGCCTTTTGGCGAATATGACGCCATTAGGAAAGGCATATCGTGACCGTCCAGCGGCGCGCGCCCAACATATTGAACGCGGACATTGGCTGTTCCGGTGGCCTTCATATCAAGCAGGTCGGCGGTCTTGCTGGAAACGTCGATCAGACGACCCTCGTGGAACGGGCCACGGTCATTGACGCGAACGACGACGGAAGAGCCGTTATTCAGATTGGTAACGCGTGCATAGCTAGGCAGCGGAAACGTTGGGTGGGCGGCAGAAAGGTGTTCCTTGTCATAGGCCTCACCATTGGCCGTCAAGCGGCCGTGGAAGGCCGAGCCGTACCATGACGCAAGACCTGATTTGTCGTAGTTCTGGTCTTCCTTAGGAAAATAGCGACGACCTTTGACGGTATAGGCATTACCTACGAGGAAGCGCCCGCCGCCCTTCGGAACATTCGCACCATCCGCAACCCGTGGGCTGGCCTTCACGCCATATTCGGATTCGGAAAAATATTCCTTGCTGCGCTTTGGCTTCGGCTTCGCATTGGTGTCCGACGTCGTGGAACAGGATGCGGTCGCCGCGCATAGAACGGCAATGCCGAGCCACTTGGCGCTCACTCCGGCTTTCATAACAGCAGATTTCAAATCCATGCCCCGCGTTATTATGGGCCGCCTCCGCAGCAACCCCTCTATACCTCGATCGTCATGCCCTCTGACATCGAAGTACCTAACAGCCCCCTAATCTTGCCCCTAACATGGCGAAAATGCGAATGCCGATAACGATTTCACTAAAATTGTAATTAACGTGGTTAACCAAAGGCTAACGCAGGCATCGTCGCGACGATGCAGAAATGCCTCCTGTGACGGATTGACGAGCGGAGGCAAACCGATATAAAGCCACCCATAAGACGGATGGGTGTCCGAGTGGTTTAAGGAACCGGTCTTGAAAACCGGCGTGCGTGAGAGCGTACCGTGGGTTCGAATCCCACCCCATCTGCCAGTCTTGCAAGTGACTTTTGTGTAAAACCATCAACGAAATACAGCTCTCAAGGCCGTATTTGTAGCTTGTTTACTGCAGTCCAACTGCAAGTGCATAAATCCCGTTATATGTTGTAATGAAGCATTGGCGACATATGCCAGTGCCATTATAAGGTCCGAGAACGACGATTCTTGAAAGGCCTATCTATGTGGATGGAAGTGACAGCGGTCAGCAACAATCAGAAGTTTGCGATCAATTTTGACCATGTTACGCAGATTTCCCCCCTGTCCCAAGGCACGCTGATTATGCGCGCGGGAAATGAACGCGTTCAGGTGATGGAAAGCTATGACTACATCGTCGCTCGCCTTCACGCGGCCGCGACGAAGTAATTCAGACGCCTGCGAAAACGGCGATCAGTGCGGCGAGTGCCGGGACCGCCTGAATGAAAAGAATCTTTTTGCTTGCAGTAGCAGCGCCGAAGAAGCCAGCCACGAGAATGCAGCCCAAAAAGAAAATCGCAACGCTTCTTTGCCCGTCGCCCTGCGACAGTGCGAAGATCAATCCAGCCGCCAGAAATCCATTATAGAGCCCCTGATTGGCGGCGAGAACTTTGCTGGCCTCTGCAAATTCCGGTGAAAGCCTGAATGCTCGGCGTCCTGCCGGTTTGGTCCAAAGCACCATCTGCAGAACGAGAATGTAGGCGTGTAAAGCAGCGATCAAAACAATCAGAATATTAGCAATCAATTTTGGCCTCCCCCATAGGTTTAGCCTCCTCGATAGCATTGAAGCCCCGGGTGGCGGAAGCAGCTTCAATGCTTCCGCGCCGGATATGGTTTACGGCTTCAACAGAACTTTCCCAGCTTTGCCAGGTGTCAGCGACGCTTTGACAGCAGCCGAGATGTCCGCAAGATCGTAAATGCCGTCTACCGGCAGCGTGATGGTCTTGTTGTCAACGAGCGTAATCAGTTCGCCCATCAGTCGGCGTCTGTCGTCGGGAGAAAGGGCAGCGATTGCCTTTGATCCCCAGAAGCCTTTGATGGTCAGCTGCTTGAAGATAACTGGACCGGATGAAATTTGCATGGGCTCGCCCGTCATTGAGCCGAAGGAAACGAGCAATCCATCATCACTAAGAAGTTCGGCAATGTCATTGCTGGCAACGCCCCCGATGGAATCCACACCAGCGCGAATCGGCTGATCTCCAGCCAGTGCGCGCACCTTTTGCTTCCAGTCGTCTGCGGCGGTCGAGACACCGTTAACGATGCCCAACGCCGCAAGTTCTTCAACACCCTCATCACGACGTACAAGGTTTATCGCATGAATGCCCCGCGCCTGCGCCACCATCGCAACGGCCTTGCCCACTGCGCCATTGGCGGTGTTTTGCACGAACCAGTCATTCGGCTTCACGCCCATATATTCCAGCAACGTCAGTGCGCTGAACGGCATGGCGATCAACTGCGCTGCGGCTTCGTCTGAAATCGAATCAGGCACAGGGACGACGCCGGACGCTGGTGCGACAAAATACTCGGCCCACGAACCATGAACGCCTGCGGCGGCCACCCTTTTTCCAAGCAATGAGGCGTCTGCCCCTTCGCCCAGTGCCTCGACTATGCCGACAGCCTCACTGCCACCAATTGCACCAGGCAAAGGCGGCTTATATCCATAATTGCCGCGCACTGTCCAAATGTCGTGATTATGGATGGGTGACAAAAGCATGCGAATGCGAAGCTCTCCCTTGCCCGGCTGGGGAACTGGAGCATCTCCAAGTTTTAGCACGTCCTGCGGATCGCCAAAAACGTCGTGCATTGCGCTGCGCATATAAAAATCCTTCTATTAGACAAACTACGCGCCAGCCTTGGCGAGCACTGTGGCATTGCTGTGAAGCGGAGGCGAAATACATCCAAAAAACGAAAAGCCGACCAACTGGCCGGCTCTTGCGTCACTAAAAATCTATCAACCTTACTGGCAGACGCGGAGGCTCTCCATGTGCCAGCCGCCGTCATAGGCGTTCCGGACCTGCCTGTCTTCGAACCAGCAGCGTGGCGGAGGCGGTGGTGGTGGCTCGACATAACGCGGGCCGTTACCGCCTGCCAAAGCACCACCGATGATTCCGCCCAGAACACCAGCAGCGATGCCGCCAGCAATGATGCGGCCATTATCACGGTCCCGATGCTTGCGAGGAGGATCGCGATAAGGGCGGGGCGGCGGGCCACGGCGGTCGTATCGAGGACCACCATCATAATAACGGGGCCCACCATCGTAATATTGTGCGGATGCGGTTTGCGCGCTTGTCAGAACTGCGCCACTGGCGATGATTGCAGCGAGTGCTGTGAGAACAATCTTTTTCATTGCAGGCTTCTCCATGTGAGCCGAACCGTTCCCGGGTGTCGTCTCAATATTATCTGAAAATGACATGGCAGTGATGAACAAGTGCTGAATGGATAAATATTCTGAATTCATATGGCTCCCGCATACGCAGGCGTACCGTTAGCCAGCACACTGACCTTTCGCGCTATACGGGATGCAGCTATGGGGTGATTGCTTCCTCCACGGGAGGAGCTCCCAAGTCCTGAAAGCCAATCAGGCATTACTTGGCCCCGCCTTTTGGTGGGGCTTTTTTTCTGTCCATGGTGAGCTAGTGTAGCATTGCGTTTGCCGCTCTTAGCGGGAGATCTCAACAGGCATGACTTCAACTTCAACAGCATGCCCGGAATGGCTGTCGCGTGGATACTGGTTGAAAAGATCTTCGAAAAGCTCAATCACGGCCGCAGGCATGTTGCGCGAAAACTCATCGAACAAATCATTCGCCCGGTCCCAGGCGTAGATAGCCAGAAGCGTGAGAACGAGTAGAAGAAGCCAGGGCCAGATTGGCTTGCGGCGGGAATGCCTCTCACCGTTCTTGTCAATCATATCGGACATGGGGCTTCTCCCGGTGAACGCTCAGCGTCTTCCATACCGCGGCTCACCGCCAGGGGCATAAGCAGCTTTCTGCGAAAATCGAAAGATATTGCCGCATTGGGCGCAGCGTATCATATATTCGGATGGATTGCCCGAAGGCCGCTCCGCGCGAAAGCCTGCAGGCATTTCATCAATGCGAAAATCGACATTCGGATTCTGCTTCTCATCTATTTCAGACACTTCAGCAAAGCCGGAGTGGCCACACTTTGAGCATTCGAGTTTGCGGGAATATCGGTCGCGCGAAGCCATGGAGAATCCTTTGTTTCGCGACAGGTAGCAATGCAGCGACGGCAGTTCAATACTCTCCGCGCTCCCTCCCAGCCTTCCGCAGGCTTAGGCCAAGATAGATGTCACCTCATCGCAACGCCCGATGCTGTGCCGCTCTCGATCACGAGCCGCATTTTATCAGGTTAAGTTACCATTCATAAACCACTTGGTAACGCCATCGCACTAGTGTTGCGAGATGAAATGTCTGGCGGGGCGTGTCGGACGGAACAGTGGCATGCGATTAAAGAGTTCAACCGTGTTCAAAAATGTATCTGAGTTATTTGGTAAGACGGTCAAGGCTGGGTCATTCGTGAAGGTTTTCATGTTTGCGATAGCTATGGCAACAGCAACAACTGCGACCACGCAGGTCGCGAAAGCTGATCCCAAATATGCAGGCATCGTTCTTGATGCCAAAACAGGCAAGGTTCTGTACGGCGAAGATCCAGATGGCCTGCGTTATCCAGCATCATTGACGAAGATGATGACCCTTTATCTGACGTTCGAGGCGCTGAGCGCCGGTCGGATTTCGCTTGATTCCAAGGTGCCGGTTTCTGCCAATGCAGCCAAGGAACCGCCGTCCAAGCTGGGCGTGCGTGCAGGTGGCAGCGTCACAGTCGAGCAGGCGATTCTCGCTCTCGTCACCCGCTCTGCAAATGATATTGCCACGGCACTCGGCGAGTATCTTGGCGGCAACGAAGAGCGTTTCGGTCGAATCATGACGGCAAAAGCTCGTGCCCTTGGCATGACGCGCACCACATATCGCAATGCCAATGGCCTGCCCAATACAGCGCAGATGACAACGGCACGCGACCAGGCTCGCCTCAGCGTCGCTCTTCGCCAGCACTTCCCACAATATTACAGCTACTTCAGCACCCGCACATTCACCTTCGGCAAGCAGGTCATCGGAAACCACAACCGCCTCGTCGGTACCGTTCGTGGCGTCGATGGCATCAAGACCGGCTACACCCGCGCTGCTGGCAGCAACCTTGCAACATCTGCGCAGCTGGACGGACGCTCTATCGTTGCGGTCGTACTGGGTGGTCGCTCAAGCGCCGCCCGTGATGCGACAATGCGCAAGCTGGTTGCCGAATACCTGCCAAAGGCTTCCCGCTCCGGCACCAGCAACCTGATTGCAGCAACGCCTTCAGCACCTATTGAAGAGCCCGTTTCTGTCGCAACCGCAAACACAGCTTCCGGCCTTCCAAACGCTGGCCCGCTTCCGCAGGCACGTTACGCAGATGAAACACCTGTGACGGCATTCGCACCAGCACCTGCAAATGCAGCCGTTGCAGCCATGGACATGGCAACGCGTGCCAAGACACCTGCCCGCCCAGCTCCACCTGTGGATATGAGGCCTGATCGTTCGCTGGTTACGAACTCGACCAAGGTCGACAACATCGTGACAGCCTCGACCACCCCTGTTCCGGCTGTTTCCGGTGATGCTGGCTGGGTCATTCAGATTGGTGCGTCTCCAGACGAAGGCTCTGCGCGCAACCTGCTTCAGGCCGCGCAGGACAAGGGCGGCAGCCTGCTTCGTAGCGCAAAGCCATTCACCGTGGCCTTCACGAAGGATGGTTCACAGATGTACCGCGCGCGCTTCGGCGGCTTCGATGGCCAGAATGATGCGGTCAATGCATGCAACACATTGAAAAAGAAAGGCATCAGCTGCTGGGCGTCTCTCCAGTAAGCAGCAGATGGTATCAGCGACCGGTGATGTCATGACGAACGAGATTACCGGTTCCACTCCTCGAATTGTATTGAGTAACGAGGGTTTCCAAATGGCAATCAACGAAAACTATTCGGACATTGCGGCAGGCAAAGGCAGACAGCAAAGTCTTTCCGTGCTGCATCCAATCCACGAGGCGGCAATGCGAATTGCCGATCTCGGCCTCAACAAATCGCGTCACAAGACCCGCGATCTTGTTAACCTGCTCCTTTGCCACGGCGCCCGCGCCTGGCGCAGTAACCAGCCGGAAGCAAAGATCCATCTTCACATCATGTCTAAATCTGGCCGCGGTGCGATTCATCTGCGTTTGAGATAAGACTTCCATGACAAACAAAAGCCCTGCGAAACGATGTTTCGCAGGGCTTTTTTGTATCTTATGTCAGAGATGAGTTGCGGCGAGCCCAAACAAAGGCGCGCCGCAGCTTCTTATGCGCCCTCGCCGTCACCTTCAGGTGCTGCGGCTGCTTCGGTCTCAATGCCATCAACCTCGGCCTCGCCATCATCTTCACCTTCAGGCTCATTGATGCGTTCGACGGAAACAACCTTCTCATCCTTGGCAGTTGAGAAGATGGTCACGCCCTTGGTCGCGCGGCTTGCAAAGCGAATGCCGTTGACTGGCACACGGATCAGCTGACCTCCATCGGAGACAAGCATGATCTGGTCGCTATCATCAACAGGGAAGGCTGCAACGAGTTCACCGATCTCGGCTGTCTTGGACGTGTCGGTGGCACGAATGCCCTTACCGCCACGGCCCGACGTGCGGAAGTCATAGGAAGAAGACCGCTTGCCAAATCCCTTTTCGGAAACAGTCAGAACGAACTGCTCTTTCGACTTCAGGAACTGATAGCGCTCTTCGGTCAGATGACCTTCTTCGGTCACCTCTTCACCAACAAGCGCGATTTCTTCAACATCGGTTTCGCCGGTCAGTGCACGGCGCTCAGCAGCGGCACGCTTGAGATAAGCTGCACGCTCCCATGGCTCGGCATTGACGTGGCTGACGATCGTCATCGAAATGATGCGGTCGCCCTCGCCCATGTTGATACCACGAACGCCAACCGAGTTACGGCCTGCAAAGACGCGAACATCATCGACCGGGAAGCGGATGCACTGCCCGAGCGCAGTTGTCAGCAGAACGTCGTCGCCGACAACCTCGCCAAGAGCGTCGGGACCTGTGCACGTCTCGACGGAGAGGATTTCGTCACCCTCTTCATCCAGCTTCATCGCAATCTTACCATTGCGGTTGACCTGCACGAAATCAGACAGCTTGTTACGGCGCACCGTTCCACGCGTGGTGGAGAACATCACGTCCAGTGTGTCCCACGTTGTCTCGTCTTCGGGCAACGGCATGATGGTCGTAATACGCTCGCCGGGTTCCAGCGGCAGCATGTTGATGAGCGCTTTGCCCTTGGACTGTGGTGTGCCGATTGGCAAGCGCCATACTTTTTCCTTGTACACGATACCACGTGACGAGAAGAACAGAACAGGCGTGTGCGTATTGGCAACAAACAAGCGGTTGACGAAATCTGCATCACGGGTCGCCATGCCGGACCGGCCTTTGCCACCGCGGCGCTGCGCCTTGTAAGTCGTCAAAGGTACGCGCTTGATATAACCAAGGTGCGAAACAGTAACGACCATGTCTTCACGGGCGATGAGGTCTTCATCGTCCATGTCAGGGCCACCTTCCACGATGACGCTTCGGCGTGGTGTGCCGAATTCGTCGCGTACCGCCGCAAGCTCGTCCTTGACGATCTGCTGGATACGAATGCGGGAAGACAGAATATCAAGATATTCGCTGATCTCAGCGCCGATCTTGTTCAACTCATCGCTGATTTCATCGCGACCCAGCGCAGTCAGGCGCGCAAGACGCAGCTCAAGAATGGCGCGTGCCTGCTCTTCCGAAAGGTTGTAGGTCAGGTCTTCGTTGATGCGGTGGCGCGGATCGTCGATCAGAAGGATCAGGCTTTCCACGTCCGATGCTGGCCAACGGCGCGTCATCAACTGTTCGCGGGCCGTTGCTGGATCTGGTGCCTGACGGATGACGCGGATGACTTCATCGATATTGGCAACCGCAATCGCCAGACCGACCAGCACATGGGCGCGATCACGCGCCTTGCGCAGAAGATACTTTGTGCGGCGGCTGACGACTTCCTCGCGGAAGGATACGAAAGCGCGCAGCATATCCAGAAGCGTCATCTGCTCCGGCTTGCCGCCGTTCAGCGCAACCATGTTGCAGCCGAAAGAGGTCTGCAGAGGCGTGTAGCGGTAAAGCTGGTTCAAAATGACTTCAGCATTGGCATCGCGCTTCAGCTCGACAACAACGCGGTAGCCCTGACGGTCGGACTCGTCGCGAAGGTCGGAAATACCTTCGATACGCTTGTCCTTGACCAGTTCGGCCATCTTCTCAATCATCGACGACTTGTTCACCTGGAAGGGAACTTCGGTGATGATGATCTGCTCACGGTCTCCACGCATCGGCTCGATGGTGGCGCGTCCGCGCATGATCACGGAGCCGCGACCGGTCTCATAGGCCGAACGGATTCCGGAGCGGCCGAGAATGAACGCACCTGTTGGGAAGTCAGGGCCCGGGATGATCTGCATCAATTCTGGCAGTTCGATTTCCGGGTTGTCGATCAGCGCGATAGAACCATCGATGACTTCGGACAGGTTGTGCGGCGGAATGTTGGTGGCCATGCCGACCGCGATGCCGCCCGCGCCGTTGACCAGCAAGTTGGGAAATCTCGCGGGCATGACGACCGGCTCAGACAGTGTGCCGTCATAGTTATCGCGGAAATCGACTGTTTCCTTGTCCAGATCGTCGAGGATCGAGTGAGCGGCCTTCTGCAAGCGGCACTCGGTGTAGCGTTCAGCCGCTGGCGGATCGCCATCGATGGAGCCGAAGTTGCCCTGGCCGTCGATCAATGGCAGTCGCAGGGACCAATCCTGCGCCATGCGCGCCAAAGCGTCGTAAATCGCCGAGTTGCCATGCGGGTGGTATTTACCCATCACGTCACCGGTGACGCGGGCGCATTTGACGTATTTCTTGTTCCAGTCGATGCCGAGTTCGGACATGCCGTAAAGGATACGGCGATGAACGGGCTTCAGTCCGTCACGAACGTCTGGAAGTGCACGGCTGACGATAACGCTCATGGCGTAATCGAGATACGACCGCTGCATTTCCTCCATGATGGAAATAGGCTCAATACCTGGCGGAAGCTTTCCGCCGCCTGGGGGGCTCTGGTCAGTCAAATCGGATCACATTCTATGTTAAGAATCGGATGGATTTTTATAGCGGAAACAGCGCTAAAGCGCCAATTTCCAGCCGGGTTATGAACAGTCTTTTACGTCATTTGCAAGACGATGCACAGTTTTCTCCCTACCATCAAGGAAATCTCTGTTCTGAGGGTTTTAAACGCGCCAAGACTTACCTACCATTGCGACACATCGATCCTGAAACGGGCCACAATCCCGCAATTCAAGGGCGCCAGACGGGGATATCATGGCAAGCACCGAACTTCTCATCAATGCGTTGACGACAATGCTCGTCACGCTGGATCCTCCGGGGCTCGCTCCGGTGTTTCTTGCCCTCACAGTTGGCATGACACGGGCGCAACGCGGCCAGGTGGCTCTCAGAGGCTCGATCATCGCCTTTGCCATCCTTGCCGCATTTGCGCTGTTCGGAGCATCCATTCTAGAGCTTCTGGGCATTTCACTCGGCGCCTTCCGCATCTCTGGCGGCTTGCTGCTGTTCTGGATCTCGTTTGAAATGATCTTCGAGAAGCGTCAGGAGCGTAAGGAAAAGACGTCGGAAATGGCGATCACGCTGGACCACATCCAGAACATCGCGGTGTTCCCGCTCGCAATACCCCTCATCGCCGGTCCGGGCGCCATATCTGCCACGGTGTTGATATCCGGCTCCATGCAGACGACCTTCGACAAGATCATCTTCATTCTGCTTCTGGCCTTCAGCATGCTGCTGGTGTTCCTGGCGCTACTGGCTGCTGACCGTCTGGATCGCTTCTTGGGCAACACCGGGCGCGCCATCCTCACCCGCCTGCTCGGCGTGCTTCTGGCTGCGCTTTCAGTTCAGTTCGTGGTGGACGGCGTGAAATCCGTGATAGCGTCCTGATACAACATCCAAGCAGGCCGAGATTTCGCGCGGATGCTTTCTGCTCCTGAAGCGCCGCACGCAATCAGTCGCGCGGGCCACGATGAGCCATAGTCGTTAAAGGCGGTATCGCAGGCCTGACAGACACCAGAGTAATAGAGAGGTCCCTGCTTTCCCGCCTCTGCTGCAATCCATAAAGCTCTGCAAATAGCTATAACGCAAAACGACGACGGCCATTACCTGGCGCGTCGTCGTCATTTGTTCATTGCTGATGGTCCAGAAATCAGAACGGAATATCGTCGTCCATGTCGTTGCTGAAGTTGCCAGCTGGCTGGCCACCACGAGATGAACCGCCGCGAGAGGACGAGGATGATGGCATATCGTTGCCACCGCCGTAGTTTCCGCCGCCGCCGAAATCATCTCCGCCACGGCTTCCACCGCCGCCCTCGCCACGACCGTCAAGCATCGTCAATGTCGAGTTGAAGCCCTGCAGAACGATTTCAGTCGAGTAGCGGTCGTTACCGGTCTGGTCCTGCCATTTGCGTGTTTGAAGCGCACCTTCGATATAGAGCTTGGCGCCCTTTTTCACATACTGCTCGATAACTTTGCAAAGACCTTCGTTGAACACGACAACAGTGTGCCATTCAGTCTTTTCTTTGCGCTCACCGGAGTTGCGATCGCGCCAGCTTTCGGACGTCGCAATGCGCAAATTCGCAATAGGGCGACCGTCCTGCGTGCGGCGAATTTCAGGATCAGCACCGACGTTCCCGAGCAAAATTACCTTGTTTACGCTGCCAGCCATCTTCTCATCCTGTCTGCCAACCCTCATGGCCAGCATTTATCCTGTTCAAAATTTAAACGCACCATAGACCATCGTTTGGTGCCATGGGCATTGGATGGAACAACAATCCACAAGGAATGTTCTCTCACCTGTGAAACCCTTGTCAATCGTTCTTATTTTGTTCTATTAAGGCAAATCAATCGAGTCAAGTGGACGGAAAAGCGTATCTGAAAAGCTTAACATACCTCGACACGCCGTCTGCCATCATTACATAAGAACCGACGCCTCCCAACGAGTATTCCGAGCCTTCTCATGAGTGAATTAAAGACGATTTCGATCCGTGGTGCCCGCGAGCATAATCTCAAGGGCATAGACCTGGATTTGCCGCGCAACAAGCTGATCGTCATGACCGGCCTTTCGGGCTCCGGAAAATCCTCGCTTGCCTTCGATACGATCTATGCCGAAGGGCAACGTCGTTATGTCGAAAGCCTGTCTGCCTATGCGCGGCAATTTCTGGAAATGATGCAGAAGCCGGATGTGGACCAGATCGAGGGTCTCTCCCCGGCCATTTCAATTGAGCAGAAGACGACATCGCGCAACCCGCGCTCGACTGTCGGCACTGTCACTGAGATCTACGACTATATGCGCCTGCTGTTTGCGCGCGTTGGCGTTCCCTATTCTCCTGCAACCGGTCTGCCGATCGAAAGCCAGACAGTCAGCCAAATGGTTGACCGCGTCCTCGCATTCGAAGAAGGAACGCGTCTCTATATTCTCGCTCCCATCATTCGCGGACGTAAGGGGGAGTATAAGAAAGAGCTGGCCGACCTGATGAAAAAGGGTTTCCAGCGTGTGAAGGTCGATGGTCAGTTCTACGAAATTGCTGATGTCCCTGCCCTGGATAAGAAATACAAGCACGATATCGACGTGGTGGTGGACCGTGCCGTGGTTCGCCCGGATATGGCGTCGCGTCTTGCAGACAGCATCGAGACATGTCTGAAACTGGCCGATGGATTGGCTGTCGCCGAATTCGCCGACAAGCCCCTGCCCGCGGATGAGACCTCTGCCGGCGGTTCGGCCAACAAGTCGCTCAATGAAACCCATGCGCGCGTGCTGTTTTCGGAAAAATTCGCCTGCCCCGTATCAGGTTTCACGATACCGGAAATCGAACCGCGCCTCTTCTCGTTCAACAATCCCTTTGGTGCTTGCCCGACTTGCGATGGCTTGGGCTCGCAACAGAAGGTGGACGTCGCTCTAATCGTGCCCGAACCCGAGCGCACTCTGAAGGATGGTGCGGTCGCACCTTGGGCAAAATCATCGTCGCCCTATTACAATCAGACGCTGGAAGCCCTTGGAAAAGCCTTTGGTTTCAAGCTTTCCAGCCGCTGGAACCAGCTGACCGATGCTGCCAAGAAAGCCATTTTGCAGGGTACTGACGACAAGATTGAATTCGAGTATCAGGACGGTGCGCGCTCCTACAAGACCGTGAAGAATTTCGAGGGCATCGTGCCCAATCTCGAGCGTCGGTGGAAGGAAACGGATAGCGCCTGGGCCCGTGAGGAAATCGAGCGCTACATGTCGGCGGCTCCCTGCCCCGCTTGCGCGGGTTATCGCCTTAAGCCCGAGGCATTGGCCGTCAAGATCAACAAGATGCACATCGGCCAGGTTACGCAGATGTCCATAAAACTTGCGCGCGACTGGTTTGAGGTCTTGCCGGAATCCCTCAACGCTAAGCAGAACGAGATCGCCGTCCGCATTCTCAAGGAAATCCGCGAACGTTTGCGCTTCCTCAATGATGTGGGTCTGGATTATCTCAGCCTGTCGCGAAATTCCGGCACGCTATCCGGTGGCGAAAGCCAGCGCATCAGGCTTGCCTCGCAGATCGGTTCGGGTTTGACGGGCGTTCTCTATGTGCTCGACGAGCCATCGATTGGCTTGCACCAGCGCGACAATGCTCGCCTCCTCGAAACTCTGAAGCACCTTCGTGACATCGGCAACACCGTCATCGTCGTGGAGCATGACGAGGACGCGATCATGACCGCCGACTATGTGGTCGATATCGGCCCCGCAGCAGGCATTCATGGCGGTGAGGTGATCGCCGAGGGAACGCCGCAACAGGTGATGGACAATCCGAAGTCACTGACCGGCAAATACCTCTCCGGCGAGTTGGGTGTGGCTGTTCCTGCGGAACGTCGCAAACCCAAGAAGGGCAAGGAGATCAAGGTCGTCGGCGCACGGGGCAACAACCTTAAGAATGTCACTGCGTCTGTTCCCCTCGGTGTCTTCACAGCGGTGACGGGTGTGTCCGGTGGCGGCAAATCGACTTTTCTGATTGAGACGCTCTATAAGGCTGCGGCCCGTCGGGTCATGGGCGCACGCGAAATACCGGCAGACCACGACCGGATCGATGGGTTTGAATTCATCGACAAGGTCATCGATATCGACCAGTCGCCCATCGGTCGGACGCCGCGCTCCAACCCGGCCACCTACACCGGTGCCTTCACGCCGATCCGGGACTGGTTTTCAGGCCTGCCAGAAGCTAAGGCCCGCGGTTATGCGCCCGGTCGCTTTTCCTTCAACGTCAAGGGCGGCCGTTGCGAAGCGTGTCAGGGCGATGGCGTCATCAAGATCGAGATGCACTTCCTGCCGGATGTCTATGTCACCTGCGACGTATGTCACGGAAAGCGCTACAATCGCGAAACACTTGATGTGATGTTCAAGGGCAAGTCCATCGCAGACGTGCTGGATATGACGGTCGAAGAGGGCGTCGAGTTCTTCGCGGCTGTGCCTGCGGTGCGTGACAAGCTGCAATCGCTCTTTGAAGTTGGCCTTGGCTATATCAAGGTTGGCCAGCAGGCGAACACGCTTTCAGGCGGCGAGGCCCAGCGTGTGAAGCTTGCGAAGGAGCTGTCGAAACGCTCCACAGGTCGCACTCTCTACATCCTCGACGAGCCGACGACGGGTCTGCATTTCCACGACGTCAAAAAGCTTCTGGAAATGCTGCATGAACTGGTCAATCAGGGCAACTCCGTTGTTGTGATCGAGCACAATCTGGAAGTCATCAAGACGGCGGACTGGGTCATCGATATCGGCCCGGAAGGCGGCACTGGCGGTGGTGAGGTCGTTGCGGCGGGAACGCCTGAGCAGATCGTGAAGGAAAAGCGCTCCTACACGGGGCACTTCCTGAAAGAACTGCTGGAACGCCGTCCAGAGAAGAAAATACAAGCGGCCGAGTGATCAGGACATCGAGGGCATAGGATGAGCAAGACAGGGACGATCCGTACGGGCATTGGCGGCTGGACGTTTGAGCCTTGGGAGGGCAAGTTCTATCCCGATAAGCTGGTCAAACGGCGACAGCTGGAGCATGCCAGCCGTCATCTATCCGCCATCGAAGTCAACGGCACCTATTATGGCAGTCAGAAGCCTGAAACCTTCGCCAAATGGGCGTCTGAAGTGCCGGAGGGTTTCATATTTTCGCTGAAGGCCAGCCGCTACGTCACCAACCGGAAGGTGCTTGCGGAAGCCGGTGACTCCATGACGAAGTTCCTGACTCAGGGTTTGACCGAGCTTGGCGATCACCTCGGGCCGATCCTGTGGCAGTTTGCGCCTACGAAAAAGTTCGAGCCCGATGACTTCGCGGCATTCCTCGCGCTTCTACCGGAAAAACAGGATGGATTGACGCTTCAGCACGTCGTTGAGGTCCGTCATCCGAGTTTTCAGGTGCCGGAATTTATCGAGTTGCTGAACAAGCATAAGGTGGCCGTGGTCTGCGCCGATCACCACGACTATCCGATGCTGCCAGATGTTACGGCGGATTTCGTCTATTGCCGACTGCAAAAAGGCGAAGACGATATCGAGACCTGCTATCCTGAAAAGGACGTCAAAGCCTGGGCTAAGCGTCTTCATACTTATGCAGAGGGTGGAATCCCCGATGATCTTCCATTGATCGCAGCCGATTTGCAGCCCGAGAAAAAGCCACGCGATGTGTTTGCCTTCTTCATTTCAGGCGGCAAGGTCAACGCGCCCGAAGGCGCGCAGCTTTTGCAGACGCTGGTCTAGCGCTCGGCTGCTAAACGGCGGCATCCAGTGAACTGGCATCGAAATTGATCGCGGCAAAAGCGTTCGCGATCACTGCCGATCCGGCACCCGGGCGGGTGGCATCACTGGACAGTATCTGTCGGAAGCGGCGAGCGCCTGGCATGCCTTGGAAAAGACCAACCATGTGCCGCGTAACATGGTTCACACGCCCACCCTTGGCAACGTAGTCGTCGGCATAGGCCATCATCTTGTCGCGCAACTGCATCCAGTCCGGTGCGCGCTCCGCGTCACCGTAGATACGGTGGTCCACATCGGCCAGAATGGATGTGTTGTGATAGGCAGCGCGACCCAGCATGACGCCGTCGACATGCTTCAAATGCTCGTCCGCTTGATCGAGATCGGTAATCCCGCCATTGATGCCGATGAATAGACCGGGATTGGCCTCCTTCATGCGGTAAACGAGCGGATAGTCCAGCGGCGGCACATCGCGATTTTCCTTCGGCGAGAGACCTTGCAGCCACGCCTTGCGGGCGTGGATCCAGACGGCATCCGCCCCAGCAGCGACGACGCGGGCGATGAAGTCCGGCAACACGGATTCAGGCTCCTGATCGTCCACCCCGATGCGGCATTTGACGGTGACAGGCACCGTTGCCACGGCTTTCATCGCCGATACACAACGTGCAACCACTTCCGGCTCGCGCATCAGACACGCGCCAAATGTGCCGGACTGGACACGGTCCGAGGGGCAGCCGACGTTCAGATTGATTTCGTCATAGCCATAATCGCTCGCAATCTTCACCGCTTCTGAAAGCTTTGCCGGATCAGAGCCACCCAATTGAAGGGCAACCGGGTGTTCCTCGGGGTGATAGCCCAGCAATTTGTCGCGCTGACCGTGGATGATCGCGTCAGCCACAATCATCTCGGTATATAGCAGCGCATGGCTGGACAGTTGCCGATGGAGAAAACGACAGCGCGTGTCCGTCCAATCGATCATCGGGGCAACAGCAAACAGCTTGCCACCGGTTTCGAGAGCTTTTTGATACATGGGGCGTGGAACCTCTTTTGGGGGCTTCTACCGCAATGTTGTCGATAATGCCAGTTTTGAAAGAAACGGATTTATGGCTGGAAATCGACGCAGAATCGCGGGACAACCATCTCCAGAAATCAGGAGCCGAGCCCATGTCCGCGACCGTCATTCCCGTTCCACCTGCCGTTCTTCTGCCGGTTGAAGGCACCGATGAGACATTTCCGGTGCGCCGTGTTTACTGTGTGGGGCGTAATTACGCGGATCACGCCATTGAAATGGGGCATGATCCCTCGCGCGAGCCGCCATTCTTCTTCCAGAAGAATGCCGATAACCTACTGCCCGCCGGGCAGGCCTTTCCCTATCCTGCCCTATCGTCAAATGTTCACTACGAGGTCGAGTGTGTTGTTGCCCTGAAAAGCGGTGCATCTGATATCGCGGCGGAAGAGGCCCTCGACCATGTCTGGGGGTATGGCGTGGGTATCGATATGACCCGGCGAGACCTTCAGGATGGCCTCAAGAAAATGGGCCGTTCCTGGGAAGGCGCAAAGGCCTTCGAACATTCCGCCCCGATTTCGCCATTGGTCCCGGCATCAAAAATCGGCCATCCGGCAAAAGGCACTGTCTGGCTGGAGGTCAACGGCGAGAGAAAACAGACCGGCGACCTTGATCAGATGATCTGGAAAACGGCTGAAATCATCGCAGAACTCTCAAAGTATTTCACTCTTGCTGCTGGCGATGTCATCATGACAGGCACACCGGCTGGTGTCGGCGCTATTGTCCGTGGCGATCACATCGTCTGCGGCGTCGATGGTGTCGGAACACTGTCCGTCAAAGTCATCTGAACAGAGGGGGTGAACATGCCAATATACCGGCTAGGCGAACGCATACCGCAACTCCCTGCCCCGGACCGTTACTGGGTAGCGCCCGATGCGAATGTCATCGGGTCTGTCACGCTAGGTGAAGATGTCGGCGTCTGGTTCGGCGCAACACTTCGCGGCGATAATGAGCCGATTACCATTGGCCGTGGCAGCAACATTCAGGAAGGCACCATGGTCCACGCCGATGTGGGCTTTCCGGCCACGATTGGTGAGGATTGCACAATCGGCCACCACGCCATTATCCACGGCTGCACGATTGGAGACGGGTCGTTGGTCGGCATGGGCGCTACAGTGCTGAACGGCGCCAAAATTGGCAAAAATTGCCTTGTTGGCGCCAATGCACTGATTACGGAAGGAAAGGAGTTTCCCGACAACTCGCTAATCGTCGGCTCTCCGGCACGGGCCATCCGCACCCTTGATGACAAGGCCATTGCCGCCCTGAAAACATCAGCCGAAAACTATGTCAAAAACTGGCAGAGTTTTGCCAGAGATTTGAGACCGCTTTAAGCGGCGCAGGCTTCACAAAGGCCACGAATTTCAATCGTCGTCTTTTCCGCCTTGAACTTCTTGTTTTTGGCCCAGTCACCGAGACGGTGGTCCATTTCGTGGTCGTGAAATTCGGTCACCTGCCCACAGGCATTGCAGATCGCGAAGGCAACGCTGCCATGATGGTGCGTGCAGCAATCTGTTTTCGTGTGGGAACATGCGACGAATGCATTCAAGCTCTCCAGCCGATGCACGAGGCCGAATTCAATCAGTTTTTCCAGCGCGCGATAAACCTGAAGAGGCGCTCTGAAGCCAGCATCACGTAGCTTGTCGAGGATGACATAAGCGCTGAGCGGTGCCTGCGAACGCGAGAGAGCGTCATAAACCAGAGACTGGTTTCGCGTGAGGTTCTGGGTGGTCATGAACGGCCTCCTTGTTCTGCCTTGCGCAAAAGTTTTGGCGTGGGCAGAAGACTCAAGATGAAAAGCATAACGGCGGCGACGACAATAGATGGGCCTGACGGCGTATCATATTGCAGCGAGCCCATGAGGCCGACAACGACCGCGACAGCGCCGAGAAGCGATGCGAGCACAGCCATCAACTCAGGCGTTGACGAAAACCGTCGTGCAGTGGCCGCAGGTATGATCAACAGCGATGTAATCAGCATGATGCCGACGATTTTCATGGCAATGGCGATGACGAGCGCCATCAGCAGCATGAAGAGCAGCTTGGAACGTTCCGGCCGCATGCCCTCCGCTTCCGCCAACTCTGCATTCACAGTCGAGGCCAGCAAAGGCTTCCACAGATAGGCGATTGCAAACACCACCACCACACCGCCGCCCCAGATTAGATAGATATCGGACGGAGAGACGGCCAGAATATCCCCGAACAGGAAGGCCACGAGATCGATACGAACCCATGTCATGAAGGCAACGATCACAAGCCCGAAGGCGAGCGCGGAATGCGAGAGAATTCCCAGCAGCGCATCCGAAGACAAAGCCTGACGCCGTTGCAGGAACAGCAGCACCAGCGAGACGAGCGAGGCAACGATAAAGACGCTGAGAATGAGATTGAGTTGAAACAGCAGCGAGAGCGCCACACCAAGAAGCGCGGAATGCGCCATCGTATCCCCGAAATAGGCCATGCGGCGCCAGACGACGAAGCATCCCAAAGGCCCCGCCATCAAGGCAACACCCACACCCGCCACCATGGCTCTTACGAAGAAATCGTCAAACATGCTTGGCTTCCTCCGCATGGTGATGCGAGTGACCGTGGTCATGATCATGGTCATGGTGGTGACCATCTTCCGGGTGGCAGTGGTCTGTGACTGACCCATCGGCGTGTTGCACGCGCCCATCTGGCAAATGCGTGTGGTCGTGATCGTGGCTGTAAACCGCAAGCCCTCGTCCCGCTGCACCACCGAACAGGCGCATATATTCCGGGCTCTGGCTGACGGCTTTGGGTGTGCCACGGCAGCAGACATGTCCATTGAGGCAAATGACGGAGTCAGTCTCAGCCATAACCAGATGCAGATCGTGCGAAATCAGCAAAATGCCGCAACCCGTGGAGTTTCGAATGGTCTTGATCAGATCATAGAGCGCAATCTCGCCTGAAAAATCCACGCCCTGCACAGGCTCGTCCAGCACCAGCAGATCGGGCTTGCGGGCAATGGCGCGGGCAAGCAGGGCACGCTGAAATTCCCCACCGGACAAATGCTGCACCTCGGCCTTTGCAAGATGCGCAATGCCGGTGGAGGCGAGAGCAGCGTCGATCTCTCCGGGTGGCAGCTGACCGGTGAGCGTCATCAGCCGGCGCACGGTCAATGGCATGGTCCAGTCGACGGAAAGCTTCTGTGGAACGTAGCCAACTCTCAAGCCTGCAATCCGCGAGACCTGCCCCTCATCCGGCTTTAGAACGCCCGTCGCCATTTTGGCGGTGGTGGACTTGCCAGATCCGTTGGGGCCGATGAGCGTGACGATCTCGCCTCGACGCACGGAAAAGTCCACACCCCGAACCAGCCAGCGACCGCTGCGCTGAATGCCAGCATTGGAAAGAGAGACAAGTTTTCCGTCATCTGTGAGCGGAGAATGAAGCATGTGTTTTTCCGATTGTCGGTGTTGCCTATGGCTATTGCATACGTTATAGCGTTACGCAACATATGTAATAACATTACAATTATATACAACTGGAGTATCCGCATGAAGTCCATCGCCACCCTTATTTTCGCTTCCGTCGCCGTGATCACGTCTTCGAACGCCATGGCCGCGCCGAATGTGGTGGTTTCCATCAAGCCGATCCACTCGCTCGTCGCGGCCGTCATGGCAGGCGTTGGAGAACCGGCACTGATTGTCGATGGCGGCGCATCTCCGCACACCTACAATCTCAAGCCATCCAACGCGCGCGCCATCGAAGGTGCCGATGTAGTGTTCTGGGTCGGTGACGGGCTTGAGAAATTCCTTGAAAAGCCGCTGCAATCTCTTGGCAGCAAGGCAACTATTGTCGAGCTGGATGATGCGAAGGGCCTGGAGAAACTTCCGTTCCGCGAGGGCGGCCCCTTCGAAGGTCATGACCATGGCGAGCACGAGGGCCATGACCATGCGGCTCACGACCATGGCAGCCATGAGGACCACGCCAGCCACGAGCATGAGCATGAGGACAAACACGAACATGAGGGTCATGATCATGACGAAGGTGAATTCGATATGCACCTCTGGCTTGATCCTGCCAACGCAAAGGCCATGGCTTTCGAGATCGAAAAGACACTGATCACGGCGGATCCCCAGAACGCGCAGACCTATCAGCAGAACACAAAGAAGCTGATCGAGGATCTCGATGCGCTGGACAAGGAGATCGTGGCCACGGTTGCGCCGGTCAAGGATAAGCCATTCATCGTGTTTCACGATGCGTACCAGTATTTCGAAAGCCGCTATGGCGTCAAAACCGTCGGCTCCATCACTGTCAGCCCGGAAAGCATTCCAGGTGCGGAGCGCATTAAGCAGATTCACGCCAAGGTGAAAGAGTTGAACGCAACCTGCGTTTTTGCCGAGCCGCAGTTCGAGCCAAAGCTGGTCAATGTCGTCATCGAAGGCACCAACGCGAAATCCGCAACGCTGGACCCTGAAGCAGCGACGCTGGAAGCAGGTCCAGATCTCTATTTCAAATTGATGCGCGGCATCGCCACTTCGCTGAAGAACTGCCTTTCTTAACTCAACCGTCCGGGAGGCGGGTGGCTCAGACCGCCCGCCTCTTTTTTTTGCCCATCAATGTAATACTATTACAATTCGGAGAACTTCATGACGCGCAAGCTTCCTGTAACGGTTTTGTCGGGATTTCTTGGAGCAGGAAAAACCACAGTCCTCAATCATATTCTCAGCAACCGCGACGGCCTTCGGGTTGCGGTGATCGTCAACGATATGAGCGAAGTGAACATCGATGCCGCATTGATCAGGGATGGCGGTGCCAATCTCTCGCGAACCCAGGAACAGCTTGTCGAAATGACCAATGGCTGCATCTGTTGCACGCTGCGGGATGACTTGCTGAGTGAAGTGCGGCAATTGGCGCAGCAGGACAGGTTTGATTACCTTCTCATCGAATCCACCGGCATTGCAGAACCCCTGCCCGTGGCTGCCACCTTCGATTTTCGCGATGAGAACGGAGAGAGCCTCTCCGATGTCGCGCAACTGGATACGATGGTCACAGTCGTCGATTGCGCCAATCTGCTCAAGGATTACGGCTCTTCAGACTTTCTTGCCGATCGTGGAGAAACGGCTGGAGAGGGCGATGAAAGGACGCTGGTTGATCTGCATGTCGAGCAGATAGAATTCGCCAATGTCGTCATTCTGAACAAGGTCTCCACGGCAACGGAGGCGCAGCTAGACGCGGCCAGAAAAATCATTATCGGGCTCAACCCGGATGCAAAGCTCATCGAGGCGGATTACGGCATGGTCGATACTAGATCCGTGCTTGGTACCGGCCTTTTCAATTTTGCCGAGGCTGAGACGCACCCGCTCTGGTTCAAGGAGTTGCACGGCTTCAAGGGACATATTCCAGAAACCGAGGAATATGGCATTCGTTCATTCGTCTATCGCGCCAAGCGCCCGTTCGACCCAGCCCGCTTTCACGCCTTCATTAACCGCGATTGGCCTGGCGTCATCAGAGCGAAGGGCTTCTTTTGGATAGCCACCCGCCCCGATCATGTCGGTGAAATCAGTCAGGCTGGCGCTTTGGTCAAGACAGGAAAGATGGGGCTTTGGTGGACATCCGTGCCCAAAAAGCAATGGCCAAATGATCCCGGTTTTGAGCGGATGCTCGCGCCCTATATGGACGCCGTCTGGGGTGATCGGAGGCAGGAGATCGTCTTTATCGGAGCAGATCCGATGAGTGAAGCTGGCCTTCGCAAGGAGTTGGATGCGTGCCTCGTGGATGAGGTATCGTTCACACCCGCCGCCTGGCGCCGTCTTCCAGATCCATTTCCAGACTGGAGCAGGAAAGCATCGTGAAAACGGCAGAGCGCATATCCAATTTCCGTTGCGAAGCCATTACGGGCGAAGTCGCCTTTGACAGTCAATGCGGCCATGGAACAGATCCATGGCCGCAAGACATTTCAAGCGTCGGCTTATCTGCCGGAAAGGCTGATGATCAGGCCATTGCTGGTGTTGATCAGGAGGTACTGGTTGTTAACGCGCACCCAGCGCTGACCACGACCTGGCTCTCGAAGGCTGTGACGGCGGTAGTCGCGGCGATCAATCATCTGACGACGTTCCGCCGCAGATAGACGCTGACCACGATCCCAGCGGTGTTTCTTGATGATCACCTTCTTCGTGGTAACCGTCCGCTCTACCCGGTGGCCGGGACGATCATCATGGCGGCTCTGCGCCTGCGCTACCGGAGCGGCAAGAACGGTGGCTGCGATCAGAATGGAGAAAAGCTTTTTCATGTGTGTGCCCTTTCGTGAAGTGATGGGCAAACACTATCGTCACGACGATGAACGGAAACTGAATTAGCGAATTACAATTTGGTAATGCTTGCCGGGTCTTAGCTCAAGATTCTAAAGTTTCCGTAGAGGTCACGACGAGAATGGCCGCCCCGACTATTATCAGGGCGACCTTGTTTTCACTTCGTCAGTTCGGCAGATTTTGCCCACAGATTGATATCTGCGTCCTTCGCGAAGACATCGATCTCAGCCAGTTCTTCCGGGGTGAAGTCGGGCTTGTCGAGTGCCTTGACGCAGTCCTCGACCTGCTCGGGACGGCTGGCGCCGATCAATGCAGTCGTGATGCGACCGCCGCGCAGAACCCATGCAATGGCCATCTGCGCCAACGTCTGGCCACGCCGTTCTGCAATGGCGTTCAGACCGCGAATATTCTCGATATTGCGCTCGTTGAGGAAGGCGGGGTTTAGAGACTTGCCTTGGCTCGCTCTGCTCGCATCCGGCACGCCGCCCAGATATTTGGTGGTCAGCATGCCCTGCGCCAATGGCGAGAACACGATGGAGCCGATGCCGAGGTCTTCCAGCGTATCGACAAGGCCATCCTCTTCGATCCAGCGGTTGATCATGGAATAGCTGGGCTGGTGGATGATGCAGGGTGTTCCCAGCTCTTTAAGAATAGCCGCAGCTTCTCGCGTACGCTGAGAGTTATAGGACGAGATACCGACATAAAGCGCCCTGCCCGAACGCACGACATGGTCAAGCGCGCCGCAGGTTTCCTCAAGCGGCGTGTCAGGATCAAAACGGTGCGAATAGAAGATATCGACGTAATCCAGCCCCATGCGCTTCAAGCTCTGGTCGCAGGAAGAAATCAGATATTTACGGCTGCCCCATTCACCATATGGCCCCGGCCACATATTGTAACCGGCCTTCGAAGAAATCACCATTTCATCGCGGTAACCGGCGAAGTCAGTCCGCAATATCTCGCCAAATGCTGTCTCCGCGCTGCCGGGAGGCGGACCATAATTGTTGGCAAGATCGAAATGGGTAATACCGAGATCGAACGCCTTGCGGCAGATGTCCTGCTTGGTCTTGTGTGAGAAATCATTGCCGAAATTGTGCCACAGGCCCAGCGAAATCGCGGGGAGTTTCAGCCCGGATGCGCCACAATGATTGTATTTCATGGACGCGTAGCGGTTTTCAGCCGGTTGCCAAGCCATGGATTTTCCTCCCTAGAATGCTGTTG
The DNA here is from genome assembly GCF_031843705.1 of Rhizobium sp. WCS2018Hpa-16. Classification (NCBI taxonomy): domain Bacteria; kingdom Pseudomonadati; phylum Pseudomonadota; class Alphaproteobacteria; order Hyphomicrobiales; family Rhizobiaceae; genus Rhizobium; species Rhizobium sp. WCS2018Hpa-16. Next base: position 1,062,735 of record NZ_JAVTIX010000001.1, read on the forward strand.
CCCTGCGAAGAACTCGCAGGGCGTGATTGGTGCGTCGAACGTAGTGGCATGCCGCCTTCGTTTCAACCTTGCGATTGCGACGAAAACAGATCGAAAATCTTGAAGGACGGTTGTGATGGCTGCGTCTTGTCCTGAGGAGAAAAGACGATGCGCCGCGTTTCACCCGCGGTCAGATCGAACAGATTATCGGAATACCGCCCGGCAACATCGGCCTCGATGACCACGAAAAGCGCAAGCCCTTTCGCCATCACTTCCACCTCGTACTGCCCGTCATCCCGCGACGTGACGGTGTGCGTTATGCCGGATGGTTGAAGATCGAGCGCCTTATAGGTTTCCGCCACATGGTGGCCCTCGCCGGTCATGCCGTTGGAGGCGATGAAATCCCAGGAAAGCAGCGCGCCTTCGGCAACCTGGCTCATATCGATCTCGGCCATCACGATGGCCGCATCCGGCCCGCAAACACCACTGGCGGATTTGAGCGGCGTGCGCGTGCCATCGGTTGCCAGCGCGAAGATGTTCATGTCGATGTCCACCTCCTCCATCGTGTCATTGACGGCGGAAAACCGCACGATTTTGCCGTCATCGGAGGGAATGGCTGATACGGCCACCGGCTGGAAGAACCGCCTTGCGGCGTAGTGCAAAGCCTTCCAGCTGCCGCCATAATCAAGGCTAGACCATGAGGCCACCGGCCATGTGTCGTTCAACTGCCAATACAACGTGCCCATGCAGTGAGGCTTCAGCGAGCGCCAATATTCGACGGCGGTCTTGATGGCGAGCGCTTGCTGGACCTGGCTGATATAGACGAAATTCGCAAAATCCTTCGGGAAGCGGAAGTAACGGAACATGGTTCCGGCAATCCGCTCATTGCCGCCCGCATTCTTCTGGTGCAGCTCTATGACCGGCGACGAGATGTTCATGTCCTTGGCATCCGCGTATGTCCGGATAACCGGCATGGATGTGTAGGACTGGAAGCCGAATTCCGAGCAAAAACGCGGTTTGACCGCGCGGTAATTGTCGAAGGATTTGTTTTCGTGCCAGACGGACCAGTAGTGCATATCGCCAGAACCATCGGCATGCCAGGCATCGCCATAATCCAGATAGCCGGAGGCCGGGCTCGATGGCCACCACAGTGCCGAGGGTGCCGCTTTTTTCAACGCCGTTTCGATGGTCCGGTTCAGGCGATCATAGGCGACCAGATAACGATCCCTGTTGTTCCGGGACTCATCAAACCAGTTCAGAGCCCCAACGAGTTCGTTATCGCCACACCACAGCGCAATGGATGGATGCGATGACAGGCGTTTCACCTGATAGGTGACTTCACGCTCCGCATTGTCGAGAAAATCATCCGTGCAGGGGTAAAGATTGCAGGCAAACATGAAGTCCTGCCAGACCAGAAGCCCAAGCCGGTCGCAGAGATCATAAAACCAATCCGCTTCGTAAAACCCGCCGCCCCAGACGCGGATCATGTTCATGTTGGCTTCCACCGCAGACGACAGCAGATCCTCGGTCTTTTCACGGCTGGTGAGCGAATGCAGCGCGTCTGCCGGGATCCAGTTCGCGCCCCGGCAGAAAATCTCCCGCCCGTTAATCCGAAACGCAAAGCGGCTGCCGGCTTCATCCTTATCCGTCAGCAATTCAACGGTGCGAAAACCGATCTGCCGTGTCTCGGTCTCGTCTGGCAGTTCCACCGTCAGAGTATAGAGCGTTTGCTCGCCGCTGCCTGCGGGCCACCATAGTTTTGGCTTCTCCACGAAGAAGACATGACGAATGACGGTTTCGCCGGCATTCAGCCCGCAATCCAAACGGACCCGCTCCTCACCGAGAGACAGATGAACCTGCACGCTTGCGGGTTGGGCCGCATGCAACGTCACCTCAAGATGAAGCTCGACACCGCCATCGACGTGATGCTGCGAGGTGCAGACATGCTCGATACGCGCTGTGTCCAGTCGCCGAAGTGCAATGGAGCCGTAAAGGCCGAGAGGTGCCAGCGCGATGTTCCAATCCCATCCGAAATGGCACTGCGGTTTGCGCAGCATGTTGCCATTGGCGATTGGCGAATTGCCAGGGTGATAAGGAACATAAAATGGCTGGGCCGCCTGTCGCTCCTCTCCCGCCTTGATGCTGGAATGGAAATGGATGCGAATGACGTTTTCGCCTTTCAACAAGGCACTCGAAACGTCAGGCCTGTAGCGCCGAAAACAGTTATCGGCCGACAGGACGGGAACATCGTTCAGGAAAATCACGGCGACCGTGTCAAGATAATCCACGTCCAGATACCAATCTGCATCGACATCATCGATGTTGAATCTACGCTCGATCACCCAGTCCCGATGCGCCACCCACTGAACGTCATTTTCATTGCGGCCGAAATAGGGATCAGGAATGATTCCCGCGTTACGCAGAGCGGAGTGAACATCACCCGGTATCGTTATCGTCGTTGAATGATCATTCTCGACCGAGGACAACACCCATTCACCCGAGAGATCTACCTCTACGTCGCTTGCGTAAGATGACGTCATGCCATTCGCCTTATCTTTCATTGTGCATTAGCGGAAACGTTACCGTAAAATTCCTCAGGCGTCACGGGGTGTCATCGCTAGCCAATGACATTGACGCTTGCCACGAGCGGTAACCGCTAAAAATTTCAAAAATTTAATTAACTTACAATAGGCTACGGACACATCCTGATGTAAAACATTATATAATTCCCTATCCGATCATGGCAAAAATCTCCTGAATTAGACTCGCAGGCGCTATATCCTCAAGTTTTAAGGGCAAGTCGCCAAGCATGGCGACGCTCTCCGCTTTGCATTCGCATAAAAGCAATCTACGATACTTCGAATATGTATAGTGAGTGTCGACATGAATGACAGCATGAAGCCTGAGACAGGTGGCCAACCGCCTTCTGGTTACGAGCGGCCTACCCTCAAGACAATCGCGAACCTGACTGGTCTCGGCATCACGACAGTGTCTCGCGCTCTTAAGGATGCCCCTGATATTGGCGCCGACACGAAGGAGCGCGTGCGTCAGGTCGCTCAACAGGTTGGCTACCAGCCAAACCGCGCCGGGGTGCGTCTTCGTACAGGCAAAACGAACGTTATAGCGCTGGTCCTCAGTGTCGATGAGGAAATGATGGGTTTTACGACGCAGCTGGTGTTCGGCATTGCAGAGGTGCTGGCCAATACCCAATACCACCTTGTCGTTACGCCCCACACTCACGCAAAAGACCCGATGGTGCCGATCCGTTACATTCTGGATACGGGTTCAGCCGATGGTGTCATTATCTCGAAAATGCAGCCAGACGACGCCCGGGTTCGATTGATGACGGAGCGGAATATGCCGTTTGCCACCCACGGGCGCACGGACATGGGCATCGAGCACCCTTATCATGACTTCGATAATGAGACATACGCCTATGAAGCGGTGAAACGGCTGTCGCTCTGTGGACGCAAGAATATCGCCGTTCTGTTGCCGCCAGCTCACTTTTCCTATCACGACCACGCAAGACGCGGTTTCGACAGGGGCTTGCGCGACTTCGGACTTAAAGAATTTCCGATGACGGGGCTGAGCAACGCCACGTCGCTGGACCAGATCAAGGATGTCAGTCGGACATTGATGAGCGGTAGCGATTATCCTGATGGACTGATTTCAATCAGCGGCAGTTCCACCATCGCCTTCATCGCCGGCGCAGAAGAAGCGGGCAAACAGATCGGAAAAGACATCGATGTCGTTTCGAAGCAATCAGCCGATTTCCTGAACTGGATACGTCCAGAAATTCACACCATCAATGAAGACATCAAGCTGGCTGGCCGCGAGCTGGCAAAAGCTCTTCTGGCGCGCATTGATGGAAAGCCAGTTGAGGGCTTGCAGAGCCTCATTCAGCCAGTCTGGTCCAGTCGGTCACCCAAATTTGGCGCATAAAAAAGGCCCGCACGAAGCGGGCCTTTTTGTTTCAACCTTAGAAAGTGTCGAGACCGCTGCCCCATGGGCCGTGCGGCTTATCGACACCGTCGGTGCGCTCAAAGCCGTGGGCGCCGAAGAAGTCGCGCTGTGCCTGAATGAGATTGGCACTGCCACGTGCGCGGCGATAGGCGTCAAAGTAGCCGAGAGCCGAAGCCAGTGCCGGGACCGGCAGGCCGGACAGAACAGCATGCGAAACGACGCGGCGAAGCGGCGCATCGGTGTCCTTCACCATCTGCGAGAATGCTGGCGTTACGATGAGGTTGGCAATGTGCGGATCTTTTGTGAAGGCCGATGTGATTTCATCCAGGAACTGCGAGCGGATAATGCAGCCAGCGCGCCAGATGCGGGCGATGGTCGGCATCGGCAGGTTCCAGCCAAACTCCTTGGAAGCGGCAGACATGATTGCAAAGCCCTGCGCATAAGCACCGATTTTTGCAGCCAGAAGTGCATTTTCGAGGTCGTCGATAAATGCTTTCTTGTCTGAAGGAGCAGCCAATGCCGTGGGCAGACCGAAGATCTTCTCAGCCGATTCGCGCTCGTCTTTCTGCGAAGAAAGAATACGCGCAGCAACTGCTGCTTCAATCGCCGTAGCTGCGACGCCCATGTTCTGTGCTTCGATGACCGACCACTTGCCAGTGCCCTTCTGGCCTGCCTTGTCGAGAATGAGATCAACCATCGGCTTGCCGGTGATCGGGTCTGCAGCGCGCAGCACCTTTTCCGTGATTTCGATGAGGTAGGAGTTCAGGCGACCCTTGTTCCACTCGGCGAATACGTCGGCGATTTCGGATGCGCTGAGGTTCAGACCGTCGCGCAGGATGCCGTAGATTTCAGCGATCATCTGCATATCGGCATATTCGATGCCGTTGTGGATGGTCTTCACGAAGTGGCCCGCACCGTCATTGCCTAGCCATGCAACGCAGGGCTCGTCATTGTACTTGGCGGAAATAGAGGTCAGTACCTTCTCGACACGCTTCCAGCTGTCTTCGGTGCCGCCAACCATGATGGATGGTCCGTGACGCGCACCCTCTTCACCGCCAGAAACGCCCATGCCGATAAAGGTCAGGTCTGTATCCTTGAGATTGTCGAAACGGCGGATCGTATCGCGGAAATTCGCGTTACCGGCATCGATCATGATATCGCCGCTTTCGAGATACGGCTTGAGGATTTCCATCTGCTGATCGACTGGATCGCCAGCCTTGATCATGATGATGATGGGGCGCGGCGGGCGGATTGCGGCAATGAATTCCTCGATTGTTTCGCAAGGAATGATCTGGCTCTGCAACGCGCCGGCGTCGGCGTAAAATTTCTTTGTCACTTCCGGGGTTCGGTTGAAAACAGCAATCTTATTGCCTTTTTCCGCGATGTTGAGCGCAAGGTTCGAACCCATTACGCCAAGACCGATCAAACCGATTTCTGCCTGTTCCACGGATGTATCTCCAAATTGCCTATAACGGCGATGTTGTGGCACTGTAAAAGCGAAACGGCAAGGCTAACCCGAACTGAAACGATTAAATTTTGATGACGCAGCTCAGCTTTGCAGTCAGCGCATGAGGCCTTTATTCAGTCGTCCGGTCGGTCGTTTCCGTCATCGAGTGCACGCCAACCCGCCCCGTCCATATCCTCATATTGGCCGCTTTTAAGCGACCACAGGAAGGCCACCAGCCCAAGACCCCCCAGCAAAAGTGCGACTGGAATGAGAAAAATCAGCATGTTCATGCGAATTCTACTTCCGATATCGCGGCCTCAACATCCTGCGCTCTCGGCGTTTTCTCAAACCCGTTGAGCCGCAAGGCATTGGCCACGACGATGATGGATGACGTGGACATGGCGATGGCAGCAATCATTGGCGTTGCGTAGCCCGCGAGAGCAATCGGAACTGCAATGATGTTGTATCCGATAGCGAGTGCAAAATTCTGGCGGATCAACCTGCCTGCCCTTTTGGAGATATCGACTGCAAAGGATACGGCGCGCAAATCATCCTGCATGAAGACGAAATCCGCTGCCTGCCGACCGATGTCGGCGGCCGTTGCAGGTGCCATCGAAACATAGGCCGCAGCCAAAGCCGGGGCATCATTAATGCCATCGCCCACCATCAGAACCTTGCGGCCCTGGTTGGCAAGTTCAGCACAACGCTGCGCCTTTTCAGCCGGAGCCAGCGCACCATTCCAAGTCGATATGCCAACCCGTCGTGCCAGCGCCGCAACAGCTTGCACCCTGTCTCCGGACACGATTTCCGCTTCAATGTCATCCTGGGCAAGTTGGAGAATGGCCGCAGACGCACCCGGTCGAACGCTGTCTTCGAACTGGAACTGCGCGATCTCCCTGTCGTCGAGCGATAGAACCACCTCCGATGTGGCGTGCCGGTCGCGCGCTCCTGCTGACGCTGCGCATGCAAAGCGTCTGTTGCCCAATCGATAGATGCCATCCGCTGTTTTCACTGCCATGCCGGAGCCCGGAATTTCGGTGATATCGTCAAAGGTCACATGTGGTCCGTCCAATTCACGCGCAAGCGCCTGGGACAAAGGATGACGGGAATGCGCAGCGATACCGGCGGCAAGCTGCATGATGTCTGCTGGAATATCCGCAGTCCTGACAAGCCGGGGCTGACCCAGCGTCAGTGTGCCTGTCTTGTCGAACAGAACCATATCGGCTTCAGCAAGCCGTTCCATCGCAGACCCGTCTTTCACCATGATCCCGTTTTTGAACAATCGACCCGCAGCCACGACCTGCACCACAGGCACGGCAATACCCAGCGCGCATGGGCAGGTGATAATCAGCACCGCAATCGCGATCAGCAGCGCCTGCTTCCAATCTCCGCCAAGAACACCCCAGGCCATGAAAGAGATGAGCGCCAGCAGGTGCACGACAGGCGAGTAGTATTGCGCTGCGCGGTCTGCGAGGCGACGGTAACGCGCCCTGCCCCCTTCAGCCGCTTCCATGAGGCCGATGATTTCCGACAGAAACGAATCGCGGGCAAGAGCCGTCGCCTGCATTACCAGCGGCCCGGTCAGGTTTAACGTTCCGGCCTGAATGAGATCGCCCGTCCGCACAACGCGCGGCGCGCTTTCACCATTTGCAATCGACATATCTAGATCACTGCTGCCGTTGACGATTTCACCATCCACCGGCACGCGGTCTCCCACCGCGATTGCCACGCGATCACCCGGCATGATTTCAGTGACGGCACGATATTCGCGACTGCCATCTTCCAGCAGCACCGTTGCGCCACGCGGTGACAATCGCGCAAGACCTGCAATGGCAGAACGCGCCCGGTCACGCATGACGTGATCTAGCGCCCGGCCGATCAGTAGGAAAAACAGAAGCGAAGTGGTGGCATCGAACCATGCGTGCTCACCGCTGTGCATCGTTTCCCAAAGCGAGATGGTGTAAGACAGCGTAATCGCCAGCGCGATGGGCACGTCCATATTGGTGCGGCCATGCTTCAGGGCGTTATAGGCTGAGATGTAGAAGAAGCGGCCACCGTAAATCAGCGCGGGCGCTGCAATGAGCGCCGAAAGCCAGTGAAACATATCGCGGGTTGAAGCATCCGCACCGGACCACACCGAGATCGAAAGCAGCATGATGTTGACGGCGGCAAAGCCAGTCAGCCCGACAGCGCGGATCAGCTTGTCGCGCATATCGTCTGAGGTTTCCTGCGCCGAGCCATAGAGATGCGCCTCATATCCGGTTGCGGCCACCGCTTTCGCCAGATCGGCAGGGTCCGTGGTCAAACCGTCCACTTCCGCTTTCCAAACGACGGAAACCCGCTTGGAGGAAAGATTGACGCGGGCACGTTCCACTTGCGGCATATGGTTCAGCGCGGTCTCAAGCGTTATGATGCAGGCACCGCAATGCACGCCCGGCACCGATAGATCGGTCTGGCGCAATCCCTGCCCAAGATCGCGACTTGCCAGCATCAACTCTTCCGATGATGGCAGCGCGCGCTTGAGGCCGCTCTTTTCGAGAGCCATTTCCGTTCCGGGGGCGCAGCAACTCATCTCACACCACCCGCAATATCGATGCGCAATCCCGTGTGAACGATGACCTTGCCGTCCTTCATCGCAATGGCCTCAACAATCCAGTCACCAGCCGCGAGATCATGCTTGGCGGTAAAAATATTGGTCGCCTGCTTGTCCAGATCGAGCGAAAAATCCTGCTTTTCCCCCACCGGGCGGCGGAAGTTCAGCGTGACCGAATCGGTATCGATAGCACCGCGCTGCGGGTGCGAAACATCATAGGCAATTGCGTTGCCTTCAATGTGGAGTGCACCAACGATGCCCGTTGCCGCCCGTGCCTTGGCGGCCTCCGCCTTGCCGTTGAACTGCTGGCTGGCCACATAGGTGTTCGGCGCCACAAGCCCGCTCCAGCTGGTGACTGCATTCCACGCCATGGTCACGTTGACGGAGATGATGGTGCCGAAAAACAGAAGCATGATGGTCAGCATATGCCAGCCGGTAAAGGTGAAATCCGGCTTTTCGCGTGATTTAGCGCTCATTTGTGTGCTCCCGGCCCATTGAATGCGGCCTTGTAATGCGCAGTTTCCGAATACTCGGCATCGGTGGCGATGAAGTAGAAATCGTCGGCTGAATGTGTCGCGGCATCCCCCGGCAGGGTTACGAATACCCTGAGATTGGTGACTTCATCCGGCTTCACATGAATGGTGAAGCTGCGGGCCGGAAGATCGCTGACACCATTGATTTTCATCACCGCCTCGGGCAGCCCGTCGATGGACAGCGTAATGTCGCGAGGCTGGGCGATCATGTTCAGCAGACGAATGGTATAGCCATTTCGAATGGAGCCGCCCGATTCCAGCACATATTGCGGATTGCGATCATGCAGCACATTCACAGCCAGCCGCTCCCGGGTCGCAAGACTGACCATCATGACGACGCCGACGAGACACCAGATCGTCAGATAAAATACCGTCCGTGGGCGGTAGATAATATGCCAGTCGAAATGCCTGACGGAATCCAGAAAGCTTCCATCGGAATTTCGAACTTTCGAGGGCTGTATGCTCTGCGTACCGTTATCGGTCGCAAGCGCCATATTGGCCTCGTATTCGTTCAACGTTGCATAGGCAATCAGACCACGAGGCTTGGAAAGCTTGTCCATCACACCATCGCAGGCATCAATGCAGAGCGCACATGTTATGCACTCGAGCTGCTGGCCGTCCCTGATATCGATGCCCATCGGACAGACGGCAACGCATGCATTGCAATCCACGCAATCGCCCACGGGTTGACCTGCTGCAATCGCCTTTTTAGCATGCTGCGTACGAGGCTCTCCGCGCCAGTCATTATAGGTCACGACCAGCGAATGCTCATCCAGCATAGCTGCCTGAATGCGCGGCCATGGACACATGTAGGTGCAGACCTGCTCGCGCATCAATCCACCGAACACGTAGGTCGTCGCGGTCAGGATCGCGACGGTATAATAGGCAACCATCGCCGCTTGGCCGGTCAGAAACTGCATGGCAAGTGTTGGCGCATCAGCAAAATAGAAGATCCACGCACCGCCTGTCAGAACCCCGATGACGAGCCATGTCGAATGCTTGAGCACCCGTTTTCGGATCTTATCGAGTGTCCATGGACCGGCATCGAGCTTCATGCGCGCATTGCGATCACCCTCGATGTAACGCTCCACCACCAGAAACAGATCGACCCAGACCGTCTGCGGACAGGTATAACCACACCATGCGCGCCCAACGGCAGATGTCAGCAGGAACAGGCCGAAACCGGCCATGACGAGCAGGCCCGCGACATAGAAGAATTCCTGGGGCCATATTTCGATGAAGAAAAAATAGAAGCGGCGATTGACGATATCGATCAGCACCGCCTGATCAGGCGCATAAGGCCCGCGATCCCATCTCAGCCAAGGCGTGAGATAATAGATCCCGAGCGTGACCAGCATCACGATCCATTTGAACCGCCGGAACCGGCCTTCGGCACGCTTGGGAAATATCTTCTTGCGCGACTCGTAAAGCGGTTGTCTGATTTTTGCGGAATTGACGGGCTCAGCATGCAGTCTTTCGACCGTAGCAGAGCCATCACCATCATTTTCGGCGTTGTATATCTTCATGGTCGTGAGGGTCCGGTTTCTTGTCCTTGCGTTTTGACATTTTGCCGGGCAACCATCCTTGACTTAGGTCAAGTGGACCAATGTGACGCACCCCAGGGGATCAGCGGGAGGACCAAAACCATGACGGTCATGCCATCGCGCATCATCCATCTGTCTATCGAGCGCCCGTGGAAAGAGGTCTATGCCTTCGCATCCGATCCCGCCCGCATGCCCCAATGGGCTGCTGGACTTGCCACGGGGCTGGTGCAAGATGGAGAAGAATGGATCGCGTCTGGCCCGCTGGGGGATGTCAGGGTAAAATTTGCAGAGCGAAACGCCTTTGGCGTGATCGATCACAGCGTGACACTGCCACATGGACTGCAGGTCTATAATGCCTTGCGCGTCATGCCAAATGGTGACGGTGCGGAGGTCGCTTTTACGCTGATGAAACTGCCCGGCATGAGTGATGCAGATTTCGAGCGCGATGCGGCGATGGTGTTTGCCGATCTTGAGAGATTGAAGGCGTTGGTAGAGGGGGAATGAGGCCTGAAACCAGCCCTCATTCGTCGTAGTTGAACAGATGGTGAGGTAAGATAAAGCCCCTTACTCCCCGCCACCAAGCGAATGGACAAACAGCGTCAACTGCTTGACTGTCGTATCGCCAAGGCGCGCACCCCAGGCGGGCATTGCGCCATGCTTTGGAGCACGGATCTGGGCAATGATCCCATCCTCGCCCTTCGCCTTCAACCAGATGGCATCGGCAAGGTTTGGCGCACCGAATTCGCGGTTGCCCTTGGCGTCTTCACCGTGGCACGAGGCGCAATTGTCCGCATAGACCTGACGCCCAGGCTCGATCAGTGCCGCATTGTGCGGCGTGCCCGTAAGGCTCACAACATAAGCCGCGACCTCTTTGATCTCATCGCCTTTCAGAATTTCAGCGAAAGCAGGCATTTCCGACATGCGGGTATCGGCATCTTCATTGAAGCGGATGCCATGGGTGATGGTCGTGTGAATGGCATCCACATTGCCGCCCCAAAGCCAGTCATCATCATTGAGGTTTGGATAGCCGTTTCCACCTTCTGCACCAGAGCCGTGGCACTGGATACAGTTGACCTTGAACGCAGCCGCGCCGCCCGCCACCGCAAACTGCATCAGTTCGGGATCAGCCTTGATCTCATCAAAGTTCGATGATGCAATCTTCTCCAGAGAGACATTCTGCGCAGCCTTGGCATCATTGGTTTCCGCTGCAAATTCGGCGCGGCTGTGCCAGCCGAGAAGACCCTGAGTGCTGCCACTGATGAGCGGCCATGCGGGAAAAGCAATGGTGTAGCCAATGGCCCAGACGATGGTGACGTAGAACGTCCAAACCCACCAGCGCGGCATGGGGTTGTTGAGTTCGCGAATGCCGTCCCACTCGTGACCGGTGGTCGAGACGCCGCTGACGTCGTCAATATGTTTATCGGACATGTTCAGTCCTCCCTGAGCGGAATGCTGGCAGCATCGTCTGCGGCTTTCTTGGAACCGGGACGAAGCGTGAAAACGACGACCCCTGCAAAGAACAGGGCCATGGCAAGCAGTCCCCAGCTATCGGCGAAGTGGCGCATGGCAGTGTAGGTTTCCATGGTGCACCTCCTCAACGATAACCGGCGGCATCGTCATAGGTCGAGAAATCGACCAGCGTGCCGAGCATTTGCAGATATGCAACCAGCGCATCCATTTCGGTCAGCTTTGCCGGATCACCGTCGAAATCACCGATTTTCGCCTTCGGATAACGAGCTTCAAGGCTCGTCGTGTCAGCGTTGGGATCAGCCTGCGCGTGAAGATCAGCCACGGCACTGTCGATCATTTCATCACTATAGGGAACGCCCACCATCCGGTTGGCCTTCAAGTCCATCGAGATGTTGGTGACCTTGAGTGGTGTCGTCTTCAGGAACGAGTAGCTTGGCATCACCGATTCCGGCACGACGTCACGCGGCTCATTCAAATGCTGAACGTGCCACTCGTTGGAATAGCGGCCACCCACACGCGCAAGGTCTGGCCCTGTGCGTTTCGATCCCCACTGGAACGGATGGTCGTACATACTTTCTGCAGCCAGGCTGTAATGACCGTAACGTTCCACTTCATCACGGAATGGCCGGATCATCTGGCTGTGGCAAACATAGCAGCCCTCACGCAGATAAATGTTGCGGCCCGCCAGTTCGAGCGGTGAATAAGGCCGCATGCCCTCCACCTTCTCAATGGTATTTTCGAGGTAGAACAGCGGCGCGATTTCCACGATACCGCCGATGGCGACGACAGCTAGCGAACCGACGAGAAGCAAGGTTGCGTTTCGTTCGATGACGCCATGTTTGTCGAGAATAGACATGGTGAAACTCCTTATTCCGCCGGTTGCAGCTTGGGCGCGGCGGCCTTGAAGCCCGCTTCGTCACGCTGGTAGCCGAGAATTGTCATGGTGACGTTGTAGGCCATGATCAGTGCGCCTCCGAGGAACATGGCGCCGCCCAATGCACGCAGCAGATAGTAAGGGAAGAGTGCAGCGACGGTTTCAGCAAAGGAGTAAACCAGGAAGCCCTGCGAGTCGTATTCGCGCCACATCAATCCCTGCTGGATACCGGCTACCCACATGACGGCGGCGTAAACGACGATGCCGAGTGTTGCGAGCCAGAAGTGCCAGTTCACCATCTGCATGCTGTAGAGCCGTTCACGGTTCCACAATTTTGGCGTCAGATAGTAGATCGCACCGAAGGTGATCATGCCGTTCCAGCCAAGAGCGCCGGAGTGAACGTGGCCGATGGTCCAGTCGGTATAGTGGCTGAGCGAATTGACGGCCTTGATGGACATCATCGGGCCCTCAAAGGTTGCCATACCGTAGAAGGCAACGGCCATCACCATCATGCGAACGATAGGATCGGTACGGATCTTGTCCCATGCGCCAGACAGGGTCATCAGACCGTTGATCATGCCACCCCAGGAAGGCATCCACAGCATGATGGAAAAGACCATGCCCAGCGTCTGCGCCCAGTCAGGCAGAGCCGTATAATGCAGATGGTGTGGACCGGCCCAGATATACATGAAGATCAGAGCCCAGAAGTGGATGATCGACAGCCGGTAGGAATAGACCGGGCGGTTCACCTGCTTGGGAATGAAGTAGTACATCATGCCGAGGAACCCGGCTGTCAGGAAAAAGCCGACGGCGTTGTGCCCATACCACCACTGCGTCAACGCATCCTGCACGCCCGAGAAAGCCGAGTAGCTTTTGACCCCAAGGAACGAGACAGGGATCGCCAGATTGTTGACAATGTGCAGCATGGCAATGGTGACGATGAAGGCGAGGTAGAACCAGTTCGCGACATAGATGTGCGGTTCTTTGCGCTTCAGGATCGTGCCCAGGAAGGTGATGAGATAACAGACCCAGACAATCGTCAGCCAGATATCGACATACCACTCAGGCTCGGCATATTCCTTGCTCTGTGTGATGCCCAGAAGATATCCGGTAGCCGCCATGATGATGAAAAGATTGTAGCCCCAGAACACGAACCAGCCGAGATCGCCGCCGAACAACCGTGCCCGCGATGTGCGTTGCACCACGTAGAACGAGGTCGCAATCAGCGCATTGCCGCCAAAGGCAAAAATCACAGCTGACGTATGGAGTGGGCGAACACGGCCAAAGTTGAACCAGGGTTCGACGTTGAGGTCGGGAAAAGCCAGTTGCAGGGCAATGACGACGCCCACGAGGAAACCGACAACACCCCAAAAGACGGTGGCAATCACGCCATAGCGAATGACCCCATCGAAATACTCCGACTGAAGCCGGGCTTTTTCGGCAGGATCAACGGGTGCAAAGGAGACGAAGCGCAGCATTATGGCCGCGCCCGTCAGAAGCACGAAAAACAGCACCCACATATGGGCGGCAAAAAGATCATCGTAGGCGAAAGCCGCCCCGAGTAGCGCGAGGAAGGCCCCGATGCCGACCGTCGCAATTCCTAATACAGAGTTCATTGTTGGTTTCCCCCAACGTCATCGCAGATAAGACGCTGGGCAGGCACCACTCATGAAGGCGGCAAGCGTGCTTTCGCGTCATCTGCTGCTTTGACACCGCTAGGGGCAAGCGGCCTTGATCCATATCAAGTCGGAGTGATGGAAGGTGGAGCGCAAAATCGCTTGAGAGCGATCAGCCCTTCATTTTGAGGGGCAACCCAGCGGCAATGAAGTAAACCTCTTTGGCAACGGCTGCGATCTGCTGGTGCAGGCGTCCGGAATGATCCCGAAACTGCCGAGCCATGCGATTATCGGGCACGATGCCGAGCCCCACCTCGTTGGAAACAAAAACGATTTTGGCCTTTGCCTGGCTGGCATGCGCAACCAGAGGCGCAAACGCGTCCTCTACGTTCACGCCCTCCTCCAGCATCAAATTGGTCACCCAAAGCGTCAGGCAATCAACGATGATGGTGTTATCAGGCTGATCCAGCCGCTTGAGCGTGTCGGTCAACGCCAATGGCTCTTCATGCGTCTCCCAGCCATCGCCACGACGATCGCGATGATGAAGGATACGCTCCTTCATTTCGTCATCCCATGCACGGCCGGTAGCAATGTAATGCGCCCGCCCCTCTTGCGAGAGAACCATGTCCTCGGCAAACGCAGACTTGCCCGAGCGAGCACCGCCAAGAACAAGCACACAGCGGGACGCATCAAGCATTCGATAAATCATTCAATGGGATGGAAAACGATCCGGCTGCCTCTGCGACATCAGTCGCAAGCCTCGCAGCGTTTGACGGGAAAAGAGAACGATTCGTAGATATGGAGGCGTTCTCCCGGTCAATCCCGTCACACTCACCCGGTAGTGAAACCCAGCCCGTTTACCCGTCCACACAATGCGGACATGTCAGTAAATGTGCTCGGCTCAAAAGCGCCGGATCGTCATCTAAAAATAGGGATGATCCGTGACATTGTCAAACCAAGAGGATGCACAGCCGGTACGAAAAACCAAATCCGGCGTGCAGCAACACCAATGCCGGTATTTTGTTACCATACAGTTAGCGCCGACACAGAAAGAACGGATGGATGATTTTCCAGCCAGATTGCCATGCGGTCAAATCCCCTCAATATAGCGCGGGAGATTCGGACCAAGAGCCAAAGGTAGACAGCAATCATGACGACCATTGATTACGTAGCATTGATCGTTTTTTTGGTGCTGTGGATATCCTACACATACATCACCACGGCAAAAACACCATTTTCACGCACAAGCCTCAATCAGGCGATGGGAGAACGTCGCCGTCAGTGGATTTACAATTCCCTGACCCGCGACCTGAAAATGATCGATACGCAAATCATGGCGGGCTTGCAGAACGGCACCGCGTTCTTCGCCTCCACCTCCATCTTTGCCATTGGCGGATGTTTCGCGCTGCTCGGCGCGACGGATCAGGTCGAGTCTGTCTTTAGAGACCTGCCCTTCGTTCACTATGCTGGCCGCACGGCTTTTGAACTCAAGGTGATGGGGCTGACCTGTCTCTTCGGTTATGCATTCTTCAAATTCGGATGGTCGTACCGCCTGTTCAACTACTGCACCATTCTCTTTGGCGGCATGCCAATGATGCATCAGACCAATGAGAACCGACAGGCAGCGGAACACGCCGCCGAAAAAGTTATTCGCATGAACATCATCGCTGCGAAAAACTTTAATGAGGGCCTCCGAACCATCTTCTTTTCCATCGGCTATCTCGGCTGGTTCATCAGCCCCTACGTTTTCATGGCAACGACGGTCATCATCATGGTGGCACTGTTGCGCCGGCAGTTCTTCTCGGAAGCGCGCCTTGCTATCATGGATGACCCGAAAGCGCCATGAAATCGCCGCACTTCACAGGCGAAGCGCTGAGATTCAATTGTTACCGTTGCGAAGGACGGATGTATGAGTGAAGTTCCGGCAACGGCTGATATTACACGATCAAAGGGCCGCATTGGCGCACTGGACACATTGCGCGGCATCGCCCTCATTGCCATGGCAAGCTACCACTTCACCTGGGATCTGGAGATGTTCGGATATCTGGATCCGGGCACCGCAACGCAGGGCTGGTGGCGGCTTTATGCGCGTGGAATAGCCAGCACATTTCTGTTTCTAGCCGGTTTCAGCCTTTACCTCGCGCATCGGCGCGGCGTGCACTGGCCATCCTACGGCAAACGTTTTGCCATGGTAGCTGGAGCTGCACTCCTGATCTCTGTCGCGACCTATTTTGCGGTGCCGGACGGCTGGATTTTCTTTGGCATTCTCCACAATATCGCGACTGCCAGCCTGCTTGGCCTGCTGTTCCTGCGGCTTCCCTTTTTCGTGACGCTGGTTTTCGCAGCACTTGCCCTTATAGCACCGCGCTACCTGAGCTCAGACGCTTTCAATCCCATCTGGTTGTCATGGATCGGATTGTCGACCGCGCCTCCCCGCTCGAACGACTACGTGCCGCTGCTGCCTTTTCTGGCACCATTTCTTCTGGGGCTGGCGATCTCCCAATTCGTAACGCCCCGCAGTTGGCTTGATCGTTTCAGGAAGCCCAGTGGGCAAAAGAATATTCTGGCTCTGTTCGGGCGACACAGCCTTCTTTTCTACCTAGTCCATCAGCCTGTCCTGATCGCCATCGTTTATCTGGCGTCGCTGGTAGCCCCAGTCGATCAGGTCGAAAACTACAAGACGAGCTGCGAGATGAGCTGCCTGAAGCAGCAGGATAATGCGGAACTTTGCCAGCGCTTCTGCGGCTGCACACTGGAAA
The DNA here is from genome assembly GCF_031843705.1 of Rhizobium sp. WCS2018Hpa-16. Taxonomy (NCBI): domain Bacteria; kingdom Pseudomonadati; phylum Pseudomonadota; class Alphaproteobacteria; order Hyphomicrobiales; family Rhizobiaceae; genus Rhizobium; species Rhizobium sp. WCS2018Hpa-16. Next base: position 1,079,513 of record NZ_JAVTIX010000001.1, read on the forward strand.
AACTCCAGGCAGAAAGCCTGTTTGAGCCTATGATGGCAAACAAACTAGCCGAAGCGCAGCAGTCTCAAATAGGCGAAATCGCCGCGCAGTGTTCACGCGAGATGTAGTGGGTATCGATCAGGTACCAACGCCGATTTCGGCAAGCCGAGTCAGGCATGCTTCTTCGACATTATCCAGTTCCAGAAGCGTTTCCTCGATGTCCTTGCGCTTCTGGCGAAGGTCGGCACGCTTTTCGTCAACCTTCTTCATCAAAAGCTCAAGCTGCCCGGACTCGCCAGGTGGCTCTTTGTAGACCTGAATGATTTCCCGGATTTCGGCGATGGTGAAGCCAATACGTCTGCCGCGCAGTATTTCCTGAATGAGCCTGCGATCTGCCATGCGAAACAGCCGAGTACGCCCACGACGCTCAGGATGAATAAGGCCCTCATCCTCATAAAAACGAAGGGTGCGGGTGGAGACCCCGAATTCACGCGTCAGTTCCGTAATGCTATAATACTTGTTCAAAGCTTCATCCGATTCTGGAGCACAGGACCGAAAATGAAAGACAGTTTTCAGAGTATCCGGCGCTCAAACAACAAGATAGAATGACGAAGCACATCGGGCCCCATAACTCTCCTTCATTTCAGACACTATGATTGACCTTCACGTAAAAGTCAATTTTGAGGCATCAGCCAGAAATGCCGAACCACCATGTGGCAAGGCCGAGGAAGGAGAAGAAACCGACAATGTCGGTGACCGCTGTCACGAAAACCGCAGAGGAAACGGCTGGGTCTGCTCCGAATTTATCCAGCAGCAACGGAATGATGATGCCGGCAAGGGCAGCAGCGAACATGTTGATCAGCATTGCCGTGGCAATAATGCCGCCAAGATTGACGTCATTGAACCATAGACCGGCGATGACACCGATGGCACAGCCAAACAGTGCGCCATTCAAAAGGCCAACGCCTGCTTCACGCCTGATAATGCGAGATGCGTTGTGAATATCGAGGTTTTTGGTTGCCAGCGCCCGCACTGACACGGTCATCGTCTGTGATCCGGCATTGCCGCCCATGCCCGCAACGATTGGCATGAGGATAGCCAGCGCCACGATCTGTTCGATTGTCGCATCAAAAAGACCGATGACGGATGCGGCCATGAATGCCGTGATGAGGTTGACGGCCAGCCACGGCACGCGCGAGCGCGATGTAACCGCAATCGAGTCGGAAAGCTCTTCGTCACCCACGCCGCCAAGGCGCAGCAAGTCTTCCTCTGCCTCTTCCTGCATCACGTCGACGACGTCATCAATGGTGAGAACGCCCACCAGACGGCCATTATCATCAACAACAGCCGCCGAGAGAAGGTCGTATTGCTCGAAGAGTTGGGCTGCCTCTTCCTGATCCATCTCGGCTGCAATCGGATGGTTCGTCTCATGCATGATGGTTTCGATCTTCACCTGCCGCTTGGAGCGCAGCAGCCGGTCGAGATCGAGCGCGCCAACCAGCTTGAAGGTGGGATCAACGACAAAGATTTGCGAGAAGGATTCGGGAAGCTCCTCTTCCTCGCGCATATAGTCGATGGTCTGGCCGACAGTCCAGAAAGGTGGCACAGCCACAAATTCCGTCTGCATGCGGCGACCAGCCGAGCTTTCCGGATAATCGAGCGCGCGAAGCAACCGCACCCGCTCGGTAAACGGCATCTGCGCAAGAATGTCCTCGCGATCTTCGCGGTCCATGTCTTCGAGAATGTAGACGGCGTCATCCGAATCCATCTCGCCGATACCGGCGGCAATCTGGTCATTCGGCATCTGCTCGACGATGTCGAGACGAATCGCCTCATCCACCTCGGTCAGCGCAGTCATGTCGAAATCGGAGCCCAGCAGGCGCACCATGGCGTGGCGCTGCTCTGGCAGAATGGATTCCAAGAGGTCGCCGAGTTCCGATTCGTGCAGGCGAGCGACGTTCTGCCTCAGGAAAAGCACATCGCGATCACCAATGGCGGCACCCACCATCGCCAGAAAATCGGAGCGTATTGAGCCGTCTTCCGCGTAGATGTCGGCCATGATGTCCGGCCGCTTGGCGTCTTCCGGCACGGAATGATGGTCGTCCGCTTGCGTCAAATTACGCCCCTTTATCCGGTACACTGCCTGCTTCGCCAAAGTGCAGGAGAATGGCTTTTAAAAGCGCAATGTCAACAACAGGATAGGAGAAAAGCCACGCGCTTGCCACGGCTAATCGCGCAGATAACGGATCGCGGGAGATTAATGATTGCGAAACAGTCTCACCGAATTGATCGAGCAATTTCAAGACTTGCTCAGTTACGAGTTGACATGTGTCATTTATCCGGGAATCTGGAACAAAACGCTGCAATAACAACCGTACCTGCTGGCACAGGCAACGGGCAGCGAACAAGAATTAGATCAGAAAGAGACCTTATAATGGGCAAGATGGATTTCATCGGCAAGGCTTCCAGCGCGGCTGGCGGCTGGGGCGCACTCAAGAGCGTGGGCAAGCGCCTTCTGGAATCGGGCGCTCCGATTTCCGGCGCACGAACGCTGCTCAAAGCAAACCAGCCTGATGGTTTCGATTGTCCCGGTTGCGCATGGGGAGATCCGGCCCATGGTTCATCTTTCGAGTTCTGTGAAAACGGCGTGAAAGCCGTTGCCTGGGAAGCCACGGAAGCGCGTGTACCGCCAGACTTCTTTGCCAACCACACGGTATCTGCCCTTCGCAAATGGTCGGATTACGATCTGGAAAAGCAAGGTCGCCTAACAAATCCACTGCGCTACGACCGGGCGACTGACACATATATGCCGGTCAGCTGGGACGCCGCTTTTGCCGAAATCGGCAAGGTCCTCAACAGTCTGGATAACCCTGACCGCGCCGAGTTCTACACATCCGGCCGCGCCTCCAACGAGGCTGCCTTCCTCTACCAGCTGATGGTCCGTCTTTACGGTACCAACAATTTCCCGGATTGCTCCAACATGTGCCACGAAGCCAGCGGCGTTGGCCTCAAGGCCTCCGTGGGCGTGGGCAAAGGCACCGTTCTTCTGGAGGATTTCGAGAAGGCGGACGCAATTTTCGTGATCGGCCAAAACCCCGGCACCAACCACCCGCGCATGCTGGGTGATTTGCGCCGTGCGGCCATTCGTGGCGCACGCATTGCCGTATTCAACCCTATCCGTGAGAAGGGTCTGGAGCGGTTTACTGATCCGCAAGACAAGCTGGAAATGATCACCGGCGGCAACACCAAGATTGCGACAAACTACTACCAGCCCCGCCAGGGTGGCGACATGGCCGCAGTGCGCGGCATGAGCAAGGCCGTTTTCGCAGCGGATGATGCCGCCCGCGCCGCTGGAAAGCCTGCAGTCATTGACTATGATTTCCTGAATGAGCACGCTGTCGAGTTCGAAGCTTACCGCGCCGCTGTAGACGCAACATCATGGGAAGCCATCATTGACCAGTCCGGCCTGACGCGCGAGCAGATCGAGGAAGCGGCCGGCATTTACATGGCGTCGAATGCCGTCATTGCCACATGGGCAATGGGCATCACCCAGCACAAACACTCCGTCATCATCATCAGAGAAATCACCAACTTCATGCTGCTGCGCGGCAATATTGGCCGCCCCGGTGCTGGTCTCTGTCCCGTCCGCGGCCACTCCAACGTTCAGGGTGACCGCACGGTCGGCATCGATGAGAAGGCGCCACCTGCCCTACTCGACGCGCTCGAAAAAGAGCTTGGCGTGCCGATGCCGCGTAACCGTGGCCACAACACGGTAGAAGCCATTTCGGCAATGCTCGATGGCAAGGCGCAAGCATTCATCGCCCTTGGCGGCAACTTCCTGCGCGCAACACCAGACAGCCCGCTGATTATCAAGGCTTTCGAAAAGCAGAAGCTGACGGTCAACATCGCCACCAAGCTCAATCACTCGCATCTCGTTCCCGGCGAAACGTCCTTCATTCTGCCCTGCCTCGGCCGCACAGAAATCGACCGGAACTCTGAGGGCAAGCCCCAGATCGTGACCGTGGAAGACTCCATGAGCATGGTGCACGGCTCGGGCGGAATCAACGAACCCGCATCGCCAGAGCTGCGCTCGGAAATCGCCATCGTGGCTGGCATTGCCCAGGCGACGCTTGGCAATGAGCGCGTGAACTGGAACGCACTTGCAGACGATTACGATCTCATTCGTGACATGATCGAACGTGTCATTGTCGGCTTCCATGATTTCAACGAGCGCGTCCGCGTGCCGCGTGGTTTCCATCTGCGCAATGCAGCGGCAGAGCGCGAGTGGAACACGCCTGCCAAGAAGGCAACGTTCTTCACCGGCCCGCTGCCGGAAAAGACCGAGCATCAGGAAGCTCTCACCAAGCAAGGCGTTTTCGTGCTGCAGACATTCCGCAGCCACGACCAGTACAACACCACCATCTACGGCATGGATGACCGTTACCGCGGCGTTTATGGCGAGCGTCAGGTCATCTTCATGAACCCGAAGGACATGGAAGCACTTGGCGCCCATGCCAAGCAGCGCGTGGACGTGATCGGTGAATATGGTGATGGAGTAGAGCGCATGGCCGAAAACTTCCGCCTGGTGCCCTACAACATTCCAGAAGGCAGCATCGGCGGATATTATCCTGAGCTGAACGTGCTGGTGCCGCTTCACAGCTATGGCGAAGGCAGCTTCACGCCAACGTCGAAGTCGGTTCTCGTATCCGTGCGCCTGCGCGCAAGCGCAGAGGCCGCCGCCTGATGAGTGAGGATCAATCCGCGGCGCGCTTCATGGCCGTTGTGGAGGAAATCAGCCTTAAGGCCCCTGTTGCGCTTGACGCGACCGGGGCCGCATTGATTGCAGCCGTCCATTTCGGTGTCGGCACGGACAGCCGCAGCCTTTCCAACAAGCTCGGCATTGAGCACGCGCTTGTTTTGCGTGAAATCAATATTCTCTCGGGTCGATTTCTGATTATCGGCAAGCGTGATGCGCGGACGCAGCGGACATGGGTGGAACTGACAAGCGAGGCCAGCGAACTTGCAAGTTCCGCCTCGAATGTGGCACTGCAAGAACCGCTTTAAGTCTCATGGAATGAATGGAATATAGACATGGCAATCCGTTCCATCGTGCCCTATCCACATGTGGTGCTTTCATCCCACTGTGAACCGGTCACAGACTTTGGCCCCGGGCTTGCGGAGCTTGAAAAGGATTTGCTGGACACGATGCGCGCCGCGCCCGGCGTCGGAATTACGGCCGCTCATATCGGCGTCCTCAAACGCATCTTCGTGCTGGAACTCACACCCGGCGCGGTGCGCACCTATGTCAACGCTGAAATCACCGAACTGTCCGGTGAGACGATGCGGCACATGGAAGGCAGCGTTTCCATGCCGGGCTTTACCGAGGAGGTCGAGCGGCCTTCATCGGTGAAGTTGCGGTATCAGGACGTGTCAGGCGCGTGGCACGATGAGCAGGCGGACGGTTTCCACGCGATCTGCATTCAGCATGAAATCGATCAGCTGAACGGCATGTTCTGGCTGAAGCGCCTGTCGAAACTCAAGCGGGATCGCCTTATCCGCAAATGGGAAAAAGCGCAGCGCTGATTATTCCACCGCAAGCGTAAAGCGTGCGTCGCCCCGCAGCGTATTGCTGACGGTGCATATCTCTTCCGCTCTGTGCGCTATGGCGATTTTGGTATCCTCATCGAAATCGCCACGGATGATCAACCGCACATCAAAGCTTGTGATCCGCGAAGGCTCCTCCTCGGATTTCTCGCCCGTAACTTGCGCCTGCACACCCTCAAAACGATTGAGAAGGCCCATCTCGCTGGCGGCAATGCGTGCGCTGAGAACCATGCAGGCCGCAAGCGATGCGTAGAGCAAATCAAGCGGGTTAAACCCGGGGTCAGACGCGCCCGTCACCATCGCCAATTCGCCGCCAGTCGGCGTTTCGAGATGCGGATGACCATTGCGGCCCAATGTGGCCGATGCACCGGTCTTTCGTTTTCTGATCCTGATCTCGCTCACGGAAACATCCTCACATTCGAATTGTCGAAAATTACATTTTGCACAATGGAACCAAAAGACGCTGCCGTGGTTCTACTCACGGAACGGTGATGAACCGTTACGGATTTATCGAAAATAGGAGCTGGGACACATGGTTACTGGTACACTCGTTAGCATTCTGATCACATTTCTGGTCATCGTACTTATTCTTTGGCTGATCAACCGCCTGCCCGTTGGCGGCAGCGCGAAGCAGATCGCTCAGGTTATCGTCATCATCATCGGTATTATTTCGCTGCTGAAGTATCTCGCAGTATTTTAAGCGATAAGACTTTTATGTCTGAGAGCCCGACCAGGTGTCATGCCCTGGTCGGGTTTTTTTGTGCGATTTCAGCTTTCACGCGGGAAAATATCTGACATAAGCGAATTCGTCACCGACAGGTGACCAGTTGGGTGAATTCATCGTCCCCTGCCCGCCAAACAGATCAAATAGCGTTTCCGCATTGCCGCCATCCATATCCATCAATCGCAGACGCACGTTCAGGTCACGCGGATGGTCGAAAACATCGGCGTCGTAAGAGACGAAGACGATCTTGTCACCCACGGGTGACGGATGCGGAAACCAGTCTCCAAACTCGCTGTCGGTGATACGCTCAACCTCGCCGCCGCCAACCGGCACGCGCCAAATTTGCATCCGGCCCGTGCGGCTAGAGTTGAAATAGATCCATCGACCATCCGCCGAATAGTCAGGCCCATCATTGCGACCTTCGCCGTGGGTCAAGCGCGTCTCTTCGCCGCTTTCGATATCCATGGAATAGATATCGAATATCTGATCGCGGATGCCACAATAGGCAAAGCTTTTGCTATCAGGTGCCCAGCCGTGCCAGTACGACGGCAGATTGTGCGTCATCAGCTTAGGCGTTCCGCCTGCTGACGGCAGTAGATATATCGCGCTTTTGCCGAATTCGACCTTATCGGAAATGGCGATCAACGAGCCATCCGGCGAAATGCCGTGGTCATTGTTGCACTGCGTCGCAAAACCGGTGTCGAGAACAAGCGGCACCACATCACCAGTCAGAGACAGCCGATACATCAGCCCCTCACTGTTGAGCAGCAAATACTGCCCATCCGGCGACCAGTTGGGCGCTTCGAACAGTTCCGGCGTCTGCCAGACCACCCGGTTTTGCCGGGTGCGGATGTTGAAGATTTCAACGGAACTGCGAAGCTTTTCGATCACATCATCTGTCCCGGAAGCGGTTGGTGATGGGGTAGCGGCGATCACGACCGAAGTTCTTCTTGGTGATCTTCACGCCCGGCGCAGACTGCCTGCGTTTGTATTCGGCAAGATACAGCAGATGTTCGATGCGATGGACCGTCGCAAGATCATGTCCGCGCGCGACAATATCGTCCACAGACATTTCCAGTTCCACCAGGCATTCCAGAATATCGTCCAGCACCGGATAGGGCGGCAGGGAGTCCTGATCGGTCTGGTTGGGGCGCAACTCGGCAGAGGGTGCCTTCGAAATGATGTTGGCGGGAATGACCTCGCCCGAAGGTCCAAGCGCCGTTGGCGGCACGTGGCTGTTTCTCCACGCCGAAATCGCATAGACCTGCATCTTGTAAAGGTCTTTGATCGGGTTGAAGCCGCCGTTCATGTCACCATAGAGCGTGGCATATCCAACCGACATCTCCGATTTATTGCCTGTCGTGACAACCATCGAGCCAAATTTGTTGGAGACCGCCATGAGAATGGTGCCTCGGGTGCGGCTTTGCAGGTTTTCTTCTGTAATGCCCTCTTCCGTTCCTTCGAAAAGCTCAGCCAAAGACGACAGGAAGCCATCCACCGGATGGGCAATCGGAACGATATCATAGCGGCAGCCAAGAGCCTTGGCGCAATCGGCGGCGTCCTTCAGGCTGTCTTCAGATGTGTAGCGATAGGGAAGCATGATGCAACGCACCCGCTCCTCGCCAAGCGCATCGACAGCGATCGCGGCGCATATGGCGGAATCGATGCCGCCGGAAAGGCCCAGAACGACGCTTTTGAAGCCATTCTTGTTAACGTAATCGCGGAAGCCCAGCATGCAGGCCCGGTAGTCCGCCTCCTCGCCCTCTGGTATTTGTGAAAACGGACCTTCGCTGCAACGCCAGCCGTTTTCGGTGCGCTTCCAATCCGTGACGGCAAGTGTCGTCTCAAACTGGCTCATCTGGAAAGCCAGCGTCTTGTCCGCATTGAAGGCAAAGCTTGCGCCATCAAATACAAGCTCATCCTGCCCACCCACCTGGTTGGCGAAGACGAGCGGCAGACCGCTCTCAATGACCTGGCGCAAAGCCACCTGATGGCGCACATCGACCTTGCCGCGATAGTAGGGTGAGCCGTTGGGAACCAGCAGAATTTCCGCACCGCTTTCAGCCAGCGTCTCGCAGATGCCAAGATCGTTCCAGATTTCCTCGCAGATCGGAATACCGATGCGTACACCTCTGAAATTATAGGGGCCGGAAATCGAGCCTTCCGAGAACACGCGCTTCTCGTCGAACTCGCCGTAATTCGGCAAATCGACCTTGTCTCGCAGCGCAATAATCTTGCCGCCATCAATCAGCGCCACCGAGTTATGGCGCCCCGCCTCGCCCTGACGGGGAAAGCCGATGATGATACCCGGGCCGCCATCGGCGGTGTCTGCCGCCAGATCTTCCACGGCCTTGAGGCACGATTTCAAAAAGGCAGGTTTCAACACCAGATCTTCCGGCGGGTACCCGGAGATGAACAACTCGCTGAGCAGCAGCAGGTCTGCACCCTGCGACGCCGCATCGGCGCGGGCCTGACGCGCCAGAGCAAGATTGCCCACGACATCGCCGACGGTTGGGTTGAACTGCCCGACGGCAATCCGCAAAATACTAGGATCAATCTGTGCTTGGCTCATGTCACTTATCTAGCGCGCTGATGCCTGCGGTGCAACGCAGGCCATTAAGGTCTCTCACAAAAAACAGAACCACTGACGTTGGGACCGCCTTCACTCACTCCACACATGAGCAGATGTAGATGTTTACCGCGAATTCATTTGAATTCCACACGCACAGCCGCTTATTTCGATAGAACGGTGGACGCCAGGTTTCGAATTGTCCCCGGCTGGCTGGAGACCAACAATGTCTGCAATTCCTGAATATATCGCCTCACATTTCACGCGCTCATCCAGAAACATCGGAGAGGCAGAAAAGCGCATTTTGAAAATTGCGCATGAGAAAAAACTCATTTCCACCGATACCAATGCCGCGTTCTCAAAGGGTTCGTCTTTTGGAGAACGCTTGGCGGATGAAATTGCCCGCGTTGGCGGGTCATGGGCCTTCATCATCAGCTTCATGGTTTTTCTTATGGCATGGGTTATCATCAACACCATCGTCCTAACGTCGCATGCCTTCGACCCCTACCCCTTTATCTTCCTCAACCTCATTCTCTCCATGCTCGCAGCCATCCAGGCACCCATCATCATGATGTCTCAGAACAGGCAGGCGACACGCGACCGATTCGACGCGGAGAAGGATTATGAGGTCAATCTGAAGGCAGAACTGGAAGTCCTCTCCCTTCACGAGAAAATCGACAACCGTGTTCTGGCAGAACTGGCGGCATTGAGAAGCGATATCGCCCGCCTTCACAGCCGCGAGACCGGCGAAGAAACAAACTAGACGAGTACGGCTGAGCAAAAGCGACATAACGCAAATCTTTTTGCGTCATTCCGGTCGATAGTTACGAATCCGTCAGATTTTTACGCTACTGATTGACGTGGGCATTTGTTGCATTGCACTCTTGGTGCGGCGACGCGGGAATCAGTTCCGTTTCAGGATAGCATCACGCTTTCCCGAGCAGCGACGCCTCCGCGCTGGAACAGTTCAGTCCGGCCTTCAAAATTCTTTTCCGAGGTTTTCTCCATGAACCAATATGATCTTGTTGTTGTCGGTAGCGGACCCGCTGGTAGGCGTGCAGCCATCCAGGCCGCCAAACTCGATAAAACGGTCCTGGTCATCGAAAAAGGTCGACGCGTTGGTGGCGTATCGGTCCACACCGGCACAATTCCCTCAAAGACGATGCGCGAAACGGCGCTCAACCTCTCTGGCTGGCGCGAACGTGGCTTCTATGGTCGCTCATACCGCGTGAAGCAGGAAATCAGCGCCGATGACCTGCGCCGCCGCCTGCTAATTACGCTTGATCATGAAGTCGACGTTCTGGAGCACCAGTTCGCGCGAAACCGCGTCACGCATATTCGCGGCAAGGCCGCCTTCGTTACGTCTGACACCATGGAAATCACCAAGGATGATGGTGAGATCGTGATGATTAAAGGCAAAGCCATTTTGCTTGCCGTCGGAACCCGTCCTTTCCGCCCGGATTACATGCCGTTTGACGGCAAGACGGTGATCGACAGCGATGAACTGCTGGAGATCCAGAAACTGCCGCGCTCCATGGTCGTCATTGGTGCCGGCGTTATCGGCATAGAATATGCAACGATTTTCAGCGCGCTGGACACGGCTGTCACCGTGATCGATCCAAAGCCGACCATGCTGGACTTCATCGACAAGGAAATCATCGAGGACTTTACCTACCAACTTCGTGACCGCAACATGAAGCTCCTTCTTGGCCAGAAGGCTGAAAAAGTCGAGCATACGCCCGAAGGCAAGGTCATGCTGACATTGGACAACGGCCGCACGCTGACCACGGAAATGGTTCTGTTTGCCGCTGGCCGCATGGGGGCAACCGAGTCACTGAACCTTGCAGCTGCTGGCCTTTCCGCAGACGATCGTGGCCGCCTGTCGGTCAACCCTGAAACCTTCGAGACATCGGTTCCCGGTATCTTCGCGGCCGGTGATGTCATCGGCTTTCCAAGCCTCGCCTCCACCTCCATGGAGCAAGGTCGAATCGCTGCGCGTGTGGCTGTCGGCGCCATCGGCATGGAGCCGCAGAAATATTTCCCTTACGGCATCTACGCTGTCCCGGAAATTTCGACTTGCGGCCTGACCGAAGAGGAAATGAAAGAACGCGGCATTCCATACGAGTGTGGTATTGCCCGCTTCCGTGAGACCTCGCGTGGGCACATCATGGGGCTAGACACCGGCCTGCTGAAGCTCATCTTCTCGCAGAAGACACGTCGCCTTCTGGGTGTTCACATCGTTGGCGAAGGTGCGACAGAGCTGGTTCATATCGGACAGGCCGTTTTGAACCTCAAGGGTACCGTCGAATATTTCGTCGAAAACACCTTCAACTACCCAACGCTTGCCGAAGCCTACAAAATTGCCGGCCTCGACGCCTGGAACCGCATGGGTGACATCAAGAAAAAAGAGAACGTCTGACCTCTAGAGCAATTCCATCAAAAGTGGGAACCGGTTTTGCGTCCGGAATTGCGTAAAAACAAAGAGCTAGAGTATTTCGGTGAACCGGTGTTCACCGGAAATGCTCTAGGCTCAGCGCCCCTACCATTTGATGTTGTAGCGGGCGCTGACCGAAGGACTAAAACCGTCCCGCTGGCTCTGGGCGAAGTTGCCAGAGACGGAGAGGTTCTCACCGAGTTTCTGCTCCAGCCCCACATTTGACGTGAAGTCTTCAAACGAATCGTGGCTCGCCCCGGTCAGCACAAATGCCGTACCGGTCGCTGACCGCGTCAGCCGCAGCGACTGAGAAACATCAAGCCCGCTCCACTGCTGCGCCGTTCCATCATAACGGACCGTTACATTCCTATTGGATTCGAAATCCAGATCCGGCGTAGCAATACGTTTTTGCGAAGATGTCATTGACCACGCGCTGGAGCCGGTCAGCGCGTTGACCAGCACGCCAATATCGCCAGCCACCTTAGCACCCGGCACGTTGGAGGACAAAATCGTAACCGTGCCCCACAGCTTCACCGGCGTATCCACCAGCGCACCGCTCTCTGAGCCATTCACACCCATTTCAAGACCGCCCCGAATAGGAGTCTGCGTTGGGAGTTTCGCACCAATCCGGGCGGAGTAAGAGGTATCGGAGTTCTTTGCCGGAGCCCAGATCAGCCCGCGCTCCTGCGCAAGAGCAGATCCGCATTGGCAAAGAACAGCAAGGGCGGCAATCAGGGCTTTGTGTCCCGTTTTCAAAAACATGTCTCTTCCTCAAGCTTTGGGAAGGTGCGCCACCATGTGCAGGCGACGCTCCTTATTCGGCTATCGACGACAGAACCGTGAGGAACTGCCGTTATGAATTGTAGAATCAACACGCCGCAGGGCGCGTTATGTCACCGGGCGCAGAGCCGCATCGAGTGGCGCCAGACGGAGAGTTGGAACTGAGGGCGAAGCCGGGCCGCGCATTTTGCGCAACGGATTTGCTGAAGCGCGAGGAACTGCAAATCGATGCCCTAACCTGCCAGATGAACGCCAGATGAACAAGGGCGACCGGGGCAGAAACCGGATTGTGCAGTGCAATGTGATTGGATTGTTACAGTGGTTAACGAACAGGTTAACGCCTGAATCTGGTAGAAAAATAATCCGCCGAACGAAAAAGGCCGCAGCAATTGCCGCGGCCTTTCCATAAATCCTGATGACGGAGAAGCTTACTCAGCGTCGCCTTCGGCAGCCTTCTTCTTAGCAGGTGCCTTCTTCTTCGGAGCGGCTTCTTCGCCTTCGGAAGCGTCGGCCTTAGCAGCTGCCTTCTTCTTGGAAGAAGACTTCTTCTCAGCCTTGTCGCCTTCTTCAGCGTCGTCAGCCAGCAGCTCTTCCTTCGTTACGGTCTTGTCAGTTACCGAGATTTCCTCAAGCAACTTGTCGATGACCTTTTCTTCGAAGATAGGAGCGCGCAGCGAAGCGGAAGCGCCTGGCGTGTTGCGGAAGAAATCAAGGATTTCCTTCTGCTGGCCTGGGAACTGCTGAAGCTGTGCAAAAAGCGCACGCTGCATTTCTTCTTCGGTGACTTCTACGCCAGCCTTCTCGCCGATTTCGGAGAGAACGAGACCAAGGCGAACGCGCCGCTCAGCAAGCTTGCGATACTCTTCGCGGGCTTCTTCTTCAGTCGTGTCTTCATCAGCAAAGGTCTTGCCGGACTGAGCAAGATCGGTGTTGATCTGGCGCCAGATGTTGTCGAACTCGGCATCAACCAGACCGGCAGGCGTTTCAAACTTGTAGACTTCGTCCAGCTGATCAAGAATCTGACGCTTCACCTTCTGGCGAGTCACGTTCGTGTACTGGCTTTCGATCTGGCCGCGCACGATTTCCTTGAGCTTCTCAACCGACTCGAGGCCGAGCTTTGTTGCCAGTTCGTCGTTGATCTCGACGTCCGCAGCAGCAGCTACGTCCTTAACGGTGATGTCGAACACAGCTTCCTTGCCTGCAAGGTTTGCAGCAGGATATTCGGTTGGGAACGTAACCGTGATGGACTTCTCTTCGCCAGCTTCAACGCCAACCAGCTGGTCTTCAAAGCCAGGGATAAAGCGGTTGGAACCGATAACGAGTTCTGCATCTTCAGCAGCGCCGCCATCGAATGCAACGCCATCGACCTTACCGAGGTAGTTCATCGTCACGCGATCACCTTCGGCGGCCTTGCCAGCCTTGGTTTCGTAAGTGCGAGCGCTTTCGGCGATCTTGAGGATCTGCTCGTTGACTTCGTCTTCGGTCACTTCAACGACTTCGCGCGTAACCTTGATGCCGTCGTTCGACTTCAGTTCGATAGCCGGAATGACTTCATAAACCAGGTTGAATTCGAAATCGGCTTCGGCTGCGAGAATCTTGTCAGCTTCGTCCTGATCTTCAGTCATGGAGATGGAAGGCTGCGTTGCAGACTTTTCGCCACGGCCAGAAATGATTTCAGACGGCTTGTCGCGAACCAATTCGTTGACGAGGTCAGCCATGATGGACTTGCCATACATCTTCTTGAGATGTGCGAGTGGCACCTTGCCTGGACGGAAACCGTTGATGCGAACCTTGTCCTTGGCGTCAACCAGGCGCTCGTCAAGGCGAGACTTCATATCTGCGGCCGGAATAACGACCTTGATTTCGCGCTTCAGCCCTTCAGCCAGCGTTTCGATAACCTGCATTTTCATACCTTCACATCATGGCGGCGGTGCTCAGACAGCCGTTGGTTTACGTTCGAGCACAGCGCCGGAACCTAAATTCACCGGCCGTAACTATATAAACTACATGCACAAGCATTTTGCCGAGCAAAAACTGCGCTTGAGCCAAAGAGGCGGCGATACAAGTGTATCACGCATGCCTCTCGGCGATTCATGTGGTGCGGGTAGAGGGACTCGAACCCCCACAACTCTCGTCGCCAGAACCTAAATCTGGTGCGTCTACCAATTCCGCCATACCCGCGCTCTTGAATCCTGCATAAACAACATCCGGCACAAATGCCTTCCGGAGCGCGCGTCTCTATATCACCCGTTTTCTGGAGCGCAAAGGAAAAATGACGGTTTTACGTCGCTATTTGCTGAACCGGATGATCCAAGCGGAGGAAATTGGGGCAAACACCCCTCGCCTCATCGCCATCATCTTCATTGCCAGCCATCGAGACCGGAGCGCGATCAACCAGCCGGGCCCCAACGTAATGGCGGATTGCAAAGCCGAAAAACACATCTTTTCCGCGACTAAACAGCTCGAACGCACAAAATGTGCCGCCAAATTATGCATTTACGAAGACTTAACCACTCGATTTCAGGCATGCAATGCACCCAGCGCATAGGTGGCATACTTCATTGTCTGTTTTTGTTTTTATTAAACCGATTATATTCGGCGTCAGGAAATGAGTTGAACGCCGATCCCAAGCGGCGCAGATAACCAAAGGAAACGATCATGAACATCACTCGCTCGCTGAACAACTGGCGCAAGTATCGTCAGACTGTAACTGAACTTGGCCGCATGAGCGACCGCGAACTGAACGACCTGGGCATTGGCCGCAGCGACATCCGCCGCGTAGCACGCACAGCAGTCGGCATCTAAATATAGACTGCTTGTGAGTGGCGTTAGCCACGACACATCAAGCTTTGAAAAAAGGTCTCGAGCTTCGGCTCCGGGGCCTTTTTCTTTGTCTGCAGCATTCCCAAACCTGAGCCATAAACGCTGGTCAAATTGAGCGCCTAAAAAACATGCGCAACCGCCACAAAGGTGCAAAAATAGCCGACACATTGCACAAACGCATGGCAGTCGCCTAAAAACTGCACTCCACTTCCTCGATCTCCTTATGTATATACACATCAACAGCAGCAAACGCCCACACGTGCATCGCTGCAGACCCATTCGAGATAAACCGAACACAGATTGAGGAAACGACCATGAACCCTATTCGCATCGCAAAAAACTGGATGAGCTACCGCCGCACAATGAATGAACTCGGCAGCCTCTCCAACCAGGCCCTGAGCGACATTGGCCTGACACGTTACGACATCCGCAACGTTGCTTCCCGTTCGTTCCGCTAATCAGCGTACAGAGTCATTTCTTCGACCGTCCTCCCAAGAACGCAGAAATGACTGAGCGACAGGTAATCAAAAACGGCGCCATTGGCGCCGTTTTTGATTCTACCATCCCCACGGGTAGCAACGCGCTCCAACCAAGCCATCCCCTCCCCACTACATAAGAGAATCAGCCCCTCGCTTGACAATTCAATTCTAATATGAGAACATAAAGTGAACATATGGAGTTGCAGCAATGACCGCAGCAGACAAGACCATTGAAAATGCCATGTCCATAGTCGCCCAGTCACGCAGCTTGCGTGAAAGAGCGCTGGAACGCAGACGTGAACTGCAACGGCGCACGGAAGTGATGACCATCAAGCCGCTTTACATTCTCAAGAAAAATGGCGGCAGACAGCTTTCGCTTCGGTTGGACAGCTGACCCAAGGCCCAAGGCTTCCGCATCTGTGCAGCTACTCGTTTCATGGCAGAAAAAATCCCGATTCGGAGTTTCCTCCGCACGGGATCACTAGAACAGCACTATATCATGGTCGTTACTGCATGCGCTGGAGGGCCGCCTGCGGCGATGCGGTTGCGGTCTCTGTGAGACCCGGCAAACGATCTGTCTTCCTCAGTATTTTAATTGGCTTCTCAGCTGGGTCTGTCGGTGTGGCGATGCTGGCGGTCTTGAATTCCCGATCAACGGGGAAAGATACGTCAACATTTTTTGTCAGCAAACTATCGGCCATTGCTGCGGAGGCTGAAAAACCGATCGTGGCTACAATGATGAGAATAGGCTTCATGTCATTCTCCATTCTTTGTGGGTTACGGCTCGAATTGAATGCGTGTGCGCTCCGTGAATTTCCTCTGGAAAAGAGGAAATGCTCAGGCTTTACTGGGCTCATATTTGCTTTTCAGAGAGCGTCGGAAGATCATCGCAACATAAGTCCCTCGCAGAGGAATTATGATCGGTTTATACACGGACGCTGAGGCGCTGTTGGCAGCCTGCAATATGCGGCGAGTTCCGGAACTGTTTTGAGACATCATGCCTGCTCTCCTTCGCGAAATAGAACGGAAGGCGCGGGCTTTAGTTCCTGCTGCAGCTAAGTAAAGGTTAACAAATCATACAACAAATGCAGAATATCCACTCACGAATCCGTGATTGAATTCTAATGAAAACTAGTATTTGGGCAAAAATTCTAGATATCGAGTGTTCCAGCTGCAATACGTACGGCATGTCCGCCGATTCTGGCACGGGAAATCTCGTTTTCCTTCACATCCATCACAAGATGGATATGAGACGGGCGTCCCATTTCAACACCCTGCTCAATCAGCATCGGGTAGTGCCCATCTGCCAATCTGTCAAAATGGTGGATCGCTCCTGAGAGTGCTGCAACTGCGGAGCCGGTAGCCGGATCCTCTGGAATGCCCATATCAGGCGAGAACATGCGGGCATGAAACTTTGCCGCATGGTTCACGCCACCGCGACAATAGAGATAGGCAGAGGTCAGCCTGCCCTCGACCAGAGGCGCGTTTTTGATCCACAGCCCGGCATCAAAATCCACCTCTTCCATCGCAGCGAGATTATGCACGGGTATGGTCAGGAATGGCACTCCGGCCGTCCAAATGGAAGACACGTGATTCTCGAAGCCCAGCTGGGATTCGGCAAGACCAATTGCGTCGGCAAGCTCCGCGCTGTTCACCGGCAGTTGCACACGCGAGGACTTACGCGGCAGATCGAATTCAGCAAAACTGGCCTCTCCCTCACGAATGCGGATAGCGCAGCGGACTGGCCCGACCTTCTCGTCCAGCACTGTCACCATATCTGCGTCACCACCACCGTGGTTTTTCTCCGCAATGGCGATGGCCGCACCCACAGTCGGGTGGCCGGCAAATGGTAATTCTGATGATGGTGTGAATATACGCAGGGATGCAGCATGGGCGGGGTTGGCGGATGTCGTGATGAAAACCGTTTCAGACAGGTTCATCTCGCGCGCAATGGCCTGCATGGTCACATCGTCAAGTGCATCCGCACCAAACATGACGGCAAGAGGGTTCCCGGCCAGCTTTTGGCGCGTGAAGACATCGTAGATACTATAACTTATAGCCACATCCCACTCCCTTGGCCGCTCTCGTTCATCCGCAAACTGCCTGACCTCACAAGCCTCTGCAACCCTGTTTGTGCACTCGTTGAGAAGAAGCTCATGAATGCACGGCCTGCTTTAAAGAGCTTGTCCTGACAGCAGGTCTTCATGTACCAAAGGCCATCAACAGGGGTGACGGAATGTCGCGTTCAACTGAGAGTCTGTGTTTCGTAGCCTCGACCACCGACAATGCGCAAGCTGCGCGCGATGAGCTTGTGGAGCATTACGGCAATACGCCGTTTGAAGAGGCCGATGTCATCGTCGCGCTTGGCGGTGATGGTTTCATGCTGCAGGTGCTGAATGAAACCATGAATTCCGGCAAGCGCGTCTATGGAATGAATCGCGGCTCTGTTGGTTTTTTGATGAATGATTACCGAATCGAAGGGCTTCGCAGACGCATCGCGGTTGCCACGGGCAACGATTTCCATCCACTTCGCATGACGACAATAGATACCAACGGCGATGAATTCTCCGCACTCGCAATGAATGAAGTCAGTCTGTTCCGCCAGTCGCATCAGGCCGCAAAACTGCGCGTTGATGTGGATGGCAAGACGCGTTTGGAAGAGCTGATTTGCGATGGAATGATGGTTGCCACCCCCGCAGGCTCCACTGCCTACAACTTCTCAGCCCACGGGCCGATATTGCCGCTCGAATCACCGCTTCTCGCATTGACGCCGGTCAGTGCCTTTCGTCCCCGTCGTTGGCGTGGCGCTCTGCTGCCCAACAAGGTCACTGTGGATGTGCACGTGATTGAGGGCGATAAGCGCCCGGTCAACGCCGTTGCCGACCACACCGAAGTCAAATCGGTGCAAAGCGTGCGGATTGCGCAATCCGAAGACAGGACCGCAAAAATTCTGTCCGATCCAGACCGGTCCTGGTCAGACAGGGTGCTGGCTGAACAGTTTACGAATTGAGAATCATGATGATGATGAAAACCCTTCTCACCACCAGCTTGCTCCTTGTCAGCATCTGCACTGCCAATGCACAGTCTCAGAACGCCGAGATTGCCTCCCTGCCCGTCTCTACCATTTTCGTGGCGAGCAGCGGCCTTTGGGAACAGGAGACCGCCCCCGCTGCGAACGCAGACAAGAAGGGCGAACCGACGCGGGGCTACTACAAGGTTGTCGCCATGCGCCAGCCAGACGGCACGGCGAAAATCTATCTTCAGCAGATCGCCTATACGGCGGGTGGGCCAAGTCTGGTCGAGACCGTGGAACTTGAAGAATTCACGCAGATGAAAGCTTACGTAACCGACATCCGCCCTGAAAGCTCAACCGGCGCGCCCGCTGTTCCCGGACTTTTCGTAACCGTGCACCTCAAGACAAAGCCTGACCAGAAAGATGCGGATGCATGGACGGTTCTGATCGATGAACTAGGTGACATGAAAATCGAAAAAGCATCCAACTGACTGCGACCTTAGAGGCCCAAGTGCTCGGGTCCGCTCAGGACTTCCCGGAAATGGTGCTTCCAAAGGCGAGTACCCAATGCACCGCTGCGGTCGAGACTGGAACCGACCGTCAGCCAGGGCAGCAATGTCGGACGTAACCCGGCGTCGAAAAACGAAAATCCAGCGGCCAGCACGCAGGTGTCGGCCTGAATTCCACAAACGAGAACGCGGTCCACTTCTAGCGATAGCAGGTAATCGACAGCCTCTTTCGGCGGCGCGTAACCGTATTTTATGAAGACGCGATCTGCGGCAATCAGGCTCTCGTCCGAGGGTGCCGGTTTCCAGCCCAACTGGCTTTCAAAGGGTGTGATGCTCTCATCGTGCCTTTCGACACTGGCAACGCTCGGCATGAGTTTCGCAAGCTTCTTGATCTTGTCCACCAGCTCCACTGGCGGGTTAAAGCTTGGCTGGATATCAACGATATAAAGAACCTGCTTCATCTCACACCTCTCAAAACACGAACGCCTCCCGCGATATCAATCGCAGGAGGCGCATTTTCAGTAAGGCTTTTGACGTCCGATCAATCGATGTCAGCAACCTCAACATCAGCACCGCCGCTGATGCGGTGTGCCAGCGCAGCTTCCATGAACTCGTTCAATTCGCCGTCCAGCACGTTGCCAGGTGCAGTGCTTTCGACGCCCGTGCGCAGGTCCTTGACCAACTGATAAGGCTGCAACACGTAAGAGCGGATCTGGTGGCCCCAGCCAATATCGGTCTTGGATGCAGCCTGCGCGTTGGCAGCCGCTTCCCGCTTCATCAACTCCGCCTCATAGAGGCGCGACCGCAGCATTTCCCACGCCTTGGCGCGGTTCTTATGCTGAGAACGTTCCTGCTGGCACGCAACAGCAATACCGGTCGGAATATGCGTAATACGCACAGCCGAGTCTGTCGTGTTGACGTGCTGTCCGCCAGCGCCTGACGAACGATAGGTATCGATGCGGCAATCGCTTTCATTGATATCGATCTGGATCGAATCATCAACCACCGGATAGACCCAGATGGACGAGAAGGATGTATGGCGTCGCGCATTGCTGTCGTAAGGCGAGATACGAACAAGGCGGTGAACGCCCGACTCGGTCTTCATCCAGCCGAAAGCATTGTGGCCTTTGACGAGGATCGTTGCGGATTTGATGCCCGCTTCTTCGCCATCGTGAATTTCGAGAATTTCGACCTTGAAGCCCTGACGTTCGGCCCAACGGGTGTACATGCGCAAAAGCATGTTGGCCCAGTCCTGGCTTTCGGTGCCACCAGCGCCTGAATGCACTTCGACATAAGTATCGTTGCTATCGGCTTCACCAGATAGCATCGCTTCCACCTGACGGCGGTTGGCTTCGCTTCTCAGCGCCTTCAAACCGTCTTCAGCTTCCTTGACGATATCGGCATCGCCTTCAGCCTCGCCCATTTCGATCAACTCAATATTGTCGTTGACCTGCTGTTCAAGCAGTTTCACGCCATTGATCGATTCATCGAGTTGCTGGCGCTCGCGCATCAGCTTTTGCGCCTCTGCGGCGTCGTTCCAGAGGTTTGGGTCCTCTGCCTTATTGTTCAACCAGTCCAGTCGTCTTATCGCCTGGTCCCAGTCAAAGATGCCTCCTCAGCAGGCTTATGGCCTGCTTGATTTCGTCGACGATGTTCACGATCTCATTGCGCATTTCGCAGATACTTCGCTTTCATGGAATTTGGAATTGTATTTTGCTCGCTGAATAAATGCGAGGGGCGCGGATGTAAAGCCCACGCCCCTCGCCTTTCCATTCAATGATTTTAATAGAGGCCGCCGCCGCCGCCAGTAATGGCCTGCTGCGCCTGGGGAGAAGCGCGCAGAATATCTTCCTGCGACATTGCTCCATCCATGCCGATGACGGAGAAGCTGCTGGCTGGCCCCGTACCTGGCTTGAAAGCTTCCATGATCGTATCAGGCTCGCCCTCGTTTGCTGCCATGCCCGTCTTTCTGTTGACGGCCACGAACTGCATGCCATTGGGGACGATGAACTTGCTGGCCGGCATGTGTTTGGCAGCCTGCGCTATGAATTCGCCAAAGATCGGCGCGGCAAGAGAGCCGCCGGTACCGCCGCGACCAAGGGGGGCCGGGCTGTCAAAACCGATGTATAGGCCAGCGACCATGTCCGGCGTGTAACCGACGAACCATGCATCCTTTTCGTCATTTGTTGTGCCGGTCTTGCCAGCAACCGGCAGATCGACCTTGATCTTGCCAGCGGCAGTGCCGCGCTGAACAACGCCCTCGAGCATTGACGTGGTCTGATACGCCGTCATCGGGTCGAGAACCTGCTCGCGATTATCAACGATCTCCGGCTCATCCTGGTTCTGCCAGCGTGGCGCGTTGCAGCTCTCGCAGCCGCGCTCTTCATGACGGAAAATCGTCTTGCCGTAACGGTCCTGAATGCGGTCGATCACGGTCGGATTGATCTGCTTACCGCCATTCGCGATGACCGAGTAGGCAGAGACCATGCGCATGACAGTGGTTTCGCCAGAACCGAGCGACATCGCAAGCAGCGGTGGCATCTTGTCATAGATACCGAAGCGTTCGGCATATTCTGCAACCAAGTTCATGCCCATATCCTGCGCAAGCCGCACAGTCATGAGGTTACGGGATTTTTCAATGCCCAGACGCAGTGTGGATGGGCCTGCGGATTCACCGCCATAGTTCTGCGGCCGCCAGACCTGACCACCGGAAACGACTTCAAGCGGCGCATCCATGACAACCGAAGCAGGCGTATAGCCATTGTCCAGAGCGGCTGCGTAGATGAATGGCTTGAACGATGAACCCGGCTGACGCATGGCCTGCGTTGCGCGGTTGAATTCAGACTGACCGTAGGAGAAGCCGCCCACCATCGCCAGAACACGACCCGTATGGGGGTCCATGACAACCATGCCGCCCTGAACCTTTGGTGGCTGACGAAGGCGGAACGCATCCCCCTTGTCGGAAAGCGGCTCAACGTAAACAACGTCACCCGTTTTCAAAACGCCGGCTGGCGATTTGGCGGTTGCGCGCTGGCCTTTTGCGTCTCGATAGGCCCACTTCATGTTCTCCGGCTTGATCCGACCACGGCTGCGCAGATCAGGATTTTCGCTATCTCCATCCGGACGAAGTCCGATGTCGACACCGTCAGCCGTAGCAGCAAGCACAACGGCCATTTTCCATTCCGGAACGTCACGCAGCGGCTTCAGCTTCAAAAGTGCAGCCGCCCAGTCGCCTGACGTATCGATCTGGTCGATGGGTCCGTGAAATCCGCGGCGCTCGTCATAATCAAGGAGACCATCCTGCAAAGCCTTGCGAGCTTCCATCTGAATGACGGGATCAAACGACGTGCGGACGGAAAGGCCACCTTCGAGCAAAGCCTTCTCGCCGTATTTCTCAACGATCTGGCGGCGGGCTTCTTCGGAGAAGTAGTCGGATGCAGCAAGACGTGCGCCGCCTGTGCGAATGTTTACGCCCAGCGGCTGTGTCTTGGCGTCAGCAGCGTCTGCCTGGGTGATGTAGCCGTTTTCGGCCATACGATCGATAACCCAGTTACGGCGTTCCAGCGCGGCTTTTTCCCGGCGAAGAGGGTGGTAGTTCGCAGGACCCTTCGGCAGCGCGGCCAAATAAGCGGTCTCGGCAATTGTCAGTTCCGTCACGGATTTGTTGAAATAGGTCAACGCCGCACTAGCGATACCGTAGGAGTTCAACCCGAAGAAAATCTCGTTGAGATAGAGTTCGAGGATTTTGTCCTTGCTGTAGGCCTGCTCGATGCGGAAGGAAAGAACCGCTTCTTTCGCCTTGCGCTCCATTGTCTGTTCATTGGTCAACAGGAAGTTCTTGGCCACCTGCTGGGTGATGGTCGAACCACCCTGCGTGGGGCCACCTGTTGCAAAGGCGACGGCTGCACGGGCAAAACCTGTCACGTCGATGCCAGGGTGCTGATAGAAATTCTTGTCTTCTGCCGAAAGGAAAGCAGCCTTCACACGGTCAGGAACCGCCTGGATGGGCAGAAAAAGCCGACGTTGCTTGGCATACTCTGCCATCAGCGCGCCATTGCCCGCATGAATGCGCGTCGTAACCGGCGGCTCGTAACTGCTCAGCACAGCATAATCGGGAAGATCCTTCGTGATCGTCACCAGATAGATGGCAACACCACCGGCTGCCACAAGGAACAGCATGCTGGCCAAGCCGAAGAAATATCCAATAAGTCTGATCATATTAAAGCTACCGATACTTCGAATCGCGAAGGGTTGCGCCCGCAGTTATGCGCACATTCTTGCATATAGCGTGCCGTTTTGCACACCGCATCATCGATGACAAGCTGCCAGTTGAAGCATTGTCCGCATTGTTAGAGCGGACGGCAACTCCTGCTTAACAAAAAAGGTACAGCGTTGGCATCGAATCTCAACCGAGAGTAACGTGGGGAATGTGAGTAAAATAGGGCTTTACACCTATTTCCTCGGGGAGATCGTCCAGACTTGAATGCTTTTGTCGTGTGAATGTGCGCAAAACACACGAAGCCGTGATGCAATGGCCGCAAGCATGTTTAACCGCCGTTCGCCATCGCCTGAGCGCGGTAGCGTGTCACGGCGTTTGCCAGCGTATCAGCCACCTTTGCCCGCCAGGCTTCATCAAGCAGCAGCTTCTCGTCATCAGGATTGGACAGAAACCCGAGCTCAAGCAGCACAGACGGCACATCATGCGCCCGCAGCACCTGAAAACCGGCAAATCGATGCGGATTATTAATAAGGCCGATTTGACCTTCGAAGGATTTGACGATGTTCTCAGCCAGGGTAACGGAAAATGCCTGAGTTTCGCGTCGGGTGAGGTCAAGCAGAATATCTGCGACCTCAGGGCGTTCGTGCTGCACAGTCACGCCCGCAATCTGGTCTGAAAGGTTTTCTCGCTCGGCCAGATCCTGCGCCATCCTGTCGGAGGCGCGATCGGAGATCGTGTAGACAGTCGCGCCGCGAATACCCTTCTGTTTCAGGGTGTCAGCATGAACGGAAATGAAGAGATTGGCATTCTCTTGTCGCGCAAGAACAACGCGCTCGGAAAGCGCCAAAAACGTATCATCGTCACGGGTCAAGAAAGCCTTGATTCCCGGTATCTTGTTCAGCCTATCAGCCAATTGCTTGGCGAAGGTCAGCGTGATGACCTTTTCGTCCGTACCACTGAGCGCTCCCTTGGCGCCTGCATCAATGCCGCCATGGCCGGCATCGACAGCAATGACGAACTCGGATTGGCGCGACGTTTTCGGCGCCACTTCAGAGGTTACAGATGCTGTTGTCGCTGGCGCAAGTGCCTGCCAGTTCTGATTTTTCAGCAGGTCTGCAAATTTCTGCTTCGTCGTTACCTCAGCATCCAGAACGAAGGGAAAAACCTGCGCTCCATTTTCCGCCTTGGCTTCAGCGATAACAACCTGCGCTGGCTTCTTGGCCGTCAGAACAAGGCGCGCACGGCCCTCGCCCATATTGCCAAATCGGATATCGCTGAAAATCCCTGTCGGTGCCAGGTCGCTGTTGGGGAAGGAAAAGCCGACGGCCGGGAAATCGACAACGATGCGAGCTGGAGAATCGAGATAGTGGACTTCGAATTCCGGCTGCTGGTTAAACTCCATGACGATGCGGGTGCGCGCCTCATCCCCGATGATGCGTGCTTTGCTAACAACAAGCGCTGGCGTCTTCTCCTGAGAATGACCCAAGGTACCGCTGCAAAAAATGCAAATCGATGCAAGCAACAGGGCCTGACCGATTCGCGCGGACAAAACCCTGAATTGAGACACGCAGCTCGCGATAATGGATATTTTTGTGGTCGCCAAAATCATTTCCGTATCTGAAGTTTTGTCACGCAAGAGGATATTTTATCAGCGAAACAAGCCGTTCCAACTGCTCACAGAGGCCGGAATTAGGCCCGCGCGCAACAATCACAGCCATTGGTGAAGCAATTCTTAACTGCGAAATTCCATCAACGATATGGCATATTTAGCCGCCCTATTGCTATTATGACAGATAGAACATACAACGTGAATGAGGGTTAAAAGTGTTGACGGGATCGATGCCCGCCGGCTGCCAATCGACAAAGACGCTGGCGCTGCAATATCGGGCAATCATCTGCCGTCGCTGCATTTTTCTCCTGAAACTGAATCAATTCTGGCGTTGCCAGAACAATACCCGGTGGCATGCCACCGCGCGCTCGGAGAGAGCATTTTCATCGGATCCCATCGGGGTCTATTTATTATAGTCGTTCTCGCTTGGCCAATGATGTCGTTGCAGCAGCTTTCAAATCAACCGGATACCACGAGCAGGCATCATGCTTTGCCAGTTGTCCGGGCGCTGCCAGTTAACCGACGCCGGGCAGAACACTTCATTTCCGGCACACCCTTGGAATTAGATGAAAGGCCTGTCCTCGTGACGGGCCTGTTCTCGTATATGACAAGGCTGCGCCGAGGAGCAAAGCTTACATGGCAGACAAAATGCTTATCGACGCGTCCCATGAAGAGGAGACGCGCGTAGTCGTAGTCCGCGGGAATCGAATTGAGGAATTCGATTTTGAATCGGAACACAAGAAACAAATTCGCGGCAATATCTATCTTGCCAAGGTGACACGCGTGGAGCCTTCGCTTCAGGCTGCATTTGTTGACTACGGCGGCAATCGCCACGGCTTTCTGGCATTCGCAGAAATCCATCCTGACTACTATCAAATCCCCCTTGCTGACAGGCAGGCTCTCTTAAGAGCTGAAGCGGAAGATCATCGCCGCAACGACGACTTTGAGTCGGCAGACGCGCCGAACGAACGGGTCTCATCGACTGTCGATCTCTCTCAGGTAGAACAGCCCGATGTGGGCATCGTTGAAGCCGCACAGGCTGCCCCTGAGCCTGAGGTTGTCGAGGACGTTTCCGCTGAAGCTGTTGAAGCCGAGGTTGAGGCAACCGAGGTCGTGGCGCAAGACGTTGCTTTCGAAGACGAAAAGCCAAAGAAGCGCGTTCGTCGCCCACGCACAAAGAAAAAGACGGAAGCTGATGACGTTTCTGCCGACGCGGCCCCTTCGGATGAAAGCTCCGAAGATGATGGCAGCAAGGGCGGCGAAATGGCAGCC
The DNA here is from genome assembly GCF_031843705.1 of Rhizobium sp. WCS2018Hpa-16. Lineage (NCBI taxonomy): Bacteria > Pseudomonadati > Pseudomonadota > Alphaproteobacteria > Hyphomicrobiales > Rhizobiaceae > Rhizobium > Rhizobium sp. WCS2018Hpa-16. The sequence continues at coordinate 1,105,527 of NZ_JAVTIX010000001.1, forward strand.
ATGGTCGATACCGACACGATTTCGGAAGAAGTCGAAGGCCTCGGCCGTCGTGACAATGATGACGAAGATGATGATGACGATCATCACGAGAAGGAAGTCATCGAGTCTGTTGGCGCAGAAGACGCAATGGAAGAAGTTCCAGACCGCGTTTCCCGCAAGCCGCGCAAGCAGTATCGCATTCAGGAAGTCATCAAGCGCCGCCAGATTATTTTGGTTCAGGTTGCCAAGGAAGAACGTGGCAACAAGGGTGCTGCCCTGACGACATATCTTTCGCTGGCTGGTCGTTACTCTGTTCTCATGCCCAACACGGCGCGTGGCGGTGGTATTTCCCGCAAGATCACTCAGCCAACAGACCGCAAGCGTCTGAAGGAAATCGCACGCGATCTCGAAGTGCCGCAGGGCATGGGCGTGATCCTTCGTACAGCTGGTGCAAACCGCACCCGCGTCGAAATCAAGCGTGACTTCGAATATCTGATGCGTCTGTGGGAAAACGTCCGCACATTGACGCTGAATTCGACGGCCCCTTGCCTCGTTTACGAAGAAGGATCGCTGATCAAGCGTTCCATTCGCGATCTCTACAACAAGGACATCAGCGAGATCATCGTTTCCGGTGAAGAAGGCTATCGTGAAGCGAAAGACTTCATGAAGATGCTGATGCCGAGCCATGCCAAAGTGGTTCAGCCATACCGCGACATTCACCCGATCTTCTCGCGCTCCGGCATCGAAGCGCAGCTTGACCGCATGTTGCAGCCACAGGTCACGTTGAAATCAGGTGGTTACCTCATCATCAACCAGACGGAAGCGCTGGTTGCCATCGACGTGAACTCCGGTCGTTCGACACGCGAGCATTCCATCGAGGAAACCGCGGTCCAGACGAACCTGGAAGCCGCTGAAGAAGTCGCACGCCAGCTTCGTCTTCGCGACCTTGCCGGTCTTGTCGTCGTCGACTTCATCGACATGGAAGAAAAGCGCAACAACCGCGCCGTTGAAAAGAAGCTGAAGGATTGCCTGAAGAACGACCGCGCCCGCATTCAGGTCGGTCGTATCTCGCACTTCGGTCTTCTGGAAATGTCGCGCCAGCGCATTCGCGCATCGGTTCTGGAATCCACAACGCAGGTCTGCTCGCATTGCGGTGGCACCGGCCATGTTCGCTCTGAATCCTCCATTGCCCTGCATGTGCTGCGCGGCGTTGAAGAATATCTGCTGCGCAACACCACGCACAACATCACGGTTCGCTGCACGCCGGATACGGCATTGTACCTGCTCAACCACAAGCGTGCGACGATTGTCGATTATGAAGCCCGCTTCGGCGTCGCTATCATCATCGCTGCCGATGCAAGCGTCGGTGCGCAGCACTTCGCGATTGATCGCGGCGAAGCCGTCGAGAACCCTGTCAAGATAGAGAGCCTCATCCAGTTGCTTCCTGACTTCGAAGAAGAGGAAGATGACATCATCATCGAAGCTGATGAGGATGAAGAAGAGGAAGAGATCGTAAAGGTCGAGAAGGCTGAAGCCAAACCTGCGCAGGCGGACAACGGCGAAGAAGGCAAACGCAAGCGCAAGCGTCGTCGTCGTCGTCGGGGCAAAGGCAGCCAGAACGGCGTCGATGCACAAGCAGATGCTGGCGAAGACACTGAGTCTGACGATCAGGACGACGATGCCGAGACAGATACGGATGAAGAGACAAATGTTTCGACATCCAATGGCAGCGACAACAACGGATCGGAAGAAGCAAAGCGCAAACGCCGTCGCCGTGGCAAGCGTGGTGGACGCCGCAATCGCGATGAAAACGGCAACATCATTGAAGACAATGATGACGTTGAGGCCACACAGGCTGGGGAAGAAGGCGACGAAGCCGCACCTTCCGAGAGCACAGAAGAACAGGGTGCCGTCGACGCTGTTGCTACTGACGTAACACCTGCGGTCGTTGCCAATGACGCTGAAAAGCCGAAGAAGCCACGCCGGACACGTAAGGCGAAGGACAAGGCTGGCGACACCGAGGCTGAACCTGCAGCAGCTGTCGCTTTGGCTGAACCAGCACCTGCAGCCGTCGCTGTCGAGACTGTGGAGCCGCAAGCAGTGGAGGCACCCGTTGCCGAAGCCCCTGCTCCGGCGCCTGTGGAGCCTGTTGTTGAGTCATCTGCCGTTTCCCGTGAAGAAACGACGGATGAAGCAGCCAAGCCTGCACGTGCCAACCGCGGCGACAACGTCTCCTCCTCGGAGCCCGTCGTAACCTCGGCAGCACCAGAAGGTGGCGAGACTGATCCATCCAAGCCCCGCAAGGGCGGTTGGTGGCAAAGACGCGGCTTCTTCTAGAAGCCGGCTTTAGTCCGATAGCAAAAAAGGCTCCGTTTACGGGGCCTTTTTTGTGTCTACGGTTGGCAAACGGCTGGCTTGTTGTCGGGAATTGTGGATGCTATCGATCCTCCATGAGATCCAGCACACCGATGGGCGAAGCTGAGTACAAAGCCTTGCTCCTTTCCATTCTGCGTCAGCACTCGCTACCCGCATTGGACAAGCGGCGGCTGGTGGGTCTCAACCTTCCCGCAAAAACTCGTATGATGATGATCGGGATACATCCGGGACAAAGCGAGGAAGGCTTCTTCGACGTCCACATTCACCTTGATGGTCCAGACCTCTACGTCCCAATAAAGCTATTGCAGCGTATCGATCACTCTTCGAGGTTAGCTGTATCGATGGTCGTATGATACCGGATGTGCCGATGTTCGACGCCGAGAATGCCGGGTTTTCTGTCAATGACGCAATCGTCGATGTGTGCATGGACTGGGTGGAGGAACTGTGGTCGCAGTCTGAGGGTATCGATGTGGCAGCACAGATGTTCGGCGACGAAGGCTATGGATCGGTATCCGAAAAACTATTGCCTCGCGGGGGGGGGCAGGCAATGAGGCCATAAGGTTGAGACCGGCCGCAGCCTATCGACGGTTAGACACCATCATGCATCACAAAATAAAAAGCCGCATCGTTTCCGATACGGCTTTGGACGTGCTTAATATAAGCCTCAGATGGCTCACTCGTCGCGATACACCTTTTCACGGCGCTCGTGGCGTTCTTGTGCTTCGATGGAGAGTGTGGCGATAGGACGGGCGTCCAGTCTCTTGAGACCGATAGGTTCGCCGGTTTCTTCGCAATAGCCGTAGGTGCCATCATCGATGCGCTGCAGCGCAGAATCAATTTTCGAGATCAGTTTTCTCTGGCGGTCTCGGGCGCGCAGTTCGATGGCCCGGTCTGTCTCTGATGATGCCCTGTCGGCAAGGTCAGGATGGTTTGCGCTTTCCTCTGCGAGATGCCCCAGCGTCTCTCTCGCTTCTCGCAGAATGTCGTTCCTCCAGCTCACCAGCTTGGCCCGAAAATAGGCCTTCTGGCTTGCATTCATGAACTCATCGCTCTCCGAGAGTACGTATTTACTAAGATCGATCTTCTCACTCACGCGATTCTCCTCGAAGAACATCTCTTATATTGCGCGGGTATACTCCAAGGACGTAGGCCCGTTCAAGTGCGCAGAACAGTTTTAGAGCATTTTTAAATCTGTCATAAAAATCGGCTAAATGATTATTTCTTATGCTTTATTCGCAAAACACGAAATATTTCCGCGATCACGTTTCACATCACGTCACGACAGCCTGGCTCTTGCAGCAAGACGCTCAACTCCTGTAAAGCTGCTGTCGATGTTTCCCTGGCCACAGGACTTCCGATGCAAGAGCCTTCCACCCTGCCGTCAAGACTTTATCTTTTGCGCCATGCACATGCCGGTTGGGCTGCGCCCGGCGAGCGGGATTTCGACAGATCGCTGGATAATAAGGGCTACAGCGAAGCGGAAATCATCGCAGACCGCGCATCGGACATGGGCTACAAACCCGATATACTCATCAGCTCTACCGCGTTGCGGTGCCGCGAAACGGCCCAGTCCATGCGCCGCGCCTTCAACGACAGCGTCGAGATCACCTTCGTCGATGAAATGTACAATGCCGAGGCCGATACTTACATGGCCTTGATTTCAGCGCAGGCGGAGGGCAGCTCCGTCATGCTGATCGGTCACAATCCAACGCTGGATGCCGTTGCAGAGAGGTTGATTGGCAGTAGCCAGATGGAGGCACAGATCCCTTCAGGCTTCCCAACCGCTGGTCTTGCTGTGCTGGATGCGGTGCCGACCGCTGATGGAGATGGCGCCCAATGGCGTCTGGTGGCTTTCCTGTCTCCGTGACATCGACACCGGCTCGACGGTAAAATTTCCGCCGGGCGCTTCTTTTTTGAGCAATCCGCCACCCTATATATTTTCACATAGAATAATATTTTGTGGGAAACGTCCTTGCCGCCATCCTTTACATCCGTCGCAGATAGCGCACTGATTGCCATGGACAACCTTGCGGACCGGGCAAGCGCCATCACTAACCCGACATTGCGGTTGGGCGTGACCGGACTCTCGCGCGCTGGCAAGACTGTCTTCATTTCCTCGCTCGTGCATAATTTGCTGAATGGTGGCCGGTTGCCGATCTTCGAGGCGATGCGATCCGGTCGTGTCTCAAATGTGCGGCTGGAGCCTCAGCCCGATGACGCCATACCCCGTTTTCAATACGAGGATCACATTCAGGCACTTGTGCGGGACCGGATATGGCCGGATTCCACCCGTGCCATTTCCGAATTGCGCATCACAGTGGAATACCAGAGCGCCAGCGGCTGGGGTCGCTGGTTCTCGCCCGGACGCCTCGCCATAGACATTGTCGATTATCCCGGCGAATGGCTGCTCGATCTTCCGTTGCTGTCCAGAGATTACAAGACCTTCAGCGACAGTACCGTCGCGCTGGCACAGACCGGTGTGCGCGCCGAACTTGCCCGCGAATGGCTTGATATCGCCGCCGCCGTCGATATTGATGGCCCGGCAGATGAAATGACGGCGCGTCGTCTAGCCGAAAGCTTTGCCACCTATCTGCGCGCTTGCAAGTCAGATGAGCGTTCGCTTTCCACCCTTCCTCCGGGACGTTTTTTGATGCCGGGTGATCTTGAAGGATCGCCTGCCCTCACCTTTTCACCGCTTCCCGGCCTGAGTGATGGCAAGGCAGCAAAAGGCTCCCTGCGCGCCATGATGGAGCGTCGTTACGAGGCCTATAAGACGATTGTCGTGAAGCCGTTCTTTCGTGAGCACTTTGCGCGCCTTGATCGCCAGATCGTGCTTATCGATGCGCTTCAGGCCGTTAATCGCGGCCCTGAGGCGGTACAGGATCTGGAGAGAGCGTTGGGCGACGTGCTGGCCTGTTTCAGGCCCGGCAAGAACAACCTGCTGTCATCGCTTGTCGGGCGGCGGATAGACAAGGTTCTGGTTGCCGCAACGAAGGCCGATCACCTTCACCACGAAAGCCATGACCGACTGGAAAATTTGACGCGACGTCTCGTGGACAGAGCGATCACCACAATCGGCATGAGCGGCGCGGGCATAGAGGTCATGGCGCTTGCCTCAGTGCGTGCCACCAAGGAGGCTAGCGTGCGCCAAGACGGGCAATCGCTCCCGGTCATTGTCGGCACGCCTATCGCTGGTGAGACGATCAATGGCGAGGTCTTTGACGGAAACCGCACCACCGCTGTTTTTCCCGGCGATCTGCCCGAAAATCCGGAGCCACTGTTCCGCGCACTCGATGCTGAGGGTGACAAGGCTGATCTTCCAGATGTGAGTGTCATCCGCTTTCGCCCGCCCCGGCTTGAAGAAAACAAGGATGGCATCAAATTGTCGGTTCCGCATATCAGGCTGGACCGTGCCATGCAGTTCCTGTTTGGAGATCGGCTTGCATGAAAGACGAGAATGATAAGTCCAGCCGCCGCCCCGCAGCGTTTACTCTGGAAGCTGAAGCGACACCAAGCCGCGTGATGGACGCCAAACGCGCTCCGCGCAGCTTCGATGGCGAGATTTCGATGACGCCGGATGAAGAGGACCCGTTTCTATCGCCGGATGCTGCAGATGCAGCGGCGGTTCCCGTTGCTGTTCCTCGCCGGCGGCGCTTCTCCTTTGGTAAACTGGCCATCAGCGCCATAGGCGTTCTTCTGTCCCTCGCCTTTGGTCTGTGGGCAGATCAGTTGATCCGCGATCTCTTTACCCGCTCTGACTGGCTGGGTTATGCGGCAAGCCTTTCGCTTGCTGTCGCCGTCTTTGCGCTGCTTGCGCTTGTTGCGCGAGAATCCATTGGCATTTGGCGGCTGAACGCTGTGCAGTCGCTGAAAGCGGATGCAGAAAAAGCTTCGTTGGATAAGCAGCCAACAGCCGCCCGTGCTGTCGTGGCACGTCTCACAACCGTTCTCTCACATCGGGCGGAGACTGCGAAGGGCCGCGCCGCGCTGAAGCTTACTGAGAACGATGTGATCGATGGCCCTCACCTGATCGACCTTGCAGAGCGGGAACTACTGACCCCGCTTGATCGTCAGGCGCGCGCCCTCATTCTCAACTCATCCAAGCGCGTGTCGGTCGTCACAGCCGTCAGCCCCCGCGCCGTTGTAGACCTCGTCTATGTGCTGTTTGAAGTCACACGGCTCGTCCGCACCATGGCTGAGCTTTATGGCGGTCGTCCCGGCACGCTGGGAATGCTGCGCCTGTTGCGGGATGTTATCGCACATCTGGCGGTAACGGGCTCCATAGCCGTTGGGGATGGCTTGGCCCAACAGGTTCTCGGTCATGGCCTCACCTCCAGGCTTTCCGCTCGCCTGGGTGAAGGCGTCATCAACGGGCTGATGACCGCACGAATCGGCATTGCAGCTATGGATCTGTGCCGTCCCCTGCCGTTCAGGGCACTGAAACGCCCCGGAATTGGTGATTTTGTTTCTGACCTAACGCCAGATTTTAGCGGCGGGTCTAAAGCGGAAAAGCCCTGATTTTCAGGCTGTCTGGAGCCTGAAAGGTTACTGCCCACATTAGCAAACGTCACGAAAGAAACGAAGCGTTAACCATTCCCGACATAAATTGAGGCCACACAAAGCGGCCAACGCGCCAGGGAAAGTATCATGTATTCGCGCTTCTTTTCGCTACTGGGTGGCCTTGCCGCCATTATGTCCATTAGTGGTGGCCTTTCGGTTTCCGACGTTCAGGCAGCCTCCCGCGATGACCAATTCTTTGGTTCCGTTGCTGGCGCATGGTCCGGCCCTGGCGAAATCGTTGCCGGCAAATACAAAGGCACCAAATTCACCTGCGATTTGACAGGCGAACCCTTGGCAAACGACGATACCGGCATCAAGCTGGGTGGCACCTGCCGCGTTGGCGTTTTCAAGCAACCGATGTCTGCCGTTATTTCCCAAAAGGGCAACAGCTACGAAGGCAAGTTCCTCGATGGTTCCGAAGGCAAGGGACTTGATATCGTTTCCGGTCAGGTCAGTGGCGACAAGGTTGTTCTTGGTATCAACCGCGCGAAGCTGAATGGCGCGATGGTTGCCCGCGTTACCAACAACACGTCCATGAACATCACGATTTCGGTGAAAGTCGCGGACCAAATGGTGCCTGTTATCGGCCTGACGCTGGCGCGCAATGTCGATCAGATGGCGGTAGGATCGATCAAGCCGTAATTAACACAGCCTGAGTTCTAAGCATCTGAGAACGGGAGTGTCCACCACTCCCGTTTGTTGTTGGTGATGCGGATACCATCCTTGTCGGCATCCTGCAGCCAGTCAGAAACTGCCCTACCCTCAAAAATAAGGTCTGGCGCTATGTCAGCCAGCGGCATCAGCACGAATGCGCGTTCCGCCATACGCGGATGAGGAATTTCTACACGTGCGGTGCTGATGATGGCTTCGCCATAGGTCAGCACATCGATGTCGATTGTTCGTGGCCCCCAGCGCTCATTGCGAACACGCTTCATGCCCCGCTCAATGTCCAGGCACAGATCCAGTAACTCTTCAGGGCCAAGCGCTGTCTCAATCAGGGCGCAGCAATTGAAAAAATCCGCCTGATCAAGCTTGCCCCAAGGCGGCGTCCGGTAAAGCTGCGACACTGCAACAAGCTGGCAGCTTTCGTGACGTGATAGCAATTCCAACGCTTGCGCCATGGCAGCCGGTGGGTCGCCAATATTGCCGCCCAGCCCCAGAGACGCAACGATCATCCCATCAGCCATGCTGTTCGACACTCACCTGCGCATAATCCAGAATACCAGGAACAGGTGCCGAGGGCTTGCGAACGGTAATCTTGACCCGAACGATCTGCGGATAACGACGACGCAAGGCCGTGGCTATATCGTTGGCCAGTGCCTCGATCAGATAACGGCGTTGCCCGGCAACGATCTTTTCAACGACATCGAAGGCCACGCCATAATCAACCGTGTTTTTGATGTCATCCGTTTCCAGAGCGTCGCCAGCCTCGACTTCCATTTCCGCATCAACGAAAAAGCGCTGACCAAGCGTTTCTTCCTGCTCCAGCAGCCCATGGCGGGCGAAGAACGAACAGTTTTTCAGCACTATCGTGTAACGGCTCATCTCATCCACCTTAATTCTTGTTCTTGTGCTTTAGAACCGCATCAGCAATCGACAACGCGTCGCGTGTCATCGCCACATTATGTACGCGAAAAATCACCGCTCCCGCCAGCCTTAGAATGGCCGTTGTGGCCGCGGTTCCAACATCGCGCTCCTCCGCACCGTCCCTGCCGGTCAGCGCACCGATGAACCGCTTGCGGGAGGTGCCGGCCAGAATAGGCAATCCAAAGCCGCCAAGCTCATCGAAACGCGACATCAACGCAATGTTTTCGTCCGTATCCTTGGCAAAGCCAAAGCCCGGATCGAGCACGATCGCATTTCGCGCGATGGCGGCCTGCTGCGCAATCTCGAGCGATCGGTTAAGAAATGCGAACTGGTCTTCAACGACATCCGGCAGTTTCTCGCGATCGCGCCCCGTATGCATGATGCAGACACCGGCTTGCGTGGCCGCCACAACATTAGCCATATCAGGGTCTTTCTGAAGCCCGTAGACATCGTTGACGATGTGCGCGCCAGCCTCTATCGCCAGTCTTGCGGTCGATGCGCGGTAGGTATCGATGGAAAGCAGCGCGTCCGTCTCTTTCGCCAACCGTTCGATGACAGGTAGCACCCGGTCCTGCTCTTCCTGCTCGGTCACGGCGTCAGCGCCCGGACGGGTCGATTCACCGCCGATATCGATGATATGGGCGCCCTCTTTCACGCAGGCCAAGGCGTGCGCGAAGGCTTGGTCAGCGGCCAGAAATCGTCCGCCGTCGGAAAAAGAATCCGGCGTTGCGTTCACGATTGCCATGATAAGGCCATCCCCATCAAGTTTCAGGGATCGCCCATGCCCGACTTGCCACCCATTGTCACTGGCTGTTATCACCTAACTTCAAGCCTTTCCGGAATAACGGAGTGCATGCCATCAATACCGTTACCACTCCGTCCAGCGAACTGGACATCATCTGGCGTTCTATGCCGGAATCATTCTCCAAGTTCAACCGGAAGGCCGGGAAATGAAGAACCAGTCACACATGCTTCGTGCTGTTGTTTTCGGTGTCATGTTTTTGTCTGCGACACAGATCGCAAATTCCGCGGCGGTCGTCAGCAAGTCCTTCTCCTACTTCAAGATCGGTGGAAAAACCGCAGAGGATTTGGACCGCGAATTGTCCCGCCACGGGCCTTTGACAAAAGCGACGGGAGCCCGACATCCCGGTGCAACCGAGATCAAGTTCGGTGGCGAGTTAAGCTACGTCGAGAAGGGCACACTGTGCGCCGTCGGCTCAGTCAAGGTCACGCTGCACACCAAGATCCTTCTGCCGCGATGGACCAATCGTCGGCGCACCTCGGCGGACCTTGCTCTGATCTGGGACACACTGGCATCAGACATCAAGCGACACGAAGAACGACACGCCGAGATTGCCCGCACCTATGCGCGCTTGCTGGACCAGAAACTGCAGGCGCTTCAGCCGCAGCCAGATTGTGAGAAGATGCAGGCACTCGTCACGCAGACGACGCGGAGCGTGATGGAAGAGCACGACAAGGACCAACTTCGGTTTGATATCGTGGAATCGAAAAACTTCGACGCGCGCATGACACGATTATTGAAGCACAGAATTTCACAGGCAGCGCCTGATCGCTAGAATGTATGATGCAAAAAGCACTTATAGGTAAGTCTTAAAGCATTATCGCAACCGGGAAAACCGCGTTTCAGAGAATGAAATGATCGTTGATTTCTTGCTATGGATGCAACGATCCGACTCGGCCATTATCAGGCCAACACAGTTTCAATCTCCCCTTCATGGCTCCTCCGGCGCGTGCTGGGCACCAGGCATATATCTATATGCCTGAGAGTGATGCACCTACCTTGCCTCGCTTCTCCTGAGAACGGATGGCGAGGTTTTTTCTGTGGTAATGTCTGGCTATCAGCCCTGACGCTCTGGCACGTGAACGACAAGGCCATCAAGCGCATCGCTCATTTTGATCTGACAGGAAAGACGCGACGTCGGGCGAACGTCGAATGCAAAATCCAGCATATCTTCTTCCATCGGCTCTGGCGCGCCGACGCGCTCTGCCCAGGCATCATCAACATAGACGTGACAGGTGGCACACGCACATGCACCACCGCACTCGGCATCGATACCCGGTACGGAGTTGCGCATGGCGGTTTCCATCACGGTGGAGCCATTGCTGACGTCGAATTCATGCGACGTGCCGTCAAAAGCAACGATAGTCAGTTTGGTCATGTAGGGAATCCAGAACGAGTGTTTGAGAATGTTTCTAAACAAATAGAAAGGCCGGGTCCGCTTGGCAACCCGCGAATGTGGCTACCAATGCAAAACCGGCCTCAAAAAACCCGTCTCTAACCGTGATTAACGGCACAATTTCAAAATGAAGTTCTCTGCTTCAACGACGGAAACGGCCACTTTTGCCAAGGCGGCACTGTCCTTGCAGTCATTTTCAACGGCCTCAGCCGCAGCAGAGACACCGAAAGCACCCACCGCATCCGCCGAACCTTTGAGACGATGCGCAATGGCTTTGATCTGATCTTCATCGGCTGTCGCGAGATCGTGCAGCAAAGTCCGTGCATTGCGGGTAAACAACTGGAGAATCTCGATCTCCAGATCCTTGTCGCCCATCGTCTGACGGGACAGATGCGCGAAATCAATTGGCTTGCTCTTGGCGGGCGTGGCGGGCACGCCATTATCTGGACCTTCAAATGCAATATTTAGCACTGCCATCTTGTAGAATCCCTATTTTGGATCAGTTTCTTGTTTTGAGGCACACATGTTCCGGAGTTAAGCAGGCTAAGGCTCCCAAGAGCTTAAATTGCGGCGCGCGTGCGGTGAAAATCTTTCCCTATGGTTAATTTATGTTAAACATATACGGAACAAGGTGTTCAGCGCGCTGGCGAGGTTTAAAAACTGTTAACAAACCGCCACTTGGCCAAGTGCGGGATGCTGCGTTAATTGTTTCAAAGCCGCAAATGTGTCACTACGATACTGCTGTGATCCACAACCTCAGTTCGGGTTTTGTGAATCCGGCATATGAATGTAGTTTACCCGGGAGCTTGGGGAACAGCTCTCAGAAATTAGTAAGACACGAGGCACTATATACCGGCTGGTATCGTGTCTCGAGGCGTGATGGCGGAAACCCGTAGCGGGCGGCAAACGGGTCAACGGCATGAGGCCGGGCGTATAGTAACGAGGCGTAACCGCATGGCGAATAACAAGATTAGCGACTCGATTGACGAGACTGCATTTCAGGCATTGGAAGATGCCTTGCAGCTTGGCGCATACGAAAATCAGCCGGAGCCTCGGAAAAAGTCCGCTCCAAAGCCTGCGGAGCGCAAAGTGCAAGAACCAACAAGAGCAGCAGAACGCCCCAATCCCCGCGCTGCAGAAGTCCCGCAGCAGCCACGACCTGTGCCTGAGCAGGCAGCACCGAGATCACCATCTCTGGAAGCGGCCAATGATGGCTCGAAACGCAGCCCGGCCATGATCCTGAAGTCGCTCGATGCTGGCTCTATCGCAGGGGCATTGCGCAACGCTTCTATAGTTTCCGTATTTTGGGCCGTCGCTGGAGTAGGCCTTGCAAATGTTATCTATGGCAACCTGATCTGGAATGTCGGTTCTCTGGCAGAACTGCTGGCTGTTCCCGGTGTCATGGCAATCTTCATTGGCATCATCGTGCCAATCATGCTGTTTTTCGCTTTCGCAATCATGATGGCTCGCGCCAAGGATCTTCGCAACGCAGCGCGCTCCATGGCTGAAGTGGCATTGCGCCTTTCTGAGCCTGAAACGGTTGCATCAGACCGCATCATGTCCGTCGGTCAGGCCGTCCGCCGCGAAGTATCCGCGATGAATGACGGCATTGAGCGCACTATTGCCCGTGCGACCGAGCTTGAAACGCTCGTTCATTCCGAGGTCAATGCGCTTGAGCGTAGCTATGCCGATAATGAATTGCGTGTTCGCAGCCTCGTTCAGGAACTGAGCGCAGAGCGCGACGCCATTATCAATCACGCGGAACGCATCCGCACCTCCATCGTCGGCGCGCAGGATCAGATCAAGGAAGAACTCTCCATCGTTGGAGAAGAGCTTTCCATGCGTCTCGCGACCAGCGGCGAAGCCTTTGCCTCGATGATCGACACGCGGTCTGCCGCCCTTCTGGAAAAATCGCGCATTTCTTCAGAAGCGATGGGCAGCCTCATCGCCGCCAAGACGGACAACCTTCTCAAGGCTCTGAACACGTCAGGCGCATCCATTTCCAACGAATTCGATCTGCGCCTGCACGATCTCAGCACGACGCTGGATGAGCGCGGCCGCCTGCTTCTGGACCAGTTCGCAACCCAGGCTTCCACCCTGAGCAGCGGAACGGAAAACCTCAATAAGTCGCTCGAAGAACGCACGCGTCTTCTCAATGATATCCTGTCCAAGCGCACTCTGGAAATCGGCCAGAACATCGAGCGCGGCCAGGAAATCATCGGCGGTTCGCTCGACAACGTTCTCGATAAGCTCTCGGAAACGCTGGAACAGAAGGGCCTGTCCTTCCGCCAGAGCCTGCAGAGTTCGACCGACGATGCCATCATGGATCTGGATCTGCGCTCCGGCCTGTTCGAGGAAAAGCTGCAGACAACTGTTGGCCTCGTCAACTCAGCCTTCGATGAGCACGTTGCCGAATTCGCCACTGCATTCGATCAGCGCGCTGGCAGTCTCGATAGCAAGTTGATGGAAAGCCTCGCCCGGATCAATGAAACGGTTTCCGGCGGCACTGAGTCCATCGATGGCGTACTGAACTCGGGTATCGATCGCCTCAACACCACCCTCACCGACCAGTCATTCGCTCTCGCCACCACACTTGGCACCGGCCAGGAAATGCTGGAAAGCTCGTTCGAAGGCCACACTCGTGAACTGAGCGACGCAATCGGCAAGCGCACGGCTGAAATCACCGGCGCATTCAACACAACACATGAGCAGATCGATACTGTTCTGGCCGAACGCAGCGCCGCCCTGTTCGGTGCGCTTTCCGCCAGCCAGGATCGTTTCGACACTGCCCTTGCCAGCCGCACCGAAGCCATCACGGGTTCTGTATCCGGCACGGCGCAACATCTTGCAGCCCTTCTGGAAGAGCGCGCTGCAGCCATCAACAACATCGTGGCCGATGTCGAACGCCGTCTGGCCGAGACCCTCGACAGCCGTGCAGCAGCCATCACTGGTGCCGTTTCTGGTGTCGAAGAGCGCCTGGCAGATACGCTCGACGTGCGCACCGCAGCCATCCAGCAGGCTGTTGCGGGCGTTGAAGACCGCATCGCGGACACGCTCGAAAGCCGTACCGCCGCCCTCGCCCATGTTGTGTCCGGCGCCGAAGAGCGGATCGCGGATGCTCTCGACAGCCGCACGATGGCGCTCGACATGGCGTTTTCGACCGCCGAAGAGCGCCTGTCCGAGACATTGGATAGCCGCACCACCACATTGACAAGCGCGGTTTCGGGCGTCGAAACCCGCATCGCGGAAACGATTGATAGCCGTACAGCAGCTCTGAGCAACGTCGTAGCCGGTGTCGAAGACCGCATCGCAGACGCACTCGACAGCCGCACCATGGCGCTCGATATGGCGTTTTCCACTGCCGAAGAACGCTTGTCCGAGACATTGGATAGCCGTACAGTCGCATTGACCGGCGCAGTTTCGGGCGTCGAGACACGCATTGCAGAAACACTTGATAGCCGCACGGCAGCTCTCAGCAGCGTCGTATCAGGTGTTGAAGACCGCATCGCGGACGCTCTCGACAGCCGCACCATAGCGCTCGATATGGCGTTCTCCACAGCCGAAGAGCGTCTGTCTGAAACATTGGACAGCCGGACCAACGCGCTGAATTCTGCGGTCGCTGGCGCAGAAGAACGCATTGCCGATACGCTTGACAGCCGTACCATGGCAATCGACATGGCGTTTTCGGGTGCCGAGGAGCGCATCGCAGAATCTCTCGACATCAGAACTGCGGCGCTGAACACGATCGTGTCCGGCGTTGAAAGCAGAATTTCCAATACGATTCAGACCGGAACAACCGCACTTTCCAACGCCGTCACAGGCGTGGAAGATCGCATCGCTGAAACGCTCGATAGCCGCACAGCCGCCTTGAGCAGCGTTGTCGCCGGTGTTGAAGAACGGATTGCCGACACGCTCGACAGCCGAACCATGGCGATCGACATGGCATTCTCCGGCGCGCAAGAGCGCCTTGCAGAGACACTGGATGCGCGCACGACGTCGCTGTCCGGCATTGTCTCCGGTATGGAAACTCGCATCGCCGACACGCTTGACGGCCGCACCGCTGCCTTGTCCAGCGTCGTATCTGGTGTCGAGGAGCGCCTTGCCGATACGTTGGATAGCCGCACAATGGCTATCGATATGGCATTTTCTGGTGCGGAAGAGCGTATCGCGGCCTCTCTCGATAGCCGCACTGCCGCTTTGAACACCGTCGTTTCCACTGCTGAAGAGCGCATCGCCGATACCCTCGATAGCCGGGCGATGTCCTTCGATATGGCATTTTCTGGCGCCGAGGAGCGTATCGCAGCCTCTCTCGATAGCCGCACTGCCGCTTTGAACACCGTCGTTTCCAGCGCTGAAGAGCGCATTGCAGATACGCTCGACAGCCGGGCGATGTCCTTCGATATGGCATTCTCGAGTGCAGAAGAGCGGCTTGCCGAAACCCTTGATGCCCGCGCATCTTCTCTCAGCAGCGTTGTTGCTGGCGTCGAAGGACGCATCGCCGACACGCTGGAAAGCCGCACAACTGCGCTTGCAAACGCAGTATCCGGCGTCGAGGACCGCATTGCCGACGCACTCGACAGCCGTGCTATGGCAATCGACATGGCGATTTCAGGTGCGGAAGAGCGCATCACGGAAACGCTCGATAATCGCACCGAGACCCTCACCCGGTCTGTCGCAAATGCGGAACAGCGTCTTTCGTCTACAGCTTCTACCATCGAGGAAGCGCTTTCCGTCGGACATCTTCGTCTGGACACCATGCTTGGCATCCAGGCCGATGCGATCACCAGAACGGTGGAGCGCAACAGTGGGCTGATCGAGGAAACCGTTGGATCAGCGGCAACGCGGATCGAAACCGCAGTAGAAGGCGGCGTCGGCCGATTTGCGGGCACCATGGAAACCGGCGTTTCCCGCATCGAGAACAACCTTGTTTCATCGCACGACTTGCTGCGCGGCACACTCGACCAGCATCACTCCGCACTCAGCGAAACGCTTGGCTCTGCGCGGGAGCGCATCAGCGACCTGCTATCCGAGCAGTCCATGTCGATTGGCACAACAATCGCATCGAGCGCAAGCATGCTGGAAATGTCGCTTGAGAACCAGCAGGAGGCCATTCAGCGCACGATAGACGCCAGTGGCGCGACGCTTGAAGAGCGCATGCGCAACAGTGCGGGTGCCGTCGTCGAAAAAATCGATGAAGCCACCAGAGAAATTGGTGGCGCGGCTGACGCCCTCACCGCCCGCGTCGAGGAAACCGTCGGTCAAGTCGCCGTTCGTCTGGATCAGACCGGTGCGCGCCTCGAAAGCAACATCGACAGCTTGCAGACCCGTATCCAGACCGATCTCGGTAACGTCAATGCAACAATCGAAGATGCCGGTCGCAAGATTTCCGAAACGTTTGACGGTAAAACCGCAGAGCTTGTACGCTCAAGCGACGACGCAACACAGCGCATAGCAGGCGTTTTGGACACCGGGGCAGCCCGCATTGACGAGCGCCTCGGCACCATGGACCGCGCCCTGAATATCGGCCTCGATAATGTCAACCGCACCATCGAAGGCAAGGCGACCAACCTCGCTGTCAGCCTGCGCGATGCTGTTGTGAATGCTACTGAGACAATGGGTAGCGAAGCCCTTCGCTCGACAGAATTGCTGGCGAAAACAGGCAATGAATTTGCCGATCAGATTAAATCGCGCAACGATGAATTCGCACGCGCCATCGAGCAGCGTTCCGATGAAATCGTTGGCCGCATGTCTGATGCTCAGGTTCGCATGTCGGGTCAGGCAGTCGCTGTGGCCCAGACCTTCTCCGAAGCTGGCAATGCCATCGTCAACAAGGTTGCAGAAGCTGAAGCCATTGTTCGCACACAGGTCGGCGCCATCTCCGAGACTTTGGCGGGCGTGGAAAGCTCTCTCGATGCACGTGGGGAATCCATCCGCTCGACACTCGATTCGCGAACACGTGAACTCAACTCCATGCTTGCCAGCCGCTCCGCCGAGCTGTCGCGCCTCATCGAAGAGAAGGCCAAGCCTATCGTCAATGAGTTCTCGACAATCGGTAACAATGCGGCTGAAAAGATCGTGACCGCCGCACAGCAGAGCGCGAACCTTCTGGTCGAAAGCAACAGCGGTATGGCTCAACTGGTCGAGCAGGCCATTGATGACTATTCCAAGGCCAGCAGCGATGCGGCAAACCGCTTGGTTGCCGCTACTCGTCAGAGCACGACGATGCTGACAGAAACGCATTCCGGCATGACGAATGTCGTGACGGGCGCAGTTGATAACCTCAACGTTGCCGTTGCGCGCGCCTCTCAGGAATTCAAGGCGGCGGATCAGTCGCTCAGCACAGCGACCTCCAGCTTCTCGGATTCCGCTTCACGTGCCGCCGATATGGTGTCCAGCTCCAGCCGCCTGCTGGAAGGAAAGATCGACCGCCTCTCCAACATTTCGGGCCAGACTCTTACGCAGGTTGCAGGGATCGTCGATCGCTTCGAGGAACATTCATCCGTTCTGTCGCAGGCCTCGGAGCTCCTCAACGCTGCACAGACAAGTCTGGTCGGCACTCTGGAGGAACGTCAGGAGGCCCTGCGGACACTGTCTGTTGGCTTGCTGACCCGTTCGGAAGAAATCGAAAACTCGATGCGCGACGTCATGGGCGTCGTTGAACAGACCCTCGCACAGGCTGAACAGCGTTCTGCCAACGTGGCAGGCAATCTGCGAAACAACCTCAGCACCTCATTCGATGACATTGGCCGCTCGCTCGACGAGACTGAACAGCGGGCAAAGTCTGCAGCCGAGAACATGCGCGGCGCACTTCAGTCTGCGGGCGAAGATGCAAGCCGCTCTATCGAAGGCACAATGGCTGAAGCCCAGAAATATTCTGACGCTTTGGTGACCCGTCTTCGCGGTGGCGTTGCAGCGTCCCTGTCCGACGTGGACAAGCTGCTCGGAAACGCAACTGACAAATCCAACGCTGCGGCTGAATCGATGCGCGAAACACTGCGTGAAGCGGTGGAAGAAGCGGTTCAGCGCTTTGCTGGTGCCACGGACGAGATCCGTCGCTCGAGCCTCGATATTCGGACTGAACTGGATTCGACTCGTGCCGAACTGAAGCGTGGTGCCTTCGACCTGCCAGAAGAAGCCAAGGAAAGCGCTGCCGCCATGCGCCGCGCCGTATCCGAGCAGATCAAGGCGCTGCAGGACATTTCGCAGCTGGTCGGTCGCTCGACGCAACAGCTTGAAATTTCCGAGCCCGCTGCGCGTGCGATTGCCGCAACAAAGACGGTCGCACCCGCCCAGCCACAGCAGCCACGCGTAGAACAACGGCGCCCAGAGGCCCCAACACTGTCTTCACCCGTCATATCTCGCCCTGCGCTTCAGCAACCGGTTGCACAGCAGCCACGTCCAAGCGCGCCAGCTGAAGCCCGCGCCGTACCGCAGCAGCCAAGCATTTCTTCTGCGCCAGTTCAACGCCGGGAAGATGGCGGCGGCTGGATCAGCGATCTGCTGCGTGGCGCCTCCCGTGATGGTCAGGATGGCCAGGCACAGCCTGCACCCGCCCCGCGTCAACAGGCAGAGCCTCAGACAAGAGCTGCAGATGTGAGAAACCCACGCCACGTGGTCGAATCCCTCAACTCTCTGTCGGTGGATATTGCCCGCGCCATCGACCATGATGCTTCTGTTGAATTGTGGGGCCGCTATCAGCGCGGTGAACGCGACGTATTCACACGCCGCCTCTACACTCTGAAGGGCCAGCAGACCTTCGACGAGATCAAGCGCAAATACGAGCGTGAGGTGGAATTCCGCACCGCAGTGGACCGCTACATTTCCGATTTCGAAAAATTGCTGGCTGATGTCGCACGCACAGACCGCGACCGCACAATCACGCAGTCATACCTCACCTCCGATACCGGCAAGGTCTATACGATGCTTGCCCATGCGGCGGGTCGCTTTAGCTGAGCCGCTGACATATGAAATCACCAAGCCCTTCCGGTTCGTCCGGAGGGGCTTTTTCTTTTGGCGCTTCATACCGTCTTGAAGAAATTTGCTCAGGGTTTTATATTGTCTCTGCGAGGACGACCTCGGCCATGGTGGTGATAGCAGTCGGGACGGCCCGGAAAAATACGGGAGTTATCGATGCGCACGATCAAGGATCGTATCCGTCACGCCCTCAGCTTCGAAATCATCGGCCTAATCCTCATGATACCGCTCGGCGCTATCGTCTTCAGCATGCCCGCGGAAGATATCGGCGTGGTCGGCGTGGTCAGCGCCACGATCGCAACGGCTTGGAACTATATCTACAATCTAGGTTTCGACCATGCCATGCAGCGCGTGAAGGGCACGACACAGAAAACCACGCTTATTCGCGTTGTGCACTCCGTCTTGTTTGAGCTCGGCCTGCTGATTGTCCTCATGCCATTTATTGCATGGTACCTCGGGATCAGCCTGCTGCACGCGCTGGTGATGGACATATCCTTCGCGCTTTTCTACGTCGTCTACGCCTTCGTCTTCAACTGGTGCTACGACAGGCTCTTTCCGCTCCCAGAATGGAATACAGCCTCCTCTGCAGAGCAGATCTAAGTGCTATCAGAACACCAATAGAAAACGCCGCGTACAGCTTCTGTACGCGGCGTTTTCTTTTCGAGCTGGCTGACACAAGAGCAGTACGAGTGAAGGACACTCCGACCGGCTTCTCTGCCTTTTACAGTGACTTGAGCGTCCAGGCGACGATGTCGCGCGTTGCACCAGCGAACGCGCTGTCGATACCCTTGACCAGATTGGCGTTGCCGGAACCGTTGATACGCGCGCTTGAGCGGAACACTTCCTGCGACCGCACAGTGCCGTTCTTATCGTTCAGCAACTTCACCGAAATCTCGATATTGGCGACGTTTTTCGTCGTATCGACTTCGAATGCGCGAATATCCGTCACGACCTGATAGTCGATAGCGAGGCCCTGGCCAGGACGACCGACGCCGCCGAGTTTGCCGGTGTCTTCGAACGCTTCAACAAGCTTCGACTGCACCATGCGCGGCAAGCGGTCACTCCACTGCGATCCCGCGAGATACTGCATCTCGGAGCCGGATAGACGCACAACTATGTTCTCGCTATCCAATGCCTTCAACGCGGTCGGATCCGCGATCAGCAACTGCCTTGAGCGCAGTGTAGGACCTTGCGTAACGGACGTAGACGTCACGGAAAGATCGAATGTGTCATTCTTTGCACCGCCACCGCAGCCTGCCAGCAAAGCTGCAAGCATAGGCACCACGACGACCGCTTTGCTGCCCGACCGGTAGGACGTCTGTCCGCGCATCAACGAAATTTTCAAAGTCGTACCTCCCGTCAACGCCTTGTCCGGCCGTCATATTGTTTTACGTTTTCGCCACCGAAAATCAGTCGCTGCGGATCGCGATCGAAATTCGAAATGGTGTTATTCAGATTGTCGACGGTCTGGCGAGTGCTGCCAATCAGCGCCTGGAAATCCTTCAAGCCGGAACCGGAGAAGCGCGCGAGATTGTCTGCAATCGGCCCGATACGTGCGTTGAGATTATCGGCAACGGCCTTGAACGATGCCAATGTCTCACGAGCCTTAGAGAATAGCGAATTGGCATCATCGGTTCCCAGTAGTCCGTCAACTTTCGCCAAAATTCCATCAACGCGGCTGGAAGCGAGGTTCAGTTTGCGCGACATATCGGTGAAATCAGCAATGGCCTGATCGATATCCGGACGGCGCGTGCCGACGTCATCTGCAATCTGGCGGAATGTCGACATCGCTTGACGCGCATCTGCAGTGGCCGTGGAAACGTCATCGACCACATTGCCAACCTTTGACGGGTCAACTGAGGCCAGCAGCTCGTCAGCCCTCTTCACCACAACCTGAACCTCGGAACTGGCCTGCTCGAAGTTGCGCGACGTGCGCTGCACCGTTTCCATCACGTCCTGAATGCCGCCAGATGAGGCCGCCACGTCCGACGTTACCTTATCGACGTTCGTCAGAATCGAGTCGATCTTCTGCGAATCGACAGCCTTCACAAGGTCTTCAACCGCTGTGAGTGTGCTGTCGAGACGCACGGAAACCGACTGAACTGTGGTGGACAGGGAACTCAGGCTGGAAATAAAATTCTCGATACCATCGGAATTGGACGCCAGCGCATTGGAGAACTTCTCCGCATTGCGCACGGTCTGTGTCAAAGGTCCGCGCGCATCCTGCACGAAGCCCTGCAACTCACCGATAGCGCCATCTGCGCGGCGCAGGATCTTGTCTGCCGTTGCCAAAAGGTTCGTCACGCTGGAAAGGTCAGCCGTCAGTTCTGCAGGCACGCCGGTGTCGAACGACTTCTGCAGGATACGCTCTTCATTGTTGCGACCACCTGATAGTTCGATATAGGCAGCGCCCGTCAAGCCCTGAATTTCAAGCACGGCGCGGGTGGATGGAAACACGGGCGCATCGGCCTGCACTTCCGTAAATGCGATTGAATAGGCCGGATCGTCGCGGTCAATCGAAAGGCCACGCACTGTGCCCACGGGAATACCGTTGAAGCGAACCGGCGAACCGACGGACAGGCCGTTGGCAGAGCCCGGAATACGGATCGTCAATTGTGCAGTTGGACCACCGCGACCGAATTCCGCCATCCAATACACGAAGCCGAAGGCGGCTGCGATGATGATCAGCGTGAAAATTCCGACGATGGTGTAATTTGCCTTGGTTTCCATGGCTATCCGTCACTCCCCGGAATGTGTTGCGTGCCGTCGGGAAGAACAACGGCGCGTGCCCGCTTTCCGCGGAAATATGATTGAACCCAAGGATCGTCGCTTTCGAACATTTCCTCAAGTGTACCTTCTACAGCAACCTTTTTATCGCCAAGAACGGCAATGCGGTCGCAGACCGAGAACAGACTGTCCAGGTCGTGGGTGACCATATAGACGGTCAAGCCCAGAGAATCGCGCAGACGCGCAATCAGCATATCGAATTCCGCTGCACCGATAGGATCAAGTCCAGAGGTCGGCTCATCCAAAAACACCAGATCGGGATCCAGGGACAGAGCGCGCGCCAATGCAGCGCGCTTAATCATGCCACCCGAAAGCTCTGACGGGTATTTGTCAGCGGCATCAGGTGCCAAACCGACCATCTCGATCTTGATGGCGGCAAGCTCATCCATCAGTTGCTGCGGCAGATCCAGATATTCGCGCATAGGCAACTGAATGTTTTCTTTCACGGTCAAACCGGAAAACAACGCGCCCTGCTGGAAGAGGACACCCAGACGCGTGTCGAGCCCCATGCGCTCTTCTTCCGTTGCCTTGTCGTAATCCGTTCCAAGTATCTTGATGGTTCCGCCCTGACGCGGAAGAAGCCGCAACACGGCCCGCATCAGCACGGATTTACCGGCACCGGAAGGCCCAATGAACCCAAGAATTTCTCCGCGGTAAACATCGAGATCCAGGTTATCGAGAACAACTTTGTCGCCAAACGCAACGGTGACGCCCTCGACTGAGAGGATCACTTCCCGGTCTGTTTTTTTCTTTTCGGTTTTCAATGCCTGCTCTTGCACAGCCTCTCCCTCAAAAATCGATGGCTGCGTAGAAGATGGCGAAGACGCCATCCACCAGGATTACAACGAAAATGGATTTAACCACGGAAGATGTCACGTGCTGGCCGAGAGACTCGGCACTTCCGCCAACCTTCATGCCTTCCACCGCCGCAACAATGCCGATGATGAGCGCCATGAATGGCGCTTTGATCATGCCGGAAGCAATTGTCGAAGCCTCCACGGCAGAATGCAGGCGAGATACGAACACTTCGAAGGTGATGCCGGAATAAAGCAGCGAAACGACGGCTGCGCCGAACAGCGCGGCGAAGTTGGCGATGATCGTCAACAGCGGCAGCGCAATCGTCAGCGCCACCAGCCTTGGAAAGACCAACACACCCACCGGGTTAAGCCCGATGACTTTCAGCGCATCGATTTCCTCGCGCATTTTCATCGAGCCGATTTCAGCCGTAATCGCGCTACCGGAGCGGCCCGCAATCATGATGGCGGTCAAAAGCACGCCGATTTCACGCAATTGCAGAATGCCGACGAGATCGACCACGAAAACTTCGGCGCCGAAATATCTCAGCTGGAACGCTCCCTGCTGCGCGATGATCGCGCCAATCAGGAATGACATCAAAAGGATGATCGGAACAGCGCGAACGCCCATGTGATCGATCTGGTTGACGATGGCTGCAGGAGAAACCCCGCGCCCGCGCCCCAGCTTCATCTGCGCACCGCGCACGGCTGAACCGAGAATATACATGCCCGCCAGAAAGTCGGCACCAGCCTGCACAACGTTCTTGCCGATAGGATCGAATATGCGCTGAACGACACCGATCTTGTTATTGTTCTTTGGCGGCAGTGGTGCCTGGTCCGGCAGACCTGCAATAATCGCTTCGAAGCGCTCATTGCCCTCAAATGCGACCTCTGTACCGGACTTGTCCATCCGGTTGCGCAGTCGGCGGAGCAGCCACGCACCCGTGGTGTCGATGTCCTCGACGCCAGAAAGGTCAATCGTTACAGGTCCGGATGGTTTTGAAGTCTCGATCTTCTCAATGTCTGCCAGAACGGGCGAGACATTGGCGTTGCGCCAGGAACCGCTCAGAACATAGCGCGCAGCGCCACGATCCGCGTTGTCATCCGCTACGATCGCTGCCGGTTGCGCCTTTTGCTGTGCCTCAAGTTCTTGCATCTTGCTCCAAGCGAATGCAGCCTATTAATAAATGAGTAACGACTCATATCCATTGACGGATCACCAAGCCACAGGGATCACGTCAGATTCCGATCATTTGTTGTTGGCAACCGGGTTTTACATCAGACGAAAGGTTAAATTCGATGAGCCGTTACCTTGAAGCCACAGCGCAGGCCTTTCCCGTCGCCGGAAGTTTCACCATTTCTCGCGGAAGTCGGACAGAAGTGGTGGTCGTGGCGTGTACCATCACGGAAAACGGCTTCATTGGACGGGGCGAATGTGTTCCTTACGCCCGCTACGGCGAATCAGTCGAGGGTGTCCTTGCCGGTATAAGCGCCGTGTCAGATGCGATCTCGAGCGGCATCGACAGGATGGAACTCCAGCGCCTCATGAAGCCAGGTGCCGCCCGCAATGCGGTGGATTGCGCCTTATGGGATCTCGAAGCAAAACAATCCGGCAAGTCCGTTTCCACGTCGCTGCTTTCCGTAGAGCCGCAAGCCATTATCACAGCGTTTACGATATCGCTGGGCAATGCGGACACGATGGCGGCCAAGGCAGCGGAGAATGCATCGCGCCCGCTTCTGAAAATCAAGACCGGAACAGAGGATGACGCCTCGCGCCTTCGCGCCGTCAGGGCAGCGGCTCCCCACGCACGCATCATCGTCGATGCAAATGAGGGGTGGACCGAACTCAATATTGAGTACCATCTTGCCGTCGCAGAGGAATTGGACATCGCGCTCATCGAGCAGCCATTGCCTGTCGGAAAGGATTCTATTCTTTCGCGCATCAAGCGCCGGGTGCCTATCTGTGCGGATGAAAGTGTCCACCACACGGCGGATCTCGCCTCCTTAAGAGATCGATATGACGCCATAAACATCAAGCTCGACAAGACAGGTGGCCTGACGGAAGCACTCGCCATGAAGAAAGAGGCCGAACGGCTCGGCTACACCGTCATGGTCGGCTGCATGCTGGGCACCTCGCTCGGTATGGCGCCTGCCCTCATGCTTGCTCAGGACACGGCCTTTGCCGATCTCGACGGTCCGCTCCTGCTGGCGCGGGATCGTGTTCCGGGCCTTCGCTATGAAGGATCACTCGTTTTCCCGCCACAGCCGGAGCTCTGGGGCTGAACATCACGCTGCCCGCTGGCCGATCAGCCCAGCAATATTGACAGGCTCCAATTCGCGCACCGCCGTTTCGAGCTGGTCGTCGGACTTCATCCACGTAATCAGCTCAAAGGTGCCGTCGGCATTCTCGGCAACGGCGGTGCAGCTCTCCACCCAGTCGCCGGTGTTGATATAGCGGATACCGTCTATGTCCTCCATAACGGCGTGGTGGATATGACCACAGATGACACCATCAACATTGTTGCGGCGGGCCTCATCTGCCACCACACGCTGAAACTCGCCAATGAAGTTGACCGCATGCTTTACCTGAAGCTTGGCCCAGGCGGAGAAGGACCAGTAAGGCAGGCCGATGCGACGGCGCACGGCCGCGAGCAGAACGTTGATGGCAATTGCCGCGTCATAGGCCCAATCGCCCAGATAAGCTAACAGACGGGCGTTGCGAACCACCACGTCGAACTCATCGCCGTGGATGACGAGGTACTTCTTGCCGTCAGCCGCTTCGTAGATCATTCGCTCGGCAACTTCTATTCCGCCGAAATGCGTGCCTGGAAACTCCCGGAGAAATTCATCGTGGTTTCCCGGAATATAGACGATGCGCGTACCCTTGCGAGCCTTGCGCAGCAGCTTCTGCACCACATCGTTGCAGCCCTGCGGCCAGTACCAGTTGCGGCGCAGGCGCCAGCCATCAATGATATCACCAACAAGGATTATCGTGTCAGCCTCGTGATGGCGCAGGAAATCCAGAAGGAAATCTGTCTTGGCCGCCTTGGAGCCAAGATGCACATCTGAGATGAAAAGCGTTCTGAACTGCCTGGCTTCGGTTTGCGCGGCCATGGAATTGTTCCCTCTGTCTCGGCAACTTTCTCCCTCTGCAAAACCAGACTCGTGTTTCAGCAAGATGACAAAGCGCCATTTCCGTTGATCGACGTGCTTTTTACGCAACTTCGAATGTACGGATTTTGCGCAGTCCAGATGAAATAAACGGCTGTACGCACTGTCTGATTGTTGTATGCAAAGGCCTCCCAGAAACTTGAAATAAAGCGGTGATAGAATGAGTTCTCAGGACACGGGCAAGACGCAAGACAAGAACCCCAATGCGGATCTGGAAGAACAGGCGCTTTTCTATCACCGTTATCCTCGCCCCGGAAAACTCGAAATCCAGGCATCCAAGCCGCTTGGCAACCAGCGTGATCTGGCTCTGGCCTATTCTCCGGGCGTTGCTGCGCCTTGCCTGGCCATTCACGAAAACCCTGAAATGGCTGCCGAATATACGGCACGCGCCAATCTGGTTGCTGTGATCTCCAACGGCACGGCGGTGTTGGGCCTTGGCAATATCGGTCCACTGGCCTCCAAGCCAGTCATGGAAGGCAAGGCCGTCCTGTTCAAGAAATTCGCAGGCATCGACGTTTTCGATATCGAAATCGACGCACCCGGCGTCAATGACATGGTGTCGACCATTTCGGCGCTCGAGCCCACCTTCGGCGGCATCAACCTAGAAGACATCAAGGCACCGGAGTGTTTCGAAGTAGAGCGCCAGCTTCGCGCCAAGATGAATATTCCCGTCTTCCACGATGATCAGCACGGCACAGCCATCATCGTTGCGGCTGCCGTGACGAACGCGCTAGAACTGGCTGGCAAATCAATAGGTGACGTTAAGATCGTTGCATCGGGCGCGGGTGCCGCAGCCCTCGCCTGCCTCAACCTGCTGGTCGTGCTAGGCGCAAAGCGCGAAAACATCTGGGTGCACGACATTGAAGGCCTCGTCTATGAGGGCCGCAACACCTTGATGGATGAGTGGAAAGAGATCTACGCGCAGAAGACCGACAAGCGCGTCCTGAACGAAACCATTGATGGCGCCGATGTGTTTCTCGGCCTGTCTGCCGCTGGCGTTCTGAAGCCGGAGCTTCTGGCCCGCATGGCTGAAAAGCCTCTCATTCTGGCACTCGCCAATCCTAACCCTGAGATCATGCCGGAACTGGCACGCAGCGCGCGCCCGGATGCGATGATCTGCACAGGTCGTTCCGACTTCCCGAACCAGGTCAACAACGTCCTCTGCTTCCCATACATCTTCAGAGGTGCACTGGATTGCGGCGCGACGACGATCAATGAAGAAATGAAGATGGCTGCCGTTCACGCGATTGCGGAACTGGCGCGTGAGGAAGTTTCAGAAGTCGCCGCGAAAGCCTATAGCGACGAGACGCCAATCTTCGGCCCGAACTATCTCATCCCCTCGCCTTTTGACCCGCGCCTCATCCTGCGCATCGCTCCTGCGGTGGCACGCGCTGCTGCGGCAAGCGGCGTAGCGGCACGTCCTATCACCGACTTCGACGCCTATCTCGATCAGCTGAACCGCTTTGTCTGGCGCTCCGGCTTCATCATGAAGCCAATTTTCAATCTGGCGAAGACGGCAGAAAAGAAGCGCATCATTTTCGCAGAAGGTGAAGATGAACGCGTTCTGCGCGCCGCACAGGTGCTGCTGGAAGAAGGCACAGGCGTCCCTATCCTCATCGGCCGTCCGCAAATCATCGAGGCGCGCCTGAAGCGTTTCGGCCTTCGTATTCGCCCGAACGCAGACTTTGCCGTGGTCAATCCGGAAGACGATCCACGTTACCGTGACTATGTGGATGACTACTTTGCGCTGGTCGGTCGTGCCGGCATCAACCCGGAAGCGGCGCGCACGATTGTTCGTACCAACAGCACCGTCATCGGCGCTCTCTCGGTCAAGCGTGGCGAAGCGGATGCCCTGATATGCGGTCTCGAAGGTCGCTTCGACCGCCATTTGAAGGATGTGAACCAGATCATCGGCAAGAGCGAGGGTGCCCACACATTTGGCGGCCTCAGCCTGCTCATTACACAGCAAGGCGCGATCTTCCTCACCGACACCTTCGTGAATTACGAACCGGCGGCTGAAGATCTGGCGGAGCTTGCAATCCTTGCGGCCAAGGAGATCAAACGTTTCGGCATCACGCCAAAGATCGCTCTCGTCAGCCATTCAAACTTCGGATCTCGCGATTCTGAAAGCGCACGCAAAATGCGCCGTGCCTTGCAAATGGTGCGCAGCGCCGCGCCAGAACTTGAGATCGATGGCGAAATGCAGGGCGGTTCAGCACTTTCGGAATCGCTGCGCAAGCGCGCAATGCCCAACAGCTCCCTCTCCGGGGAGGCAAATTTGCTGGTCTTCCCGAACCTCGATTCGGCCAACATCACCCTCGGTGTTGTCAGGACGATGACCGAAGGCCTGCACGTTGGGCCAATCCTGCTGGGCTCGGCACTTCCCGTTCACATCCTGTCACCAACGGTGACATCGCGTGGCGTTGTCAATATGGCAGCGCTGGCTGCGGTGCAGGCTTCCCACCCTTCGGTGTAATCGGGGGTTAACATAATTTTGAACACGGCCTTGCCGCTTTGCGGTGGAGCCTTATGTTATCCTGAACTAAAGCACGTCATCCGCATCCTGCGGGTGACGATTACAGGATATGACCTGCACCATGGCAGGACAGGAAACGGACGGACCATTGATCCCGCGCCGACACCGCATGATCGGCACACTTGCCTTGCTCCTGCTGGCTGCGCCCGCAACGGTGCAAGCAAGCGATGTGTGCGAGACGCTTCGCTCGCAGCTGGAACAGCAGCCAAGGCAGACCTTTGGCAACACTGCTGAAGTACGGCGGATCGCCAATGCGCTGGCCCAACAGAACATTCTGATCCGCCGCATCAAAAATGACATGCGAGGCTATGGCTGCACGTCCGGCAGCATTGTCACCTATGGCAATCCCAATGCTGAGCTATGTGGCGAGATTGGCTATGCGCTGGAGCAGGCAGAAGCCGAACGGGACATGATCGCGCAAGATCGCGACCGTATGCTTGCCGAGCGGCGGAGCGAAAACGCGCAAGGCGCGAGAGACCGCATTCTGGCCGCGCTCAATGCTCAGGGATGCTACGACGAACAGCCGTCCTATAGCGCCACGGATCCATCTGAAAATCCCGACATGCAAGAGCCCATTGGCGGCTATGGCGCGGCAGATAATCAGGACTACGCACCAACGCCCGATATGCCGATGCAAGGAGGCTTGAGGACGCTCTGCGTTCGCACCTGCGATGGCGCGTTCTTCCCGATTTCATCGGATGCGACACCGCTCGATTTCAAAGATCAGGCGGCGCAATGCGAAAGAATGTGCCCGGGCACACAGACCGAGCTTTTTTATCATGAGCTTCAGGGCCAGGAGAGCGCGGATATGGTTTCTGCCAAAACCGGCCAGCCCTATGCTTCCATGCCAACTGCATTCGCTTATCGAA
The DNA here is from genome assembly GCF_031843705.1 of Rhizobium sp. WCS2018Hpa-16. Lineage (NCBI taxonomy): Bacteria > Pseudomonadati > Pseudomonadota > Alphaproteobacteria > Hyphomicrobiales > Rhizobiaceae > Rhizobium > Rhizobium sp. WCS2018Hpa-16. The sequence continues at coordinate 1,134,358 of NZ_JAVTIX010000001.1, forward strand.
ACAGCACCACGGCCAATCGTTCCCCCTCCTGCAGCTGCAATATGACCGCCAATGGCGACCCGATGAAGAAGCAGGATGGCAAGGAAAGCGGCCCGCAATCGACGCCTGCGCAAAGCTCTGCCAGCATCACCACCATCCCGTCACCAAAAGGTGACACGGCGTCAAAACCAGCGGGGACCAAACCGGTCGAAAAGGCTGAGCCGATCCCTGATCGTGATTATGACCCTGCCAAAAACAAGGTGCGAATCGTCGGACCCCAGTTCATGCAGGAAGAAGCCAGCCGCATCGACCTTAAGAACCCGGCTCTTCAAGGCGCGCAACCGCAGCAGCAGTAAGTGGCAGCGCCCTGCCCTTACCTCTGGCCCCATCGGTCCTGAAAGACGAGATCTTCAAGCGGAAGCCTTTGCCGCCAACCCTTCACCGCAAGTTCCGGCTCAGTGTACAGTTCATCAACCCGACCAAGACAGAGCCATGCGACGATTTCGATGTGATCCGGGATCGTGAGAATCTCGCGAATATCGGCATCGTGAAAGATGCTGACCCAGCCCACGCCAACACCCTCTGCTCGCGCAGCAAGCCATAGGTTCTGTACGGCGCAGACGGTGGAGTACACATCCATGCGTGGATTGTGGGTCCGGCCCAAAACAACGTCACCACCCCGCGTAGGATCGCAAGTCACACAGATGGAAAGCGGGGCTTTGCGAATGCCCTCAAGCTTGAGGCTGCGGTAAAGATCCTGCTTCTCCCCGGCAAACATCGCTGCCGCTTCCGCATTGGCGCGGGAGAAGGCCTCAAAGGCTCGCTGGCGCGTTGCGAGGCTCGTCACCAGTGTGAAGTTCCAAGGCTGCATGAAGCCGACTGAGGGTGCGGCATGGGCAGCGGCAAGTAATTTCGCTACGAGATCATCCGGCAGCGGCTCTGGCAGGAACTGATCGCGAACGTCGCGCCTGGTTTCAATCGCACGGTATACCGCCGCCTTGTCGATGTCTGAAAATGCCTGTGCCTTTTGCACCGCATGTTGAAAATCATCATCCTGCATCGTCAATCCCCAACATTACAGGGCTTATGCCGCTTATCAATAAAAGGCGCAAGCAGGCACTGCTTTTCCCGGATTGGTCGGAACCGCGACCCTGCCTATCGCATTCTAGACGAAAAGGAGAATGCAGATGGATTGCTACACGGAATTGCGCCAACAGATCGGCCAGGACCTAGACACACTCAAAACCTCCGAGGGTCCAAAGTCGATTTTCGAGCTGGCAGACGCTTATCTTCTGGCCGACGCAGACCTCACACGGCAGGTGGTGGAAGACATTATCAAACAGGAAGCCGACAAGCGGTCCATTGAAATTCACTGATCGCAACCAGATATCTAGGCGGGGATGGGCTGATAATTGGAGAGTATGCGGGTGATGTCATAACTGAGAATTCGCTCATCCTTATGTGTATCAGCGTCGTTCTCGCCATTCTCGCGAGTATCATTCTCGCCTCGCGCCATCGCGACAAACTCATCATCAAAATCGCAACGACCGCTCTTTCCAAGAGCGATGACGCGACACCTCTCGACAGACACTGGACGGATATACAGCGCGGACAGAGCCGAGGAAATGCACTGTCGCTGATCCAGTCCAACATGGCCGCTTTTGCAGCACGGGTAAACTCAGCGCGCGCGGCAGGCCGAAGCCTCGATCTCATGTATTATATGTGGAATGCCGATCTCACCGGTCAGCTCATGATGCGTGAGGTTATAGCCGCAGCAGATCGTGGTGTTCGGGTCCGGTTGTTGCTGGATGATCTTGGCGTGTCTATTTCAGACCGCGCTTTCCAAGCCATAGATAGCCACCCCAATATCGAGCTCAGGCTCTTCAATCCAACAAAGGCTCGGGAAAATGTGTTCCGCCGAGGATTGGAAATGGTGCTGCGGTTTCGCAGCGTCAACCGGCGCATGCACAACAAGGCGTGGATTGCCGATGGCCGAATTCTGATCGTCGGTGGTCGCAATATTGGTGATGCCTATTTCGATGCTGCGGAACAGGCCAACTTCCGCGACTTCGACGTCATAGCGCGTGGTGACTGCATCTCCGATGCGGAGGAGATTTTCGACGATTACTGGAACAGCGCCGTTTCCGTACCCGTCCGGTCACTTCTTGCCCGCCGCCCTTCCAAGCTCGCCAAGCTCAGACGCAAAATGGACATGCTGGCGTCAGGCGCTGCCGCTCGCCCCTATCTGGCGAAAGTTGAAAGCCAGCATCATTCCGGCAGTTTTTTGATGTCCGACAGTTTGCACTGGGTCGACAATGCCAAGGTGGTAGCCGATCCGCCGGAAAAGGCCGCCGGCAAGCGCCGCAGCGGCCACAACTTTCTGATGGAAACGCTTCTGCCTGTCATGGAAGACACGGCACAGCAATTGAATATCACATCGCCCTATTTTATCCCCGGGCAGAAGGGCGTTGAAACCTTCTCTCGCCTCTCCGCCTCCGGCGCATCCGTTTGCATCCTGACAAATTCCCTGGCAGCAACAGATGTGGCAGCGGTTCACGCTGGATATTCCCGGTATCGCAGGCCGCTGCTCATCAACGGTATCAAAATCCACGAGCTGCGCTCGCTGGCAGACCAGAACAAGTCCTTCTCCCTGCGCGGCTCAGGCCAGGCAAGCCTTCATACCAAGGCGTTTACACGCGACAGTGAAATCGGCTTCATCGGCTCGCTCAACTTCGACCCGCGGTCCATGTCGCTCAACACAGAAATGGGAATGCTGTTTTCCTCTCCTGAGCTCGTCGAAGAGATGGACGTGATTTTCAAAGAAGAAACCAGCCGCCAAATGAGCTTCGAACTAACCTTGAACGAGCGCAGAAATGTCACTTGGACGGGCATGGTGAAGGGTGTTCCTAAACGCTACCGCCGTGAGCCCTATGCCAGTTTCAGCCGCCGCCTGCTGGTCGGCGTTATGGGGCTTCTGCCGCTCGAATCTCAACTTTGAACAAAAGATGTAAGGTGAACTGATCGATTTTCCTTCTCAGGCATTTCAGCTCTATGGAAGTTCAGGAGAAATTGATGTTCATCGCGCCGCCCGACCCCAAAACGAGCATTAAAATAGCGGAAATGTACCGCAGTGCCGAAAGCACTCACGGTTACCTGCCCAATATGTATCGCGCTTTTGGCCACCGTCCGGAAGTCATGGAAAGCTGGAGTGCGCTTCTCTCAAGCCTGCGAGGAAACATTGAACCACGCAGATATGAACTTGTGACGCTGGCCGCAGCACGAGAACTGAAATCATCCTACTGCATGCTGGCGCACGCCTCTGTGCTGGCGACAGAGGGGCTGGGCGCTGAGGAGCTCGCAAGCATCGTAGACAACGCAGAAAACGCGCCGCTGAATGAACAGGAGCGCGCAATCATGTTCTTTGCAACAAAAGTCGTGCGTGATGCGACTTTGATCACGCAAGCTGACATTGACGCCTTAAAAACCCATGCGCTGACCGACGCCGAAATTTTCGACATCGTGGCAGCAACGGCTGCGAGATGCTTTTTCTCTAAAACGCTTGATGCCTTGGGCACATCGCCGGATCAGGCCTATGTCGATAAGCTTGGGCCAGAGCTTTCTGAAAAGCTTGCGCTCGGGCGTCCGATTGAACGAGACGCCTGAGCCATTTAGCTTACGTCAGGCAGCAGCCTTTTTGCCGAGCAATTTTGCCGCCTGGATCTGAACCAGGGTATCGAGGTTCTGATTGACGCGGCAATAGAACTCCTCGTCGATGAACGGGCGCAGCATGAAGTCATTGCCGCCCGCTTTCAGGAAACGGGCTGACAAAAGCCGATTGTTAGATGAAGAAACGCCGATGATGCGCAATTCATGCGAGCCGCGCATGGTGCGGATGCGACGTGTCAATTCAAAGCCATCAATATCAGGCATGTTGTAGTCAGTCACAACAAGGCCGATGTCAGGATTCTTGCGCAGGATTTCCAGCGCTTTTGCACCGTTTTCAGCAAGGCTGACGCGGAAGTTGTAACGCTTCAGGCGGCTAGACAACAAGGCGCGTGCGGTTGGGCTGTCGTCGACGATCAACACGTGGTGGCGATGGTTCGTAAGGAAGCGGCAAACGGATTCAGTCAACATATCGACTGCGAACACATTGTCCTTGAGAATATAATCGACCACTTCCTTGGTGATCAGCTTTTCGCGCGTATCTTCGTGGAAGGTGCTTGTGAAAACGATCGTGGGAATGGATAGATCAACGAGGTATTCCAGAGCTTCGCCGTTTTCTGCGCCGGGGAGATTGATGTTGGACACAGCAAGTGTGACCTCTTCCGAAGAATGCTCATAGCATTCCTGCAGTTCTTCGAAGTTCCGGCAGATCTCTACAGTTAGACCAAGCAATTCATGCAGCCGTCCGCCGATCATTTGGGTGAAAACGTTTGAGTCTTCAGCAAGCAATATTCTTGTGTTTTCAAATGCGACGCCGGCATACTGCATGCCTGTTATACCTAGAAAATTCATAGTGCCCCCAAAGACCAAACCAGCTTTGAGATAGACAATACACTCTGATATTTTCAGAATAATTAATCCACAGCCGACTTGCGAACTATGGTTACCTATTCGCAAACCATTTTTTCTACCGATAAGCAGAAACTTCAGACCGTCATTAGCTTCAACGTGTCGACAACTTTCTGGAAATCGTAAGGCTTAGGAAAGAAAACGCTGCGGGCCGGAAGCGACTCGTCGGATGGTGTGTTATGCCCAGATGTGACGACAATACCAAGAGGTGTGTTGCCAGCCCTTGCCCAGTGCGCAAGTCCCACGCCATTCATGCAGCCTGGCATATCAACATCGGTAAACAGAACGTCGATGTCGTTGCGGCTTTCCATAATTTCTATTGCCTGATCGGCTCCGGTTGCCTCGACAGCGTCGAAGCCCGCATCCTCCACCAGATCAACCGCCATCATTCGTAAGAGCGGGTCGTCCTCCACGACAAGCACCACTTGTCTGGCATATGCGTTGCGCTGTCCCATGGCTACTACCACCTGTTTTTACATCCAAGCGTCGTATCGTCGAGAGTTCGTGACCTTGGATAGAACAACGCCCACCTGAGCCGCCTGTTCCTTCAGGTCCGGCTGAATCAGGCCTGATCGATCTCCAATATGGGACAGCAACGGCGAAATTCGCCCTATTTCATTCCTGTCAAAGCTCAGACTGAACGGGTAAGTCCTCCATCGACGCGCAAATTCTGACCCGTGATGGAACACGCACTTCTCGATGCAAAAAAAACCAGTAACAGCGATTTTTTAGCTTTTCGCAGGGCGCTGCTTCGGCGTTACCGCGCTACTTGAGCCACCCGGCAATGCGGCCCACCGCTTCGGCAATGTCGGACACCGAACCGGCATAGGAAAACCGCAATGCGCGGTGGCCTTCTAGCGGGTCAAAATCCATGCCGGGAGTCGCTGCAACGTCGATTTCTGCCAGCATTCGTTTGGCAAACTCCATGCTGTCATTGGAGTATCGACTGGTATCGACATAGGCGTAAAAAGCGCCGTCCATCGGCGATGCCAGGGGCAGACCAAGCTCCGGTAGGCGGGTCAACAGAAAGTCACGGTTGGTGCGATAGCTTTCCTTGTAGACATCCAGCTCCTCCTCTGCGGAAAAAGCCGCAGTGGCAGCCAACTGCGACAATTCGGGAGCGGAAATGTACAAGCTCTGCGCCAGACATTCGACGGGACGGATCAGCTTTTCCGGCAAGACCATCCAGCCAATACGCCAGCCGGTCATGCAATAATATTTGGAAAACGAATTGATGACGATGGCATTATCGCTCACCTCAACCGCACTCGTCTCATCACCGACAAATGTCAGGCCATGATAGATTTCATCTGAGATGAACGCGATATCGCGGCTGTCACAATAGGACATCAGGCGTTTCAAGGCCTCGCGCCCGGTCACGGTTCCTGTCGGGTTTGCAGGGCTGGCCAACAACACGCCTTTGAGCTTGCATCCAGCCTTGGTTTCGGCACGCTCAAGGCTGGCGGGCGTCAATGTGTAACCCGTCTCGGCCGTTACCGGCACTTCAACGACCTTAAGCCCCAGCGCTTTGAGAATGTTACGATAGGCAGGATAACCCGGACGCGCGATGGCGACCGCGTCGCTGGGATCAAACAGAGCCAGAAAAGCAAGATTGAAACCAGCCGAGGAGCCGGTGGTGACGGCAATGCGTGCAGGATCCACGATCGCACCATGGCGTAGCCTGTAGCTGGCGGCGATGGCCTCACGAAGCTCGCGAAGGCCCAGAGCATCCGTATAGCCAATGCGTCCATGCTTGAGAGCGGCTTCGGCGGCTTCCAGCGAAGCGCGTGGCGCGGAATGTGAAGGCTGCCCCACAGCCATGGAAATAACCGGGCGTCCTGCTTGTCTTCGCCTGTTTGCTTCCGCCAGAATATCCATGGCGTGAAATGGCTCGACAGCGCTTCGCTTGGACAACGTTATCAATGCATGCTCTTTCTTCGAAAACCGTCGGACATTTGCCGCATTATTGCGGTCTTCACAATGGCGGGATCGCAACGGATCGATTTAATTTGCGATGTCTGAATCGCAGCTAATAGGGTAGATGCGTGGGACTACAGAATCACCATTTTGCAACAAAACGATGAGGACCGACATGGCACCCTTCTTAAAATCCACGGCTTTTGCCTGCATGACGGCCCTTTCAACTGTTTTCATATCCCTGCCCGCGCATGCGCTGGATGAGCAGCAGAAAAAAGAGTTCGGCGCCTTCATCAAGGAATACCTGATCGAGAACCCCGAGATCATGCTGGAAGTTCAGGAAGCGCTCGAGCGCAAGCAATATGAAACGCGTAATGCCAAAGCTGCGGACGCCGTCGCTGGCAACGAGAAGGCATTGTTCCAATCGAAATACGACTTGTCCATTGGCAACCCGAACGGCGATGTCACATTGGTCGAGTTCTTCGACTACAATTGTGGCTATTGCAAACGCGCCATGGCTGACGTGGACACCATTCTGAAGACCGACAAGAAGGTTCGTTTCGTCCTTAAGGAATTCCCGATCCTCGGGCCTGAATCGGTCGAGGCCCATAAAGTCTCCAACGCCGTCAAGTTGATCGCGCCGGAAAAATACCCTGAGTTCCAGCGCACCCTGCTTGGAAGCTCTGGCCGCGCCAATGAAGAAAGTGCCATTGAAGTCGCAACATCGCTTGGCTTGAAGGAAGCGGACATCCGTAAATCCATGGCTGAAAACAAAAATGATGCGCAGGTCAAAGAAGCCTATCAGCTTGCGACAGAGCTCGGCATCACCGGCACACCTTCTTACGTCATTGGTAATGAGGCCGTATTTGGCGCAGTCGGCGCGGCGCCGCTCAGCGAGAAAATTGCTAACATGCGGACATGCGGCAAGGCGACCTGCTCGTAATTCGGTGTAAATCGACGCGTAAGGCCCCGAAAATTAAGGACAACAAGTGGTTTGAGCGCTTCGGGGCTTTTCCTTCGCCTTTGCGCGGTCTATAGGTGGCGCTGATTTTTTGGCGGAACGACAAATGAGCAACACAATCTTCGTCCTCAATGGACCCAATCTCAACATGTTGGGAAAACGGGAACCTGGTATTTATGGCGGCAAGACGCTGAAGGACATTGAGAACGACTGTGTGAGAGCTGGCGAAGAGCTTGGCTTCTCCGTCGAGTGCCATCAGTCAAACCACGAAGGCGCACTGGTCGACCTGCTGCATGAGGCTGGCGAACGTGCGGCAGGTGTCATCATCAATCCCGGTGCCTATGGGCACACGTCAATTGCCTTGCACGACGCCATTCGCGCCATATCGGTTCCGGTCGTGGAAGTTCACATTTCCAACATACACGCACGTGAAGAATTCCGTCATAAATCGATGATAGCGCCAGCCGCCAAAGGCATGGTCTGTGGCTTCGGACCTTACGGCTACATCATGGCTCTCAACGCTTTGAAGAATATCACGGCATAAAAGAAACAATCAGAATAGGGTTTGTCATGTCAGAAAAGAAACACGGTATCGACAAGGAACTGATCCGCGACCTCGCGAACATTCTCAACGACACCGACCTTTCCGAGATCGAAGTCGAGCAGGACGATCTGCGCATTCGCGTCTCCCGTGCAGCACCTGCGCCGATTTACGCAACAGCACCCACACAGTACGCACCTGCTCCTGCCGTCGCACCAGTTGCTGCAGCACCCGCAGTCGCACCTGGCATGGCTGCACCTGCTGCGCCTGCCCGCAACCCGGCCAACACGGTCACGTCGCCCATGGTTGGCACCGTCTACCTGTCGTCCGCTCCTGGCGCACGCCCGTTCGTTGAAGTCGGCGCCACCGTCAAGGAAGGCCAGACGCTTCTGATCGTTGAAGCCATGAAGACCATGAACCAGATCCCGGCTCCAAAGTCTGGCAAGGTGACAGAAATCATCGTGAACGACTCGCAGCCAGTGGAGTATGGTGAAGCCCTCGTGGTCATCGAATAAGGGCTCATTTCATGGTATCCAAGATCCTCATCGCCAATCGCGGCGAAATCGCCCTTCGCGTTCTGCGCGCTGCCAAGGAGCTAGGCATTCCAACTGTTGCCGTGCATTCCACGGCTGACGCAGATGCCATGCATGTGCGCCTTGCCGACGAAAGTGTCTGCATCGGCCCGCCACCTTCGCGTGACAGCTACCTGAACATCCACCAGATCGTTGCCGCCTGCGAAATCACGGGCGCTGACGCCGTTCACCCCGGTTACGGCTTCCTTTCTGAAAATGCGAAGTTCGCGGATATCCTGGATGCGCACGGCATCACCTTCATCGGGCCGACCGCCGACCACATCCGTATCATGGGCGACAAAATCACTGCCAAGCAGACCGCTCTTGAACTCGGAATTCCCGTAGTTCCCGGCTCTGATGGCGAAGTGAAACCTGAGAACGCCTTGGAAATTGCCCGTAAGATCGGCTTCCCCGTTCTCATCAAGGCAACAGCCGGTGGTGGCGGACGCGGCATGAAGGTTGCGAAAGACGAATCGGAAGTCGAAGAAGCCGTTTCCACGGCACGTTCCGAAGCGCTTGCCGCTTTCGGTAACGACGCCGTCTACATGGAAAAATATCTCGGCAAGCCGCGCCATATCGAGGTGCAGGTTTTCGGTGACGGAGAAGGCAAGGCCATTCACCTGGGTGAACGCGATTGCTCGCTTCAGCGCCGCCACCAGAAGGTTCTCGAAGAAGCCAATTCACCCGCGTTGACGGTTGAGCAGCGCATGAAAATCGGCGAGATTTGCGCTGATGCGATGCGCAAGCTGAAATATCGCGGTGCCGGCACCATCGAGTTCCTCTATGAAAACGGCGAATTCTATTTCATCGAAATGAACACCCGTCTTCAGGTGGAGCATCCGGTCACGGAAGCGATCACCGGCATGGATCTTGTGCAGGAACAGATTCGCGTTGCCTCCGGCCAGGGCCTTTCGGTCACGCAGGATGAGGTCAAGTTCAATGGCCATGCCATCGAATGCCGCATCAACGCCGAAGACCCACGTACTTTCGTGCCATCTCCGGGTACGCTGACCTATTTCCACACGCCCGGCGGTCTCGGCGTTCGTGTCGATTCAGGCGCTTATCAGGGCTACAAGATCCCGCCATATTACGACAGCATGATCGGCAAGCTGATCGTGCATGGTCGTAACCGTGACGAGTGCATTCGCCGCCTTCGTCGCGCACTCGACGAGTTCGTCGTGGACGGTATCAAGACCACCCTGCCGCTGTTTCAGGATCTTCTACAAAACGAAGACATTCTGAAGGGCGACTACGACATTCACTGGCTGGAAAAATATCTGGCCGGCGACGCGAAGTAAGAGATGGGCAGGCGCAGCAGAAATAACGATATAGACGTCGATATTCTGCTGCGCGCCTATTCCATCGGCCTGTTTCCAATGGCCGATTCGGCAGATGACCCGGAACTGTTTTGGATAGAGCCGGAAATGCGGGGCATCATTCCGCTTGATAATTTTCATGTCTCCAAAAGCTTGGCCAAAGCCATCCGAAAAAGCCAATTTGAAATCCGCTTCGATACGAATTTCGAAGGCGTGATGGCCTCATGCGCTCAGGAAGCGCCCGACCGCCCCAGCACTTGGATCAACAAAACAATCCGTCGCCTTTACACCGAACTTCATGAGATCGGCCACGCCCACAGCGTGGAAGCATGGGACGGCGATGAGCTTGTCGGCGGTCTATACGGGGTGTCTCTAGGCTCTGCATTTTTTGGCGAGAGCATGTTTTCCAGACGCACGAATGCCTCGAAAATCTGCCTCGTGCATCTTGTCGAGCATTTGAACACAAAAGGCTTCACGCTGCTCGATACGCAGTTCACGACGGATCATCTGAAGACGTTTGGCGCCATCGATGTCCCCAAAGCGGAATATGCGAAAATGCTGGAACCAGCGGTTAACCGCCCAGATCTCGACTTTTAAGATGTTAGATTATTTGCTCGCGGCCGCCGGTGCGGGCACATCCGATTCTTGCTTGCAGTTGGTCAGCCACACGTCATAGATCGGGTGCTCAACGGCATTGAGGCCGGGGCTGTCTGCAAACATCCAGCCCGTGAATATCCGCTTTATCTTGCGATCAAGCGTGATCTCATCGACTTCGATAAATGCATCGATTTTCTGCGCTTCGGTGTCGTCACGCGAATAGCAGACTTTGGGCGTAACCTGAAGCGCGCCGAACTGCACCGTCTCATTCAGATAAACGTCAAACGACGTGATGCGACCTGTGATTTTGTCGATACCGGAAAAAACCGCAACGCGATTTTCAATTCGGGCGGCGGAAGCGGGAAATGCAAAGCCAGCGATTGCCGAGAGCGTCAGAACCGACATAGCCAGTGCACGCAAAGAACCATCTCGCGTGAATTTTCCCATATGGATCCGTCTCCAGAAATATTGCCCCCGCGACGTTAGCGGAAGTTCAACGCCTACAGGCGGAATGTGGCAAAAACGGGTGACAATGACGCGCGGATATTAGACATAAGCGCGCCACGCACCAAGGCAATCAGTTACCGGGTGTCCAGGCATCGTAGTCGCCGGTTACGCGCGGACGCTCGCCTGCAACGGCCAAAGAACCCTGCGGGCGATAGGCCTGCGACGTGCCAGTCATGTTTGGCTGGTGCGGCTTCTGCCATTCGCGCACCGCATAGCTTTCCTGGCTTGGCGGAACATCCGTGCGGTAATGCATCCAGCCATGCCAGCCGGGCGTGATTGCAGACGCGTCGGCATAACCGTTATAGATCACCCAGCGGCGCGGCATGCCCCAAGATGTCGTGCCGCCCTCATAGTAGGTATTGCCCAACTCATCCTGTCCAACCTTCTTACCGAAACGCCATGTGTGAAAGCGTGTTCCGATTGTCTGGCCGTTCCACCAGGTGAAGATTTGCGTCAGGAGAGTCTTCATTGTCAATTCCTCGGCTGTGAGTGCACCGCAGCGATCAAATGTGCGCAGCACAGCACAAGCTTATGCCGCTCCACGCATCAATTGTCCAGTATTTCCAACATTCAGTGTCGCTATTTCAGCGTCATTCCAAGCCAGACAAGTCGATCGCACGCTTATCTTGCTAGCGTCTTTTCCATCGCAATGCCGGGCAAGCCGGCAACACCTGCCATCCGCTCGACCCGGTCAACCTCTGTGAAGCCGAGGCCCTCATAGAAGGCTATCGCGACCGAATTTTTTGGCTCAACCTCAAGACGCATAATCTCTGCATCAGGGAAGCATGTTTCCAGTTCTGCAAAAATATCGCGCCCGACACCCTGCCGCTGAAAATGTGGATCGACATAGAGCTGATGCAACAGTGCGGTCTTCGACATGTTGCTCGACATGGCGGCATACCCCATACCGCCAATGCGCTTTCCATCGTCCGCAACAAGAAACTCGCCACCCTTTTTCTGGACGCGCTCTTTCATCGCGGCTGGCGAGTGCCACTCGGTAATCAATTGACTAACCCGCGGCGCGCCATAAATCGCATCATAAGTCGCATGCCACGTTCGAGCCAGAAGCGCCCTCACCGGCTCAATATCGCGCTCACTGGCGGTGCGTATGAAAAACACCATGAACCTCCGTCGCAGAATGAAAACGCCGGGAGTAATCCCGGCGCAAAGAATGTTTTTGACTGCTTTGTCCCCTCGCCGTCATCACCGGGAAAAGTCCCGGCACAACGGCTAGGGCACGTTCTATTCCTCGATGCCCAGTTTGGCCTTAACCAGATCCTGCACGGCTTGCGGGTTGGCCTTGCCGCCCGTGGCCTTCATCACCTGCCCGACGAACCAGCCGGCCAGCGTTGGCTTCGCCTTGACCTTCTCAACCTGATCCGGGTTTGCAGCAATGATTTCATCCACGGCCTTCTCGATGGCGCCCGTGTCAGTGACCTGTTTCATGCCTCTGGCATCAACAATCTCAGCCGGGTTGCCGCCTTCGTTCCAGACGATTTCGAAAAGGTCCTTGGCAATCTTGCCAGAGATTGTGTTCGCCTTGATCAGATCAATGATTCCGCCGAGCTGATCGGCAGAAATCGGTGTTTCTTCAATGCTCTTGCTGGACTTGTTCAACGCGCCCAGGAGATCGTTGATGACCCAGTTTGCAGCGATCTTGCCATCTCGTCCTTCGGCCACCACCTCGTAATAATCAGCAATGGCCTTTTCAGAAACCAGGATCGATGCGTCATAGACCGACAGACCAAGCTCACGCACAAAACGCGCCTTTTTGTCATCTGGCAGTTCTGGAAGGTCTTTGCCCATCTTTTCGATGAAGGCATCGTCGAATTCTAGCGGCAACAGGTCCGGGTCTGGGAAATAGCGGTAGTCATGCGCATCTTCCTTGGAGCGCATCGAGCGTGTCTCGCCCTTGCCGGGATCGAACAGGCGGGTTTCCTGATCGATAGAACCGCCATCTTCGAGAATCGCAATCTGGCGGCGCGCCTCGTATTCGATGGCCTGACCGATAAACCTGATGGAATTGACGTTCTTGATTTCGCAGCGCGTGCCAAACTCGCCGCCCGGCTTGCGGACAGAAACGTTCACGTCGGCACGCATGGAGCCTTCGTCCATGTTGCCGTCGCAGGTGCCGAGGTAACGCACGATAGACCGCAGCTTCGTCATATAGGCCTTGGCCTCGTCAGATGAGCGCATGTCAGGCTTCGACACGATTTCCATCAGTGCAACGCCGGAACGGTTCAAATCCACGTAGGACATTGTCGGATGCTGGTCGTGCATCGACTTGCCCGCATCCTGCTCCAGATGGAGGCGCTCGATGCCGATCTCGATGTCTTCGAAGTTGCCCTGACGGTCAGGACCCAGCGAGATGATAATCTTGCCTTCGCCAACGATGGGGTCCTTGAACTGCGAAATCTGATAGCCCTGCGGCAAATCCGGGTAGAAATAGTTCTTGCGATCGAAGATGGATCGCTTGTTGATCTGCGCCTTGAGCCCGAGGCCCGTACGCACGGCTTGCGCCACGCATTCCTCGTTGATGACGGGCAGCATGCCGGGCATGGCGGCATCCACCAGAGATACATTTGAGTTCGGTGCATTGCCGAAGGTCGTGGACGCGCCCGAAAACAGCTTGGAATTGGAAAGAACCTGAGCGTGAACTTCCATGCCGATGACGATTTCCCAATCGCCGGTCGCGCCGGGAATGAAGCGTTTTGGGTCTGGTGTGCGCACGTCTACAAGGGTCATATCAAGCTCATAAAATACGGAATTTCTGTCTATGCTGAGGTAGAACAATTGGCACCGAGGCGCAAGGCTTGTCGCGCAGCACAGGCCGAGGCCTCCCGATTTCGACACGCCGGGCACCAATTTTTTACAATTTTCACGTCCATTGCCAGCATGATGACCCTCGCATTGGCACTCGCCACCTACCTTGCTTTCAACATCCTAGTCTTCCTCACCTATTGGTGGGACAAGCAGGCAGCCCGAAAGGGAAGCTGGCGCGCGCATGAAAGCACGTTACTGTGGCTGGCTTTTCTGGGTGGAAGTGTGGGCGTGGTGCTGGCGCAGAGATTGCTGCGTCATAAAACCCACAAGGAGCCGTTTCGCAGTTACCTGCTTGCAATCATCGTGGTTCAGATCGGACTCATCCTGTCCCTGCTGACTGCTGCGAACTGGAAGAACTGAAGGCAATGGCTCAAAAGCCGAAGCCATAACCCGTCACATTCATGTCAATGAGTTGTTTTTGCAAGCCGACAGACTGAACTTCACGGTCAAGCTTGGTTGAATACTTCATCGAGAACCAGCTGACACTGTAACCGTGTTTTCTGAAGAAAGAGACTGCCTGATTGTTCTGTGCATGACTTTCAAGCTCGGCAACGGGCAAGCCGCGCTCCACGATCTGCTGTTCGAGTTTGGCCAGTAACGCTGTGCCAACACCTTGACGTTGGTGGGCCGGATCGACCCAGAAATCGCTTATCATCTCATCGAAATGTTCACGCGCAGCCCAACCGACAACGACACCCCGCACCTCTGCAAGCGTTATCGCCTGCCAGGTTGAAAATGCGAAACTCTCGAATGCGGCGCGGGCATTGTCACGCAATGCTTCTGTCACGCCAATTGCCGTTGTGGCGTTTGTCCAGGCACGAAGCCCGATGCTTGCCAGCACCGCTGCGTCCGCCTCTTTGGCCGCGCGAATAAGGATCACAAGCTGTCTCCATCTGTGGTTCGAAAGCCGCGCAGATAAAGCTTGGGTGAAAGCCGCCACCTTGCAGCGACAGCCTTCGCTTTCAAATCATGCAAGATGCCGATCAGGTCCGCTCGATGCGGATGACCTGCGGCTCATTGACAAGATACTTCTCGCTCTTGATGGCTTTGACGGCCTTACGGATCGCATCTTCCATCGTCGCGTGAGTCACGAGGATGATGGTTTGCGAGCCACCTTCGCTTTGAACGCGCGAATGCTGCACGATGGATTCCAGCGAAATGTTGTTTTCCGCCATGCGTGTTGCGATGCTGGCGAAGACGCCGGCCTTGTCCTTCACCGTCAAACGAATGAAATAGCCGCCCTCATGGCTCTTCATCTTGGCGCGGCGGTATTCTGTCAAGGATTTGGCAGGGCGACCAAGAACCGGCACCTGCTGCGCGCCGGGGCGGCTCTTGGCAATATCGGCAATGTCACCCAACACGGCAGATGCCGTGGCGCTGCCGCCTGCGCCGGGACCAACCATCAGCAACTCGCCGAGAATATCCGACTCGACGGCAACGGCATTGGTCACGCCATCAACCTGCGCAATAACAGAATCTAGCGGCACCATGGTGGGGTGAACGCGCTGCTCGATACCGGATTCGGTCACCTGCGCCACGCCAAGCAGCTTGATGCGATAACCAAGATCGGCAGCAGCCTGAATATCCTCGATGGAAATATTCGAAATGCCTTCGAGATAGATGTCATCGGCCGAAATCTGGCAGCCAAAGGCCAATGTCGTCAGGATTGCGAGCTTGTGGGCGGTGTCGTTGCCCTCGATATCGAATGCAGGATCGGCCTCGGCATAACCCAGGCGCTGCGCTTCCTTCAGGCAGGCCTCGAAAGAGAGCCCTTCCTTTTCCATCTTGGTCAGGATGTAATTGCAGGTGCCGTTCATGATGCCGTAAATGCGCGACACATTGTTGCCGGTCAGCGATTCGCGCAGGGCCTTGATGATAGGAATGCCGCCAGCCACTGCCGCTTCGAAGTTAAGCAGCGCGCCTCTCTCTTCCGCGAGAATGGCAAGCTCAACGCCATGTTTGGCAAGCAGCGCCTTATTGGCTGTTACCACATGGACGCCGCGCGACAATGCCGCACGGACCGCATTCTCTGCAGCACCGGAAGCGCCACCAACGAGTTCCACCAGAACATCGATTTCGGCATTTTTAGCCATGTCTTCTGGCGTATCGAACCAAGTAATACCGGCAAGATCCAGACCACGATCACGCGAATGATCACGTGCGCTGACTGCAATAATCTCGATTGCGCGTCCGCAGGTAATCGCAAGTTCGTTGCTTCTCTGCTGAAGGATGCGCACGAGCGAAGAGCCGACAGTGCCGAGTCCCGCTATGCCGATTCTCAATGAATCTGCCATTGGTATATTCCTGATTTGCTGACATGGAGAGGTGGCCAGAAGCGGCCACCCGGTTGGTGCCCTTAACGGTGGGCGTTAAGCGAAACGACGTTGTGCAATGTGTCGTCCGCTGTCGCCAGAAAGCGCTTCAAATTGCGCGCTGCCTGGCGAATTCGGTGCTCGTTCTCAACCAGAGCCAAGCGAACGTAATCGTCGCCCATTTCACCGAAGCCCACACCTGGAGCAACGGCGATATCGGCCTTCTCGACCAGAAGCTTGGAAAACTCCAGCGATCCCAAATGGCGGAACTTCTCTGGAATTTTAGCCCATGCGAACATCGTGGCGGCTGGCGGCGGAACCTCGAAGCCTGCCTTGCCAAATGTATCGACCATAACATCACGGCGACGGCGATATACGCTGCGCACTTCTGCGATATCGGAACCATCACCGTTCAGTGCGTGGGTCGCAGCAACCTGAATTGGCGTGAATGCGCCATAGTCCAGATAGGATTTCACACGCGTTAGCGCGCTGATCAGCCGCTCATTGCCAACGGCAAAGCCCATGCGCCAGCCCGGCATGGAGAATGTCTTGGACATGGAGGTGAACTCGACAGCGACGTCCATGGCTCCGGGCACTTCCAGAACCGAAGGCGGCGGGTTGTTGTCGTCAAAATAGATCTCGGAATAGGCAAGGTCCGAAAGCACGATCAGATCATGCTTCTTGGCGAAGGCAATGATATCGCGATAGAAATCCAGCGACGCAACATGCGCGGTCGGGTTGGACGGATAGTTGATGATGAGCGCAAGCGGCTTCGGGATGGAGTGGCGCACCGCGCGCTCCAGGGGACCGAAAAAGGTTTCATCCGGCTCGACATTCATGGAGCGAATAACGCCGCCTGCCATCAGAAAGCCGAAGGCATGGATCGGATAGGTCGGGTTTGGACACAGAATGACATCGCCCGGCGCGGTAATGGCCTGCGCCATATTGGCGAAGCCTTCCTTTGAACCAAGGGTGGCAACAACCTGAGTATCGGGATTGAGCTTCACACCGAAACGGCGCGCGTAATAGGCAGCCTGCGCGCGGCGAAGGCCGGGAATGCCCTTGGACGAAGAATAGCGATGCGTGCGCGGGTCCTGAACCACTTCGCACAGCTTGTCGACAATGGCCTTTGGCGTTGGAAGATCAGGATTGCCCATGCCAAGGTCAATGATGTCAGCACCACCCGCTCGCGCGCTCGCTTTCAAACGGTTGACCTGTTCGAACACGTATTGCGGCAGACGCTTGACCTTGTGAAACTCTTCCATCTTTTCCTCGTGGACATGAACCGAACGACCGGCTCACAAAAGCATTCGTTTTTTGATTCCAGATACAGCCGACACGAACAAATCGGGCCTGTAAAACTGAGTGTAACGTATGTGCTGGAAAACACGAATTTGTTTTCGCAGCAACCGGCTTGTTTGCAGGCTTGGCGCCACCGCGCCAAAACCTGCATAACGCGAGTTTTTTCCAAATTGCAAGGCAAGCCACCGCGTTTGGCGGCGCAACCTGCCAATCAGCCGCGCTCACCATTCACAATTACAGATCGGATCACAGAAAGCACCCGCTCCGGCTCAATGTTGGTGCAAACCTGCTGGCTTGGATATCCATCCCAGTTACCGGGTGGAAAGGCCACGCCATCCGGCTTCTGGATGGTCTGGCCATCAGCAATGCCCCCGCACACGACGCGGACGGCACCCTTGCGGGTCTCGAACAGTTCAGGATTGGTCAGATAGACGCAAGCGCATGAGTCGTGAACGACCATGCCATCACCGGTGCGCTGGCTGTAAAACTCGATGTAGAATTGCGATAGATCAGACAGAAGCTGGACATGGGCACCGCCCTCTTTCGCCATATCAGCCATGAATTTCGATGTCATCACAGTGCGTGTGGTCACATCGAGGCCGACGATGGTCACAGGCCATGGCGCTGTAAACACCACATCTGCGGCTTCCGGATCCCCGTGAATATTGGCCTCGGCGGCAGGGCTGACATTGCCATTGATATCAAACGCGCCACCCATGATGATGACGCTCTTCACCAGAGATGCAAAGTCAGGTTCTTCACGCAAAGCCAAAGCGAGGTTCGTCATGCGCCCCACAGCAATAAGCGTCACTTCACCCGGATTTGCCCTGACCGTATCAATGATCAATCTGTGCGCCGGACGGGAATCGAGTGGCAGGTCGATGGAGGCAGGCACGCCAATATTGCCAAGTCCGTCGTCGCCGTGAATGAATGTTGGCCAGTGGCCTTCAGGAAGCTCGGGATTGAATGTCACGCCTGCGCCTTTTGCCACAGGTGCCGTCATCTCCCATTGCTGCTTCAGAAACAGCGCGTTGCGCGTCGTAATATCGAGCGGCGCGTTGCCGAAAACAGTCGTCACGCCGACAAGGTCAATATCGGGATGCCGATGCAGAAAAAGCAATGCCATTGCGTCATCGATGCCGGGGTCCGTGTCGAAAATAACCTTGTGCATGGGGTAATCCTTGAAATCGTCTAGAGTAGAATCGCCCAATAAAAGACGACACAGGGCGAGCACCATAAACGGCGATACGGATGACGCAATGCCCACGACGTATCAGAGGAAAAGCATTGCAAGCCTGATGATTAGGTGACAGAAGCGAACAATCTCACCACCGTTCCGGAATACTTGCCGTGCACGAATTAGCTCTCAATATTTTTGTGATTCTCTTTTTTGTCGCGATCTTCGCGGGCTTTGTGGATTCCATTGCTGGCGGCGGCGGCCTGATTGCCATTCCGGCCATGCTGATTCTGGGTATTCCACCGCTGGAAGCCTTGGGAACCAACAAGCTTCAGGCGCAATTCGGCTCAGCCTCGGCAACGATAGCCTATGCCCGCCGGGGGCATGTTGACCTGAAAAAACAGTTCCCGATGGCGCTCATGGCCTTCATTGGCGGCATATTTGGCGCGATGACGGCCTCTTTCGTGCCACCGGATACGCTTCGCATGATCATGCCTTTTCTTCTGATCATCATAGCGCTCTACTTTGCCTTCAAACCGAACCTCAGCGATCTCGATAGTCACCAGAAAATCGCGCCATTTGTTTTTGGCGTGACGATTGTTCCGCTGATCGGTTTCTATGATGGTGTTTTTGGCCCGGGCGCAGGCTCGTTTTACATGCTTGCATTCGTCGGCCTCGCCGGCTTCGGCATGCTGAAAGCCACCGCCCACACAAAGCTTCTGAACTTTGGCTCGAATTTCGGCAGCTTCCTCGTCTTCACTTTCAGCGGCGCGATTTTATGGAAGCTGGGCCTTGTCATGGGGTTCGGACAATTCCTGGGCGCTCAGATGGGATCGCGTCTTGCCATGAGTAATGGTGCGAAGATCATCCGGCCTTTGCTCGTCGTCTCGTGCCTTGCAATGGCTTCAAAGTTGCTGTTCGACGCTGGAGCAGCAGCCTTTATCAGCCAGTTTTTTCAGAGCCTGTTCGGGGCTTGATCGCCTCAACTGTTTTCCATGACGACCATTGCATGGACTTCTTGAAGAACGACCACGGCACCTATGATTTCATTGTTGGCGGCCCGCAATGGGCTCATGCGGCATCTGGTCTTGTACTCGTCCTGATCGCGCCTTCCGAGATGGAGGTAATCCACGAGTTGACCTGAAAAACACCGGTCGAATGCGGGTTTCGCCATAGCTTCAAAGCTTTTTTCGCCAATAAACTCAGAAACGTGCCGACCAACGACAGAGAGCTGTGAATAGCCAAGAAACTCAGCATTGATGCGATTGGCATAGAGATAGCGATAATCTCTCGTAATAACGGCGATACGGTCGGGCAAGCTGTCCAGTATAGCCTCATTGAACAGCGGTTGAGCCTGCGCATTGAACGCAAGGCAGTTTTCCTTTTGAACAAGCAACTGATCGCAGCTGTCGTAACCTTCGTTCGCGCCTCGGAAATAACGATCAATCAGCATCGACATCGCTGCACTGCGGCGCGTCACGCTGGATCTGTCATCTGCTTCATCGCGGATGAGGCCATTCAAGAACTGCAACTGCCTGTAGGCATCCTCACGCGTGCGCGCACGATAGGAAAGGATATCCGCAATCATGGGCTCCAGCTCACGATCAAGCAGCCGGACGAGATCATCATGGCCGTTCGCAACAGCCTGTTTGAGCTGAACACATTTCAGCGAAAACGCATCGAAGAGCTCAATCAATGGAGTCTCCATCCTATAACAGACATTTCCTGCAACCGCCCAAAGTTCAGCAAAATGGCACCGCCGATCTCAGACACAGCGAGGAGAACGCCTTCTCCTCAAAAACAGTTCCATTGAAAAACCGATTTATTTTATATACCACTTGGCAAATAAATTTGAGTGGACTTTCCCGATCAACTTTAAAGCGCGAAACAAAGATAAAGATTAGCGGCATTTATAAACCAGTTGTATTTGCAGCATCAACACTAACGTATCATGATGCGTCAATACACTATTTTTTACCTGTTCATGGGCGGAATCGATATCGATACCGCAGGATTTTCCTACGCTACGCGAGGCACGGGAATGCGTTAGTCATCGCGGTAACCTCACGTGACGCAAGATCTTTCAGGCAAATAAGTTCGAATGCGGTCTATACGACCGAAGGATTACGCGACCACCCTGTTTCGGCGATCCGCAAGTTCCTTGACGGTGATGATTGCGCCGACGAGTTTGTAGGAAGGGGAAAAGCAGGGAGACATTTCGTAGGAGCGCACGACAGTGCGTCCGTCGATCGTCTCGGCATACGTGTATTTCGCGGGTTGCCCCTTGAAGCAAGCGTCCAGCTTTTCGCGCAGGGCCTGCTGGAAGTGATGTACGCCAATGAATTCCGCAATGTGGCGCCCAACAAGATCGTTTGTTGTCGCGTCATAGCAATTCGCATTGATGGCGTTGGTGTAATTGATGCGATAACCGGGCGAAACAACGAAAACACGCGCATCCAGATCGTCGAGCTTGTCCTCGTCCAGAATGACGTAGGGGCTCCATGTTGTCGATTCGCCATCCGGCGCCACGCCATCGTACGGAAGTCCGGCACCGATATAGCGATCGACCAGCTTGCGCAGAAGTTCCGAGTTGCGCTGCACGCAGCCAGTGTCTTCCGCTTCTTCATTCAATAGATCGATAGCAAAGCGAAACTGCTCCAGCACCTCGGCTGAGCTCATGGTTTGACGGCTCGTAATGCCTTCAAGCAAGGTATCGAGTTCACGATCAAGATTCGTTATAGTCTGAGCATCATTACGACCAACGGCGCCTTTCAGCTCCGAATATCGTTGCCAGAACAAGTCAATCAACGCTTTCAACTCGATACTCCCCCGGCTGATCCAATGCCATTCGCATGTTCAATACGCTCAGGCCCAGCGGTACAAGACTGGTATAATGCGCCACTGTTAAAAAAAGACGTAACGAGAATGCCGCACTGCACATAGAATAAATAACACACGCATGGCGGTTTTAACAAATCCTAGAAATTGTGACGAATAAGGTGCAGTCACAACTTACAGAACATTGCTCGCGTGCCTCAATATGCGGCGGTCTTGTTAAATACTATTCTTGATATGCCACCGGTCGTGATACCACAACCATTGGCCTGGGTATTCACGCACCCAGCTCTCAACCTTGTCGTTGAGAAGCTGCGCGGTCTTCTGAACGTCGACACTGCCGTTTTCGTTCAACGGTATCTCGACTTTAGGTTCGATTTCCAACCGATAACGGTTATCGGGAAGGCGAACACAGCGAGCGGGAAACACATCACAACCGAACTGCCGAACAAGCTTTGCCAGCAATGGGTTGGTCAACACGTCGTTGCCGAAGAATTTCGTGGGCAATCCCTTTCGGAATTTCTGGTCCACCAGAACACCGATCCCACCGCCCTTTTCCAGCTGACGCGCCAGCGCAAAGGATGAACCGGCGTGGGATGGTACGAGGTTGCCCATGCGCTCTTTGCGAAAATCAAAGATACGTTTCGCAACATAGGGATTGTTGGGTGGGCGGAACAGCACCGTCACATCAAGCCCGAAGGCGGAACCTGCAACAGGCAGAAGTTCGAAATTGCCGGAATGCGCCGTAAATACGATGAACGGACGTGGATTGTCGCGCAGTTCCAGAAACGTTTCGGTGCCGATAACCTCAACCCTGCCCGGCTTTGGATTGGCCGGATCAAAGTCGAAGAGGCGATCGAGAAACACATATTCGGCCGCCAGGCGACCCATATTGCCCCAGCTGTCGAGCGCAATCTCGACTCGCTCTTCTTCCGACTTCTCCGGATAAGCACGCTTCAGGTTCACCAGCATCAGCTTGTGACGAGAGGTTTTGGGGCCAACCTTACGCGCAAGCCTGTCTGCGAACCGGATGGCCGGATCGGCAGGAGCAAGTTTCAGGAGGTTCAGAGCGCTGAATGCGAGCGTCGCATTCAGCCACTGACGAAAGTTTTCGAGCGCCAGAACAGCGCGCGTTATCAACATTTTCAAAAGGATCAATCCATCCGTAGGACGATTTTGCCGAAGACCTGACGGCTTTCCATCCGCTCCAGCGCCATCTCGATAGTATCGAAGGTTACTTCGGTATCGATGACCGGATGCACAAGGCCACGTGCCATCTTTTGCATAGCATCTGCCATGTTTTCCATACGGCAGCCAAAGGAACCCAGCAATTTCAACTGCTGTTGGAACAGCATCATCAAATTGATTTCCGAGGAAACGCCTGATGTCGAGCCACATGTGACAAGGCGTCCACCGCGCTTTAGGCAGAACATCGAACCGGCCCAGGTGTCTTTGCCGACATGTTCGAAGACGACATCAACGCCCTTCTTCTTGGTCAACTTGCGCACCACGCCTTCAAACCGATCAACGCGGTAGTTGATAACGTGATCGGCGCCAAGTGCTTTGGCGCGTTCGATCTTGTCATCAGAACCCACCGTGGTGATGACGGTGCAGCCCATCTTCTTGGCAAGCTGGATCGCAGCGGAACCAATGCCGGAACCGCCAGCATGGATCAGGATCGTTTCACCGGGCTGAAGCTTGGCGTTGTCGAACAGCATGTGTTCGACAGTCCCGAACGTTACGGGTGCAAGAGCCGCAGCCACAGCGTCGATGCCGGGCGGTGCAAGTACGAGCTGCCGGGCGGGAATGTTGATCTTTTCCTGCGCAAAGCCATCCAAGTGAAAGCCGTGCACACCCGCCACGTTTTCGCAGAGGTTATCCCGCCCGGCCACACAGTGATGGCAGCGCCCGCAGGTACGCGCGCCGTAAATGGATACCAATTGCCCAGGCAAAACATTAGAAACACCGGGACCGATAGCCTCGACAACGCCAGATGCTTCCGCACCGATTGTCAGCGGCATCTTGCGTTTGGCAAATGCCATGCCGCGCCAGCCCCATACATCGATGTGGTTGAGCGCAACAGCCTTGACCCGAAGCGTCACTTCGCCAGGAGCCGGTGCTTCAGGCTCGGGCAATTCCACTCTCTCAAGCTTACGATCATCAACGAGTTGCAAAGCGCGCATAGTAAAAAGTCCTTCGCCCGAAGGCCCTAAAGATTTGGATGTGAGAGACCGATTAAGCCGGTTCCCGCGTCATGACAAGGCTTGCGTTCTGGCCACCGAAGCCGAATGAATTGGAAAGCACAGCAGTTACCTGCGCATCGCGCTTCACATTCGGCACCACGTCCAGTGCAATCGTCGGGTCAGGGTTGGTGTAGTTGATGGTCGGCGGAACGGTGCCTGTCAGCATCGTCTGCAATGAGAACACAGCTTCGACCGCACCGGCCGCCGTCAGCGTATGGCCAATCATCGATTTGTTGGAAGACACCGGGATCGACTTCAGCCCCTCGCCAAAAACAGCCAGCATGGAACCATATTCCATCTTGTCGTTCTCAGGCGTGGAGGTGCCGTGCGCGTTGATATAGTTGATATCGCCTTCGCCCACGCCCGCATCGGCAAGAGCTGCTCTGATGGTGGCGATGGCGGGGCCGCCATCCGGCGAGGAGCGCGTGCGGTGGAAGCTGTCAGCCTTCTCGCCAGCGCCCTTGATGATGCCGAGAACCTTCGCACCGCGCGCAATAGCGGATTCCAGCGATTCCAGCACAAGCGTTGCAGCTCCTTCCGCGATCACGAAACCATCGCGGTCCTTGCTGAACGGCTTGGATGCCTTTTCCGGTGGATCATTCTGCGTGGAGAGAGCCGACAGCAGCGAAAAGCGAATGAGAGCTTCAGCGCTCACTGAGCCGTCTGTCGCAACGGTCAAGGCGCGCTCGGAGCGGCCCTGCCTGATGGCCTCAACGCCAAGCTGGATAGCGGTGGCACCAGACGCACATGCGGTGGACAATGTGACAGGCAATCCACGCGTACCGAAGCGATCTGCCAGACGCTCGGAGATGGCGCCAAACAGAGCCGCCTCCTGAAATTCGGGATCTGGACGCTCTCGCAACGCAGCCATAAAGCGATCATAGGCATCGCCCGGCTTTTCAGCAGGTGGAGAACGGTCGCCCAGTTCGAAGCGGGCGCTCCATTCCGGCTCAATCGGCGGCGCAGCCAGAAACAATGGGCCGTTGAAATCGCCTGAAAGCCCAGCCTGCGCCAACGCTTCGATGGTAGTTTCGCGAGCGAACGCATAGGAGCGCTCGACGGAGTTGGGCTTGGGGATCTCGATGAAATCCACGGTTCCGCAAATCCGCGTGGACAGGTTGTCCGTGGGGAAGCGGGTGATTTTATGGATGCCGGATTTGCCTGACGTCAGCGCATCCCAATTGTCTTTCAGCCCTTGGCCGAGCGATGTGAGGATGCCCATGCCGGTAACGGCAACGATGGGGCGACCGAGGTGATCCTTGAAATTGCTGGATGCCATGGTGTCTACTCCTCAAATATCTTTGGAAAGAACGGCAACGCCTTCGCCGCGAACATGGCCAACCGTTGTCACCACTGCCTGAGCAGCAGCAGACGCCATTGGCTTCTCAGCGGAACTATCGAAAGCCGGAACCTTCGCATCGCTGTTGAGCGCAAGTGCTGCGAGCGCAAGGCCCAGCGGAAACTGTGCTTCAAGCCCATGGCCCGTAAACCCGCCAAAACCACGAATGGCAGCCTGTGGCAGGACTTGCGCAAGCACATGGCTTTCGCTTGGCGTAACAGCGCCGTAACCGCTGGCACCCGAAAAGACGACAGTGTCGGCAGCATCCTTGGCAGGTGCCAGGAGCCGCTCGAACCTCTGTTCAAACTTCCCATTTTCGCGTGAACCACGATCCCCTTCGATAGCGTCGATGCGGGCATAGATCTTTGCGCCACGGGCCTCGGCGCGCTTACGCGATTCCAGCACGAGGAATGCACCGACAGAGCCGGTAATCATGCCACCGCCCTCACCGTCAGCCCGCGACCAGAGCGGCTGCCATTCACCTTGCGCGTGGGCACCGATGGCTTCAAACAACAACGTCATGTCAGGACGCTCGGCGGCAAAAGCACCACCCACCAGCGCGTGGCTCGATTCGCCAGAACGGATTCGGTAAAATGCGGTTTCGACAGCGGAAATGCCTGCCGCTTCTTCACCCATAAATGTGCGCGAGGAACCTGTGACCTTGTGAACGATGGAAATGTTACCGGCCATGAGGTTGGAAAGCTGCGCGAGAAACAGGGTTGGACGAAGCTCGGTTGTGAGCTTCTCGTTCAACATGACTTCGCGATCGTTGCGCTTCATGCCCTCGTCGATGATGAGCGTATCGACATTGATATCGCGCTCGCCACCGCCAGCCGCCACGATCATATCCATCGTGCCACATGCTTCTGCGTCGTCTTTCAGACCCGCATCATCAAGCGCCAGACCGGCCGCAAAAACGCCAAGACGCTGCCAGTTTTCCATCTGGCGCTGATCCTTGCGTCCAATCTGGCTGGACCAATCGATCTCTGGCAAGGGATGGATCGGGTAAGGCGCGAACTTTTCGGTTTCGACAATCGCTTCCGGGGCCGCGCTTGCGCAAAGCAAGGCGATATGGGCATCGATACCGACGCCATGACAGGTCACGATACCGACCCCGGTGATCACCACATCATTGTCAGACTTCATTATCCGTCATCCTTCGTCGCTTGCCGGTCATGGAAAACAGGCCAGCTTACCAAAGCGGTGAAAACCGCACGTGCCATGCGGAATAATGCTCACAATGCAGCTTTGCAATGGCGAAGGCCCAAACAGCCCCCGCTATGCATCAATTTTCACCTATTGAATGTTATGAATCGAGCAGTTTGCCCGCTCAGACAGACGTATCAGCCGCGATGGCCGCCATCAGGCCGATTTCTTCGGCGCGATTTTTCACGATGGGACCCAGCGGAATTTCGCTAAACGGCATGGTGCGCAGCTTCAATTGCGCGTCGCATACCTTCTTGCCGTCAGATGTTATTTTGGCTTTTGTCACCGCAAAGCCAGATCCGTCATGTTCCAGATAGGCTTCGATATCGAGCACTGCATTTGGCTCGACAAAAGTGCGCATCTTCGCACCATCAACAGTCATCAGAAACGGCATCGCGGCAAAATCGGTCATCGCCAGAACGAGCATTCCGGATGCCTGGGCCATGGTCTCGATCAACAGAACACCGGGAACCAGCGGCATGCCGGGAAAATGCCCTTCAAAGACAGGGCTGTTCTGCGGCACGATGGAGCGAGCCTTCAAGATGCGCGCAGAACGATCGATGGATTCGATACGGTCCACCATCTGGAAATATTCTAGAAGCATGTTCCGTCCGTAGAATGTTTGAGTTGCGGATAGCGCGCAGAACCACTGCTATGGTGGTCAAGACTGCACGCCCGCTTTGCAGAAAGGCCCGCCTCATGGACGGGCCATCCACAATCAGCCCTTGGCTGCTTTCAACTCGTCAATCTTTGCACAGAGGTTCTTCAGAACGAAATATTCCTCGGTCGAAACCTTGCCTTCGTTGACTTCCTGCGTCCACTGTTCCAGCGGAATCTTGATGCCGAATTCCTTGTCGATCGCAAAGACGATGTCGAGGAAGTCGAGGCTATCGATGCCCAGATCGTCAATCGTGTGGCTTTCAGGCGTAATGGTTTCGCGTTCGATTTCGCTTGTGTCAGCGATAATATCTGCAACCTTATCGAATGTAGCTGTCACGCCAATATTCCTTCGTGTCTCTTTATGTATGACGCTCCACATAGGGAACTTGCGCAAAAAAGCCAATGGTTTCGTGGAGTATCCTCGAATTTTCAGAGCAAAGTGTTGCTTAAACAGCAACCGAATGCCGCCCGCGACCGTTCGAAAGATAGGTATCGAACGTGGCCGCGATGCTTCTGGCAAAGGGCTTGCCCGCATCTGACAATCTGAAAATGCCGTCTTCGATGACAACAAGACCATCGCGATCTCGCATTGCGAAGTCTCTGGCCTCAGTTGCCACACCATGTCCCATGGCGCCATACATTTCACAAAGAGCCGTGAGGTCGAGAGCGAAATCACACATGATCTTCTCAATGACGAAGCCACGCACCCGGTCCTCGTCTGACAACGCGATGCCGCGCACCACGCAAAGACCATCACCATCCGCCATACGCTCATATTCACCAGTGGCCGGCATGTTCTGAACATAGCCCTGCGGCAATTTGCCGATGGCCGATGCACCAAGCCCGATCAGGGCATCCGCGCAATCATCCGTATAGCCCTGAAAGTTTCGCTTCAGAACGCCGTTCTTCAACGCCACCGCAAGCTTGTCGTCAGGCTTTGCAAAGTGGTCGATACCAACTGCGACATATCCTGATGCAACAAGCATATCTGCCGCCATCGTCATTTGCTGGTATCGCTCCATAACATCTGGCAGCGCATCCTCGGGGATCATCGTCTGGTGTTTCTTCATCCATGGCACATGGGCGTAGCCGAAGAGCGCGATGCGGTCAGGATCAAGCGAGATGATCTGCTCAACGGTGTCCCGCAGCGTATCGAGCGTCTGATGCGGAAGGCCGTAGAGAATATCGCAATTGACCGAATGAACACCCCTCGCCCGCACTGCGTCCACCACCGATTTCGTCTGATCGAAGGTCTGGATGCGGTTGATGGTCTGCTGCACCTTCTCGTCAAAATCCTGCACGCCCAGACTGGCCCGCGTCATGCCGATGGCGGCCAAGGCATCGTAACGCCCCTCGTCCAGATCATTGGGATCCATCTCGACGCTGATTTCGACATCGGGGGCAAAATGGAATGTAACGCGCAGACAATCCATCAATGCCTTGAGGTCATCAGGCTTGACCATGGTCGGCGAGCCGCCGCCAAAATGCACAGCCGTTACCCTGGCGTCTCGCGATACATGCGCGCCAACCTTTAAAACCTCCCGATGCAAGGATTTCAGGTAGGTCGCAATCGGCTCATATTTCAATGTGTGCTTGGTGTGACAGGCACAAAACCAGCACAATCGGTCACAATAGGGAATATGAACATAGAGGGATATACTGTTCGATTTATCTAATTTTCCAAGCCACGAAGTATAGGCGGACGAATCAACCCCATCATGGAAGTGTGGTGAAGTAGGATAGCTCGTATAGCGCGGAACAGCGGCACCATATTTGTGAATGAGATGCTCGGTCAAAACGCAATTCCCTCTTAGCATATATCAATTCTGCGACTATAAAATACAGGCTGCGACAGTTTGAAACTTTGACTTCGATCAATTCGAGGCGTAAAGATTGTCATCTCAAAGCCGTGGGGGATTACGGCTTGTCGGGGTGGGACGAATGCATACCAAGCGATTGGTATCACAGCTTTGCCGCGACCTTCAGGATCGGGAAGCACTATGGACACGTTACAGCGAAGCATACACAACTCCGACCTTCCATTGGTATGTCGGTCCTGTGAAGCACGGCATGGCGGTCTCTGCGGCGTCTTGCTTCCACAACAACTCGTCGAGTTGAACAGGCATTCCAGCCGCAGGAAGATCGAACTCGGCCATGAAATGCTCGGCCAGGGCGAGCAAGTGGAATATTACGCCAACATTCTCAAAGGTGTGGTGAAACTATCCAGAGTCATGGCGGATGGTCGCCAGCAGATCGTCGGCCTGCAATTTGCACCCGATTTCCTCGGACGCCCGTTCATTCACGAAAGCAGCATGACGGCGGAAGCAGCCACCGAAGTGGAGATCTGCAGCTTTCCACGCCGCATTATCGACCGCATGGTTGGCGAAATTCCGAGCATGGAGCGCAAGCTTCATAGCCAGTCTCTGAAAGAACTCGATGAGGCGCGCGACTGGATGCTGACACTGGGCCGCAAGTCGGCGCAGGAAAAAGTCGCAAGCTTTCTCTATCTGATCGCGACTCACATAGACCCGGAAAACGAGGACAAATCCTGCTTTGATTTGCCTCTGTCACGGGCCGATATCGCAGACTTCCTGGGCCTGACTATCGAGACCGTCAGCCGCCAGATGACGAAGCTGCGCAAAGAGGGTCTGATCAAGATCGAGAACAATCGCCATATCACCGTGCCCGATATGATTTCGCTCAACATGGCTGCGGGAAATGACTGACAGCCAGAATGTGCCTAGAGCAAAACTGGTAACGGGCTTTTTGTCGGGAATTGTGTAGAAACAAAGAGTTATTGTGTTGTCGGTGAACCCGCGTTCACCGGAACCAAACTAGCGAATCTGCATGGTGTAGCTAGACATCATGGATGGTGCCTTGGCTGGTTCGGGGTGGAATAACGACGCCCCGACGATCAAACCGACAATGATACACTTCATGGTTACGCCCCCCAGCGCTTGCGATGTTTTTACCTCGCTTGGCTGAAACTATAACCCGGAAGTTGCATATGCCCGTTTAAAAAAAGCGGTTAGCGGCTGGCTTATACAAAGCGTAGAATCATAAGCGCGACGATAACGTCCCGTTAAGACTTGCCTTATTGCGAAGCTGCTGGGGTCGCCACAGGCTTTTGCTGCTCCGAAAGCGCCCGCAACTCGGCAACCCGGCGTTTGTATTCCTTCTCGGAAATTTGGCCTTTGCTCCGGGCATTTCCAAGCCGCGTCATGGTTGTTTCCATCGAGGTGGCTTCGTCGTCCTGCATCTGCGGCAGAGCGGCTGTCATCGGCGTGGCGAAGGTTGGATAGGTTCCCGTGTCACGCTTTTGCGAAACGGGAGAAGCATCAACCTTGCGCGGCCCAACGACCTCAGCCGCCGGACGCTTCATGTTTGCGGGTGCAACAACGGGTTCAAGGTTTTGGCAACCTGCCAGAAGCGGCAGCGCAACGCCAAAAACGGAAAAGACAGTCGCCGCTCTTACGCTCACCATATGCTTGCCCATGCCTTGTCCCGCCTGTAACGAATTATTCAAATACACAACGCCGTGATCCATAGCGTCTCTGTCGCTGGAACTTGTATTCGTTTTCATGCAGAATGTGCAAACACAAAAATGCACCGGAGTACAATGTATGGCAGGCACTGACGGCGGGGGGAGAGACGAAGGAGACAAGCGAAAGGGCTTTGATCCTAAATCCGCCGAAGCCTACGTGGTGCGGGATCCGCAGGCCTTTGCCATGAACGTGGCCAAGGCACTGGAAAATCTGGGTAAAGCCGCTTCGGAATGGATTGCTCCGCGCGAGCGTGGAGAAATTCCCCAAACCAGCGCCAGCCCCATGAGCGATCTGTTTCAAACATTATCCGATGTCGCTGAATATTGGATGGCAGAGCCAAAGCGCTCTGTCGAAGCCCAAACACATCTGCTCTCCAGCTACTTCGACATCTGGCAAAAGTCCGTCTCTCAACTCTCTGGCGACGATGCAAACTCGCAAGAAAAGCCCGACACACAGCCACGGCACAAGCGTTTTGCAGATGAGGAATGGCAATCGAACCCGTTCTTTGACGCGTTGCAGAAAGTGTACCTCGTAACCGCCGCATGGGCAGAGCGCATGGTAACGGATGCGGAAGGGCTGGACGACAAGACCCGCCAGAAGGCGCGGTTCTACATGCGGCAGGTGACGGAAGCGATTTGCCCCGCTAACTTCGCCTTCACCAACCCGCAGGTCTTTCGTGAGACGGTGGCCACCAGCGGTGCCAATCTGGTGAAAGGCATGGCCCAGCTGGCTGAGGATATGGCGGCGGGCAATGGCAACATCAAGCTGCGCCAGACCGATTACAGCAAATTCGTCATCGGCCAGAATATTGCCGTCACCCCCGGCAAAGTCATTGCCCGTAGCGATCTCTGCGAAATCATCCAATACGCTCCTTCAACCGAAGAGGTTCTGAAGAGACCCCTGCTGATCATTCCGCCATGGATCAACAAGTTCTACATTCTCGATCTCAACGCCCACAAATCCTTCGTGAAATGGTGCGTCGACCAGGGGCATACCGTATTCATGATCTCCTGGGTAAACCCCGATACGCGCCATGCGGAAAAGGGCTGGGACGACTACACGCGGCAAGGAATTGAGTTTGCGCTGGACACGATAGAGCAGGCAACCGGCGAAAAGCAGATCAATGCGGTGGGTTATTGCATCGGCGGAACTCTGCTTGCCTCCACGCTTGCGCTGCATGCCCAGCAGAAGAACAAGCGCATTCGTTCGGCCACGCTGCTCGCAGCACAAACCGATTTTACCCATGCCGGCGATCTGAAAGTCTTCATAGACGAGCAGCAATTGGCCGCACTCGACGCCCATATGAAGGCCGTGGGGTATCTGGATGGTACGATCATGGCCAGCGTCTTCAATATGCTCAGGGCATCCGACCTGATCTGGCCTTATGTCGTCGATAATTATCTGCGTGGGGCGCAGCCGCCACCCTTTGACCTCCTCTACTGGAATTCCGATTCAAGCCGCGTGGCTGCTGCCATTCACTCGTTTTATCTGCGCAACTGCTATCTAGAAAACAATCTGGCAGAAGGGCGCATGCAGGTGGCAGGCAAGGTGGTCAATCTCAAGGATATAGAAATACCGATCTACGACCTCGCCGCCCGGGACGACCATATCGCGCCCGCCAAATCCGTGTTCGCAGGTGCGGATCTTTTCGGCGGTCCGGTCGAGTTTGTGCTCAGCGGCTCCGGCCATATCGCAGGTGTCGTCAATCCGCCTGAGATGGACAAATATCAATATTGGACAGGCGCATCACCGACCGGTGACTTTGATGCCTGGCACCAGGCAGCCGAGACTTGCAAAGGATCTTGGTGGCCACACTGGCAAGCGTGGATCAAAGCGCAAGACAAGCGCAAGGTTGCCGCCCGCCTACCCGGCGATGGCGCCCTGCCCGCCCTTTGCGATGCGCCGGGCACTTATGTGCTTGAATAAGCGCGAAGCGCACACAACACTGCACCATGATCTTTGATTCTCCGCTCATTCCAGCGACGCTCATCTCACGCTACAAGCGTTTTCTCTTCGATGCCGTGCTGGAAGACGGCACTAAGATAACAGGTTCCTGCCCCAACACCGGCTCAATGCGCGGTTTGACAGCGCCGGGTTCGCGCGTGTGGCTGTCGCAACATGACAGCCCGACCCGCAAATATAGGCACTGTCTGGAACTGGTGGAAGCGGATGGCACAATCGTCGGCATTAACACCGGCATGCCAAACAAGCTTGCTGAGGAAGCCATAAGCAAGAACCGCATCCCATCATTAGCCGGCTATACGACCGTCAGGCGCGAGCAGAAATACGGCATCAACTCGCGAATCGATTTTCTGCTGTCAGCGCCGGGCAGGCCGGATGCTTATGTGGAAGTGAAAAACGTGCATTTCATGCGCCAGCAGGGCCTTGCCGAATTTCCCGATACCGCCACCAAGCGTGGTGCAAAACACCTTGAAGAACTGGGCGATGCGGCACAGGCGGGCTATCGCGCAGTCATGCTCTACCTCATCCAGCGCGGAGATTGCGACCGCTTGCGCATCTGTGGCGATCTCGATCCGGTCTATTCAGCCGCTTTTCAGAGGGCCATGCAGCGCGGCGTGGAAGCTTACGCCATAAAATGCAGCATCTCATCGCGGGAAATCGTTGCAAATGAGATGGTGGCAATAGACGACGGGCACCAAGCTGCTTTATAAAACAAAGCATTAAAAGACAAGAAAGCTTAACCATGGTCACTTACATCGACGCAGCAGCGGCCCCATCCCGGAACACCGGCGTCATCCGGTTGTACAATGCCGAAGACTTCAAAGGCATGCACAAAGCCAGCCAGTTGACGGCACGCTGCCTCGATGAACTGGCCGCTATCGTCAAACCCGGCATCACGACGAACGCCATTGACCGCTTCGTTTTCGAATTCGGCATGGACAACAACGCCCTGCCCGCAACGCTGAACTACCGCGGCTATACAAAATCCGTCTGCACATCCATCAACCATGTCGTCTGCCACGGTATCCCCGATGACAAGCCTTTGCGCGAGGGAGACATCGTCAATATCGATGTGACCTATGTTCTGGATGGCTGGTACGGCGATTCCAGCCGCATGTACCCCGTCGGGCAGATCAAGCGCGCTTCGGAACGTCTCCTTGAAGTGACATATGAATGCCTGATGCGCGGCATCGCATCCGTCAGGCCCGGTGCCCGTACAGGTGCCATCGGCGCCGCGATTCAGGCCTACGCGGAATCGGAGCGCTGCTCTGTCGTGACGGATTTCTGCGGCCATGGCGTCGGTCGCCTGTTCCACGATACGCCCAATATTCTGCATTACGGCAAGGAGACGGATGGGCCGGAAATGCGCGAAGGCATGATCTTCACCATCGAACCGATGATCAATCTGGGCAAGGCGAATGTGAAAGTGCTGTCGGACGGCTGGACGGCCGTCACCCGTGACCGTTCGCTTTCCGCGCAGTATGAACACGCAGTCGGCGTGACGGCCACGGGGTGTGAGATTTTCACACTCTCGCCCGGCGGCCTGCACCGCCCTGGCCTGCCCCCGCTCTGAACGCAAGAGAGACGATGCCGATGGCAAAACGCCCCGCTGATCAGAAAACGACAGTCGAGACCAGAGACGGCGCAACCGGCGGCTTTGCCGAAACCAGTGATGAACGCGGCTTTTTTTCCGAAGCCCGGCAGTCACCGAGAAAAATGCGGGTGGAGGCAGCACCCGCAGTTGATGCAGATGCAGCGCATTACCTTGGCCATCGCGAGCGGCTTCGCGCCAAGTATCGAGACCACGGCGACGCGGCGTTGGCCGATTATGAGTTGCTGGAGCTCTTGCTGTTTCGCCTTATTCCCCGCCGCGACACGAAGCCGATTGCCAAGGCCTTGATTACCCGTTTCGGCACCTTTGGCGGCGTGCTTGGCGCGCCTATTCCGCTGCTTCTGGAGGTCAAGGGTGTCGGCGAGGCTGTTGCTCTCGATCTCAAACTCATCGCATCCGTTTCACAGCGCATGCTGAAAAGCGAAATCCGCAACAAACAGGTGTTAGGCTCCTGGTCTTCCGTCATTGATTATTGCCATGCCGTCATGGCGCATGAAGCCCGCGAGCAATTCCGCATTTTGTTTCTCGACAAGCGCAATGTGCTGATCGCAGACGAGGTTCAGGGGCAAGGCACCGTGGACCACACGCCGGTCTATCCCCGCGAGGTCGTGCGGCGGGCGCTGGAACTGTCCTCCACCGCTATCATTCTCGTTCACAATCACCCCAGTGGCGACCCTACCCCATCCCGTGCTGACATCGATATGACCAAGACCATCATCGATACCGCGAAACCGCTGGGCATCTCCGTGCATGATCACATCATCATCGGTAAGGACGGACATGTCAGCTTCAAGGGCCTGCGCCTGATCTGATCTCCCGACTATCTTAAAACAAATCGGCCCCCGACGCGGGATCTCCAACATTCGGGGGCCGGTTCAATTTTAAACAGCTTTCTCGCTGAAATCAGCCGTTCACGACGGCCAGACGCTTCTCATCCCGACCGCTCTTCATACGCTCGGACAGAAGGAACGCCAGTTCCAGAGCCTGGTCCGCGTTGAGGCGCGGGTCGCAATGGGTGTGGTAACGGTCAGACAGCGAGTCTGCCGTAACAGTGCGAGCACCGCCCGTGCATTCCGTCACATCCTTGCCGGTCATCTCGATGTGGATGCCACCCGGATGCGTACCTTCGGCGCGGTGAATCTGGAAGAAGCTTTCGACTTCCGACAGAATGCGCTCGAACGGGCGCGTCTTGTAGTGGTTGAGCGTGATCGTGTTGCCATGCATCGGATCACAGGACCAGACGACCTTGCGGCCTTCTTTTTCGACGGCGCGGATAAGCTTTGGCAGGCTCTCGGCAACCTTGTCATGGCCGAAACGGCAGATCAGTGTCAGGCGTCCCGCTTCATTGGATGGGTTCAGCGCATCGATCAGCTCGATCAGGTTATCCGGCTGCAAAGACGGGCCGCACTTCAGACCAATCGGGTTCTTGATGCCACGGAAATATTCCACATGGGCATGGTCCAACTGGCGGGTACGGTCGCCAATCCAGAGCATGTGGCCCGATGTTGCATACCAGTCGCCGGAGGTCGAATCGATGCGGGTCAGCGCTTCTTCATAACCAAGCAGCAAAGCTTCGTGGCTGGTGAAAAAATCTGTTTCGCGCAGGCTTGGCTGGTTTTCAGACGTGATACCAATGGCCTTCATGAAGTCCATTGTCTCAGAAATGCGGCTGGCCAGCTTGCGGTAACGATCCGCCTGCGGGCTATCCTTGACGAAACCGAGCATCCACTGGTGCACATTTTCAAGGTTGGCATAACCACCCATGGCAAAGGCACGCAGAAGGTTCAGCGTCGCGGCAGACTGGCGGTAAGCGTCCAGCTGACGCTCGGGGTTCGGAACGCGCGAGGCTTCGTTGAACTCAATGCCATTGATGATGTCACCGCGATAGGACGGCAGGTTTACGCCATCCTGGGTCTCGATGTTGGACGAGCGCGGCTTGGCGAACTGACCGGCGATGCGGCCAACCTTCACGACAGGAAGCTGCGCACCATAGGTCAGAACGACAGCCATTTGCAGGAACGCACGGAAGAAATCGCGGATGTTATCAGCGCCATGCTCCAGAAAGCTCTCAGCGCAATCGCCACCCTGCAACAGGAATGCTTCGCCTTCGGCAACACTGGCAAGCTGCTTCTTCAAGCGGCGCGCTTCACCGGCAAACACCAGTGGCGGATAGGTTGCCAACGTTGCTTCCGTCGCAGCAACTGCCGCCGCATTCGGATATTCGGGAACCTGCTGGATCGGCTTGTGCCTCCAACTGCTCGGTGTCCAATTCTGTGCCATGTTCTTCTCGCCTGTGACGCCACCAAATAAAGGAGGCAGCAACTACCCCTGTTAATCGCGCGCTTATAAACATTTTCACCCCAGCTTGCAAAGGCCAAGTTCGCCGCGATTCGTCCAGTTCGCCATCCCCTTCACGCCAACGAAAATGCGCCCTCTTGTTCATCCAGCGTGAAATGTACACCGCGATACACTCCAGCCGCGTTGACGGCCAGTTCTCAAAGGAAATCTCAGGGCCACCACGGCCCATGGTTTCGCCTTGCCTGCGAATGCGCTCCATAACGAACATTGTTTCCGGTAACATCTCTCTGGCTCCCGTTTCCATGAGTTGGAGGTAAGGCAGACAAACAAGAGCTCATAGACGCAGGACTGAAACGGGCATTTCAGCCTTGCATGGTTCACACGTGAGACCATTGCCCTATAGTGCCTATTGAGCCGGGGAAAACGCGCCATGAACGATGTTAACTGGGACGATTTGAAGCTTTTCCATATTGTTGCGTCTGAAGGTGGCCTTGCTGCCGCTGCGGGCCAAATGGGCGTCAGCACGCCGACAATCGGGCGACGGATGTTGTTTCTGGAAAGAACCATGGGGCGCACTTTGTTTATCCGCAGCCAGCAAGGCTATCAGCTCGCGCCTGACGGCATCGCGCTGCTTGAGCGCGTCCAATCCATGCGCCGCACGGCGTCGGAAATCAGCCAGTGGCACGGAGATGCTTTCTCCCTGCCGATCGTCTCCATCGGCAGCAATATCTGGATGATGGGCTTCATTGCCGAAAATTCCCATGTCCTTCGCGGCCCGCAAGATGCATTCCGGCTATGCTGCAAGCTCCTAGGCGCAGACGAGGATCTCAAATATCGGCGGGGAATGGTGGGGCTTTTCGACAAGGCGCCAGCGAACGGCAATTTTGCGGCTCTCAAATCCGTCAATGTGACATACCACGTCTATCGCGCAGAAAATCGTTCGGGAGAGGAAAACTTGCCGTGGGCCTCAAACGGCACCGAAGTTGCCACTTCGGACGCAGAGAAATGGGTTTTTCGCCGCCATGAACACATGATCCAGACCTGGACCAACGCCCCGGAGCTTTTGCCAAAACTGATTGCGAGCGGTGCCGGAAGAGGCATTCTGCCGTCTTTTATCGGGGACGAGCTTAAGGGCGTCGTGCGCGACAGCGCAGCACTGGAAGAACTGTCGCACCCGCTGTGGCTGGTCTTCAATGATGACGACCGCCACTCGCCAGAGATGCGTCTTGTCATTGATCGTCTCGCTGCGCTGCTGAAGCACAACGAGACACTCTTTGATGGCAGATCGGAAAGTGACAACCGAAGCGAGGCTTCGATTATACTCTTTCCCCGCTCTTGATCCGGCAGGTCGGCGTGCTGCTGGATTTCCAGGCACCAAAACCAAAAAGGCCGATCGCAACGCGATCGGCCTCTGTCATGGCTCGAATTTTTAGCTCGCTTACCACCACTTCGCAGGGGTGAACTTGCCTGCTGCCTGCTCGATTGCGTAGGCCGTCTTGAATAGGGTTTCTTCCTCGAACGGTTTGCCGATGAGCTGGAGGCCCAGGGGCAAGCCTTTGCCGTCTAGGCCGGCAGGGACGGACATGGCGGGGAGACCGGCCATGTTGACGGTGATGGTGAAGACGTCCTGAAGGTACATCTTGACCGGATCTGCCGCTAGGTCCTTGTCGCCGATTTCGAAGGCAGACGATGGGGTGATAGGAGCCAGAACGGCATCGACGCCTTCATGGAAGACAGTTTCGAAGTCGCGCTTGATGAGCGTGCGCACCTTCTGGGCCTTCAGGTAATAGGCATCGTAATAACCGGCAGAGAGCACGTAGGTGCCGACCATGATGCGGCGTTTGACTTCCGAGCCAAAACCGGCGGCGCGGGTCTTTTCGTACATGTCCGCAATGTCCTTGCCATCGACGCGCAGGCCGTAGCGAACGCCGTCGTAGCGGGCAAGGTTGGACGAGGCTTCGGCAGGGGCAACGATATAATAGGCAGGCAGCGCATATTTGGTGTGCGGCAGCGAGATATCGACAATGTCGGCACCGGCATCCTTCAGCCAAGCAATGCCCTGCGCCCAAAGCTTTTCAATCTCTTCCGGCATGCCATCGACGCGGTATTCCTTGGGAATACCGATCTTGAGGCCTTTCAGCGACTGGCCGATGGCCTGTTCGTAATCCGGCACCGGCAGATCAACCGAGGTCGTGTCCTTGGCATCGACGCTGGCCATCGATTTCAGCAGAATGGCGGCATCGCGGACGTCGCGGGCGATGGGGCCAGCCTGATCGAGCGAGGACGCGTAAGCGGCAATGCCCCAGCGGGAAACGCGGCCATAGGTTGGCTTGATGCCGACAGTGCCGGTGAAGGCTGCGGGCTGGCGAATGGAGCCGCCGGTATCTGTGGCAGTGGCACCGGCGCACAGATGCGCGGCAACGGCTGCTGCAGAACCACCGGAGGAACCGCCAGGCACGAGGTTCTTATCCGAACCATTGGCGCGCCACGGGTTGACGGTTGGGCCGTAGTAGGAGCTTTCGTTGGACGAGCCCATGGCAAACTCATCCATGTTGAGCTTGCCAAGCATGACCGCACCGGCATCCCACAGGTTCTGGGTGACGGTGGATTCGTATTTCGGCTTGAAGCCATCCAACACATGCGAGCAGGCCTGCGTGTGCACGTCACGCACGGCGAAAAGGTCCTTCACGCCAAGCGGAATACCTTCCAATGCGCCAGCCGCGCCAGCAGCACGCTTGTCATCGGAGGCCTTAGCCATGTCGCGCGCCATATCGGGCGTCAGCGCCACATAGGCGTTCAGCTTTTCATTGGCCGTTTCGATGGCGGACAAATAGGCATTCGTCAGTTCAACTGAGGTGAATTCCTTGGCGCCAAGTTTGTCGCGGGCTTCGGCAATGGTCAGGCTGGTCAGGTCGGTCATATCGGCAACGGCTTTCGAATTATATCAATCGGACGGGCGGGAGCAAACCGGCTATAGGCTTACTCGACCACCTTCGGGACGAGGAAGAAATTGCGGTCCGTGTTCGGCGCATTTGCGACGATATCCTCGGCCTTGGCTCCATCGCTCACCACGTCAGTGCGCTTCTTCATGGCAACGGGCGTGACGGATGTCATCGGCTCGACGCCATCGACATTCACTTCCGAAAGCTGCTCCACGAAACCGAGAATGCCATTCAACTCGCCCAGCATCTTCTGGGCTTCGTCTTCGCTGACGGCAATACGGGCAAGGCGCGCAACGCGCTTTACGGTGGCAAGATCGACGGACATGGTTCTACTCCAGTCAAGAATTTTCCTACCCGCTATAATGACCGCGCCCGAAGTTCGCAACCGGGAACGGTCTGGATGAGCGGCGAATTTGGCGAGATATCTCGCAGCAGACCCGGCCTCGTCTGGAGCCGGATGTTTGGCCCATGTCAGCACGTTTGATATCTCAAAGGCTGACATGGGCAGATCAGGTCTTGTTTTCGATCAGAACGTCAGCGTCTGCCCGACGCTTGGCGCGTCCACGCGGGCAGCCGAGCCTTCCATGCCTGTGATGAATTTCTCAGGCGTCTGGTCGACGATCGGGAATGAGCCGTAGTGGCAGGGGATGACATTGCGGAACTTGAAGAAGCGCTGGCAGGCAAGTGCCGCGACCGCGCCGCCCATGGTGAACCGGTCACCAATGGGAACGAGGCCGATATCGGGCTCATGCAACTCATGGATCAGCGCCATGTCGGAGAAGATATCTGTATCACCCATGTGATAGACGGTCGGGCCATCTTCGAAATGCAGCATCAGGCCATTTGCGTTGCCCAGTGCGTGGCTGACGCCATCTTCTGTGATCTGCGCGGATGAATGCAGCGCATTGGTAAAGGTGGCGGAAAATCCGTCAAATCCAACCGTGCCGCCAGTGTTGCCCATTTCGAGCTTCGAAACGCCCTTGGAGCCGAGCCATGCAGCCAGATCGGCATTCGCCAGCACGGTTGCGCCGGTATCTTTTGCCAGCTGGATCGTATCACCCACATGGTCGCCGTGACCGTGGGTCAGCAGAATGTGGGTAATGCCGTTGGCGGCGTCCTTGGCATCCTGCCCGGCAAAGCTGGGGTTTCCGGTGAAAAACGGGTCGATGAGGATTTTTGCCTTGCCCGTTTCGAGACGGAATGCGGAATGGCCAAGCCAGGTCAGTTTCATGGAGGTTCTCCTTTGTGTTACCGATATATTATGACATAGGACGGGCTATACAACTGGACCGTCTCAAATTCTGGAGTGATAAATGGCAGCCGATGACGACGAATATGTGTACGACGAAGCGTCAGGTGAATGGCGTCCTGCATCAGAGGTTGCTGCCCAAGCCGCCAAGGCAAACGAGGTTCGCGATGCAAGCGGCACGCTTCTGGTTGATGGTGATTCCGTTACCCTCATCAAGGACTTGAAGGTCAAGGGTGCGGGCACGACGTTGAAGCAGGGCACGGTCATAAAGTCCATCCGCCTCACGGAAAATCCCGAAGAGATCGATTGCCGTCACGATGCCATCAAGGGCCTCGTGCTGCGCACCGAATTTGTACGCAAACGCTGAGACCAACCCATGGCGACGTTGACGATTGAGGAACTGGCGACTTTTCTGCAGCCGGGACAGGCTATTGCGGGGCTGGACCTGGGCACCAAGACCATCGGCCTTGCCATGTCGGATCTTTCACGGCGTTTCGCCACCCCTCGCCCGGTCCTCAAGCGCATCAAGTTCACGCAGGATGCAGATCTTTTGCTGGACTTTGCGGCGAAGGAAAAGGTGGCGGCCTTCATCATCGGCCTGCCGACCAATATGGATGGATCGGCCGGGCCGCGTGTTCAGGCAACGCGGGCTTTCGTGCGCGCCATGAGCGACAAGACCGCCCTGCCCTTCGTCTATTGGGACGAGCGGCTCTCCACCGTGGCGGCAGAGCGGGCTTTGCTGGAAATGGACGTGTCGCGGGCCAAAAGGGCGCAGCGGATCGATTCGGCCGCTGCGAGCTTCATTCTTCAGGGTGCGCTGGACAGGCTTTCCGCGCTAGGACGCGCGGACGTTGTCTTCGAAGACTGACGCTTACGCCACCATGCGGCGATTTCTTTTCTCTTCCGAAACGCGATGATGGCCATGACGATGAGGCTATCCATCGCGATGGCGCGTGCCACCAGCGGCGGAATGGTTTCCGGTGGGATGCCGAGGATGTTTCCGTAAATCTGGAACACAAGATCATGCGACTGGCGCGTGAGCATGAAGAAGCCGAAGCTCATATCGTTGTAGGATAGCCCATACCAGGCACCCAGAAACGCCACGGGCCCAGCCCAGAGAATCAGAAACCACTTCATGCCATCTGCTCCCGTGAAAAGACTGGCTCGGGCGCAATCGCCAGAACGGCCCAGCGCAGGCAGGCCATGAGGCACAGGTTTACCGTCGGAACATCAATGTCCAACGGCAGCAATGCGAAGAACGTCATCATGACGATCAAGGATATCCATCGGGTCACGGCGGTTCCTTTTCACACGCCCACAGGCGCATGGTTAATGATTTCTTAACACAATGATCCCGTCACTCCAGACGGGCAAATGGAAGTTGGTGTTATGGTTAACAAACGGCGTAGGGCTGTGGATAAGCTCTCCGCTTGAGGCATTAACGCGCGAGCAGCCATTTAAGGGCAAGTGATGCCGAGCGAGTTCGAATGTGCTCTCTCAACCGTAAACGCCGCGAACGATTCGTTTCACGGCTGTGCCGATTTTGTCCCAATCCTTGGTCGTTTTCAGCGCAACGCCGGCGAACTGTCCTGATGTGACCGACGAGATGACAAGATGCTGTATGGCGGCGAATATCACGGCGTTGACGGTGGCCGTATCCACACCCTTCGGCGCCTGAAGCGAGCCGCGCATCTTTTCCAGCCACTTGGCCAGCGCCTTTGCGCGGGCATCGGCCAGTTGCTTGACCTGCGGGGAGTTTTCGGACACCTCCCAGGCGATGATCTTGCACACGAGCGGATCGGACCGCAGCGCCTCGATATAATAGAGCGCAAGCTTTTCCATGAGGTCGCCATAGGTCAGCAGAAACATGCCGCCAGTATCTTCGGGAATACGATCCTTGACCCAGGAACCCAGGTCTTCGCCGATGGCCGCAACCAGACCCTCCAGCCCTCCGAAATACCGATAGATCAGCTGCTTGTCGCAGCCCGCGCGGCGCGCCACGGCATTGATGCCGAAGCCCTGAAACCCCTCCTCCGCGAGCAGCGTTTTTGCGGCATTGAAAATGGATTTTTCGGTCGCTGCGCGATCCCGGATGCGTTTTTCGGAAACAGCCTCGCCAGAGGTCTCATTAATTGCCAGCATGTTCCCGCAACTCTCCGCGTGGTGACGTTACCAACGCAGTTAGCAAAGGGTTAATTTCTCGGCAATGTGCAAGAACCCCGGAAGGCGAAGGAATGTGTGGATGAGTTGAAGAAGCCGCACTTGCGACGAAAGATTGCCTCGAAATCGCCGAAAGCATCAGGCGCTGCGGCGGAATGCGAGCGGGGTCTGCCCTACCACATCCCGGAACGAGCGCCCCAGCTGGCTTGCGCTGCCAAAGCCGCAAGCGGTCGCGATCTCTGCGATGGATAGCCGCGTTTTCGCCAGCATCGACTGCGCCCGTTCGATCCGCTTGCGGATGACGAACTGATAAGGCGGCTCACCGAACGTGGCCTTGAAGGCACGAGAGAAGTGAAACCGCGTCAAGCCAGTGATTGCTGCGAGATCATCAAGGCCGATATCGGATGAGAGATTAGCCTCAACATAATCCGTCAACAGACGGCACTGCGTCTGGCCAAGCCGGCCGGACCCGCCAACCTTTGCGGGGTTTTGCGCGCCCAGCCGCACCATTTCCAGAGCGGCGGTAAGCCCAATGGTTTCCGAGTATACTTTCGAGGATGGCCGTTCGTGATCAGCCATGATGTGGCCGAGCTTGCGCATCGTTGAACCAAGTTCCCTGTCCTGAAAGTAAATATTCGCCCGGAGCTCCACACGCGCAAACTCTGCCTGCAACTCCTCTTCCATGACTGCGGGATCAAAGCAGACGACGGTAAACGCGTTCAGGCGATCCACCGGTTTTGCCCAGCCTTCAATGGTCTGCCCCATGGGGACATAGGTCATCAGATCCCGAAGGTCCGTGGCAGCAACAGGCCGTTCGCCGGAAACTTCCATCTCCCCGTCAAGCAGTACCAGATCATGATGCGCCAGATAGTGACTTTCACCCTCCCAGCGAAACTCATATTCGGCAGGCAGATGAAGCCGGGAATATTGCACGGATACACCGCGCCAGCTTTTCGCCGTGTGGACTTCTGTAGGGGGGCTAGCATCGGAGAAGGTTAAGTGCAGTTCGTCATTTCGTTTCATAGTCTTTTTCACGCACTCTTGGTTGCAAGCCACTTTTGCGGCGCAATAAACACTCGGACTAATTGTGCTAATAAAAACAATACCTTACGTAGCGTGACGTATAAAAAATTTACCTGTGATTCAGGTCTTATCGTTAGGTTATCAGATAATAAGTTTCTAACGCAAGCAACCTCCCCAAGCGGCTGATGAACGTGGAAACAATGCGACTTTACCAGACATGGAGAATGGAATGCTGGGTTTCGGCGGTGCGGACGCGAAGGCCGTGCTTGATGCGATGAGCAAGTCTCAGGCGATTATCGAATTCAAGACCGATGGTACAATTCTTAAGGCAAACGAAAATTTCTGCCGCGTGCTGGGTTACCATTTGCACGAAATCGTCGGGAAACACCATAGGCTGTTTGTCGACCGTCTGGAGGCAGACTCGCCCGATTATCGCGGCTTCTGGGCCAAGCTTGGTCGTGGAGAGTACGAAAGCCACCAGTTCAAGCGCATTGCCAAGGACGGCAAGGAGGTCTGGATTCAGGCTTCCTACAATCCTATTTTTCGTGGTGGCAAGCCATACAAGATCATCAAGTTTGCGACTGATATCACGGCCCAGAAACTGAAGAGCGCGGAAGACAGTGGCACGATGAGTGCCATTTCCCGCGCGCAGGCCACCATCGAGTTTACGCCCGATGGCGAGATCCTGAACGCGAACGAAAACTTTCTGAATGCCCTCGGCTACCAGCTCTCGGAAATCAAAGGCCGAAAACACGCGATGTTTTGCGAGCCTGCCTACACCCAGAGCGCGGAGTACAAGCAGTTTTGGCAAAAGCTGGCGGCCGGAGAATTCGTGGCCGGGGAGTTCACGCGTCTGGGTAAGGGCGGCAATAAAGTCCACATTCAAGCCTCGTACAATCCCATCTTCGACATGAATGGCAAGGTGCTAAAGGTGGTGAAGTTTGCGACCGATGTGACCGAACGCGTCAATAATGT
This sequence comes from Rhizobium sp. WCS2018Hpa-16, assembly GCF_031843705.1. Taxonomy (NCBI): domain Bacteria; kingdom Pseudomonadati; phylum Pseudomonadota; class Alphaproteobacteria; order Hyphomicrobiales; family Rhizobiaceae; genus Rhizobium; species Rhizobium sp. WCS2018Hpa-16. The sequence goes on from NZ_JAVTIX010000001.1 coordinate 1,178,983, forward strand.
CGATCAGTTGGCCAACGCTCTCAAGGGTCTGTCCGAAGGCGACCTGACACAGCAGATTACCAGCCCCTTCCTGCCTGCGCTGGAGCGCCTGCGGCTTGACTACAACTCGACTTCGGAAAAACTGCGCAGCACACTGGAGACCGTTGTTGAAAACGCTGGTGCGATTTCAACGGCATCCCGGCAGATTCAGACCGCTTCCAATGCGTTGGCAAAACGAACGGAGCAGCAGGCGGCATCCGTAGAGGTGACGGCTACGGCACTTAAGGAGATCACCACCACGGTTGCCGAGTCCAGCAATCGCGCTCACGAAGCCGGGCAGATGGTACGCAAGACGAAGGAAAATGCCGAATACTCTGGCAAGGTCGTCAATCAGGCTGTCGAGGCCATGGGCAAGATCGAGCAATCGGCAGCAGAAATTGCCAGCATCATCGGTGTTATCGATGAAATCGCCTTCCAGACCAACCTGCTGGCGCTGAATGCTGGCGTTGAGGCCGCACGTGCTGGCGAGGCTGGCAAAGGCTTTGCCGTTGTCGCCCAGGAAGTGCGTGAACTTGCGCAACGCTCTGCAAGGGCTGCCAAGGAAATCAAGGCTTTGATCAACGCATCCAACGACCATGTGAAGAACGGCGTGTCTCTGGTGGGTGACACCGGCGCAGCTCTTCAGGAGATTGTTGGACAGGTCGTGGAGGTCGACGGCAATGTCAGTGCCATTGTCGAAGGCTCTCAAGAACAGGCGACGGGTCTGAAAGAGATCAATATCGCCGTCAACAATATGGATCAGGGCACGCAGCAGAATGCTGCAATGGTTGAAGAGACCTCTGCCGCGGCCCATACACTGGCGGATGAAGCAGCCCGCCTGCTAGCGTTGATCGGAAAGTTCAACATTGGTGCCCGCAACAGGGCTCAGCGCCCGGCATCTGCCGCTCCGGCGCGGCCTGTGAAGAAGACTGTTTCCTATGACACCAGTGGCAACACAGCCCTCAAACAGCAAGAGAGCTGGGAAGAGTTCTAGAACGCGCAGCTTGTAGTCAAAAAGGCAGTTTCACATTCACACAACGCCTGCCTTTTTTCATTTTATAAGCACCGTACACCTCGTGAAGACTTGCGGTTTTACCTTGCCGGTGGATGCTGAAAAACGACGATTTGGCACGCATCCAACAATTGCAAGATAATGGAAACACCGCGATTTTTGGTTGTCATCGTGAAGTCGAGATGCATGCAGACATGTCGGAATCGGAAAGCTTCAAGAATAAATTCGCCCTGTCGTTGTATCTACTAGCACGCTAAATAATAACGAGCTGATTTTTCAGCAAATAAAGGTTAAAATCAGCAATAAACGCACCGATCAACTGATAATTTATAGCTTGTAAACACATCTACGTAACAATCATCGAATGAAGCAAGGCTTGCTCTGCAGCGTCTGACGAACATCGGAAACGCGGCGAGTTCATAAGACGTGGGAGAATGGAATGCTGGGTTTTGGCGGTTCAGACGCGAAGGCCGTTCTTGATGCTATGAGCAAGTCTCAGGCAATTATCGAATTCAAGATTGATGGTACAATTGTTACGGCAAACGAGAATTTCTGTCGGGCGCTCGGTTATCAATTGCACGAGATCGTTGGGAAGAACCATAGGCTGTTTCTCGATCCCACAGAGGCAAATTCGCCCGACTACCGCGACTTTTGGGCCAAGCTCGGTCGTGGAGAATACGAAAGCCGTCAGTTCAAACGTATTGCCAAAGACGGTAAGGAAGTCTGGATTCAGGCGTCCTACAACCCGGTTTTTCGTGGAGGCAAGCCTTACAAGGTCGTGAAATTTGCGACTGACATCACCGCGATCAAGCTAAAAGCGGCGGAAGACGCAGGCATATTGAATGCGCTTTCCCGCGCACAGGCCACCATCGAATTCACGCCTGATGGCGAGATCATTGACGCGAACGAAAACTTCCTGAACGCCCTCGGCTACCAGCTTTCCGAAATCAAAGGCAAGAAACACGCTGTTTTCTGCGAGCCTGCTTACACTCAGAGCGCGGAATACCGCCAGTTCTGGGCCAAGTTGGCATCAGGAGAATTCGTGGCAGATGAATTCATGCGTCTCGGCAAGGGCGGCAAGAAGGTCTATATCCAGGCCTCCTACAACCCCATCTTCGACATGAATGGCAAAGTGTTCAAGGTCGTGAAGTTCGCGACCGATGTGAGCGAGCGTGTCGCGAATGTGAAGCAACTGGCCGACGGTCTGCAGAGCATGTCCGAAGGCGACCTGACGCAGCAGATTGCCGTGCCTTTCCTTCCCGCTCTGGAACGGTTGCGGACTGACTTTAACTCGACATCGGCCAAGTTGCGCAAAACGCTGGAGACAATTCTCGAGAACGCCGGAGCGATTTCTGCAGCATCGAGCCAGATCCAGGCCGCCTCCAATGAGTTGGCCAAACGGACCGAGCACCAGGCGGCATCAGTTGAAGAGACGGCTGCGGCGCTCGAAGAAATCACCACGACTGTCTCCGATTCCAGCAACCGCGCCCACGATGCCGGTCAGTTGGTGCGCAAGACCAAGGAAAATGCCGAGTATTCCGGAAAGGTCGTCAGCCAGGCTGTCGAGGCCATGGGCAAAATCGAACAATCGGCTGGCGAGATCGGCAACATCATCGGCGTCATCGATGAAATCGCCTTCCAGACCAACCTGCTGGCACTGAATGCAGGCGTTGAGGCGGCACGCGCTGGCGAGGCCGGCAAGGGCTTTGCCGTTGTTGCACAGGAAGTTCGTGAACTCGCGCAACGATCTGCAAAAGCTGCCAAGGAAATCAAGACGCTCATCAACGCTTCCAACGGCCACGTCAAAAACGGTGTGTCACTGGTTGGGGATACCGGCACAGCACTTCAGGACATCGTGCAACAGGTCGTGGAGGTCGATGGCAACGTCAACGCCATTGTTGAAAGCTCGCGCGAACAGGCGACTGGCTTGAAAGAGATCAACATCGCCGTTAACACCATGGACCAGGGCACGCAGCAGAATGCCGCAATGGTTGAGGAGACGTCGGCCGCGGCTCATACGCTCGCAAATGAAGCGGCCCGTCTGTTCGCGTTGATCGGCGAATTCAACATTGGCGTTCGCAACACGGATCAGCGCTCTGCCGTCTCCGCACCAAGCCGTCGTCCAGCCCCCTCCTCAGCGCCCGCTCCGGCGCGGTCCATGAAGAAGACTGTTTCCTACGCCACCAACGGAAATGCGGCTCTCAAACCCCAGGAGAGCTGGGAAGAGTTCTGAACAAGCTACGCGTAAATCTCATATACTGAATCGAAAGGCGGGTGCACGTTGATGATGCACCCGCTTTTTATCTCGCTGCATCTCATACGCGGAAGACCAGCGTCAATTCCGCTCGCTACGCAATCGCGCCGGACAATTGTCATTTATCAAGTTCAAGCGAAGTTTGTTGCTGCTCCCTACCTATTCCCAAAGAATAGATCAGCCACTTCTACAGCAACTCAAGCGAAAAACTCGCCCTGCCGCAAAACAGGAGTTTTTGTTTTAGAGCTTGTAAACATATTTGAAAGACAATTTTCACATTGAGCGACGCTTGTTCTCTAACCTCAGATGAACATCCGAAGCGCTTCGTTTTTCATCAATGGAGAATGGAATGCTGGGTTTTGGTGGTGCGGATGCGAAAGCTGTACTTGATGCGGTCAGCAAGTCTTTGGCAATTATTGAATTCAAACTCGATGGCACGGTTTTGGCGGCGAATGAAAATTTCTGTCGCACGCTCGGATATGAGCTGCCGGAAATCGTCGGAAAGCACCATCGGCTCTTCGTTGATCCGGCGGAGGCAAACTCTCCTGACTACGGGGCTTTCTGGTCGAAGCTTGCCCGTGGCGTCTATGAGAGCCGCCAGTTCAAGCGCATTGCCAAGGACGGCAAGGAGGTCTGGATCCAGGCAACCTACAATCCGGTCTTTCGCGGCGGAAAGCCATTCAAGGTTGTGAAGTTCACAACTGACATCACGGCGACCAAACTCAAAGCCGCTGAAGACGCCGGGATGTTGAATGCACTTTCCCGGGTTCAGGCTATCATTGAGTTCACCCCGGATGGGAAGATACTGAATGCCAATGACAATTTCCTGAACGCCCTTGGCTACCAGCTTTCCGAAATCAAAGGCAAAAGACACGCGATGTTCTGCGAACCTGCCTATGCGCAGAGCGCCGAATATAAGCAGTTCTGGGCAAAGCTGGCGGCAGGCGAATTCGTGATCAACGAGTTCATGCGTGTCGGCAAAGGCGGCAGGCCAGTCTTCATTCAAGCTTCCTACAATCCTATCTTCGATATGAATGGCAAGATTTTCAAGGTCGTGAAGTTCGCGACCGACGTGACCGAACGGGTCAACAATGTCGAGACACTGGCCAATGCACTCCAGAGCCTGTCCGAAGGCGACCTGACACAGCAGATATCCAACCCGTTCCTGCCCGCATTGGAGCGGCTGCGGACGGATTTTCACGCAACGTCGACAAAGCTGCGCAGCACCTTGCAGATCATGATTGAAAATGCCGGTGCGATTTCATCGGCGTCCCAGCAGATCCAGTCAGCATCCAATGAACTGGCAAAGCGAACAGAACAGCAGGCAGCATCCGTTGAAGAGACGGCCGCGTCGCTGGAGGAAATCACCAACACCGTATCGGATTCCAGCAACCGCGCTCACGAAGCCGGTGAACTTGTGCGCAAGACGAAAGAAACCGCCGAATATTCCGGCAAGGTGGTGCGTGAAGCCATCGATGCCATGGGCAAGATCGAGCAATCGGCAGGAGAAATCGGCAACATCATCGGCGTCATCGATGAAATTGCTTTTCAGACGAACCTGCTGGCACTGAATGCGGGGGTCGAGGCTGCCCGCGCTGGCGAGGCCGGAAAAGGATTTGCCGTTGTTGCTCAGGAAGTTCGGGAGCTCGCGCAGCGCTCCGCAAGGGCCGCAAAGGAAATCAAAGCGCTGGTCAACGCTTCCAACGACCACGTGAAAAGCGGAGTTGCGCTGGTCGGCGACACAGGCAAGGCCTTGCAGGACATCGTGGAACAGGTTGTGCAGGTCGATGGCAATGTGAGCGCCATTGTCGACAGCTCACGCGAGCAGGCGAATGGCCTCAAGGGCATCAATATCTCCGTCAACAAAATGGACCAGGGCAACCAGCAGAACGCCGTCATGGTCGAAGAGACCTCTTCATCCGCCCAGAATCTGGCGAGAGAAGCAGTCCGACTGTTTGAGTTGATCGGCAAGTTCAAGACCGGTGTCCGCAGTTCGGATCAGCGGACAGCATCTGCAGGCTCCGCATTGGGCCGCCACGCCGCCTAAGCCAGTACTGGCACAAGCGGCATGCGGTTTTGAGTCCCTTGAGGCGTCACGTCGCCGGTGGGTAAAGCAGATCGATGATGTAAGACGCATCGAAGCGGCTATCTAGCATGCCATAGGTGTGGCGGAAACCGCCTGCGAGGCGTGTTTCGAGGAAAGCATCGGCAATGCGACCGGCACCGATGCGGCAAAGCTCGGCAGCGGCAGCGGCAAGCGCGAACTGTTCCACCAGCATGCGGGCCGCACCCTCGTCGCGTTCGCACAGCGCAATGGCGGCGCGCAACACATCGGTGGTTTTCTTGCCGGAAGGCCCCAGATCGCGTTCCAGCACTTCGAAGACCAGATCGAAGAGATCCCTGCCGCGCTGTAGAACACGCAGCACATCCAGCGCCATGACGTTGCCGGAGCCTTCCCAGATCGCATTGACGGGAGCTTCACGATAATGGCGGGCAATGGGGCGATCTTCAATGTAACCGTTGCCGCCGAGGCTTTCCATGGCTTCGTAAATCAAGGGAGGCGCGATCTTGCAGCACCAGTATTTGACGACAGGCGTCATCACACGGGCATAGGCCGCTTCTGCGGGATTGTTTCGAGCGCTATCGAAAGCCGCAGCCAGACGGAAGGACAAGGCGGTCGAAGCCGCCACATCCAGCGCCATATCAGCCAGCACGCGCGTCATGATCGGCTGAGCGACGAGCGCTTTGCCGAAGACGTTGCGGCCACGGGCATAGTGAACGGCTTCCGCCATCGATGCGCGCATCATGCCCGAAGACGCCAGCGCGCAGTCAAGCCGGGTCAATGTGACCATATCCAGAATGGTGCTGATGCCGCCACCGGGCTCGCCCAGCAGATAGCCGAACGCATCGGTAAATTCGACTTCGGCTGATGCGTTGGAGCGGTTGCCGAGCTTGTCTTTCAGGCGCTGGAAATGCAGTCCATTGGCCGAACCGTCTTCCAGAAAGCGCGGGACGAGGAAGCAGCCCATGCCATCGCCCATCTGCGCCAGCATGACGAAACCATCGCTCATAGGGGCAGACAGAAACCATTTGTGGCCGGAAAGGCGATAGATGCCCTCGCCTACTCGCTCTGCCGTGGTGCGGTTGGCGCGCACATCGGTGCCGCCCTGCTTTTCCGTCATGCCCATGCCGATGGTGACGGCGGTTTTCTGCATTGCAGGCTTTTGCGACGAATCATATTTGCGCGAAAGAATCTTGGGCGCCCATTCCTTCTGCACGCGTGGCGATGACATCATCGCGGCAACGGACGCATGGGTCATGGTCAGCGGGCACAGATGCCCTGCTTCCAGCTGCGAGGTGAGATAGAATTTGGTGGCGCGGGCCTTGTGCTCGTTGCCGCGGGTCTCCGGCGTATTTTCCCAGGCGCTGCTGTGCAGGCCTGATGACATGGAGCGGCGCATGAGCGCATGCCAGGCAGGGTGGAATTCCACCTGATCCAGCCGCTCTCCGCGTGGGCCGTGGGTGTGCAGTTTCGGCTCGCTGACATTGGCCATGCGGGCCAGTTCCTGCGCTTCCGAGGAGGTCACATAGCGGCCAATCTGATCAAATTCATCTCGCAGAGGGCGCGAAAGACTGGATGTCAAATCCACAATCAGCGGGTCTGTGCGATAGGCATTGATGCCGGACCAGAGGCTAGGCTGGTTCAAATCGGCGAGCTGTTCTTCTGTCCGGTTCATATTCGTCATCGCGTCGCTATATCGGGATTCGTATTTTATTGCATGTATTAGGTCTGCCCCGGCTTATCCCATGCTTGCCGACAAAGCCACCTGTCTTTATAGACCCGATAACCAAAGCCAGAGCGCCGCGACAGGCGCTGTTGTGACCCGGAGGACATATTCCATGGTCTATTATCCCCACCGCCACTTGCTTGGCATCAAGGGGCTTTCCCATCAGGATATCACCACTCTTCTCGACAAGGCTGACGAGGCTGTGAAAATCAGCCGCCAGCGCGAGAAGAAGACATCGACCCTGCGCGGTCTGACCCAGATCAACCTGTTTTTCGAAGCCTCGACGCGCACGCAATCATCCTTCGAGCTGGCCGGTAAACGGCTGGGCGCAGACGTGATGAACATGTCGGTGGGCAATTCGTCCGTCAAAAAAGGCGAGACGCTGATCGACACGGCCATGACGCTGAATGCCATGCGGCCCGATGTGTTGGTGGTGCGCCATTCTTCCGCAGGGGCTGCCGCCCTTCTGGCGCAAAAGGTGGCATGCTCGGTGGTCAATGCAGGCGATGGCCAGCACGAACACCCGACGCAGGCGCTTCTTGACGCGCTCACCATCCGCCGAGCCAAGGGCACGCTTTCAGGCATGACGGTGGCGATCTGCGGAGATGTGCTGCATTCGCGTGTTGCCCGCTCCAACATCATTCTGCTGAACCAGATGGGTGCGCGAGTGCGTGTGGTTGCGCCGCCAACGCTTCTGCCCTCCGGCATCAACCAGATGAGCGTTGAAGTGTATCACGACATGAAGGAAGGTCTTGCTGGAGCTGACGTGGTGATGATGCTGCGCCTGCAGCGCGAGCGCATGTCCGGTTCTTTCGTGCCTTCGGTGCGCGAGTATTTTCATTATTACGGCCTGGATGCCGAAAAGCTGAAAGCCGCCAAGGAAGACGCGCTGGTGATGCACCCCGGCCCGATGAACCGTGGCGTTGAAATTGCCTCCGAAGTGGCCGATGGCCCGCAGAGCGTGATTGAAAGCCAGGTGGAAATGGGTGTGGCCGTGCGCATGGCCGTTATGGAAACCCTTCTTCTTTCACAAAATCAGGGAGAGCGCGTATGACCACCGCAACCGTTCTCAAAAATGTTCGCATCATCGATCCATCCCGCAATCTCGATGAGGTCGGAACGATCCTCATCGGTGCTGACGGCACGATTCTGGCTGCTGGCAAGGACGCGCAGAACCAGGGTGCGCCCGAAGATGCTGTAGTGCGCGATGGACGCGGCGTGATTGCGGCACCGGGTCTGGTGGATGCTCGCGTGTTTGTGGGTGAGCCGGGCGCGGAACACCGCGAAACGATCGAATCCGCTTCCCGCGCTGCGGCAGCGGGTGGCGTGACCAGCATGATCGTGATGCCGGATACCGATCCCGTCATCGACGACATTGCGCTTGTGGAATTCGTGAAGAAGAAGGCGCGCGACAAGGCGCTGGTCAATATCTATCCGGCAGCGGCGCTGACAAAGGGTCTGCGCGGCGAGGAAATGACCGAATTCGGCATGCTGCGGGAAGCCGGGGCCGTTGCCTTCACCAATGGTCGCAAGGCGATGCCGGATACCGCCGTGCTGCGCCGCGCCATGACCTATGCGCGAGAACTGGGCGCGGTGATTTCACTGGAGACCCGCGACCCCTATATCGGCCATGGCGACATGAATGAGGGCCTGTTTGCGAGCTGGCTGGGCCTTTCAGGCATTCCCAGAGAAGCCGAAATCATTCCGCTGGAACGGGATCTGCGCATCGCCGCGCTGACCCGTGCCAACTACCACGCCGCCAAGATTTCCGTGCGGGAATCGGCGGAAGCGATGGCCCACGCAAAATCGCGGGGCGTGAAGGCGACCTGCGGCATTTCCATCAACCATCTGACGCTGAACGAAAACGATATCGGCGAGTACCGGACCTTCTTCAAGCTTTCCCCGCCGCTGCGTTCTGAAGACGACCGCATGTTCATGGTGGATGCGCTGAAGGATGGCACCATCGACATCATCGTCTCGTCGCATGATCCGCAGGATGTGGACACCAAGCGCCTGCCATTCTCGGATGCGGCCAGCGGTGCCATTGGCCTTGAGACCATGCTGGCGGCGGCTCTTCGGCTCTATCACAGCGATCAGGTGCCGTTGATGCGCCTCATCGATGCGCTTTCCACCCGCCCCGCGCAGATCTTCGGGCTGGACGCCGGAACGCTGAAACCGGGCGCGAAGGCGGATATCACGCTGATCGATCTTGATGAGCCATGGCTGGTTTCCGAGAAAAATCTCGTGTCGAGGTCCAAGAATACACCGTTTGAAGATGCACGCTTTACCGGCCGCGCCGTTGCAACCTATGTTGCAGGCAAGCTGGTCTATTCCAACCAATAAAAGACTCGACGGGACTGAGGGGACATCCATGACCGCATTGACTGTTTGGGAAACCGCGCCAGCATTGCTGGCGCTCGCCGCTTTGGTGGGGTACCTGCTGGGTTCGATCCCATTCGGGCTCATCCTGACCCGCGCAGCCGGTCTGGGTGACGTTCGCAAGATCGGCTCCGGCAATATTGGCGCGACCAATGTGCTGCGCACCGGCAACAAGAAACTGGCGGCTGCCACATTGCTGCTGGATGCCCTGAAGGGCACGGCAGCGGTGCTGATCGCGGGTGCCCTTTGGGGCTACGAGGCCTCACTGGTTGCTGGCTTCTTCGCCTTTCTCGGGCACCTGTTTCCGGTATGGCTGGGCTTCAAGGGTGGCAAGGGTGTTGCCGTCTATATCGGTGTGCTTCTAGGCGCTGCACCGTTGATGATGCTGGCCTTTGCGGCGATCTGGATCGCTACGGCCTATATCACAAAATACTCATCTCTTTCCGCACTGGTTGCAATGCTTGTCATTCCGGTTGCATTGTGGATATTAGGGCCAGAGAAGACGGCTCTGCTGGTGACGCTGCTCAGCGTGATCTCCTGGTATATGCACCGAGAAAACATCAAGCGGCTGCTGGCAGGGACGGAAAGCAAAATCGGGAAGAAGGGCTGAGGCGCAAGCGTCTTGCCCTGATGGGGGCAAGACATGCCGCATGACGGCGAAACGAAGCGCGGCATCGCGCTTAACGACCGGCAACGCATTGCCTGGCTTCGGCTCATTCGCAGCGACAATATCGGTCCGGTGACGTTCCGGGAACTGATTAACCACTTCGGCAGTGCCGAAAAGGCACTGGACGCCCTGCCCGATCTTTCCCGCCGGGGTGGCTCGGCGCGCAGCCCGCGCATTGCCTCCGTTTCAGAGGCGGAAAGAGAGATCGAGGCCGCCGAACAATTCGGCGCGCGATTCGTGGGCATTGGCGAGCAGGATTATCCACCGGCACTGCGCGAGATCGATGGCGCGCCGCCGATCATTTCCATGAAGGGCTCAGGCCGCACGGCGGTCCGGCCTTCCATCGGCATCGTCGGATCACGCAATTCTTCCATCAATGGTTCGAAGTTTGCGGCCATGCTGGCGCGCCAATGCGGCGAGGCAGGCTATACGATTGCCTCGGGCCTTGCTCGCGGCATCGATGCGGCGGCCCACGCTGCCAGCCTTTCCACCGGCACAGTCGCCATGCTGGCAGGCGGGCTGAACAGGCCATACCCGCCGGAAAACCTGCGGCTTCTAGATGAGATCTATGACAATGGCGGGGCCAGCATCAGTGAAATGCCGTTTGGCTGGGAGCCGCGCGCCAGAGATTTTCCGCGCCGAAACCGGCTGATTGCAGGCGTTTCCATGGGCGTTCTGATTGTGGAGGCTGCGGACCGCTCAGGTTCGCTGATTACCGCGAGACTGGCCGGTGAATTCGGACGGCTGGTTTTTGCGGTTCCGGGCTCACCTCTCGATGCGCGATGCCACGGCACCAACCGGCTGATCAAGGATGGAGCGATGCTGGTGACGGAGGCAGCGGACATTCTGAACGCGCTGCGACCACTCATGGAGCCATCCCTGCCATTCCAGCACATTGCCAAGGAAAGCGCTGAAGATATGGAGATTTCACCACCCCGTGACGATGACCGCAGCATCATCGCATCTGCACTCGGACCCTCACCGGTTGAGACGGATGACATTATTCGCCACACCGGCCTGCCCGCCTCGACTGTCTATCTCGTGCTTCTGGAACTGGACATAGCGGGGCGGTTAAATCGGCATTCCCAGGGGCGGGTTTCGATCAATATGGCTGACTGAGAGCTTGCGACGACCAGTTTTAATGTCTTCTGCCTCAATGTAAGCCATTTCAATCAGGTAAAGCAGCATGTCGGCACCCTCTACCTTTGCGACATACCGCAACTCTGAAAGCATCTGACTGATATAAGCAATGTTTGGCGGTATCTGCGCGTCTTTGCCCTTGTTGTTATTGTCTGCATTCACACCCATGTTTACCCCGATCAACCCGACAAAACGCGATGTCTTCCAAAGAGCATCACCCCATGCAGGCAACCATAACTTGTTTATCCTGAATTGCAATATGCAATCCAGTCGCCACAAGGTTGCATAACGGTGTAATGGCAGAAAAACGTTGCTTGCCTCTTGACCGAAGCGCATTACCTGTCCATGTCGAAATAAAGGTCGCGCCGCTGATGGCTGAAAAGCTGTGGTGCATGTTAACGGGCAAGTTCCGAAAGAAGAAAATATGACTATCGTCGTCGTCGTAGAATCCCCGGCAAAAGCCAAGACGATCAATAAGTATCTCGGCTCCGGCTATAAGGTGCTCGCATCGTTTGGCCACGTGCGCGATCTTCCCGCCAAAGATGGCTCTGTGCTTCCCGATCAGGATTTCGAAATGACATGGGAGGTCGATCCGGCCTCGCAAAAGCGCATGAAGGAAATCTCAGATGCCGTAAAGGCATCGGACGGATTGTTTCTCGCAACCGACCCGGATCGCGAAGGTGAAGCCATTTCCTGGCACGTCCTCGATCTCCTGAAAAAGAAGAAGGTGCTTGGCGACAAGCCGGTGAAGCGCGTCGTGTTCAACGCCATCACCAAGAAGGCCGTTCTGGATGCGGTCGCTGATCCGCGCGACATCGATATTCCGTTGGTGGACGCTTACCTTGCCCGCCGTGCGCTGGATTATCTCGTTGGCTTCAACCTTTCCCCGGTTCTGTGGCGCAAGCTCCCTGGTGCGCGTTCGGCTGGCCGCGTGCAGTCGGTATCGCTGCGCCTCGTCTGCGACCGCGAATCGGAGATCGAACGTTTCGTTTCCGAAGAATACTGGAACATTTCCGCCCTTCTGAAGACGCCGCGTGGTGATGATTTCGAGGCAAAGCTGGTGTCTGCCGATGGCAAGCGCCTGCAAGCGAGATCGGTCAAGACCGGCGATGACGCGAACCGCCTGAAGACGCTGCTGGAAGCCGCGACATACACCGTGGATACGGTTGAGGCGAAGCCCGTCAAGCGTAACCCCGGCCCTCCCTTCACGACATCGACGCTGCAACAGGCGGCCTCTTCGCGCATGGGCTTTTCAGCCTCGCGCACCATGCAGGTTGCCCAGCGCCTCTATGAAGGTATCGACATTGGCGGCGAAACCGTCGGTCTGATTACCTATATGCGTACCGACGGCGTGCAGATGGCACCTGAAGCGATCGAAGCTGCCCGCGGCGCGATCGGCGAGCAGTTCGGCGCCCGTTATGTGCCGGAAAAGGCGCGCATCTATTCCACCAAGGCCAAAAACGCCCAGGAAGCGCACGAAGCGATCCGCCCAACAGACTTCAGCCGCACGCCCGATCAGGTCAAGAAGTACCTCGATGCCGACCAGTTGCGCCTTTACGAACTGGTGTGGAAGCGCGGCATTGCCAGCCAGATGGCGTCTGCGGAAATCGAGCGCACGACGGTTGAGATTCTGGCCGAAAACAAGGGCGAGAAGGCGGGCCTTCGCGCTGTGGGTTCGGTCATTCGTTTCGATGGCTTTATCGCCGCCTATACCGACCAGAAGGAAGATGGCGAGCAGAGCGACGACGGTGATGAAGATGGCCGTCTGCCGCAGATCAATGCCCGCGAAGACCTCGCCAAGCAGAAGATCAATGCAAGCCAGCACTTTACCGAGCCGCCACCGCGTTATTCGGAAGCATCGCTGATCAAGAAGATGGAAGAGCTTGGCATCGGCCGCCCTTCCACCTATGCAGCCACGCTGAAAACGCTAAGCGACCGCGAATATATCATTGTCGACAAGCGCAAGCTCATCCCGCATTCTCGCGGGCGGCTGGTTACGGCGTTTCTGGAAAGCTTCTTCACCAAATATGTGGAGTATGATTTCACCGCCGATCTGGAAGAAAAGCTCGACCGTATCTCCGCTGGTGAGCTGGACTGGAAGCAGGTTCTTCGCGATTTCTGGAAGGACTTCTACGCCCAGATCGAAGACACCAAGGAATTGCGCGTTACCAACGTTCTGGACGCGCTGAACGAGGTTCTGGCACCGCTGGTGTTCCCAACCCGCGAAGACGGTTCCGATCCGCGCATCTGCCAGGTTTGCGGCACGGGCAACCTTTCGCTGAAGCTCGGCAAATACGGTGCCTTCGTTGGCTGTTCCAATTATCCGGAATGCAACTTCACGCGCCAGCTGAACTCAGATGGTGCGGAAGCCGATGCAGCCGCGCTCAATGAGCCGAAGGCGCTGGGTGCTGACCCACACACCGGCGAAGAGCTGACATTGCGCTCTGGCCGTTTCGGACCTTACATTCAGCGTGGCGATGGCAAGGAAGCCAAGCGTTCGTCGCTGCCCAAGGGCTGGAAGCCAGAAGATATCGACCATGAAAAGGCGCTGGCGCTGATCAACCTGCCGCGTGACATTGGCCAGCACCCGGAATCGGGCAAGATGATTTCGGCGGGCCTGGGTCGCTATGGACCGTTCCTTTTGCATGATGGTGGCTACGCCAATCTGGAAAGCATCGAAGATGTGTTCTCCATTGGCCTGAACCGCGCCGTGACCGTGATTGCCGAGAAGAAGGCATCGCCCGGTCGTGGCCGCTCTTCCACACCGGCGGCATTGAAGGAACTGGGAGACCACCCCGATGGCGGCGCGATTACCGTTCGCGATGGCAAATACGGGCCTTATGTGAACTGGGGCAAGGTCAATGCGACCATTCCCAAGGCTCAGGCGCCTGACACTGTTACGCTGGACGAGGCGCTGGTTCTGATTGCTGAACGCATTGCCAAGACTGGCACCGGCAACAACGGCAAGCCCGTGAAAGCCAAGAAGGCAGCAGCACCGAAAAAGGCGGCCAAGGCTGAGAGCGCCGATGGCGAGACCAAAGCCAAGGCCAAGCCAAAGGCGGCAGCGAAACCAAAAGCGGCTGCAAAGCCGAAAACAGCAGCCAAACCCAAGGCTGCTCCAAAAGCGAAGAAGGCAGAATCTTGAGCAAAGCACCGCGTAAGACATCCGGCTCGGCGGGCGATGGCTTCGGCCGTACTGGTCGCGGAAAAAAAGTCCTCGAGTCTGCGGGCATCATCCATGGTGAGGTTCCGCCGCGCGACGTGCTCCTGAAATTTATCGCCGAGCATCCCGATCAGGCCTCCAAGCGCGAAATCGCCAAGGCCTTCGGGCTGAAGGGTGAAACGCGCATCGTGCTCAAGGCTCTGCTCAAGGAGCTTGAGACCGATGGCATGGTGCACAAGAGCCGCAAATCCCTGATGAAGCCGGGTGGTCTGCCGCCGGTGACGGTGCTGGACATCACCACACGCGACAAGGATGGCGGTCTGATTGGCCGGCCTGCCGAATGGCCTGACGATCAGGGTGCAGCCCCAGCTGTGACCATCCGGCAATCCTCTGCCGACCGCAACAAGGGCAAGGTTCCCGTTGGCGGTCTTGGTGACCGCGTACTGGCGAAGATTTTCCCTTCGAAAGAGCCGGGTGGCCCTGCCTATACGGCGCGGATCATCAAGCTGATCGACAGACGTCAGGGCGGTTCGCTCGGCGTGTTCAAGGAAACACCGGGTGGCGGTGGCCGTCTGATGCCGGTCGAGCGACGCGGCGAAGAAATGGTCATCGATCCCGATGGCGTCGGTGGTGCCAAGGACGGCGATCTGGTGGAGGTGGAAACCTCACGCAACAGCGGGCGCTATGGCCTGCCACGCGCCAAGGTTCTGTCGGTGGTCGGCTCTGTCGCATCGGAGAAGGCGATCTCGATGATCGCCATCCATGCCCATGGCATTCCACACATTTTCCCATCCGACGCACTGGCGGCAGCGGATGCTGCAAAGCCTGCGACGATGGCGCACCGTGAAGACTGGCGCAAGCTGCCGCTCATCACCATCGACCCGGCTGACGCAAAAGACCACGATGACGCGGTTTATGCCGAGCTTGATCCATCTCCCGACAATCCTGACGGCGTGATCGTGACCGTTGCGATTGCCGACGTATCCTATTACGTCCGCACCGGTTCAGCACTGGACCGCGAAGCCTTAAAGCGCGGCAACTCCGTCTACTTCCCCGACCGCGTCGTACCGATGCTGCCGGAGCGTATTTCCAACGACCTATGCTCGCTGAAAGAAGGGCTGGATCGCCCCGCCATCGCAGTGCGGATGGTGTTCTCGAAGGAAGGCCGCAAGGCCAGCCATACGTTCCACCGCATCATGATGAAGAGTGCGGCCAAGCTTTCCTACCAGCAGGCGCAGGCGGCCATCGACGGCAATCCCGACGACAAGACCGGCCCGATGCTGGAGCCGATCCTGCGGCCCCTGTGGCATGCCTACGAGATCATGACGATTGGCCGTGACCGCCGCCAGCCGCTTGAGCTGGATATGCCGGAACGCAAGATCATTCTGAAATCGGACGGCACGGTTGACCGTGTGCATGTTCCTGAACGTCTCGATGCGCACAAGCTGATCGAAGAGATGATGATCCAGGCCAATGTGTGCGCTGCCGAAACGCTTGAGCTGAAAAAGCAGCCACTGGTCTACCGCGTGCACGACGCGCCGACCATTGCCAAGCAGGAAGTGCTGCGCGAGTTTCTGACCACCATCGGCTTTTCGCTGGTCAAGGGTGGGCAGGTTCGCGCCAATTCCTTCAACGGCATTCTGGCCCGCGCGCTGGATACGCCGCACCAGATCATTGTCAACGAGATGGTTCTGCGCTCTCAGAGCCAGGCGATCTACAGCCCTGACAATATCGGCCATTTCGGCCTCAACCTGATGAAGTATGCGCACTTCACCTCGCCCATTCGCCGGTATGCCGATCTAATCGTGCACCGGGCGTTGGTGGGCTCTCTTGGGCTGGGTGAAGGTGGAATCACCCCGCAGGAAGAGGCGACGCTTGCCGATATCGCCGCGGAAATCTCGACCTTCGAGCGACGTGCGATGGCAGCCGAGCGTGACACGGTAAACCGGTTGATCGCGCACCACCTTTCGGAGCGCGTGGGCGAGGAATTCGAAGGACGCGTCGGTGGCGTAACCAAGGCAGGACTATTTGTCGCGCTTCCACAGTTTGGCGCTGACGGATTTATTCCTATATCTACGCTGGGTCGGGACTATTACATCTATGATGAGGCGCATCAGGCGCTGACGGGTGAAAAGTCGGGACTTGGATACCAGTTGGGCGATACCATTCAAGTTCGCCTGGCAGAAGCGGTGCCTCTGGCCGGTGCTTTGCGGTTCGAAGCGTTGAGCGAGGGCAAGAAATTGCCGGCAGCGACACGCTCGTTCCACAAGACGACACGGCGCAGCGGCGGACCGACACCGGGCACGAGACCACCACGCAGACGTAGATAGGCCTGCAAAAGCAAGGATGAGGCGCATGACGACGATCGAGACGCAGACAGTGCAGTATGGCGGCACGCCGGAAGTTCGTCCTCTCGGGCGCTCCATCAAACACGGCATGCTGAGCCGTTGCCCAGCCTGTGGCAACGGCCATTTGTTTCGTGCATGGCTAAAGCCGGTAGACGAGTGCGCGTCTTGCGGTGCTGATATGCACCACCAGCGCTCGGACGATCTGCCGCCCTATATTTCTATCACCATTCTCGGCCACATTGCTGTTGGTGGCTTCATGATGACCGATACGGTGTTTCTGGTGCCGATGTGGGTTCACTTCGCGATCTGGGTACCTATCACGGTTCTCGTCGCGCTGCTGACGATCCAGCCGATCAAAGGAGCGGTCATCGGCTGGCAGTGGGCCTTGCGTATGCATGGGTTTGATAATGAGCCCCAAAAAGAACAGATCGATGGTTCATCTCACTGATCGGACCCGGCCATTGTGACGCTCGACCAGCCCGCTGAAAAAGCGCCATATCTGCGCCCGAAAGATGCAGCGTCGATCCTGCTCATGGATAGGTCTACGCAGAGCATACGTGTGCTGATGGGAAAGCGTTCCAGTGCGCATGTGTTCATGCCAGACGTTTACGTCTTTCCCGGCGGTAAGCGCGACCGTGAAGACAGCACCCTGCCCTTTGCCAGCGATCTGCACCCTGTCGTTCTCGACAACCTCATGCGCGCATCGTCAAAAACGGTGTCGCAGAGGCGTGCACGCGCGCTTGCGCTTGCGGCCCTGCGCGAATTGCACGAGGAGACGGGCTTACGTTTTCGAAGCGATGAGCAAGGCAACGGCGGGCCTGATTTGTCTTGCCTCCGCTTCGTCGCACGAGCCATCACCCCACCTGGCCGGATCAGGCGATATGACACACGCTTTTTCTGCTGTTTTACGGATGAGGTGGGCATAGACCCGGCAGCGGCCAGAGATTCAGATGAGCTGCAAAATCTCGAATGGCTTGACATCAAGGACAATTCCGGTGTGAACATGGCGCCCATTACGCGCTTGGTTCTCGAAGATGTCACAAAGTTCGTGATAGGTGATCCTTCATTGCAATTCGAGAGCCCGGTGCGACAATATTTTGAGCGTCGCGGCACGTTTACTCGTGGCTTTCTATAAAGGTCTACATGTCCCATCCGACTAGTGACGCCGATGATATTCACTGGCCCTCACTCATAGCCGCCATATCCGCCATCAGCGCCGTGGGCATCGCCATCGGCCTGGGGCTGCCGCTTTTGAGTATCATCCTTGAGAAGCGCGGCATCTCTTCAACGATGATCGGCCTCAACACCGCCATGGCGGGCGTTGCAGCCATGATCGCGGCACCCATGACGAGCAGGCTGGCGCACGAATTCGGCGTTGCGCGGACCATGATGACGGCCGTCGTCGTTTCCGCCATCAGCGCGCTTGGATTTTATTTCGCAGAAGCATTCTGGATGTGGTTTCCGCTGCGAATCGTCTTCCACGGCGCAACCACCATGCTGTTTATCCTCTCTGAATTCTGGATCAATGCCGCAGCGCCGCCCAAACGGCGCGGCCTGGTGCTGGGCATGTATGCAACCGGCATGGCCGTTGGCTTTGCGGGCGGTCCATTGCTGTTTTCAGCCATAGGCAGCGAGGGAATCACCCCGTTCCTGTTGGGGGCGGCCATCATCCTTCTCGCCGCGATTCCCATCTATCTAGCCCGCCATGAGAGCCCCAACCTCGACGAAAAACCCAATCATCATTTCGTCCGCTATATCTGGCTGGTGCCGATGGCTTCTGCTGCCGCTTTTGTCTACGGCTCGGTGCAGGCGGGCGGACTTTCGCTCTTCCCTGTCTATGCGACTCGCGAAGGTTTCAGCGAATCACAGGCGGCCTTGCTTCTCACAGTCATGGCCATCGGCAACATGGCGTTCCAGATCCCCATTGGCATGCTCTCAGACCGCATCAAGGACAGGCGCGTCCTGCTGGGCCTCATGGCGCTCACAGGCGTCATAGGGACGCTTGCGCTGCCTTTGCTGGTGGATAACTGGATGCTGCTCTCATCGATGCTGCTGCTATGGGGAGGCTGCGTATCGGGCATGTATACGGTGGGTCTTACTCATCTCGGCTCTCGCCTCACCGGCTCTGACCTTGTGGCCGCCAATGCTGCCTTCATCTTCTGTTACGCCATTGGTACCATTGCCGGGCCGCAGACGGTGGGTATCTCCATGGATATTGCCGGACCAGACGGTTTTGCATGGGCTTTGGCGATGTTTTTCGGGCTATACGTGGTGCTTTCCATTGCGCGTTCGGTTTTCGGATCAAATCGGACTTGACTTTTCAGGCGCGATCCGTAGTTTCGCGCCAGATTTAGCCGGGGTCCAACAGGGCCGCGGACTCACTATTTGTTAAAGGCAGGACGACCATGGCGAAAGCTACAACAATCAAGATCAAGCTGCTGTCGACGGCCGACACCGGTACTTTCTACGTCACCACAAAGAACAGCCGTACATTCACGGACAAGATGACGAAGACAAAGTACGATCCAGTCGTACGCAAGCACGTTGAATTCAAGGAAACGAAGATCAAGTAATCTTCTATCCATGAACTGCCAAAAACGCGCCCTCAGAGGCGCGTTTTTTGTTGATCGCATTTTGCTCTTCGAACCGATCCTTTTACAGACCAGCACAACACATCTTACAGAGTAGCGCTGCACTTGATGACGCCCGTCAAATATGAGGACGGACGGACAGGCGACACTAGCCAAGCGTTATAGGTGAGGACGTGTGAGGGGGATGAGAGAAAAGTGGGTCGACCGGGACAGCAATGACAGTACGAGGAACCATTCAAAGCATCACCGGTCGACCAACCCCAAGACCCAGGAATGCGGCGGACCTGAGCACCATGGGGTAACTGAAGCATATAAGCTTTCCCTGAAGAAAAGCAGATGTCCAAATTACCGATCTATCGTCATGATTGCAGCGGGATAAGTTGGCTGCAAGTGAAGATAGTTGTTTTATGAGTGGACTATCGCGTAACACTCGAACTAAATCAACAAATTATTAATCAAATCGCCGTGTTGTCTCTGGATATGGTTAAATATCCCAGGATGATACGGAATTTCTACCGAATTTTAGCATTACAACGCACAGTAAGTATTATTAATAGTTAAATCAAACAGCCTCCTCTTAAACAGAGAGATTTAATTATACTGTCGACAACCAAAAATTGCCCCCTCACCGGTTGTAACCCGATGGAAACCGCGCTTCGGCTTGTGTGAGAGGTAGAACGCCAATCAAGCGGCAGAAGCGACGACCCGGTTGCGCCCGGCAGTCTTTGCCTCATAGAGAGCCATATCCGCCTGCCGCATGAGCGCCTCCGGCGTTTCCACCGATAGCGCGTTGGTTGCGATGCCCAGCGATGCCGTAATGTGCAGCTCGCGGCCTGAACGCAGCGTAAACGGCGCGCCTTCGATGATGGAGCGCAGTCGCTCAGCCACGGCAGCGGCCATATCAACAGGCGTATCCGGCATAACCACCACGAATTCTTCGCCGCCGTAACGGCAGGCCAGATCCGCGCCACGAACGGTCGAGCGCAGTCTTGAAGCAAATTCCCGCAGCACCTCGTCACCCGCATCATGGCCGTAGGTGTCGTTCACGTCCTTGAAGCGGTCTATATCCGTGATGCAGACTGACAGAGGGCGCTGGCGTGCAGCGGCGCGGGTGAACAGCACCTTGAGGTGGTTATCGAGGTAACGGCGATTGTTGAGCCCCGTGAGGGCGTCAATGACGGCCATTTCGATTGTCTGGTCCAGATTTTCCCGCAGCTTGGTGTTGAAGCGCTTTCGCTTGATCTGCGTCAGCGTGCGCGCCACAAGCTCATTGGGGTCAATGGGGCGAACGATATAGTCGTTGATCCCCAGTTCCAGGCCACGAACGATCATCGCCTCATCGCCCTGCTCCGTGACCAGAAGCAACGGAAGGAACCGTGTTCGCTCCAAAGAGCGCAGCTGCGAGCAAAGGCGCAACGGATCGAAATTCTCGAAGTTTGAATTGACGATGACCATTTCATAGTCATTTTCGGCCGCTTCAAACAGAGCCGCAGCCGGTTCGCTGATAGCGAAAACCTCGGCAACGGGCTTGAGAGCCTTGATGATGCGTTCCTGAGAGCTTGGCCGCTCGTCAATCAGCAGGACGCGGCCTGGCTTTTCGATCTGCGCGCTTTCGGAAATAGGATCACCCGCATTGATGTTTTGGGCGGTCTTCACGCGCGCGCGCAACTCATCACTCATCGTCTTCAGGCGCACAAGGCTCTTGACGCGGGATATCAATTGCAGATCGTTGACGGGCTTTGTCAAAAAGTCATCGGCACCGGCTTTCAGACCGCGCACGCGATCTGCGGGCTGGTCGAGGGCGGTGACCATGACCACGGGAATATGCGCCGTAACAGGGTTTGCCTTAAGCCGCTCGCAGACTTCAAAGCCGTCCATATCCGGCATCATGATGTCCAGAAGGACAATATCGACCTGCTCTGTCTGGCAGATGGCCAAAGCCCGCGCGCCATTATCTGCACACAGGACGTCAAAATATTCCGCTGAAAGCCTCGCTTCAAGAAGCTTTACGTTTGTTGGAATGTCATCGACGACCAGAATTCTCGCAGTCATTTGCCTAGCCCCGACTTAAACGTCGCCCAGATATGTTTTGATGGTCTCAATAAATTTTGGCACGGAAATGGGTTTTGAAACATAGGCTTCGCATCCACCCTGGCGAATGCGTTCCTCATCACCCTTCATGGCGAAGGCCGTGACGGCGATGACGGGAATGACGTGCAATTCGTCGTCTTCCTTCAGCCATTTGGTCACTTCCAGCCCGGATACTTCCGGCAACTGAATGTCCATGAGAATGAGGTCAGGCCGGTGCTTGCGTGCCAGCTCAAGTGCTTCCATGCCATTGCGGGTCTGGATGGTTGTATAACCAGACGCCTCGATCAGGTCGCGAAAGAGCTTCATATTCAGCTCATTGTCTTCAACTATCATGACCTGTTTGGGCATGCGATCAGTCCTTGTTTCACTTTGAAACCAGTTCGTAGACATATAGTGTGCCTGAGAAGCGATTCCATTGTCCCCGAAGCATGCACGCTATGGGGATTTGGTTGAGAAATAGGTAACTTCAGTAAACAAATGTTGCACGAAACAAAAAACAGCGGACGCGCGCCCAAAGACAGTCATGAAACGGCGGTTGCCATACTTGGCTGGCTTGCCAGCGAACCGGATATGCTTGCACGATTTCTGGCTCTCACCGGCTTGCAGCCCAACATGCTGCGACAGGCCGTCAACGATCCCGGTTTTCTGGCGGGCCTCGTAGACTTTCTGATGAGCCACGAACCTGACCTCATGGCGTTTTGCGAAGCGACCGGCACGAAGCCCGAAGATGTGGAGGCGGCGTGGCATAAGTTCTCCGGACCGGGGCTGGGATCAGGCGAGTTTTGAGCCAACGGCGTCTCTCCATCTCTTGAGACTATACCCATAACATACTATGGTGCGAAACGTTCACTCTTTGTTTCGAGCCATGGCCGCTTTGTCGACGCACTACGATCCCGGTTTCTGCCGTGACTGTCTGGCTGGCCAGCCGGTGGGTAAACGGCGTTGCCTGCGATGCGGCAGCCCTCGCCTCGTCTATCACGCCGAACTCTACGACCTCTCCATCGCCCACATCGATTGCGATGCGTTTTACGCCTCCGTGGAAAAGCGTGACAACCCCGAACTCGCAGACAAGCCGGTGATTATAGGCGGCGGCAAGCGCGGCGTCGTCTCCACGGCCTGCTATATTGCCCGCATCCACGGTGTGCGCTCTGCCATGCCCATGTTCAAGGCGCTGGAGTCCTGCCCGCAGGCCGTGGTCGTTCGGCCTGACATGGAGAAGTACAGCCGGGTCGGAAAACAGATCCGAAGCATGATGGAGGATCTGACGCCGCTGGTGCAGCCTGTTTCCATCGATGAAGCGTTCCTCGATCTTTCCGGTACCGAGCGCTTGCACCACGACCCGCCTGCCCGGGTGCTGGCCGGTTTTGCGCGCCGGGTGGAGAAGGAGATCGGCATTTCCGTCTCCGTCGGCATTTCCTATTGCAAGTTTCTGGCAAAGGTAGCGTCCGACCTGCAAAAGCCGCGGGGCTTTTCAATAATAGGGGAAAAAGAGGCGATGGAGTTTCTTGGTCCCCGCCCGGTGACGACGATATGGGGTGTGGGCAAGGCCTTCGCCGCGACGCTGGAGGCGGATGGCATCCGCACAATCTCGCAACTGCAGCAGATGGACGAAGGCGGCCTGATGCGCCGCTACGGCACCATGGGACAGCGCCTGTATCGCCTTTCACGGGGCATCGATGACCGCGATGTGCACATCAATGATCCTGCCAAGAGTGTCTCTGCCGAGACGACGTTTTTCAACGACATATCCCGCCATGACGAGCTGGTTTCCATTTTGAGGTCGCTCTCGGAAAAAGTGGCGTGGCGATTGAAGAAGAACGAGGTGGCGGGCCATACCGTCGTCTTGAAAATGAAAACGTCCGACTTCAAATCCCGCACCCGCAACAAGCGGCTGGAAGACCCGACGCAACTGGCCGACAGAATATTTCGCACCGGCATTTCGCTGCTGGAAAAGGAAACTGACGGGACCAAGTTCCGCCTGATCGGCATTGGCGTAACCGACCTCTGCAAGGCGGAGCTTGCCGATCCGCCAGACCTCGTGGATATCAATGCCGGACGCAGGGCCGCGGCTGAAGCTGCGATGGACAAGCTGCGCGACAAGTTCGGCAAGGGTGCTGTTGAAACAGGTTATACATTCGGCACCAAAAAATAGTCGCCCGACACGCAGGCGTGATGACTATTTAAAAGTTTCCTTAAATTCCGACCGTTATGGTTGCGCATCAAGACGCCGCGCATGGTTTGGCCGGTTGTCAGGCTCCCCCATGTCTTTTCCGAAAAGCCATGATTTGTAATGCGTTGGAGTGACACATGATGTTGCGTGCCTTTGTCGGAGCATGTCTCCTTTCCACCTCCCTTCTGGTGCAGACGGCCTTGGCGGGTGATACGCGCAGCTTGCAGGTCATTATTTCCAAGAGCGAGCAAACGCTGTCTCTCTATGATGGCGGGGCGTTGATTGCGACATCGAAGGTCTCTTCCGGCAAGACCGGTCATGAGACGCCGAGCGGCATCTTCTCGATCCTCGACAAACGGAAATATCACGAATCAAACATCTACTCGGCCGCGCCCATGCCGTTCATGCAGCGGCTGACATGGTCCGGCATTGCGCTGCATGAGGGGCATGTACCTGACTATCCCGCCTCTCACGGCTGCGTTCGCCTGCCAGCGAAATTCGCGAAGAACCTATTCGGCATGACGGGGCGCGGTGTGCATGTCATCATATCGGATGCCGATGTCGTGCCACGCGCCATAGAGCACCCTGCCCTTCCCCAGCCGCACAGCACGCAGGACAAAGGTCTGATGTTGTCCGATGTGGAGCTGCGCCCTTCAAACTTCGATGCGTCACTGAAGCTGGTTGAGGTGGCTGTCTACGAGACAACAAGCTCGGTGAAACCCAAAGCATCGAGGCCGACCAACCTTTCGCCGCTTCGCGTTCTCATCACCCGCCGTGGCGAGCGTGAGAAAATCATCGACGTACAACGTCTTCTAACCGCTATCGGCTTCGATGCGGGCGTAGCAGATGGCTATTCGGGTCAGATGACGATTAGCGCTGTGAATGGCTTCAAACGCTGGAAGAACATCAAGACGACAGGCCCGCTTTTGAGCGACGAATTCATCGATGCGCTTTATGAGTCTGCGGGTGCGGAGGCCGCGCCCAATGGGCAGATCATGGTGCGCAGGGATTTTCAGCCGTTGTTTGAGGCACCCATTCACATCAAGGACCCGCATGTCGCGCTGGGGACCCACTTCTTCGAAGTGATCGATATGGATGGCGACAAGGCGCAGTGGAACGGGCTAACGCTAGAAAACCATCTTCCTGCGGCTGCACGCAGGCGCCTCGGCATAGATGTGGCGGATGCGCCCGGGCTGCCGAACCCGCTTAAGGCGGTGCTGGATCGTCTCGAAATTCCCGATACCATTCGTTCAGAGCTTGAGGCAAACCTGACGACCGGCAGTTCCATCACCATTGCGGATCTGAGCCACGGGCTGGAGACTGGCAAGGGCACTGATTTTATTACCCTGACCCGCGACGGGCCGATCTGACACCCAACACGCGGAACGAAGTGCAGCGGCAGGCGTTGCAATGGCTCGACATGACAACGTGGAGAGCCAGCAGATGAATTTCAAATATATCGCCGCAGCCCTTCTTGGCCTCGCCTGCGTATCGGCGGCGGAAGCGCAGCAAAACTACAGGATCTATGCGGGCCCTGACGTGACAAGCGATCCGATCATATTGGACATTTTTGACCGCGCCGTGATGAAATGCACAGCGGAAGCCAGCACCCCGCCACGCGGGACGGCATACACCACATCGACCTATCACACTGTCGCGGTTAGAGCATGCCTTTCGCGCCAGGGCTTCGTCGACCGGGGAGGCTATGCCTACCCGTATACGCGCCTGTTCTAAGCGTCAGATCAGTTCAACATCCACGACGCCAGGTGCGGAGCGGAACGCAGCGCCAATCTCAGGCGAAATACGGTACTTTCCGGGCAGTTCGAGTTCAATCTCGCGCTGCCCGTCGTCTTTGATCAACACGAAATACACCGCACCATCGCCCCGGTTAAGGTGATGCGCCAGAGTCTTCATAGGGCCTGAATCGCGCAGATAAACCCGCAGTGCTTTCTGCATCTGCACCGAGCGTTCTTCCAGCGATTGCGCCGTCTGAATGCGCAAGCCGATGCCCTCAGGGCGCTCTTCAGCCTGAACGGTGATGACAAGCGACTTTCCGACCTCCAGCAGATCGCGGTACTGGGCCAGACCTTCGGAAAACAGCACGGCCTCATACTGGCCGGACGCATCCGAGAAGGTGATGATGCCCATCTTGTTGCCGGTTCTGGTTTTGCGCTCCTGCTTGCCGGTCACGGTGCCAGCCAAGCGCCCCGCAGTCGCGCCCTGCTTCACCGATGCAGTAAAATCGGCGATGTTTTGCACGCGCAGCTTATCGAGAATGGCGCGGTATGTATCCAGTGGGTGCGCGGTGAGATAAAAGCCGAGAACCTGATATTCGCGCAGCAGCTTTTCCGAGGCAAGCCATGGCTGGAACGCTGGCAGCACCAGTTTTTCCGGTCCACTCGCCCCGCCTGAGCCAAACATATCGTGCTGGCCGCTGACCCGCCTGCTTTGCGCCAGTTGGGCGTAACCGATGATACGGTCCAGCCCGCCGATCAGTTCGGCACGATCCTTGCCGAAGCAATCGAAAGCGCCTGCATTGATGAGGCTTTCCAGAACGCGGCGGTTGACCTGCTTGGGATCAATGCGCAGACAGAAATCTTCAAGGCTTGCAAATGGCGTTTCGCCGCGCACCTCGACGATGTGATCGACCGCGCCTTCGCCCACGCCTTTCAGCGCAGCCAGCGAATAATAGATGCGGTTTTCGCCCGGCTCGAAACGGCGATGAGACGTCTGCACCGAGGGAGCGACGATTTCGATGCCCATGCGGCCCGCATCCTGCCGGAAGTCATTGACCTTTTCCGTATTGGCCATATCCAACGTCATGGATGCCGCCAGAAACTCGACCGGATAATGCGCCTTCATATAGGCCGTCTGGTAGGAGACGATGGCATAGGCTGCGGCGTGGGATTTGTTGAAGCCGTAATTGGCGAACTTCGCCAGAAGATCGAAAATCGTGTTGGACTGCGCCTTGGAGACATCGTTGCGCATCGCGCCCTCAACGAAACGCTCGCGCTGCTGGTCCATTTCCTCCTTGATCTTCTTACCCATGGCGCGGCGCAGAAGGTCGGCTTCGCCAAGAGAATAGCCCGAGAGAACCTGGGCGATCTGCATCACCTGTTCCTGATAGACGATAACGCCCTGTGTTTCCTTCAGCAGGTAATCGATGGTCGGGTGGATCGACTCGATCTCTTCCTCGCCATGCTTACGGGCGTTATAAACCGGGATATTCTCCATCGGACCCGGGCGATACAGCGCCACCAGCGCGATAATATCCTCGATGCAGTCAGGCCGCATGCCGATCAGCGCCTTGCGCATACCCGCACTTTCCACCTGGAACACGCCAATGGTTTCACCGCGCGACAGCATCTCGTAGGTCTTCACGTCTTCAAGCGGGATCGCAGCCAGATCAACCTTGATGCCCTTGCGCGCGACGAAATCTACCGCGACCTTCAAAACGGTGAGCGTCTTCAGACCCAAGAAGTCGAACTTAACGAGACCGGCGCTTTCAACCCATTTCATGTTGAACTGGGTGACCGGCATGTCTGAGCGCGGATCGCGGTACATTGGCACCAACTTGGAAAGCGGGCGGTCTCCAATCACGATACCGGCGGCGTGGGTGGAGGCGTGGCGGTACAGCCCCTCGATCTTCTGGGCAATATCCAGAAGGCGGGCGACGACGGGCTCCTTGTCCGCCTCTTCCTGAAAACGTGGCTCTTCCTCGATGGCCTTGGACAGAGGCGTGGGGTTGGCCGGGTTGTTGGGTACCAACTTGCAAATGCGGTCCACCTGCCCATAGGGCATTTCCAGCACGCGACCGACATCGCGCAGCGCCGCACGGGCCTGCAACGAACCGAAGGTGATGATCTGCGCAACCTGTTCGCGGCCATATTTCTTCTGAACGTAACGAATGACTTCTTCGCGGCGATCCTGACAGAAGTCGATATCGAAGTCGGGCATGGATACGCGTTCAGGGTTCAAGAAGCGTTCGAACAGAAGCGAGAAACGAAGCGGATCGACGTCGGTAATGGTCAGCGCATAGGCAACCAGCGAGCCCGCACCCGAACCACGGCCGGGGCCGACGGGGATATCCTGAAGCTTGGCCCATTTGATAAAATCGGCAACGATGAGGAAGTAGCCCGGAAACTTCATGCGCTCGATAACGCCGAGTTCGAAATCCAGCCGGTCGCGATATTCCTGTTCGGTGTAGCCCGGCGCCATGCCGAGCGCCGAAAGCCTATGCTCCAGACCCTCGACAGCCTGACGGCGCAGTTCAGCACCCTCGGCACGGTCAGCCTCGTCAGGATCATCACTTGCGCCGGTAAAGCGCGGCAGGATCGGCCCGCGCTTTTTCAGCACATAGGAGCAGCGCCGCGCGATCTCGATGGTGTTCTCAAGCGCCTCGGGAAGATCGGCAAACAGCGCCATCATCTCTTCACGGCTTTTGAGATAATGATCGGGCGTCAGGCGAAAGCGGGTGTCATCGGATACGATGGCATTGTGGGCAACCGCCATCAGCGCATCATGGGCGTCATAATCGGCACGCGATGGAAAGAACGCCTCGTTGGTAGCAACCAAAGGCAGGTCATGCTCATAGGCCAGCGCGACCATGCGCCGTTCGTGGGCGCGGTCAAAATTACCCTGTCGCTGCAGTTCGATGTAGAAGCGATCACCGAAAAGCTCTTTCAAGGTCAACAGGCGTTTTGTGGCCTGGCTCAAATGGCCCTCTCTCAGCGCCATATCGATAGGGCCGCCGGATGCGCCGCTGAGCACGATCAGGCCAGAATTATCCCCCTGATCCAACCATTCTTTCGTAATGCAGACAGAAGGACCGGTGTCTTCTCCATCGAGATAGGCACGGCTGATGAGGTCCACCAGACGCTCATAACCTTTGGCATCCGCCGCCAGAACGACGATGGCTGGCAATTTTGCAAGGCTGTTATTGCCGCGCTTGTCATCGCCAGCGTCCTGCAGGTCGATAGACATCTGGCAACCAATGATCGGCTGCAGACCCTCGTCACGAGCCTTTTCAGAGAACTCGAGAGCGACGAAGAGATTGTTGGTATCGGTAATGGCAATGGCAGGCTGACCATCGCCCACAGCCTTGGACATGATCTTTTTCACGGGCAAGGCGCCCTCGAGCAGGGAGTAAGCGGAGTGAACCCGCAAGTGCACGAAGCCGGGCGTCTGCATGTCTTTTCCAGCGTCTGCGCCGGTGACTGTAATATCGCCCATCTCGTAAAATCCCGTCATTCAGAGTCACGGGATTTTCGGCTTTTCCTCGACCAGAGTCTACAGGCACGGACAAGGTTTACACGTCATTTCTAACGGAAACGACAGTCACACTTCACATGGAAGTGAGGATGACACCGAAGCTGGCAACGAAGACGGCGATGGAAGCGAATGCAGCAATGTCACGGATGATGTCAGTCATTTGTCTCTCCATACTCTCTATGTTCTAACTTTGTTCCCATTTAGTTCTGATGTCAACGTCTTTTTCGACTCTTGTAATATCAACGCATCGCGAGTCGCGCGGGTTCCCCCTTCGAGAGCCCGCACGCCGTTGGTGAATTTGGGATAGAGCGCAGCCTACGTCCCCCGCGCACGCAGGCGCAGCCGAAGCGATCAGATGCCGCAGTCCGGGAAATTTAACGCCGCAAACGCCAACAGGCACATCCGGTTTCTGCGGATATGCCTGTCGTGGTGTTGATGGATTATGGGAGTAAACGGGACGCGTCAGAACTCGACGATCTTGCCTTCGCTCAATGTGACGCGGCGGTCCATGCGGCCAGCAAGCTCGTGGTTATGTGTGGCGATGAGGGCTGCAAGACCTGACTGGCGCACCAGCGCCTCCAGTGCGCCAAACACATAGGATGCTGTTTCCGGGTCAAGGTTGCCGGTCGGCTCATCCGCCAGAAGGAGAAGCGGAGCGTTGGCAACCGCACGGGCAATCGCTACGCGCTGTTGCTCGCCACCCGACAGTTCCGATGGACGGTGATCGCCGCGATGGCCGATGCGCATATAATCCAGAAGCGCGCTGGCGCGCTCCTTGGCTTCAGCATGCGGTAGCCCGGAGATAAGCTGCGGCATCATGATGTTCTCAAGCGCGGTGAATTCCGGCAGGAGATGGTGGAACTGGTAGACGAAGCCAATATCGCTGCGGCGGATGGATGTGCGCTCTTCGTCTGAAAGATTATCGCAAAGCCTGCCATTGATGGAAACCTCGCCAGCATCCGGGTGCTCCAGAAGGCCAGCCAGATGCAGCAAGGTGGATTTGCCCGTGCCCGATGGTGCGACGAGCGCGACGATCTCGCCGCTTTTCAGCTCAAGATCAGCATTCTTCAAAATGGAAAGGCTGTGTTCGCCCTGCCCGTAAGTCCGTTCCACGCCCTTGAGCCGCAACGCTGTTTTCTGTGCCATTGTATGATGCGGTCCTTATTCGTAACGCAGGGCCTGAACCGGGTCGAGCTTGGAGGCCCGCCAGGCCGGAAAGATCGTTGCCAGAAATGACAGTGTCAGCGCCATGATGACCACGGTCATCGTCTCGCTGAATTCCATTTCTGCCGGAAGCTGGCTGAGGAAATAAAGCTGCGGGTCAAACAGAACCGTGCCCGAAATCCAAGAGAAGAACTGCCGGATCGATTCCACGTTTAGACAGACGAGGACGCCAAGGCCGACGCCCGCGAATGTGCCAACAATACCGATTGCCGCACCCGTCATGAAGAAAATCCGCATGATGGAGCCTGCGCTGGCACCCATGGTGCGCAGGATAGCGATGTCGCTGCCCTTATCCTTCACCAGCATGATGAGGCCGGAAATGATGTTAAGCGCCGCCACTAGCACGATGAGTGTCAGGATCATGAACATGACATTCCGCTCTACCTGAAGGGCGGAGAAGAACGTCTGGTTTCGCTGTCTCCAGTCGGTGATATAGACCTGCCGTCCAGCCGCCGTTTCCACCAACGGCCTGATTCCATCCACATTATCCGGGTGGGTGATGAAGAGTTCGATGGACTGGACGATGCCTTCAGCGTTGAAATAGAGCTGCGCTTCAGACAGCGGCATGTAGATCATCGAGGCATCATATTCGGACATGCCGATTTCGAAGACGCCAGCGATCGTATAGGATTTGACGCGCGGATTAACACCCATCGGCGTCACGTCACCCTCTGGTGATATCAGCGTAATCTGGTCGCCAGCGGTAACGCCGAGCGATGATGCCAGGCGGGAACCGACGAGGACGCCCTGCCCTGACATGAAGCCGACGAGATCTCCGACCTTGATGTTGCCGGAGACTTCCTTGATCTTTTCGATGTCTTCGACGCGCACACCGCGCACCAGCGCACCGCTGCCAGCACCGCCGCGACCGGATGCGAGCGTCTGGCCTTCCACCAATGGCAGCGCCATGGTGACGCCAGGAACAGCGGCGAATTTCTTCGTCAGCTCGTCATAGTCCTTCAACGGTGCATCGATCGGCTGCACGATCATATGGCCGTTGATGCCGAGAATACGTGAAATCAGCTCGGTGCGGAAACCATTCATGACCGCCATGACGATGATCAGCGTCGCAACGCCAAGCATGATGCCGACGAAGGAAAACCCTGCGATGACAGATATAAAAGCTTCCTTGCGGCGCGAGCGCAGGTAGCGCCAAGCCACCATGCGCTCGAAGGCCGAAAATGGCCGGGCGCCTTGGTCCTTTGCGGATGGGCCTGCACCGGTATCAGCCTCGGCTTTTGCCATGTCTTCTCCTTGTTGGCTTCTCAGCCAAGTACCCTGTTCATTGCCGCTTCAACGGTCACGGTTTCGCGTGCGCCGGTCCTGCGGGTCTTAACTTCAACTTCGCCAGCCGCGACGCTGCGTGGACCGACGATGATCTGCATCGGCACGCCGATGAGGTCAGCCGTCGCAAACTTCTGGCCAGCGCGATCATCCGTGTCGTCGTAGAGAACATCCTTGCCGGCGTTGCTCAGCGAATAATACAGCTTCTCACAGGCTGCATCACAGGCGGCATCCCCAGCCTTCATGTTGATAATGACGACATCGAACGGAGCAACCGATTCTGGCCAGATGATTCCGTTCTCATCATGCGATGCTTCAATGATGGCGGGAACAAGGCGTGTAGGGCCAATGCCATAGGAACCCATGTGGACAAGGTGCTCCTTGCCATCTGGCCCCTGCACTTTCGCACCCATTGGCTCGGAATATTTCGTGCCGAAATAGAAGATGTGACCGACTTCGATACCGCGCGCCGAAAGACGCTCGCCTTCGGGAATGGCGTTGAATGCGGCTTCATCATGCATTTCAGATGTCGCGGCGTAGTCAGTCGTCCACTCATTGAAGACGCCCTGCAAGCCATCAACATCGTCAAAATTCGTATCATCAGACGGAATGCCGCGGTCCAGAAAGCTCTTGTGGCAGAATACCTCGGACTCGCCCGTATCGGCCAGAATGATGAATTCATGGCTGTGATTGCCGCCTATGGGGCCGGTATCAGCCCGCATAGGAATGGCGCGTAGGCCGAGACGAGAGAAGGTACGCAGGTAAGCCGTGAACATTTTGTTATAAGAATGGATCGCGTCTTCCTTGGTCAGATCGAAGGAATAGGCATCCTTCATCAGGAATTCGCGCGAGCGCATCGTGCCAAAACGCGGACGCACCTCGTCACGGAACTTGAGCTGAATGTGATAGAGGTTCAGCGGCAGGGTCTTGTAAGACTTTACATAGGACCGGAAGATATCAGTGATCATCTCTTCATTGGTCGGGCCGTAAAGCATCTGCCGATCCTGACGGTCCTTGATGCGCAGCATTTCCTTGCCGTAATCATCATATCGACCGCTCTCCTGCCACAGCTCTGCCGTCTGAAGCGTCGGCATCAGAAGCTCGATGGCGCCGGAGCGATCCTGCTCTTCCCGCACGATCTTGTTGACCTTATCCAAAACGCGCTTACCCAGCGGCAGCCAGGAGTAGATGCCCTGGCTCTGCTGGCGGACCATGCCCGCACGCAACATAAGGCG
Organism: Rhizobium sp. WCS2018Hpa-16; assembly: GCF_031843705.1. Lineage (NCBI taxonomy): Bacteria > Pseudomonadati > Pseudomonadota > Alphaproteobacteria > Hyphomicrobiales > Rhizobiaceae > Rhizobium > Rhizobium sp. WCS2018Hpa-16. The sequence continues at coordinate 1,211,618 of NZ_JAVTIX010000001.1, forward strand.
GTGCGAGACAATCTCGGCTTCCTTGGGGTTTTCCTTGAGGATGGGCAAAAAATAACGGCTGAGACGCATGGTGGATTCCATTTTGTGACGAAGCCTCGCATTTACGCGGGAATCGCCGGAATAACGGGATATTTGCGCCGTACATAGCGGTTTCCGAACCAGAAGGGAACCCGCACACCAAGGTCTTGACGCCACCAAACTCCGAGTTCTGCCAGCGTTTTCAAGAGATCGTGCACACATGTTGAAAAAACGGAATTTCAGCCTTGCAAAAGCCCCTGACAAACCCAATTCGTGTCAGTTTTACGACAGCTTTTAGACAGATTTCGCCCCTGATCGGCCACAGGAGGAATAATTTTGCCCCGTACATGCGACATATCGCGCCAGGAGAATTTTTTTGCCGACTGTAACAAATTTACAAAAAACTGGGTGACAAGGTTTAATGTTTGGGCTAGTTTCAGCTCACAAAAGAGGCAGGGAGTTTAAATTCTTGTCTATTTCGCGGTCAGTCTTGGGAGGATGAGATCTTAGGCGCGTTCATTCGCTGCCCCGGTAACGGTTACAGATCACGCGAAACTGAAAAACAAGGCTGAAAAGCCTTGTTTTTTTTTGCTTTTTTGCCGACGCAGCAAATCGACTCAACCAATCAAGGCAAATCTGTGATTGTCAATTTGTAGTTTATCAGTCTGAGGCTGTATGCCTTCTCTACATGACAGCGGGATGACAGAAATCAGTCATAAACCGGGATAATGCGCGGCAGGTCATCCATGGTGAAGCCGACATACCAAGTGACTGCATACCAGACTGCACAGACTGCAAGAGAAATCAGCGTTGTCAGCAGCACGATCTTCCCGCCCCGGAAGCGGGCCGGTGCACTGGCAACGGTGCCGAGCGCAACATTGCCATCGTCAGACTGTGTGCGCAGTCCAATTGGCAGGACCACGAACAGGATGGTCCACCAGACGATGAAAAAGACGGCAAAGGCCGAAATCCACTGCATGCACTCATCCTCCTACGTCGTTTGACGCCTTTTCGCGATGCAGATCAAACCCGCTTCGGGTTTCAGATCTGTTCAAGCTCTATCAATGTACCGAAAAAATCCTTCGGGTGAAGAAAAAGCACCGGCTTTCCATGGGCGCCGAGCTTCGGCTCTCCATCCCCTAACACACGCGCACCCTCTGCCTTGAGGTGATCGCGCGCGGCGATGATATCTTCCACTTCATAGCAGATATGGTGCATTCCGCCCGATGGGTTCTTTTCGAGAAACGCCGCAATGGGCGATTTTTCACCCAACGGTTCCAGCAATTCCACCTTGGTATTGGGAAGCTCTACGAACACGACCGTCACGCCATGTTCCGGCAAAGGCTGGGGCTGCGAAACCGCAGCTCCCAGCGTGTCACGATAGGTGGCAACTGCCGCAGCCAGATCCGGCACGGCAATTGCGATGTGGTTGATACGACCAAGCATGCTTACCCTTCCAAATAGCTGCGACCGATCTTAAACCTTGGTGACGAACACCGTGACGATCGGCTTCTTGCCCCAGACCTGATTGGCGGCGGCGCGAACGGCACGACGCACCGATTCCTGCACCATATTCAAATCCTTGCGGCGAGCACGCGGAATGCTTTCGACCGCACCCAGCACGGCATCATAGAGCGTGTCTTCCATGGCTTCGCCTTCATCATCGAATTCCGGCAGGCCGAATGGAATGACATCGGGATCGCCCAAGAAATCATAGCTGCTGTCCAGCAGGACATTGATGGAGACGTGACCGGCGAAGGAGAGCTTCCGACGATCGCCAATGCCCATTTCTTCGAAATCGCCCAGCAGACGGCCATCCTTGAAGATACGGCCATGCGGCGCATCGTCGATCACCTCGGCTGGACCGGGCGCCAGGCGCAGGATATTGCCGTTGCGGACCTTCGGAACCTGCCCGATGCCAGCCTGCTCGGCCAGTTCTTTCTGCCCTACCAGGTGCGCAGCCTCACCATGAACCGGAACCAGAATTTGCGGCTTGACCCACTCATACATCTGCAAGAGTTCGCTACGACGCGGGTGGCCGGACACGTGAACTAGCGCTTCATTATCAGTGATGATGTGAACGCCCTGCTCTATCAGGCCATTCTTGATGTCCTGAATGCCCTTTTCATTGCCCGGAATGGCGCGGGAGGAAAACACCACCGTATCGCCAGCAGCCAAGGCAACATTACGCATCTCATCGCGAGAAAGCTTTGCCAGCGCCGCACGCGCTTCGCCCTGAGAGCCAGTCAGGATAATGACAACCTTGTTGCGCGGAATATAACCAAATTCATCTTCGGCGAGGAACGGCTTAATGCCTTCCATGATGCCGAGATCCTGCGAGACATTGACGACCCGCTTCAGCGAACTACCGAGCAGCAACACCTCACGGCCCGCACGTTCTGCCGCCTGGGCAATCGAGCGAATGCGCCCGACATTGGACGAGAAGGTGGTGACCGCGACGCGGCCCTCGGCATTTTCAATGATCTGCCGCAGACCTTCAGAGACCTGCTCTTCGGAAGGAGAGACACCATCGCGCAGCGCATTCGTGCTATCGCACATCATGGCCAGAACGCCTTCTTCACCGATGGCACGGAAGCGTGCTTCATCGGTAAACGGTCCAAGCGAGGGCGCGTGATCGATCTTCCAGTCGCCGGTATGCACGGCATTGCCGAGCGGCGTGCGGATGACAAGCGACATAGGCTCAGGAATAGAGTGATTGACGCCGACAGCTTCGATCTCGAATGGACCGACATTGATACGATCACCCGCCTTGAACGGCGTGATGGGAATTTCTGCGCGAGTTCCCTCGTAATTGCGCTTGGCTTCCAGCATGCCCGCGGTGAAGCCGGACGCGTAAACCGGAACCTTGAGGCTCGGCCAGAGGTCGTTCAGCGCACCATAGTGGTCTTCATGCGCGTGGGTGATGATGATGGCCTTGAGATTTGCGAGCTGCGCTTCGATGAAGCTGATATCCGGCAATACGAGATCGATGCCTGGCAGATCAAGCCCTGCGAATGTTACGCCGCAATCCACCATGATCCATTGACGCTTGGACGCCGGGCCGTAGCCATAGAGCGCCAGGTTCATGCCAATTTCGCCGACGCCGCCCAGCGGCAAGAATACGAATTCGTCTTTTGTCGTCATTAGTGTGTTCGTCCAATCATGCCTGGCACCGCCACGTACAAGGACGTGCGAGAGCGAGGCGATAAGCATCGGTTTTCATCAATCACACCGAGATGGCCGATGCGTGGCCACGCGTGCGCCCTGCATTTACCGAGCAGCAGGAATGCTCCAGATTACAATGTCGAACCTCGGCGCTTTCACGCACCGTGCAGATCAACCAAAAAACACATCGCCAGCCGCGATGGCGCGGGTAGGACCGCCATCTTCATCCAGCAGCAGAAAACCCTTATCATCAATTCCGGCAAAACGCCCGTGGATAGAACGATCCGGCAAATTAACGGTGATCGGTTCACCGATGCCACAGGCCGCCGCACGCCACAGGCGCATAACATCTGCCACGCCCTGCCCGCGGTTCCACATCTGCAACATATGCGCCGCCTCCCTAAAGAGATGCGCAAAAAGCTCGTCTGGACCACAGGTCGCGCCGTGTTCACCAAGGCGCGTTACGGGGTAAGCCGGATCAGTGGGCATATGGGCAATATTGATGCCGATGCCGATGACGAGCGCTGAACGCCCATCAGGCAGTGTCTCCGCTTCCATCAAAATGCCGCAGGTCTTCCTGCGTCCGATCAGAATATCATTCGGCCATTTAATCTCGAGTGGCGCTGAACCAACTGGTAGTACCGAGGCCACAGCACGATAAACCGCCAGCGCAAAGGCCAGCGGCAGAGAGCCAATATGCTTCATGGGAGCAGCATCGATGAGAAGAAGAGAGGCGTAGAGATTGCCGGGCTCAGACACCCATGGCCTGCCGCGGCGGCCCCGCCCGCCGGTCTGACGGATGGCGGTAACCCAGAGATTGCCGCCATCACCTGCCCTTGCCCGGGCAAAACACTCAATATTGGTCGATGACGTTTCCGCCACCGCCTCGTGCCGGAAGTCATCCAGTGACATCCGGCCCGCTTTCATGCGTGTGTCGCTCAAAAGAACGTCTTTGCTGCAACGGTTACCGCGTTGCCCAGCATACCGCCGAAGAGAATAAAGCCGAGCACAAAGAGGCCAGATAGTGCGTAAACGACACGCAGTTCCATCGCCGCCTTTTCAAAGCCACCCTTGGCTTCATCGAACCACATGACCTTGACAATGCGCAGATAGTAATAGGCACCGACAACCGAAGCGATAACACCGATGACGGCCAGCGGATAAAGATGTGCTTCGATGGCTGCCAGGAACACATAGTATTTTCCGAAGAAGCCGGCCAGCGGCGGAATGCCAGCGAGCGAGAACATCATGATGGTCATGACCAGCGCCATGATCGGGTTGGACGACGCCAGTCCCGCAAGATCATTGATGTCTTCAACGTTGCCAATGTCCTTGCGGCGCATGGCGAGAATGCAGGCGAAGGTACCAAGCGTCATGCCCATGTAAACCGCCATGTACAGCAGCACGCCAGCAACGCCAGCTTCACTGCCGGCCGCTAGGCCAACAAGCGCATAGCCCATATGGCTGATGGAAGAATATGCCATCAGACGCTTGATGTTGCGCTGGCCAATAGCCGCGAAGGCACCAAGCAGCATAGACGCGATGGAGATGAAAACGACGATCTGCTGCCAATCCGCAAAGACAGGCTGGAACGCATCAATCACGATACGGACCAGGATAGCCATGGCGCCGACCTTTGGCGCAGCAGCCAGGAAGGCTGTAACCGTCGTTGGTGCACCCTCATAAACATCGGGCGTCCACATGTGGAATGGAACCGCAGAAATCTTGAATGCAAGACCAGCAAGAACGAACACCAAACCGAAGACGAGACCGAGCGAGCGTGTCTCAGACGAGAGAACTGCTGCGATTTCGTTGAAGCCTGTGTTGCCGGTGAAGCCATAGACCAGCGACATGCCGTAGAGCAACATACCGGAAGACAGTGCACCGAGGACGAAGTACTTCAGACCGGCTTCTGTGGAGCGCAGGCTTTCGCGGTTGATGGCGCAGATGACGTAGAGCGCGAGCGACTGCAATTCCAGCGCCATGTAGAGCGAGATCAGATTGTTGGCAGAGATCATCAGGAGAATGCCGAGTGTTGCAAGAACCAGCAACACCGGGAATTCGAAGCGCCCGATAGGCTCGACCCGGCTATGGCCGACAGACAGGATCATGGCGACAATGGCACCGATCAGTGCCAGGATCTTCATGAAATTGCCGAAGGCATCGGCCACGTAAACACCGCCAAAGGCTTCGCCATTGGCAGGTGCAAAGATGATCCACAGACCAACGACGACCAGAAGTGCTACGGCAAGACCCGTAACTGTGTTGGTCGACTTGTCCCCGGAGAAGACCCCAATCATGAGCAGCACCAGAGCGCCGACCGCAAGGATCAGCTCGGGCGTCGCGATGCGCAGACTGGCAAAAAGAATTTCAGCGGTCATGTCCTACGGGTCCTGTCGTCAGTTCAGAGAAAGCGCAACATTCTGCGCTGCCTGCAATGCGGCCGTATAATTATTGATCAAAAGGTCCACCGACGCTGCCGTAGCATCGAAAACCGGTGCCGGATAGACGCCGAAGAAGATCGTCAGCGCCACCAGCGGATACAGCATAAGCTTTTCGCGGGTAGAAAGGTCGAGCATCGCCTTCAGGCTTTCCTTCTCCAGCGCACCGAAGATGACGCGGCGGTAGAGCCACAGCGCATAGGACGCAGAGAGGATAACACCGGTCGCAGCAAAGAGTGCAACCCAGGTATTGGCGCGGAATACGCCAATGATCGTCAGGAATTCACCGACGAAGCCGGATGTGCCAGGCAGACCGACATTGGCCATCGTGAAGACCATGAAGGCAACGGCATATTTCGGCATGTTGTTGACGAGACCGCCGTAAGCGGAAATCTCGCGTGTATGGAGCCGGTCATAGACCACGCCAACGCAAAGGAACAACGCGCCGGAGACGATGCCGTGCGAAAGCATCTGGAAGATTGCACCCTGCACGCCCTGAACATTGGCCGCAAAGATACCCATCGTCACATAGCCCATATGCGCAACGGACGAATAGGCAATCAGCTTCTTGATGTCGTCCTGCATCATCGCAACCAGCGAGGTGTAGATGATGGCGATAACCGACAGCGTGAAGACGAAAGGCGCGAAGTAATCCGATGCAATCGGGAACATGGACAGCGAGAAGCGGATGAAACCATAACCGCCAAGCTTCAACATGACACCCGCCAGAATGACGGAACCAGCGGTCGGCGCCTGAACGTGGGCATCCGGAAGCCAGGTGTGGACAGGCCACATTGGCATCTTCACCGCAAATGCTGCGAAACAGGCCAGCCAGAGCCACGTCTGCATGCCAGCCGGAAAGCCGTGCTTCAGCAGCAACGTCATATCCGTGGTGCCAGCCTGCCAGTACATCGCCATGATCGCGAGCATTGTCAGAACCGAGCCGAGAAGCGTGTAGAGGAAGAACTTATAGGATGCGTAGACGCGATCCTTGCCGCCCCAGACGCCGATGATGATGAACATCGGTATCAGCGTCGCTTCAAAGAAGACGTAAAACAGAACCGTATCCAGCGCGACAAAGACGCCGATCATCACGACTTCCAGAAGAAGGAAGGCGATCATGTATTCCTTGATACGCTTCTCGATCGAATTCCAGCTGGCAAGAATGCAGAAGGGCATCAGGAATGTGGTCAGGATCACAAACAGCATCGAGATGCCATCGACGCCCAGATGATAGGCAGCGAGATCACCGAACCAGGCATGCTTCTCGATCATCTGGAAGCCAGCGTTCGAATTGTCAAAGCCGATCCAGATGAAAAGGGAGACGACGAAGGTAAAGACGGTCGTCAGCAGCGATACGTTGAGAACGTTACGGCGACCAAATGGGCCATTCGCGTTCGTCAGAAGCAAGAGCACCACGCCGACGAGCGGCAGAAAGGTGACCGTTGAAAGAATAGGCCAATCGGTCATCAGAGGGCACTCCCGAGCATCATCCAGGTGACAAGCCCGGCAATGCCGATCAGCATCGCGAAGGCATAATGATAGAGGTAACCGGATTGCAGACGAACGACGCGGTTGGTCACATCAGCCACGCGCGCGGCAATACCGTTGGGTCCGTAGTGGTCGATGACAGCAACATCGCCCTTTTTCCATAGGAAGCGACCGAGCGCTTTCGCGGAACGAACAAAGAGGAAATCATAAAGTTCGTCAAAGTACCACTTATTGAGCAGGAACTGGTAAAGGCCATGGTGGGTCTTTGCCAGACGCTTCGGCGTCTCAGGCGACTTGATATACATGTACCAGGCCGTCACGAAACCAAGTGCCATCGCGAAGAACGGGCTCCACTTGACCCACAAAGGCACGTGGTGGAACTCCTCCAGAATCTCATTGGACGGAAGCGTAAACAGGGCGCCCTTCCAGAATTCTGCATATCCATGGCCGAAGAAGTGGCCTTCGAACGCGACGCCCGCAAAAATTGCACCAACAGTCAGAATGAACAGCGGAATCAGCATGACCATCGGCGATTCATGGACATGGTGCATCACATCAGCAGATGCGCGCGGCTTGCCGAAGAACGTCATGAATGCCAGGCGCCAGGAATAGAAGCTGGTAAACAGCGCGGCGATAACCAGAAGCGTGAAGGCGAAGCCTGCGACCGCATTGTGCGATGCATAGGCGGATTCGATGATAACGTCCTTGGAGAAGAAGCCTGCGAAACCGAACATGGTGCCCGGAATACCAACGCCAGTGAGCGCCAGTGTACCGATCGTCATCGTCCAGAACGTGATGGGGATGTGCTTGCGCAGACCGCCCATGTGACGCATGTCCTGCTCCCCATCCACGGCATGAATCACAGAACCGGCGCAAAGGAACAGCAGAGCCTTGAAGAAGGCGTGCGTGAAGAGATGGAACACCGCCGCACCATAGGCACCAACGCCGAGCGCAACAAACATGTAACCGAGCTGCGAACAGGTCGAATAGGCGATGACGCGCTTGATATCGTTCTGAACCAGGCCGACGGTCGCCGCAAAGAAGGCAGTGATCGCGCCGATAAGCGTGACGACAGTCAACGCATCTGGCGAAAGTTCGAAGATCGGAGACATGCGTGCGACAAGGAACACACCGGCGGTCACCATGGTGGCAGCGTGAATAAGCGCAGACACAGGTGTCGGGCCTTCCATCGCATCGGGCAACCATGTGTGCAGCAAAAACTGTGCAGACTTACCCATCGAGCCCATAAAGAGCAGAAGGCAAACGCCTGTCAGCGCGTTGGCCTTGTCCAGCTGCATGCCAAACAGGTTGATGACAACATCGGTGGACGCCGCGCCATCGGCAGGCAGGTAGGTGCCCGCAGCGGCGAAGATCGTTTCGAAGTTCACCGAACCGAACAGCACGAACAGACCGGAAATTCCAAGAATAAAGCCAAAGTCACCCACTCGGTTGACGATGAAGGCTTTCATGGCAGCAGCCGAAGCAGACGGCTTCTTGAACCAGAAACCAATCAGCAGGTAGGACGCCAGGCCAACACCTTCCCAGCCGAAGAACATCTGCAACAGATTGTCAGATGTAACCAGCATGAGCATGGCGAAGGTGAAGAGAGACAGATAGGCAAAGAAGCGCGGACGATGCGGATCATGGTGCATGTACCCGATGGAGTACAGGTGAACCAGGGTCGACACGGTGTTGACGACCACGAACATCACAGCCGTCAAGGTATCGATGCGGAACGCCCATTCGACATCAACGCCACCGGACTGGATCCAGCGCAAGACAGTCACCTTGATGACTTCCCCAGCTTCATGGCTCAGAAGCGCGACATCGAAGAAGACGATCCACGACAAGATCGCGACGACGATCATCAGGCCGGTGGTGACATATTCCGAAGCCTTGGCGCCGATGGAGCGGCCAAAAAGGCCAGCGATCAGGAAGCCAATCAGCGGAAGAAAGACGATAGCTTTGTAGATCATAGCCTTATCAGCCCTTCATCATATTGACGTCTTCCACGGCAATGGAACCGCGGTTGCGATAGAAGACAACGAGTATTGCAAGACCGATGGCCGCTTCCGCAGCAGCAACAGTCAGAATGAACAGCGCAAAAACCTGGCCAACAATATCGTTCAGGAAGGACGAGAACGCGACCATGTTGAGGTTGACCGCAAGCAAGATCAGTTCGATCGACATCAGGATAACGATGACATTCTTACGGTTCAAAAAGATACCGAAGATGCCGATCGTGAAGAGGATCGCGCTGACCGTGAGGTAATGGGAAAGACCGATTTCCATAATATGTTTTCCTTGGATCCGTTCGCGCCTTAGATGCCCTGACCCGGCTTGACCTTGACTGTCGTGACAGCGGTCTTGGGATCGCGACCGACCTGGGTGGCAATATCCTGCCGCTTGATATCTGTGCGGTGGCGAAGTGTCAGCACGATTGCGCCGATCATCGCAACCAGCAGCACCAGACCGGCCAGCTGGAAGAAGTAAACGTAGTTGGTGTAGAGCACATCACCCAGCGCTGCCGTATTGGCGCGCTCTGCCGGGTTGGGAATCGGCATGGTGATGGATTTCGCTGCCTGCGGGTTAAGCACGCTGCCGCCAACGACGATGATCAGCTCGGCCGCCAGAATGATGCCGACCAGCGCACCGATCGGAGCGTATTGAAGAACGCCAGAGCGAAGTTCTGCAAAGTCTACATCCAGCATCATGACGACGAAGAGGAACAGCACCGCCACAGCGCCGACATAAACGACCAGCAGGATCATGGCCAGGAACTCTGCACCCGTCAGCAGGAAAAGCGCCGCCGCGTTGAAGAATGTCAGGATGAGGAACAACACCGAATGAACGGGGTTCTTCGAAGCGATGACCATAAACGCGGACGCAACTGCGACGAAGGCGAATATGTAAAAGAATACAGCGTGCAGACCCATGTTGGTGCCTTTTTGTCCTCACCGGACAAACACGGCCGAAAAGCCGTATGCCCGTTTTATTCCCGTCAGCGAAAACCGACAGGCAGTGACTGTTTTACCCACTTCAAAGCAGCGCTTCGAAACAAGGATGTGCCTTAACGGTAAGGCGCATCCAGAGCAAGGTTGCGAGCGATTTCGCGTTCCCAACGGTCGCCATTATCGAGAAGCCGCTGTTTGTCGAAATAAAGCTCCTCGCGGGTCTCGGTTGCGAATTCGAAATTTGGCCCTTCCACGATCGCATCGACCGGGCAGGCTTCCTGGCAGAAGCCGCAATAAATGCACTTTACCATGTCGATATCATAACGAACCGTGCGGCGAGTGCCATCGTTGCGGCGCGGGCCTGCTTCGATGGTTATCGCCTGGGCAGGACAGATGGCTTCGCACAGCTTGCAAGCGATGCAGCGTTCTTCGCCATTGGGATAACGACGAAGTGCATGCTCACCGCGAAAGCGCGGGCTGACCGGGCCTTTTTCGAATGGATAGTTCACCGTTGCCTTCTGTTTGAAGAAGTGGCGCATCGTCAAGAAGAACGCGCCTACGAATTCCTTGAGGAACAGCGAATTGACGGCTTGTGAAAGACTGGCCATCTCAACCTCCAAATCTGCAAGCGAGGACTGCGGACATCTTATGCCCCCGCCGTCAGCTTGAGTACGAATGCAACAATAATAACCATGGCGAGTGACAGAGGCAGGAAGACCTTCCAACCAAGACGCATCAACTGGTCATAGCGGTAACGTGGGACAAACGCCTTCACCAAGCCGAACATGAAGAAGACCATGCCGCCCTTGAGGATGAACCAGATGATACCCGGTACCCAGTTCAGGAACCACACATCAACGATCGGGAGCCAGCCACCAAGGAAAAGGATGGTCGTCAGGCAGCACATCAGAACGATGGCAGCATATTCGCCCAGCATGAACATCATGTACGGAGTGGAGCCATACTCCACCATGTGACCCGCGACAAGTTCCGATTCAGCTTCTGGCAAATCGAACGGTGGACGGTTGGTTTCCGCCAGGGACGAGATAAAGAAGATGATGAACATCGGAAACAATGGTAACCAGTGCCAGTCCAGGAAGGATGATGGCAGGCCAAGAGATGTGCCGATGCCTGTGTGCTGAGCATTGACGATATCTGTCAGGTTCAACGAACCAACGCAGAGCAGAACAGTGACGATAACGAGGCCGATGGAGACTTCGTAGGACACCATCTGCGCGGCAGAACGAAGCGCGCCGAGGAAAGGATATTTCGAGTTCGACGCCCAGCCACCCATGATGATGCCGTAGACTTCAAGCGAAGAGATCGCGAAGATGTAGAGAATGCCGACATTGATATTGGCAATCACCCAACCATCCGCAAACGGAATAACGGCGTAAGTTGCCAGCGCCAGCGTCACGGCAACCAGCGGGGCCAGCAGGAAAACTGCCTTGTTGGCACCCGATGGGATGACCGGCTCTTTCAAAATGAACTTCAAAAGGTCGGCAAACGACTGGAAGAGACCGAAGGGACCAACGACGTTGGGACCACGGCGCAACTGCACGGCAGCCCAGATCTTACGGTCTGCCAGAAGAAGGAAGGCGATCGACACCAGCAGCAAAACGAGAAGCAGCAGAGACTGGCCGACAATAATCAGCGCTGGCCAGACGTAGCTCCAGAAAAACGAGTCCATAATCCCCTACCCTTACTCTGCCGCAGCCTTGAAGTTGTTGCGGGCCAATGCGGAACACTCGGCCATGACAGCAGACGCTCTCGCAATCGGGTTCGTCAAATAAAAGTCCTTAACCGCCGAAGCAAAGCCCGCCTTGGACAAAGTTCCAGCCTTTGCCGCCAGCGCCTCGAGATCAGCGCCATCAGCGACAGCAATCTCGTCAGCATCAGCAAGATGCGGATGCGCAATGTAGAGCTGAGCGCGCAGTGCCGAAAGCGAATCGAATGGCAGCTTCTTGCCGAGAACATCGGAAAGCGCACGCAGGATCGCCCAGTCTTCACGGGCTTCACCAGGTGCAAAACCGGCGCGATTGCCCATCTGGACGCGACCTTCGGTGTTGACCCAGATACCGGATTTCTCGGTATAGGCAGCACCTGGCAGAATAACATCTGCAGCCATTGCGCCAGCGTCACCATGCGATCCGATGTAGACGGTCAGCTTTGCAGCCTTGGCAGAAAGATCGATCTCATCGGCACCAAGAAGGAAAAGAACCTCTGCGGATGCAACGATGGAAGCTGCGTTGGCAGACTTGTCTGGCGGAACGAAGCCAATATCCAGACCCCCTACGCGAGCAGCAGCCGTGTGGAGAACAGAGAAGCCATTCCACTCAGCAGATACAGCGCCTACGGAAACGGCGAGCTTTGCTGCAGCGCTCAGAACAGCTGCGCCATCTTCGCGTGACAAGGCACCCTGCCCTACAATGATGAGCGGGTTCTTCGCGGCCTTCAGCTTTTCGATGAAGCTATGTCCACCATTGACCAGATCGGACAAGGTGTCCGTTCCAGAACCGAGATATTCGTAATCATAACGCAATTCACCAGCTTCGCCGATCACACCAATCGGGAAACCGCCGCGACGCCAGCGCTTGCGGATGCGTGCATTGAGAACGGCACCCTCGAAACGTGGGTTCGAGCCGATGATGAGAAGAGCGTCGGCATTTTCGATGCCTTCGATTGTGGCGTTGAACAGGTAGCTCGCACGACCCAGAGATGGATCAAGTGCTGCGCCATCCTGACGGCAATCGACATTTGTTGAGCCGAGAGACGCCAGCAGCGACTTCAGCGCGAACATTTCTTCGGCTGTGGAAAGATCGCCAGCGATTGCCCCGATCTTTTCGCCCGATGTCGCAGACATAGCGGCCTTGATCGCACCAAACGCCTCGCCCCACGTGGCTGGCTGCAAGCGGCCATCCTTGCGGACATAAGGTTTGTCGAGACGCTGCGTTTTCAAGCCATCCCAGATGAAGCGGCTCTTGTCGGAAATCCACTCTTCGTTGATCGCCTCGTTGACACGCGGCATGACGCGCATGACTTCGCGGCCACGTGTATCCACGCGGATCGCAGAACCAAGGGCATCCATCACGTCGATGGTTTCGGTCTTGCCGAGTTCCCATGGACGGGCGGTGAAGGCGAATGGCTTCGATGTCAGCGCGCCAACCGGGCAAAGATCGACAACGTTACCCTGCAATTCAGACGTCATCGCCTGCTCAAGATACGTCGTGATTTCAGCATCCTCACCGCGACCAATCAGGCCCAGTTCGGAAATGCCGGCAACTTCCGTGGTGAAACGAACGCAGCGCGTGCAGTGAATGCAGCGGTTCATAACCGTCTTGACGAGCGGCCCGATGTACTTGTCCTCAACAGCCCGCTTGTTCTCAGAGTAACGCGAGCCAGGAATACCGAAGGCCATGGCCTGGTCCTGAAGGTCGCATTCGCCGCCCTGGTCGCAGATGGGACAATCGAGCGGATGGTTGATGAGAAGAAATTCCATCACGCCTTCGCGGGCCTTCTTGACCATAGGCGTGTTGGTGAAAACTTCTGGCAGTTCGCCATTGGGGCCGCCGCGAATATCGCGCACGCCCATAGCGCAAGATGCCGCAGGCTTTGGCGGCCCGCCCTTCACCTCGATGAGACACATGCGGCAATTGCCCGCGACCGACAAACGCTCGTGGAAACAAAAGCGAGGAACTTCGGCACCAGCCTCCTCACACGCCTGCAACAGCGTGAAATGATCTGGGACTTCGATCTCTTTACCGTCAACCTTGAGCTTTGTCATGGTCCTACTTACGTCCTGTTGCCTGTCCGTCCCGCACCGTCTCATGCGTTCCGCAACAAATCCTGATGACATCGAGCAGACTCAAAATCCGCAAGACGCTTTAACGATATAAGGGACCGGTACACCCGATCCCCGCCTCTCGCAACACCCTTCGGGCGTTACTTTGGCCGGTGTTACTCGGCAGCCTCAAGCACAGCGCCGTCATCCATGGCCCTGTAGGTATATTCATCGATCCGCTTTTCGATTTCCGGACGGAAATTGCGAATCAATGCCTGAACCGGCCATGCAGCAGCATCGCCCAGCGCACAGATGGTGTGGCCCTCGATCTGCTTGGTCACTTCAAACAGCATGTCGATTTCACGCTTCTGCGCGTTGCCCTTGACCATGCGTTCCAGCACGCGCCACATCCAACCCGTGCCTTCACGGCAAGGGGTGCACTGGCCACAGCTCTCATGCTTGAAGAACGCAGCGATGCGGGCGATCGCCTTGATGACGTCGGTGGACTTGTCCATGACAATCATGCCACCGGTGCCGAAGGACGACTTCACTTCGCGCATGCCATCAAAATCCATGATGGCATCCTTCATGTCCTCACCGCGAACGATGGGGCACGATGCGCCGCCTGGAATGACGCCTAGAAGATTATCCCATCCGCCACGAATGCCACCACAGTGACGCTCGATCAGTTCCTTGAACGAAACGCCCAAAGCATCTTCGAAGGTGCAAGGACGCTCGACATGGCCTGAAACCATGAATAGTTTCGTGCCGACATTGTTTGGGCGGCCAATCGAGGAGAACCAGGACGCGCCACGACGTAAAATAGTCGGGGCAACGGCGATGGACTCGACATTGTTGACCGTCGTTGGGCAGCCATAGAGACCCATATTGGCCGGGAATGGAGGCTTGAGGCGCGGCTGGCCCTTCTTGCCTTCCAGGCTTTCGAGAAGCGCCGTTTCCTCGCCACAGATATAGGCACCCGCGCCGTGGTGAACGTAGATATCAAAATCCCAGCCGTTCTTGTTGTTTTTGCCCAGAAGGCCAGCGTCATAGCACTCGTCGATTGCCGCCTGAAGCACTTCGCGTTCGCGCATATATTCACCGCGAACATAAATATAAGCCGTATGCGCACTCATGGCGAAACCGGCAATCACGCAGCCTTCGATCAGCGTATGCGGATCGTGACGCAGAATTTCGCGGTCCTTACAGGTGCCTGGTTCGGATTCGTCGGCATTGACGACCAGATAGTGAGGACGGCCGTCGCTCTCCTTCGGCATGAAGGACCATTTCAGGCCCGTCGGGAAGCCCGCACCACCACGACCACGAAGGCCGGACGCCTTCATTTCGTTGATGATCCAGTCACGACCCTTTTCGATGATCTGCTTGGTGCCATCCCAATGTCCGCGCGCAAGAACGCCTTTCAGAGAGGTGTCCTTGAGGCCGTAGAGATTGGTAAAGATGCGATCCTGATCTTTTAACATGCTTGACCTCTCACTGCGGCTTCTTGCCGGAGTTTTCCTTCTCGACAGCCTTGACGTTCGCCTCTGCTGCCTTCGGGTCCGTTACGGGTGTCTTGAGCTTCGGATCAGTCTCCGGCGCGTCGGTTTTCGGCTTTGCAGCATTGGAAGGCGGCGTTGGCGCTGCGGCGTCAGCAGCTGGCGATTCCGCTGGCTTGTCGAGGTTAGAACGATCCGGCTTTGTCTCTTCCGTCAAGGTGGTGAGACCACCGATCGGAGCGGACAGATGGCGGTCGATCTGCGGACCTGGCTTGACGGTATCGCCCTTGCCTGCCTCGAATGTATCAATAATTTCTTCCAGCCGCTCCGGCGTCAGGTCCTCATAGGCATCCTTGAAGATGATGACCATAGGCGCGTTGACGCAGGCACCCTGACATTCCACTTCTTCCCACGAAAGCGTACCGCTTTCATTGGGCGTGAGCGGATCATGGTGGATTTTGTGGCGACAGACATCCATCAGCGCTTCAGAGCCGCGCAGCATGCAGGGCGTTGTGCCGCAGACCTGAATATGCGCACGGGTACCAACTGGTTTCAGCTGGAACTGCGTATAGAAAGTCGCAACCTCAAGCACGCGGATATAAGCCATATCCAACATGTCGGCGATCTTCTCGATGCAGGCGCGGGTGACCCAGCCATCCTGCTCCTGAGCGCGCATCAGCAACGGAATGACCGCTGACTGCTGGCGTCCCTGAGGATACTTCTGGATCGTTTTTTCCGCCCACGCGATATTGTCCGCGTTAAACGCGAACCCGGCGGGCTGGAACTGGTCTTCGGCTAGTCGACGAACGGACATACTACCTCACGCCCCATCAGTTTAACGACTCGCACCGCGATCTCGTCACCGTGACGAATTCGCAGGCATAGGCCGTTTTGTCTTTTTGCATGAACACAATGAATTTTCCGCCATTGGGAAGAGACGATTTGATCTCGTATCCCTGTGACAGAAGTTGCTTGACAGAAGATGAACCGCCGCCTGCCTGCGAAGAAACACCCACATCCGCCGTCTGGGCGAATACGGGTGCCGTCGCGGCAACAAAAGCCGATATGGCCAGCGGCAATCTCATCAGCGGTCAACCTCCCCGAACACGATGTCCAGAGAGCCGAGAACAGCTGTCACGTCGGCAAGCTGATGGCCTTTGCAAAGGTAATCCATGGCTGCCAGATGTGCAAACCCCGGAGCGCGGATCTTGCAGCGATAAGGCTTGTTGGAACCATCGGCCACCACATACACGCCGAACTCGCCCTTGGGCGCTTCGACCGCTGCATACACTTCGCCAGCGGGAACGTGATAGCCTTCAGTGTAGAGTTTGAAATGGTGGATGAGCGCTTCCATCGAACGCTTCATCTCGCCACGCTTTGGCGGAACAACCTTGCCATCCAGCGATGACACGGCGCCCACGCGGTGCTTGCCCTGCAAAAGCTCGACGCACTGCTTCATGATCTTGATCGATTCGCGCATTTCCTGCATGCGGATCAAATAACGGTCGTAGCAATCGCCGTTCTTGCCCACAGGAATGTCGAATTCGAGATCTGAATAGCACTCGTAAGGCTGCGCGCGACGCAAATCCCATGCAGCGCCTGAGCCGCGAACCATGACGCCTGTAAAGCCCCATGCAAACGCATCTTCGAGCGACACGACGCCAATATCGACGTTACGCTGCTTGTAGATGCGGTTCTCGGTCAACAGACCCTCGACATTGTCAAGGAACGTGATGAAGGGATCGCACCACTTGCCGATATCATCAACAAGCTCCGGCGGCAGGTCCTGGTGAACGCCACCCGGACGGAAATAGGCAGCATGGAGACGTGCGCCGGAAGCCCGCTCGTAAAATACCATGAGCTTTTCGCGCTCTTCGAAACCCCAGACCGGCGGCGTCATGGCGCCAACGTCCATGGCCTGGGTCGTGACGTTCATGATGTGCGAAAGAATACGGCCGATCTCCGAGAAAAGAACGCGGATCAACTGGCCGCGCATCGGGATTTCAAGACCAAGCAGCTTCTCGACGGCGAGCGCGAAAGCATGCTCCTGGTTCATCGGCGCGACGTAATCAAGCCGGTCGAAATAAGGCAGGGCCTGAAGATAGGTCTTGCTTTCGATCAGCTTTTCCGTGCCACGGTGCAACAGGCCAATATGCGGATCAACGCGCTCGACGACTTCGCCGTCGAGTTCAAGAACGAGACGCAAAACGCCGTGCGCAGACGGATGTTCCGGGCCGAAGTTGATCGTAAAATTGCGGACGTTATGCTCTGTCATGGCTTTGCCTTTTCATCGCCCGGAAGAACATAATCTGTTCCTTCCCAAGGGGAGAGAAAGTCGAAATTGCGGAATTCCTGCTTAAGTTCGACTGGCTCGTAAAGAACGCGCTTCAGAACATCGTCATAGCGCACTTCCACGAAGCCCGTGAGCGGAAAATCCTTGCGCAGCGGGTGACCTTCAAAGCCGTAATCGGTCAGAATGCGGCGCAGGTCCGAATGGCCTTCAAACGGAATGCCATACATGTCCCAAGCTTCGCGCTCAAACCACTCCGCACCAATAAAGACTGACGTGGCCGATGGAACGGCTTCGTCCTCGGCGACCTGGAGCTTGACGCGAACACGCAAGTTCTGGCGCGGCGATAGCAGATGATAGACAACGTCGAAACGCTTCTCGCGTGTCGGCCAGTCAACGCCACAGATATCGATGATGTTCACAAAACCGCACTGCACGTCATCGCGCAGGAATGTCAGGAGCGCGATGATGCTCTCCGGCGTCGTGTTCAACGTCAGTTCGCCATAGGCAATGGCCGACGATTCCAGCAGGGAACCGCGCGCTTCATTGATGTAGGCGGCAAGATCGTTAAGAGCTTCGCTCATTGCTTCTCTGTCCTCTGCCCTTAACGCTCGATCGTACCGGTACGCCGGATCTTCTTTTGCAGCAGCAGCACGCCGTAAAGCAGTGCTTCTGCCGTGGGGGGACAGCCCGGCACGTAAATATCGACCGGCACCACGCGGTCACAGCCACGCACTACGGAGTAGGAGTAGTGGTAATAGCCGCCGCCATTTGCGCAGGAGCCCATAGAAATGACGTAACGAGGCTCAGGCATCTGGTCATAGACCTTGCGGAGCGCAGGTGCCATCTTGTTGGTCAGCGTGCCGGCTACGATCATGACGTCAGACTGGCGCGGCGAAGCGCGTGGAGCAACACCAAAGCGCTCCATGTCATAACGTGGACCGGAAGCCTGCATGAGACCTTCGACAGCACAGCATGCCAGACCGAACTGCATCCACATCAAGGAGCCGGTACGGGCCCAAGTGATGAGTTCGTCCGTGGACGTAACGAGAAAGCCCTTGTCGGCAAGCTCGTCGTTGATTTCAGTAAAGTAGCCATCATCACTGCCAACAGGCTTGCCTGTGGCGGGGTCGATAATGCCCTTGGGCTTTGGTGCGACAAGCGTGTCGTTTTGAACTACGCCCATTCCAGTGCCCCCTTCTTCCATTCATAAATAAAGCCGATGGTGAGAACACCCAGGAATACCATCATGGACCAGAAACCGAACCAACCGATTTCACCGAAGGACACTGCCCACGGGAACAGGAAAGCGACTTCAAGGTCGAAGATGATAAACAGGATCGACACCAGATAGAACCGAATATCGAACTTCATGCGCGCATCATCAAACGCATTAAAGCCGCACTCGAAAGCGGATAGCTTTTCCGGATCGGGGTTCTTGTAGGCAACAGCGAAAGGCGCAATCAGCAGCGCCAAACCGATGACAAGCGCGATACCAATGAAGATTGCGATCGGAATGTAGGAACTGAGGAGTTCAGTCATTGTCTCTTCCTTGCCCGACCGAGCGTCGAGCATGCCGTTATGGTCAGTGGAATCCATAGGGCCGAAATATGTTGCAACGCCGCTGTGGTTATCGCAGCCACGCTCTCTCTGCAAGAGATTAAGTGCCATTTCAAGCCAATCGTGACTTGGACACCAAATTCTCTTGCCCCATTATATGCACACAAAACCCTAAAGATACCGCTAACCGCTTCAATCGATTAGACAATATTCGTTTTGCGCACCATACCCAATCGTCGCAAATTTTTGTCCACAATGGAACAAAAAAATGGCGAAAAATTCCATGGAGACTTGAGCGTGATTGACAAGAAATTTGCTGGGAAATGCAATGTGACAAAAGGATGCAGTCAGCGAATGGAGCGAAGCAAAAAGCGACATAGTTGAAGCTTTTCGACGGAGCTGACAAAAGGCAAAAATACCCGTGGGCACGTTGCGAAGTCTGACGATTGATCTGGAGGAGAATAAAATGGCGCGAGTGACGGGGCTCGAACCCGCGACCTCCGGCGTGACAGGCCGGCACTCTAACCAACTGAGCTACACCCGCGCATTTTAAGGATCTTTCAGATCCGTAGACTTCGAGGAAGGAATGGCGCGAGTGACGGGGCTCGAACCCGCGACCTCCGGCGTGACAGGCCGGCACTCTAACCAACTGAGCTACACCCGC